>NZ_SRTG01000001.1:0-1073190 GCF_004792125.1 Mesorhizobium sp. M5C.F.Ca.ET.164.01.1.1 | reverse complement strand
TGATGACCGGCTATGCCTACATGACCGCGAGCCAGAAGCGTGGCACGATCTACATCGGTGTCACCAACGATCTCGGCCGTCGCATGCCGGAGCACAAATCCGGCCAAGGCTCGCGCTTCACCAGCCGCTACGGCGTGCAGCGTCTGGTCTGGTACGAAGAACGTTTCGACATTCGTGACGCCATCCAGCGCGAGAAGTCGCTGAAGCGCTGGCCGCGCCAGTGGAAGATCGACCTAATCGAGAAGACCAATCCGGAGTGGTTCGAGCTTTTTCGCGGAACGGGGTGGTAGCTTCGGTTCTGGTCCGCAGGAGCACTGCCGCGAGGTAACGGCATGGATCCCAGGGTCTGCGCCGCGTCGCTTCGCTCCTTGCTCCGCCCTGGGATGACGAACGGAGGGGTGTTTCGGCTAATCTCGAAAGTTTGCGATTTGCCACTGAAATTGGCCGCCGAAAAACTATCGACGTTCGCTGCCGGTCGGCTTCCAACTGCGTCGGCCCGATGCCTATCAGGGTTTTTGCACTGTCGATCCGCACCGTCTGGCCCATGGCAGGACGACACTTCTTCAGCTCAACTCAACATTGTCTAAGGAATATGCGAGGGAATCATGCGAAAACTGATCTCGACCGGCTCGCCCTTCGAAAAGACCGCCGGTTATTCGCGTGCCGTGGTACAGGGCGACTGGTGTTTCGTTTCCGGAACGACCGGCTACGACTATGCGACCATGTCGATGCCGGAGACGGTCGAGGCGCAGACGCGCAATTGCCTGGCGACGATCGCCAAAGCGCTGCAGGACGGCGGCTTCGAGATGGCCGATGTGGTGCGGGCGCATTACTACGTCACCGACGCAGCTTTCGTCGACATCGTCTTTCCGATCCTCGGCGAAGCCTTTGGCGACATCAGGCCGGCGGCGACGATGATCGTCTGCCAGCTCAACAAGCCGGAAATGAAGATCGAGATCGAAGTGACGGCACTCAAGCGCACGGCCTGACCGAGCGGCGGTGCAGAAGCTTGCGCGACGTCGGCGGGACAGCGTCCCCTCTGTCCGGCAGGACTGATGGGAGCGCGAGGATCGCTAAAGATGCTCTGAACCAAAGCTTGCGCATAGCCCGCTTGGCGTTTAGCAAGACCGCGGCTCACGACAGCGCCGCGCGTCCTTTTGGACGCGCAAAGGACGCTGTAGAATTTTGGTTCTGCGCATGATCCTTCCCGAAATCGATTCCGATTTCGGCGTCATGCGCCACAGTTTAGGACGGTTCTGATGGCTTCGAAAAATCTTCTCCTGCTCGCCGGCGACGGCATCGGCCCCGAGGCGATGGCCGAGGTGAAGAAGCTGATCGCCGCCATGAACGTCAAGCTCGGCAGCGGTTTCGTCACCGATGAGGGGCTGGTCGGCGGCTGCGCCTATGACGCGCATGGCGCAGCGATTTCCGATGCCGACATGGCCAAGGCGATGGCCGCCGACGCGGTGCTGTTCGGCGCCGTCGGCGGGCCGAAATGGGATGCGGTGCCGTATGAAGTGCGCCCGGAAGCCGGGTTGCTGCGGCTGCGCAAGGACATGGAGCTGTTCGCCAATCTCAGGCCGGCCATCTGCTATCCGGCGCTGGCGGCGTCCTCCTCGCTCAAGCAGGAAGTGGTCGAAGGGCTCGACATTCTGATCGTGCGCGAGCTCACCGGCGGCGTCTATTTCGGCGAGCCCAAGCAGATCATCGATCTCGGCAACGGCCAGAAGCGCGGCATCGACACGCAGGTCTACGACACGTTCGAGATCGAGCGCATTTCGGGCGTCGCCTTCGAGCTGGCGCGGACACGCAAGAACCACGTTACTTCGATGGAAAAGCGCAATGTGATGAAATCAGGCGTTCTGTGGAACGAGGTCGTCACCCAGACCCACAAGGCTAGATATGCCGACGTCAAGCTCGACCACATGCTGGCCGATGCCGGCGGCATGCAGCTGGTGCGCTGGCCCAAGCAGTTCGACGTCATCGTCACCGACAATCTGTTCGGCGACATGCTGTCCGACATCGCCGCCATGCTGACCGGCTCGATCGGCATGCTGCCTTCGGCGTCGCTCGGCGCGCCGGATGCCAAGACGAAAAAGCGCAAGGCGCTGTACGAACCGGTACACGGTTCGGCGCCCGACATCGCGGGCAAGGGCATCGCCAACCCGATCGCCATGATCGCCTCCTTCGCCATGTGCATGCGCTATTCCTTCGGCATGGTGGCTGAAGCCGATCGCCTGGAAAGCGCCATCGCCGCCGTGCTCGACGACGGCCTGCGCACCAGGGATATTCATTCGCCAGGCATGACCGAGGTCGGCACCACTGAGATGGGCGATGCGATCATCGCCAAGTTCCTGGGCTGACAGACATATGGGCGAGGTACGACGCGCCATCGAAAGGGATGTTCTTGGCGAGCACAAACGCCAAGCGGACTTTCGCGGCGCCCAGCACCTCGCATCGTTGCTGCAGCTAGTTGCGAACGACATTCAGCCGAGAGAGGCAAACTCTATCTGATCGGCAGCATTTCTGAGCAGAGCGAGATGCTTCTCTCGATCTGGCTTTGGCCGGATGAGGTGGTTGACTGCGAAACTGCCTATGACGGATCGAAGTTTGAAATTGTTGCAACACGCGCAATCGCGGCCCACAAGAAAGCGCTTCGTGGTCGTGCTCTGAAAGACTTCCAGCTCGTCGAGCGAGTCGCCTTGAGCGAGCAGCCTTGGCAGACTAACTCAGGTCAGGACTAACTGGTCTTCACCCCCGCCGGCACCGGGCCCCACTGGTTTTCACGAGCCTGCGTCGGGATCAGCGCGAAGACCAGGATGATCAGCCAGCCGATAGTCGGGATGAACACCACCAGAAAAAGCCAGCCGGTCAAGCCGATATCGTGCAGGCGACGCACGTTCAGTCCGATCCATGGCGGGATTGTCGCCAGCACAAACACGCCGCAAAGACCGACCGCCACTGCCGGCAATTCGTCAAGATGACCCATGGCATCGTCGAGGAAGAGGCCGATGCCGACGACCACAATCAGCGCGATCGTCCAGAACAGGCAAAAGCCCCAATATTCCTTGCGGCGGGCACGGCCGGCGAAGTTGAAGTAATTTTCAGTCAGGCCCCGCCAGAAATAATCCCACAATCCGGTAGCCGAGGCGGGACGCCTTTCAGCGGACCGGCCGAAATGTTGCGGCGCCCCGGGCGCATTGCCGGTTTGAGTCGGGGCGGCGGTTGCGGCAGGCGGACTGGCAGCCTGGGCACGGATCGAAAAAACGTCGCGTGCCCGTCCGCCAGCCGGCTGGAACTCGATGGCCGTGCCCCTGCCTATCGTCGCCTCTCGGCGCAGATCCTCGCGCGCGAATGTGTAGCGGTTGCCGTCGGCTCCGGCGATGAAACCAAAACCCTGGTCCTCGTCATAATGAAGCACTTCGCCGCGCATGTCCTGCCCCTCGTCCCGCTGGCCAGACTGTTCAAAGTTGCGGCAGACCGCAAGGGGTGCGTGCGAAGACGCCGTGCATCGGCTATGAGCAGGTCGCCCATGCTTTCATCATCCCCGGGCGGAGCGAACGCGAAGCGGAGCGCAGACCCTGGGAATGACGAAGCGAGGGACGTTCCGGTCAATCCTAGAGGTTTGCGATTTGACACGGAACGCAGCAATCGACGTTCACTCGGCCGGCCTCCGACCTGTTAAGATTACCGTGTCGAGGAACTAAGCCGGCCGCTTCTTCGATTTCTTGTTCTTGGCGGGTCCGGCCTTGTCGAATTTCGGCTTGCCTACCTTACCGGCCCAAGGCTTTGCCTCGAACGCGGCAGGGCGCTGATCGGCTGATGGTGCGCGCTTCTCGAATTTGGGCGCATTCTGGTCGAACGTCCGCTTGCCGCGGTGCGGCTTCTTGTCGGGTCGCGGTTCCTGATAGCCGGCCCGCGACAGGTCGGGCGTGCCGCCCAGCCGCTTTACCGCGATGTTGTTCTGCAGCTTGCGGTCGGGGCCGATCGCCTGGAGAAACCGGTCAGCCCAATCCGCCGCGATCTGCACGAAGGTTTCCTCAGGCTGCATCTTGATGGCACCGATCTCGCGCTTGCTGATACCGCCGGTCCGGCACAGCATCGGGATCAGCCAGCGCGGCTCGGCATTCTGCCGGCGTCCCACCGACAGCGAGAACCAGACGCTGTCGCCGAAATCGTCGCGGCGGCTGGGCGCCTCGTCCCTGCGCGCAAACTTGTCGCCCGACGGCGTGAACGGCACGACGTCAAGAAGATCCTCGGGCGCCGAGCGGCTGGAGCGGCACAAGCGCACGAACGCGGCGGCCACCTGTTCGGGGCCGTGCTGCTCGAGAAGCGCATTGATGAAGCCGCGCTCCTCTTCCTTCACCGGTTCGCTGAAGACCGGGTCGGCGAGGATGCGCTCGTCGTCGCGACGCCGCACGTCGTCGGCCGAAGGCGGGCTTGCCCATGTCGCCGCAAGGCCGGCACTTCGCAGCAGCCGTTCGGTGCGCCTGCGGGCACTGTTGGGCACGATCAGCGCGCTGACACCTTTGCGTCCCGCCCGTCCCGTCCGCCCGCTTCGGTGCAGCAGCGTCTCCGGATTGGTCGGCAGGTCGGCATGGATCACCAGTTCAAGGTTGGGCAGGTCGATGCCGCGTGCCGCCACGTCGGTGGCGATGCAGACCTTGGCGCGGCCGTCGCGCATCGACTGCAGCGCGTGGCTGCGCTCGTTCTGACTCAGCTCGCCCGAAAGCGCCACGACGGAAAAGTTGCGGTTGTTGAAGCGCGCGGTCAGGTGATTGACGGCGGCGCGCGTGTTGCAGAACACCAGTGCGTTCTTCGCCTCGTAATAGCGCAGCACGTTGATGATGGCGTTTTCCCGATCGGGCTGAGCTACGCTCAGCGCCCGGTATTCGATGTCGAGATGCTGCTTCTCCTCGCCGGAGGCCGAGATGCGCACCGCATCGCGCTGGTAGCCTTTGGCCAGTGTGGCAATGGCGCGCGGGACGGTAGCCGAAAACATCAGCGTGCGGCGCTCGGCAGGGGCGGCATCCAGGATGAATTCGAGATCCTCACGAAAGCCGAGATCGAGCATCTCGTCGGCCTCGTCGAGCACCACTACCTTCAGTTCAGACATGTCGAGCGAGTTGCGGGTGATGTGGTCGCGCAGCCGGCCGGGCGTGCCGACAACGATATGGGCGCCGCGCTCCAGCACGCGCCGCTCGGTTCGCATGTCCATGCCGCCAACGCAGGACGCTATCGCTGCGCCGGTCAGTTCGTAGAGCCATTCGAGCTCGCGCGTCACCTGCAAAGCGAGCTCCCGCGTCGGCGCGATGGCCAGCGCCAGCGGTGCTGCGGCATGGGAAAAGCGCTCCGCGCCGTCGAGAAGAGTCGGCGCCAGAGCCAGCCCGAAGGCAACGGTCTTGCCAGAGCCGGTCTGCGCCGAAACCAGCGCATCGGCCTGCCCGAGATCGAGAACCGCCTTCTGCACCGGCGTCAGCTCGACATAGCCGCGTTTTTCCAGCGCCTTTGCAAGCGCGGGGACAATAGCTTCGAAATTGGACATATGCTTCTTTCGGAATTCGGATTCTTTTGTGCCCGTAACGGGTCATCCGTCGGCGAGCGCCAGGAGCGCCACGAGCCAAACGATCCAATCGTTCGTACTTCGCGCCGCCGCCATTGTACAGGGCAAGCCGCCTCGCCGGGTCGCGATTGACTCTTTGCGCAAACCGCGTAAAAGCCGGCACCGAACGGGATAGTTTCGATGCGCGGCCTTTTGATGGCGCTTCTTGCATTCGACTTCCCCGGCCGCAATGCGAACCATTGGGCCGGGCGTGTCGGCGCGTTTCCTCGTTCCAGCAAAACTACGGCTAAAACGACCACTAAAACGGTCTGATTCCCTTGGCCTAACCACCCTCTCCCGGGCCGGCCCGGGGGTTGAAACCCGCATCGGTCGGCGGGTTTTCTCCAAAAACCGAGCGGAGAGGACAGGAGATTTCGATGAGTTTCAAGGTTGCAATCGTCGGCGCCACGGGCAATGTGGGCCGGGAAATGCTCAACATACTGGAAGAGCGCGGCTTTCCGGTGAGCGAGGTGGTGGCGCTGGCCTCGCGGCGCAGCCAGGGCACGGAAGTGTCGTTCGGCGACCGCACACTGAAGGTCAGGGCGCTCGACCAATACGATTTTTCCGACACCGACATCTGCATCATGTCGGCCGGCGGCAACGTCTCGAAGGAATGGTCGCCGAAGATCGGCAAGCAGGGCTGCGTCGTCATCGATAATTCGTCGGCCTTCCGCTACGATCAGGACGTGCCGCTGATCGTGCCGGAGGTGAACCCGGACGCGATTTCGCTGTTCACGCGCAAGAACATCATCGCCAATCCGAACTGCTCGACGGCGCAACTGGTCGTGGCGCTAAAGCCGCTGCACGACTTCGCCACCATCAAGCGCATCGTCGTCGCCACCTACCAGTCGGTATCCGGCGCCGGCAAGGAAGGCATGGACGAATTGTTCACGCAGACCCGGGCCGTGTTCGTCGCCGACCAGGTCGACGTCAAGAAATTCACCAAGCGCATTGCCTTCAACGTCATCCCGCATATCGACGTCTTCCTCGACGACGGCTTCACCAAGGAAGAGTGGAAGATGGTCGCCGAGACCAAGAAGATGCTCGACCCCAAGATCAAACTGACGGCGACCTGCGTGCGCGTGCCGGTGTTCATTGGCCATTCGGAAGCGGTCAACATCGAGTTCGAAAAGCCGATCACCGCCGACGACGCGCGGGAAATTCTCCGGGATGCCCCCGGCTGCCAGGTTCTCGACAAGCGCGAGGACGGCGGCTACATCACGCCGCTGGACTCGGCCGGCGAAGATGCCACATTCATTTCGCGCATCCGCGAGGATTCGACCGTCGACAACGGCCTGTCGATGTGGATCGTCTCCGACAATCTGCGCAAGGGCGCGGCACTCAACGCCGTGCAGATCGCGGAGCTGCTGATCGAGCGCGGGCTGATCCAGCCGAAGAAAAAGGCGGCTTGATTCTCGCTCACGGGCTCGGCCTTCGGCCGGTTTAGTTTTCGCTCACGGGCCGTATCGCCGCTGCCGCGGCGGGCCCTCCGCGGGGCGCCGGAAAGCCGGCGGCCCGCAGTCACGGGCTCGGCCCTTGGCCGATACAGCTTACAGCCGATTCTCCTCCGCCAGCCTCCTTAGTATCGCCATCGCGTCTTCCGCCCGGTCGGCGGGCACGAACAAATGGTCGTGGTAGAAGGCCGAGACCGGATTGACGCCGATGCCGGCGGCGGCCAGACGCGTGGTGATGGCGGCGAGGAAGCCGACCGCCTCCAGCGACGAATGGATGTTCAGCGTCACCATCCGGCAGTGGAAGACGGTCGCCAGGCCAGCGGCATTGGCTTTCTCCTCTAGCGCGATCACCGTCGTCCCCTCGCGCTCGCGAAACAGCATCACCGTCTCGAGGCTGTCCGGCACGGGCGCATCGGGCGGCAGTGTGGCGAAGACATGGATGCCGGGACGCAATTCCGGCGTCATCGTTGCCAGCAGTTTCTTCAGATCGGTCTCGCCGGCCATCGATTGCTCCCGAATGTCTTGCGGATTTTCGATAACGTGCTCGGCCCCAGGCCGGCAAGGCGACGCCGCCATGTCGCTGACGGCTGGGCTTATGCGTGTATTGCATCGCACAATGGAACCGATCAGGATCATTGCCGGTCCGTGAAAGGGGTTTCGATGATCGTTCGCCCGCGCCCTGGATTCTTGCATCTGTTCTTCATCATGCGCGGCTCGGTGGTGCCGCGCATCCTGCCGCAGATCTTCGGCTTCGGTGTCTATGGCGCGCTGGTGGTGCTGGCGGTCACGGCGCTGAAGCTCGACTTCGGCGATGCCGGCCCCGCGCCGTTCGCCTTGCTCGGTGTGGCGCTGTCGATCTATCTCGGTTTCCGCAACAATGCCGCCTATGACCGCTGGTGGGAAGCGCGCAAGCTGTGGGGCCAGCTTGTCTTCGACATTCGCAATCTGGCGCGCGCCAGCACCGGGCTGATCGAGGATCGCATCGAACTGCGCGGGCTGTTGATGGAGGCGATCGCCTTCTGCCATTTCCTGCGCGGCCTGCTTCGGCGGGTAGATGCCACGACCGAAGCACGCACGTTCATCGGCGAAGGGGCCGAAAGTGCCGCCAAGCTGGCCAACCCGCCCGACGCCATGGTGCGGCGTATGGGCGAGCGAGCCGCCGCGCTATACAGGGCCGGGGCGATCGATGTCATGGGCTACCGCATCCTCGACGAGCGCCTGTCGGAAATCGCCGCAGCGCAAGCCGGCTGCGAGCGCATTATGGGGACACCGCTTCCGTTTGCCTACACGCTGCTCTTGCAGCGCACCGCCTATATCTTCTGCCTGCTGCTGCCGTTTGGGCTGGCATCGACTGCCGGCTGGGCGACGCCGCTATTCACGGCGCTGATCGCCTACACCTTCTTCGGCCTCGACGCGCTTTCGGAAGAACTCGAGGACCCGTTCGGCACCGAGGCCAACGATCTCGCCCTCGACGGCCTGTGCCGCGTCTGTGAAATCTCGGTGTTCGAATCGCTCGGCGAGCCGCCGCCGAAAATGATCACTGCCGAAAAGTTCTATTTTTCTTAAGGGTTTGTTCCGGCGCTCATCGCAGCACCATGCGCTCAAAAGATCGTAGGCGTGTCGGATCGTCGTCTCACGCCGCGTCCTTGGTTCGACCCTGGCGAAGAGCGGCCAGCGCCTGAAACAACCGGAGGACCAATGACCATGTCTCAAACTGCATCCGTCACGCCGGGCGCGCTGTGGACCGGCCGCGGGCTCAGCGCCCTCATCGTGCTGTTCATGATCTTCGACGGCGTCATCAAGCTGCCGCCGCTCGATATCGTTACCCAGACCATGGTGCAGCTCGGCTGGCCGGCCGATCCCGATGCCTCGCGCATGCTCGGCATCATCGGACTGGTCTCGACCGCGCTCTATGCGGTGCCGCGCACCTCGGTGCTTGGCGCCATCCTGCTCACCGCCTACCTCGGTGGCGCCATCGCGACGCATATACGTATCGGCAGCCCGCTGTTTTCGCACACACTGTTCGGCGTCTATCTCGGTTTCATCTTGTGGGGCGGCCTTTTCCTGCGCAATCCCAGGGTGCGCGCGCTGATCCCGTTCAGCCGATAGTGGCGGCTTCAAAAGCCGTTCGATGGCGGTCGCGTCGCCGGAGAGGGCGCGGTCTGCCGCCGCCCTTCTCCTTTGTCTTCGGATCAAATCGCCTGGTTGCGAGTTAGAAGATGTGGCGGCGAGGACGGAAAAACCCGTTTGAGAGGAACGACAATGAAGAAACTGGTAGTCCTGATGATATTGGCAACCTCGCTCGCAGCCTGTTCCCGGACCGAACAGGGCGCGGCGGTCGGTGGCTTGGGTGGCGCTGCTGTCGGCGCTGCAGTGGCCGATGACGACGTTGAAGGGGCGGTGATCGGTGGTGCTGTCGGCGCCCTCGCCGGCGCACTGATCGGTCGTGCTACCGAACCCGGACGGTGCCGCTATCGCGGTCGCGATGGGCGCGTCTACATCGCCCGCTGCCCTGAAGGCTATTGATCATAAGTCGGACGGAACAGCAAAACGGCGGACAAAGCGCCCGCCGTTCATAGGGGATAGAAAGCGAATTATTCGGCGGTCGCGGCTTCCGCCTCGGCCGGCGCGGCTGCCGCGGCGGCAACAGCGGCGGCTGCATCGTCCTGCGCCTTCTTCAGAAGTGCGGCGCGTTCCTGCGCCTTCTTGCCAGGCTCGGCCTTCTTCGGATTGGAGCGGGCCTCACGCTTGGCAATGCCGGCCTCGTCGAGGAAGCGCAGCACGCGGTCGGTCGGCTGGGCGCCGTGCGAGAGCCAATGCTTGACGCGGTCGGCGTCGACCTTGACGCGCTCGCCGTCCTTGGGCAGCAGCGGGTTCCACGAGCCGAGCGACTCGATGAAACGGCCGTCGCGCGGCGAACGGGCGTCGGCGACGACGACGTGGTAATAGGGGCGCTTCTTCGAGCCCGCACGGGCCAGCCGGATTTTCAATGGCATTTCTTTTCTCCTAAAACTCTGATTTTCGGGTTTACGGCTGGTCCTCAGCCGGTTTTCGTTACGCCGTTGGATGCGGCGATGTGCTCATGATGTCGGATCACTTCGCGGACAACGAAGTTCAGGAATTTCTCCGCGAAATCCGGGTCGAGATGGGCATCCTTCGCCAGTTGGCGAAGGCGGGCGATCTGCTGCTGCTCGCGTGCCGGATCGGCCGGCGGCAGGCCATGCGACGCCTTCAGCTCGCCGACCGCCTTGGTGCAGCGGAAACGCTCGGCCAGCATGTAGATGAGCGCTGCGTCGATGTTGTCGATCGAGGCGCGGTAGTCGACCAGCGCCGCACGTGCGTCGGCCATGTCCTTTTCTTCGTTCATGGCGCCCTCACTTCTTCTTGCCAAGGCCGGGAAGCCCGCCACCGCCCAAGCCAGGAAGCTTCATGCCGCCGGGCAGCCCAGGCAGGCCGCCACCCCCACTGGGAAGGCCACCGGGCAGGCCCTTCATGCCGCCGAGACCGGCTGCCTGCGCCTGCTTCTGCAAGGCTTCGAGCTGCTTGGGGTCCATCTTGGACAGATCCGGCATGCCGCCGCCCATCATGCCGCCTGGGCCACCCATGCCTCCCATACCCCCTGGCATCATGCCGCCGAGGCCCATCTTCTGCGCCAGACCGCCCATCATGCCGCGCATCAGGCCACCGCCTTTGCCCTTGCCGCCCATCGCCTTCATCATGTCGGCCATGCCGCGGTGCATCTTCAGGAGCTTGTTGATCTCGGCCGCATCGGTGCCGGAGCCGGCGGCGATGCGCTTCTTGCGCGAGTGCTTCAGAATATCGGGGTTGGCGCGCTCGGCCTTGGTCATCGATGATATGATGGCGAGCTGGCGGCCGAACATCTTGTCGTCGAGACCGGCGGCGGCCATCTGGTCCTTCATCTTGCCCATGCCCGGCATCATCCCCATGATGCCGCCCATGCCGCCCATCTTCGACATCTGCTGAAGCTGGCCGGCAAGGTCGTTCAGGTCGAATTTGCCCGACTGCATCTTCTTGGCCATCGCCGCCGCCTGCTCGGCGTCGATGTTTTCGGCAGCCTTTTCGACGAGGCTGATGATGTCGCCCATGCCGAGGATGCGGTCGGCGATGCGCTTGGGATGGAATTCCTCCAGCCCGTCCATTTTCTCGCCGGTGCCGATCAGCTTGATCGGTTTGCCGGTGACGGCGCGCATGGAAAGTGCTGCACCACCACGGCCATCACCGTCCATGCGGGTCAGCACCAGCCCGGTGATGCCGACGCGCTCATCGAAGCTTTTCGCCAGATTGACGGCGTCCTGGCCGGTCAGCGAATCGGCGACCAAAAGGATTTCGTGCGGCGACGACACCTTCTTGATGTCGGCCATCTCGACCATCAACGGCTCGTCGATATGGGTGCGGCCGGCGGTATCGAGGATGACGACGTCATGGCCGCCGAGCTTTGCCGCCTGCACGGCGCGGCGGGCGATGTCGACCGGCGTCTGGCCCTCGACGATCGGCAGCGTGGCGACCTTGACCTGTTCGCCGAGTTGACGAAGCTGCTCCTGCGCGGCGGGACGCCGCGTGTCGAGCGAGGCCATCAGAACCTTCTTGTTCTGGCGCTCGCCGAGGCGCTTGGCGATCTTGGCCGATGTCGTGGTCTTGCCGGAGCCCTGCAGGCCGACCATCATGATGACGACCGGAGCCGGCGCATTGAGGTCGATGGCGACGCCCTCGGCGCCCAGCATCTCGACCAGCTCGTCATGGACGATCTTGACGACCATCTGGCCGGGCTTGATCGACTTCAGCACGGCGGCGCCGACGGCTTTCTCGCGCACCTTGTCGGTGAAGGAACGCACCACTTCCAGCGCCACGTCGGCCTCGAGCAGCGCACGGCGCACCTCGCGCAGCGCCGCCGAGACATCGGCCTCGGACAGGGCACCGCGGCCAGTAAGGCCGTTCAGGATGGAGCCAAGGCGCTCCTGAAGCGATTCAAACATTCTTTGTCCTTTCCCTGGCACCCGGATGATGCCCGAGAGGTAATGCGTTCGCGCCCAGTGTCCAAGTAAAGCCCAAAGCCAAAAAGCACCCGGGGGCGCACAGCGCTGCCGGATGTTGGCCTCCAGGATCGATTTACAGCACGTTACCTCAAAGAGGCTTCGGCGTCCCGGTCGGCTTGCTCGGAGGGATACTCGTCGCGGAATTCGCGGGGTGTAGACAGGAAATCGGCCGCGGAGTCAAGGTGCGGGCCGAATACGCGAACCGGGCCGGTTCGGTTTATCGCAGCACCACCAGCGTGATGCGCATCAGCTTGGGCCGCCCGGGTGCGAAATATCCGGCCCGACCTTGAGCGGCGAGCGCGGATGCAGCAGCAGCAGAACAGTCAACAGGCTGCAGACGATGCCGATCGCCGCGATGAGGACGGCATCAAGCGTCGTCCAGCCGGGCCCTTCGAGCGGCTTGGCGTTGAACAGGGCGAACGAATTGTAGCTTTGCTGATGCGAAATCAGCAGGAAGCCGGTCAGATTGTTGCCGAGGTGGGCGCCGAACGCCGCGCCGAGGTTGCCCGTGGCATAGACCACAAGCGTCAGCAGCAGCGCAAAAGCGGCGATCGAGGCCAGCACGCAGGCGTTGATGGCGGCCGTCGAGCTTGGGCTCCAATGCATCGCAGTGAACAGAAGTCCTGGCAGCAGCGCCCAGATGAAGGGGTTTTGAAACCGGTTGGCCAGGCCCCTGAGAAGATAGCCGCGAAACAGCACCTCCTCGGACGAGGTCTGCAGCAGGGTCAGCGCAGCGATCGGGATCAGGAACAGCAGCCAGGACGACAGGCCGATCGCGCCGCGCGCAATCTCGGGCTGCAGGAGATAGAGCAGTATCTCGGAGAGCAGCGATGTGAGCAACACCGCGGCCAATCCCCTAAGAAATCCCGAGCGCGAAACGCGGCGGCTGGTGCCGATCAGCGCCATCAGCGGCTCGCGATGGACCCAGCGCATGGCAGCCCACAGGCCGAGCCAGATCCCGGCAAAGGAGGCGAGCGCGGCGAGGATCCCGGCGGGCGAAGCCATGAAATTCTGCACCGCCCCTCCTTCCATCGGGGCGCCAGACGATGCCTGCCAGATAACGAAAACATAGGCGCCGCCGAACAGCACGGCGATGGTTGTCGCGACCCAGAACAGGACGACAATTGCCGTTCCGAGCAAGAGCCGCGGCAGGGTCGTCTTGGCGTTGGGAGTATGCCGGTAGCGCTCGAAGGCGGCAGGGTCTGATATCACGCGGGTTCCTTGCCTGATGCATGGGGTCGCATGGTCTAGAGCATCGGACCTAAAAGTGGAACCGGTTTTGGGAAATCCGATGTTCGAACAGAAGGCTGGAACGGCGGGCACGCCGCTCCGGCACGAAGCTCAGGTTAACGATATCGGACAGAGGCGGCCGCCGTCGGCTCGTGCCGGGCGGCCGCCTGATTGCTCGCTGATGTCAGCGCTCGACGTACATGATGCGTCGGGTGCCGGGATCGACCAGTGCCGGCTGACCATTCACATAGACATAGCGGTAGTCGTAGTCCGGAATCTCGCGCAACTCGACGGTATCGGGCAAGGTCGCGCCGGTAACCACCTCGCCCTCGAGATAGACCGGGTCGACCCGGTTGGTCTCGATGTAGGTGCGGACCTCGGCCGGAGGCCGCCTGATCGGCTCGATCGGCTCGCCAGCGACGATCGCTCCGGTATAGATGTCGGGATCGTCGACGTCGGCGGGCGCTTCGACGATGGTAATGTCTGCGTCGGCCGGGCGCCGGGTCAGGACGACCTCGTTGCCGCCGAAATCGGCCGTCACATAGTCGGAATAAATCCAGCCCTGGCCATTGGCCTCGGCTATGGTGCACCATTTGCTGTTTTGGATGCAGCCATCAAGCGTTGCCGACTGGCCGGCGGCGAGCACGCCGATGACCGGGTATTGCGGGCCGGGGCCGGCTCGAATGTTGAGATCGGCGACAGCCGAGACAGCGGTATCGGCCAAGGCTGTACCCGACATGGCGACAAGCGCTCCGGCGACAGCAGGAAACAGTATGCGGTTCATGGTTTCGCTCCGTTTTGATGGTCCCTCACGAACGAAAACGAAACAGGGCTTCATGCGTTCCGGCTAAAACGCCTCGGCCGGCTCACGTTTTGTTCCGGTTTCTTTCACGTCAGCCAGCAGTTCATGGACGAAGGCCAGCTTCCGTGCGGTCACCTCCGAGATGACAAAGGGATAAAGGTCCGGCAGGCCCATGCAGCGGTTGATCGAGTTGGACGCTTCCGACAGCACCAGCCAGCGGGCCAGGATCTTTTCGAACGGTTCGGGAACGGCGGCAGGTTCCGACGGCGCCGGTTGCAGCTCGCCGCCGGTGTCGCTGCGCGACAGCTCGTTGGCCTCTACCGTTTCCAGTCGGCCGAGCGGGAAATTCAGCGCATGCACCATCTCCAGCGTATCGGTGATGTGCAGGTGGTGTGCCCATGTCTCGGCCCAGTCCTCCCAGGGATGAGACGTGGCATAGGCGGAAATGTGGTCCTGCTGCCAGTCGGGCGCAGCACCTTCGGCATGGTAGGTCTTCAGCGCCTGCTCGTAATCGATGCGCTCGTCGCCGAACAATGCGCGGAAGGCGGCAAGCCGTTGCGGGTCGTCGCGGATCAGGCGGTCCCAGTAATAGTGGCCGAGCTCGTGGCGGAAATGGCCGAGCAACGTACGGTAGTTCTCGCCCATCTCGACGCGCCGTCTTTCGCGCTCGGCCGAGTCCGCCTCGGCGACATTCAGTGTGATCAGGCCGTTGTCATGGCCGGTCAGGATGCGCGCGCCTCCTGGGCCGCCGATCGGATCGGCGAGGAAGTCGAAGGCGAGGCCGGCCTCGTCGCCGGCGTTCCGCTTGGGCACGACCGGCAGTCCGGCGGCGAGCAGCGAATAGATTGCCCGCTTCTTAGCCGCTTCGACGCGGATCCAGCGACGGCGGTTGCCGTCGACCGAAAGGTCCGGGATCAATTGGTTCAGCTCGCAGGCGCGGCAGAAGGCATGGCCAGGTTCCGCCATCCAGTTGCAGGCGCACTCGTCGGCATTGGTGCACTGGAAAACGCCGCCGGCGCCGGACAACACGAAGCGCGCATGCTCGGGATCGTACAGCACGGGGCTGGCGCAGTTCAGGCACTGGGCGTTCTCGAAATAGAGGCGGTGGCCGCAATGCGGGCAAGCGAAGAGCTTCATCCCAATCTCAAATCATCAGGTCTCAAATCATCAGGTCCGGATGTAGTGCGGACCGGCATATCGCCCAAACGCCTGTCGGCGGCCGGCGTTCCTGCCAATGCTATTTTGCCGCAAGCTGGGCGGCGACCGTTCTCGCCACCGCCTCGCCCGACAGCCTGGCGCCGCCGCAGGTCTGCATCAGCGGACCGGCCAGATGCTCGCCGGCGAAGAAGATTTTTTCCGCCACCGGCTGCATCAGCGTGGCGCGCGCCCGCGAACGGCCGGGGCGGGCCGCCGCATAGGCGCCGCGCACGAACCGCTCGCCGCCCCAATTGGTCATCATGGCGCGCCCGACATGTTTTCGCACGTCCCCGCCGAATATGGCGCACAGCCGGTCGACGACGAAGTCGACGCCCGCCGCCTCGCCCGCCGCCGACATCTCCCAGGCGAAATCGCCGCCGACGAAGCCGACCATCAGGTCGAGGTCGAAGGGAAAGCAAAGGAAGTAGATGTCGTGCCTGGCCAGCCGCTCGATCAGCAGGTCGTCGAAGGGCGCCAGCCCGAGCCTTGTGCCCCTGATTTCGACCGGCAGCTTGGTCAGCATGCCCATCGGCAGGTCGAAGAAGGCATCGAAATGTGTCTCGGGCAGCGCCGGCGAGAATTCGATCTCCTCGAAGGCGAGCACCGCCGGCGAGGCAGTGACGATGGCCGCCTTGGCGCGGATGGTGCCGCGATCGGTGACGCAGGCGACGCCAGGCACGTCCCAGAGGATTTTCCGCACCGGCGTCGATAGTTCGACGGGCACGTCGGCGCCGAAACGGGCGACCAGTGCGCCGAACCCCTCCTTGGTGAAATAGTTCGGATCAAGATCGGCGGCGCCCTGAAAGTCGCGAATCGATATCTCGTCCTCGTCGGCGCCGAAGTCCATCGGCCCGGCAAAGGTGGCCGCGGCGCGCGGCGCATGGCCTTTGGCGAGCAACGCCGAAAGACGGTCGTCGTCGCCAACCTTGACCTCATGCGCCGCCAGCAGCTCGAAAAGCCTGATATCGGCCGCCTTCATCGCGGCCTCTTCGTCCTCGCTCGCCTTTCGGTTGCGATAATAGAGATGATCGATATTCATGTCGTGATGGTGAAGCGTCCAGCGGGCGGCTTGCGCCTCAGGAAAATAGGGATTGCGATCAGCCGCGTGCAGCCAGGCGCAGCCGATGTCGAAAGGGACGCCGAAGTGCTGGTCGCTGGTCCAGGCGCGGCCGCCGATACGGTTCATCGCTTCGAACAGCTTGAAGGAAAGGCCGGCCCCACGCAGGGTCTTGGCAGCGGAAAGTCCCGCCGAACCGGCGCCGATGACCACGACGTCAACGTCTTCCATGAATATTTTAGCCCCCGCCACAATAATTACTTGATCGTAAGCAAGTTCTCCGGCATTCGCCAGCGCTGCGGCGAGGATGCGTAAACGAGTTCTTAGCGCGGCGGCTCGAAAATCGGTTCCGATTCTCGGAAAGCACGATGCGCAGATTGTAAAGTGCTGGAGCGTACTGGCGTCCAAGCGGGCGCACGTCACTCCAACCGTGACAAGCGGGCGTTTCGCTGGCAAATTCGTATTCGGGACAAGATCCAGGCAACCAGGAGAGAAACATGGCATTTTTTGCCAAGGGAAAGATTTTCGCGGCGGCGGCATCGATGATGCTTGCGGTGGCAACAGGCGCACAGGCCGCCCAATGCGGCAATACGGGCGCGGGCTTCGAAGCGTGGAAGGCGGAGTTCGCGCAGGAAGCAAAGGCCAGCGGTGTAGGCTCGAAGGGTCTGGCCGCTCTGGCACGCGCGACCTACGCAACAAAGACGATCGGCGTCGACCGCGCCATCCATAAGGCTTTCAGCGGCTCGGTGGAAAATTTCATGAAGCGCCGTGGCGCGTCCACCATCATTTCCAAGGGCCGTTCACTGAAGAAGTCGAACGCGGCGCTGTTCGGCAAGATCGAACGGACCTATGGCGTGTCGCCGGGTGTGTTGCTCGCCATCTGGGGTATGGAAACCGGCTTCGGTTCCTACTTGGGCAAGCAGAATACGGTCTCCGCCATTTTAACGCTTGCCTATGATTGCCGCCGCCCGGAGTTCTTCTACCCGCATGCTGTTGCAGCCCTGAAGCTGGTTGATAGCGGCGCTTTGAGCGCCTCGTCGGTCGGTGCCGCGCATGGCGAGATCGGCCACACGCAGTTCCTGCCGGGGAATGTTTTGACGTATGGAGTTGGCAACAAAAATCTGCGCGACAAGGCCACTGCGTTGGCTTCCACCGCCAACTTCCTCAGAGGTCATGGTTGGCGGGCCGGCGCGAGCGCGCAGGCGAATATGGGCGCAATTGCTGGCTGGAATTCCGCGAGCGTCTATCAACAGGCCATCGCCCGCATGGCCACGGCGATCGATGGCGATTGATAGAATCTATTCGACGGAAAGCCCGGCCATGCGCCGGGCTTTTTTGTGATGCTCTAAGGTTACGACAGCCGCCGCTCGGCCCCGCCTCGGAAACGAAGGCGCGAAGCAAGAAGCTAATTCGGCGAGCCGAGCGCCTTGTCCATCGCTTCCCTGACCTCGGCGGGCCACGTGTTCACAGCTGGCCACGCGTCCGGCTCGGGCTTGTCGCCCCGGCGGGCGAAATAGAGCTTGTTGTTGGCCGGATCGACCGCCATGAAGCCGTCATTGCCGCCGCAATCGTGCGGCACGCAGCCGCTGGCATAGAAGGCGCCCGAGGCGGTTTTCTCGGTGCCGCCGCCGACCAGCAGGCTGGTCGCCATCTCGGGCATCTCCTTGCCGAGCAGCGTCTCGGCCAGCCTGTAGACGGCCTCGTTGTGGAAAGCGTCGACGACGTTGTCGTATTTCGACGGATCGACGTCTTTCCAGTCAGTGCCGGGCTCCGGCATATAGATGAGATTGCCGGAAGTCGTCAGCCCGTCCGTCGGCGACCATTGCAGCGCCGGCTTGGAAACGCCCGGCAGCAGGTAGGGCACGAAATAGATGGCGCTGTCGGAGATCGCAGCCGGCGGTGCGCCACATTCATCCTGCTCGACCGTGATGCTCTGGATGGTGCCGCCTTCTGGCTTCCAGACGATCACCGTGGCCGGGCCGCACTGGTTGCCGCCATCGCCGACATCGACCAGCGCGACGTTGACCCCGCCGACCTTGACGATCTTGTCGAACGACACCTCGTAATTGCTGGCCAGCTGCTTGCCGTCATAGGCCAGCACCTTCTCGCCATACTCTTCCTGCTGGGTGATGGTCAGCTGCCCACTCTCGAACGGGACCGGTGCTTGGCTGTCATCGTCGGCTAGGGCCGCATTGCTCGACGCGCCCAGGTCGGCGGCCCCGCCGGACGCATCGTCAGCCGGCACAAGCACCATGTCGGTCTGTGCAGGCGCGCCAGTCACCGGCATCAGAATCCACGCCAGCGCGCAGGCGCCGGCAAGAAGCGAACGTGTCATGACTGTCCCTCGTTCAGCCGCCACGAACCCGGCCTGTCGCGGCGGGTCATCGTACCGCTCAGGCCCAGGGGCGCAACTCGGCGTTCTTCTTCTCGAACGAGGCGATGGCGTCGGCCTTCTCCATGGTCAGGCCGATATCGTCGAGCCCGTTGAGCAGGCAGTGCCGCTTGAAGTCGTCGAGGTCGAACTTGACCACGCCGCCGTCCGGTCCGCGGATTTCCTTTGCTTCGAGGTCGACCGACAGCGTTGCGTTGGAACCGCGCGAGGCGTCGTCCATCAGCTTCTCCAGATCCTCGGGGCTGACGGTGATCGGCAGGATGCCGTTTTTGAAGCAGTTGTTGTAGAAAATGTCGGCGAACGAGGTCGAGATGACGCAGCGTATGCCGAAATCGAGCAGCGCCCACGGCGCATGTTCGCGCGACGAGCCGCAGCCGAAATTGTCGCCGGCGACCAGGATCTGCGCCTTGCGATAGGCCGGCTTGTTGAGCACGAAGTCGGGGTTTTCCGAACCGTCGTCCTTGTAGCGCATTTCGGCAAACAGCCCGCTGCCGAGCCCGGTGCGCTTGATCGTCTTGAGATAATCCTTGGGAATGATCATGTCGGTGTCGACATTGACGATCGGCATCGGCGCGGCAACGCCGGTGAGCTTGGTGAATTTTTCCATGGTCTTTGCCCGTCTTCTTTTTCTCTGCGGGGAATGTGTTGGCGCCCGGTTTACACAAAGCTGCGGGCAAATAAAAGGCGGCTGTTTTCGGCTGGCCTTGGTCCTGGAGCACAGACCGCTTCAAAACCGCCGCCCTATGGTGCACCTTGGCCGGCATGACAACACGTCCCAAAGTTCTCTACGCCAGCGAACCGACCCTCGACGCAGCCGAGTTCCGCCGCGTGCTGGTGGAATCCGGCCTCGGCGTCACTCGGCCTATCGATGACGACCTCCGTCTGAAGGCGATGCTTGCCAATGCCGATCTGGTGTTGACGGCGCGGCTCGATACGCCTGGCAAGCCGCTGATTGGCCTCGCCCGAGGCATCACCGACTTCTCGTGGGTGTGCTATATTTCCGAGCTCGCCGTCTGCAAATCGGCGCAAGGGCTCGGCATCGGCAAGGGCCTGCTCGACGAAGCGCGGCGGCAGCTCGGGCCATCCGTCGCCATGTCACTGATTTCCGTGCCCGACGCCGTCGGCTTCTACGAACGGATAGGCATGACGCGCATGGCGGACGCGTTCTGGTTTGGCCGCGAGCGCTGACGGACGCATTTTTCTGCCGGCGGGAGCCAGCAGCGGCCGAGCACTCGGAATAGTGCTGACAGGTGAGCGCCGGCCGCATGGTCTCGGCCTAGTACCGCTCCCTTGACCTGCGCAGCGCCCTGTCCACATCTCCGGCATGGAAAAGCATCAATGCTTCGTGGGCACGGCCGGTTGGGGCATCCCGTCGCGTTACAAGGATCTGTTCCCGAGATCCGGGGCGCATCTCGAGCGTTACTCCGGCCGTCTTGCCGGCGTCGAAATCAATTCATCCTTTTATAAGCCGCACCGCCGTGAGACCTATGAGCGTTGGACGCATTCGGTCCCGGAAGATTTCCGCTTCTGCGTGAAGATCCCCAGGACCGTGACACACAAGCATCGGCTTGCCGACTGCGAAGACCTGATCGAGGCATTCCTCGGGCAGGCCGGAGGCCTAGGCCGGAAGCTCGCTGTGCTGCTAGTGCAGTTGCCACCCAGCCTGTCCTTCGAGCCGCGTGTCACCGAGGAGTTCTTCGGTTTATTGCGAAAGCAAACCGGCTCGAAAATAGCTTGCGAACCTCGTCATGCGAGCTGGTTCGAACAGGACGCCGATGCGCTTCTGACCGGTTTCCGTGTAGCGCGTGTCGCAGCCGATCCGGCTCGCGTTCCCGCTGCAGCCACGCCATCCGGCTGGCCGGGCCTCGTCTATTTCCGCCTGCATGGCGCGCCGCGTATTTATTACTCGGACTATGACACTGACAGCCTGATCGCGATCAGGCAGCGGCTGGATGCGGCGAGTGCGGCGGGCGCTGAGGCCTGGTGCATTTTCGACAACACGGTTAAGGGCCATGCGCTCGGCAACGCCCTTGCCGTAGACGCGATGGCGCCTCAGATCACGTTCAGCTCGCGAAACGCCCGGCCTTCAGCGACACGGGTGTACCCAAACGCCGCGCAATCCACCGTGCGGTAGCCGCCATGCACGATCAGCTCGGCCAGCGCCTTGCCGACCGCCGGCGCCTGCTGCAGGCCGTGGCCGGAAAAACCGTTGGCGAAGAAGAAATTCCTGACCTGCGGATGCGGGCCGATCACCGCGTTCTGGTCGAGCGTGTTGTAGTCGTAATGGCCGGCCCAGGCGCGCGTCGGCTTGATCGCTTCGAAGGCGGGAATGCGGGTCGCCAGCACTGGCCAAATCACCTCTTCGAACAGCGGCCAGTCGGGCTCGAAATCGCCGGGATCGGCGGGGCCGTCGCCCTCTTGCGGCTCGGCGCCGCCGGTGATGTAAACCGAGCCTTCCGGCCTGACATAAATGCCGCTCGGATCGACCAGCAGCGGCATGTCGGCATATTTCTCGCGCGCCTCGAAGATGAAGACATTGCGCTTGCGCGGTTCCACCGGCAGCACCAGTCCGGCCATTGCAGAAACCTTGCCGGCATTCGGCCCGGCGGCGTTGACGACGATGCCGGCCTCGAGCCGCTCGCCATTGTCGAGGTTGACGCTGGTGACGCGGTCGCCCTGCCGCTCGATGCCGGTCACATCAGCGGTGACGAAATCGATGTTTTTCTCGCGCAGCGCCTTGCGGAAAAGCATCAGCATCGCATGCGCGTCGAACCAGCCCTCGCCGCTGCGGCCATAGGCGCCCGCGGTGATGCCTTCGGCCGATAGCCATGGGAAGCGACGCACCAACGCATCCGCATCCTCAAGGACGATGTCAGCGCCTTCGGCGATCTGCGCCTCGTGGTTCGCCTTGAGGATCGGCAGTCCGTTCTCGCCGGCGAGGATGAGATAACCGCCTTCGCGAAAGCCGATATCGGCGTCGGCTCCAAACTCTTCCGTCAGCCGCCGGAACAGTTTCAGCGTGAACTGCGACAGGCGGATGTTCTCGGGAATTGAAAACTGCTGGCGAATGGAAGCACAGGACAGCGTCGTTGCCGCATGGGCGAATTGCGGGTCGCGCTCGACCAGCGCGATCGTGCCCGAAAAGCCTTCCTCGCGCAGATAATAGGCGATCGAGGATCCGACGATGGCTCCGCCGATGATAACGACGTCGTAGCGCACTTTTTTGCGTCTCCAGTTCTAGAGCATGATCCCGAAAGTTCTAGAGCATGATCCCGAAAGCCGGTTTTCGGAATCAGGTTCCAATTCATACAGTCGGCAGGATGATCTCGAAGCGCGTGCCGCGCTCGGAGTCAACCAGCCGGATCGTGCCATCATGCGCTTTCAGGAGGGCCAGCACGATGCCGAGGCCCATGCCGGTGCCGCCTGCATCGCGGCGCGTGGTGAAGAACGGCTCGAATATCCGCCCCCGGTTGCTGGGCGAAATGCCGGCGCCGTCGTCGCTCACCAGGATCGTCGCCTTGCCGTCCGCGCTCGCCGCCGCGATCGAAACGAGCGTTGCGCCATGGCGCGCCGAATTGTCGATGAGATTGGCGAGCACGATGGCCGCGTTCTCGGCCGACATGCGCAGGCGGATATCGCCGCCTTCCTCGACACGGACCGCCAGCCTGGCCTCGGCCGGCAGCAGCGCCAGTGCGGCACTGAGCGATGTGCTTTCGCCGCTTGGCGCGAGATTTTCGGCGCGTGCCAGGTCGAGCAGACGGCGCACGAGCAGATTAAGCCGCCCGGCGTCGGTGACGATATTGTTCGAAAACCGCCGCCGCTCGGCCTCGTCCATTGCGCTACCCGAATCGCGCAGCAGTTCGGCCGCCCCCTGGATCGCCGTCAGCGGCGATTTGAGCTCGTGCGAGACATGCGTGGCGAAGGTCTGGATGCTGTCCGAGCGCGCATGCAGCTTTTCGGCCATGTCGAGGAAGGCGTCGGAAAGCGCCGCCATCTCGCGCGTGCCGTGATGATCAAGCGGCCTGATCGCTTCGCGATCGCCGGCGGCGATGCGCTTTGTCCGTTCCATCAGCGCGTAGATCGGCCGGCTGACGGTGCGCAGGAAGACCAGGCCGATAAGCAGCGTGCCGCCGAGGATGGCGATCGCCGCCAGCCCCACTTTGCCGCGCTCACCATAGAGGTGCTTGACGATGTTGTTCGGCGTTCGCGACAGATAGACCACGCCGGCGACCTTGCCGTCGACCGCGACCGGCATGGCGACGAAGATGCGGACTCTCGTGCCGCGGCTGACCGAATAGAGCGATGGTGGCGGCTCGTCGGAGATCCTCTGCCGGAGCGCGCTGGCGTAGCGGCCGGCAAGTGCTGCGCGAACCTCTGCAACAGCGCCGAGCGACAGGCCGATCTCCTCGCGCCCGGCGATGACGACGCCGTTGGGGTCGAGCAGCCGAAAGCCGGCAAGCGTGGTTTTCTGCGTCTCGGCAAGAATGCCCGACAGCCGCGCGCCGATCGCCGCGAAGGCTGGATCGACGGTGGCGGCCGTCGCCGCAGGTCGGGTCGGTAGAACCCTGTCGGAGGCAAGATCGAGGCTTGGCTCGATCGGCCGGTAGGGAGAGTCCGGGTTGTCTCTCTCGGCAGGCACGGCCGCGCCGAGCTTTTCGATGGCGATGCCGGCGTCTCGGACCTCTTGCGCATAGATGGCGGCAAGGGCCGCACCTTGCGCGATCAGCTCCGCCTCGGTCTGGCGGATCAGCTGGTTTTCGTAGAGCCGGAAGAAGAACAGGCCGACCAGCGGCAGCGCCATCACCATGATCAGGATGGCAACAACGACGGTGGCGAGGCGGGGCCGCCATTTGCTGCCAATCCATTTTTGGGTGCTCACGCGCCGCACCGGCCCAGCCGGAAGCCGACGCCGTGCACGGTCTCGATTGCGTCCGTGCAGCCGGCCGCCGCCAGCTTGGCGCGGATGTTGCGGATATGGCTGTCGACAGTGCGGTCGGCGACATGGATGTTGGCGGCATAGGCATTGGCCATCACCATGTCGCGGCCGAGCACATGTGCTGGGCGCGCCAGAAACCCTTTCAGGATCGCGAATTCGATCGAGGTCAGTACAAGCGGCCTGCCGTCGAAGCTGGCCGCGTGGCTGGCCGGCAGCAAAGCCAGTCTGCCGTGCGAGAATTGCCGGTCGTCGGTCTGTTCCGCCTTTGCCGGGCGGGCGCGCCGCAGGATGACATTGACGCGGGCGACCAGTTCGCGCGGGCTGAAAGGTTTGGTGACATAGTCGTCGCCACCCATTTCGAGCCCGAGGATGCGGTCGATTTCTTCATCACGCGCGGACAGGAACAGCACCGGCACATCCGATGTGTGCCGCAGCCGCCGGCAGACCTCCAGCCCATCCATCTCCGGCATGCCGATGTCGAGCACGACAAGATCGGGCGCGCGGCGCTCGATCGCCTGCAAGGCGGCTGCGCCGTCTGATACTGCAACCGTCTTCATCCCCGCCTTTTCGAGCGCAAAGCAGATGATTTCGCGGATATGCGGATCATCGTCGGCGACCAGGATGTGATGCGGCATGGATCAGCGGCCCGGCACGAAGGGTTCGGAGCCCTGAGGAACCACGAACGGGATATATGTGTCGAGAGTGCGAAGGAGCCGCCAGTCGCGAAAGCTCCAGGCGCGCCAGTTTTCTTGGCCGGCGCGGTAGCGGATCTCGTCCTGCCCAAGCAAACGGACGAGTTCGCGGTGGGAGGGAATGCTGGCCGCACTCGTCCTGCCCTGATGCTCGAGGAAGCGATCAAGCGCCGGCCAGGCGCTGGGACCGAGCGAACGCAGGTACCAGAAGTCGAGCTTAGTGCCTCGGCCGGTCATTTCAAAGGAGTGCTCGACATTGTAGTTGGCGATCAGCGCCGCGAAGTTGATGAAGGAGCAGGCATAGAGCGTCACCGAAAGCGTCAGAAGATTGGCGGAAAGCAGCCATTCATTGGATTTTTCGAGCGCGATGCGGGCGATGATCAGAGCAAGGCCCGCCGCCACCAGCCCCATCCAGACGAAGGCGGCGACGCGCCAGTAGGTCAGCGCATAGACGCCGATATAGAGGTCGAGCCGCAGGATCGACGAGATGACCAGAATGATGTTCTGCGCCACCCAGACATAGACCAGCCGACGGATGAGCGGATCGCCGGAGGTAGCACTTCCCGGCCGCAACGCCGCCAGGACGAAACCGGCGGCGAGCAGCGCCGTGACGATCAGGGGATAGGCGCCGCGATGCGCGTAGGCGGCATAGGTCAGCCCGTCGGGCAGCGCGATGCCGCCCCACAGATAGGTGGCGTCGAGTGCGGTCTGCACCGCGAACAGGATGTTGAAGACGACCAAGGCGCGAAGAATGGCGGCCTTGCCGAAGACGATGTCCTCGATCGCCTTGGCGGATTTTGTCGTCGTCACCCCGAGGGGGATAGGCAACTCGAGATGTGCAATGCGGCGGAAAAAGCGCGGCAGGCGCGGGCGCAGAAAGACCCAGACGCCGGCAAGCACGACCAGCCAGAACGCCAGCCGCGGCAGCTGGATGAGGTCGAGCAGTGCGTGGAGATCGATCAGCGACAGCCAGTATTCAATAACCGGATTGGCGGCGCCGAACAGCGCGAGAAACACTGCGCCCAGGGTCAGCGGCATTATCCAGACGCCGATCGCCGCAAGGCGGATAGGCCGCTGGCCAAGCCGCCACGCCGCCTTGCGCCAGCGGAAGAAATCGTGGACGAACCGGAATGGTGCCGCGAGCAGGAAGAGCGCGACCTGGCCGGCAATGCGGGCAAGCCCACGCCGCAGCCGGCCGACCAGCCAAAGCGCGAAGACGACCATCGCCGCCGGCCCGATCGCGGCGGACAGCGCACTGACATTTTCAATGAGCGGCAGCAGCCCGACAAGCAGGGCGGCGAGTCCGAGCCACAGGCCGCGGGCGCGGAGCGCCGAGGGATGGATGGCCGTGACTGCGGCGGCAAGCGTAGTGCCGAACAGGAAAAGCGTGATGCCGACGGGCTGCCCGTAGAAGAAGAAATCGGCCAGCGCGGCAAGCAGGACCGCAACGCCGAATCGCGCGCAATAGCTCGGAGCGGCCTTAAGCAACGATGTCACGATCGGATTTCTCAGCGGCTTTGATCCGACCGGCATACCGGGGCGGAGATTTGCGGATGAAGGGGAGTAGGGTCGCCGAACGGTGCGTCCGGAGTGGATCGACAAGCCACCAGCCCTCATTGCGGAGCCGGTAAGGCAGGGACCAACGGGGTTTTTCTCGCTCTTGCATACTGCCTTTTCGCCGGCCGAAATGCAGGCGGCAGGGCGGGTCCGAGGAGATTTTCGGGAGTTTTATGCAGTTTTCGTGCAGGCGAAGACCGCTTGCCTCGACCGGCCGCAGACGGCATAGATCGGACATGACGACCGAAACCTACCGCCCGCGCCGCTCAGTGCTCTACGTCCCTGCCTCGAACGACAAGGCGCTGGCCAAGATCTCACCGCTGGCCTGCGACGCCGTCATCATCGATCTCGAAGATGCGGTAGCCCCGGCCGATAAGGTTTCTGCGCGCGAAAAACTGGCCGGCATCTTCGCCAATCGCCCCGGCCGGCGCTGCGAGATGGTCGTGCGCATCAACCCGCTCTCCGGCAAATGGGGCGCCGACGATTTGCTGTCCGCGTTACGCTGCGAGCCCGACGCCATCCTGCTGCCCAAGGTCGACACGCCGCGCGACGTCCTTGAGGCCGGCGACGTCCTCGACGACAATTTCGCACCCGACGCGGTGAAACTATGGGCGATGATCGAAACGCCCAAGGCTCTGCTCAACATCGGACCGATTGCCGAGCTTGGCCGGGATCCGGCCTCGCGGCTGGTCTGTTTCGTTGCCGGAACGAACGACCTGGTCAAGGACACCGGCATTCGCGCCACGCCCGACCGGCGCTATCTCACACCGTGGCTGATGCAGATGGTGCTCGCCGCGCGCGCCGGTGGCCTCGACCTACTCGAGGGGTCTTCAATGATTTTCGCGATCTGGACGCGTTTGCGCGCGAATGCACGGAAGCCGCCGCCATGGGGTTTGACGGCAAGTCGCTGATCCACCCGGCCCAGATCGATGCCGCGAACCGGGCCTTCGCGCCATCTGCCGAAGCCGTGGCCGAGGCGCGCTTGGTGAAAGCTGCCTTCGCGCTTGCCGAAAATGCCGGCAAGGGCGTCATCGCACTGAATGGAAAAATGGTCGAGCGGCTGCATCTGGCGCAGGCCGAAAAACTGCTGGCGAAGGCGGCCGCCATCGGGGCATGATTGGCAACCCACCACAGGAATGAAAATGAAACTCTACCGCTTTCTGTCCGCTCCGGACGATTCCAGCTTCTGCCACAAGGTGACAGCGGCGCTGAACAAGGGCTGGCACCTGTTCGGCTCGCCGACCTATTCCTACGACAAACAGACCAAGAGCATGCGCTGCGGCCAGGCCGTGGTGAAGGATGTCGAGGGCCAGGAATACGGGCCCAGCACCAAGCTCAGCGATTGGTAGAGTTTGCAAAGCTCCGACGAGGGTGTGTTGAGATTCAGGTCAGGCCGCGCCGAGAATGGTGGTTTCCGAGAACCGGAGCGGAGCGTACTTTGGTACGTGAGCACCGGAAGCGCAGGGAACTGCCGTTCGCAGGCCGGCATCACCTGAATATCGGCACAGCCTACTCCGCTGCCTCTTCGATCCGCTCCATATCGTCGTCCGACAGGCCGAAATGGTGGCCGATCTCGTGGATCAGCACATGAGTGACGATATCGCCAAGCGTCTCCTCGTTCTCGGCCCAGTAGTCGAGGATGGCGCGGCGGTAGAGCGTGACGCGGTTCGGCCCCTCGCCGGTCTGCGGATTCCAGCGCTCGGCGATGCCGCGCCCCTCAAACAGGCCGAGCAGGTCGAAAGGCGTTTCCAGCGACAGATCGTCCATGATCTCGTCGGTCGGAAATTCGGCGATCTGGATGATAATCTCGCCGGTCAGCTTGCGAAATTCCTCCGGCAGATGGGCGTAAGCCTCTAAGGCCAGGAACTCCATTTCCTCCATCGACGGCGAAAGCTCGTCGTGCCAGGTACGGGTCTTGTAGATGCGGGCCATGCTTTGTCCTTCTGATCCCGGCATATAGGCTTTCGAGCCGGACTCGGCAAATGGCCGGTTTGCCGTCCCGACGCGGGCAGGAATAAATTCCCCATGACTCCGCTTGACTCTTCGGGCGCCCTCTGGAATCCTAGAGAACATAACAGGAACAATTGTGAGTGGAAGCTGACCGTCATGGCGACAAGCGCCGTGGCGCGGGAGACTGTTTTTGCCCTGCGCCGACAGATCGCGAAGATCGAGGGAACGCTGCCCGAGCGTCTGGAGGCGCCGGCCGGCGCAGCTCCCGTTGATGCGGATGTCACGCCCCGGGATCTAACAATCGTCCGCCGCGGCCTCGCCGTGGCGCCGCCCGATGCGTTTCTGCGCACCGGCGCCGAGGGTCTCGATACTGCGCTCAGCGGCGGCCTGCCGAAGGCGGCGCTGAGCGAGATCCATGGCGCCGCGACACGTGATGCCGGGGTCGTCGCCGGTTTCGCCCTGTCGCTTGTCAGCCTGATCCTCAAACAGGAGCCGCCGCGACTGCCGGTCCTGTGGATCGGCACCGCGGAGGTCTTCCGCGAGGCCGGCTTCCCCTATGCCAGAGGGCTTCATGGCCTTTTCGGCATCGAGCCGGAGCAATTGCTGTTTTCCGAGGCGCCAAGGCTCCTCGATGGGCTGTGGGTCGCCGAGGAAGCCGCCCGGATGACGGCGCTCGCCGCCGTCATCCTCGAAATCCGCGGCAGCCCGCAGCGGCTGGACCTCACCGCGACGCGGCGGCTGCACGCCCGGGCACAGAGCGCCGGCCGGCCGGTGTTCCTGCTGCGCCAGGCCGGCGAGGCCGAACCGACGGCGGCATCCGTCCGCCTCGTCCTGTCGGCTGCGCCGTCGGCACCACGCCAGACGTTCGCCGGGCCGCTCGCCGGCTCGATCGGCCGCCCCGCCTTCACCGTCAGCATCGGCAAGAGCCGCACGGGCTTGCCGGGACAATTCACACTGGAGTGGAACCCCGATGAACGCAATTTCGAGGAAAGAAGGGCCGGGGAAGAACGGGCAGCGAATCCTGTCCCTGTGGTTTCCGCACCTCGCCGCGGAAAGGATCCTGCGGCAGCGTCTGGGGCGGTCCTGGCGTTCGCGGCCGTCGGATCACCTGCCCCTGGTGATCAGCCATCGCCAGGGGAACGCGCAGCGCATCGCCGCCCTCGACGAGCGGGCTGAGGCGCTTCATCTGAAGCGCGGCATGGGCATAGCCGACGCGCGCACCATGCACCCATCGATCGACGTAGTGGAAGCCGATCCCGAGGCCGACCGCCGCCTGCTCGAAAGCCTCGCCGACTGGTGCGACCGCTACACTCCGCTGGTGGCGATCGACGCAGCCGACGGCCTGTTTCTCGACGTCACCGGCTGCACCCACCTTTTCGGCGGCGAACGGGCGATGCTGGACGACATTCTGTCGCGCTTTTTCCATCAGGGTTTCGATGTCCGCGCCGGCCTTGCCGCCACACCTGGTGCTGCTTGGGCGGCAGCGCGGTTTGCCAATGACCGCATCGTCCCCGGTGGCGAGGAGGAAGCGCTCCTCGCACCCTTGCCGCTGGCGGCGCTGCGCATCGAGCCTGATATCCGCGCCAGCCTGGAAAGCGTCGGCCTGCGCACGGCGGGCGCCGTCATGGCAGCACCGCGCGCGCCGCTCGCCCGCCGCTTCGGCACATCGCTGCTTCTGCGCCTCGACCAGGCGCTCGGCCGCCTCGACGAGGCGGTGTCGCCGCGCCTGCCGGTCGCGCCGCTTTCGGTCGAACGCCATCTCGCAGAACCCATCATGCTGACCGACGAAATAGAGCGGCTGGTGAAAATGCTGGCGACGACGCTGAAGGTGGACCTCGAGCGCCGCGGCGAGGGCGCACGAAGGCTGGCGCTGCTGCTTTTCCGCGTCGACGGCGCCGTCAGCCGCATCACCGTCGGCACCTCGCGGCCCTTGCGCGAGCCGTTGCTGATCCAGAAATTGTTTCACGAAAGGCTTGCCGCGCTCGAACAGGACATCGATGCCGGCTATGGCTTCGATCTCGTGCGCCTCTCGGTCCTGTCGGCCGCGGCCTTCGACATGCAGCAGGCGGATCTCGCTGGCGAAACGCACGATGACGGCGCCGACATCGCCCTTTTCGCCGACCGCATCCGCGCCCGGCTCGGCGAAAGCGCGGTTTTGAAACCGGTTGCCGTCGAGAGTCATCTGCCGGAGCGCGCCGTCGCCACGCTTCCCTATGCGGAGGCGCCGCAAAGGGTCTATCCGCCGAAGAAGCCGGACAAGATACAAGACACTTCATCCACGCCTGTCTTTCAGCCGGAACGGCCGATCCGGCTGTTCCGTTCGCCCGAACCGATCGAGGTGCCGGCCACCGAAATGCCTGAGGGACCGCCGATGAACTTCCGCTGGCGGCGCGCGCTGTACCGGGTCGCGCGCGCCGAAGGGCCGGAACGCATCGCCCCGGAATGGTGGCGGGAGACGTCGGGGCCGGAAGACGCGCCGACCCGGGATTATTTCCGCATCGAGGATAGCGACGGCCGCCGTTACTGGCTCTACCGCCAGGGTCTCTACGGCGCCTCTCAAGTCCCGCCGCGCTGGTTCATGCATGGGGTCTTCGCATGAACGCGCTGACGGTCGTTCCCTATGCCGAATTCGGCATTCAGTCGAATTTCTCGTTCCTGCGCGGCGCCTCGAAACCGGAGGAACTGGTGGTCGCGGCAAAGTTCCTCGGATTTTCGTCGATCGGGCTTGCCGACCGCAACACGGTGGCCGGTGTCGTGCGCGCTTGGCAGCAGGCCAAGGTGGAAGGTCTTTCCTATCATCCCGGCTGCCGCCTGGTTTTTTGCGATGGCACGCCCGACGTTCTCGCCTATCCGCAGGACCGCAAGGGCTGGGGCCATCTGTGCCGCATGCTGACGCAAGCCAATATGCGCGACGATAGCGAAAAGGGCGCACCGCTTCTCTATCGCGACGACTTTTTTGAATGGGGCGATCTCATGTCTCTGGCGATCCTGCCGGATCTGTCGACGCCGGCGGAGGATGATCTCAAGCTGGTTAGCCAGCTCAAAGACCGCTTCGGCAAGAATCTGCGGCTTGCCGTTTCCCCGGATTATCGCGGCAACGACCGCTACCGTATCGAGCAGGCAGCTGCCATGGCTGAGGCATCAGGCCTTCCGCTGATGGCGACCAACGACGTTCTTTACCATACGTCCGAACGGCGCCGGTTGCAGGATGTGCTGACGGCGATCCGCCTCAACATACCTGTTGCCGAAGCGGGGCTGGAACTTGCGGCCAATGCCGAGCGCCATTTGAAGCCGCCAATGGAGATGGCGCGGCTGTTCCGGCGGCATCCGCAAGCACTGGCGGAAACGCTGCGCTTTGCTGGCGAATTGAGCTTCTCTCTCAGTGACCTCCAATACAATTATCCCGATGAACCGACGGAATCGGGCCTCGGGCCACAGGCCGAACTGGAAAGGCTGGCTCGAGAGGGAGCCGCGATACGCTACCCCTCAGGCGTTCCCGCCGATGTGACTAGGCGGATCCGGGAAGAGCTCGCTTTGATCGAGCGCCTGAACTATGCGCGCTATTTCCTGACTGTCTACGATATCGTCAAATTCGCCCGCAGCCAGGGCATACTCTGCCAGGGGCGTGGCTCCGCGGCTAACTCGGTGGTCTGCTATTGCATCGGCATCACCGAAGTGGGACCCGAGCGGATCGACTCGCTTTTCGAGCGTTTCATTTCCGAGGAAAGAAACGAGCCGCCCGACATCGATGTCGATTTCGAGCATGAAAAGCGCGAAGAGGTCATCCAGTACATCTACGAGAAATACAGTGCCAAGCGCACTGCGCTTGCCGCAGCCGTCGTCAGCTACCGGGGCCGCTCGGCGATGCGCGAAGTGGCCAAGGCGATGGGCCTGTCGGACGATGTCAGGAGCGCGTTGTCCAGCTCGATCTGGGGTTGGTCGACCTCGGAGCTCGGCGAAAAGGAGACCAGGGCCGGCGGCCTCGACCAGACCGACCAATCGACAAGGCATGTGATCGAATGCGCCAATGAGATCATGGGCTTTCCCCGTCATCTGTCGCAGCATGTCGGTGGCTTCGTCATCACCAGGGACCGGCTCGACGAGATCGTGCCCATCATCAAGACGGCGATGGACGAACGCAAGATGGTCGAGTGGGACAAGGACGATCTCGACGCGGTGAAAATCCTTAAAGTGGACGTGTTGGCGCTCGGCATGCTGACCTGCCTGCAGCGCGCCTTCACCCTGCTTAGGGATTATTATCCTGAGGCGCGGGATGGCTATGGGCAACCCTATGTGCTGGCCACCCTCCCTGCCGAGGACAAACATGTCTACGACATGATCTGCCGCGCCGACACGATCGGCGTCTTCCAGATCGAATCCCGCGCCCAGATGTCGATGCTGCCGCGCCTCAGGCCGAAAACATTCTATGACCTGGTCATCGAGGTGGCGATCGTGCGACCAGGCCCGATCCAGGGTGACATGGTCCACCCCTATCTGCGCCGCCGGCAGGGCAAGGAAAAGCCCGAATATCCCAAGCCGGAACTGGAAGAAATACTCGGCAGGACACTGGGCGTTCCGCTGTTCCAGGAACAGGCGATGAAGATCGCCATCGTCGCCGGGGGCTTCAGGCCAGGCGAGGCCGATGAACTGCGCCGCGCCATGGCCACCTTCAAGCGCACCGGCACGATCGGCAATTATCGCAAGCGGATGGTCGATGGCATGGTTTTGCGGGGTTACGAAAAGGACTTCGCCGAGCGTTGCTTCAAGCAGATCGAGGGTTTTGGCGAATACGGCTTTCCCGAAAGCCATGCCGCCTCCTTCGCCCTGCTGGTCTATGCCTCCTGCTGGTTCAAGACATTTTATCCAGACGTGTTCTGCGCCGCGATCCTGAATTCCCAGCCGATGGGATTTTATCAGCCGGCTCAGCTTGTCCGCGACGCGCGCGACCATGGCGTCGAAATCCGCGAGGTCGACGTCAATTTTTCCGGTTGGGACTGCGCATTGGAGGACGCACCCTTCGACCCGGCCCGCATCCTCGGCCGCCATGCCGAAATGCGCGGTGTCATCCGGACCAATCATGCCGTCCGGTTGGGTTTTCGCCAGGTCAAGGGCCTGTCAAAGGAGCGCATGGAGGTGTTTGTCGCCAGACGCGGCGACGGCTACGAATCCGTTCGCGATGTCTGGCTTCGCTCAGGCCTCTACGTCGATGAGATCGAGAAGCTGGCGCAAGCCGACGCTTTCCGTTCGCTCGTCCTCGACCGCCGCGACGCCCTGTGGGCGGTCCGCGCGCTCGACGGCAAGAGTGCCGCCGAGACCCTGCCGCTGTTCGACCAGCCGGCGATCCGCTTGCGCGATCTTGAGCCCGCGACCAGGCTGCCGACAATGCCGCTCGGCGAGCATGTCATCCACGACTATCGTTCGCTCGGCCTGTCGCTGAAGGCGCACCCGCTTGCCTTTCTGCGTCAGCGGCTGGACCATTCCGGCGTCACGCCCAATGCGCGCCTCGGCCAGGTTCGGGACGGCAAGCGGGTTTCGGTCGCCGGCCTTGTCCTGGTGCGGCAGCGGCCGGGTAACGCCAAAGCGATTTTCCTGACGCTGGAAGACGAGCAGGCGGTGGCCAACGTCATTTTCTGGGAAAGAACCTTCAACCGCTACCGGCCCATTGTCATGGGCGCGCGGTTAATCCGTGTCACCGGCAAACTGCAGTCGGAATCGGACGTTATCCATATCGTTGCCGAGAAGGTCGAGGATCTGACGCCGTGGCTGTCCGTGCTTTTGGAGGAGGCCGGCACCGGCCAGCCTGTCAATGAGCCTTCGGCCAGTGGGCGCATGGAGAATGACAACCGCGAAGAGGGCGTTGCAGACGCACATGCCCCACAAGCCGCGCCGGTCCAGCGGGATCTCGCGGCGCTGTCGGGAAAGGCGGAGAAGGTCATGCCAAAGGGGCGCAATTTTCAATAGGCCTTACACCGTTCAGGACGGTCCGCCCAGGCGCGGCGGCAATCCGTCCTCGAAGGGGAGCGAGCGCGCCTCCGAAGGCAGCATGATCGGGATGCCGTCACGCACCGGATAGGCAAGCCGTGCGACCCTCGAGATGAGCTCGCCTCGCTCCGGATCCCAGGTAAGCGGGCCCTTGGTCAGCGGGCAGGCCAGCAATTCCAGCAGTTTGGGGTCGACATTGGCCTTCTTTCCATCACGCCCGTCCACCATTCGGTCTGTCCTTCTCTGGGGTCACTTTAGGTTTCGCGCGGCTCTCCCTTCTCCTCTTGTGGGAGAAGGTGTCGCCGAAGGGCGACGGATGAGGGGTGTGCCAGCTTGGCACCAACGGCGCTCCGTCCAGCACCCCTCAACCGTCTTGGCGCTGCGCGCCAATCTTCCTTCTCCCACAAGGGAGAAGGAAGAGCCCCTATTGCAGGCTCGACCCGAAATCCTCGTTTTCGCGTGCCAGCGCCATTTCGGTGATGGCGATCAGCGTTTCAGCGCGTGTCTTCAGGTCCGCCGCTTCGAGCAGCGCCTGTTTCTCGGCCGGCCCGTAGGGAGCCATCATCGACAGCGCATTGACCAGCATGGCATTTTCGGCGCGGCTGACGCTTTCCCAGTCGGCTTCAAGATCGTTGGCCTGCAAATAGGCGCGAAATGCCTTGAGCAGCGCCGGCCGGTCGATCTCGGCCTCTGCCTGATCTTCGTCGAGATCGGTGAGAAAGGGCGCAAACCGGCACTGGCGGAAGGGCGTCTTGACCGCGAGCTCCTGCACGATGCGGAACCGGCACACACCTTGCAGCGAAATCAGGTAGCGGCCATCGCCGCTCTCGGACAGTGCGATGATACGTCCGGCGCAGCCGACGTTGCAGAGTTCCGGCTCGCCATCGCCACGCCGCGCACCATCGAGGCTGGGCTGTATGACGCCGATCAGCCGCGATCCGGCGATCGCCTCATCCACCATCTCGAGATAGCGCGGCTCAAAAATGTTGAGCGGCATGCGGCCGCCCGGTAGCAGCAATGCGCCTTCAAGCGGGAAGATCGGCACCGTCGACGGCAAATCCGTATCGAGCCGGTAATGCGCGTTTCCCGCCTGCACTTCAAACCTCCGCTCGCTTCCCTCAAGAAGCGCATCAAGCCCGCCCGCCCATCCCATCGCAACCTGACGCGTAATCGTCACGAAGCGAAGAACGGATCGGTCAGGCCTCCTAATCTGGCGCAGCCGTCGTCGACCGCAAGGCCATCAGGAAAAAACAGCTTGATGCGCGCTCAGGAAAACAGCAGCGACGACAATTTGCGCCGCGCCGCCAGCGTTGCCTCGTCGGTCATGCCCCATGCCTCGAAGAACTGCAGCAACTGCGTCTTGGCGCCGTCGTCGTTCCACGAGCGATCGGCCTTGACGATCGCCAGCAGATTGTCGGCCGCGGCCATGCGCTCGCCGTTGGCGTTCTGGATCATCGCAAGATCGAAACGTGCCTGGTGGTCCCCGGGGTTCTGAGCCAGGCGCCGCTGGAGTTCGGCCGGATTGCCAAGTGCTGCTGCCTGCGCGGCAAGCGCCATCTTGGCGCGTACGGCGGCGAGTGGCGGCGCATCCTTCTTGGCTTCCGGCGCCCGCGCCAGCACCGCTTCGGCGCCCTCGGCATCGCCGGCCTCGAACAGCAGATCGCCAAGCCCGGCAATCGCCTCGATCGTGTCCGGCGCCTGTTCCAGCACGGCGTCATAGATGTCCGCCGCGGTCTGCACATCGCCGGCGGCGCGCGCCTCCGCGGCCGCGGCAAGCGCCTCGGCCACCTGCGGCGCACCATTATTCTTGCCGCCGACCTTCTGGATGAACGCGGCGATCTGGCTCTCGGGGATGGCGCCCATGAAGCCGTCGACCGGCTGGCCATCCCTAAAGGCGATGACTGCCGGTATCGACTGAATGCCGAGCTGGCCGGCGATCGAAGGATGGTCGTCGATGTTCATCTTGACCAGCTTGACCTTGCCGCCGGCGGCCGTGACCGCCTTTTCCAGCAGCGGCGTCAGTTGCTTGCAGGGCCCGCACCATGGCGCCCAGAAATCGACCAGCACCGGCTGGCGGCGCGATTCCTGGATGACGTCGGCGGCAAATGTGGCGGTCGTTGTGTCCTTGATGACGTCGACGGCGACAGGCGGCTCGCCAAGCGCGACTTTCGCGGGAGTGGCCTCAGTGCCGCCATACTGCCCTGTGGTGGCATACTGTCCGCCATTGCTGCCAAATGGGCCGCCAAATTGATTGTTGTCGCTCATCTCGTCGCCCTTTCGGTCGCGCTGCCGGCCAACCGGCCCGGTGCAACGTCGTTAATTCTCACTCAGAAATCGGTTTATCGTCACCCATGTGGCGATCATCCCGTGACTTTCAAGATAACAGCATCATGCCCGGTTGCCTCGACGAATTTGACGAGGTCGGCGGCGGCGATTGATGTCGTTGCCTCATTGGTCAGCGGATGGGCATTGATGACGGCATGGCGCATCAACTCCTGGTCGAGAACGACCTTGACCCGCCGCGCCGTATCGTTGATCACGCCGAAAACCGTCACCGCGCCCGGTACGACGCCGAGAAGCTCCATCAGCATCTCCGGCTTGCCGAAGGAAACGCGCCCGGCGGCGCCGATGACGTGATGGATCTGCTTGAGATCGACCACCGCCTCCTCGTCGACGCTGACCAGGAAGAAATTGTCCTTCTTGTCCTTGAGGAACAGGTTCTTGGTGTGCCCGCCGACAATTTCTCCACGCAGCGCCTGCGAATCGGCGACAGTGAACAGCGGCGGATGGCGCAGCGTCGAGACCTCGATTCCAAGATCGGCGAGAAAGGCAAAAAGCTCGGATTCGGTTTTCGGCATGTTGTTTCTTGTGGGACTTTCTTGTTGTCGCGGTTTGGATCATGCCGTTTACGGCCAATGACGCGGCCGAGACAAGACCGTTGCGCGGCGACGCGCTGATTCCGTGCGATCCACGCCACGGAAGGCTCGTTTACGTCGCCGGGTGCGGCCAAAAAAACCTGCGATTTCCCTGTTGCAATCGCCGCGCCCTTCAGCCATATAGGCGCGGCTTGCGGTCCAAAAGCCGCGCGAGCGGGTGTAGCTCAGGGGTAGAGCACAACCTTGCCAAGGTTGGGGTCGAGCGTTCGAATCGCTTCACCCGCTCCAGTTTCCTCTCGGAAATCGAGCGATTAAGAGGCGCCTTTCGGGGCGCCTTTTGCTTACATGGCGTTGCAGCGGCTCGGGTCTCCCAGCGTTTGCGCTGGGCCGTGCGCAACGGGTTCTTCTCGCCATAGGCGGCGCCGGTGGCGGCCACCAACCTCCAACTCCACACAACCTGTGGGGACGCGACCCCGCTCGGTGGTCGACTGCACCTCTGCGGACATTCGAAACCATGATGTTGCTTGAGCTGCAATGCGCTCCAGGGTCGGCACTGCCAAGCGGCAAATCAGGCCGGGAGCCGCCACATTCGCACACGACCTGTACCACGCAATTCCGTTTCCTCGAGTGGGTCGCAAGGAAAATTTGGTCCAAGCAGTTTGCGAGTTGCATCCGAAATACGGATTTCATCGGGCTCCGCTGACGTTTGAATACGTGCGGCGAGATTAACGGTCTCGCCCCACAGGTCATAGGCGAACCGCCTCTTGCCTATGACGCCCGCGACGATTGGTCCTGAGTGAATTCCAATTCTGAGTCTTATCGGTTCTCCTGCGAAGCGTTCGTGCTTAACTGCCTTCCGCAGTTCAAGTGCATAGTGCGCAAGGGCTTCTGCATGATCGGATCGCGCGGCGGGCAGGCCAGCGACCACCATCACACAATCGCCGATTGTCTTGATCTTTTCGCAGCCGTATTGTTCCGAGAGCAGATCCGCCGCCTTGAAGAAGTAATTTAAAATAGCGAGCGTTGTCTCGGCTCCGACGCTCCGCGCTCTTTCCGTAAAGCCGACGATGTCGGCAAAAAGCACACTCACGTCGGCATGGTTGTCTGCAATTTGTTCGTCCGCTTTTAACCGCTCGGCGATCGACGCCGGAAGAATGTTGAGGAGTAGGCTTTCGGCGCGCTGGTATTCACGCGACAATCCCTCTTGGCTCTGCCTCAACGCCTCGTTCGTCAATTGTAATTTTTCGTTGAGTTGACGCTCCCTCTCTTGCAGGAGTGTCATTTCATAAGCCTTCTGTTGAAGCCGCTGCCTATTGTCGCGTTCGGCAGTGGCGTCAAGAAAGAGCAGCCACACGCTGGCATTGTCAGCAAAAAGATGAAGGTCCGCGACACGCCCGCTGGGCAGTTCGACCATGGCCATATGATATGGCAGCTCCGGACAAGGCAGCAAACCTTCCATGAATTCAAGCTGCTCGGCAACAGGCTCGCCAATGCGAAGTGATGAGAGTCCGTAGTGTTCAACACTACCGCCCATCGCTGCGATGCAAAGCTGGGCGTCAATTTTCAGATATGCGACAGAGTGCTCGTGGTAGAAGAAATCGTAAATCCAGCTTCTGACTTCTCGTGGAAATCCATGCATGGTCTATTTGGCAACCATCGAAGCAAGCTGACGAAACGCATCATCAACACATTCACCCGAAAGCGCACTTGTTAGATAGATTTGCCATCCAAGTTGCCTCAGTTCGTTAATCTCACTATCCGATATTGCCCAGCGATCGGCCAGATCGGATTTGTTGAACAGCAATACGAAAGGCATAGGGCCGAATTCGGCCTCGGCCCGCTCGCGCAGCGTGAGCGCCACGGCAAGAGTAGCGGCGCGGGTTCCATCGACGACCAGCACGAGCCCGCTCGCACCTCGCACATAGCTGACGCGGAATGAGCCGATATCGTCTTCGCCGGCCAAATCCCACAAAATCAGATCCACGGTTTTATCGGGCAATACAACACTCTTCTTGTCGATTTTCACTCCCACCGTGGTCAAGTAGGTTTCTGAAAAGATGCTTTGCACAAACCTGCGAACCAGACTTGTCTTTCCGACAGCGAACCCGCCCAACATGCAGATCTTCTTTTGCAATATCCCGGGCTCCGCCCTAGTGGAAATTTACCGTAACCGAAACTCTGCGATTGGCGGAGCTCCCGGTTCGGCTATCTTCAGCCTCCGCTGGCTCAAAGGTGCCCGCGCCGCGAACCAAGAGCAATTCCGGATCGACGCCGCGCTTCTTGAGAAGCGCACGAACTGTCTCCGCGCGGGCGGCGCTGATCGACACCTTGGCCGTTTCACGGCCCGTCGCGTCCGAATGGCCGGTCAACATGAACTGGGCTGTTACGCCTGCCTCGCGGGCATCCTTGGCCAATTCCTTCAACTGATTCGCCAATTTGTCGAGAACCGGCAATTGCTCTGGTCCCGGTACAGCCTTGCCAGAATCGAAGAAAATGTCGACCGCTTGAATAGCGTCCCTCAAATGCGTGAGTTCCTGAGGGGTCGACTCACGCAGCTCGGAGATATCTAGAGAGAGTCCGTCCGCGGACAGCTGTTGGGAGGCGACCCGCGCCCGGTTTATCCAGGCGGCAGGAGCCTCACCCACGGCAACGATGCGATCCTGGATGGTCATAAGCCGAACCGATTTCGGCGGAGCAAGCGACGCCACCAGCCGCTTCAGTACGAACTTCGGATCGAGGCTCTGATAGAATTGCCACTGCGAATGAACGCGAGCCGGATCAACCCCTGTTCCGGACAGCAGAGCCTGCGGGTCGGCGGCCTGCGGGTCTCTCAGGCCGGAAATATAGAAGTGTCCACCCCTCGCCCTTTGTTGGGCGACGATGATCCCCGGTTGAGCCTCAAGTCGCGACACATAAGTCTGCCAGTGCTCCGCCGCGCGTGCTTCGGGGCTCACATCACGAACCTTGGAGATGTCGAATACCGGTCCGCCTGCCGAAAGCTGTCGGGCCGCTGCGCGCGCCCGATCTATCCAGGTGTCGGGAGCCTCACCCTCGGCAACGATGCGATCCTCGACGATCGAAAGCCGAACCGATTTCGGTGGGGTCAGCGACGCGGTTAGCCGCTTCAGCACGAACTTCGGATCAAGGCTCTGATAGAATTGCCACTGCGAATGAACGCGGGCAGGATCAATCTGCGTTCCGGACAGCAAAGCCTGCGGGTCAGCGGCAAGCGGGTCTCTCAGGCCGGCAATATAGAATTGGCCATCGCGCATCTTTTGTTCGGCAACGATGATGCCCGGCTGGGTCTCCAGTCGCGACACATAGGCCTGCCAGTGCTCCGCCGCGCGTGCTTCGGGGCTCACATCACGAACCTTGGAGATGTCGAATGCCGGTCCGCCTGCCGAAAGCTGTCGGGCCGCTGCGTGTGCCCGATCTATCCAGGTGTCGGGAGCCTCACCCTCGGCAACGATGCGATTATTGACGATCGAAAGTCGTACTGAATCCGGCGGAGCCAGCGACGCCACCAGCCGCTTCAGCACGAACTCCGGCTCAAGGCTCTGATAGAATTGCCACTGTGAATGAACGCGGGCGGGATCGACCTTCGTTCCGGACAGCAGCGACTGCGGGTCGGCGGCAAGCGGGTCTCTCAGGCCGGCAATATAGAATTGGCCATCGTGCACCTTTTGTTCGGCAACGATGATGCCCGGCTGGACCTCAAGTCGCGACACATAGGCCTGCCAGTGCTCCGCCGCGCGTGCTTCGGGGCTCACATCACGAACCCTGGAGATGTCGAATACCGGTCCGCCTGCCGAAAGCTGTCGGGCCGCTGCGCGTGCCCGATCTATCCAGGTGTCGGGAGCCTCACCCTCGGCAACGATGCGATCATTGACGATCGAAAGTCGTACTGAATCCGGCGGAGCCAGCGACGCCGTAAGCCGCTTCAACACGAACTCCGGCTCAAGGCTCTGATAGAATTGCCACTGCGAATGAACGCGGGCGGGATCGACCTGCGTTCCGGACAGCAAAGCCTGCGGGTCGGCGGCAAGCGGATCTCTCAGGCCGGCAATATAGAATTGGCCATCGCGCACCTTTTGTTCGGCAACGATGATGCCCGGCTGGGTACTCAGCCGCGACACATAGGCCTGCCAGCGTTGCCCGGATTGCCAGGAAAGAAGGAACCAACCGCCTGCCGGAATCAAAACCAGCAGGACTGCAGCCACCACCAGCCAAGGAAATCCCTGGTTAGAGTCCTCCTGCTTTAGTTCAACGCAGGTCTGCAACAGCGTCTCTACGCCGACCAACTGCGAACTGTCGCCGTCAAACTGCTCTAAAGCCTGTGAGCATTCATCATGGATGCGAAGCAACACATCGCGAAATATTTCATGTAATTCCTCTGGCGGATTTCCCCGGATCACCGCAACCAAGGTCGCAAACGGTCCAACTTCCGACCAGAGACGAAGCTCCCCAAAACGGATAGTGTCCAGGCCGCTCTGTTCTTTCTCGTTAAATGAGTCTTTCACAAAATCTTGAATTGCACTAAGCATCGAAGAAATGAGTTGAGGATCTTCGCTCGTTGCATTATCGGCAGTTACATGCGCTATCAAAAGCCCGGAATTGCGGTTAATCAGAAAGACATGCTCTACACGATAGACAAGCGAATGCTTAAGAACAACTTCTGAGAAGCTTGCGCCCGTTCTCCAAGCTTCAAATCTCCACTTAAGCCCATGCCAGGTAAATATATGTCTTAAGGTTTCATTCAGCGACTGAAAGGTCTGATCGATCTTTTCCCCGATCGACTTGCGAATTGCCGGCAGAAACACGGGGTATAGTATATCCGTAAGCGTACGCGGGCTCTTCTGGATGGACCGTTGCACGGCCCTCTCGACAGCTGGCGCAAGTGCCTCGCCGAGTTGCGCATGAGGCGCACGTGCGGCTGCACTGGGGAGAACACCCCCCACTGCAGACGCAAGCTGCTCAGGTTCGTCGAGCAGGTGCGTAACTCGTGAAAGCTCCGAAATTTCGCGGCCGACCAGCAACTGGCGCAGCGTTTCCATGCGAGGATCGGCGGTGGGAACTCCGTCGAGACGCGCACGATAGTCCGGATCAACGTTCCGGGCAATTTCGACCAAAAGATTAGCCAGAGCCTCGCGATCAATCTCTGTATCGTTCGAAGCTGCTCTTTGAGGAAGGCTGATTGGGTCGACGGTCGACGTCAAGTTCCGATCAACTCACTTTCCAGCTACGTTCCGAGTTGCTCTTGCTGCCGACGGGATCCTGATTTAGACATTTTGCAACCTCGACAAACAGGCCAGCCAAAAGATTTCGGTCGGTCTTGACGTTGCTGAGATCCGAAAACATCTTTTCCATTAGCATCTGCATGCTTTCATTCTTTTGCTTGATTTCCTCACGCAGCAATTGATCGCTTCGATTTATCCGGTCCGCGACTTCGCGCTCAAGCTCGCTCAATTGATCCGACAACGCGCGCACCTGCTTTTCAAGCGCCTGATTTTGCTCACGAAGATTCCGGTCAATCTCCTTGTCGGCCTCGGCTCGTGCATCTTTTTCGTTCCGCAATTGCGCCGCGAGCGATTCGACCTGCTTCTTTGCATTTGACTCGTACATCTCAAGATTGCGCTTGGCCTCGGATTCGACATCCTTGAAGCGCTGCAAGAACCGTTCTTCAAGCTTGGAAAAACGGCGGTCGTAGTCCTGCATCTGGTTGCCGAACAGCAGATCACGTATCTTGTCGACACCTACAGCGTCGCCGGAGACCCCGCTCTCGCGAGCCTGGACCCCCATGAAGGCCAGCCCGTTTCCATCTGCATTACTTATCAGATTTTCGTCCGCTTTATTTGCTGAAGAAGCGGTATTCGAAGATTCCTTAGCCATCCTTATGCCCCTTCATTTGAACACCTGCCACAGTGCAAACTCAAAAACACCCAAGCATGTCAGCAAAATACCCGGCTCGCAAGCCGGAATCTTCTTGACGTAAGCCAATTCGTGCGCCCCTTTTACATCTCTTCGACTAGCAGCAAATGCACGAGTTCCGATTGGTGTCGCTCTCGATCTCTTTGTGATAGCAGCCATAACCGGCTAATCTAATCGACCATTGGACGCAATCTACTATCGAAATGAGTAATACAATGTTCCGGCTATAGCTACTGGAGCGCAATTAAGTAGCGCTGACTCATTAGAAGTATCTAAATTAGCTGGTCTAGCGGCGCACATACTGTCTCGCACCCGGCTGTATACTGCGACGATCCGCTTCCGATGCGGGCCCAACGGTAGAAGGGAGGTCCTCTTTCGCACGGAGAATGGCTGTTCGAGATTACCCTCGGAATCGGGGCGTTTCGGTCGACAGGAGGGGAGCAATCGTCCCAATAACGGCAGTCATTCACACCAAAGCTTCAGTGGGCTTGCATTTACGGCGCCCCCGATTGCAAAAGACGTCAGTCTGCCGTAGCTGTTCACTCATACGGTGCCAGGGACCATAGCTTGTGGTCACGGAGCCGACTCCGGTGATCGACATGAGTATGCGGCATGCTTGGCTTTGACGTGCATCTGCGACAGCTGGCGCCCAAGCTCGGCGGCACGGATGCGAATGCTGCGCCAGGCTTCCAGCATCGGTAGCACGACAGGAGCAAGTTCGCTCTGCAGCCAAATGGCGGCGTCGCGGCGGACTCTTGTTCTACCTTCGAACCAGGCACGGGTAAGACGGCGTGGTGCATAATCCCTTGGTTTCAATCGTGGTTCCTGCGCACAACGCTGGGGTAACGCTGGCGCGCGCACTCGATTGCCTTCTCGATCAGGAAATAATGGACTGGGAGACGATCGTCGTCGTCGACGCCTCCACGGACGCCACCGCCGCGATTGTCGCCGGTTATGTGGAGCGCGATGCCCGGTTTCGGACGTTGAGCTCTTGCGCGCATAGCGCCGCCGGCGCGCGCAATAGCGGAATCTCGACAGCGCGCGGCCGCTGGCTCATGTTCCTGGATGCGGACGATTGGGTGGACGCCAGCTTCCTTGCGAAGATGCTGGCCGCACTTGAAGCCGCGCCCGATGCGGTCGCCGCCTATTGCGGTTCCCGGCGCGTGATGCCCGATGCCGAACTCACCCCGTCGAGCATCACAACGGAGGTTGCGATCCAGCCCTTCGAGACATTCGCCCGCCGGTGTGCGATTTGCAGTCACGCGCTGCTGGTCGACCGGAAGTCAATTGTCGAGTTGGGCGGTTTCGATGTGTCGCTGCGCACCTGCGAGGACTGGGATCTGTGGCAGCGCCTCGCACGTCTAGGCAAACGTTGGGTGATGGTCGACGAGCCGCTCGCGTTCTATCGGACCAGCCCCAACTCGCTCTCCCGCAATTCGACGCAGATGCTGGTGGATGCGGAAATCGTGATCGCCCGCGGCTTTTCTCCTGATCCCAGGGTCAAACACCCAGCATCGGCTCACGCCAATGGAGCGATCGGGGCTAACGGCCGCACCGCGTCCGAAGCACTCGCGTGGTTCGCATTGTGGAACGCCGCGTCGGATTGCGGCTGCGGCTCGCGATCGATCGACCCGCAGTCCCTGCGGGCGCTCCCGGCAGGACGTAAGTGGGCGCGTGACATCGCCAAGGTGGCGTTCGATGGCCTTATGGTAGGAAGCCTATCGGTGCCAGCGCAATTGGCTGCCAGGTGGGACAGGTTCGGCGGCTCCCTCACCGAGTTGATCACCGAACTCGGCAAGGTCTGGGACGATCCCGTCGCGGGTCGCCGCGTCCAGTATCAGCTTGAGCAAATGCTTCTCGACTTCGACGATCTTGCCGCGCCGCGCATACTGGCGCGGACACTCGGAATTCGCGTCGATATTCGAAATCCGGCCTCGATCGAATTGCCGGAAGGAATCGATCAAATTTATGCCTATCTGATGATGGATGGCCAGATCGAAGCTGTCGTGCAGTTCGGCGTACTCGGGAAAGTGACAAGGCGCAATTGGATTGAATTGATCCGAAATTTCGTGCCCCCTGAGCGGCTTATACACAGTGCCGCGCGGCTTGCGAGGCGATCGCCTGTACATGCCCCGCAACAGGGCGCCGGTGCCGACAAGTCAAACATGTTTGCAGCCGAGGCATTGTTGTCCATCGCGGGACGCCGGTCTGATCGGGACAGCCACTTCGGCAAACTCGCGCGGTTGGCCGCAGAAGCGCGGGGGCTGGTTCGGTCGAGCGCCGAAGCTACAGAGCCGCTTGCCGCGCCACGCCGTGCATCGGCCGCGGATGGGCACGACAATGATCGCACGTCGTTCTGGAATCGCCGTTTCGCGACCGAGGATCCCTGGAACTACGGTTCGTCCTATGAGCAGGAAAAATATGAGCGGCAGCTCGAAATTCTGCCTGCCGGTCCGATCGGACGGGCGCTTGAGCTGGCCTGCGCGGAGGGGCACTTCACGCGGCAGCTGGCGCCGCGAGTGGGCCATTTGACCGCAACCGACATCTCCGCCGTAGCCATCGGGCGAGCGCGCGCGCGATGCAGCGATCAGCCGAATGTTGAGTTCGGCGTACTGGATTTCTGCGCGGACACGCTGCCGGGTGAGATGGACCTGATCGTCTGTTCGGAAGTGCTCTACTATCTGGATGATCTCGCCGAATTGCGGCGCATCGCCAAAAAAATCGTCGAGGCATTGGCGCCTGGCGGCAGTTTCATCAATGCACACGCATTCGTGTTACGTGACAATGTTGAAAGGACCGGCTTCGACTGGAACACATTCGGTGCACAAGCGATCTCAGAGACGCTGGCAGGAACCGAAGGCCTCGTCCTCGATCAATCGATCCAGACCGAGCTCTATCGCATAGACCGCTTCCGCCGCCTGTCACCGGACGACGTGGCGACGGAACCGACGATTGATCAAGTGCCAATCCGCGCGCCCCTCGAAATCGGGGTCGCGCGAAATATCGTTTGGGGCGGGGCGCGGGCCTTGCGCCGCGACGTTGCGCGGAGCGAGCGGCGACAGCGTATCCCTGTCCTCATGTATCACAGCGTCTCCGATGAAGGTCCGGCCGCGCTCGCCCGTTTTCGGCTCACGCCCGCCGCATTCCACAGCCAGATGGCATGGCTGCGCGCCAATGGCTTTCACTCGATTAGGTCCGAGCAGCTGGAATGGTTCATCGCCAACCGTCAACCTTTCGTTGGCCGCCCAGTGCTCATCACCTTCGACGACGGCTTCCAGAACTTTGCCGACCATGCCTGGCCGATCTTGCGCGCGAACGACCTGACCGCGGAAGTGTTCCTGGTGACGGACCTGGTGGGTGAAAGTGCACTGTGGGACGCCGACAGCGGTCCGCCAACGCAGCTTATGGACGCCGGGACGGTGCGACGCCTCGCCGGCGAAGGTGCGTTCTTCGGAAGCCATCTGGCGACGCATCGCGCGATCGATGGTCTGTCGAGCTCTGACTTGGCCGCCGAGCTGCTGCGCTCTCGTATGTTCATCGAACGGTGGACCGGTCGGCCAACCACGGCGTTCGCTGCACCCTTCTCTGTCACCGACCGACGGCTTGGCCGGCTGGCCAAGGAGTGCGGCTATCGGATCGGCTTCGGCGGCAGACATGGGCCGGCGGGCCTCGATTGCGATCCCATCGACCTTCCGCGCATCGAGATTCGCGGGGATCGCTCGCTCGATGACTTTGTTGCCCGTGTCGAGGCGGTGCTCGGATGAACGGTGAACTTGTCAGCCGGGTGCGTGGCTGCCACGAGCGTGCGGGTCATTGCCAGAACCGTACATTCTGGCTCGCCGAGGCCAATGTCTAGATTTGTAACAAATTGGTTCCGCTTTTTGTTCAGTGTCCCGCCCGTTTACCTCGTTCGCAAGTCTATTGGGCGACTTGGGACACGGCTGACATCAGCTCCTGCGGGTTTGGCACCCTAAACATGTATCGCCCACCCTCTGGAACCTCCGTGAAGCTCCAGCGGACGATCCCCTGCCGGTCCAGTAGGAACTGACCGATCAGTTGTCCGAGTCCCGTTGCCATCATCTGCTCGTCGGCTTCGGTCAGTTCGTAATGGTCCCTTTTGTCGAGGATTTCGCCGGCCGCAATAGGATCCATTGGACCGGGCAACTCGCTTGGAATATCGACCCGCATATCCTTCACCGCTGCCATCGAGACCTTGTACGGCCAGTTCGTCTCGTTTTGGGTGAATTCGAGATTGGGCAGTCCAAAAGCACGATGTGAAGCGCGTTCAGGGTCGGAGGCCGCAAGCAGATTCGGCATCGGGTGGTAGCGGAAATAGAGACGCGCCCGCTCGATCGGCGTGTTGACCACCGTCAGGCTCCCCACGCCCTTTTCGCGCAGCTCCGGAGCAAGCCGCGCCTGGGCGGCGATATGGCGCCGGCAAAACGCACAATGCAGACCTCGAAACAAGCCGACCAGCACCGGTTTTTGTCCGCGAAAGTCGTCAAGCGCGATCTTGCCTTCCTGGGTAATGGCGTCGAGTACCACGTTCGGCGCACGGTCGCCCGGTTGAAGCGGTACCAAGTCACTAGGCGCGGACATTTCCAACCTCCAACCCCGGCTAGTCGAGAAAAGGCAGCACCACAAGCGCTTCCGGGTCGAGCCCGTGCTGGGCGCATATATCCTGCGCCAGGGAAAAGTAGCGTTCGGCCTCGTCCAGATTGTCGAGGTCGAGATTGAGCGTTGCAAGACCATCATAGCACGGAAACAGCAGTTGGGGTTCGCCCGTTTCTCGGGCTACGTCCAGTGCTTCGTTGAACAAGCCAACCGCCAGTTCCGGACGGCCGTTGCACTGGTGGATCTGCCCAAGCACGATCAACGGCACCGGCAGGTGCTCGCGCTGGTCGAGTGCCCGGTCGATCTCGATGGCCTTCTCGGCAGCAGGCACGCCCTCCGTTGGACAGCGATCCGTGAAAGTACAGCAAGCAACCGCCAGATTGGCGAGGAGGCGCGCCTGGAAGCCTAAATCACCAATATGGCGCGCCACTTCAAGGCCGCGCCGACAGACCTCCATCGCCTGTGCCGGATCGATGGTCGTATAAAGCACGCCGAGATTGGTGTAGCCGCGGCAGGCCGCACCCAGTAGGCCGGCGGCTTCGGCCAATTCAATGCTATGCTCAACCTGACGCACGGCTTCACGGTTTCGCCCAAGGCGAGCCAACGCAACAGCCTTGGTATTAAGTGCCTCGGCGGTCACAAGAGTGGCATCACACCCCGCCTCGGAGACATCCTCCGTTGTAAGAGTGCCTACGCAATCCAGCGCCGCGTCTGCCCATTTTGCCGCGAGAGCGTGATCTCCGCTACGGAACGCCTGTCGGCCACGTTCTTGCCAGAGATGCGCTTGCTCGATCGGGGCATCCGCTCCATCGAGGAGCGCTGCCGCTTCAGCATAGCGGGATTCTGCGCTGTCCCGCTTGCCGACGTCCCAGAGCAGCCGACCGATCTTACGCAAAACTCGCGCCGATGCGACACGATTGGCTGACTCGCGGTATGCCTGCAACACCGTCTCGTAGTGGTGGTGCGCGATCTCGCGGCGGCCTACCGGGCCGCTCAAATCGGCAATGCGCTCTGCAATTGCCAGTTTGAGCGGTGTTTGCCCGGTCGCGCCCAACGCAGCCAGTGCTCGCTCGTAGAAGCGAAGGGCGTCGTCGTTGGCGTATATCATGCGAGCGCGATCGCCCGCCGCCTGCAGGTAATGCGCGCCCCTCTCCCGCTCGGCGCTCTGTGCGAAATGATGACCGAGTACGGTCAAGTCCTCGAGCCGTTCCGGCTTGCCGCCGCACAGTTGCTCCAAGGCAGCACCGACCCGCCCGTGGATGTCGGTCCGGCGTTGCAGGAGCATATTCTGGTAGATCACGTCCTGCAGCAATGTTTGCGTAAAGCGGTAGTTTTGCGACGAGACCGAGCCTGATCCGGCAACTTCCTCGATGATTTCCGCATCGCAAAGCAGTTCGCAGCCGGCTTCTAGCCGGTCGGGGTCGGCTGTCACGGCTTTCAGAAGTGTGGCATCGAAGCGCGGGCCGATTACCGCGGCTTCCTGGGCCAGCCGGCGCACCTCTTGGGGCAGCCGGTCGACGCGGGCAAGCAACATTGCCTGGATAGTGGCGGGAATGCCGGTTGCGACTTCGCCTGCCACAGTCCGCCATCGCTGGCCCTCGCGCATCAGCACACCGCGATCGATAAGGCCGCGAACGATTTCTTCTACAAAAAGGGGGTTGCCGCCCGCGCGCTCGAGGATCTGGTCGAGAAGCCCTCCTGCGGAGTTTACCCAGCTCTCGCCGAAAAGCGCCGCCAGCAGGCTGCGTCCGTCATCATTGTTGAGCGGCGAAAGCCTGAGCGCTGTGTGACTGACCCGACTTGAGTCGAGCTGGCCGTTGTCCGGCGCAGGACGATGCGTGACCAGCAACATCAACCGCGTGCGTTCCAACCTGTCCATCACGAAACGTAGTGCCTCGAGCGACACGGCGTCGGCCCAGTGCAGGTCTTCGACGACAATCAACAGCGGCGACAGCGCAAGCCGCCGTTCGACGATTGTGCGGACTGCGTAGAGAATTTGCCGCCGCAGCTGCTCGGGCTCGACATGCTGCAAGGTGGCATCGGGGTCGCCAAGGCCGAGCACATGGTAAAGCAAAGGCATCAGCCGCTTCGCCGCCTCGCCCTCCAGGCCGAGATCGGCAAGCAAGCCTGCGAGCTTCCCCCGCACTTCGTCCCCACTGTCGTTTTGCATCATCCCGGCAGCGCTGCGCACCACTGCGCCCAAGGCGCCAAATGATTGTTCGCCCAGCGGTGAGCACGTGGCCAGCCGCACGGCGACCTTGCGAAAACGATCCTCGTCGCCGACGCGGGCGACGAACTCCTTCACCAGCCGCGATTTCCCGATACCGGCTTCTCCGACGAGGCGGACAAGTTGGGCCGAGCCGCTGCACGCCTGGTCAAGGCTCGCCATCATTCTATTGAGCTCCGCACCACGACCTACTATCGGCGCACTGAGGCCGAGCGCCTCAAGCCCACGCGCTGCACGCGGCCTCGCGAGCGGTGCATCCAGTCGATGGACGAGCACACTGCCAGCCTTGCCGCGAAACACGACATCACCCAGCGATTCGTACGAGAAGGCATGCCGGGTCAGCCTGTGAGTGAGCTCGCCTACCAGCACCTCACCCGGTGCGGCCAGCGATTGCAGGCGTTGCGCCGTATTCACTGTGTCGCCGGTCACCGAATAGGATTTGGCGGTGCCGATGCCCAATCCGCCAGTAACGACCGGACCAGTGTTTATGCCGATGTGGAGTAACAGAGGCGAGCCGGAGTGGGGGGTGCTTTCGCCGAGCCGCGCCGTCCGGGCGATCATGTCGAGAGCGGCGCGAAGCGCACGTTCCGGATCGTCCTCATGCGCGACCGGCGCACCGAACAAAGCGAGCAGTGCATCGCCGATGAATTTGTCGACGAAACCACCAAAGTTTCGCACGGCCGCCGTCAATTCCTTGAACAGTTGGTTCTGCAGCGCTTGCATGACCTCGGGGTCGAGCTGCTCGCTGAGCGTCGTGAATCCGCAAAGGTCTGCGAACAGGACGGTTACCGTCCGTCGATCGGCCTCGGAGACGGGATGCAGCCCATCTTCGCTTTCGATGTTCGGAAGCAGCGACGGAGTTCGAGAAGGCGGCACAATGGTCCGGCTTGGCGTCGGAGCAGTCCGTTCGACGGCTTTTGCGGGCGCACCGACGCTTGCCCCACATTTCGGACAGAACTCGAAATCAGGTGCGCAGGGGTAGCCGCAACTGGCGCATGGCACGGGCTGGCGCCTGCCACACCTCGGACAGAAGGCGTAACCGCCCTCAACCTCGAAACCGCAGCCCGAGCAGTCCATCGAACAAGACCTCACTAGAGGCCGTGACGCCGTGATCTCGCCACGCACTTCACGGCCAGGCTATTCACAAGGATGCACCGATAGCCGTCGACCGGCAAGCGGCAGCCCAAATGGTCATCGAGCGATCCGTGTGGGTCCGGTGGCAGAGCGCTGCCGATTGGGGCGGCTGCGTGGCCGTCGTTTGCGAAAGTTCCCTCTTACCCTCCGTCTTCCTGCTATTGTGGAGATGAGGACACGGACCCATGAGCGAGAATCGAATCCATACTTTCCGGATGTGCTTCTGCACTTCCAGGCTTTGGCCTCGTTTCAACTAGGAAGGTACGAAGAGGCCGTTGACCTCTTGATGCACCGGCTGGCTCGCAACGCTGTCACCGACGTCTCGCGCGCGCTTCTGGCCGCGACCATCTGGGCCGTTTCGCCGAGGCCCGCGCGGCATGGCAGGAGGTGCTTCGCGTCAATCCCGACTATTCGCTGGAATACCGTCGCAAAGTTTTGCCCTACAAGAACCCTGCCGAATTCGAACACGTGGTGGATGGGCTCCGCAAGGCCGGTGTCGTGCAATGACAGGTGTGGCCTATGCGGCCGGATCAGACGCCAGAGGCTCACCCATAGATCGCCGTCGCTTGCGGTTGCGCACTAGAGCAATTCCAGGGGAAGTGCGTACCGTTTTCCGTCAGGAAATTGCGTCAAACGAAGAGATAAAGCAGTTCTGCGTTTCCGTGAAACGGTGACCGTTCTAGAAAATCAACCTGAAATAAGGCCTGAAGTGAGGCTCAGGTCGCCTTGACCTCTGCCTGGCCGATCTTGCGCCATCGGGCGTTTTCGCGAACCAGTTTCAGGTCGTCGGTCGTCTCGGCAAATGTCCGCAAACGGTATTGCCGGAGCAGGTCCGGGAAGAGCGCCCCTTCCGGCAGGCCGGCAAGCTGCTCGCGGACCGAGATCTTTTCATCGATGACCCGCATGCCCCAGGCATTTTCCCGAACCTGCAGCTCCGCAGCCAGATCGCGCTCTTCCGGCGCGTTTTCGTCTAGCACAGCCAGCAGGATCGAGTGGAAAAGCGCTACATAGCCAATCTGTCTCAGGCCGCCCACAACCCGCACGCGCGGCAATATGGCAAGAACGAGGAACATCAGGAACAAATTCGGCAGCAGTACGCCGTCCAGCAGCGCCTGCTTGAGATGCGGCCGCTCGAACGGGATGGAAAGACCATGTGGCCTGTTAGGCTCGATCAGGTGCCCGTCCTCGAGGACGAGCTTGCGCACGCGCTCCTCGCGGATGCCCCAAAAATAGGCCGTGGAATTGGGCAGGAATCTGCCAAATGGGCTCGATGCTGTCTCTTGCAAGGCACGTTCGAGACGCTGGCGCCTTGCGGGCTCAAAGAGCAGCCTGGAAAGAAGGCTGCTGTCATATTCTAGATGCCGAGCCATAGCAGCCGCGGCGAGCCGATCATCGATGAAAACCGGCTGGGCCCTACCGGAACGATCCCAATCGGCGACCAGATCCTCGTTGAGGGCTGTCAGCGCATCGGCGGCAGTTCCAAAAACCTTGTCCTGGCTGGCAAGCAGTGTGCCCAGCCAGCGGCTGGCATCCGTTTCGTCGCCCACCGCTTCGAGCGCGCGCTTGTTGAGGGTGACGGGACCGGCCACGCAGGCGCTCTTGCGGCACAGTTTGTGGCGCCCCATGCCAAACAGGTTGATCTTGTCGTCGCCGACATCGAGCCATCCCGGCCCCTCCCGGCCTATTGTCTCCATGGTCATCGTCGATCCCATGAAGCCGAAGAAGGCCGACAGCCCGTTTTCGACCGCCCCGAGCCAGGCAAGCAGGAGGGCGTCGAAGGTGATCCGGTCCATCAGAAGCAGGCAGTGCAGGCCAGACTGAATCACCGGTCTGTGCTCGAACTCGTCGAGGGCCTTGCCGATCTCTTCAGGCTGCATGATCGCACCAAGGCGCTGATGCAGGACTTCGCGCAGGATCGAGCGGGCAGCGATCGCCGGGCCCGATGCAGGCCTTGCCACCGGTCGCCACAGATGGCGGGCATAATCGGAAACCGGTGCATTCCAGTTCTGCTCGATGTCACGCACGACTTCCGGGCAGAGCAGCGACAGCACAGCCAGAATTTCCACCGGAGGCGTAGGGGTTGGGTCAACTACGGCGGTCATTGGTCCCGTCTAGCGGCTTGCGGTGCAAACGCCAAGGGAGACCAGACTTGCTGGATGCGGCCGGCCCACACATAGATCGTCAACTCGATCAAAGTGGTGAGGCGAAATTGACCGCATCCTGCAGGGTTCTCCATGAGTACTCATCTGTTCGCCGACTCGGCACGAATTGTTAGATTGGCTAGACAGTTAAGGCCAAACAGCGGATCTCAGAACCGCAGCCGGGCCATGCTTAGCAGGTCGTGGTACTGCCCGTCGGTAAAACCGGCCTTCACATGCCGACCTTCGACCTCAAAGCCGTGGCTTGTGTAGAGACGAATGGCCGGTTCGTTGTCGGCATAGACGGTCAATTCGACCCGCTTCAGGGCGCGCCAGTTGTCGGCCACGTCAAGCAGCGCGCCAAGTATGGCAGAGCCGATGCCCTTGCCGACAAAGGCATCGTCAAGACCGATATTGATCTCGCCGATATGCGAACGGCGCGGCGAACCCTGCACGACCAGTCTGCCATGGCCGACGACCTTGCCGTCCAACTCGGCAACGATCCAGGTGGTTTCCTGGCCGGACTTGGTGATGCGCCGTTCCACCTGCTCCACCATTTCGAAGGGCATCCTGAGCGTGCCCCAGCGGAAGCCCGGCATGTTGAAGATAGCGCAAAGCGCCTCCGCATCGCTTGGCCGGACGGACCGGAGCTGCGGCTGGATTTTCTTGGAGGATGGCGAGGTCGTGCTGGTCATGGCGTTTCCCGGCGAGGGCAATCGGCCCGGCACGATGCACCGGACGTCACCTGAAAATCCAGCCGTCTCTGCAACCTATGATGCCGATTATGAGCTAAAATACCGGGAGGCGGCGAAGAGTTTGAAGACGCCGCTGATGCCGATCCAGCCGAAAAGGGTGAGCCAGCACAATGTCCGGGTCGCCGTCCAGTCGATCCGGTGCACCGCAGCGTCGGTGATGACGATGCCAAGGATGGCAAGCAGGCCAATCAGGAACTGCGCCAAGCCGAGCACCAGCAGTTCCTCGCGCGGCGCGCTTCTCCAGACGAGATATATGCCGCCCGCACCGGCGAGGAAGATGGCGCTGTAGACCTGAGCGTGGAAGGCATCGATCGGCCATGGCCAGATGCTGCCGAATGTCAGGGGAAACAGCAACAGGCCGACGCCATAGAGCCCAAGGATCGCCGATTCCACCGGCATGCAGCCTCGCCATGCAGGATTCAAGGTCACGCCTTTTGCAGACGGACGGGCCCTGGCCCGCCACAGGAACAGCGCGGATACCGCGACCGAAGCAAGATAGACCAAAAACCAGAGCCAGGGCGGTTTGCGCTCGAAGTTGAAATAGCCGAGATTGATGAACGAAGCCACCGACACGATGACGGTGAAGATGAAGGCCATGACGAGCACGAGCCTGCCGGGCGACCAGCGATTCCAGACCAGCAGCGCCGCCATGACGACCATTTCGGCGGTGTAGAAGCCGCCGAGGAAGCGGGCATTGAACGGCGTGACGGCCCAAGGCCAGCGCGGCTTGACCAGCACAGGCGCGAAAAACAGGCCGGCGCCGACGATCAGGACGATGATGACCACCCCAGAGAAAAGGCGCAGGGCCGCGGGAAATGGCGGGTTGTTGGATGTCGGCATGGGGGAAAGCCCCAACGATGAATGGCCCCATGGACCATCATAGTGCCGCTTGCGGCCGGTGAAAATCCGCCGAATGGAAATTGAACTGTCACCAGGCTTGGCCATTCGAATGGCCGTACGGTCCGTTTCGAAGTAAGATGGAGTACTCGGACCAAAGACCGGTCCGGCCAAGACGCCTCGGGGCGCATTTTCCGGAGCCTGCACGATGAACGAATCTCAGGATCTGTTCTCGCTTCTGCGGCAATCGACCGATGTCGATCCACAGGCAATCGACGCGATCAGGCGAACCATCGCGGAGGGCAAGGACCGCGAACTTTGCCGCATCAATGCGCCAGCCTTCGCCAGCAAGCATGGCCTCGACGAGGAACGCGCCATAAGCGCCTTTCTCCATGCAGCGCGGGTGGGCATCTTCGATATTTCCTGGAATGTTCTGTGCCCCGGCTGTGGCGGCGTGCTCGACACCAACGCCACGCTGAAAACCCTGCAGAAGGACGAATACACCTGCGCGCTGTGCTCCGAGGGCTATTCGCCGACCCTTGACGAGATGGTCGAGGTGACATTCACCGTCAGTCCCCGCGTGCGCAGGATTGCCGCCCACAATCCACACGAACTGCCGTTGATGGAATATTTCCGCCAGATCTACTGGGGGTCCGGCGTCGATCTGCCGGAAGAGGATTTCGCGAAAAAGATAGAAGCGTTCTCGCTGGAGGATATCGAGCTTGCCCCCGGTGAAAAGGCGGTTCTGCCCATACAGCTTCCGTCCGAATTCGTCATCGTCTTCGAGCCGGTCACCCATTCAGTGCAGTTCATCGACGGGAAGGGCGAACCAACAAAAGAGCGCCGAAGCCTCTCTTTGCTCTTCGACCGCGACCATGTCCAGAACCAGACGCTGGAGATGCAACCTGGCCCGTTGCGCATTTCGCTGGAGAACAGGACCGACGCCCGCGTGCTGCCGACGGTCTTCATCGCCGGCCAGCTATTGCATGATTTCCTGGGCAAACGCCGGCCCTTCCTGACCGCCAAGCGCCTGCTCACCAACCAGACGTTCCGCGATCTCTATCGCACGGATACACTCGACATCAACCAGCGCCTGAAGATCACCAGCCTGACCTTCCTGTTCACCGACCTTCGCGGATCGACCGAGCTTTACGAGCGGGTGGGCGACCTTTCAGCCTTCGATCTCGTGCGCGTGCATTTCCAGGTTCTGCACGAGATCGTCGCGGCGGAGGCAGGCGCGGTGGTGAAGACGATCGGTGATGCGGTGATGGCGACCTTCGCGACACCTGATCGTGCGATTGCTGCGGCCCTCAGGATGCGCGATGCCATGCGTGCGCTCAACGACAAGAGCGGGCGCGAGGATCTGCTGCTCAAGATCGGAGTCCATGCCGGCCCCTGCATCGCGGTGTCTATGAACGAGCGGCAGGACTATTTCGGCCAGACGGTCAACATTGCTTCGCGGGTCCAGAACCTTGCCAACGCACAGGCGATCTTCGCCACTCGTGCGGTGGTCGACGACAATCTCACCGCCGATCTGTTGCACAGGAACGCGCTGACGCCCGTGCCCCACGAGGTCTCGCTACGCGGCATTGAGCGGGAGATAGCAGTGTATACGATCCCCTGAAGATTTGGCCCCCGACGATTTGGGTCGTCTCGGCCCCTCACACGCGCCTGCAGACAAAATACCGATCGGGGGGCACCGAAGGCGGTGGCGGGAGGGGCTGCAACAGCGGGTGATCGAGCGGCGTGCCGCTGACCGCTATGCCACCCACGCGAAGCAGGCGCGCGATCAGATCGGGAAGCCAGGTAGAGGTCACTGCATCGCGATCGTCATAGCCGGTGCCGATGTCGGCATGAACAAGAGCCGCGTCGATGCCAATGAACCTGCTCGCCGTCTCGCGTATTTCGCCGAGCACGAGGTTTTCAGGTTCGGGAATTGAGCTGGCGTGTGCGCCAAGTTCGCGGTCGAACACCACGATCCGGCGTCCGGGCAGGCGCTCGCGCAGATGGTGGAACGTCCGGCCATTGCCGAGGCCGAGCTCGAGCACCAGCCCTTCCATCTTCGCCACCTCGGGGCAAACTTGATCGAGAATGTCGCGCTGTGCGGTCATCCTGCTGATGAAATTCTCGAGGCGAGTCATATGCGTTTGTGTGTCCTGAAACCAGCTCAAGAGATCGGCAATGCCCGCGACCAGAACGGTTTCACGGGTGAAACCCGAGGCCGACGTGTTAAACCCCGATCGCGTCTCGGCACATATAGAGGCGAACGGTGAACGCTGCAATAACCGAACAGGCTGCCGACAAGGATCATACCGGGTGGAGTCGGCGGCCCGGCGCGCGATCTCACTTGTAGGGGTCTGCGGCGTCCCGCAGGCCGTCGCCGAGGAAGTTGAACGCCAAGATGACGAGAATGACGGGGAGCATCGGCAAAAGCAGCCATGGATAGAACGCGATGACGCTGACGCTGCGCGCCTCGGTGAGCAGGATGCCCCAGCTGGTTATCGGCGCCCTCAGGCCGAGCCCGAGGAAGCTCAGCGCCGTCTCGCCCAGGATCATGCCGGGTATGGAGATCGTCGCCGTCGCGATCAGATGCGACATGAAGCCGGGAATGAGATGCCGCCCGATAATGCGGCTGCTTTTGGCGCCCATCAATTGCGCGGCCAGAACGTAATCCTCCTCGCGCAAGGCTAGAAGCTTTGAACGCACGGCCCGCGCCAGTCCGGTCCAGTCGAGCAGCCCGAGAATGACGGTGATGCCGAAATAGATCAGGATCGGACTCCAGGTTATCGGCATGATCGCCGCCAGAGCCAGCCATAGCGGAATGCTGGGGATCGATTGCAGAACTTCGATTATCCGTTGAACGATCAGGTCGAAGATACCGCCGTGATAGCCGGCCAGTCCGCCGATCACAATGCCGAGCAGGAAGCTGAAACTGATGCCGACGAGGCCGATTGTCAGTGAAATGCGTGCGCCATATATGATGCGCGAGAGCACATCGCGCCCCAGCCTGTCAGTGCCGGCCAGAAAGAGCTGGCCGTTTTCGGCAGGGCAGACAAAATGCCTGTCACCTTCCATCAGGCCCCAGAACCGGTAACTGTCGCCCTTGCAGAAGAAACGGATCCGCTGAACATCATCCTGTTTCTCGATGTAGTTCCGCTTGAGCGTGTCCATATCCAGCGTCATCTGGCGGCCATAGACGAACGGCCCAACGAACTGGCCGTTGTGGAACAGGTGCACCCGCTGCGGCGGCGAATAGATGTAGTCCATGTTGCGTGTGTGCAGATCGTAGGGCGCCAGGAACTCGCAGATCAATATCCCGAAATAAAGCGCTGCCAGGAATATGCCGGATACAACGGCAAGCCGGTGCTTTCGGAATTTCCACCACATCAGCCGCAACTGCGACGCCTGAAAGACCTTCGACTGCTCCGGCGTCATTGCCTCGACCGACTGCAGGTCAATGGGCGCGATGGAAACGTAGTGTTGCAGTGGAGCACCTGGAGCGGGCAGCGGCGAAAGCGTTTTCATTTGGTGCTGCCGCCCTGCAAACGAATTCGTGGATCAAGCAGCGCCAGCGCCAGGTCGGAAATCAGGACACCGATGACCGTCAGGAAGGCGAGAAACATCAGGAACGACCCTGCCAGATACATGTCCTGGCTTTGCAGCGCCTTGATCAGCATCGGCCCGGTCGTTTCCAAAGACAGCACGATCGCCGTGATTTCGGCGCCGGAAATAATGGCCGGCAGGATAGAGCCGATGTCGGAAATGAAGAAATTGAGCGCCATGCGCAGCGGATATTTGACCAGCGCCTTGAACGGATGAAGTCCTTTGGCACGCGCGGTCACGACATATTGCTTGTGTAGCTCGTCGAGAAGATTGGCGCGCAGCCGCCTGATCATGCTTGCCGTGCCCCCGGTGCCGATGATCAAGACCGGAATCCAGAGATGGGCGAGGATCGACTTCGCCTTGGCCCAGCTCATCGGCTCGCCGAGATATTGCTGGTCCATGAGATGGCCGATGGATGTGCCGAACCAGATGTTGGCGAAATACATCAGGATCAGCGCCAGCATGAAGTTCGGAATGGCAATGCCGAGAAGGCCGAAGAAAGTCAGGCCGTAGTCGCCCCAGCTGTATTGATGCGTGGCGGAGTACATGCCGATCGGAAAGGCGATGAGCCAGGTGAAGATGATCGTGACGAAGGAAACCAGCACGGTCAGCCACATTCGGTCCCCGACGACGTCGCGAACCGGCATCTCATATTCGAAGGAATAGCCGAAATCGCCGCGTAGCATCCCGCCGACCCAGTAGAAGTAGCGAATGACCGGTGGCTGGTCGAAACCATAGTCCTTGCGCATCATCTCGATGCGATCGGAATCCACCGCTTCGCCCAGAGCCCGAAGCTCGGCAACATGGCTGTCGAAATAGTCGCCTGGTGGAAGTTCGATGATCGTGAACACCAGTGCCGATATGACCAGCAGCGTTGGAACCATTACGGCGATGCGCCAGACAAAATATCGAAGCACGCTCAGGACTCTCCAAGCCAGAATGTATCCGGCATGTAGACACCGAAATAGGCGGTCGGGTCATAGCCGTAGAGCGCCTTGTCAGGCAGATTGCGCAGCCGCGAGGACGCCAGGACCGGCTGATGCGTTCCGTTCACGGTGCCGATCGAAAACACCTGATCGGTGTAGATCGACAGCATCGAATTCCAGATTTCGGCGCGCTCTGTGGCTTCGGTCGATGCGTTCCAGCGTTTGAGCAAAACCATCAGCTCGACCACAGGCGGAAGATCGGGCGCCTCACCGACCTTGCCATGAGACAAGTAGTGAGCACCCCAGAGCGGCCATTGCAGCTGGTCGTCGATGGTGGGCGCCAGCTGGTACGGGTTCATGTCGGCGGTCGGCACGCCATTGTCGATGCCCGACCACATCGACATCATGATCTGGCCGCCAAGTGCGCGGCTGCGGAAGATATCGCGCTGCGAAGTCCGGATGAACAGGGCGATCCCGATCTTGCGCCAGTGATCGGTGATGAGTTCGAGCGCGTCGGTTTCCAGCGTGCTTTCGCCGGCCGTTTCCACTACGATCTGCGCAGGGCGCCCATCGGGAAGTATCCGCAGGCCGTCATCGTCACGCGTCTGAAGCCCGACCTCGTCGAGCAAGGCATTGGCCTGGTCGGGATCATGGGCGACCCAAGCTTTCGCGAATTCCGGCCGGTAGAGCGGGCTCTCCGGCAGGACGGTATCGGCACTTTCCTGCGCCAGTCCGTAGAACACGGCCATATTGATCTCGCGCCTGTCGACAGCGAGCGAAAGGGCGCGGCGCACGCGCACGTCACGCAAAAGGCCACGCCACGTCCGGTCGGCACAATTCAGATTGGGCAGCAGCGCCAGCCGCGAACCCTGTGTGCGTTTCCAGAGATGCATCTTCACCGGGTAGCGCTTCTCCGCGTCCTTCAGGAAGGCGTAATCGCTGAAGTCAATCCCCATGCTTTGCAGGTCGCTCTCGCCCGCACCGGTCTTAGCGGAGATGATCGCCGACGAGCTGACATTCAAGACGATCCGGTCAACATAGGGCAGTTGCCGGCCATTCTCGTCTATTCGATGAAAGAACGGGTTGCGCTCGAAGACGAATTGCTCGGCCGGCGGCTTGGTCCGGTTCCGCCAGGGATCGAGCGTCGGCAGTTCCGGGTTCTCCGGGCGATACTGCCGCGACATGCGGATATGCAGGAGCGTCCATTTCTTGGCTCGGTTCTCCTTCATTAGGCCGGCGAGCCGGAATGGATCCTGGTATTTCTTGTGGAACTGCTTGAGATAGGCGGCCGGCAGAACAAGCGATAGCGGCGAAGCAGCAGCAAGCTTGGGCAGGAAGTCGGGATTGGGCGCATCCCAACTATAGCGGACCGTCGACGGATCGACGATCTCGAAGCGTGGCGGCTTGCCGTCCGCCAGCAGGGCCGGGGCAAGCCCGCCTTGCGAGAGCTCATCGTTCAGCCAGACATCTTCCCAGCAATAGCGGAAATCCTCCGGCGTCAGCAGGCTACCGTCAGACCATTTATGCCCTTCCCGAATCTTGAAAGTGAAGACGCGATCATCCGCTACGTCGAAACTTTCGAGGATGTCGGGTTGCAAGTTAAGCTTTTCGTCATAGCCGACCAGGCGAGCATACCCGTAGATCGTCATCATTCGGATATCTTTCTGGCTGCCTATGATCGTGCGCAGCGTGCCGCCATACTGGCCGGGCTGCCGGCCCATCGCGGCGAGGTTCAATGCGCGCGGGCTCTTGGGCAGGCGTTCGGCGAGTGCCGGCAGCGCCTTGGCCTTCAGCTGTGGCTGAAGAAATTCCGGCTCCAGATCGCCGGCGCGCGACGTGCCCGGCAGAAATGCCGAAGCCATAAGTCCAAGGACGGTGCGCCGGCTGATCAATGGCGTAGCTCGCTGACATCGGCCGAACGTCGGGCCAGCACGAGGTGGCCGCCGCCAAGATCGAGGGGCGACAGCATATCCTCGTCGCCCTCGTCGCGGAATTGCGGTCCCCATGCGCTGGTGTCTGAAGCGCCGCTGAGCTTCAGCGTCTTGAAATCCATCGGCCTGTCGAGATCGGGGAAAGGTACTGCGGCAACCAGTGAGCGGGTGTAGGGGTGGACCGGTTTCCTAAGCAGGATTTCGCGCGGCGCGAGCTCGACGATACGCCCGCCGCACATCACCGCGATGCGGTCTGCCATGTAGTCCACCACCGCCAGGTTGTGGGATATGAACAGGTAGGTCAGGCCCAGTTCCTTCTGCAGGTCCTTCAGAAGGTTCAGGATCTGCGCCTGGACAGAGACATCGAGTGCCGAAACCGGCTCGTCGCAGATCAGGAGTTCAGGCCCCAGCGCCAACGCGCGCGCGATGCCGATACGCTGACGCTGCCCGCCGGAGAAACTGTGCGGATAACGCTTGATGAAGCGCGGATCGAGCCCGATTGCCTGCATCAGGCTCTTGACCGTGGCGAGTCGGGACGCGGCATTGCCGCGTTGATGGATTTCCAGCGGCTCGCTCAAGATGTTCTCCACCGTCATGCGAGGTGAAAGCGACGAAACCGGATCCTGGAAGACCATCTGGATTTTCGCGCGCAGCATGCGCAGGGCGTCTCCCTCGGCTTCCAAGACGTCGATCGGTCCGTCGCGGCCGTTGAAAATCACAGAGCCGCCGCTAGGGGTGACAGCCCGCATGAGGATCTTGCTGACGGTGGTTTTGCCGGAGCCGCTTTCGCCGACCAGACCCAGGCACTCACCCCGCCTGATATCGAAGCTCACGCTGTCCACGGCGCGAACAGAAGTTTGATGACCCGCTCCGAACCATTCGGACTTGCGGGTGGTGAAGGTCTTTTTGAGATCCCTGACCGACAGCAGGACGTCGTCCGGCCCGTTCGACGCCGGCGCCGTCTGCTTGCCGAGCAGGTTCTCGACATTCACCGGCACCTTGCGGAGCGCTTTTAGCCTTTCGCCAGGCTTCAGATCGAAATGCGGAACGGCTGCCATCAGGCCCTTCAGGTAAGGGTGACCTGGCCGGCGGAATATCGCCTCGACAGGTCCCGCTTCCATGATCTCGCCATGGTAGATGACCACCACCTCGTCGGCGACATTGGCGACCACGCCGAGGTCGTGCGTGATCAGCAGCATCGCCATGTTCAGCTTGGTCTGAAGGCCGCGCAGCAATTGCAGGATTTGCGCCTGGATGGTGACGTCCAGCGCCGTCGTCGGCTCGTCGGCGATCAACAAGGCGGGCCGGCAGATAAGCGCCATCGCGATCATGGCGCGTTGACGCAATCCTCCCGAAAGTTCAAAGGGATACATGTCATAGGCGCGCTTGGGATTGGGAAAACCGACAAGGCCGAGCATTTCCTCGGTCCGCGCCTTGCGCTCTGCTCGATCCATGGGCGTATGAATCTGCAGTGATTCGCTGACCTGGTTGCCGATCGTATGCAGCGGCGACAGCGATGTCATCGGCTCCTGAAAGATCTTGCCGATGCGGCTGCCTCTCAACGCCCGGATATCGGGTCCGTCACGCGGCATCTGCAGGATATCCTGCGTCGTGCCGGGCTTTTCAGGATCGGAAAACAGGATACGGCCGCGAACATGGGCTGTGTGCGGCAAAATGCCCATCACTGCCTGGCTGATAACCGATTTTCCGGAACCGGACTCGCCCACAAGCGCGGTAACCTTGCCGGGGAGGACGCGAAGATTTGCACGCCTGACGGCATGCAACGGTCCCCCGATAATGGCAAAAGAGATGCCAACGTCCTCGATCCGCAGCAGATCAACGCCCGAATTCATTCTCACACCAGCCCCACTCTGGCAGGTCCATAAGGCGAGACTAGCGCATTGCCAGCCTAGAGCAACTTGGATTCGAAACAATCGCCAGTTCCATGGCGGAACTGCGACCGGACTGCATGCCAAAGGCGTTCGGATCAGATCGGGGCGGTTACTGGAGCTTCCTCGGGGCGCCCACCGACAGCCGCGCTGCATCGCGATGAAGCAGCATGACCTGCTCGGCGTCGGACATTCGGTCGTAAATCGGCTCCAGCGTGCCGTCCTCATCGAGTGCGAGAGCACCCGACAGATCGGGTGAAAGCACCGTCAGCTTCTGTTTGATACCCGCCAGTCCCTCCTTGCCGAGCGTCAGCCAGCTGTTGGCGCCGCAATAGCCGGCGAAGTCCTTACTGGCGAGAATGCTGTGCGGATATTTCTTGGTCAGGGTCTGGAGGCGCTGGACCTCGTTTACAGCCGAGCCGAAGACAGAGAATGTTAGTCGGTCGGTAAGTCCGACATTGCCGAACATCACATTGCCGACATGCAGGCCGATGCCAAATTTTATGTCGCCCAATCCCTGCTCCTTTCTTCGCAGATTGAGATCCATCATGCGAGCGGTGGCCTTGTGCGTTGCCGCAAGAGCAGCCTGGCAGGCGGTCTCGGACTGCGCACGGTGCCTTTCGCAAGGGAAGACGGCAATAAAGCCATCACCTATGAAACTCATGATCTGCCCGCCTCTGCGATTGAAAGGTGCAGCAATGGCATCGAAAAACTGGTTCAGCGTATCGATGTAGATTTCGCGGCCGGCAGTTTCGGCAAGCCTTGTCGACCCGCGCATATCGGCCATGACCAGTGCGGCCCGGATTGTATCGCCCTCGCCGCGCTTGATCTGGCCGTCCAGCACGCGCCTGCCGGCGTCGCCGCCGAGATAAGTGGTCATCATGTTGTCGGCCAGCTTGGTGAGCACCGCCATCTTGGTTGCGATAGCGAGATGGTTCTGGATGCGCAGCAGCGCTGAAATCATGCTGTCGCTGAAGCCTGAAGCGCTGTCGGTGGACCAGGACCCAATCATGCCCTGACTGGTATTGCCGTTGAAGGGATGGACGAAAGCCATGTAATCGGTCACGCCCATAAGCCTGAGTTCATCGAAAATAGGAAATTCCGACGGCACCGACGGGTCGAGCCGGCGCCTCAGATGGTCGAGCTTGTGGCTGAGCAGATGGTAGTATGGGCTGGTCAGGAATCTGTCAGAATGAACGCCGTCCTTTTTGCGGAAGCCTTCCACTTCCATGCCCTGGCCGCGAAGCCAGGTGAAGCCAAGCGCGTCATAAAGCGGATGAAGCATCGAAAAGCTCAAATGCACCCGCTTCAACGGCAGGCCGGCAGCAGCCAGCCGTTCACAAAAGCCCTTTACCAATGTTTCCAGGTCGTCGCCCGCCAGCGCCGATTGGGTCAGCCAATCGGCAACCTTATCCATGAGAATGGTGGAAATTTCTGCTTGCGCTGTGCTCATGCTATCTTGAGACCCGTCGAAGACGAGCCATTCTCCTTTCTAACGACCCGAAGATAAGACCCTCGAAGTCAATAATGCCCTTGTCAGCAAAAGCCGTCGAAGGGGCATTATGTGGCGAGGCTGCCGGCGGAGTGCAATCATGATCCTGCCATCAGGTAAAAAATTCGCCGGCTCAGACGCCGTCAGGCCTTCACCACAGTCTCTCGGGCTAGCCCGAGGCGGCCAAAAACATTGCGTGTGTCGACGATCAGAAGAGCGTGATCAGCGATCGCCTGATAGTCGATCGCGTCGTGGTCGGTTGCAATGACGACAGCGTCGAAATCCTTCAAGGCCGCCTCGGTCAATTCGACCGAGCGCCGCCCCTTGATCGCCATATGCTCCCGTGTGGTCGGGATCTCGGTAACATGCGGATCGTGGAATTCCGCCTTGCCGCCCCATTCCTCGATGAGTTCAATGAGCCGCAATGAGGGGCTTTCGCGGATGTCGGGCACATTCTTCTTATAGGCGAGCCCGATGATGAGAATGCGCGAGCGGCTGAGCGCCTTGCCGCAGCGCCGGTCCAGCGCCTTCGCCAGTTCATCGACCACATGGCGCGGCATGGCCGTGTTGATCTCTGCCGCCAGTTCGATGAAGCGGGTCGGCAGTTCGTATTCGCGCGCTTTCCACGTCAAGTAGAAGGGATCGATCGGAACGCAGTGCCCGCCAAGTCCGGGGCCAGGATAGAAAGGCATGTAGCCGAAGGGCTTGCTCTTTGCCGCCTCGATCACCTCCCAGATGTCGATGCCCATCGCACCGAGCACGACCTTCAACTCGTTGACCAGGGCTATGTTGACCGAGCGGAAGATGTTTTCCGTCAGCTTGACCGCCTCGGCGGTCGCCGTGGTGGAAACCGGAACGACGGTCTTGACCACGCCCTGGTAGAAAGCCTGCACGAGCGTCGCCGCTTCAATGCCGTCGCCTGCCACGATCTTGGGGATCGTCGCGACTTCAAAGCTACGATTGCCGGGATCCTCGCGTTCGGGCGAGAAGCCGAGGAAGAAGTCTATCTTCGACTGCAAGCCGGTTTCTTCCAGTATGGGCTTGATCACGTCGTCGGTGGTGCCGGGATAGGTGGTCGATTCCAGCACGATCAGTTGGCCGAGACGCAGATGCTTCGCGATGGTGCCTGCCGTGTTCCTGACAAAGGAGAGGTCCGGCTCACGGTTTTTCGTCAGCGGTGTCGGAACGCAGATGATGATGACATCGCAGACGGCCAGTTCGGCAAAATCCGCAGTGGCGCGGAACCGTCCGTTCGCCACCTGGCCGGCAAGGGCTGTCGATGCCACCGCCTCAATGTAGGATTGGCCGTTGTTCAGGTTCTCGACCTTCTGGGCTTCGATGTCGAAGCCGGAAACCGGGAAGCCGGCGCGTGCGATCGCAACCGCCAGCGGCAACCCGACATAGCCCAGTCCAATCACGCCGACTTGCGCGGCGCGCGTCGAAATCCGGTTCAGAAGACGGTCATATGTCGATCGTGAGGCGTCCAAAAATTTGCTTTCCGTCAATTCGGACAGGCCGTCCGCTCCCATGGCGAGGCTCACCTGGTTCCCCAAGAACCCCGAGGCATATTGCGGAAAATCGATTTCCGCAAGCCGTCGTCAGACCGGCACCTTCGCCTTCAGGCTTGCGGCGGCCATCGCATAGCCGCCGGCGGCGCCATCGATGAAATGAACGTGGTCGCGCTGCAGCGGCGAGGCGACCAGGCATGTCATCAAGGCCGATTTCTGGCGGTGCAGGCCATAGTTGCAGATGCCCGCCTCTTCCGCCTGTTTCAGCCGCTTCTCGATCCGTTGCAACACATCCGCGTCAACGTCGATGGTCATCTTCAAGCCGTCGTCGAACTTCCGGAAATCCGAATTGCTGGCCACGTCGCGTTTGTAGACCTTCGGATCGAAACTGCCGATCGTCCAGCCATACCTGTCGGTGACAGCCGTAAGCGTCATCAGAAACAATATCCACAGCTTCGACAGCCATCGCCATCCTGCCGGCGCCATGGCCCGCGCCTCGATATCGAGGCCGGCGGGCGGAAAACTGAAGCCCGGCCCGTTCACCGGCACCGGGTGGCCATCGCGTTCCTGCCTGCCGGCAAGGGCGATGATGTCGGAAGCCAGAAACTGAAAACCGCGCAAGTCGCGCGACGCTCCCGGTACGGCTATGATCGAGACGATTTCGCCATGCCGGGCTTCGATCGGGTCCCAGCGGCAGGAGAGGCCGGTCAGATCCGGCCGCGCGCCGGCTGGCGCAGGATCGATGCGGTAGCGCCCCGCTTTCATCTCGGCTTCCGCCCAACTGCCGCCACCGCCGGCGAACATGGCATAGAAGACCGCTTCGGAGGCCCGGAACCTCGCCACGCGAACGTCGAGGCCTTGCGCTCTTATATCCTTTATCGGCACGATTGCGGCACGCAAGGTCAGGTCCAGCTCGTCCGCCACCCATCTCTGGACAACCGCCAGCGCGTTGCGGGTGATCTCCAGAGCCGAGCCGGGAAACGCCACGAGCGCGCCGTCGCCGCCGAAGACAAAGGGAAGATCTTGCCGACCCAGCGCATTGAGCAGCGCCGAAATGACGCTGGCGCCGGCCATATTGACCGTTTTATAGCGCCCAGCCCCGATCGCCTTGGTCGAGCCGACGATGTCGGCGGTGGCCAGCGCCCAGCCATCCGGGAGAGGCCGATAGTTATCGATATCGGCAACGCTTTCGAACTTTGCGAAGACCGGCAAAGAAGCGACAAACGGGTCGGACGCGGCAGCTGTTTCCATGAGCATCAGATAGCACATTCCACTGCTTGAGGGTGAAGTCGATCATGCTTCGAAATTGACTTGCACAGGCTTTCCGATGATAGGGTCCGGCGATGCGAATTGCCTTCCACGCGCCGCTGAAGTCGCCCAATCATCCCGTTGCCTCCGGCGACCGCCAGATGGCACGGATGCTGGTCAAGGCGCTGGAGCACGGAGGGCATAGCGTCGAACTAGCATCCGAATTGCGCTTCTATCTACGCGAACCGGAGTCGAAAAGTTTCGCTGCGCTCAAGATCGGGGCCCGAGAGGAAGCCGCGCGGCTGACAAGGCTTTGGGATCGTGACGGCAAGCCCGATCTCTGGTTCTCCTATCATCCCTATTACAAGGCGCCCGACCTGATCGGACCCGAACTGGCGTCGGCCTTTGCTATACCCTATGTGACAGCGGAAGCCTCCTATTCAAGGCGGCGCAACGTCGGTTTGTGGGCCGATACGCAAGCGTTGGTGGCGCGAGCCGTCGAACAGGCAGCGCTGAACATCTGCTTCACGCAAAGGGATCGTCAGGGACTGACAGACGCGATTCCCGACGCCGCTCTCGGTATGCTTTCGCCCTTCATCGACACATCGATATTCCGGGAAATGCCGGCACGAGGTTGTCCGACGCGCCTCGTTACCGTCGCCATGATGCGCCCGGGCGACAAAGTCGAAAGCTATCGCATGCTGGCGCAGGCGCTCGGTCCGATCGGCCACCTGCCCTGGACCATGTCGGTGGTCGGGGATGGGCCTGCCCATGACGAGGTCAAAGCGCAATTCGCCGGCTTGCCCGCCGACCGTATCGAATGGCTTGGCGCGATTGAGCCAGCCGCCGTGCCGGATGTCCTCTACACTGGGGGAATTTACGTCTGGCCGGGTTACGGCGAGGCCTATGGCGTTGCCTATCTTGAAGCACAGGCCGCCGGCCTTCCGGTGGTGGCTCAGGACATCGCCGGCGTGCCGGAGGTCGTGCGGGATGGCCAGACCGGGTTTCTCACCCCGGCGGGCGATGTGGCGGCGTTCGCTTCTGCCATTGAAAGGCTTCTGGCCCGTAACGACGAAAGAACCACCATGGCCGCGGAAGCCAGACGTTTCATCCTCGAAGAACGCTCCCTCGGTGTTGCAGCGGCGCGTCTGGCCGAACTTCTTGCGAAGATCCCGGTTTCATGACATCGGATCAGATCTGGCAGCCCTTGGTGGAAGAACTGGCGTGCCGGCAACGGGCGGACCGTAAGGCAGAGTTCTGGCTGCGTGACGATGACGCCGTGGATCCGACGCCGGCGCTTGATCGGCTGCTCGACCTCACCGGTGAATTCGCGGTTCCGGTCACTCTGGCCGTCATCCCGGCCCTGACTGATGAGAAGCTTGTCGCCCGGCTTGACGAGGCGCCGCATGCCACGGTCGCCATCCATGGTTGGACGCACCGAAATCATGCGCCCGAGGACCAGAAAAAGCAGGAGCTAGGCGCGCATCGGCCACGCGAGGTGGTGCTCGATGATCTGGCTCGCGGGCTGTCGCACGTAACCGGCCTGCACGGCGCACGTGCCGTTCCGATGCTGGTGCCACCCTGGAACAGGATCGACGCCGGCTTGGTATCCGACCTTGGTCCGATAGGATTTGCGGCATTGTCGGTCTATGGGCCGCCGAAGCCGGCTTCACTGGCGGTCATCAACAGCAATGTCGACATCATGGATTGGCATGGCACGCGCGGCTGCCGCGATCACGGCCTATTGGTTCAGGCTATCATCGCGCAATTGCAGCATGCATTCGACGGCGGCGAACCGGTCGGCCTGCTCACCCACCATCTCGTACATGATGAATCGGCCTGGCTTTTCCTCGAACGGCTGTTCAAAGTCACCGCACAGACTGAAGCCTGCGCATGGCTTCCGATCAGGACACTGATCGGGCGCAGCGCCGGTAGAGGAAAATAGCTCAGCTCTTTTTGTGCAATGAGACTGGAAATGTGAGCGTCTGGCCATCCCGCGCGGCAAAAGCGCCGGCAAATCTGTCTTTGGCCAGTTTCTCGATCTCGTCCACTTCCTCGTCGGTGCGTGTCGGATCGTGGTGAAACAGCGCAAGCCCGCGCGCACCGGCCGCCTCACAGAGCTTGGCGCCCTGTTGCCATGTCGAGTGCCCGTATCCGCGGCGGCGCTCCATTTCCTCCTCGGTGTAGGTGCAATCGTAAATGACGAGGTCGGCATCTTCGATCAGGCCGAGCACCGCGTGATCGAGTTTGTCCGGCTCGTGCTCAGTGTCTGTGATCATCGCCACGACGCGGCCGCCCCATTCGACCCGGTAGCCTATGCAGCCGCCCGGATGGATAAGACTGCCGGTTTTGACCACCACCCCTTCGCGCGGCCGAAGCACGTCCCCGGATACGAAATCGCGATAGTCGAGCCTTGCCTTGCAGAACTCCAGCTTCATCGGAAACCACGGCGGCCGCATGAACTTATCGACCATCTGCCGGGTCGTCATGTGTCCTGCAAGATGCCCGGACCAAAGCGTAACCTTAACGCTCCGGTCATAGATCGGCGCAAAAGACGGCAACCCGATGATGTGATCATAATGGCAATGGGTGAAAAGCAGGTCGAAATCGGTCACGCCCAAAGCCTGAAGCGCCCCGCCGGCAGGTCGTAGGCCAGAGCCTGCGTCGAATAGAAGCGTATGCTTACCGCATCGCATCTCAATGCAGATCGTGTTGCCGCCATAGCGAGAGAATTCTGGCCCCGATACCGAAATGCTGCCGCGCACGCCCCAAAATCTGACCAGAAAAACGTCGTCGTCCATGCTACCCCTTCGCAGTCCCCGTCGCCCATCGTAGCCAAACAACTGCTGCTAGGCGAGACAGGTTTTCCCGGGTGACCTTCTCAGCAAGAGGACAGTGCCATCACGACGGCGAGGATCGAGCGCACGTCATCCGTTATTTGGCGCTTCGTGCATCGATCAGATCCGCGGTCGTATGGCTTAGGCGATCGGCAAGAACCCGCAATATCTCGATGGTCATTTCCGGGAACTCCTTCATAAGCCTCAGGAAATGATCCTTGCTGATTCTCAACGCTTCCAGCGGACTTGCCGCTCTGACGGTGGCCGTGCGGGAGCTGTTGCACAATATGGCGATCTCGCCAACAATCGAATTTGGCTCCAGTTCGGCAACTTTTATCGGTCCGCTGTCGGAATCGACCAGAATATCCGCCCTGCCTGAAAGGATGACATAGGCGGCGTCTCCCTCGTCGCCCTGCCGGAAAAGGATCTGGCCGGCGCTGTAGCTCACACGATCGGATGTGAACGCAAGCAGCTTGAGCTTTGTCGGCTCGATGGCAGAGAACAAGGGAACGCGTTGCAGCATTCCAACTTCGTCCTTGAGCAGCATTGTCGCAAACCTTCCCAAATTCGCGTGTGCCAGACTAGAGCAACGGTCGCCCAGATGGAATCAATTCTGTTTCCGGGATGGCGGGACGAACCACGCGAAAGGTGGCAAGCCCGATGCCGGGCGATCGGGCGATGCCGCCTGACAAAAATAGGCTTCGCCAGCCGGAACCCGAAGAGCCGGGTGAATTTGCGGCAAATCCTTCGGTTTTCGGCGCGGATGCAGTCCCGCTACGCCCTTTGCCGAATGCCATGATCTTGCATCAAATTCGCACCGGCAGAATGATCCCATCTGAATGTCCGTTGCTCTATGACAGCAGTTCCTTGAATATACCGTTCCCTGCCAAAAGTGTCTCGGGTGTTCCGTCTTCCACCAATTTGCCCGAGTCGAAGACGATAACGCGATCGAACATCATCCCCATCGCCGGATTCGTCACGACCCACACAATTGCCGGCGAATGGCCGTCGCGCCTGGCATCCTCGAGCACGTTTCGCAGCACCTTATCCTGCATGCGCTGGTCGAGCGCCGACAGCGGCCGGTTGAGAATGAGAAAATCAGGACGCTTGAGCAGGGCCCGGGCAACATCGAGCTTCTGTCGCTGTCCACCGGTCAGCCGCCTGCCGCCGGAGCCGACATTGAAGTCCAGGCCGACATCCAGAAGTTCGGCATAAAGCCCAAGTTCGTCAAGAATGTCATAGACGATGGAGCGTATGCGGTCCGGCGCGTCGGGATGGTTGTTGCCCACACGCCCGAACAGGACATTATCCATGACGGTGGCCGCGGCTATGTATTTGGCAGGATCATACCGTTCGATCGCATTTTGCAGCTCGGGCGGCAGGTTTTCATAGAACAGGTTGCGTGCAGCGACGATCTTGCTCATCAGCTCGTCGCTCAGCAGGCCGAAGCGGTGCCGGGGCTCGATATAGGCAAAGCTCAAGGTGACGATCATGGCGCGGTCGCTCTCCGAAACCGCCTCGTGGGGACGGTTCTTGAGCCGTTGCAGCAAGGTTTCGTAGGCGGGTATCTCCTCGGCGCTCATGAAGGCGAGCTGCTGGAAGAACTGGTGATCGGGCGGCAGGTCGGCAAACAGCTCGATCGCCTGTTCGGCGATCTCCATGCCCATTTCGTAGAGCGTGCGGTCGAGGCCGGCTTGCCTCAGCACAGAAGCAAAATAGGGATTGGCCGCCAGAGCCCTGTCGGCCAGTTCGGGCCCGGCGGCAGCGCCGAAGAGCAGGTTTTGGCCGATCGTTGCTTCCTTGTTGTAGGCGCCCGGTTCGAAAGGAACCACCAGTTCGCTCAGCCCTTCGTGTTCCAGCCGGGTTCGCAGCGCCGCCCGCAGTTCGACGATCCGCCTCGCAAGCTCCGTGTGACGCGTCAGGTCGGCCGAAGAGCGCAAGCCAAGATCCAGAATATCGCGCGACAGAACAACCGCGTCGAGCGCCCGGCGCACGGCTTCAAAGAGGTCGTGCGGGCCGGTAGCGCCAGCGGAAGCATAGTTGATCCAGTCGCTGTGGATATCAAGATCCGGATTGCCCGACCGGCGCGCCTCGTGGATGTTCCAGCGGTGCTGGTTTGCCGCAGCACCGTCATAAGTCACCGATGTCAGCGGCGCATGCTTCAACCCGTAGAGCAGGTTATCGCGGAGGCTTGCTTGGAACAGGAAAACATCCGACGAGGCATAGGACATGCGCCGGCCGGTCACTGCTTCGGGGAGTTCAAGCAGATCGTCGGCGCCCGAAGCGACCCTTCCGCTGTCCGGCCGATTCAGCCGCGCGAAGGCTTCTGCAAGCGCCTCGGCTCCACCTGTTGCGGTACTGACCAGCGCCACCGTCTCACCCGGCTTGACCTGGAGGGAGACACGGTCGAGGACCATTCCACCGCCATCGTCTGCTATGGACAGACTGATCGCCGACAGTGGTTTGGTCATCGGATCGGGATCGTCGATCGTCAATGCGCCGATTCTCGGCGCAATGAGACCATCGACGGTGAATTGTTCAACGACCTGCTGATATTTGACCTGGATATCCTGTCGCGCCTGATCCCAGTCGATCAGTTCTTTCATCGGTCCGGGCAGCTCCTTGTAGGCGCTGATCACGGCCACGAGCTGACCGACGTCCAGCCGCCCCTGGATGACCAGATACCCGCCGATCATGTAGAACAGAAAGGGCGTGACCTGCGCGAGAAAATTATTGAGGAACTTCACCATGAATTTCCATTGGTAAAGATCGAAGCGGATCTTGAAGATTTGCCCGAGCCGGGCAGCTATGTCGGCGCGCTCGTAGTTTGATGTGTCGTGGACGTGAACCGCGCCGATCCCGTCGACGATTTCGCCAACCCGGCCCGAAAGCGCGCGCGCCGTCAACTGCCGTTCGCGCCCGAGCACGATCAGCCGCCGCCGCATTCGCGGGATGAGCACGATCTGGATCACCACGATCACGACCGCTATCATTCCGAGCCAGAAGTTCTGGACCACGATGAACAGCATGGCCGTCAGCGCCTGGCCGCCGAGCAGCACCGGCTGCACGAAGGCATCGCCGATGAAGCCGCCCAGCGGCTCCACCTCGTCCTTCACCATGGTCGCCACTTCGGCGGATTTCACTCGCTTGAAGTAAAACGGTGGAAACCGCAGCACACGATCGACCAGATCGAATCGGATACGCCGCAGCATGCGTTCGCCGAGGCGGCCCTTATAGGTGTTGATGTAGAGTTTGAACAGGCCGTTGATGACGACTAGCAAGAGGAACACAAGGCTCAGGGCAAACAGCGTCGCCTTGCGGTCGAGCTGAAAACCGGAGAAGAACTGGACCTCTCCGATGAACGGCAGGTTATAGTGTAACCTCATGAATGGCTGGGTCGCGCCCGGTTGCTCGAAGCCGCTACCTTGGATCGGGCCGTTGATGATCAGCTTCGGCAGGTCGAAGGACATGAAATACGGGATCATCGAAAGCACGACGATCATCAATATCCAGAGCTGCTGCTTCTTGGTGTGCGTCCAGATATAGCGGGCTAGGCTGGGTTCCATATGCGGCTGTGGACCCTTCTTCAGTTGGAAGGATGCAGGAGGTAAAAGCACCTGCTGGCGAATGGCGTATCGGCCATTTTTTCGTCGTCAACGAAAAGCTCGAAGCTGCAGCGCAAGGAAATTGTTCTGCGCTCAACGATGGAAGGAACCTGCGAGGCGGCGCGATCCAGTTCCGGCGAATGGTCGATGACAACGCGATCGGCATTGTTGATCGGCGAAGAAAGCAGCTGGCCAAACGGTTCGCGGCTTCCGTAGGGTTTTGGCGAATAGCCGCGCAGCACGAGGCCGCAGCTGCGCCGCTGGTGCTCGCGGATGGACGCCGATGGTCCGGGCAGATGCAACAGGCTCTCTCCGGCACCGGGCAATGGCGAAGCGGCTTGCTGCATAATCACGTCCGCGAATCAAACAGCCTTGTGGGAGGCAAGATTGCGTTGTGTCGCCCGAAATCCCAACATACAAGACAAATATGATGGATGTCACGCAACCACGCAATGCCGGCATCAGCTGGCACGAGCAAGCCTTGGACCTCACGCGGGGAATTGCTGCCTACGTCAACTGCCCTCTCGTGGCAGGGCTGGCGCGCGTCATCACCAAGCATCCGAAGGCCGATATCGCAAACGCCTTCAACCACAAGCAGGTCGCCTGCAAGATGTGGGCGCTCGACAGGCTGTTCGAAAGCTGCGGCGGCCGGTTCGGGCGCGTATGGGTTGTGGGTGGATGGTACGGCGTATTGCCGGCAATGCTTTTCAACGACGCCCGCTTCGACATCACGGCGGTCGATAGCATCGACATCGATCCCGAAGTCGCGCCGGTCGCCCGGACCCTCAACCGGGAAGCCGGCGACCGGTTTCGGGCGCTGACGGCAGATATGTATTCACTCGACTATGCGGCCGTGCGGCCCGACCTGATGGTCAATACGAGCTGCGAACACATAGCCGATCTGCGCGCCTGGCTTGCTCTGCTTCCGCGGGGCATGACTGTACTGCTGCAATCGAACGATTATTTCAGCGAGCCGACGCACATCAACTGCGTGGCTTCACTAGCAGCCTTCGAAGCAATGGCGGCGCTACGGGAGGTGCGGTTCTCCGGCGAGCTGCCGACAAAAAATTATACTCGCTTCATGCTGATTGGAACTGTTTAAAGCATTTCGCCCAAAGGTGCGTAGCGGTTGGGACGACAACGACATCGACTTGAAGCGCGTCGCGCGAAGCTCACCAGACGCGACGCGCGTACGTCTGCTTGATCATGAACTTTTCCGAAACCGGGCCCCATTTTTAGGGACCATTGTTCGATACCGCTCGCGCAGAATTTTAGCCGACCGACGCGCGCCTTCCAGATCGAGACGGTGCGAGGACGGCGTCGGTCCCACAAGCGCCTGTTCGATCGCTTGCGCCAAACCTTCAGGCGTTAGGTCCTTTTCCATCAGCATGGTCGCAAGACCGAGTTCTTCGAGCATCAGACTGCGAACCGTCTGTTCGGTTTCCCCGCCGGCTGCAAATGGAACGAGCAGGGAGCGACAACCCGCGCGCAGGACATCGCAGGCCGTGTTGTAACCCGCCTGCGAGACCGACAGGCGGGCGCCGGTGAGCAGGCTGGCGAAATCCTCGCGGAACCGGAAGATGGACAGCACCGGCGTGGCATCGCGTGCGATCGCGTCAAACTGGTCTTTCGGCAGGTTTGGGCCGGTGATCAAACACCATTTCCAAGCGTTGCTGGCATGCCGCGCCGCTGCGATGGTGGAGCTGACAAGGTTCTTTCCGGCAGCCCCGCCGCCGACCGACACCACAATGTCGAAGCGCTCGGAGGCCGCGGGCGATGGCGGCGCGGCAACGAGCCCTGTGTAGGTGACCTCGGCTTTGATCGCCCCAGCCAGTGGAAATGTCTTGTCGATGGTTGCGAAAGCCGGATCACCGTGGATCATGACAAGGTCGAAATGCCTGTTGATGAGATCCACCGTTTCCTCGTTTCGGCCCGGCTTGACGCGCTCCTGAAGGATATCACGGACGGACGTCGCCAGCAGCGGTCTGGGTGACGTCGCGTCGATGGCCTCGATCAGCGGCAGGAGTTCGAAACGCATCTGCCGGCGTCCAAATGGAAACGCCTCGACAATGACGATATCAGGCCTGCAATCCCGGAATGCCTGCAGCAGCATCTCTGAACGCAATTTCTTGAAATCATCGTCGATGGGTTTGCCCTGCAGGTCGACAAGTCCGGAAAATCCTTCATCACCGGAGGTGACCGGTGGCAGGGCTACCGATGTTACACCCGGTCCCGGAAACCCCGCGATCGGCGCTCCGCCGGTCACGACGGTTACGTCGAACCCGTCATCGACCATAGCCGCCGCAATGCGGCTGGCCCGCGCGAGATGGCCGATACCGAGCAAGTGCTGGACATAGAAGAAAGCGCGCAGCCGCTTCATTCGGCGGCCCGCCACTCCCGCTCGAACAGTTCCTTGAGCTGTCCAATACTGGCCATATGATCGAAATCACCGCGCACGCGCCGCTCTGCGGCGTCGCCGAGGCGGGCGCGCAGCACGGGATCACGGATCAGCCGCTCCAGCGCCTGTGCCAGGGCAATTGGGTTTTCCGTCGGAACCAGCAGCCCGGTTTCATCCGGCGATAAAAGCTCCGGCACGCCGGAAATATCGGTCGACACGCAGGCAAGGCGCTGGCTAGCCGCCTCCACCAGAACATTCGGCAGACCGTCCCGGTCGCCATTTGCGGTGATCCTGCAGGCCAGGGCGAAGATGTCGGCGCAGCGGTAGTGCTCAAGCACCTCCTCCTGCGCAAGCGCGCCTTTCCAGGAGACGCGACCATCCAGTCCGAGCTTTTGCGCCAGCGCCCTGAACCGTTCCAGTTCCTCGCCGCCGCCGATATGCTCGAAACGCCACGCCAAATCACCAGGCAAGAGGGCAAGCGCCTCCAGCAACGTATCGTAACCTTTCTTTTCAACGGCGCGCCCGACACTCAGAACGATAACCGGTTCGTCCGGCGCCGAGCCGTCATGGTGTTTTCGCGCCTCGCCGAAACTGCCGAAGCGATCAAGGTCGAGCCCATGATAGCTCAGATGCACAGACGAGTTGCCGTTAGCGAGTTTTTTCAGACGGTCGAAGCCGGTTTTCGTGCAAGTGACCGTCCAGCGCGCCGAGGAGAGCTTGCCAGCCAGATCCCAGTCCGCCGAAGTCCAGATGTCCTTGGCATGGGCCGAGCAGCTCCAGGGCAGGCCGCGAAGCTGGCTGGCATAGCGCGTTACCGATGCCGGTGTGTGCGCGAAATGTGCATGCAGCCAGCCCGCGCCTTCCGGCCATTCGGCCGCCAGCACGAGCGCTTGCCCGAAGCGGCGCGCGCGATTGCGCGTAAAGTCGCGGCGGATATCGGTAGCCAGCGATCCGAGCGCGCGCCAGAAGCCCGGCCGCAGCAGGTAAGCAAACAGCGAGCGAACCACGCGCAGCGGCTCTTCATGCAGATATTCCGGCAAATAATGGACGGGCGCTTTGATCTCGTCATGCACGGGGTGGCGTTTTGCGTCGGTCGGCCGCCTCAGCGCGACGAGTATCAGGTCGAACCCCGCACGCTCCAGACCGAGCAGTTCCTGCGCGATGAAGGTTTCCGACAGCCGCGGATAGCCCTTAAGAACCACGACGATCTTGCGATGTTGCAACTCAGTTCACGCCTTCAATGACCGAAAGGTGATGGCCGCCCCGCCGGTCGAGCAGTTCCGAGACGATTTCGGAAATGTGAGGCAGGCCTTCCAGCGTCAGATGCGGATGGCTCTGCGATGGGCCGGGCCGGTCCGGCAGCACCTCCAGTGCATCGGCAAACCGCTGGGAATCCTCGGCTTCTTCCGGCAAAAGCATCTCGATGAGGCCGAGTTCGGCTGCGCGCCGTGCTCGGATCAGTTGTTCCTCGCGGGGCTTGACGCGCGGCACGATCAGGGCCGGCTTGTCGAAAGACAGTATCTCGCAATAGGTGTTGTAACCGCCCATCGCCACGACTGCCTTGGCGCCGGCAATCAGCTCTTCCATGCGGTTGTCGAACTCGATGATCTTGATATAGGGAATTTTGGATCCCTTCTTGAGCAGCTTGTTGCGCTTGCGCGCCGGCATGTAAGGCCCAAGCACGATCAGTGCCCTATGCTGCAATTGCGGATCCTGCTGATAGGCATCGATGACGCTGTGGATCAGTTCGGCGCCGTCACCGCCGCCACCGGTGGTAACGAGGATATAATCACCCTCGGGCCGGTGGCCGGGCAACTCGTTCTTCTGCAGGCTCCGTTGCAGGAAACCGACGAACTTCATCTTTGCCCTGACAGCCGGCGGCACATCCAAACCGGTCAACGGATCGTAGAAATCCGGCGGACCATAGACCCAGACCTTGTCGTAAAACAGGCCTATCTTGCGCATCACATCCTTGCGTGCCCACTCTGCTTCAAGCAGATGCGGGGCGTCCATCACCTCGCGCAGGCCAAGCACGAGCGTGGTGCCCCGCGTCTTCAGGTAGGACAGCGTGTCCTCGATCTCACCGCGCAGGCCGAGCGGTTCCTTGTCGACGATGAAGATATCCGGCCGGAAGGTCTCGGCTGTGTGGCGGATGATCGACTGGCGCATTCTTAGCGTCTCATGCAGATCGATATCCTTTTCCAGCGAGGTGTATTCGCCGTTGCGCAACTTGATGACGCTGGGGATCTTCACGAAGTCGACACGGGCGCGGTAGTCGAAGGCGCCAGCGATAGTCGCACCCGAAATGATAAGCACCTGAAGTCCGCGGAAATCCTCGACCAGCGAATGCGCGATCGTCCGGCAGCGCTGCAAATGGCCAAGCCCGAACGTGTCGTGGCTGTACATGAGAATTCGAGCATTTTGTGCGTGCTGGGTCATTGTTGAACGTCTTTTAGAATTCTCGGCTTGAGGACCGTGGACGACCCCGCACGAAACAATCCTCGCGGGTCTACCGACCTGTTTTGAAACATGAGAGCGCAATTTTCAATTCGTATTACCCAAGAGGGTCCATATGCTGAAGCCAGGAAGCTGCGTCTGCTCAGCTGCCGGCTTGCCACGTGGTCAGAAGAACCTGCATCATTTCATTGGTATTGATCATCTCGGATTCTGGTGGCGGAGATTCGGATAGAGCGGCGTTGGCAGAAATTGACGCTTCCAAGGTTGGGGTCGAGCGTTCGAATCACTTCACCCCGCTCCAGTTTCCTTCCAGGGAATCAAAAATCGGCAAGCCGCGGTTCGCCGCGGCTTTTTGGTTTTTGGGGCAGCACCAAACTGGCTGATAGTGAACCTTTCATATTGGAGAGTCCTCACATTCCATCCTGGCGGGAGGGCGGCTCGAGAGGAATGGCATCGCTCTACCTTGTAATCGGGTCACAAGGAAGCGCCCGCGAGCTAAAGCCAGCGCATCCAATTGTGCAATGTCGATTCGTTCCTAACAAGCATGCGGACCGGCAGCCCTTTTTCCTAAAAGAGCACGGCTGCTCGCTTTGTGCTGCCGATAGCAGCGGTGGTCGCTACTACTGTGCCTCTTTTGGCTTGTCTACGAGTTTCTCGACCAGCCGCCGGAGCTCGGAAGGGATAGTGTGCCCGGCAACAACCAGGGAGCGGAGCGTTTGACTTTAAGGTTGGAGATCTGAATGCTCGGCGGGCCGATCAGCTCCAGCATACTCCATCAAAGGTTGGGGTCGAGCGTTCGAATCGCTTCACCCGCTCCAGTTTCCTTCCAGGGAATCAAGCTTCGATCGTGTTTGGCGGCAGCACGGCATCACCCAGAAGACGGGGCGAGCTTGTCCTTTCCGGCTGCGTTGTGGCCTGCAGGCGCTTTGTTCGCCGCGCCAAATACGTCCCCAAGTATAGTCTAGGACCTTTGCCTTTCAATTTCGGACCAAGGTCCCTTGCGGACAGGTGCATTTGAATCACACTGGCCGATAGTGGACCTTTCATATTAGAGAGTCCTCATATTCATAGTCCGGAACCATCCTGGCGGGAGGGCGGCTCGAAGGAGGAACTTATGAAAACTCGAACCAGTCTGTTCGCAACGGTCGCCGCTCTCGCCCTTGTCGCGTCTCCAGTCCTCGCCGGACCCGGCGGCAATGGCGGCGGGAAGGGTAACGGCGCAAGCAACGGCAATGGCGGAAATTCGGCTGGGGCTGGATCGCAGGGACACGGAGCCGCAACGTCTGCGGCGGCCAAGGACAAGTCCACTCGGGGAATTGCCCATGCGATGGCTGTCGTTTCGACGACGCCGGCCTCACCGCAGGCCACTTTGTCCTTGCAGGCAGCTTTGGACAAGTTCCTGGCAAGAAAGGCCGATCCGGCAGAGACTTCCGACGACACCTCCGGCGAAATTCCTGACGCAGCCGAATAATATTGCAAATCATGCGCTGCTCGGCGGCGCATCGCACTGTCGAGATTTTTAGCCAGTTGGCAGGGTCCTTCATCTGTTCGGCCGATGCCATGGGTCAAGGAAAAGCCGATATTTGAGCCCGATCCTAAGGGATCCCTGGAACGGTCCTGCCCCTACAGACTGTCCAGAGAGCACCACCGGCTTCGGGCCGGTGGTGCGTCTTTGCGTGGGCGCTCAATTGGCCACCTAACCGCGGCCGTTTTGGTTCCGGGGCGACCTGGCTGGGAACTACCTGGCGCCAGCGCCTCTGCGAAAATCGGACGGCGACATGCCGGCCAGCTTGCGAAACGACTTGTTGAAGGCGCTGAGCGAGCCGAAACCGGAGTCCATGGCGACGCGCAGCACATTGGCGTCCTGATGCATCAGCAGCGCCTGGGCGTAGCTGAGCCGCAACAGGTTGACATATTCGTTGAGCGTCATGCCGGTCGATTTCTTAAAGATGCTCATCGCGTATTTGGGATGGATGTCGGCCGCCGCCGCGATATCTACGCAATCGATGTCGTAGAGAAAATTCTCGGCGATGAAGTCGCACATGCGCCCGACATTGCGCAGGGATTGCTGATCGAAGGGGCTGCCCGGCTCCTGCTCGATCGGGGTTTCGGGAACCAGCCGGTAAGGCTCGAAGCGCACCCGCTCCAGCCGCAGCAACAGCTCGTTGACGGCATGTTCGGCCTTGCCCGGATCGCCCGAGCGGACATAGCGGTTCCAGCGCTCGAAATTGTGGTCGTCCGACCGGTCGGTGGCGCCGGTCACTAGTGTCGCGCCTGTCATCAGCCGGTTGCGGACGTCGGCGGGAAGATGCAGCCGGAAGAAATGCACCAGCGGCAGGTGCGCACCGGCATAGACGGCATCGTCCGATGCGTCGTCCATCTGGTGCGGCAGGCCGCCCCAGAACAGGCACATGTCGCCCGCCGAAAGCGAGATCTCGTGCTCATCCATGCGGTAGTGCACGTTGCCGCGGACGATGAAATTCACCTCGACCTGGGCATGCCAATGCGGCTTCAGCATCACCAGAGGCTGGGTGTGAAACATCTGCAGCAGCAGCGGCAAGCCCTCCACGCTGCTGGCGCCAGGCTGGTAAAACGGCCTTTCCGGCATCTTACTTTCCGCCAATTTTTTATTCCCTTTGTCGCGGACAAGCCTTCGCCAGCGCCTAGTCTAGCCATGCTCGCGAAGAGAGAGCAAATGAAATGGGAGGATTTCAATGCGCACCATACTGACCTGCGCCGCGCTCGCGCTTGCCCTGGGCTCAGCCCCGGCCTTTGCGCAATCCGGCGAAATCACGATCTGGAGCTGGAACGTCGCCGCTTCATCGCTGAAGGCCACCATAGAAGGCTTCAACAAGCAGTTCCCCGACATCAAGGTCACGGTCCAGGATCTCGGCAACCAGCCGACGTATGACAAGTCGATCGCCGGCTGCGCTGCCGGCGGCGAGGGGCTGCCTGACATCGTGACGATCGAGAACGGCGAGGCCGAGAACTACTGGAGCCAGTTCCCGGACTGTTTCGTCGACCTTCACACGCTGGGCTATACGGCCGAAGACCAGGCAAAATTCCCCGATTTCAAACGCACCGAGCTCGAAGTGGAAGACAAGGCCTATGCGATGCCGTGGGATTCGGGCCCGGTCGCGATGTACTACCGCCGCGACTTCTACGAGAAGGCCGGCGTCGATCCCGCCTCGATCAAGACCTGGGACGATTTCATTGCCGCCGGCAAGAAGATCCAGGCCGCCAATCCCGGCGTGACGATGACCAACGCCGATTTCAACGGCGACTCCGAATTTTTCCGTATGATTGCCAACGAGCAGGGTTGCGCCTATTTCGCCGCCGACGGCCAATCGATCACGGTCAACCAGCCGGGCTGTGTGGCGTCGATGACCAAGATCAAGGAGATGAAGGACGCCGGCATCATCTCCTCGGCCGACTGGAGCACCAAGATCACCAACAACACCGCCGGCAAGGTCGCCAGCCAGATGTATGGCGGCTGGTTCGAGGGCACCATACGCACCGAATCGCCCGACGGCAGCGGCAAATGGGGCGTCTACCTGATGCCGAGCCTAACTGCCGACGGCCCACGCGCCGCCAATCTCGGCGGTTCGTCGCTCGCCATCACCTCGGTGTCCAACAACAAGGAGGCCGCTTTCGCCTATCTGAAATACTCGCTCGCCACCAATGAGGGCCAGATAGCGATGCTGAAGGGTTTTGGCCTGGTGCCGTCGCTGATCTCGGCGCTCGATGATCCCTATGTCTCCGAAGGCCAGCCCTATTGGGGCGGCCAGGCGGTGTGGAAGGATATCCTCGGCACCTTGCCCAAGGTCGTCCCCAGCCGCGGCACGCCGTTCCAGAGCGACGCGGAAATCATCGTCCGCGCAGTCCAGACCAAATATCTGGGCGGTGGCTACCCCGACGCGAAGGCGGCGCTCGACGATGCCGCAAGCCAGATCGCCTCGGCGACCGGCCTGCCGGTCGAAGAGTGAGCTGAACGCGGGCCTTCCTTCTCCCCTTGTGGGAGAAGGTGTCGCCGAAGGCGACGCATGAGGGGTGGTCCAGCTTGGCGCCGACGGCGCTCCTCCCAACACCCCTCAACCGTCTTGGCGCTGCGCGACAATCCACCTTCCCCCCAAGGGGAGAAGGCAAGACAAGGCCGGCGCCGACCTCGACAGCAGGCCGGTAAACCTAGAAACGAGAGGCAAAGGAGGGCAACGATGCGCTATCAGAACGCCACGGCTTACCGCTTCCTCGCGCCCTATCTGCTGATCTTCTCGATCTTCTGGCTGTGGCCGATCATCAGTTCCTTCCTGATCTCCTTCCAGGCGACGCGGACGGTGCCGTGGCGGTTCGCGCCGACCTTCAACTGGGGCCGGCTGATCGGCGATCCGGCCTTCTTCAACGCGTTGAAGAACACTTTGCTTATCCTCGTCATCCAGGTGCCGGTGATGATCACTTTGGCGATCGTGATGGCCGTGCTGCTCAATTCGCCGCTGCTGAAGGCCCGTGGCCTGTTCCGCTTCGCCTTCTTCGCCCCGGTCGTGGTCGGCGAAGTCGCCTATTCCGCGGTGTTCCGGCTGATGTTCAACCTCGATTACGGCATCATCAACAAGCTGCTGAACAGCGTTGGCCTGCCCCGCATCGACTGGTTTTCCAACGTCACGCCGGCGATGGCGGTCATCATGATCGCGGTGACTTGGCGCTGGGCCGGCTACAACGCCATCATCCTGCTCGCCGGCCTGCAATCGATCCCCCAGGATGTCTACGAGGCGGCGACGCTGGACCGCGTCAGCAAGCTCAAGCAGTTCTTCTACATCACCCTGCCGCTGCTCAAGCCGATCATCGTGTTCTGCGCCGTGCTGTCGATCATCGGCACCATGCAGCTGTTCACCGAGCCGTTCCTGATCACCGAGCGCGGTGGACCGGGCGGCGGCACCGAAACGCTCGGGCTGCTGCTTTACCGCCAGGGCTTCAGGTCGCTCAATTTCGGTTACGCCTCGGCCATCGCCTACACCATGGCCGGGCTGGCGATCGCCATCTCGCTGGTGCAACTGTGGCTGACGAGGGATCCGAAATGAGCTCGCATTCCTCTTCCCGTCGCTCCTCCGCCAGATTGGGACGCAGCATCGCGCTGCATCTCTTCCTGACCCCGCTGGCGCTGATCTGGCTGTTTCCGCTGTGGATGATGGTGATCTTTTCGACCATGCCCGACAGAGGCATCTTCAGCCCCAGCATCGAGCTTTTGCCGCATGGCAGTTTCCTCGACAATGTCAACAATTTGCAGCGCGACACGAATTTCATCGGCGCCATCGGCATCTCCGTCTCGGTGGCGGTGACCTATACGTTCCTGTCGGTGCTGCTCACGTCGATGGCCGGCTGGGCGCTGGCGCGCTACCAGTTCTTCGGCAAGGGCGTGGTCGTCGCGATCATCCTCGGCACCATCACGCTTCCCTATGCTGTCGTGCTGATCCCGCAATTCATCATGGTGGCGCGCGACTTCAAGCTCGCCAACACCTGGGTGGCGCTGATCGTGCCGCCGCTCTTCAATTCGCTCGGCGTGCTGTTCATGCGACAGAGCTTCTCGATGATGCCGGGCGATCTGTTCGACGCCGCTCGGGTCGAGGGGGTCAAGGAATGGCGGGTCTTCCTGTTCGTAGCACTACCGCTGGCGCGGCCGATGCTGGCGGCTCTCGCCATCATCCTGTTCCTTGCCTCCTGGAACAACTACCTCTGGCCACTGCTGATCAATTCCAAGCCCGGCGCCATGACGGCACCGGTGGCGCTCGGCACGCTGATCGGCCTCACCAAAGTGTCGTGGGGCGGCATCATGGCGGGCGCCGTGATGCTCACCGTGCCGATGCTCGTCGTGTTCGTGCTCTTGCAGCGCCATTTCGTCGCCGGCATTGCCGCCGGCGCCATCAAATAGGATCAGCATGGCAGCGGTCACACTCAAAAATGTCGTCAAGCGCTTCGGCGGCTTTGAGATCATTCACGGCGCGAACATCGACGTCGACGACGGCGAATTCGTCGTCTTCGTCGGTCCCTCCGGCTGCGGCAAGTCCACGCTGCTCAGGATGATCGCCGGGCTCGAGGACATCAGCGGCGGCGAGATCGCCATCGGCGGCAAGGTGGTGAACGACGTCGAGCCGGCCGACCGCGGCATCGCCATGGTCTTCCAGTCCTACGCGCTCTATCCGCATATGAGCGTCGAGCAGAATCTGAGCTTCGGGCTCAGGATGAACGGCAACCCGAAACCCGACACCGAGCGGCGGGTGAAGCGGGCCGCCGAAATCCTCCGCATCGCCGAACTGATGAAGCGGCGCCCGCGGCAATTGTCGGGCGGCCAGCGCCAGCGCGTCGCCATCGGTCGCGCCATAGTGCGCGAGCCGCAAGTGTTCCTGTTCGACGAACCGCTCAGCAATCTCGATGCCGAGCTCAGGGTGCAGATGCGAGTCGAGATATCGCGCCTGCACAAGGAGCTCGGCGTCACCATGGTCTATGTGACGCATGACCAGACCGAAGCGATGACGCTGGCCGACAGGATCGTCGTGCTCAGCGCCGGCAATATCGAGCAGATCGGCGCGCCGCTCGATCTCTATGATAACCCGGCCAACCGCTTCGTCGCCGGCTTTGTCGGCTCGCCGAAGATGAATTTCATGGCGGCAAAAGTGGTCGGGAACGACGACGTCGCCGTAACCGTCGAACTCGCCAACCATTGTGGCGCCAAACTACGGAAGCCGCTTTCGGGTGCCCCACCTGCAGTCGGCAGCGAGGTCGTGCTCGGCGTCCGGCCGGAGCATTTCTTCGAGGCCGGCGAAGGTGATTGCGACATCGCCGTCAAGGCCGATGTCGCCGAGCACCTCGGCTCGGTGAGCTATGTCTATGCCAGTGCCGGGACCAATGCCAATGCCGGACCAGAGGAACTGATCATCGAGCGCGAGGCATCGCGACAGCGGGCGAACGGCGACCACATGGTGGTGTCGATCAAGGCCGGCCGGTCGCTTCTCTTCGACAAGTCAGGTGCACGCATTCGCTAAGGCATGTCGCCCAAAAGCGTGCCCTCGGGCAAACCGAGGGTGCGCAGCGGTTTGGGACAACGACATGCACACGAAGACACGCAATTTTCTTTTACCATCTCGCGACGCCGAGGCGACCCCAAGGAGATTTGAAATGACGTCCGAATCACGAAAAATCCGCTGGGGCATTCTCGGGCCCGGCACCATCGCCAAGGCGTTTGCCGGCGGCGTCGCCCATTCGCATACCGGCACTTTGGTCGCCATTGGCGCACGCAATCCCGGCAAATCAGGCCTCGCTGAAAACTTCCCCGGCGCCCGCATCCTCGACGGCTACGAGGCTCTGCTTGCCGACCCGAACGTCGATGCGGTTTACATTTCGACGCCGCATCCCAGCCACGCCGAATGGGCGATCAAGGCGGCCGAGGCCGGAAAGCATGTGCTTTGCGAAAAGCCGATGGGGCTGACCGCCTTCGAAGCCGACGCGATGATCCATGCGGCGCGCAAGGCCGGCACCTTTCTTGGCGAGGCCTTTATGTACCGGCTGCATCCGCAGACGGCAAAACTGGTCGAGCTGGTCAGGTCCGGCGCGATCGGCGAGGTCCGCATGGTGAAGTCGAGCTTCGGCTTCGCCATGCCTGATTTCATGCCGGAGCACCGGCTTTATGCCAACGATCTTGCCGGCGGCGGCATTCTCGACGTCGGCGGTTATCCCGTTTCGATGGCGCGGCTGATTGCCGGGGCAGCATTGGGAAAACCCTTCGCCGAGCCGGACAAGGTGGTCGGCGCAGCCCATCTCGGCCAGTCCGGCGTCGACGAATGGGCCTCGGCGCTGCTGCACTTTCCCAGCGGCATCGTCGCCGAAGTCTCCTGCGGCATCTCGCTGGCGCAGGACAACGTCCTGCGCATCCTCGGCACCAAGGGCCGCCGCATCGAGGTCACGGATTTCTGGTATGCGGCCGGTAGGGAAGGCGGCACCGGCCAAATCCGCATCATCCGACCGGGCGGGGAGGAGGTGGTCGAGGTCAGGGAGGACCGCTGGCTTTACGCTTTCGAGGCCGACGCCGCCGGTGAGGCGATCCTGGCCGGAAAGCAGGAGTTCGCCTGGCCGGGCATGGGCTGGGCCGACAGCCTCGGCAATCTGCGCGTGCTCGACAAATGGCGTGCCGCCATCGGCCTCGAATACGGGATCGAGAAGCCCGAACGACGCGTCAACACAATCTCCGGCCGGCGGCTGCGCTCCGGCGGCACCACCATCCCGAAGCGCGAAATTCCCGGCCTGCCGCGGCCGGCCTCGTGCCTGGCGCTCGGCTTCGAGGATTTTCGAACGTTCTCCTCGGGCATGATCCTGCTCGATGCCTATTTCGAAGCCGGCGGCAACGTCTTCGACACGGCCTATATCTATGGCAGCGGCTACACCGAAACGCTGCTCGGCCAATGGCTGAAAAACCGCGGTGTGCGTGAGCAAGCGGTGGTCATCGGAAAGGGCGCGCACACCCCGCTCTGCTATCCCGATGTTATCGGCAAGCAGCTCACCCAGTCGCTCGACCGGTTGCAGGCCGATCATGTCGATGTCTACTTCATGCACCGCGACGATCCGGACGTGCCGGTCGACGAATTCGTCGACGCCATGGATCGCGAGGTCAGGGCTGGCCGCATTCGCGGTCCGTTCGGCGGCTCGAACTGGACGAGGGAACGCATGGACGAGGCGATTGCCTATGCCGAGCGGACCGGCAAGCAAAAGCCGGGCGCGCTTTCGAACAATTTTTCGCTGGCCGAAATGCTGGTCCCGATCTGGCCGGGTTGCGTCACATCGTCGAGCGATGAATGGAAGGCTTGGCTGACCGCGCGGCAGATGCCCAATTTTGCCTGGTCGAGCCAGGGGCGCGGCTTCTTCACCGGCCGCGCCGGGCGTGATCAGCGTGACAATGAAGAGCTGGTCCGGGTCTGGTACTCGGAGAAAAACTTCGGCCGTCGCGACCGGGCGATCGAGCTCGCCAACAGGCTGGGCAAGAGCCCGATCCATGTCGCGCTCGCCTATGTCCTGGCCCAGCCGTTCCCGTCCGTCCCGCTGATTGGCCCGCGCACGCTCGACGAGCTGGACGACAGTCTGCAGGCGCTCGACATTGCGCTTTCGCCCGACGACATTGCGTGGCTGGATGGCGGTTCGGATCAGCACCCCGCGCGACGCACAGGCTGACTACCTTGCCTTCTCCCCTTGTGGGAGAAGGTGGATTGGCGCGCAGCGCTAAGACGGATGAGGGGTGTTGGACGGAATGCGAGGCGCCAAGCTGCAACACCCTCATCCGTCGCCTTCGGCGACACCTTCTCCCACAAGGAGAGAAGCAAGCCGCGCGAGGCGCCAAGCTGCGGCTCTGCCCTACCTACCGCTCACCTTCGGCCGCCGATGCTTCCACTGCATCTCTCGTTCCAGCTGCGTGGAGACGGCGAGCACGGTCGCTTCGTCGCCATAGCGGCCGACCAGCTGCACGCCGATCGGCACGCCGGCGGCGGACCAGCCGAGCGGCAGCGAAATCGCCGGCTGTCCCGAAATGTTGAAGGGGAAGGCGAAGACGGCGTCCGTCCACTTCGCATTGTAGCGGTCGATGTCCGGTTCCGACATGTCGTAATAGCCCAAAGGCCTCGGCAGCTGCGTCAAAGTCGGGGTGATGAACAGATCGTAGGGCGCGAGATCGCCGACGATGTCGCGGCCGACCTGCCGGATCGTCTCGACATCGGCGATGTGACGGATGCCGCTCGTCGCGCGGCCGCGCTCGATGATCGCCCAAGTCACGGCCTCGACATCGCTTGGCGTCACCGGCCTGCCGATGACCGTTTCATGATAGCCAAACGTCGCCGCCGTCTGCACGCAGGTCATGTTAGTGTAGGTCTTCCACACCGCGTTGGCGTCGAACGGCATATCGTGCTCCTCGACACAGTGCCCGAGGCGCTCGAGCGCAGCCACCGTCGCCAGCACCGTGGCCTTGACCTCTGGATCGATGGCCGTGCCGTTTGGCGGCGTTACGGTGAAGCCGATGCGCAGCCTATCCGGCGCGCGCGACGAGAGGCTGAGCCAGCTGTCGTCCGGAACCGGCGGCGTATAGGGATCGCCCGGCAGCGCGCCGGCGACGGCATCCAGATAGGCTGCTGTGTCGCGCACCGTCCGCGAGCAGCACAGGAAATAAGCGCCGCCATACCAATAGTCGCCGAACGGCGCCAGGCTGACGCGGCCGCGCGACGGTTTTAGGCCGACGATGCCGCAGCAGGAAGCCGGGATGCGGATCGAGCCGGCGCCATCGCTGGCCTCGGCGATCGGCACCATGCGCGCGGCAACGGCCGCAGCCGCGCCGCCGCTCGAACCGCCCGGCGTGATGCCTTCCTTCCACGGGTTCTTCGTCGCGCCGTAAAGCTTTGGTTCGGTGCTGATCGACCAGCCATTTTCGGGCGCATTGGATTTGCCGACCAGCACCAGGCCCGCCGCCTTCATGCGGCGCACGACCTCGGTGTCCAAGTCCGCGACGACATCTCTGAGGAAAGAACAGGCGTTGGTGTTCGGAGCTCCGGTCCAGGACGAGGCCAGCTCCTTTAGCAAGAATGGTACGCCGGCAAAGGGTGCGTTTCTGTCTTCCACCATTTCAGTTGCGACGCGCGCCATGTCGTACAGGCGGTGGATCACCGCGTTCAGCGCCGGGTTCAGCCGTTCGATCATAATGATGGCCGCCTCGACAAGCTCGGCCGGCGCAACCTCGCCGCACTTCACCAGCGCGGCCAGATCCAGCGCGTCTGACTCTGCGTAGGTTTCCAGGAAGTTGTCGGTGATTTCGGCCATGCCTCTCTCCCTCGCTCTGCCCGAACGGCGCCCAGTGGCAATCGCTTCAGACCAATTGCCGGATCGTGGCGCTGACCCTCACCCTTACGCGGCTCCCCTTCTCCCCTTGTGGGAGAAGGGGAGCCGAGCGAAGCTCGGTCGGATGAGGGGTGTTCCAGCTTGGCATCGACCGCGCTCCGTCCAGCACCCCTCAACCGTCTTGGCGCTGCGCGCCAATCCACCTTCTCCCACAAGGGGAGAAGGAAAGAAGGGGCAGCGCAAACCTGAGCGATTGCCGCAGATGGCCTTACACCAACTCGACCGTCCGCCCTTCCGCGATGCTCTGCTCGGCGGCAAGCACGATGCGCAAGCTGCTGACCGCGGCATCCATTTGCTCGGTCAGATCAAGATCCTCGCGGATAGCGCGCAGGAAGAATGCCTGCTCGCGGTCGCAAAGCTCCTGGTGGCCGGGCTCGTCCTCCATGCTGACGATCTCGTCGGGCTTCTTGAAATTCTTGTCGCCGTCGACCTCGGCATAGTGGATCTTGAGCGCATCGGTCTTGGTGTGCCGGTCGATATCGGCTGAGTTCGACACCTCGGCAAGTTCAGCCGCGCTGCTTGCCGTCTGGCCGGCGACGATGGAGACCGCGCCGTTGGGGCCGACCACGTCCTTCACGAAATAGGCCGTCTCGCTCATCATCGGGCCCCAGCCCGCCTCATACCAGCCGACCGAACCGTCATCGAAGGTGACGTGCAGATGGCCATAATTCTGCTTGGCGGCATCGGCCCACAATTTCGCGCCGATGCCGTGAACGCGGACCGGTTTGGCGCCGGTCATCTGGCACATCACATCGACATAGTGCACGCCGCAATCGACAATCGGGATCAGCGAATCGATCAGGTTCTTGTGCCAGTGCCAAGCGCTGCCGCTGCTCTGCTGGTTGAGGTTGAGGCGCATGACCAGCGGCTTGCCGAGCGTCTTGCCGACTTCGATGAACTTGATCCATGACGGGTGGACGCGCAGGATATAACCGAGCACCAGTTTGCGGTTCCTGGCGCGGGCCGCAGCGACGACCTTTTCGGCATCTTCGATATTGGTGGCGAGCGGCTTTTCCATAAACACGTGGCAGCCCGCGGCAATCGACTTCAGCGCATATTCGGCATGCGTGTTGGGCCAGCTGTTGATTGAAACGGCATCCGGCCTGGTCTCGTTCAGCGCCTGGTCGAAATCCTCGTAGAGCGGATAGCCGGCTAATTCCGCCGGAATCTTTGTGTTGCTCTTGATCGTGCGGCTCATGATGCCGACGATCTCAAAACCGTCGAGCCTGTGATAGGCGCTGGCATGCGACGCGCCCATATTGCCGAGACCAATCACCAGCACTTTCACCTTCTCGGTCAAAGCCACCTCCCTTTTTTGTTTAGTTGGGGCGGCGACCCAGTCGCCGCCCTTATCGTCACCAAGTGGCCTACTTGACCGCTGAGTCGAACAGATGCCCCTTGATCTTCTCGACGTCGAGCGCAGCAAAGCCCTCCGACAGCTTGGCGCCGTCGGCATCGGCCTTGACCTTGGCCTTGTCGAAATCATTGGCCGGGCCGATCAGTTCGTTGGTGCAGACGTCCTCGGCCTTCACCGGACTGGTGATCTGGCCGATCTTGTGGATCTGGTCGAAGAAGCCCTGCCAGCTCGCCATGTCGTGCGAACCCCAGCCTTCGCGCTTATCCATGTCGCCACGGAAGACGTTGATCTGCTGCAGGATCGAGGTGGTGCCGAGCTCAGGCCCGAGATTCTTGGCCAGCGTCGGGAACTGCTCGAACACCGCTTCGACGGCCGCGCGCGGATTCTGGTAGCCGAATTCCAGGCCCATCGCCCAGCCGCGCAGGTATTTCTCCAGGAACGCCTTGCGGTCGGGATCATCGAGATCGGCCGACCGCACTACGAAAGTGTTCGCCGGCAGCTTCGAGTTCTGCACGCCGAGCCAGTATTCGAAGTCGAGGTTCTTGGCGATCCATTCGGCCCGCAGCCCTTCCCACGACAGCGCCGCATCGCCTTGGCCGCCGGCCAGTGCGGTGCCCCAGGTCGGCCAGCCGGCCTCGACATACTTGACTTTCTTGATGTCGACGCCTTGCGAGGCCAGCAGCGGATCGGTGATCGACTGCCATGCGGCGGAGCCGAGCAGGATAGTCTTGCCCTCGAGCGTCTTCAGGTCGTTCGTTCCCTCGCCCTTGCGGAAGGCGAAGCTGAACGTGTCGCGCGCCCCCATGTGAAACACGGATTTGAGCTTCATGCCGTTCTGGATGGCGAAGGAGAAGACGCCGGGCGAGGGAAAGCCCATGTCAGCCTGGCCGACATCGACGAACTTCACCGTCGCGGTGCCGTCCGACGGGCCCGGCTGCATGTCGGTGTCGAGGTCGCCGAAATAGCCTGCCTTCTTGGCCGCCCAATAGGGATAGTCGTCGAGCACTTCGAGCGTGCCGCGCGGCGAAATCCAGGTGAACTTGCCGTATGGCTCGGCCTGTGCCCTGAACGCCGAGGCGCCGAGCGCGGTGGCGGTCACCACGCCTGCTCCGGTGACTTGCAGAAAATAGCGGCGGCTGATCCCCGCCTTGAAACTGATGTGACTTTCCTTGGTCATGGCATTTCCCCTTTTTGTTGGCCGATAGTTTCTTACCTGTCGCCCGCCTCCCAGGCGCCATCATTGCCCCGCGCGCTAAGTCCTCGTTTTACGTCGTAACCCAAAACCGCTGCGCACTTTTGGGCGACATGCACTACGCCTCCCAGCTCGCCCACTTCTTGCCGATCAGGAAGAACAGCACGTAGATCAGGATGCCGAGGGTCGAGAGGATCAGAACCACCGCGAAGAATTGCGGCATCTGGATCATCGACGAATAGGTGGTCAGCCGGTTGCCGAGGCCGAAGCCGCCGCCGACCATCTCGGCGCCCACCGCGGTCAGCAGCCCGAAGATCGCGCCGATCATCAGGCCAACAAGGATCATCGGCAGCGCCATCGGCGCGCGGATCTTCCAGAATATCTGCAAGGTGCTGGCGCCATAGGAACGCGCCAGCGCGATCTTGGCGCTGTCGACGCGGCGAAAGCCCGTCGCCGCATTGATCATCACCATCGGCCCGGCGGCAAGCGCGACCGCGATGATGCGCGGCGTGTAACCGAAGCCGAAGCGCAGGATAAGAAGCGGCACCAGCGCCAGCATCGGCGTGGTGACCAGGATCAGGATGTAGGGCGCGACGATCTTTTCGGCGAACGGGAATTGCGTGATCACCGCGGCCATCACCAGGCCGATAATGGCGCCGATCGAGAAGCCGGAGACCAGTTCGACCAGCGTGTAGCCGAGATGCGGCGCGATCAGCGGGAACTCGTCGTACAGCGCGTAGGCGATCGCGCTTGGCCCCGGCATGATGTAGTGGGGCACATTGAACAGCCGAAGCGCCAGCTCGATGCCGCCGATGATGACCACCGCGACAGCGATGATGGCCGCGACCTCGGCGCCCGACCTGATGCCGGGCCCGCCGGCAAACGCCGAAAGATTGGTCAGGCTGACGTCGTGACCTTCGCCGGCCTTGGTTTTGGAGAACTCCGGTATCGCGTCGCCTTCGCTCACGGTCTGATCCTCACAATTTCGGCGGTGCCGCGCTCCCGCGCCTTCGGTCGTACGCGTTCGCCGACAATGTCCATCTTGATCGTGTTGGTGAGGTCGAAGACTTCTTTCGTCGCCATGATCTCCAGCGAGCGCGGGCGCGCAAACGGCACGCGATATTCCTGGGCAACGCGCCCCGGCCGCGCGCTCAGCACCACCACTCTGTCGGACAGGAAGATCGCCTCCTCGATGCTGTGGGTGATGAAGACGATGGTGGTTTTGGTGTCGAGCCAGATCTCCTCGACGAGACGGTTCATCTCCTCGCGGGTGAAACTGTCGAGTGCACCGAACGGCTCGTCCATCAAAAGCACCGAGGGCTTCAGCGCCAGCGCCCGCACGATTGCCGCTCGCTGCTGCATGCCGCCCGAAAGCTCGCGCGGAAACTTGCCGCCGAAGCCGTCGAGCCCAACACGATTGACGAGGTGGGCGATCCAGGCGCGATCCGGCTTCTCGCCCTTGATCTCGAAGGGAAAATGGATGTTGGCGTCAAGATTGCGCCAGGGCAGCAGGTTTGCCTCCTGGAAGACGATGCCGATATCCGGATGCGGCCCGGTGATCTCTCTGCCGTCGAGCCGGATTGTCCCGCTGGACAGGCGATGCAGGCCGGACATCGCCCACAAAAGCGTGGTCTTGCCGCAGCCGGAGGGGCCGACGATCGAGACGATCTCATTGGCGTGAACGTCGAGGCTGCAGCGATCCAGCGCCAGGAGGTCGCCGGAAGCCATATGATAGATCTTGGTCGCGGCCTGCACGCCAAGCTTCGGGGTTCTTGCACTGCCCGCGTTCATGCGCCCCTCGCAGGTTGCGCGATGATCCATTGGGTCATCCGTCCGTAAAAATCAGTCTGTAACTATCCTACTTTACTGTCAAGCGGCGACCGCTGCTCTAGTCAGAGAGATCGTTTGTACCACGGTTACATTATTGTTTAGATTGCCTTTTCTTTTTCTTGAAAAGCTTGTAGCTTTCCTACATACTTCGGACAGCGACCGCGTGAGGCGAAGCAGGCAAGCGGTGCGCAAACATGGTAGAGGTCGAGTTCCACGAACGGCAGGGATGACTCATGACCGAAGCTGACGGCCAGGGGCGGCCGACCTCGGACGGCGACCCGGATGGGCGCGATCATGTCAGGCGCATCCCCGACATCATTTCGCTGGTGAAGGACTCTTACGGTGAATTGCGCCCGGCTGAGCGGCGCGTCGCCGATGTCGTGCTCGACGACGTCAGGTTCGCGGTCGACGCCTCCAATGCCGTCCTCGCCCAGCGCGCCCAGGTCAGCGAACCCACGGTAACCCGGTTCTGCCGCGCCATCGGCTGCGAGGGCGTGCGCGACTTCAAGCTGAAGCTGGCGCAGAGTCTCGTCGTCGGCGCGCTCTATCTGAGCAAGCCGCCGCCCAGCAGCGACAATGGAATGCCGTTCTGGAATGCCGTGTTCGGCGAGGCCCGCCGGGCGCTGCAGGAGGCCGAACGGCAGCTTGATCCGGCGCAGCTGGTGAAGGCCGCCGAGTTCATCGCCAAGGCGCGCCAGGTCACGGTGTTCGGCCTTGGCGGCAGCTCGTCGGCGCTGGCGCAGGAGACCCAGTACCGGCTGTTCCGCTACGGCATCACCGTCAGCGCCCAATGCGATCCGTATCTGATGCGGATGACCGCCTCGACCTTGAAGCCCAGCGATCTGGTGATCGCCATCTCGGCGACCGGACGCACGCGCGAGGTGATCGAGGCCGTCGAGCTCGCTAAGCATTACCGCGCCAACGCGATCGGCGTGACCGCGCCCGACACCGACCTTGCCCGCGCCTGCGACGTCAGGCTGACGGTAGCGGTTCCCGAATATCCCGACACGCTGAAGCCGACCGCCTCGCGTTTTGCTTTCCTCGCCGCGATCGACCTGATGGCCGTGGCGGCCGCCTACAAGCTCGACGGCTCGGCCCGCGAAACGGTCCGCCGCATCAAATACAACGCCCAGATCCACAGGACGGGCAAGGAGATGGAACCGCTGGGGGATTGAGGGGCGCGGCTTCTCCTTTTCCCCCTGTTGTGGAAGAAGGAAAGACGCGGCGGCGCCGACTTGGAAAGGTAGAAGGACCACAAATGCTCGACATGGCACCATCGAAACAGGCGGCCACCTGGTTTTCCTCCCTCGCCCGGTCGCTCGACGCGGGCGATGCCGAGGCCGCGGTCAATCTGTTCGTCGAGGACTGCTACTGGCGCGATCTGCTGACCTTCACCTGGAACATTAAGACGATGGAAGGCCGTGCGGCGGTCCGCGACATGCTGGAAGCCACGCTGTCGACGACAAAGCCGACAGCCTGGCAGCTTAGTGGCGCGGCGGGCTCCGACGAAGGCATCGTCGAGGCCTGGTTCACCTTCGAGACATCATCGGCGTGGGGCCAAGGCATCATGCGCCTGCAGGACGGCCGATGCCGAACGCTGTTCACGGCGATGAGCGACCTCAAGGGCTTTGAGGAGCGCAAAGGGCCGGCGCGGCCTTTGGGTGTACGCCACAAGGCCGACCCGGACCGCGAGACTTGGGCAGAGGCGAGAGCGCGCGAGGCGCGTGATCTCGGCGCCATTGAGCAGCCCTACTGTCTGGTCATCGGCGGCGGCCAGGGCGGCATCATGCTGGGGGCACGGCTCAGGCAGCTCGGCGTGCCGGCCGTCATCATCGAGAAGAATGCGCGGGCCGGCGATTCCTGGCGCAACCGCTATCGCTCGCTCGTGCTGCACGACCCGGTCTGGTACGACCATCTGCCCTACATCCCGTTTCCGGAAAACTGGCCGGTGTTCACGCCCAAGGACAAGATGGGCGACTGGCTGGAAATGTACACGCGCGTCATGGAGCTCAATTACTGGACCTCTACGAAATGCGTCAGCGCCAGCTATGACGAGGCCGAAAAGGTCTGGACGGTCGAGGTCGATCGCGCCGGCGAGCGCATCACGCTGAAGCCGAAGCACATTGTCTTCGCAACCGGCGCTTATGGCCCACCGAGGCAGATCGACCTCCCCGGCGCCGATGTTTTCCAGGGCGAGGTCCTGCACTCCAGCCAGTATTCCAGTGGCGAGAATTTCCGGGGCAGACGCGTCGCGGTCCTCGGCGCGGCGAGTTCGGGGCACGATGTCGCGGTCGACCTCTGGGAAAGCGGTGCTGAGGTCACCATGATCCAGCGCTCGCCGACGACGGTGGTCAAATCAGACACGCTGATGGAGGTCGGGTTCGAGATCTTTTCGGAAAAAGCGCTAGCGCGCGGCATCACCACCGAAAAAGCGGACATGATCGTCGCCTCGACGCCGTTCGCGCTGCTGCCGCAAAACCAGCGGGCGCTCTACGACATCATCAAGGCGCGCGACGCGGCCTTCTACGACCGCTTACGCAACGCCGGCTTCGCCATCGATTTCGGCGACGACGAGACCGGGCTGCTGATGAAGGCCTACCGCACGGGCTCGGGGTATTACATCGACGTCGGCGCTTCCGATCTGATCATCGACGGCGAGATCGGCATCCGCAGTGGCGTCGAGATCAAGTCGCTGACGCCGACAGGCATCCTGTTCGACGACGGCACCGAACTGGCGGCCGATGCGGTCATCTCCTGCACCGGCTATCAATCGATGAACGAGACCGTGGCGGCGATCGTCTCGCGCCAGGTCGCCGACAAGGTCGGGCCGTGCTGGGGGATTGGCTCGGGCGTGAAAGGCGACCCCGGACCATGGCAAGGCGAATTGCGCAACATGTGGAAGCCGACGGCGCAGGAAGCGCTATGGTTCCACGGCGGCAATTTGGCGCTATCGCGCTTCTATTCGAAGTTCGTCGCGCTGCAGATCAAGGCGCGGATGGAAGGAGTTCCGACGCCGGTTTATGGGGCGTCGGGGCGGTAGCTCCAGGCCTTCCCTTCTCCCCTTGTGGGAGAAGGTGGATTGGCGCGCAGCACCAAGACGGTTGAGGGGTGCTGGACGGAATGAGGCGCTGGTGCTCTCTGGAACACCCCTCATCCGTCGCCTTCGGCGACACCTTCTCCCACAAGGGGGAGAAGGGGAGAGCGCACAGCCTCACCCGTGCCCATGCCCGAAATGCCTGGCCACGACATCGACATGCGTGTCGTGGGCATGTGCTTCGAAGCGCTCGATATCGCTCAGATCGTCCACGGCCTCGTTCGGCCACCAGGTGCCGCCGACCACGATACCATCCGAGACCAGCCTCTGCTCGGCGATCAGCGACGCGCCGACGGCGTCGGCAAAGGTGAAGGGGCCCGGACGCAGCCGCAGCACTGCGACGTCGCCGATGGCACCGACCGCCAGCGTGCCAAGCTCGGGCCTTGCGATCGCCTCGGCCGGCCGCTGCGTTGCGGCGCGCAGCACCTCGACGAGCGGCATGCCGAGCGCCAGCAGTTTTGACATGCAGACCAGAATGTCGAAGGCGGGACCGTCGACGCAGTAGAGATGCACGTCGCTGCTGATCACATCAGGCGCCAGCCCCTCGCCGAGCATCGCCTTGGCGACCTCGAAGTCGAATGAGCCCATGCCGTGGCCGATATCGAAGATGACGCCGCGCTCGCGCGCCAGCCGCATGTCGGGCCGCACCGCGCCGGAGGCGAAGATCGGCGCGTTGGGAAACGGCCGGAAGCAGTGGGTGAGGATGTCGCCCTTGCGCAGCCGCGGCAGCACTTCCGAGCGGCCCGGCGGCGGCTCGTCGATATGCGCCATCAGCGGCAGGCCGGCCTGGTCGGCGGCCTCGAGCGCCAGATCGACCGGCGCGATGCCGCTGCTGCCGCCGGCATGGCGACCCGAGCGGACTTTTACGCCGACGATCACGTCTGAGTGCTCGCGCACCGCCGCCACCGTCTCGCGCGGTTCGCAGAGTCGGAGATCGCTGCACTCGCCGACCGAAACGGACTGCGAGAAGCCGAAAATGCCGGCAAAGGAAATGTTGACATAGGCCAGGATGCGGACCTTCGAGCGCTCGATGACATGGCGGCGAAAGCCGAGGAAGTTGCCGGCGCCAGCACTTCCGGCATCGATGAAGGTGGTGGTGCCGCTTTTTGCGGCGAGGCGGTCGGCATCGACGCCGAGCGAAGTGCCGCCCCAATAGACGTGGCTGTGCAGGTCGATGAGGCCGGGCGCGACGATGGAACCGGTGGCGTCGATAACGCGTGCGGCACGCTCGAACGGAATGTCGGAATCAATCGCGGCGATGCGGCCACCGGCGATGGCCAGATCGCGTTGCGCGTCGAGGCCGGACGCCGGATCGATAAGGCGGCCGCCCTTCAGGAGAAGATCAAATTGCATCGGCGTCCGGCTCCGTTCCCGTCTTCTGGTTAAATCGGTCTGTAGGCGACAGCCTCGACCTCGATCTTGATGTCGATCATTAGCCGTGACTCCACCGTGGTGCGGGCCGGCGGCTCCTTTGGGAAATGCCTGGCATAGACGGCATTGAAAGCGCTGAAGTCGCGCGCGTCCTCGAGCCAGACTGTCGTCTTGACCACGTCGTCCATGCTGCAGCCGGCCAGCGCCAGGGCCGCCTTGACGTTCGAAAGCACCTGCTCGGTCTGCTCGGCGATGCCGCCCACAACCACGGTGCCGTCGCTGCCGACCGGCACCTGGCCGGAGACATAGACCATGTCGCCGGCCCGGACCGCCGGCGACAGCGGCACGTGGGATGTTCCAAAACACTGCTTGGGCAAGGAAAAGTCTCCTGTTCAAAACATTGGCGGCAATCGGCGCAGAGTCCGCGCGGTTCGGGCTCTTTCTCTGCGCCGGTTTCCCGGTTTCCTGCCGCAAGGTCTACGCCGACCCCGGCGATTCTCATACAGGCCGTGTTGGAAAGCAACATTTTTTGGAATTCATGTTGCTTTATTACAAGAGCACCAGCATCCTGCGTGGCAGGTGGTTGCGTCAAGTCATCCGGCAAGCGAGGATTGGCCAGGGAAAAGCGAGGAGCCGCATGATCGATTTCAGTGGCCGCAGCGTGGTTGTGACAGGTGCGGCTGGCGGCGTCGGCAGCGCGCTGGTCGCCGTCCTGTCCGCATGCAGGGCAAGGGTGGTCGCCTGCGATCGCGAGGGCACCGGCCTGACCGGCGCCGGAATTGAAGAAGCGCACTATTTTGACTTGCTCGATGACGGCGCCGTGGCGGCATTTGCCAAGCGCATCGGGGAAAGCGCGGCACCGGCGGCGGTCATCTCCAACGCCGGCTGGACGCGGGCGGAAACGCTCGCCGATGTCTCGACGACCGCCCTCGACCGCGAAATGAATCTGAATTTCCGCAGCGCCGCCCTGCTGTCGCAGGCATTGCTTCCCGTGATGCGCAACCAGCCGCAAGGCGCCGCCTTCGTGTTCATCTCCTCGGTCAATGCGCAAGCCCATTTCGGCAATCCCGCCTACGCCGCCGCCAAGGCAGCACTCAACGCCTGGATGCGCGCCATCGCAACCGAGGAAGGCCGCAACGGCATCCGCGCCAACGCCGTCATTCCCGGCTCGATCCGCACCGGAGCCTGGGAGCATCGCCTCGCCCACAAGCCGGAGATCCTCGCAGCCGTCGGCAAGCTCTATCCGCTCGGCAGGCTGGTCGAGCCCGTCGAGGTCGCCCGCGCCGCGGCATTCCTGGCGTCGCCCTTTGCCAGCGGCATTACCGGCACCACCTTGAATGTCGACGCCGGCCTGATGGCCAGCAATCTTCCGTTTCTGGATCTGATCGGCGGTTGAGCGCCAAGAGACGTTCAACGGTTCGGTCGCCAAGGCAGAGGCAGCGCCGACAAGCTCAAATGGCATACAAATTTGTGAGAATCGGGGTCGGATGCCGCCCCCGCGTCCATGCTAAGAAAACGGTCATAGCCCCCGAGGACGGAAAAAAATTACCGGCTTCACACCCATCTTCTCGACCATCACAGCCGCTTTTCTCGCTTCCTTTGTCGAGGTCGTCGAAGCTCTCACCATCGTGCTCGCGGTCGGCGTAACGCGTAGTTGGCGACCGGCGCTGATCGGCGCGACACTGGCGCTGGCGCTGCTCGCCGCACTGGTCATGACGTTCGGCCGCTGCTGGCGCTCGTTCCCATCACCATCATGCAATTTGTCGTCGGTGTCCTGTTGATCCTGTTCGGCATGCGCTGGCTGCGTAAGGCCATCCTGCGCGCCGGCGGTGTCATCGCCCTGCATGACGAGGAGGCGGCCTTTTCCAGGGAAACCGCGGTGCTGCATCGGCAGGTCAATGATCGGCGGGCCGATTATCTGGCGGGAGTGGCGGCGTTCAAGTCGGTGCTGCTCGAAGGTGTCGAAGTGGTATTCATCGTCATCGCAGTCGGCGCCGCACACGGGCAGACGCTCTATGCGAGCCTCGGCGCCCTGGCGGCGTTCGTCCTGGTGATGCTCATCGGCCTCGCTTTGCATCGGCCGCTGGCGCGCGTCCCGGAAAATGCGCTCAAATTCGTCGTCGGGCTGATGCTGACCAGCTTCGGCATCTTCTGGACCGGCGAAGGCATGGATGCGCACTGGCCGGGCGACGATCTGGCCTTGCTCGCGATCTTCGCGATCGTCGCGCTGGCGTCCTTTGCCGTCGTGCGCTGGCTGCGCAGCGCCTATCCCGCAGCCATCGGAGGGTTGGCCCGATGAACCTCGTTCGTCTTGCTGTGAAGGAATTCATCGGCATGTTCGTCGACGACGGCAATCTGGCGCTGCTCGCCCTGCTGCTGATCGCGGCGATCACGGCGGCGGTGAAGTTTCTGGCGCTGCCGCCGCCCTTGGCGGCATCCTGCTGCTAATCGGCTGCCTCGCCATCCCGGTGCAGAGTGTCCGCCGCGCCGCGCGGCACCAGTGATCAAAGGAGCGGACACCCGCTCTCTCGAACATTGTTTTGCGACGGCATGTCGGCTGAAGGTCCGTCAGCGATCGATCCGCGTCGACAGGATGATCGAGGACGATGTCCGCTCGACCCCGTCCATCGCGCCGATCTCGTCGAGAAGCGTGTCGAGATCCCTAATCGACGGCGCATCGACGATGACGATCATGTCGAAATTGCCGCTCACCGAATGCAGCGTCCGCACCGGCGGCAGCGCCTGCAGGCTGCGCACCACCTTGTCGGCAAGCTTGGGCGTGACGGTGAGCAGGACATGCGCCCGCACCAGCCCCTGTTCGTAGTCGGGCGAAAGCCTGACGCCATAGCCGGTGATGATGCCGCGCTGTTCCAGTCGCTCGATCCGGCTCTGCACGGTCGTCCGCGACACGCCGAGCCGCCGCGCCAGTTCGGCCGTCGAGGCGCGCGCATTCGCCCGCAGCAGGGAAAGCAGGGCCTGTTCGGCGTTGCTAAGCACTTTCGACGAACCTCATCGGCATTTTGATCACCAAGATGCTTCGTTTCGCACAATTCCACGCTTCCTTTCGACAGGCAAGCTGCGATTCTATCGTCTTGAGCAAAGGTAGGGCGAGGGAACTGGTTATGAAGAAAATCATAGTTGTCGGCGCCGGCAAGATCGGCTCGACCATCGCCGAGATGCTGGCTTCCACAGGCGACTACCACGTCACCCTCGTCGACCGCTCGGCGGCACAGCTCGGCGCGGCCGAACTGCCTGAAACGGTCAAGACGCTGGAACTCGACATCGAAGCATCAGGCACGCTCGAAGCCGCTTTGGCCGGCAAATTTGCTGTGCTCAGCGCCGCCCCCTTCCACCTGACCACGCGCATCGCCGAAGCGGCAGCCAGCGCCGGCGTCCACTATCTCGACCTGACCGAGGACGTCGTCAGCACCAGGCGCGTCAAGAAATTGGCGCGCTCCGCCAACAGCGCCTTCATCCCACAATGCGGGCTGGCGCCGGGCTTCATCTCGATCGTCGCCAACGATCTCGCCAGCCGCTTCGACACCCTGGAAAGCGTGCGCATGCGGGTCGGGGCGCTGCCGCAGTACCCGTCGAATGCACTGAACTACAATCTGACCTGGAGCACGGACGGCGTTATCAATGAATATTGCGAGCCTTGCGAGGCGATCGTCGAAGGCGAGCTGATCGAGGTGCCGCCGTTGGAGGAGCGCGAGGAATTCTCGCTCGACGGTGTCACCTACGAGGCGTTCAACACATCCGGCGGGCTCGGCACGCTGGCCGAAACGCTGAAGGGCAAGGTGCGCACGCTGAACTATCGCACCATCCGCTACCCCGGCCACGCCGCGATCATGAAGGCGTTGCTCAACGATCTCGGCCTGCGCCACCGACGCGACGTGCTGAAGGACATTTTCGAGAGCGCCCTGCCGGCGACGCTGCAGGACGTGGTCATCGTCTTCGTCACCGTCAGCGGCCGCAAGAACGGCCGCCTGCTGCAGGAAACCTACGCCAACAAGATCTACGCCAAGCGCGTCGGCGACATGGTGCGCAGCGCCATCCAGATCACCACCGCGTCAGCCATTTGCGCGGTCCTTGACATGCTGGCCGACGGCACCTTGCCGGCGAAGGGCTTCATCAAGCAGGAAGACATCGCGCTCGACGCCTTCCTAGCCAACCGCTTCGGCCACGCCTATGCGCAGCATGAGATGGTGAGCCGGTTGGCTGGTTGAGGAGCTTCTTTCCTTCTCCCCTCGTGGGAGAAGGTGGATTGGCGCACAGCGCCAAGACGGTTGAGGGGTGCTGGACGGCGCTCCGTCTGTGCCAAGCTGGAACACCCCTCATCCGACCGAGCTTCGCTCGGCCACCTTCTCCCACAGGGGGAGAAGGGAGAGCGCGCGAGGCCGGCGGGCCCTAAACATGCAGCGCATGCCCGAGCGCCTTCAGCGCCGCTTCCTGAAAACCCTCACCTTGTGTCGGGTGGGCATGGATGGTGCCGGCTATATCCTCCAGCCGCGCGCCCATTTCCAGTGCCAGGCCGAAAGCCGTCGACAGTTCCGACACGCCGTGACCGACCGCCTGGATGCCGAGCACCAGATGGTTGTCCGCGCGGGCAACGATCCGGACAAACCCCTCCTCACCCATCTTCGTCATCGCCCGGCCATTGGCGGCGAAGGGGAACAATCCGACCTTGATGTCGCCGCCGAGCCCCTTTGCCTCCTCCGGCGACAGACCTGCGGTGACCAGCTCCGGATCGGTGAAGCAGATAGCGGGAATGCAGCGTTTGTCCCAGCCGCGCTTGTGGCCGGCGACGATCTCGGCGACCATTTCGCCTTGCGCCATCGCCCGGTGCGCCAGCATCGGCTCGCCGGTGACGTCGCCAACGGCAAAGATGCCGCGCATCGAGGTACGGCACTTGTCGTCGATGCGGATGAATTTTCCCGCCATGTCGAGGTCGATCTGCTCCAGCCCCCAGTCTTCGACCACCGGCTTGCGCCCGACAGTGACCAGAATCCTGTCGGCAACGATCTTGCTATTCTTGCCGTCCTTCGTCTCGACCAGCAGCGCATCCCCCTTGGTCGACAACCCCTTGGCCTTGGCGCCCACAAGCACCTCGATACCGAGCTCGGCGAGCCGCTTCACCACCGGCCGAGTCAGTTCGTCATCATATTGCGCCAGTACGCGCGGCAAAGCCTCGACCACGGTCACCTTGGCGCCCATCTTGGCGAAGGCGATGCCGAGCTCCAGCCCGATATAGCCGCCGCCGACGACGGCAAGCCTTTCCGGCACTTCGCTCAGCCCCAGCGCTTCGGTCGACGAGATCACCGGTCCACCGAACGGCAGCGACGGCAGCTCGACTGGCGCCGAGCCGGTCGCGATGACCACCGTCTCGGCACGGACCACCTGCATTCCGGTCTCGGTCTGGACTTCGACGGTCTTGCCGTCACGGAATTTCGCCCAGCCGTGCACGGTCTTGACCCCGGCCTTCTTCAGCAGGCCAGCGACGCCGCTATTCAGCCGGCTAACAATACCATCCTTCCAGGCGATGGTCGTTTCGAGATCAATGGATGCTGTTCCAATTGAAATGCCGAGCGGACTCTTGCCGCCCGCCATATGCGAGATTTTCTCGAACTCCTCGGCCGCATGGATCAGCGCCTTGGACGGAATGCAGCCGACATTGAGACAAGTGCCGCCCGGCTTGCCGAACTCGACGATAACCGTGTCGATGCCAAGCTGGCCGGCGCGGATGGCACAGACATAGCCACCGGGGCCAGCACCGATAACGAGCAGCTTGCAGGAGATTTCCTTCATGGGGTTCCTCTCAAGGCGCCGCAGCGGTGCAAAATTTTTCCTGCCGGAGGGACAGCACCCCCTCTGTCCTGCCAGGACAGAGGGGGGTGGGAAGGATCGCTGCCGCTCTCATTTCTTGCACCACAGCCTCAATCCACAAAAATCAGCGCCGGGGTCTCCAGCAGCGCCTTGATCCGTTGAATAAACACCGCGGCGTCCCAGCCGTCGATGACCCGGTGGTCGAAGCTGGAGGACAGGTTCATCATCTTGCGCGGGATGAACTGGGTGCCGTCCCACACCGGCCGCACCATCATTTTGTTGACGCCGAGGATCGCCACTTCCGGATGATTGATCACCGGCGTCGTCGCGACACCGCCCATGGCGCCGAGCGAGGTGATGGTGATGGTCGAACCCGAGAGCTCGTCGCGCGTCGCCGTACCTGATTTGGCCGCCTCGGCGAGTCTGTTGAGCTCGGCGGCGCAGTCCCAGATGTCGCGCGCCTCGGCGTGTTTGACCACCGGCACCACCAGCCCCGAAGGCGTCTGCGCGGCAATGCCGATATGGACGCCGCCATGCTGGTGGATGATGCCGGCTTCGTCGTCGAACAGCGCGTTGAGGTTGGGCTGGTCGGCAATCGCCCTGACCATCGCCCGCATCAGGAACGGCAGCAGCGTCAGCTTCGGCCTTTCCGCGCCGGTTCGCTTCTCCTTGTTGAGCGCGGCGCGCAAATCCTCGAGCGCGGTAACATCGATCTCCTCGACATAGGTGATGTGCGGAATGCGCGACTTGGCCAGCGTCATCTTCTCGGCGATTTTTCGCCTGAGCCCGATGATTTTGATGTCCTCTATCGTCTCGTTACGGGCGAGGCCGGAGATTTTCGCGAGCTGCGGCCCGCGCGCCAGAAACGCCTCGATGTCCTCATGCTGGATACGGCCGGCCGGGCCGCTTCCTGTGACCTGACGCAGATCGATGCCGGCCTCTTTCGCCCTGAGCCGAATGGCCGGCGACGCCAGCGGCTTTTCGCCTTCGAGGCGTGGCGCGCCGGAGACGGTCGCGAGACCCCCACCGACCGCAGTACCCCCAACCCCTCCCCACAAGGGGGAGGCGGATTCCGGCGCCGGTTCATCCTCACGCGCGGAAACTTTTGCGGACGGGCGCGCGATCGATTTGGCATCGGCTTTGGCGGCCGAAGCTCGTCCCCCTCCCCCTTGTGGGGAGGGCCCCGGGGTGGGGGTAGCCTCGGTGGCTTTCGCCTCACCTCCCCACGATTCCGCAGCGGCCTTCACATTGCCTTCGCCGGCCACCTTCAATCTGACGATGGGGGAGCCGATCGCCACCGTGTCGCCGATCTCCGCACCGAGCCAGACGATCTCGCCGTCAACGGGCGAGGGAATCTCGACCGTCGCCTTGTCGGTCATGACGGCGGCCAGCACCGCGTCCTCGCGCACGAGATCGCCGACCTTGACCTGCCATTCGACCAGCTCGGCCTCGGCGACGCCTTCGCCGACATCGGGCAGCTTGATCACATATTCGCCCATCGTCGTCAGGCCTCCCCCTTTAGGCTTCCATCGTTTCAACGAGCGCGCGGCCGAGCCTAGCGGGACCGGGAAAATAGTCCCACTCCTGCGCGTGCGGATAGGGCGTGTCCCAGCCGGCGACCCGCGCCACCGGCGCTTCCAGATGGTAGAAGCAGTTCTCCTGCACCAAGGCCGACAGCTCGGCGCCGAACCCGGATGTCAGCGTCGCCTCGTGCACGATCACGCAGCGGCCCGTCTTTTTCACCGAGCCGACGATCGTCTCGAGATCGAGCGGCAGCAGCGTCCTCAGATCGATGATCTCGGCGTCGATGCCGGTCTCCTCGGCCGCCGCCTCGGCGACATAAACCATGGTGCCATAGGCGAGCACGGTGACAGCGGCACCCGGCCGGCGGATTACCGCCTTGCCGAGCGGGACCGTGTAGTGGCCGTCGGCGACCTCGCCGAGTTCATGCTTCGACCACGGCGTCACCGGGCGCTCGTGGTGGCCGTCAAAGGGACCGTTGTAGAGCCGCTTCGGCTCCAGGAAGATCACCGGGTCGGGATCCTCGATCGCCGCAATCAAGAGACCCTTGGCGTCATGCGGATTGGACGGCACCACGACCTTCAGGCCGGAGACATGGGTGAACAGCGCCTCCGGACTCTGGCTGTGGGTCTGGCCGCCAAAAATGCCGCCGCCGGTCGGCATCCTGACCACGATCGGACAGGTAAAGTCGCCATTCGACCGGTAGCGCAGCCGCGCCGCTTCCGAGACAATCTGGTCATAGGCCGGATAGACATAGTCGGCGAACTGCACTTCGACGCAAGGTTTCAGGCCGTAAGCTGCCATGCCGATGGCCGAGCCGACGATGCCGGATTCGCTGATCGGCGCATCGAAGCAGCGGCTCTTGCCGTATTTGGCCTGCAGGCCTTGCGTGCAGCGGAAGACGCCGCCGAAAAAGCCGACATCCTCGCCGAACACGATGACGCGTTCGTCGCGGGCCATCGACACGTCCATAGCGTCGCGGATCGCCTCGATCATTGTCCGTCTTGGCATGATTAGACCCCGGCCTGCTGGCGCTGGCGCCTGAGATGCGGCGGCATCTCGGCATAGACGCCCTCGAACATGTCGCGCGCCGAAGGCTTGCCGCCGGCATGCAGCGTGCCATGGCGCTCGGCCTCCCTTTGCGCCGCGATCACTGTTTCGAGGATTTCTGCTTCGGCCTGGGTGTGGCGCTCGTCCGACCAGACGTCGCGCTGGATGAGATGGTTCTTCAGCCTGACGATCGGATCGCCGAGCGGCCACGCGTCGGACTCGGCCTTCGGCCGATAAGCCGATGGATCGTCGGAGCTCGAATGCGCGCCGACACGGTAGGTGACATATTCGACCAGCGTCGGGCCGAGATTTTTCCGCGCGCGCTCGGCCGCCCATTTCGCCACCGCATGGACGGCGAGATAGTCGTTGCCATCGACCCGCAGCGACGGAATGCCGAAACCGAGACCGCGGGCGGCGAAAGTGCCGGAGCCGCCGCGGGCGATGCCCTGGAAGGTCGAGATCGCCCACTGGTTGTTGACGACATTGAGCACGACGGGCGCCTTGTAGGTCGAGGCGAACACCAGCGCCGAATGGAAGTCGGATTCGGCCGTCGAACCGTCGCCGATCCAGGCGGCGGCGATCTTAGAATCATTGCTGATCGCCGAAGCCATCGCCCAGCCGACCGCCTGGATATATTGCGTCGCCAGATTGCCGGAGATCGAGAAGAAGCCATGCTCCTTCGACGAATACATGATCGGCAGCTGCCGGCCCTTCAGCGGGTCGGCCTCGTTCGAATAGATCTGGTTCATCATCGTGACCATCGGATAGCCGTCGGCGATGAGCAGGCCTGCCTGACGATAGGTCGGAAAATTCATGTCGCCCGGCGCCAGCGCCTTGCGGAAGGCGCAGCTCACCGCCTCCTCGCCCAGATGCTGCATGTAGAAGGAGGTCTTGCCCTGCCGCTGCGCCATCTGCATGCGCGCATCGAAGCTGCGCAGCGTCATCATGTGGCGCAGTCCTTCCAGCAATTCGTCGTCGGAAAGCAGGCCAGCCCAGGGTCCGACCGCCTCGCCGGCGCGGTTGAGCACGCGGATGATCGAGAAGGCCATGTCGCGGATGGTGCGCGGATCGACGTCGATCTCGGGACGCGGCACCGAGCCGGCCTTGGGGATGGTCACATTGGAAAAGTCAGGCGTCCCGCCCGGCCGCACCTCCGGTTCCGGCACATGGAAGCGCAATAGTCCTGCATCAGCCATGACCTTCGTCCTCCAATGTTGCCCGGTGCGATATTTGCACACCGCCAGACCAGTGCCAATTCGTCGGCTGGTGCTTCAACCGGAACGACCACAGAAAGCCGCCTCCCGATACCGCCAGCCAAGATGCAGATATGTCGGCGAAATTTCTTGTCGATCTTCTGGTGCCGCGCGCAACTAGGCGAATGGTCCGGCCTGATTTGGCGCAAGAGCCGGTATTTTTGGGCTTGCAACCTAAACAAGGCTTGGGTTCCTCGCCCCATGAAATGGGGAGAGGTGGCTCGGCAAAGCCGAGACGGAGAGGGGGAAGGCGCGACCTGAATGATTCAGAGGCTCGCCAGCGTGGTTGCCCCCTCTCCGGCCGCTCCGCGGCCAGCTCTCCCCCGCTTTGCGGGGGCGAGGAAACCTGGTCCTGCAAGATCGGCAAACCTCTCGAAATTCCAATACCCCGGGGAGATGTCGGCGGGACAGACAGAGCGCTGTCCTATAGGTGTTTCGGAAGATAGCGGCGTCCTTTTGTTCACCCCGCGCCCGCATTCATGCTAACCAGAGCCCATGGCACAGAAGAAGGGTTATGAGGTCGATTCGTGGCTGGCGCGGCCGGATCCGCGCATCTCGGTGGTCCTGCTCTATGGTCCCGATCGTGGGCTCGTCGCCGAGCGGGCAAAGGCCTTTGCCGGCAAAACCGGCCTGCCGCTCGACGATCCGTTCTCGGTGGTCAGGCTGGACGGTTCGGAAGTCGATCGCGACGAAGGCCGCCTGCTCGACGAGGCTCGCACCGTGCCGATGTTTTCGGACCGGCGCCTGCTCTGGGTGCGCAATGCCTCCGGCCAGAAGGCGCTTGCCGACGACGTCAAGGCGCTGACCGCGGAGCCGCCGCGCGATGCCATCATCCTGATCGAGGCCGGCGACCTGAAGAAGGGCGTCGGGCTGCGCGCCATCGTCGAGGCGGCGGACATTGCCATGGCCTTGCCGTGCTATGCCGACGAGGCCCGGGACATCGACACGGTCATCGACGACGAATTGCGCAAGGCCGGCATGTCGATGACGCTGGAGGCCCGTCAGGCGCTGCGCCGCAACCTCGGCGGCGACCGGCTGGCCTCGCGCGGCGAGATCGAGAAGCTGGTGCTCTACGCCCACGGCCAGACCGAAATCGGCCTCGACGACGTCAAGGCGACTTCGGGCGACGTCTCCGGTCTGTCCTTCGACGACGCCGTCGATGCCTTGCTCGAGGGCAAGGTCGGCGATTTCGACATGGCCTTCACCCGCCACTGCCAGTCCGGCGGCCAAGCTTTTCTGGTGCTTTCCTCGGCGATGCGGCAGCTGCAGGCGATCCAGGCGATGCGCGGCCTGATGGACACCGGCGGCCGCAACGCCGCGTCAGTCGTTGCAGCGGCGCGCCCGCCGGTTTTTTTCTCGCGGCGCAAGCTGGTGGAGAAAGCCCTCGAACGCTGGAACAGCGAGGCGCTTGCCCGCGCCTTGACCCGATTGCAGGCAGCGGTCCTGCAGACCCGCCGGCGGCCGGATCTTTCAGTCGCGCTGGCACGGCAGGCGCTGCTCGGCATTGCCGTGGAAAGCGCCCGGCTGGCGCAGCGTAGCTGATCTCCCCCCTTGAGGGGGAGATGTCGCCGAAGGCGACAGAGGGGGTCGCAGCGCTTGGAACGCCGACATCTTCTTCGCTTCCGAAAGGCCGGCGCTTGATGTGAGACGACGCCTTCTGGCCTGCCGGCCATCTCCCGCTCAAGGGGGAGATCAGCAGCCTGGGCGATTTCGCCAATCACCAGCGCTGAAAAGCAAGGACTGGCAATCGCCAGCCCCCGTTGTGTTGCCAGGACGAAGATGTCAACCTAGGCCGTGCTTAATCTTGAGCCAGAAGATTATTTGCCGGCTAAAAACACGGGTACCTCAAGCACCTACCGCTCCTGCTTCAGCCGACGGCAGAGCTCGTCGAGCTGCTCCAGCGTCCGGTAAGCGACGCTGATCACCCCGCCGCGTTCCTTGTGCTCGATCGTGACGATCATGCCGATCGTGCCGGTCATCAGCTTTTCCAGCGCCAGCGTATCGGCATCCTTCTGTGCCGGTGCTGCAGGCTGTCGCTTTACCGTTGGAGCGCCGGCCGGCATCTGCGCCAGCGCTTCGGCCTGGCGCACCGAAAGCCCGTCCTTGACGATCCGCTTGGCCAGGCCCGCCGGATCTTCCGCCGTCACCAATGTGCGGGCGTGGCCGGCCGACAGCGCGCCATCGACCAGCATGTCGCGAATCACGTCGGGCAGCTTCAAGAGCCTCAGCGTATTAGCGACATGGCTGCGGCTCTTGCCGATCACCTGGCCGAGATCGGCCTGGGTGTAGCCGTGATCGTCGATCAGCTGCTGGTAGCCCATCGCCTCCTCGACCGGGTTGAGGTCGGTGCGCTGGACGTTTTCGATGATCGCCAGTTCGAGCGCGGTGCGGTCGTTGACATCGCGCACGATGATCGGGATCTCGACCAGCCCGGCGCGCTGCGCCGCGCGCCAGCGCCGCTCGCCGGCGATGATCTCGTAGTGGCCGGGCTGGGCCGGCGACGGCCGTGCCACCACCGGCTGCACCACGCCATGTTCACGGATCGACTGGGCAAGATCGGTCAAGTCGGCGTCACCAAAATGCCGGCGCGGATTCTTTGGATTCGGGCTCAGGAACTCGATCGGGACCTTGCCGTCGGCATTCATGCTCTGCTTTTCCACTGCTGCCGGGCGATCGATTTCGCCGATCAGCGCGGCCAGTCCACGGCCCAGTCTTTTTCTCGAAAGGTCTTCACTCATCGTCTGTCCAGATCGTTTCGCTATCGAATCAGCTTCTTTGGCGGCAGCATTAGGCGGCGCGCAGTTTGCGCTCGCGGCGGATCACCTCGGAGGCAAGCTGCAGATAGGCCTGGCTGCCGGAGCACTTGAGGTCGTAGAGGATCGCCGGCTTGCCATAGGACGGCGCCTCGGAGACCCGCACATTGCGCGGGATGATGGTTTCGTAGACCTTGTCGCCCATATGCGCGCGCACATCCTGCACCACCTGGTTGGCAAGGTTGTTGCGCCCGTCGAACATGGTCAGCACGATGCCTTGGATCGTCAGGTCGGGATTGATCGAGCGGCGGACCTGCTCGACCGTCTCCAGCAACTGGCTCAAGCCTTCAAGCGCGAAGAACTCGCACTGCAGCGGCACCAGCACCGAATCGGCCGCCGCCATCGAGTTCAGAGTCAGAAGATTGAGCGACGGCGGACAATCGATCAGCACATAGCCGAAATTCGCCGAGCGCTCGGCCGAGGCGCGCAAGGCGTTGCGCAGCCGCAGCACCCGGTCCGGCGCCGACGCGATCTCCATTTCGATGCCGAGCAGATCGAGCGTTGACGGCACGATCGACAGGCCCGGCACTGCCGTCGGGATCGCCGCCGCCTCCAGATCGAGCTCGCCGGTCAGCACGTCATAGGAGGAAACGGTGCGGTCGCGCCGGTCGATGCCGAGGCCGGTGCTGGCATTGCCCTGCGGATCGAGATCGACGATCAGCACCCGCTCGCCGATCGCCGCCAGCGCCGTGGCGAGATTGATGGCCGTCGTCGTCTTGCCGACGCCGCCCTTCTGGTTGGCTACGGTGATGATTCGGGGGCCATTCTTCATCATGGATCTATGCCAGAAATTCATTCCGAGGTCGCCGATCTAAGACAGTTGGCGCAAATCAGACAGTTCGAGGATGACCCCATGAGCGTCGGTCGCGCTGGCATGTTCTACCAGATCGAATGACCATCGTTGAGCGCTTTCTGCCACTTCGGCGCGGTAATCCCGGCCTTTGTGGAACAGGCCGCACGCGCCCGCCGTCAGCCACGGCGCCGACAGCTCCAGCAGGACCGGAAGCGACGCCAGCGCCCTGGCCGTAACGATTTGGGGTGTCGAAACAAGCGGATAGGCGTCGTCGATGCGCCGCGCGATGATCCTGGCGGGCAGGTTGAATCGGCCGACGACCGCTTGCAGGAACGATGCCTTTTTCCGATTGCTTTCAACCAGATCGATGCTGGCGCCGGCACGCTCGGCGAGCAGAAAGGCAAGGACCAAGCCGGGAAAACCGCCGCCCGAGCCGAGATCGACCCAGCGCTTCGCCTCCGGTTTGATTCGCGCAAGCTGCGCGCTGTCAAGGATGTGCCGGCGCCAGACATCGTCCTGCGTCGATTGCGCAGCCAGGTTTATTCGGCGGTTCCATTTCTGGAAAACGGTCTCGAAGTCGACCAGGCGGTCGAATGTTTCACGTGAAACCGGGCCGGCAACCTCTTGCAGGCTCGCCCATGAGGCAGCGCTCACGCAACATTCCTTCGCGCGGCGGCCTCGGCGTTGCGGACATGCGCGACGATGATCGCCAGCGCCGCTGGCGTCATGCCTTCCATGCGTTGCGCATCGGCGATGGAGCGCGGCTGGCGCGCCAGCATCTTCTGCTTCAGCTCGTTGGACAGGCCCGGAACCGAGGCAAAGTCGAGCGACGCGGGAATCAATCGGCTCTCCTCATGTCTGATCTGCGAGACATCGGCCTGCTGGCGGTCGAGATAGACTGAATATTTCGCTTCCGTTTCGAGACGCTCGGCTGTTTTGGCGTCGATTGCCGCAAACTGCGGAGCGATTCGGGCCAGCCAGGCGACATCGACGCCCGGATACGCCAGCAACTCGTAAGCGGAGCGGCGCACACCATCCCTGTTGATCTCGAGCCCATGACGCGCCGCCTCGTTGGGGGTCATGGTTGCGCCAAGCGCAACCTTGCGCGCCTTTTCAAGGTCCTGCACGACATCGTTAAACCGATGCATCCGTTGCCGAGAGGCGATCCCGAGCTTCGTGGCCACCGGCGTCAGCCGCTCATCGGCGTTGTCAGCCCGCAGCGACAGCCGGAACTCGGCCCGCGAGGTGAACATGCGGTAGGGTTCGGCGATGCCGCGGCTGGTCAAATCGTCGACCATCACCCCGATATAGGCCTCGGTGCGGCTGAGCACGATCTGATCGCTCGTCGATGCCTGCCTCGCGGCGTTGAGGCCGGCGAGCAGCCCCTGCGCCCCGGCCTCCTCGTAGCCGGTAGTGCCGTTGATCTGTCCAGCCAGGAAAAGACCACCAATCCGCTTGGTTTCCAGCGTCGGCTTGAGCTCGCGCGGATCGACATGGTCGTACTCGATGGCATAGCCAGGCTGCAGCATGGTGGCACGCTCAAGGCCGGGAATGGTCTTCAGAATGTCGAGCTGCACGTCCTCGGGCAGCGAGGTCGAAATGCCGTTCGGGTAGACGGTGTCGTCATCCAGCCCTTCCGGCTCGAGGAAAATCTGGTGGCCCTCGCGGTCGCCGAACTTAACGATCTTGTCCTCAATGGACGGGCAGTAACGCGGCCCTACCCCTTCGATCGAGCCGGAATACATGGCGGAACGGCTCAGATTGGCGCGGATCAGCTCATGCGTCGCCGCAGTCGTGCGCGTGATGCCGCAGTGGATCTGCGGGTTGTCGATGCGGTCGGTCATCAGCGAGAACGGCACCGGATGCTCATCCGCCGCCTGGCTCTCCAGCGACGCCCAATCGATGGTCCGTCCATCCAGCCGTGGCGGCGTGCCGGTCTTCAGCCGCCCGAGCTTGAAGCCGGCACGGCTCATTGTCGCCGACAGGCCGAGGCTGGCCTGCTCGTTCATGCGGCCGGCGACGATCTTCTTCTCACCGATATGGATCAGCCCGCGCAGAAAGGTGCCGGTGGTCAGCACCACGGCGCCACAGGCAAGCCTGCGACCACCCGCCAGCAGCACGGCCGCGATGCGCCCATTGTCGATTTCGAAATCCAGAACCTCGCCCTCGACCACATCGAGACCGGCCTGCTCGCGAATCGCCGCCTGCATGGCGAGCCGATACAGTTTTCTATCCGCCTGCGTCCGCGGCCCGCGAACCGCCGGTCCCTTACGACGATTGAGCAGACGGAACTGGATGCCGGCCGCATCGGCGACGCGGCCCATCAGCCCGTCCATGGCGTCGATCTCGCGAACCAGATGTCCCTTGCCGAGCCCACCGATTGCCGGATTGCAGGACATGACGCCGATCGTCTCGAAGCGCAGCGTCACCAAAGCCGTTTTCGCGCCGGCGCGCGCGGCAGCGCTGGCCGCCTCGCAACCAGCATGGCCGCCGCCCACCACAACCACATCATAGTGATCGGTCATTTCAGAATCCCGAATTCAAGTCGACCGACACATGTCGCCGAGAGCCTTCGCTGTCAAGGACGCTCGATGAATCGTTTCACGTGAAACAATGCTAACCGATGCGTTGGCACCGTGATTTGGCGAGTGGCAACCAAAGTTCATCGCAGAGTATCGCGAAGCGTTCGAGATTGGCCAAAGCATTTCTCCCTTCGTCATCTTAGGGCGGAGCGACGTCGCGGAGACACTGGGCATGCCGTTACCTCACGGCAGTGCTCCGTCGGACCAGAACGGGGTGTTACCCTCACCGCCTACGCCAATCACAGACGTTCGAGATTGCGGTTGAGGCCGGGGCTCATCCTGGCCGTCAACGCTCAGCGTTTCACGTGAATCAAACGAGGCCGGCGAGCCTGCGATGTTTCACGTGAGTCATTTGCCAATGCAGAACTGCGAAAAGATAACGTCGAGCATTTCCTCGACGTCGACAGCCCCGACGATCCGGCCAAGCCTATCTGCTGCCAGCCGCAATTCTTCTGCCCGCAGCTCCTGCCCGCGCTCATCCTCAGTCCCTGCCGCGAGCAGGAAGCGCTTCGTCTCGTTGAGAAGCTCGACGTGCCGCAGCCGCGACGGCAGGATATCGCCGGCCTGGCCGATCTGCGCTGCGGCGCGATGACCGATCTCCGCCAGCAACTCCGCCAGCCCGGCGCCGTCCCTGGTCGAGATAACCGCATCGTAGCGAGTCGCGGGCGATTTATCCTGCAGCAGATCGGCCTTAGTCCCGATCCTCAACGACGGAACATCGGCCGGAATTGCACCGATCGGGACCGGGTCCACCATATCCTCCAGCACGAGCAACAGATCGGCAGTCCCGGCCTTGCTCCTCGCCCGTTCGATGCCGATCGCCTCGATCCTGCCGGGTGTCTCGCGCAGGCCGGCGGTATCAGTCACTCTTACCCGCATCCCCTCCAGGTCCAGCACCACTTCGAGCAGATCGCGGGTCGTGCCCGGCTCTTCCGTGACGATCGCCGCTTCGCGCCGGGCCAGCGCATTGAACAGGCTTGACTTGCCGGCATTTGGCGCGCCGAGGATGACGACCTCGAACCCGTCGCGGATGATCTCGGCGGCCCGGAACCCTTGGACATGACGTTCGATCTCGTCGACCATCGCGCGGACATCCGACCAGACCGTCTCCGCATCCGAACCCGGCACATCGTCCTCGTCGGCAAAATCGATTTCCGCTTCGATCATAGCCCGGGCATGAATGAGCTGACGGCGCCAGCCGAGATAAAGCTGGCTCTGTGCACCCTCGGCATTCTGCACGGCAAAGCGCCGCTGCGCCTCGGTTTCGGCGTTGACGAGATCGGCCAGCGCCTCGGTCTCGACCAGATCGACCTTGCCGTTGAGAAAGGCGCGCCGGGTGAACTCGCCCGGCTCGGCATGCCTGACACCGTCGAAGCCGGCGATCGTCTCCAGCATCTTCGCCACGACGGCGCGCCCGCCATGGACATGGAACTCGGCGATATCTTCGCCAGTGAAGCTGCTAGGGCCGGCAAAGAAAACGACCAGCCCGCTGTCGAGCACCGATCCGTCGGGCGCCTTGAACTTGCGATAGGCGGCAACACGGTTCTTAACCATCGAACCGGCAATCATTTCGACGACGAATCGACTCTGCGGGCCCGAAATCCGGACCACGGCAACGCCGGCGGGCAGGCGACCGCTCGACAGCGCAACAATGGAATCACCTGAAATCATTTGCCGACCCTGCACAACCGCCCTAGCTTCGCTTATTCATCGACAATTGCCGAGTTATCGACCGTGACATTGCCCGCGCAAAATCTGCTTGCCGAAGAGGCCAGCCCCTATCTGCAGCAGCATAGCGGCAACCCTGTGCATTGGCGGCCATGGTCGCCGACGTCGCTCGCCGAAGCAAGGTCGCTGAAGCGGCCGATTCTGCTCTCGGTCGGTTACGCCGCCTGCCACTGGTGCCACGTGATGGCGCACGAAAGTTTCGAGAACGAAGATGTCGCCGCCGTCATGAACCGTCTCTTCGTCAATATCAAGGTGGATCGCGAGGAGCGGCCGGACATCGACCAGATCTATATGGCAGCACTGTCCTCGATGGGCGAGCAAGGCGGATGGCCGCTGACCATGTTTTTGACGCCGGACGGAAAGCCTTTCTGGGGCGGCACCTATTTTCCCCGCGAAGCCCGATACGGCCGGCCGGGCTTTGTCCAGGTGCTGGAGGCGGTCGACAAGGCGTGGCGGGAGAAGAAAGGAAGCGTTAACCAAAGCGCCGACGGCCTGACCACGCATGTCGAGGCGCGGCTGGCGGGCACGCATGCCAAAGCCGTCCTTGATCGCGACACGCTCGCCGCGCTCGCCAACGGCATCGACGGCATGATCGACAGGGATTTGGGCGGCCTGCGCGGCGCGCCCAAATTCCCCAATGCGCCGTTCATGCAGACGCTCTGGCTATCCTGGCGGCGCGATCGCCACACAGCCCATCGCGACGCGGTCCTGCTTAGCCTCGAAAAGATGTTGGCGGGCGGCATCTATGACCATATCGGCGGCGGGTTGAGCCGCTACTCGACCGATGCCGAGTGGCTGGTGCCGCATTTCGAAAAAATGCTTTACGACAACGCGCAGCTCATTCGGCTGTGCAATTGGGCATATGCCGCGACCGGCAACGAATTGTTCCGGGTACGAATCGAAGAGACGATTGACTGGCTCTTGCGCGAGATGCGCGTCGACGGCAGTGCATTCGCTGCCAGCCTCGACGCCGACAGCGAAGGCGAGGAGGGACTGTTCTACACCTGGAGCAGGGATGAGATAGAAACCGCTCTTGGCGACGAATCAGCGTTATTTTTCAATCACTTCACAATTGTTGCCCCGCATGGCTGGGAGGGCAAGCCGATCATCCACCAGACCGAAGCCCAGCAAACGCAAAGCGTGGCCGATCGCGACCGGCTCATTCCATTGACAGAAAAATTGCTGACAGCCAGGGAGCAGCGCGTCAGACCCGGGCGTGACGGAAAAATCCTGACCGACTGGAACGGCCTGGTGATCGCGGCTCTCGCCGAAGCCGGGCGCTCCCTGAAACGGATCGATTGGATCGAGGCGGCGGAACAGGCCTTTGCTGCCATTGCCAGCGCTGGTCGAGACAGCCGCTTGCCGCATTCGATGCTTGGCGCAAAGAAGCTCTTTCCTGCGCTGTCGAGCGACTACGCCGCCATGGCTAACGCTGCGATCTCATTGTTCGAGGCTACCGGCACATCGAGCTATGCCGAACTGGCCGGCCAATTCCTAGCGCAACTCGACCAATGGCACCGCGACGATGACAACACCGGCTACTATCTCACCGCGTCGGACAGCAGCGACGTGCCGATCCGCATCAGGGGCGATGTCGACGAAGCCATTCCTTCAGCCACCGGCCAAATCATCGAAGCCATGGTCCGATTGTCCTCGCTTTCCGGCGATCTTGATCTGCAGGAAAAGACCTGGAACGTAGCCGAACACGCAGCCGGCCGGGCGCAGCACCAGGCCTATGGCCAGGCGGGCATCGTCAACGCCTGCGCTTTGGCGATCGAGCCGTTGAAACTGGTGCTGGTGGACAAGCCGGAAAACCCACAGCTTGTTCCGGTTGCGAATCGAAATCCGGACCCGCGCCGGATCGACACAATCGTGCCGGTCGGCTCGGCAACAAACCTGCCGACGCTGCCAGGCGGCGTTTTGCCGCCTACGATCGAGCCCGGCGCCTGGCTGTGCACCGGGCAGGTCTGCTTGCCGGTGATAACGGACGCTGAGGAGCTCGAGCGGCAGTTGAGGCAGCAGTAGGAAGTTCGTCATCCCAGGCCGGAGCAGGACCGAAGCGACGTCGCGAAGACCCTGGGATCCATGCCGCTACTTTCGAGCGTTGCCACGGTGCAGGTTCCGCTTCGTCGCATCATCCAGCCGACGTCGCGGCATGGATCCTCGGGTTAAGCCCGAGGATGACGAGGCGAGGGTGCTCCCCGCTCCAATCGCTTACGTATTCATAGAATCGAAGAAATCCGCATTCGTCTTGGTCTGCTTGAGCTTGTCGATCAGGAACTCAATGGCGTCGGTTGTGCCCATCGGCGCCAGGATGCGGCGCAGCACGAAGATCTTCTGCAGGTCCTGGCGGGCGACCAGAAGGTCTTCCTTGCGGGTGCCGGACTTGAGGATGTCCATGGCTGGGTAGATGCGCTTGTCCGCCACCTTGCGGTCGAGCACGATCTCCGAATTGCCGGTGCCCTTGAACTCTTCGAAGATGACCTCGTCCATGCGGCTGCCGGTGTCGATCAGCGCGGTGGCGATGATGGTCAGCGAGCCGCCTTCCTCGATGTTGCGGGCGGCACCGAAGAAGCGCTTCGGCCGCTGCAGCGCATTGGCGTCGACGCCGCCGGTCAGCACCTTGCCGGATGACGGCACCACGGTGTTGTAGGCGCGGCCAAGGCGGGTGATCGAGTCCAGCAGGATGACGACATCGCGCCCGTGCTCGACCAGGCGCTTGGCCTTCTCGATCACCATTTCGGCGACCTGGACGTGGCGCACCGCCGGCTCGTCGAAGGTCGAGGAGACGACCTCGCCCTTCACCGAGCGCTGCATATCGGTGACTTCCTCCGGCCGCTCGTCGATCAGCAGCACGATCAAATAGCATTCCGGATGATTGGTGGTGATCGAATGGGCGATGTTCTGCAACAGCACCGTCTTGCCGGTTCGCGGCTGCGCCACGATCAGGGCGCGCTGGCCTTTGCCGAGCGGCGCCACGAGGTCGATGACGCGCGCCGAGATGTCCTTCGAGGTCGGAACGTCCATTTCCATCTTCAGCCGCGAGGTCGGATAAAGCGGCGTCAGATTGTCGAAATGGATCTTGTGGCGGATCTTTTCGGGGTCGTCGAAATTGATCGTGTTGACCTTGAGCAGCGCGAAATAGCGCTCGCCTTCCTTCGGGCTACGGATCGGGCCTTCGACGGTATCGCCGGTCTTCAGCGAGAACCGGCGGATCTGCGACGGCGAAATATAGATATCGTCGGGGCCCGGCAGGTAATTGGCATTGGCCGAGCGCAGGAAGCCAAAACCGTCCTGCAGCACTTCGACCACACCGTCGCCGATGATCTCGATATCCTGGGTCGCCAGCCGCTTCAGGATCGCGAACATCAGCTCCTGCTTGCGCATCACACTGGCGTTCTCGACCTCGAGCGATTCGGCATAAGCGATCAGCTCTGGCGGTTTCTTGTTCTTGAACTCGGTGAGTTTCATTTCTTGCATCATTAGACGGACTCTGAGTGACTAAGCATGGGGAAAATATCGGCGGGATGCGACAAATGCCGGGCGCGGCCGAAGCGATGAATGGGGCGGCGCATGACGGGAAGGAAGACCCGTCTTTTATCGTCGGTCGACTAAAAGAGCAAGCCGCCTTTTGTGAGCGCCGCGCGTCTCTCTCGACGCGCAAAGGACGCTGTAAGACTTTTTGAGTTCCGCATCGTCCTTTCCGAAAATCGATCCCAATTTTCGGGTCGATGCGGTGGCATCAAAACGGCTTCACGATGACCAGCACGACGATGACGATCATCAGCAATGTGGGGAACTCGTTGACGATCCGCCAGTGCCTCGCCGGTTTTTCATTGCGGTCCTCGGCGAATTTGCGCACCGCGCCGGCCAGATAGCCATGAACGGCCGAGAGCCCGAGCACCGCGGCGATCTTGGCATGCAGCCATCCGCCCTGAAAACCAAAGCCTTTCCAGGCCAGCCAGAGCCCGAATACCCAGGTGATGATCATGGCCGGATTGATGATGCCGCGCAGCAGCCGGCGCTCCATCACCTTGAAGGTTTCCGACTGGACGGAGCCTTTCTCCGCATCGGCGTGATAGACCAGCAGCCGCGGCAGATAGAGCATGCCCGCCATCCAGGAGATGACGGCGATGACATGGATCGCCTTTGCCCAGGGATAGAAATCATCTGGCCCAAACTGGAACAGAAGCCCAACCAACACGAGGAAAACCGCAATCGCAATCGCCGCGCGGCGCATCGCGCCAGCACCACCTTCCGCGGTGCCATTCCCCATCATCGTCATGATGCGCTCCGCACCAGTTTCACCATCGCCTCGACATGCGCGATCGGCGTTTCCGGCGTGATGCCGTGCCCGAGATTGAAGATCAGCGGTCCATCGCCCAGTGCTTTCAAGATAGCGTCGATGCCGTCGGCTAGAGCCTTGCCGCCGGCCACCAGCCGTAACGGATCGAGATTGCCCTGTACGGCGCCGTCGCGCTGCAGTTCCCTTGCCGTCGTCAACGGCACGGTCCAGTCGAGCCCCAGCCCCGTCACGCCGGTCTTCTGGCGATAGCTCCGGTAGTGGGCGCCGGCGCCCTTGGGAAACCCGATGATCGGAACGTTGGGATGCACGGCCCGTACCTGCCTGACGATCTCCGCCATCGGCCTGACACAAAAAGCCTCGAAAGACACTTCGTCGAGCACGCCGGACCACGAGTCAAAAACCTGCACCACATCGGCGCCTGCTTCGATCTGGCGGATGAGATAGGCGGCCGAGTGATCGACAAGTACGTTCAGCAGCTGCAGGAAAGCCGCCGGCTCGCGATAGGCGAACAGCCGCGCCGGCGCCTGGTCTGAGGTGCCATGGCCGGCGATCATATAGGTCGCCACCGTCCACGGCGCGCCGCAGAAGCCGATCAGCGTCGTTTCATCAGGCAGTTTTGTCCGCAATCGACGCACCGTCTCATAGACCGGTTCGAGATTCACGTGAAACGTTTCGCCATCGAGAGCCGCAATCTCCGTGGCCGAGATCGGCGTCAGCAGCGGCCCGCGCCCCTCTTCGAAGCGCACGTCGCGGCCCAGCGCATGCGGCACAACAAGGATATCGGAAAACAGGATGGATGCATCGAAGCCGAAGCGTTCGATCGGCTGCAGTGTCACCTCTACCGCCAGGTCTGGATCGTAGCAAAGATCGAGGAACGACCCGGCCCGCCTGCGTGTCTCCCGATACTCCGGCAGATAACGGCCGGCCTGGCGCATCATCCAGAGCGGCGGCGGAAACACCGCTTCGCCCTTCAACACGTCCAGCATGATCCGGTTTTCGGACATTCAGCGCTCGCCTCTCCAGGCTTGTCTATAATTAAATATCCTATTTCTAGGAATCTTATGATTCTAAGAGTCTGTTGGTATCGGTGCTTGTCTCCTGTCCCGCTTTGCCCCGGAAAATGCCAGCCAGCATATTGTCGCGTGCTTCTTCTGCCGGATAGGAGGGGATTGGGGACAGTTGGAAATTTCGGACTAGAGTCAATGCCTTATGGCCCGCATAAAGAAAACGGGCCTGTGGATGAGGCAGAGTCAAAAAAGCCCGTCCCCGGACTTGTCCCCAGCCGCCCGACGAAGCCGACAGCGCATCGAATTGTGGACAAACTGGCATCTGATACAGTCGCCCCGAACCGGCCAATCTTTCCGACCGACCTTATCCACATCGGCCCACAGCTTGGAACTAACCCCTGTGAACAAACCTCAGAGCTTCTTTCACCTTCACCTGATTTCCGATGCCACCGGTGAAACGCTGCTTGCGGCCGGCCGCGCGGCCTCCGCGCAATATAAGGATGCGCGCGCCATCGAGCATATCTACCCGCTCATCCGCACCGAAAAGCAGGTGACGAAAGTGTTCGAGGACATCGAGGAGGAGCCAGGCATCATCCTCTATACGGTCGTCGACCAGAAGCTCGCCCGCGGTATCGACGAACGCTGCGCCGCCATGGGCCTGCCTTGCGTCTCCGTGCTGGAACCGGTGCTGACTGTGTTCCAGTCCTATCTCGGCACGCCGGCCGGCCGCCGCGTCGGCGCCCAGCATGTTCTCGACGCCGAATATTTTCGCCGCATCGACGCGCTCAATTTCACCATGGAGCATGATGACGGCCAGCTGCCCGCCAATATGGACGACGCCGACATCGTGCTCGTTGGCATTTCGCGCACCTCGAAGACGCCGACCAGCATCTATCTCGCCAATCGGGGCATCAAGACCGCCAACATCCCGATCGTGCTCGGCGTGCCGGTACCGGAAAGCCTGGTCAACGCCACGAAACCGCTGATCGTCGGGCTGATCGCCACCGCCGAGCGCATCTCTCAGGTCCGCCAGAACCGCATCCTCGGCAACACCAGCGCCTACGAGCCGACCGACTATGTCGACCGCGCCGCGATCGCCGAAGAGCTCGCCTATGCCCGCCAGATCTGCACCCGGCATGGCTGGCCGATGATCGACGTCAGCCGCCGCTCGATCGAGGAGACGGCGGCGGCTATCGTTGCCCTGCGCGGCAAGACGCGCTAGGGCGTGTGATATTCAGGTGATGCCGGCCTGCAAACGGCGGTCAGGAATCGGGCGATAAAAAATGGCCGAAAAAATCATCCTTGCCTCGGGCAGCCCGTTCCGCAAGGCGCTGCTTGTCAATGCCGGCGTGGCGGTCGAGGCGGTTCCGGCGGAAGTCGACGAGCGCGCGCTTGAGGCGCCACTAAAAGACAGCGGTATCTCGCCGGAGGACGTCGCCCTGGTGCTGGCCGAGGCCAAGGCCACCGAGGTTAGCGAGCGAAAGCCCGGCGCCCTGGTGCTCGGCTGCGACCAGACGCTGTCGCTCGGCGACGAACTGTTCCACAAGCCGGCCGACATGGAAGGCGCGCGCCGCCATCTCTTGGCGCTGTCGGGAAAGACCCATCAACTCAACAGCGCCGTGGTGCTGGCCCGCGACGGCGCAGTTCTGTGGCGGCATGTCGGCATCGCCAGCCTGACCATGCGAAAGCTCGATCCGGCCTTCATCGGCCGCCACTTGGCGCGGGTCGGCGCCAAGGCGCTGTCCAGCGTCGGCGCCTACCAGATCGAAGGCGAAGGCATCCAGCTGTTCGAAAGAATAGAAGGCGACTACTTCACCATCGTCGGCGTGCCGCTTCTGCCCGCTCTGGCCAAGCTGCGTGACCTCGGCGCCATCGATGGCTGAGGCTGCGAAAAAGGCCTTCGTCGCCGGCCACCCGGTCGCGCATTCCCGGTCGCCGAAGATCCACTCCTATTGGCTGGCGAAATACGGTATCGACGGCAGCTACCGGGCCATCGACGTCGCGCCGGCCGATTTTGCTGAATTCGTGAGAACGCTCGAGGCGACCGGCTACCGTGGCGGCAACGTCACCATCCCGCACAAGGAGGCCGCCTTCGCGCTGGCGACGCACCGCGACGATGCGGCCGAACAGATCGGTGCCGTCAACACGCTGTGGTTCGAGGGCGGAAGTCTGTGCGGCGGCAACACCGACGCCTATGGCTTTGCCGCCAATCTCGACGAGCATGCGCCGGGCTGGGCCGCAAATACCCCGGCCGTGGTGCTCGGTGCGGGCGGCGCCGCCCGCGCGGTCATCCATGCGCTGATTGAACGCGGCATCAGTGACATCCGCATCGTCAACCGAACGCTCGCCCGAGCCGAGGAATTGCGCCACCGCTTCGGCACCGGCGTCTCGGCCCATGGCACGCACGCGACCGGCGAGCTGCTTGCCGATGCCGGCCTGCTGGTCAACACGTCAGCGCTCGGCATGCATGGCCATGAAGGCCTGTCCGCCGATCCCGGCAGGCTGCCGGACCACGCAATCGTCACCGACATTGTCTATGTGCCGCTGGAAACGCCGTTGCTGGCCGCAGCCAAAGCGCGGGGCCTGAAGACCGTCGACGGCCTCGGCATGCTGCTGCACCAGGCGGTGCCCGGCTTCGAGCGCTGGTTCGGCATCAGGCCGGAGGTCACTGCCGAATTGCGGCAGATGATAGTCGCCGATCTCGGTGCCCAAGGAATGACTTAGGAGTGAAAGGCATGATCGTGCTCGGCCTCACCGGATCGATCGGCATGGGCAAGTCGACTACGGCCAGGATGTTTGCCGAAGCCGGCGTGCCCGTCCACGATTCGGACGAGGCGGTGCACCGCCTCTACGCCGGCAAGGCGGCTCCGCTGGTCGAGGCGGCTTTTCCCGGAACCACCAGATCCGGCTCGGTCGATCGCACCAAGCTGGCCGAGCGGGTGCTCGGCGATGCCGCCGCGCTGAAACGGCTGGAAGCGATCATCCACCCGCTGGTCCGCGCCGCCGCCGACGCCTTCCTGGCCAGGAACCGTGCCGCCGGCGCGCCGCTTGTCGTTCTCGATATCCCGCTGCTGTTCGAAACCGGCGGCCGCGACCGCGTCGACAAGGTCGTGGTCGTCACCGCCTCGGCCGAAATCCAGCGCGCCCGCGTGCTGGCGCGGCCGGGCATGAGCGAAGAGAAGCTGGCGTCAATCCTGGCCAGGCAGGTTCCCGACGCCGAAAAGCGCAGCCAAGCCGATTTCGTCATCGACACCGGACAGGGCTTCGATGCGGCGCGCGCGGCAGTCAATGCGATTGTAGCTGAACTGGTCGGGGATAAGGCCGGCAAGCCTGCTTAACGCGCTTGCATCCGGCGTAATATGTTGCCAATTTGTTCCCATCATGATTCGGCTGGAATGACGCCGGATCCAACGGAATGATTCGATGCGCGAGATCATCTTCGACACGGAAACCACCGGGCTCGATTTCCGCGATGACCGCGTCATCGAGCTTGGCTGCATCGAGCTGGTCAATCGGTTCCCGACCGGCCGCACCTTCCACCATTACATCAATCCGCAAGGACGACCGATTCATGCGGAGGCGCAGGCCGTTCATGGCATCAGCGCCGCCGATCTCATGGGAAAGCCGACCTTCAGCGACATCGCCGAGGAGTTTCTTGCCTTCATCGACGGCGCCAAGCTGGTCGCCCACAATGCGACGTTCGATATCGCTTTTCTCAATGTCGAATTCGGCCGGCTTGGCCATCCGCTCGTTGACCCCGGACTGGTCGTCGACACGCTGGCGCTGGCGCGCCGCAAGCATCCGATGGGACCCAATTCGCTTGACGCGCTGTGCCGGCGCTACGGCATCGACAATGCCCGTCGCACCAAGCACGGCGCGCTGCTCGATTCGGAATTGCTGGCCGAAGTCTATATCGAGCTCATCGGCGGCAAGCAGGCGGCGCTTATCCTCGACAGCGCCACCGCGCCGGCCGGCGGCAGGAGAAACGTCGACGACATCGATATCAGCATCGGCGCGCGGCCGATTGCACTGCCGTCTCGCCTGACCGCCGCAGAGCGTAGCGCGCACGCGAGCATGGTCGGCACATTAGGCGAAAACGCGCTTTGGCTGCGCGTCGCCGCGGAAGCAAGTTCCGCGGCATAGCGATTTTGACGGGTAGGAAGGCGATCGGCAACGAACGTCGATTGTTCCGTTCCGTGGCAATCTCAGTGGCAGGTCGCAGCCGAAGCATCCCTCCCTTCGTCATCCCAGGGCGGAGCAGGAGCGAAGCGACGTCGCGCAGACCCTGGGATCCATGCCGTGACATCAGCCGAAGAATGCAGCGGCTCAGAACGGCGCTTGTATCCGCCACTGCGCTCGTTACCCTTCAATCATGACCGGCTATGCCTACATGACCGCGAGCCAGAAGCGTGGCACGATCTACATCGGTGTCACCAACGATCTCGGCCGTCGCATGCCGGAGCACAAATCCGGCCAAGGCTCGCGCTTCACCAGCCGCTACGGCGTGCAGCGTCTGGTCTGGTACGAAGAACATTTCGACATTCGTGACGCCATCCAGCGCGAGAAGTCGCTGAAGCGCTGGCCGCGCCAGTGGAAGATCGACTTGATCGAGAAGACCAATCCGGATTGGTTCGAGCTCCTTCGCGGAACGGGGTGATAGCGTTCGGTTCTGGTCCGCAGGAGCACTGTCGCGAGGTAGCGGCATGGATCCCAGGGTCTGCGCCGCGTCGCTTCGCTCCTTGCTCCGCCCTGGGATGACGAAGGGAGGGGTGTTTCGGCTAATCTCGAAGGCGACCTGCCATTGAGATTGGCCGCGGACAGTAACTATCGACGGTTGCTGCGGATCGGCTTCCGACCTGTCAGGATCGAGGAGCTCGTCTCAAAACAAAAAAACCCGGCGCGAGGCCGGGTTCTTCAAAGGCTGCGCAACACCAGCCTCAGCTCACCTTGACCTTGCCGGCGGCCTGATCCTCAGCCAGCTTCTGCTGGAACATTTGGGCGAAATCGATCGGGTCGAGCATCAGCGGCGGGAAGCCGCCATTGCGCGTCGCCTCGGCGATGATTTGCCTGGCGAACGGAAACAGCAGCCGCGGGCATTCGATGAACAGCAGCGGCAGCATGTGCTCCTGCGGGAAGCCGCTGATGGCGAACACGCCGCCATAGACCAGCTCGACGTTGAACAGCACCTCCTTATCGAAGGACGCTTTGGCGTTCAGCGTCAGATTGACGTCGAACTGCTTGTCCGAAAGCGGGTTGGCGTTGACATTGACGTTGATGGCGATGCCGGGGGCCTTGTCGCGGCCGCGCAGCGAGTTCGGCGCGCCGGGGCTTTCGAACGAAAGGTCCTTCACATATTGGGCAAGCACATTGAGCGAGGGCTGCGTCGCGTCGCCGTTGCCACTGGCCGCGCCGGTCGGCGCGTCGTCTTTGCTGGCCATAAGCCTTTGTCCTTTTGCCTGGGCAGCGTTGCTGACCGGATTGAAATCGGGCGTTCGCTACCATGGTCAGCATGACAAGACAAGGTTTGCCGACCTACTCGTCAGGGCAATCGGGTCACCCGATTGCCCTTCGTCTTTTTCCTGCCTCAAGCGCCGGCGGTCGCATCCGCGACCTTGGCTTGCGCGCCAACAGGCGCGACGGCCGGTCGGCCTTGCCATTTTCGCGCAAGCGAAAATGGTTTCCACTGCCGGCGCGAGGCCGGATACAGCACTTTCTTCCTTCGCCCGATTGCCCCGACCTACACGTCCCTGAGGCGTTGCCGACCTATTCGTCCTTGAGGCGGCGCCAGGGAGAATTGTGATCCGGGCCGCGCTTGTAGTCGTCGCCGCGCGAATAGTCGCTGTCGTCAAGGTCGATGGTCTTGTCGCGTTGCCGTGCCCGAAATCCGCCGGTGCCGAAATTTGTGGCCAAAACGATGCGGCCTTTCAGCAGGCGCCAGGCGAGGTCGCGAACCGGCGGCAGGAACAGCAGAATGCCGAAAATGTCAGTGATGAAGCCGGGAATGATGAGCAGGATCGCGGCCAGCACGATCATGGCGCCATGCGCGAGCTGGCGGCTTGGATCACGGCCGGCGTCCATCTCGGCCCGGACCCGGGTCATGACGCCGAAACCCTGGTATCGCAACAACAGCGCGCCGGCGATGCTCGAAGCCAGCACCAGGCCGACCGTCGCCAGGGCGCCGACCTGGCGGCCGACAACGACGAAACCAGCGATCTCCAGCAGCGGAAGCGCGAGGGTGAACAGGGGAAGCAGCGAAATGCGCAAATCTTGACCGATCGTTTCCATGTTTTGCCGGCCTGCAGGCAATCGCCGCTGGCACTGGCTCTTTTAGATAGGTATGCCTGCCTTTAATTTGAATGATTGCACCTTGCGTTCTATATGCTTTGGATGTTGAACGCTATGCGACCGCAGCCATTGCCTGGCCGGGCGGTCCGGCCGGAGTAGGGATTGATTGGCGGAAGATATGGGATTCTTCGACTTCGGCACGATTTTCTTTCTGGTTGCGGCGGTTGTGATCTTTTTCCAGCTGCGCAATGTGCTCGGCCGCCGCACCGGCAGTGAGCGCCCGCCCTTCGATCCCTATTCGGCGGGCCGGACGCGCGACGACACCCAGAAGCCCGAGAATGTGGTCTCGCTGCCGCGCAAGCGAGCGCCGGGAGAGCCGGCAATCGACGCTTATGCGGCGATCGACGCCTTCGCCAAGCCTGACACCGATCTCAACAAGGGCCTGCGCGCGATCAAGGACAATGATCCGGCATTCGACCCGAAGACCTTCGTCGATGGCGCCAAGATGGCCTATGAAATGATCGTCATGGCCTATGCCGATGGCGACCGCAAGACGCTGAAGAACCTGTTGTCGCGTGAGGTCTATGACGGCTTTGTCGCGGCCATCGGCGACCGCGAGGCGAAATCGGAAAAGATCCAGTCCTCCTTCGTCGGCATCGACAAGGCCGACATCGTTTCCGCCGAGATGAAGGGCAGCGAGGCGCATATCACGCTGCGCATCGTCAGCGAGCTGATTTCGGCGACGCGCGACAAGGCCGGCGCCGTCATCGACGGCGATCCCGAAACCGTCGCCGAGGTCAAGGATGTCTGGACCTTCGCCCGCGATACGCGCTCGCGCGACCCGAACTGGAAGCTCGTCGCCACCGAAGAAGAAGACTGAGCCCGGACCACGGCGAGGCTCCGGTGTCGCTATCTCAGGCGTTCCGCGAAAAATCCTTCGACGATCTGCCCGGCTGGGACGAGGACGACCATCTGGCCGCGTTCGCGGCTTTCCGGCGCTCGGCTTTTCATGTCCTGACGAAACCCTATCGCTCCGGCGGGCTAGGTGTCGACTTCAATGCCTTCACCGACGCCTATGCTGCAGCCCGAACCGTTTTGCCAACCGACCGGCGCGAAGCCCGCGCCTTCTTCGAGCGTCAGTTCATCCCGGCACAGATAAGGGCGGACAGCGGCGGCGCCGGCCTTGTCACCGGCTTCTATGAACCCGTTGTCGACGCTTCACCGGTGCGAACCGAACGATTTACGGTGCCGCTGCTGTCGCGCCCGGCCGATCTCGTCGACATCGACGACGCCAACCGGCCGCCCGGCATGGACCCTTACCTCGCCTTCGGCCGCGCCACGCCGAACGGACCGGTCGAGTATTTCGACCGTGGCGAGATCGAGCGCGGCGCGCTCATAGGCAAGACTGTGGACAGTAAGGGCCTGGAAATCGCCTGGCTCGCCGACAAGGTCGACGCCTTCTTCATTCACGTGCAAGGTGCAGCCAGGCTCACCATGACCGACGGCCGGTTTTGCCGCGTCACCTATGCCGCCAAATCCGGCCAGCGCTTTACCGGACCGGGCAAGATCCTGAGTGAGCTAGGCGAGATCCCGCTGCAAGCGGTGACCATGCAGTCGATCCGCGCCTGGTTCAAGGCGCATCCGGATCGCATCGACGAGATCCTGTGGCGCAACCGCTCCTATATTTTTTTCCGCGAGATTTCCCTTGGCGAGCCGGGGTTCGATGACCCGGAACTCGGGCCCATCGCAGCCGCAAAAGTGCCGCTGACGCCGGGCCGCTCCCTCGCTGTCGACCGACTGCTCCATACATTCGGCACGCCGTTCTATATTGATGGGCCATCGCTGACCGCTTTCGACAGAAAACCGTTCCGGCGGCTGATGATCGCGCAGGATACCGGCTCGGCCATTACCGGGCCGGCGCGCGGCGACCTGTTCGCCGGAACGGGAGATGCGGCCGGCGAGATCGCCGGCGTTGTCCGCAACTCTGCCGATTTCTACGCGCTGATACCGCAACCGCTTGTACCGGGAGCGGGGCGATGACCCGGCGTATCGACAGGCTGAGCGAGGACGATCGGGTCCTGTGGAACCTGGTGGCGCGCACCGCCAAGCCGCTGAAGGGCAAGTCCGCCAGCAACATCCCGGATATCGGCCCGGACGTCGGCGATGACACGAAGCTACCGCCGCGTGTCCAGGCGATGGCTCCTGCTGCGGCCACGAAAGCAAAGGCGCAGTATGTCTCGCATGCGCTCGACGAACCGACGCTGGAAAGACTGTCGAAGGGCCGATTGCCGATCGAAGGCCGCGTCGACCTGCATGGCTTGAGCCAGGACGAAGCCTATTCGCTGCTGTTTTCGTTCCTGCACCGGGCGCATGCCGGCGGCATCCGTTATGTGCTGGTCATCACCGGCAAGGGATCGTCGTCGGGCGGCGACGGCGTGTTGCGGCGCGCCGTGCCCGCCTGGCTGTCGACACCCGCTTTCAGGCCGCTCGTCTCCAGCCACGACCATGCTGCCCGCAACCATGGCGGCGCGGGCGCGCTCTATGTCCGCCTGCGGCGTGCGCGCTAATGAGGATGCAGCCCATGAGGATGCACTTGTGACCCCGTTCGGCGAAAAGCTTCGCGCCCTGCGAAGCCAACGCGGTGTCAGTCAGAAGGCCATGGCCGAGGCGATCGGCGTCAGCGCCGCCTATCTGTCGGCGCTGGAGCATGGCCGCCGTGGCGCGCCGACCTGGACGCTGATCCAGAAGATCATCGGCTATTTCAATGTCATATGGGACGATGCCGAAGAACTCGAGCGACTGGCCGACACCTCGCACCCACGGGTGAAGCTCGACACGTCGGGCCTCAGCCCCGCCGCCACCGAGCTTGCCAATGTTCTGGCCGAAAATATTGAAAAGCTCGACGAAGCGGAGCTTCGCCGCATCACCGCATCGATCCGCGCCGCGCTGAAGCAGCCAAAGTGACGGCCTGCTACTGAACCGCGCCGACCAGAACCGGCTGGCCATCACGGATCGAGACCCAGCGGCCGGTATTGTCGATCGCCTGCCGCTTGAGGAAGCGGTAGCCGGTCCGATCCCACGAGCGGACCTTTCCGTCCAGATTGTCGAGGACGTAGTCGCCCTTGCTTGTGCGCACCGTCAGCACGGCATGGCCCTCGCCGTCCGGCTTGCGCACGACGGTCATCAGAAGATTGGCGTAGGACACGCCCAAGCGGTTCAATTCGCGGCGTTTTTCCAGGACATAGTCCTCACAGTCGCCAACACCCTTGACGGGATAGGCCCAGACCTCGTCCTTGCCATAAATGTCGATGTCGCTTATCGGCTTGACGGCGGCGTTGACCCTGGCGTTGACGCTGAGCATCTTGCGCCAGAGCGCACCGCTCATGGTGGCCGGGGCGAGATTGCCCGGATGGATCGAGCATTCGGCCGGACTGGTCTTGCAGAAATCGTAATGGCCGATCGGCTGCGATGTCGGCCCGCCGGTTGCCATTGGTCCCGCCGAAGCCGCCGTAGACCAGCCTGCCGCAAGTGCCAGTCCTAACAGGGCGCACGCGCGCAGTCTTCTCGCCATTGGTGAGGAAATCATCGTCCCCCTCGTCCCTTGTTGTTAATGAAAGGTTAAGGGCGATCTACAGTCCCTGTCAATTATACCAACGGCCAGATTTGCGACATGGTTACCCGCGCGGCCGAAACAGCGGCTATTGTGCAACAGGTCGACTTGAACCGGCTGCAATCCGGGCCTCACAAGGCTACATCTTTACTTTTTGGCGGTGCGAACCAGCTTCGGCCTCACCGCAACGCGGGTCTGGCGGCCATAGCTGGTGATGAAGTCGACGATGCGCGGCACGATTTCGGAGCGGAAGCGCGAGCCGTTGAAGACGCCGTAATGGCCGACCGCCGGCTGCATGTAGTGAGCGTGCCTGTCCGCGGGGATGTTGATGCAGAGGTCGTGCGCGGCCTGGGTCTGGCCGAGACCGGAAATGTCGTCGTTCTCGCCCTCGACCGTGAACAGGGCGACATTGCGGATATCGGAGGGGTCGATGGCGACGCCGCGATGCATCATTTCGCCCTTGGGCAAAGCATGGCGGACAAACACGGTGTCGACCGTCTGCAGATAGAACTCCGCCGTCAGATCCATCACCGCCATATATTCGTCATAGAAGTCGCGGTGCTTCTCGGCATTGTCGCCATCATGCTTCACCAGATGCATGAAGAAGTCCTTGTGCGCGATGATGTGGCGGTCGAGGTTCATGCTCATGAATCCCGAAAGCTGCAGGAAGCCGGGATAGACCTCACGGCCGAAGCCGGGCACCGGCCACGGCGCCTGCATGATGACGTTGTCGCGGAACCAGTCGATGCCTTTTTCCTCGGCCAGAAGGTTGACCGCGGTCGGATTGCGGCGGGTATCGATCGGCCCGCCCATCAGTGTCATCGTCGAGGGAACGAACGGGTCGCCGCGCGTTTCCATCAGCGCCACCGCCGCCAGCACCGGCACCGAAGGCTGGCATACCGCCATGACATGGGTATCGGGTCCCAGCGCATGCAGCATGTCGACGATGTAGTCGATGTAGTCGTCGAGGTCGAAACTGCCATCCGCCAGCGGCACCATGCGGGCGTCGACCCAGTCGGTGATGTGCACGTCGGCATGGGGCAGCATCGCCTCGACCGTGCCGCGCAGCAGCGTCGCATAGTGGCCGGACATCGGCGCCACGATCAGCAGCTTCGGATCGGGCCGCCGGCCGGCGGGAACCGCCCGTTCGAAACGGAGGAGATTGCAAAACGGCCGCGACCACACCGTCCTTTCGGTGACATCGACGCCTTTCCAGTCGACCACCGTCTTGGTCAGGCCGAATTGCGGCTTGCTGTAGCGGCGCGTCGTGCGCTCGAACAATTCGGCCGTTGCCGCGATCGAGCGGCCCCAGGACGTGTGCGTGAATGGATTGAGCGGATTGGTGTAGAACATCCGCACGGCATCGGCATAAAGGCGGGCCGGTTGCACGGCGGCGTGGTTCAATTCGTAGAACTGGTAGAACATCGAGAACCCCGCTGCTGCGACCGAAGGGACGACAGCAGTGCCGAGCCTTGAATCTCTCGCGGGGAGGTTAGCAACAAACTGCTGCGATGCAATACGTCAAGTACCGTGATTTATGCTGATACTTTCGTCTAAGTTGTTGAAAACCGGCTTGAACGGCGGCAGCCGGCTTATTGTGCGGTTGCGAAAGCGTAACGAGGCAAGGCGTGCCCGGCTCAGGGCCGGGCACAAGAAACATCAGATGCGGTCGGTGCACACGGAAGTATGGCCCGAACTGATGAAGCCGAGCCGCCTGGCGGCGCCCTTCGACAGGTCGATCACGCGCCCCTTGATGAACGGGCCGCGGTCGTTGATCCGCACGACGACGCTGCGGCCGTTGATGCGGTTGGTCACCTTCAGCTTTGTGCCAAAAGGCAAGGTGCGGTGCGCGGCGGTCAGCGCCGACGGGTTCATCCGCTCGCCGGAAGCGGTCTTCGAGTACAGCGCGTACCAAGAGGCGCGGCCGCATTGCGCGGCGGCAGGGGAGGTGGATGCGCCGACCATCAGGCCAGCCGCGATCGTCACCGCGACAAGCGCGGTCCGGTGGGGTTTATTCATCTGTGGCAAGTGCCTCCGTTTGACAGGCCCCGGCCGTTACGGATCGAATCTGGCACGAAATGCGGCAATCATCTGACGGTTCCATGACTACAGTACACGTTTGGAGTCGGCGGGAAACAGTCTGTCAGGGAGTGTTGTGACTGCGACGATGTATGTCTGGTGGTCTTCGAACCAGCACCGGGGGTGTTTCCGCCATGACCTGGGCTTACTATGCATGTAGATGTGAGAGCGATCGGGTCGCTTCCTTTCGCTTTGTCACCGCGGTCATGGCTGAATTGACGATCGACTTGGGAAGGAAATTTCTGCGATGAGATTTATCAAAAATCTGCTGGCGTTGATTGCGCTCGCCATCGGCGTGCTCTGGTCGCTGCAAGGCGTCGGCCTCGTCGGCGGCAGCTTCATGACCGGCCAGCCGCAATGGCTCTATATCGGTATCATCACTGCTCTGGTCGGCCTGGGCGGCCTGGTGTGGGCGAACCGTTCGCGCCCCTGACACTCGAACCACCTCAGGGCTTGGTGGCGTTTCGGTCGACCGGCGAACGTACGCCCGCCACAAACAAGCATTTCCTGTTTTGCGCCCTCCTTAGGCAAATCAATGCTGCGAATCGCCGATGATTTGAAAACCGGTCCCTGTATTCGGGGTTAGTATAGTAGTTTTATAGAAATTGCGGAAGTTGAGAGAACGATTAGCGATGTCCATATCGCGGCGATCGCCTGCAGCATGAGTGTCGAGCGCTGGCTGTCCAATTGGCGTTCTCGCGGCTTCAGGAGGAAGAACGTCCGGCAAATAGCCGCAACGGCTGAAAACGAAGCAAAATCAACGGTGCCGGCTTGTATATCATGTTACTAGAATTTATGTGTCATACAGGCTTGGACGCGGGGGGGACGCACGCTAGGCGCTTTGCAACCGGTGCCCCTTCGCCATCGCACGACAGGAAAACGTTCGGTCTATGCTCACGAAAAAGGGCAAGTACGGCCTCAAGGCGCTCGTCCATCTTGCGCGGCTGCCGGTTGGACAGCTCGCCTTTGTTGGCGATATCGCCACCGGAAACAACATCCCGAAGAAATTTCTCGATGCCATCCTGGTCGAGCTGCGCAACGCCGGTTTCGTCCAGAGCCGCAAGGGCAAGGAGGGCGGCTATCGCCTGGCGCGGCCGGCGGATGAAATCAAGATCGGCCACGTCGTGCGCGTGCTCGACGGGCCGCTTGCCCCCATTCCCTGCGCCAGCCGCACCCGGTATCAGCGCTGTGAAGACTGCAACGAGGCGACATGCCAAGTCCGACATCTGATGCTCGAGGTCCGGCAAGCGATCGCCGAGGTGCTGGATCAGCGCAGCCTCTCCGAGATGCTCGATATCGCCGGCGACGACGACCTTTCGGCCGCATTGAAAATCCAGGCCTGAGCCGGAATCGACGGCTCCCGAGACAATTGGTGCGCGCATGACCGGCCGCGCGAATTCGACCGTCCCGAATTCGATCGTTATTGTCGGCGGCGGCGCCAGCGGCGTCGTCCTTGCCGCGCATCTCTTGAAATCGCTCAATCCCGATCTCCGCGTCACGCTGATCGAAAAGCGCCCGCATTTCGGCCAGGGCATCGCCTATTCCACGCTGCTGTCGGCGCATGTGCTGAATGTCAGCGCGGCCGGCATGAGCGTCTATGCCGACGATCCCGGCAATTTCTGGCGCTGGCTGCTTGAACGCGGCCTGGCAACCCCAGAGCAGGCGCCGGTCTACGCGCCGCGCAGCGTCTATGCCCGTTACCTGAAGGAGCTGCTGGACGAGCTCGAGGCTCGCGAGACGGGGCGTCTTCGCCTGATCCGCGAAGAAAGCCTGACGATCTCGCCGACCGGGTCCGGGGCCGAGGTGACGCTGGCCAACGGCACCAGCGTCGTCGCCCACCTTGCCGTGCTGGCGACAGGGCACGACGAGGAGCCGGGCGCCGGCCAGGGCCATGCGATCAGGATGGGATCGGAAGCCGACACCGCGCTCGACCCGGAAGCCCGAGTCCTGGTGCTGGGCACCGGCTTGGGCATGGTCGATGCGTTCCTGTCGCTCGAACAGCGCGGCCATCGCGGTGAGATTATTGCGGTGTCACGGCGCGGCCTGCTGCCTTCGCCGCACCGCAAGGGCAATCCGATCAAGCTCGACGTCGCCGACATTCCGCTCGGCACCCAGCTTTCTTATTTTGTCGGCTGGTTTCGCGACCTGATCCGGGAAAACCAGAAGGCCGGCATCGACTGGCGCGACGTCGTCGATGGTCTCAGGCCATTCAACCAGAAGATCTGGCAGAACTGGCCGTCTTCGGCCAAGCGCCGCTTTGTCGAGCACACCAAGGCATGGTGGGACATCCACCGCCATCGCATGGCGCCACAGGTTTACGCCCGCGTCACCGAGGCGGTTCAATCGGGCCGCATCCGACTTGTAGCTGGGCGCGTCGTTGGCATCACGGCGGGTGACGAATTCACCGTGCAGGTCCACTCACGCCACACGCAGCGTCGAGAAACACTTGAAATCGCCCGCATCTACGACTGCACCGGCATCGCCAGGGACATCTCGACCACCTCGAACAGCGTGGTGCGGTCGCTGGTCGAGCGCGGGCTGGCCCGGCCGGATCCGCTGCGCCTTGGCCTCGACGTATCAGACAATTGCGAGGTCATCGCCAGCGACGGCACCGTATCGGCCAAGATTCTGGCGGTCGGGCCGCTGACGCGCGGCACCTTCTTCGAGATCGACGCCATTCCGGACATCCGCGTCCAGTGCGCGCGGCTGAGTAAGCGGTTGCTGGGTTAGGCTGTTGAGGTCGGCGCTGTCCCGCCGGCGTAGAAGGTTTAGGACCGGAATCCCATTCCCCATCTGGCCGGTTGATTGGCACGATCTATCTTCTTTCAGACTGCAAACGGCTGGAAAAGACGGTAGGCTGACAGCCTGCCCAAGGCGGTCGCTTGACCATGGAGCATCTGTTATGAGCAAGCATAAGATCGTGGCACGGGATGATGAACCGTCTCGCCTGCGTCCGCCCTATGCATCGGTTCTCGACCTGATCGGGCAGACGCCGGTCGTCGAGCTGACCAAATTCGACACCGGCAAGTGCCGGCTGTTCATCAAGCTCGAAAGCCAGAATCCCGGCGGCTCGATCAAGGACCGCATCGCGCTGTCGATGATTGCCGCCGCCGAAAAACAGGGCAAGCTGAAGCGCGGCGGCACCATCGTCGAGGCGACCGCCGGCAACACCGGTCTTGGCCTCGCCCAGGTCGGCATCCCCAAGGGCTACCGCATCATCTTGGTCGTGCCCGACAAGATGTCGCGCGAAAAAATCCAGCATTTGCGGGCGCTCGGCGCGGAAGTGCGCATGACCCGTTCCGATGTCGGCAAGGGTCACGCCGAATACTATCAGGACATGGCCGAAAAGATCGCCGCCGAGCTGCCCGGCGCCTTCTATGCCAACCAGTTCGCCAATCCGGCCAATCCGGACGCCCATGAAACCACGACCGGTCCCGAGATTTATTCGCAGCTCGACGGCGACGTCGACGCCGTGGTCGTCGGCGTCGGTTCGGGCGGCACGCTGACCGGGCTTGGCCGCTACTTCGCAAAGGTCTCGCCGAAGACCGAGATGATTCTCGCCGATCCGGTCGGCTCGGTGCTGGCGCCGTTGATCAAGACCGGCAAGATGCAAGAGGCCGGAAGCTGGACCGTGGAAGGCATCGGCGAGGATTTTGTGCCGCCCAATGCCGATCTGTCGCTGGTCAAGAAGGCCTACTCGATCACCGACAAGCAGAGCATGCTGGCGGTGCGCGACCTGCTGTCCAAGGAGGGCATCCTCGCCGGCTCGTCGTCCGGCACCCTGCTTTCGACGGCGCTTCGCTATTGCCGCGAGCAGACCGTGCCGAAGCGGGTCGTCACCTTCGTCTGCGACAGCGGCAACAAATATCTGTCGAAAGTGTTCGACGACTTCTGGCTGATCGAGCAGGGCCTCGCCGAGCACGAGCAGCATGGCGACCTGCGCGATCTGGTGATGCGCACGCACCGCACCGGCGACATCGTGTCTGTCGGCCCGGACGAAAGCCTGCTCAACGCCTATGGCCGCATGCGCCGCTCGGATGTCTCGCAATTGCCGGTGCTGGACGACGGCAAGCTGGTCGGCATCGTCGACGAAAGCGATATCCTCGCCCACGTCGAAGGCCCCTATGACAGCCGCTGGGACCGCTTCAAAGCCCCGGTGCGCACGGCCATGACCGCCAATTTGCACACGCTGCAGGCCAGCCAGACGCTCGACGCGCTGCTGCCGGTCTTCGACCGCAACGAAGTTGCGATCGTCTTCGACGGCGACGAGTTCATCGGCCTGATAACCCGCATCGACCTGATCAACCATCTGAGGCGCCGCGCAAGATGACCATCAAAGCAACCTTATCGGGCAGGAACCGGCTGGCCTTCTCGACGCGCACGATCCATGGCGGCCAGAGCCATGACCCGACGACCGGCGCGGTGATGGTGCCGATCTATGCGACCTCGACCTATGGCCAGCAGAGCCCGGGCGTGCACAAGGGTTTTGAATATGCCCGCAGCCAAAACCCGACCCGCTTTGCCTTCGAGCGCGCGGTGGCCGATCTCGAAAGCGGCGCAGCCGCCTTCGCTTTCGCCTCGGGTCTGGCGGCGATCGCCACCATTTTCGAACTGCTCGATTCCGGCGCCCATGTCGTCGCCACCGACGACATCTATGGCGGCACCTTCCGGCTGCTGGAGCGGGTGCGCAAACGCTCGGCCAACCTCCAGGTCGACTTCGTCGACTTCACCGATCTTGACGCGGTCGAAGCGGCGATCCGCCCGGAAACCAAACTGCTGTGGGTCGAGACGCCGACCAATCCGCTGCTGCGCGTCGTCGATCTCGAAGCGGTCGCAGCACTGGCGAGGCGCAAGGGCGTGCTCTCGGTCGCGGACAACACCTTCTGCAGCCCCTATCTGCAGCGGCCGCTGGAGCTCGGCATCGACATATCAGTCCATTCGACGACGAAATACCTCAACGGCCATTCCGACATGGTCGGCGGCGTCGCCGTGGTCGGCGACAACAAGGATCTCGCCGACCGGCTGAAATTCCTGCAGAACGCCATTGGCGCCATTTCCGGGCCGTTCGACAGCTTTCTGGCGCTGCGTGGCCTGAAGACGCTGGCGCTGAGGATGGAACGCCATTCCTCGAACGGCCAGAAGATCGCGCACTGGCTGGAAAGCCGCCCCGACATTCGCCGCGTCATCTATCCCGGCCTCGCCAGCCACCCGCAGCACGCCATCGCCAGGCGGCAGATGCATGCCTTCGGCGGCATGATCACAGTCGAGCTCGACCGCGACCTCGCCGGCACAAAACGCTTCCTCGAGCACACGCAACTGTTCACGCTGGCCGAAAGCCTCGGCGGCGTTGAAAGCTTGATCGAGCACCCGGCGCTGATGACGCACGGCTCGATCCCGGCCGGGAAGCGGGCCGAGATTGGGATTTCCGATTCGCTGGTGCGCTTGTCGGCTGGCATCGAGGACGGCGATGATTTGATCGCGGATCTGGATCAGGCGCTAGCGAGTTGAGCGGGGCCCATGCCCGTTGGGTAGTGAGGTCAGTTTGAAACTTCCCGGCTGAATGGCGCATCCAACTGTGAATTGACAAGGCGACGTACCCTCGCTTTGCTATCGGGTCAACCTGGAGGGAAAGTCATGGCTTACTCGTATCGTTGCAGGGACTATCCGGGAAACGAGGCCTGTCCAGCGATGTTCACGGCAGAGACTGAGGCGGAAGTGATGAAGCATGTCGAGCTTCATGGCGCGATCGCTCACGGGGAAGACCCGAAGCAATGGTCGCCGGAAGACCGTAAACAGGTCATGAAGCTGATTGTAGCTACCTGAATCCGCTGCTTGCACGGGCCGCGCAGCGCCCCCACCACTATCTCCAATGCTCGGCAAGCATTTAGGAGTTCGGCCCGATAGGCGACAACACCTAGGCGCGATGGAATTTTCAAACTGACCCCCGTTGACCTCCGCTGCATCTGGCGAAATTGTGACCTTCCTGCAATTGCCGGGAGGCCGGTTGAAGCCATGACCATTCGCGAGCGCCACCAGCCGATGGCAGCCGACACTCCCCTCACCTTCGCGGTGCTGGTCTTCCCCGGTTTTCCGATGATGGCGTTCAGTTCGGTGATCGAGCCGCTGCGTGCGGCTAACGTCCTGGCCAAGCGAGAATGCTACCGCTGGATCATCGTCGGCGCCGCCAAAGGGCCGGTCGAGGCTTCGAACGGCGTCGTCATCCAGCCGGGCTTTTTCGCCGGCGATGCGCCGAAGGTCGACCGAGTCGTCGTCTGCTCGGGCGGCAATGCCGATCATCTTGTCGCCGACGATGCCGTGAGCTGGATCCGCAGGAGCCTGCGCAACGGCGCCCATATCGGCGCGGTGGCGGATGCCGCCTTCTTTCTGGCGCGGGCCGGCCTGGTCGACGGCCATGCCTGCACCTTGCACTGGACGAGCCAGGCGGCGTTCACCGAGGCGTTTCCGGACATCGAGCTGAGGCGCGATCTCTACGTCATCGACCGCAAGCGCTTCACCTCGGCCGGCGGCGTCGGCAGCCTAGACATGATGCTGGAGATCATCACCAACGATTTTGGCACCGAACTCGCGGCCGGCGTCGCCGAATGGTTCGTGCACAGCCCGCTGCGCTCCAGCGTCGACCGCAAGCTGATGCCGCTGCGGTTACGCACCGGCGTCCAGAACGAACTGGTGCTGTCGGCCATCGCCATCATGGAGGATGCGGTGGAGGAGCGGCTCGGCATGGCGGATCTGGCGGAAAAGCTCGGCGTCTCCTCCGACAAGCTCGAACGAAACTTCCGCTCCGAGCTAAGCATCTCGCCCAACGGCTATTACCGCCGTCTGCGGCTGAAGCGCGCCGCCGATCTCCTGGCGCATTCGACGCTGATGGTGCGCGACGTGGCGCTCGCCTGCGGTTTTGCTTCGATGTCGAGTTTTGCGCGGGCATTTCGGGAGGAGCATGGGCATGCGCCGAAGGTGGCGCGCAGGCATTAGGTCTTGCGAGACGTTGGCGGGACAGGGGGCTTCGTAGAGCGCTACGGAACGACTTCAAGCGGCATCCGGCACAAGATCTGCGGCATCCCGCACAGCCTCTGCGCGGCGCATGGCTCATCTTCTCCACCTCCAGGAGGCACCCCATGAGCATCGTCGTTTTCGACCCCGACAGCACCGAGGACGTCGACTTCAAGGACCGCATGCGCCACCCGGCGGCGGCCGACCCGGCCGGCGGCATGTGGCTGTCCGACACCGAGCCTTCCTTCATCGACGCGGATGCGCTGCGCAAGGGGCGGCTTGGCAAGCTGCGCGCCTGGATGCGCGAGGCCGGCTATGGCGGCGTGGTGCTGTTCGATCCCTACAACCAGCGCTACGCCACCGGCTCGCGCAACATGTTCGGCTATTTCCTGCGTAACTCGACGCGCTACTTCTTCATTCCGGCATCGGGGCCGATTGTGCTGTTCGAGTACCCTCAGAGCTACCATGTCTCGATGGTGCTCGAAACGATCGACGAGGCGCGGCCGTCCAAGCTGGTGTGGTCTTCGGTGTCGGGCCGCGACGACGAAACCGCAGGTCCATTCGCCGACGAGATCGCCGAACTGCTCAAGGCGCATGGCGGCGGCTCGATGAAGCTCGGCCTCGACCGCTGCGGCCATCTGCAGGCGCTGGCGCTGGAAAAGCGCGGCTGCGAGGTCAGGGATTGCCAAGGTGAAATTCTCGCCGTGCGGGCAGTGAAGACGCCGGAGGAAGTAAAATGCCTGCAGGTGTCGATGGCCGGCGCCGAGGCCGCCGTCTATGCAGTGCGTGAGGCGATCAAACCCGGCGTTTCCGAAAACGATCTGTTCGCCATCATGTATCACGAAGTGATCCGGCAAGGCGGCGAGTTCATCGAAACCCGCCTCTTGACCTCCGGCCAGCGCACCAACCCGTGGTTCAACGAAGCCAGCGGCCGCAAGATCAGGCCGGGCGAACTTTTGGCGCTGGATACCGATACGATCGGCTGTTACGGCTACTATTCGGACTTCTCGCGCACCTTCCGCTGCGGGCCGGGCAAGCCGACGGATTATCAGAAATCGCTCTACCGCATGGCCCACGACCAGGTTCAGCACAATATCTCGATCGTGAAACCCGGCATGGCGTTTCGCGAGATCGCCGAGAAGGCCTGGAAGATACCGGACCGCTTCGTCGACCAGCGCTATACGTCTGTCATGCACGGCGTCGGCATGCATGGCGAGACGCCGTTCATTGCGCATGCGATGGACTACGAGACCTATGGCCGCGACGGTTTTGTCGTGCCCGGCATGGTGGTGAGCGTCGAGAGTTATATCGGCGAGAAAGGCGGACGCGAGGGTGTCAAGCTCGAGGACGAGATCCTGGTCACCGAGACCGGCACCGAGCTACTGTCGCGCTTTCCCTATGAGGACGATTTCCTGGAGGAACAAGTTTGACGCTCGTTCCCTCACGCAGAAGTTTTGATGTTCGGACGCGTTTGACCGGTCGCAGGCCTTGGCGACTGTCGCAAACACCCTCCGCGTCGTCATCCTGGGGCGGAGCAAGGAGCGCAGCGACGCGGCGCAGACCCCAGGATCCATGCCGTGACTGCAGAGCGCTGCTGCGGTGCGGAATTCTGTTCCGCCGCACTCCTCGGCAGCCGTCACGGCATGGATCCCAGGGTCTCCGCGACGGAGCTTCGCTCCTGCTTCGCCCTGGGATGACGAAGCTGGGGAGGCTTCGGCTAGTCTCCACCGCTTGCGAGAACGCATCCCCATGAAAACGGCCATTTCCATCGAACGCGGCACGGCGGCCGCGGTTTTCGTCGATCTCCAGGAGGAGCATCGGCAGGACAAGCGCTATCTGGTCGAGGGTTTTGGCGACATTCTCGCCAACGTCCAGCGCCTGCAGGCAACGGCGCGGGCCAATGATGTGCTGCTTTATCATTCGGCCTATATAGTCGATCTCACCAGGGAGGCGCGGCGGTTCCATCCAGTCGATGCGAATGGCAGGTCGGCTTTCTCCGACAAGGACGATCCGCTGACGGCGATCTGTCCGGAAGTGGCGCCGGTCGCCGGCGAGATGATGCTGGTCAAGACTGAGGCCAGCGCCTTCGGTGCGGGCCCTGCAGCCGGTCGGCTCAAGGCCAAAGGGATCGAGTGGCTGGTCGTTGCCGGCGTATGGACCGAGGCCTGCATCGACGCCACCGTCTGGGATGCGGTCTCACTCGGGTTTCGCGTGCTTTTGGTCAAAGATGCCTGCGGCAGCGGCAGCACGGCAATGCACCAGACCGCCATCCTCAACCTTGCCAACCGGCTCTACGGCGGCGCCGTCACCACCACCGACGGCGCCTGTCGATTGATGGCAGGCCAGATGGTCGATGCATGGCAGGTCCAGGGTTCGGTGCCTTTACGCTTCACCTACGAAAATGCGGCCCGGCTCTACGACGAACTCTGACGCTTCCAGGGTCCAGAAACAAGGGTCCGGAAGGATGGCCACGACTGTCGATGAGCCCGAAACAGCAAAGCGCGGAAAATACGCGACGCTGCTCGACCCGGCGCTGTGGACCTATATCGACCGGGTCAATGCATGGTATCCGCCCGGCATGGACCTGCCGGTCGACAAGCAGCGGTCGGTCTATGACGCGATGTGCCGGGCGTTCCACGCAGGCTTTCCCGCAGGTGTCGAAGCCAGCGACGGCACGGTTGCCGCCGGCAGCCATGCGATCCCGATCCGGCGCTACCAGCTCGCGGGCAAGGCGCCGCAAGCGATGGTCGTCTATTATCACGGCGGCGGCTTCGTGCTTGGCGGGCTCGACAGCCATGACGACATCTGCGCCGAGATCTGCGGTGACACCGGCTTTGCCGTGCTGTCCGCCGACTACCGGCTGGCACCCGAACATCTGCATCCGGCCGCCTTCGAAGATGCGCTGGCGGTGTTCGAATGGGCGGCGGCGACAGCCGGCCTGCCCATCGTGCTGTGCGGCGAGAGCGCCGGCGGCAATCTTGCCGCTGGGGTGGCGCATGCGACGCGCCATCATCCTCGCCCCGCAATCGGCCAGGTGCTGATCTATCCCGATCTGGGCGGTCAGGAGCCAGGCGGCAAAGACAGCGCCGGCTCCTATGTCGAGCACGCCGAGGCGCCGCTGCTGACGCTCAGCGACATCGAATTTTACAGGCAGGTCCGCTCCGGCAAGACACAGTCACCGGCCGACCCGACCTTCCTGCCGCTGCGCGACTGCGATTTCTCCGGCCTGCCGCCGACGGTCGTCGTCACCGCGCAATACGACCCGCTGTCGTCGGACGGCGAAGCCTATCGCGACCGCATCCTTGCCGCCGGCGGTCGCGCCTGGTGGTGCGAAGAGCCGCGCCTCGTGCACAGTTTCCTGCGCGCCCGCAAAACCGTGCCGCGGGCCCGCGAGGCGTTCACCCGCATCGTCGCCGCCATCGCCACGCTTGGCAAGGGCGAGTGGTTGTAGTGACAAGGCTGGTGTGATTTCCCCCTTCGCCCTTACCGGAGCGTTGGCGCTGCCCCTCACCCCTTACCCTCTCCCCGTGAACAACGGGGAGAGAGGATCGCCAACGTTGCGGCCAAGCCCCCTCTCCCCCTCCTTCACGGGGAGAAGGTCCCGGCAGGGGGTTGAGGAGCAGCGCCGAAATCAACAGTTGATCATTTCCAATATGAGTCGATGCCCACTTTTGTCTGACTCAACTGCCTCATATTGACCCTCTCTGTTTCATTGCCCCTGCGGAACAGCGCACAACAACTGCGGAAACCCGAACACTTCCCCACTCAAGCCCGCACTATCATTGCCCCATGGCCAAAGGCGCGCCGGCCGACCGCATCCGCCCCCGCGACGCGGTCGACCGGGCGCCGACAGGGAGGATTCGACGATGAAGTTCATGCTGACCGACAGAGCGTTGCATCCGCAGGCCGAGCCCGTCGCCGACGGCTTCAAGAAGGGCGGCATGAACCGGCGCGAGTATCTTGCCACCATGGCCGCACTTGGCGTCAGCGCCGCCGGCGCGCTGGCGCTCGGCGGCCTTGCGCCCTCGCCTGCCAGGGCGGCCGAAGAGCCGAGGCGCGGCGGCGTCCTGCGCGTCGCCATGAACGTCAAGGGCTGGAAGGATCCGCGCACCTTCGACGGCGTCGAGATGTCCAACGTCGCCCGCCAGTGCAACGAATATCTGGTGCGCTGGAATCGCGATTTCACCTTCGAGCCGTGGTTGCTCGAGAGCTGGGAGACCAGTGACGACGCCCGCGTGCTGACGCTGCATGTCCGCAAGGGCATCACCTGGTCGAACGGCGACCCCTTCAACGCCGACGACGTCGTCCACAACCTGACGCGCTGGTGCGATGCGAGCGTTGCCGGCAATTCGGTCGCCGAGCGCATGGGCGCGCTGGTCGACGCCGCCACCAAGAAACCGATCGACGGCGGCATCGAGCGTGTCGACGACTTTACCGTCCGGCTCAATCTGCCGAAGCCCGACATTTCGCTGATTGCCGGCTTGACCGACTATCCGGCGCTGATCATGCATCGCAGCTACGATGGCGAAGGCGATCCGCTGAAGGCGCTGGCGATCACCACTGGACCTTGCGAATTGGTGGCGTGGGACGCCGAGGTTGGCGCCGAGGTCCGCCGCAAGGACAAGCCATGGTGGAAAGGCGACTTCTGGCTCGACGGTATCCAATGGGTCGACTACGGCTCCGATCCCAATGCGATGTTCTCGGCCTTCGAATCGGGCGAGATCGACACCAACCACGAAACCGCCGCCGATACGGTGTCGCAAACCGACGCCATGGATCTGAGCAATTCGGAGCTTGCCACCGGCTCGACCATCGTCGCGCGCTTCAACGTCGGAAATCCACCCTATGACGACATCAGGGTGCGGCGCGCCGCCCAGCTCGCGGTCGACAATGCCGCAATCCTGAAGATCGGCATGGACGACAGGGGCAAGCCGGCCGAGAACCACCATGTTGGGCCGATGCATGCCGAATACGCCGATATCGGCCCGGCCGTCCGCAATGTCGATCAAGCCAAGGCGTTGCTTGCCGAGGCCGGCAAGTCAGACCACGAATTCGAGCTCATCTCCGTCGATGTCGACTGGCAGAAGAACACCGGCGACGCCATCGCCGCGCAGATGCGCGACGCTGGGCTGAAGGTCAAACGCACCGTGTTGCCGGCGGCGACGTTCTGGAACGACTGGAGCAAATATCCTTTCTCCTGCACCGAGTGGCTCGGCCGGCCGCTGGGCGTCCAGGTGCTGGCGCTGGCCTACAGATCCGGCGCCGCGTGGAACGAGACCGCCTACGCCAATCCGGAGTTCGACGCCTTGCTCGACAAGTCGCTGGCCACACCCGACGCGGGCGCCCGCAAGGAGATCATGGCCAAGATTGAACAGAATTTGCGCGACTCCGGCGTCATCATCCAGCCCTACTGGCGCTCGGTCTACCGCACGTTCCGCAAAGGCGTGCACGGCTGCGAGCAGCACCAGTCGCTCGAGCAGCATTTCGAGAAGGTCTGGCTTGACGCGTGATCCTCGTTGCGGGGCACAGGGAAAGTGGTTTCAGGTTTGCGCTGCCCCTCACCTGCCGGCAGGCAGGTGAGGGGCAGCGCCGACATCAACAGTCGATCATCCACACGAATTGGGCGCTGTGATTTGTCTGAAGCGATTGCCTTTGTTTGACGGCCCTTAGCCGGCGACGCCAAGCCTTAGTATCTCCTGCCCAAGCCGCACTATTTCCCGCACCAGCAGGTCCAGGTCCTCGCGCCGGGTGCGGTAGTTGTTGATCGCTACCCTGAGGCAATGCTGGCCGTGCACCGTCGTATCCGAAAGGGCGGCGATGCCTTCCTCCTGCAGCCTCAGCATGATCTCGGTGTTGACCGCCTTCAGGGCCTTGCTGGCCAGCCCGTCGCCGCGGTAGCGGAAACAGACGATGTTGATGCTCGGTGGCGCGACGAGTTCCAGCAGCGGCTCGGCCTCGATCAGCGTGCCGAGATAATGTCCCTGCGCGATGTTCTGGTCGATCAGGCGGCCGAACTTCTCGATGCCGTGCTCCTTCAGCGCCATCCACACTTTCAGCGCGCGAAAACCACGTGACGTCTGCAGGCCGTAATCATGCAGCCAGTGTCCGGAGGCGAGGCCGCGCGGCGTCGATTCCAGATATTCCGGCGTGACCGCGAAGGTTTTGCGATGCGCTGAAGCATCCCGCACCAGCGCGCAGCCCACCTCGAACGGCGCATGCAGCCATTTGTGCGGATCGAGTGCGACCGAATCGGCCCATTCGATACCGGCGACGCGATGAGCATTCTCTGGCGCGATGGCGATCAACGCGCCGATGCAGCCGTCGACATGGAACCAGACGTCTTCCTCATGCGCCAGCTTTGCAAGCGCCTGCAGATTGTCGATCGCTCCGGTGTTCACCGTGCCGGCATTGCCGATGATGCACGCCGGCTTGAACCCGGCCGCACGATCTTCGGTGATCGCCGCCCGCAGGGCCTCGATGTCGATCCGCAATCCGGCGTCGGTCGGGATACGGCGCAGCGCATTGTTGCCAAGGCCGAGTGCTTCCATCGCCTTGCGGTGGCAGGAGTGAAGCTGATCCGAGCCATAGAAACGCAGCGGCTTCTCGATGGCGGCAACGCCATGCTCGCGCACGTCGATGCCCGCCTTGGTGTTGCGTGCCACCGTCAGGCCGATGATGTTGGCCATCGAGCCGCCGCTGACCAGCGTGCCGCTGGCCGATTGGGGAAAGCCCATCATCTGCTTGCACCAGTCGACGACCTGGCTGTCCATCAGCGCGGCGGCATGGTTGCCGCCGCCAAGGTTGGAGCCCTGAATCGCCGCCAGGAAATCACCGAGCGCCCCGGTGAAATTGCTCGATCCCATATACCAGGACCAGAAGCGCGGATGGATGTTGCCCATCGGATAGACCATCACCTTGTCGGTGACCTCGCCATAGACTTGGGCGAGCGGCTGAGGCGACCGCGGCAGCGGTGCCGCGAAGAATTCCCTCACCTCCGCCGGCATGTCCCGCCACACCGGGCGTTCCCGGACATCGCGCAGATAGTCGACGGCATCGTCGACGATCCGGTGCGACAGCGCCTGCACATCGGCCCAGTCGACCGGGTCGAGCGTTTCTTCGGCAACCATACCGGCAGTGCCGGCGGCCTTCAGCATGGCGTCCATCCGCGTCGCTCCCGATGCGCAATCATTCGGCCGGGAACTGGCAGCCCGGCGTCGACCGCGACAGCGCGATCTCCTCCGCGTCCATCTCGGCTTCGATGCCGTCGAACAGCGGCGTCGTCATGTAGCGTTCGCCGGTGTCGGGAAGCATGCATAGGATCACCGAGCCGGGTGCGGCTTTTTCCGCGATCTGGCGCGCCACCGCAAAAGTGGCTCCGCCGGAGATGCCGGTGAAAATCCCTTCCTTTTGCGCCAGCGCCTTGGCCCATTTGATGCCCTCGGGCCCGGGAACAGGCACCACCTCGTCATAGAGGCTGGCGTCGACCGCCTCCTGCAACACGTTGGGAATGAAATCCGGCGTCCAGCCCTGGATCGGGTGCGGCTCGAACGCCGGATGGCTGGCGGCCGGCGCGCCGTCGGCGCCGCGCTCCTGCGCCTTGCCGCTGCCGATGAGCTGGGCGTTGGCGGGTTCGGCCAGCACGATCCGGGTTTCGGGACGCTCACGGCGCAGCACGCGCCCGACACCGACGACGGTGCCGCCCGTTCCGTAGCCGGTGACGAAGCAGTCGAGCCGCGATCCGGCGAAGTCGTTGATGATCTCTCGCGCCGTCGTCGCCTCGTGAATGGCGGCATTGGCCTTGGTCTCGAACTGGCGGGCCAGGAACCAGCCGTTGGCCTCGGCGAGCTCGACCGCCTTGTTGTACATGCCAAAACCCTTCTGGGCGCGCGGCGTCAGCACCACCTTGGCGCCTAGCATGCGCATCAGCTTGCGGCGCTCAATGGAGAAACTGTCGGCCATCGTCACCACCAGCGGATAGCCCTTCTGCGCACAGACCATCGCCAGCCCGATGCCGGTGTTGCCGCTGGTCGCCTCGACGACGGTCTGGCCCGGCTTCAAGGCGCCGCTGCGCTCGCCCTCCTCGATGATGTTGAGCGCCAGCCGGTCCTTCACCGACGCCGCCGGATTGAAGAACTCGGCCTTCACATAGATCGTCACGTGGTCGGGGCCGAGATTGTTGACCCTGATCACCGGCGTATCGCCGACCGTGTCGACAATGCTGTCGAACAGGCGGCCACGGCCAGCCGTGGTCCTGATTTTCCGTTGCTGCAACATGTCTGTTCTCCTCTTTTTGTTGTCGCGAGTTGTCGTCGTCACGAACCGGTTACAAACCGGCGGCTTGGGCGGCGAGGTTTCGAGACCTTGCCGCGGTACGGTTGCCTTGCCGGCATGTGGCCCGGAAAAGGGCAATGCCGGCAGCCGGCGCGGAAATTCGTTGCCGGATGCACTCTATCGCTTTCGATGGTAGAACAGAGGACAACTGGCCAGCGTGGGAGCAAGCGTGGAAACGCACGTGGAATCCGCTCGATCGAGCCTCGACAGCGCAACGGCCGGGCTGTCCGTGCGGCTGCTCGGACCGCTGACGGTCATCCGCGACGGCGCCACGGTGCAGCTACCGGCATCGCGCAAGTTGCGCGCGCTCTTCGCCTATCTGGCGCTTGCGCCGCATGCCGTCGGTCGCAGCCGTTTGTGCGAGCTTTTGTGGGATGTTCCGAACGATCCGAGGGGCGAGCTTCGCTGGTGCCTCAGCAAGCTCAGGGGCGTTCTCGACGAACCGGATCGCCACAGGATCGAAACGCCTGGCGACATGATCGCCCTTGATCTGAAAGGCGTTTCCGTCGACGCGATCGACATCGCCTCGGCCGCCGCTAGAGGAATCGAGACGCTTGATCTGGAGCGGCTGCAGGCCTTGTCCGGACTATTCGTCGGCGATTTCCTCGACGGGCTGGAGATCGACCGCAGCCCGCATTTCAACAGCTGGCTGATCGCGCAACGCCGCCGCTTCAGCTCGTGGCACGCCGCCATTCTGGAACATCTCGTCAGCAAGCTCCCGGCGGATGCCGACGAAATGTCCGCGCATCTGGAAAGGTGGGTGGAACTCGCTCCCTTCGACGGGCGCGCGCATGTGGCTCTTCTGGCAGGGCTCGCACGGCGCGGCCAGATCGCCGCCTGTGAGGAGCATCTCGCTTCTGCGGCGCAGCTGTTTGCTTCGGAAGATCTGGATTTTGGACCCGTTCGTGAGGCATGGCGAACGATCCGCAGCGAACGAACTGCTGCGACACTCCGGGCGCGACTGGCACTCGTGCCCGCGGCCCCGCAAGCGTCAATTGTGCTGCCCGATTCCGGAGTTGCTGCATCGTGCAAGGCCTCGCTCGCGATAATGCCGTTTGTCGAGGAGGCGGCTGTCGGCGACCCTCGTGGCGGCCCTCGCGGTGGATTGGCTGACGGCCTCACCCACGACATCATCACCCGCTTGGCCAAGCTCAGGGATTTCTTCGTCATCGCCCGCGGCTCGGTCTTTGCGCTGGCGGAAAAAAACATCGCGCCGGAAGATGCCGGCCGGCGGCTCAACGTCGACTATGTCGCCACCGGCACCGTGCGCAGCCAGGCAGGCCCCGTCGTCGTCAGCGTCGAACTTGTCGACGTGCGCACGGCCAGGATCGTCTGGGCCGAGACGTTCGAACGCAGGCCGGACGACATCTTTGCCGTCCTCGACGAGATCGGCAACAGCATAGTCTCGTCGATCTCGGCCGAGATCGAGATGGTCGAGCGCAACCGCGCCATGCTGAAAGCGCCCAACTCGCTGAATGCCTGGGAGGCCTACCATCGCGGCCTCTGGCATATGTATCGCTTCACCCGCACGGAAAACGAACAGGCCCGGCATTTCTTCGACATGGCCCTGAAGCTGGATCCGACCTTCGCCCGTGCCTATGCCGGCCTGTCGTTCACCCATTGGCAGAACGCCTTTCAGCGCTGGGGAGACCGCGACAGGGAAAGCGCGCTCGCCTTCGAGGCGGCCGGCCAAAGTCTTCTGGTCGACGATCACAATCCGGCCGCCCACTGGGCCATGGGCCGGGCGCTGTGGCTGCGCGGCGAGCAGGACGGATCCCTGCTCGAGCTGGAACGGGCCGTCGACCTCAGCCCGAATTTTGCGCTCGGCCACTACGCGCTTTCGTTTGTACACTCGCAGTCGGGTGATCCGAACGCGGCGATCGGTTCATCCGATCACTCGCGCCATCTGAGCCCGTTCGATCCGCTGCTGTTCGGCATGCTTGGCGCCAGGGCGATGGCGCATGTCCGCCTCGGCCAGTTCGACGAGGCTGCCGAATGGGCGCTGAAGGCAGCCGCCCGTCCCAACGCCCATGCCATCATCCTGGCGATCGCCGCCCACTGCCTTGCGCTGGCGGGGCGGATCGACGAAGCGCGAAACTTTTCCGCCGCGCTGCGCAAGACGCTGCCGAACTACTGCGCCGACGATTTCATCGGCACCTTCCGCTTCGAGCCGGACGCCGAGGCCATGTTCCGGCTAGGTGCCAAGCGCATCGGCCTGGGCTGATCCAACCCAGCCCGGGCCTGCTTCAACCGGTCAAGGCCGCGATCCTCAACGGCCGACAACCGAACAAAAGCCCGGCAATCAGCCAAGAAAATCGGCCAGGAAAGCCGCGTTGATCGCAGCTATATGCCGAGCATCGTCTTGGCTTGGTTGAGGGCAGCCTCTGATCCTGCGTGATCGCCGGCGGCGTGCAATTTCTCGCCCTGGGCGCGCAGTTCCTTGACTTTGGTCTTATCGGCCTCGGCTAGCGTCGCGGTCGGCAACGCCGCGTCGATCGCGGCCATAGTGGTCGGGCATGAATTTGCAAAGGCTGTCGCAGGAACGACCGCCAGGAAAACTGCAAGCGAAATTGATCGTAACATGGACATTTCTCCCTCGCCGGAACACGCCACGTCGACGACCGGCGTAGGAATGGTACAGCTAACACCCGAATGTGCCAATCACGATGATGGCGCTTGGTTGAGGCAAGCTGTGGTCGGCCGGGCTTTTCTCGGAGCTTCTGAATCAGGCTGATCGCCACAGCCAGGCGGGCGACTGGCAACAGAAGAATGCGAAACGCGCCGGCGCATCGCCATCAGGCAGCCTTCCCGGTCAGCAGGGCCACCGTTTTTACGATCATGTCGGACGAAACAAACCCCATTGGACGCCGACGGACAACCAGACAACAAAAAAGCCCGGACAAACCGGGCTTTTTCTGAGGGTCTCTGAACCATGTCAAACAGTTCGAAACAGCAATTTGGTGCCCAGAAGAGGACTCGAACCTCCACTCCTTGCGGAACACGGACCTGAACCGTGCGCGTCTACCAATTCCGCCATCTGGGCTGGTGCGGGCTCTTTAGGCGGGCAAGGGGTGAGTGTCAACGCGCTTTTTGAAACCCGCTCGCCGACTCAGTCCTCCAGCACTTCCTTCGAAGCCACGGTGGAATCGGCGTTGAGCTTATAGATGACCGGGACGCCGGTGCCGAGCTCCAGTCTGACAATCTCCTCGCCCGACTTGCCGTCCAGCGCCATGATCAGCGCGCGCAGCGAATTGCCGTGCGCCGCCACCAGCACGGTGCCGCCGCGCAACACATGCGGCTGCAGGTCGTGCAGATAATAGGGCCAGACGCGCGCGCCGGTGTCCTTCAGGCTTTCGCCGCCCGGCGGCGGCACGTCGTAGGAGCGGCGCCAGACATGCACCTGGTCCTCGCCCCATTTCTTGCGCGCATCGTCCTTGTTGAGGCCGGAGAGGTCGCCATAGTCGCGCTCGTTCAGCGCCTGGTCGCGAATGGTCTCGAGATCGCTCTGGCCGACCGCGTCGAGGATGTGCTGGCAGGTCTTCTGCGCCCTGATCAGCGACGACGTGAAGGCGACGTCGAATTTCATGCCGCGCGCCTTCAGCTTGGCTCCCGCCGCCTTGGCCTCGGCGTGGCCCAGCTCGGTCAGGTCGACGTCGCGCCAGCCGGTGAAAAGATTCTTCAGATTCCATTCGCTCTGGCCATGGCGTACGAGCACGAGAGTTCCCGACATTTTTGCTCCTTCAGTTTGTGGATCAGATCGTCTCAGGCGAGTCCGAGCACGTCGCGCATCGAATACAGTCCCGGCTTCCTGCCGCGCGCCCACAGTGCGGCCTTGACCGCGCCGCGGGCAAAGATCGCCCGGTCCTCGGCGTGATGGGCGAGCGTGATGCGCTCGCCGGTGCCGGCCAGCATCACGGAGTGGTCGCCGACCACCGAGCCGCCGCGCAGCGTGGCGAAGCCGATCGAGCCCGTTTTTCGCACGCCGGTATGGCCGTCGCGAGACCGCACGCTGTTCCCGTCGAGGTCGATGGCGCGCCCAGTGGCGGCGGCTTCGCCGAGCAGCAGCGCGGTGCCCGAGGGTGCGTCGACCTTGTGCCGGTGATGCATTTCCAGGATCTCGATGTCGAAATCGTCGGCATCGAGCGCGCGCGCCGCCTGCTCGACCAGCACCGCCAGCAGATTGACGCCGAGGCTCATATTGCCTGACTTGACCACCGTCGCGTGGCGCGCCGCCGCCGCGATTTTGGCATTGTCGTCCGCCGAGCAGCCGGTGGTGCCGATGACATGGGCGATGCGCGCCTGCGCCGCATAGCCGGCGAATTCGACCGTCGCTGCCGGGCTCGTGAAATCGAGCACGCCGTCGGCCTTGGCGAAGGCCGGCAGCGGATCGTCGCCGATCGTCACGCCGATATTGCCGATGCCGGCAAGCTCGCCGGCATCCTTGCCGAGATGCGGCGAGCCGGCCCGCTCGATCGCGCCCGCGACGCGGGCGCCCGGGATGGTGTGGATGGCGCGGATCAGCGCCTGGCCCATCCGGCCGGCCGCGCCGACCACCACCAGGCCCATTTCATTGACGGGGGGGTCGTTTGTGGCCGTACCGCTCATAAATTTCTCCCAACCGCTTTTTTCGCGCGCCGCAGCGGAGTTTGGATTGGCTTGCCGTCGTCGACAAGCCCCAGCCCCTTGTTGCCCTGCACCCGGTGGAACCGGGCATATACGCTGTGCGGGTCTGCCATCAGCGAGGCATGCGCGCCTTGCTCGACCATCCGGCCCTGTTCCAGCACGATGATGTGGTCGGCATTGACCACCGTCGACAGCCGGTGCGCGATGACGATGGTCGTGCGCCCTTGCATCACCTTGGTCAGCGCCTGCTGGACGCGCGCTTCGGCCTCGTTGTCGAGCGCCGAGGTCGCCTCGTCGAGCAGCAGGATCGGCGCCTGCCGGACGATGGCGCGGGCGATCGACAGGCGCTGGCGCTGGCCGCCCGACAGCGTCACGCCGCCCTCACCGACAGGGGTGTCATAGCCTAGCGGCTGCTGGCGGATGAAGCCATCGGCCTCGGCCTGTTGTGCCGCCAGTTCGATCTCGGCGTCGCTGGCGCTCAGCCGCCCGTAGCGGATGTTGTCACGAATAGTGCCTTCGAACAGATAGGGCTGCTGCGAGACATAGGCGATAGAGCGGCGCAGCGACTGCTTGGTCACCTCTAAAATGTCCTGGCCGTCGACCTCGATGCTGCCCGCCTCGACATCGTGGAAACGCTGCAGAAGCGCCACCAGCGTCGACTTGCCGGCGCCCGAGGCGCCGACGATGGCCGTCATCTTGCCGGCGGCGGCAATGAAGCTAAGGTCCTGCAGCACTGGTGCGTCGGCGACATAGCCGAACGACACGTTGTTGAAGCGCACCTCGCCCCTGGGGATCTTCGCTTCGGCCGCTCCGGGCGCGTCGCCTTGCTGCGGCTCGAGGTCGAGCAGCTCGTAGATCATGCGGGCATTGACCAGCGCCCGTTCCATGCCGACCTGCATGCGCGCCAGCCGCCGGGCCGGATCGTAAGCGAGCAGCAGGGCGGTGATGAAGGCAAAGACCGCGCCAGGCGGCTGGCCGCCGACGGCTGCCCGGTAGCCGGAATAGGCAATGACGCCGGCGACGGCGAAGCCGGCCAGCATTTCGGAGATCGGCGTCAATCGTTCCGAGACGCGGGCGATGCGGTTTGCCCGCTGCTCGGCACCGTCGACAAGGCCGCTGATGCGGCGCGACAGCTCGTCCTCCAGCGTAAAGGCCTTGACGATGGCGATGCCTTGCGTCGCTTCCTGCATGGCGCCGATCAGCCGCGAGTTGATCTGCACGGCTTCGCGCGTGGCGCGCCTTATTCTGCGGGTCAGGTAGACGACGGTGTAGATCAGCGGCGGCCCGATCAGCAGCGACATCAGGGACAGCATCGGATCCTGCCAGATCATGACGCCGATCAGCGCGATCAGCGATACGGCGTCGCGTGCCACGGATGTCAGCGTCATCGACAGCAGGTCGCGGATGCCGTTGACGTTCTCGTTGATCTGGGCGGCCAGCCGTCCCGAGCGCGTGTCGTTGAAGAAACCGATGCCGAGCTTCATCAGATGAGCGAAGATGCGGCGCTGGTAGCGCGCCACCAGATTGTTGCCGATTCTGGCCAGTGTCACGGCCTGGCCGTAGGTGGCCAGCCCGCGCAGCATGAAGGCGCCCAGGATTGACACGCAGATCAGCGCGATGAGATCGCCGCGCTGCTCGTAGAAGATCTGGTCGACGACATCCTTCATGATCCAGGCGGTGAAGGCGGTCGTGACGGCAACCGTCACCAGGCAGAGAACGGCCAGAACATAATACCAGCGATAGTCGCGGCTGTTCTCGGCGATGATGCGGCGGATCACCGCCACGATCTCGCCGGGCCGGGCTTTGGCTTGGTGGTTTGGCGACTGGTTCAAGTCGGGATCGTTCCGTGATGTCGGTTCGGCTCCGCGGCCGGGCTAAAGCGCGTCGCGTTCGGCCGGCCTCATGCGACGCGCTTTAGGTTATGTTTTATGCATGTCGTGATCGCAAAACCGCTACACACTTTTGCGCGACAGGCATCATTCGGCAATCCTCTTAGCGCCCTAGTGGCGGCTTGCCTATGGCAGAGGCCGGCAAAACTTCGTGGGGTCAGGCCCGCCAGCGCCGTCCTGCCGTCTGGACGCCGAACAGCGACGGGTTTCTGGCATAGGCGGCAAGGCCGGAAAGCGCTGCCAGCGGATGGGTGATCACATAGACGGGCATGGTGCGCATCAGCTCGCTGTGCGGCGCCTTATCCTCGAAGGCGGTGCGGAAATTGCCGGTTTTCAGCGCCGGCAGGATTTTCTGCGCAATGCCGCCGGTCAGGAAGACGCCGCCGCGGCTCATGAACACCAGCGCAAGGTCGCCGGCGGTGCGCCCGAGGCAGGTAACGAACATCGACAGCGCTTCCTCGGCCACTGGATCTGACTTGGCCAATGCCGCGGCGGTGACCTCGGCCGGCGTGGTGAAGGGGGCCGGCTTGCCGTCCGCCTTGGCGACCGCCCGATAGGCATTGACCAGGCCGCGGCCGGACAGGATCTGTTCGCCGGAGATGCGGCCGTCGAGTTTCTCGATATGAACAAAGACCTCGAAATCGCGCGGCGAGCGCGGTCCGATATCCATATGGCCGCCCTCGCCGGGCACCGGTATCCAGTGATCCAGCGCATAGACGAGCCCAGCTACGCCGAGCCCGGTCCCCGGACCGAGCACCACCCGCCCCGAATTCGGTTCCGGCGCGTCGCCGCCGATCTTCTCCATATGCTCTTCGCCGAGCGCGACGACAGCCAGCGCCTGTGCCTCGAAATCATTGAGCACCACGACGTCGCTGACGCCGAGGCTGGCGAACATCTGTCTCGGTTTGACGATCCATGGGCAATTGGTGAGCGGGATCTCGTCGCTGTCGACCGGGCCGGCCACCGCCAGCACGGCGGAGTTGGGTCGGACCGGCGAGCGGTCGAGCACCGCCGTCTGGATCGCCTCGTCGATCGTCTTGAAATTGGCGGTCTGGACGATCTGTGGTTCGGTTGGTTCCGAGTTCGCGTCGAGCACGATCGAAAAGCGCGCATTGGTGCCGCCAATGTCGCCGATCAGGACCGGAAACTGCAGCGCTGTGTCGTCGTCGCCTGGCATGCTCTCGTCCGTCCCGGTTCAAGTGGCGTTCCGCCGTTCTTTCGTTGACTAGCGCATGACCCGGGAAAGGGAAATCGGTTTTCGAAATGAGGCGGCCAGGATTCGGAGCAGGATGGGTCGGATGTGGCCTCAGGTCAGGCCGAACCGGGTACGAAGGCATGCCTGCGGGCAACCCGGATCGCTGCACTCCTCGACCACTGTATCGGCATGGATCCTAGGGCGGAGCAGGAGCGAAGCGACGTCGCGGAGACCCTAGTATCCATGCCGCGATCTTCGAGCGCTGCTGCGTTGAACGCCTTCGCAGAGCAGGATTCCAGACGATCGATCGACCGCCTTTCCTAATATCGCGTCAGTTCCCCGGCCGCGGCCGAGGCAGCGGAATGCCGATCTCGGGCGTTGCCGCGAAGGCGCTGACTGAGGCCGGGAGCGCCGCCGCGCCGCTTGCGGATGCCCGCGCCGGCGATGGAGCCTTTGTGAGAACGGGTGCAGTCGCGACCGGCACGCCGTCGCCATAATAGGTGACCGCCTCCGCCGAAGCCGGATCTGGCCCATCGAGCACGGCCTGACATGCTGCGGGCAGGCTCGCCATGGTCATCACGTCGCGCGCTTTCGGTCTATCCGGGTTCTTGTTGGGACGCCACGGTTCCTCGGTGAACCACCATGCCAGCGACTGGTCGCAGCCCTCGCCGGGCGCCGTGTTTTCCTGCGCTTTGCAATTGGGCGAGCCGGGCTGGCAGCCGATGCGAATGTGGAAGTGATAGTCGTGGCCCCAGAACGGCCTGACCTTGCGCAGCCATGCGCGGTCGCCTTTCACCGTGTCGCAGAGCTTCTTCTTGATGCCCGGATTGACCAGGATGCGCTCGACATCCGCGTAGCTTGCCGCGCGCTTCAGGAGCCGCATATGCGCCGGAACCCAGAGCGCATCTTTCACCAGGTGGGTCTTTTCGTCGACAAGCAAGGTGGCGCTCATGTTTTCGCGCTGCTCGATCGAAAGCTTGCGGTCGGGCATCGGCGTCAGCCAGATGTCGGCGTCGAGGCCGATCTGGTGCGATGCATGGCCGCTCAGCATCGGGCCGCCGCGCGGCTGCGAAATGTCGCCGACCAACAGGCCGGGCCAGCCGTCGGCCGCGGCGTCGCGCGACAGTTTCTCGATCAGCGCGATCATTGTCGGATGGCCCCAGCGGCGGTTGCGCGAAGGCCGCATAACCTCCCATTTCGGGCCGTCCAGGGGAATGGCGACGCCGCCGGCAAAGCAGCCCTTGGAATAGAAGCCGATCGACTGCGGCGCAGCCACGGCCGGCAGTTTTTTGGCGCCGAACAGGTTTTTTGCCAGTTCCTCGGCCGCTGCGGGTCGCGCTGCAAGCCCCGTCAGGGCGAGAACGGCGAGCGCTGCGGTCAGCAGCAGCGTTCTACCGGGTAATGATCGCTTCAACGTTTTCATGAAGCAGAACCCCTCTGCGAATTAAGTCGAATCATATCACGCCCGGCGCGCGGTTTCGATCACGACCGTTTCATCGGGCTGCGCGCCTCGCCGTCGCGCCAGTTGCCGTCAGCCCACATATGGTCGAAGGCCGCCCGGTAGTCGGGAAAGCGGAAGCGATAGCCGGCCGCCTTGAGCGCTGTGTTGGCGACACGCTTGTTTTCGCCATAGAAGGACCGCGCCATGGGCGAAAGTTGGGCGGTCTCGAACGGAATCTCGGGCGGCGGTGTGACGCCCATCAGCCCCGCGGCATAGGCGACGACGTCCTGCGGCGGCGCCGGCAGGTCGTCGGTGACGTTGAAGATACCGCCGCGATTGTCCTTGAGCAGATGCCAGAGCGCCCCCGCAATGTCGTCGCAATGGATGCGGTTGAACACCTGGCCCGGCTTGACCAGCCGCCGCGCGGTGCCGTTTTCCAGATTGACCAGGGCATTGCGGCCCGGCCCGTAAATGCCGGAAAGCCGCAGGATCGCCACCGGCCGGCCGATATCCCGACCCAGTTTCAGCCAGTCCTGCTCAGCGGCGACACGCAGCATCGAGCGCTTCGACAGCGGCCGGCATTCGGCGGTCTCGTCCACCCAGCCGCCGCCATGGTCGCCATAGACGCCGACGGTGGAGAGATAGGCGATCCATTCGAGCGCCGGCATCTCTGCCGCGATTGTCCCGCGCGCCGCATTCAGCACCGGGTCGCCGGCCTCTTCCGGCGCCACCGAGACGACGAGATGGGTTGTTTTCTTCAGCGCGTCGGGTGTCAGCGCGCCATCGAAAAGCAGCGGCTGGATTCCAGCTTGCCGCAGCGCTTTGAATTTCTCCGCTGCGCGTGTCGTCCCAAGGATTGGGCCGGCATCCTTGTTGGCTCGGGCAAATGCCTTGCCTGAATAGCCGGCGCCGAAAATAAAGATCTGCTTCTCGCTCATGCATGCGCCTCGATTTTGTCTGCCAGCGCCAGGCGCCATTCGCGTTGCACGGCCTCGTCGCCTTCCGCTTCCAGTGCAGCGGTGGCACATTTGGCAAATTCGGTCTCTGGCACAAGCCGCGACAGCGCCCATACCGCCGCGCCGCGCACCAGCGGCGAGGCATCGCCGAGCAGCGCGCGCACGGCATTGCCGAGCGAGGGTTCGCCGGAATTGCCGGCGGCGATCAGCACATTGCGGACAAAGCGGTCGCGACCGATGCGTTTGATCGGCGAACCGCTAAAGAACGACCGGAAGGCAGCGTCGTCGAGTTCCAAGAGATCGGCGAGCGGCGGTTCGCGCAAGTCCGCGCGGGCGACGAGCTTTGCCTCGGATGCCGCCCGAGCAAACTTGTTCCACGGGCAGGCGGCCAGGCAGTCGTCGCAGCCATAGATGCGGTTGCCGATGTTTTCCCGGAACTCATGCGGGATCGGTCCCTTGTTCTCGATGGTGAGATAGGAGATGCAGCGTCGCGCATCGAGCCGGTAGGGAGCCGGAAAGGCGTCGGTCGGGCAGACGTCGAGACAGGCGCGGCACGAGCCGCAATGGTCGTCCTCGGGCGTATCGGGCGCAAGCTCGGCCGTCGTGAAGATGGTGCCGAGGAACAGCCAGGAGCCGTGCTCGCGGCTGACCAGATTGGTGTGCTTGCCTTGCCAGCCGAGGCCGGCGGCTTCCGCCAGCGGCTTTTCCATCACCGGAGCAGTATCGACGAACACTTTCACGTCGCCGCCGGCGCGCGCAACGATCTTGCCGGCGATCTCCTTCAGCCGGCCTTTCATGACGTCATGATAGTCGCGGTTCTGCGCATAGGCCGAGATCGCGCCACGGTCGCGCTTTGCAAGGATCTCGCGCGGGTCGTGGTCGGGGCCGTAGTTCATCGCCAGCACAATGATCGAGCGAACCTCAGGCCAAAGAGCCGTCGGCTCGCCGCGGCGCTCGAGAGTATCGGCGATCCAGCCCATCGAACCGTGGAAGCCGTCGGCGACGAATTCGGCAAGCCGGGCCGGCGCCAGCGGGATGGCATCGGGCGTGGTGACGGCAACGGCATCGAAACCGGCGCGCCGTGCCTCGCGGTCGATCAGCGCGCGCAGCTTTTGCGCTCTAGAAATCGAGGTCCGCATAATGTGACACCGGCGACAGGCCGCGCACCCGGTCGGACAAAAGCGGCCGGAACGATGGCCGTGATTTCACCCGTGCATACCATTCGCGCGCGGCAGCGTGTTCGCGCCAGTCGATCTCGCCGAGATAGTCGAGCACCGACAGCGCAGCCGCCGCCGCGAGGTCGGCATAGGTGACCTTGTTGCCGGCCAGCCATTGGCGTGTGCCGGCCAGCCAGTTAGTGTATTTCATGTGCTGGCGGATGTTGGCGCGGGCGGCACGGATCGCTGCCGAATCGGGCGAACCGCCGCCCGCCGTTTCCGGCATGACCGGCTTCAGCACGCGCTCGCGCACCAGATGCCGGGTCACCTCGCTATCGGCCTTGTTGAGATACCAGTCGGTCAGCCGGCGGATTTCGGCGCGCCCCATCGGGTCCTCGGCGAACAGCCGCTTGTCGCGCTTGAGCACGCCGCGCGTCTCGTCGAGATATTCGGCGATGACCATGGCGCCGACGATCGGCACGTCGCCCTCGGCAAGCAGGATCGGCAGCGTGCCGGCCGGGTTCAGCGCCAGGAATTCCTTGCGCCGCATCCACGGCTTTTCCTCGATCAGCGCCAGCTCCTCGCCATACTCGCCGAAAGCGAGGCGAACGAAGCGGCAGGTGGCGAACATCGGGTGGTGGAAAAGCGTCAGCATGGTCCCGCGATAATAGAGCGCACTGGCAAATCGCCGGCTGCGCCGGTAAGTCTTGGCCGCCCCGATTCAGGTGGCCGTCAGGGTGCTGCGACCTATAGGAGGAGTTCCGCGCCATGACAAGCAAACCGTTCTTCAAAGCCCTCACTCGAACGCCGAGGTTTCCATGGAAAGCCAGACCATCGTCGAAGCGCTGCTGCTCGGCATGATCGAAGGCATGACCGAGTTCATTCCGGTGTCGTCGACTGGCCATATCCTGCTTGCGGGCCATTTTCTCGGCTTCCATTCAACCGGCAAGGCCTTTGAGATCCTGATCCAGCTCGGCGCCATACTGGCAATCCTCAGCGTCTATTTCCATCGTCTGTGGCAGATGCTGGTCGATCTGCCGCGTGATCGGGTGACGCGGCATTTCGTCCTCGGCATCCTCGTCGCCTTCCTGCCGGCGGCTGTCATCGGCGCCCTGGGGCATGGCTTCATCAAGACGGTGCTGTTTGAATCGCCGAGGCTGATTTGTATCATGCTGATCATCGGCGGCGTCGTCCTGCTGTGGGTGGATCGCTTCAAGCCGAAGCCGCTCTACCATGACGTCGAGCGGTTTCCGCTCAGGCTCTATCTGCAGATCGGACTGTTCCAGTGCCTTTCGCTGATCCCCGGCACGTCGCGCTCCGGCTCGACGATCGTCGGCGCGCTGCTTCTGGGCGTCGACAAACGCGCGGCTGCAGAATTCTCCTTCTTCCTCGCCATGCCGACAATGGTCGGCGCCTTCGCCTTCGACCTCTTCAAGAACCGCAACGTGCTGACCAGCGCCGATCTGCCCGTCATCGCCGCCGGCTTCATCGCGGCCTTCGTCGCGGCGCTTATCGTCGTGCGCTTCCTGCTCAACTACGTCTCGCGCCACGGCTATTCGCTGTTCGGCTGGTGGCGGCTGGTCATCGGCACGGTCGGCCTGGCGGCGCTGTTCGTCTGGGGGTAAGGCGGCACAGTTAATTTGGGACGGTCGCCCTAGGGTCGGACCAATCACTCTGAACGACCGAGCTCAACCCTTCCTGGACGTTCACCTCACCACAATTCCGGAGGGAACGTCGCATCTGAGCAGACACCAGTGGCGTGGCATGGTACCGTTGCTAACAGGCGATATCTTGCAGGTGCGCCATGTCAGGGCACGAGCATTGGCAACTCGATGGCAGCGCGCCCGAGCTTTACCAGCGCTACCTCGTACCGGCGATCACTTCGATATGGGCAGCCGATCTTATCGATCGCGTGCAGCCAAAGCGCGGAGAAGCCGTACTCGACGTTGCTTGCGGAACTGGCGTGGTGACGCGCCTGGCTGCCGAACGGGTCACGACGGGACGTGTCATCGGGCTTGATTTGAATGAGGGTATGCTCACCGTCGCGCGGTCCGTGCCGCACACAGGTGTGCCAATTGAATGGCTGCAAGGCAGTGCCCTCGCACTCCCGGTTAATGACGGCGCGATCGACCTCGTTCTTTGCCAACTCGGTCTCCAGTTCTTCCCGGATCGAGCCTGCGCTGTCCGCGAGATGAAGCGGGTGCTGGTATCTTCGGGCAGGGTTGCGCTCAGCGTCTATAGCGCCATCGAACGCACACCCGGCGCAGAGGCGTTTGCAAGTGCTCTCGATGAGCGGCTAGGACCGGACGCGTCGAAGATCAAACGTGCCGAGCATATTTTTGCTGACGCGAATGAGGTCGGCGATCTGTTGAGGAAAGAGGGGCTGGATGACGTCGAACTCTACACCGTCACGAAAACGATTAGCTTTCCATCTGTTCTCGACTATGTACGTTTTCAGCTGATCGCTACACCCATGGCTGGCCTCTTGGCCGATTACCAGGCGTCCGAGCGCGACAGCGTGATAGAGGCGGTCGCCTCCGCCACTCGGTTGCGCCTTGATCCGAGCATGATGGTCGATGGGCGCTTCTCGTTCCCACAGGAGGCGCATATCGCGATCGCAAGCAAACTCTGACGTAGATTTAGCTGCAGTTTCGGCTATTGGCACTGCTTGCCCGTTCCCGATGGACGAGACGATGATACATCCACCTATCTCGGCCATTTGCGGCAGGGCATGGTCTAGTCTCGCCCGTAGAAAACATTCTCGACATGCACCGGCCAGCGCCACGGCAGCACCGCGACCATGTCGAAACGCACCGACAATCGTCCATAGTCGGACTGTCGCGACAGCCAGAGATCGGCGGCGCTTTCGATGCGACGCTCCGATTCGTAGCGAACAGCCTCCATGGCTTCCATCAGTGTGCGGCGCGCCTTCACCTCGACGATCAGCACTAGGTCGCCGCGGCGCGCGATCAAGTCGATCTCGCCGAACCGCGTGCGGTGGCGGCGCGCCAGGATCCGATAGCCCTTCACCATCAATGCCGCAGCCGCCAGCCACTCGCTGCGGTGGCCGCGCCGATAGGCCCGCTGGCGGCTGGCGACCGGGCGTTCAGCCATCGCCGTCTTTCCCGCCCTTCCCGGCGTCCTTGCGTTCGGTGTCTTTGAGTTCGAGCAGCCGCCGGTAAAGCGCCTGCTTCTGGCTGCCGGTCATCTTGGCGGCTTCCGCCGCCGCCTTGGAGGCCGGCATCTCGGCGGCAAGCGAAAGCAGAAGCCGGTCGATATCGGCCGGTTCGTCTGCCGTTGCTTCCGACGGGCTGACGCAGATGACGATCTCACCCTTCGGCGTGTCGGCCGCCGCGTAATGATCGGCGAGCGACTCTAAGGTGCCGGTCCGTATCTCCTCGAAGGTCTTGGTCAGCTCGCGGCCGATCGCGGCCTTGCGGGCGCCACCCAGCGCTTCGACCATGGCACCGAGGGTTTCGGCCAGCCGGCGCGGCGATTCGAAGAAGATCAGCGTCGCCGGCACGGTCTTCAGCGCTTCCAGCCGCGTCAGCCGCTGGCCGGTCTTAATCGGCAGGAAGCCGGCGAACAGGAAGGCGTCGGATGGTAGGCCGGAGGCCGTCAACGCAGCGAGTGGCGCCGACGGGCCGGGGATCGGCACGACGCGAATGCCCTGGTCGAGCGCTTCGCCGACCAGTCGGTAGCCGGGGTCGGAGATCAGCGGCGTGCCGGCGTCCGAGATCAGCGCCACGCTCTGCCCGGCCAGCAAGGCTGCGATCAGTTTTGGGCCGGCCTCGCCGGCATTGTGCTCGTGATAGGCTGTGGTGCGGCGGCGAATCCCGTAGCGGTCGAGCAGCACGCGGCTGACACGCGTGTCCTCGCAGGCGACGATGTCGGCGGCGGCGAGCGTTTCAAGTGCGCGTAATGTGATGTCGGCGAGATTGCCGATCGGCGTCGCAACCAGGTAGAGCGCCGGCTCGAGCGGCCGGGCCGATATCTCGGTCTGGCCGATCACGTAGCTGCGTCTTGTCAACTCGCCGGTCACCGGTGTTCCCCGTCAGGCTCTGACCATGAATGCGTTCTACTCTGTTTGGCACGGCTCACGCCCGGTGGCAAAACCCATGCCGAAGTGAGGTGGCGGCCATGCCTTTGCCACAGTACGGAACGAAACCGTGCCCGGCGGATTTATGCCTGATCTCGGGAGGAGCAGGATGGACAGCCTCAAGATACAGGACGTTTTCGAACCCTACTATGAAGGGCGCAAGCGCTTTGCCGCGCGAACGGACAAGAGCCTGCCTGCCAAAGCCGGCGCCAGCTTGGCTAAAAAGCCGCGAAAGCGTCGTCCGTCAAAGGCAACCAAGCTGAAAATCGAGCCCTCGACCGGCACCGGCAGCACGATGGAGCACTGACCAGACGATGCCCAATCGCTTCGACATTTTCATCACCCGCCTTGAAACCAAAAGCTCCCGCAACGGAGCGCCCCCACATCCGACAAGCGATCGATACCGCGCCCGCCCCGACAAGGGCGACGCCAAGCCGGCTCGCGACGGTGAGGCGGACGCCGAGAAAGGCCACGCCAAGCGCCGCCCCAAGCACGACGCCTGACTACCGCAACCTTCTCGATTGGCCGAGACACTTTTTCTCTAAAGCGTGGGGGGAAACGCTCGGCCACATTATTCAACCCAGATACTTCGAGACGCGCGCTTCCAGCAGACGCACCAGACCTGGGTCCATGGACTCATTAGTCGTCCGGACTGTCGAGGCAGATCACGCGGGCCGTCTTCAGGCTGGCCTTGAATTTCTTCTGCAGTTTGGCGCGGTGCGCCTTTCCATCACGAAGATGATGTCGGCCCAGGAGACGAGGTCGTGCGTCAACGGGGTGTCGGCATCGTGGTTGGTGCCGGCCGATGCGACTTCGATATCCCTAACGCTCCGTGTTAAGATTGTACCTGCGTGGGCGCTTGAGCGTACGGGAGAGGATTATGTCGGCAACCTTAACCGCACTGAGCAACAGAGAGGCCTATAAGCTGGGAGATTTCAACCTGATTGGTCGTGGCGAACATGCCACCATAAGCTTGGCAGACGGGGAAGTTTCGCGCCAGCATGCAACGATCCGGCGCGACGGCGCGAACTACTGGGTTGTTGATGTCGGCAGTGCCAATGGCAGTTATGTGAACGACGTGGCGCTCACAACCGCGCGTATGCTGCACACCGGCGATCGCGTCCAGTTCGGCAGATCGATTTTTCTTTTCGACCAGGGCACGACTGCCCCCGATCTAGATTCGCAAGTGGCGAACACAAAAACTCAATGGGGCAAGCCGGCAGCCCCTACGAGCCGGCCGGCCACCCTGTTCGTTGCTGATTTGAAGGAGTTTACCGGAATTAGCGCAAGGCTATCCCCGGAACAGGTGGCGGCCCTCTTGGCCGAGTGGTATATGGACTGCAATGTGATTTTGAAGCGCTACGGTGCCTCGATCGACAAATTCATCGGTGATTGTGTATTTGCTTATTGGCACGGGACCGCAGCGGATGTCTGTGTCTCTGCGGTTCAGGCTGCCCAGGCACTCCGCGCTGCGGAAGACGCGGCTACGTCGCCAACCCGAGTACTGGTCAGGGAACAACAAGACATCGTGCTCGACTGCCGCATTGGCCTTCATGTGGGTGAAGTTGCTATCGGCGCGATGGGCAAAGGCATCAACACCGCGCTGGGCGATGCCGTGAATTTGGCCTTTCGTATTGAGGGATTGACGCGAAAACTGGACAAGCCGCTGTTGGTCAGCGCCCAATTCGTCGAGCACTGGCCTGAAGGTAGACAATATTTCAAGTCCTGCGGCTATCACGAGGTCAAAGGGCGCGCCGAGATGATCGAGGTATTCAGCCTAAAATAGGCGCGCCAGCAGTTGGATTTTCGAAACGCAGCTCACACGCCTAACACCTATTCCCATGTTGACACCAATGCTTTTCCTGCTCAGGCTTTGCTAGGGCAGAGAGGCAGCCATGGGGCTCAGAAATCTTCAGACATTTCTATTTTTTCTGCTTCTGATGGTGCTGGGCCTTTCAGCGCCGCTAAGCGCTGCGGAAGGTAAGCGCCTTGCGTTGGTAGTCGGGAATTCTGCCTACACGGCGACAACGCCGTTGGCGAACGCCGCCGCCGACGCCCGTGCCTTTACAGCGTTCCTGAAGGAAAACGGCTTCGAGGTAGACAGTCTGATCAATGTCGACCGGGCCGGTTTCGCGAGAGGACTCTCTAATTTTTCAAAGAAGATCGGGCCAGCCGACACCGCCTTGTTCTACTTCGCTGGCCACGGGATGCAGCTGAAAGGCGAAAATTTTCTGCTCGGGCTCGATGCCGAGCTGCTGTCGGAGTTTGATGTCGACGCCGAAGCCATCGCGCTGAATTCCATTATAAGCATTATGGAGCGGAAAGCCTCGCTCTCGCTTCTTTTCGTCGATGCCTGTCGCAATAATCCGATCGCCGACCGGCTGAATGCAAGCGTCGAAGGCGTCACCCGCGGCGCTGCGTTGAAGGGGCTGGCGCCGGTGAGTTCCACCGGCTCGGGAACGATGATCGCCTTCTCCGCTTCGCCTGGCCAGGTCGCCTACGATGGAGTCGGTGAGAACTCGCCTTTCACGACGGCCTTAGTTGAACATCTGGCCAGCCCTTCGCTAGAGGTAGGTACGGCTTTCAAGCGTGTGATCCGCGATGTCCGGATAAAGACGAACAACGTCCAATCGCCGCAGATTGTCTCGAACATTGCCGCTGAATTTTACTTCAACGCCAGCGCGCCGGCGACCGCTGTCGCCGCATCCGATTTTCTCGCCCAGATAGATTTCGAAAAAGCCGAGCGCATTGCCACTGCACGCGGCTGGCAGCTTTACTTGGCCAAGCACCAATCCGGCTCTTTCTCCGACAGCGCGCGCGCTGCGCTGCGCCTGCTCGAAGGTGGCGGCGATGGCCTCGTGTCGCCGCAGGAAGCTGAAAGCCGTATGAGGCTGACGCAGTCTCAACGCAAGGAAATCCAGCTGACGCTTTCCGACCTCGGATATGACATAGGCGCGGTGGACGGGAATTTCGGTCAAAAGACTCGCAGGGCGATCTCTCGATACCAGAAGGCGCTGGGGCTCACCGAGACCGGATATATCAATAGCGTCGTCGCCAACAGGCTGGAACTGGTTGGCGTCACGAGCACGGATTCCGTCGTATCTGCCGACGAGGCGCGGCACTTCGAACCCGAGGATTTGAAAGGGCTCGAAACCGATGAGCGCATTATTCGCGCCGCGCAATGCCTCAGGGGCAAAGAAATCATCTACGGCGAGTTTGGGAGCCGCCTCTATGTGGCGGTTTACGATCGCCACTCGTCTTGGCAGACCGCCAAATCTGCTGCCCAGCGGTGTAAAGCGCATCTGGCGTCGATCTCGTCAAAGGCGGAGAACGACTTTGTTTACGGACTGTTCGAGGCTGATGACCGGATGTTCGAAACTGGCTTCGACGGAAATGTGTCCTACAAGATGGGTCCGTGGATCGGCCTTGAGCAGGATCCGGGGGGACGCGAGCCTCGTGGCGGCTGGCGATGGCTGACCGGCGAAGGCAATGACTTACAACAATTGGCTTCCCAACCACCCCAACGAGCACAAGCAGGGTGATGATTTTGCGATGTTTTATGCTCATCTGGACGGCAACCGGGACACGGCCGACCTCAAGGCGAGCACGTGGGACGATATGGGTCCGCAAAACAGCTCGCACGGCTACATTATTGAGTTTCGATAGGACGAGGTGGAAGATGGGAGCGCGCCGCTTACCGGTTCTCACCGGCTTCAACACGGCTCGTGGCCGCTGAGCGACGCCAGATCGGCAACCTCTGCCGACACATCACTCGCAAATTGTAATTGGATCGCGGCAGAAGCCGCTGCCCCGGCGAGCCCCGGCGCTGCAAACGCGAGCTGGCCTGCTCGCGCTCGGAGTAGCGGCGGCACGCTTCTGTTCCGCTATTGGTCGTGGCCGGGTGTTCGGGTTGTTCGCATGGCGGGGTGCTTCTATCGAATTCGGCCGGGCAACCACCGGACACACGCGAGCTGTGCTTTCTTCCAATTTCTTCAAAGCAATTGTTGTCGGTTTCGCCATGTCGATCTCAGCGCCGGAGTATCGAGCGAAACGGCGCAACGCCTCCCGGGTTCTTCCACCCCAGATGCCCTCTGGGTTTCCCGGATTACACCCAACGCGGCCAAGCTCGCGCGTAAGTCGATAAATTGTCTGTGACAGTTCAGCTCCTGGCCTATGCTTTACCGCGCCAGGTCCGCCACCACGGCGTCGAGCACGATCATGCCGGCCGGGGTGGCGCGCAGGCGGGCATTGCCGATCGGCGCCAACAGCCCCTCGCCCTGAAGCATCGACAGCCGCGCCGTCGACAGGCCGCGCCCGGAAAACGCTTCGTAGCGCGAGAGATCGATGCCCTCGGCCAGCCTAAGCCCCATCAAGAGAAACTCGTCGGCCTCTTCCGAGCGCGTCAGGGTCTCACCGCCGGTGACGCCATGGCCCTTGGCCTCGACCAGATTGGCCCAGGTTTCCGGCATTCTTTCGGCGATCGTCACCACGCGGCGGCCATTCTCGACGAAGCGGCCATGCGCGCCGGGACCGACGCCGACATATTCGCCATAGCGCCAATAGGTGAGATTGTGCCGGCTTTCGGCGCCTGATCTGGCGTGGTTGGAAATCTCGTAGGCCGGCAGCCCATGTCGGGCGGTGATCTCCTGCGTCAGCGCATAGAGATCGGCGGCATGGTCATTGTCGGGAATAGCGAATTTCTTGGCCGCATGCAGCGCGTGGAACGGCGTGCCTTCCTCGATGGTAAGCTGGTAGAGCGACAGGTGGTCGGCGGCGCGGCCGATAGCCTGTTCGAGCTCGGCCTGCCACGCCTCAGGTGTCTGGCCGGGCCGTGCGTAGATCAGGTCGAAGGACAGCCGCGGAAAGATCTCACGCGCCAGGCCGATCGCCTGCAGCGCTTCATCGACATTGTGCAAGCGGCCGAGGAAGCGCAGATCCTTGTCGTTCAGCGCCTGGACGCCGAGCGACACGCGGTTGACGCCTGCCGCCCGGTAGCCGCGAAAGCGCACGGACTCGACCGAGGAGGGGTTGGCTTCCAGCGTCACCTCGATGCCGGCGGGCACCGTCCAGTTCTTCGCCACGGCGTCCAGCACCGTCGCCACGGTTTCCGGCTTCATCAGCGATGGCGTGCCGCCGCCGAGGAAAATGCTGGTCACCTCGCGCGGTCCGGTGCGGTGGCGCATTGTCGCAAGCTCGGTCTCGAAGGCGCGCGCAAAACGCTCCTGGTCGACCGGCTGGTGGCGGACATGGCTGTTGAAGTCGCAATAGGGGCACTTGGCCGCGCAGAACGGCCAGTGGATATAGACGCCGAAGCCGGGGCTGCGGTCGAGCAGCATGGTCATTTCACGGCCGATCGTGCCAAATCCAGTCTGGCTTGCGCGAATTTCTGGAAGGCGCGGGCGCGATGCGACAATGCCGTCGGCTGGCCGGGCTTCCAGCCATGCTTTTCCTCTGCGGTCATCTCGCCGAAGGTCTTTTCGAAACCGTCCGGCACGAACACCGGGTCGTAGCCGAAGCCGAGTTCGCCGCGCGGCGGCCATACCAGCGTGCCCTCGACCTCGCCGCGGAAATATTCGGCCGCGCCGTCGGGAAAGGCCAGGCAGATGACGGCGACGAAGCGGCCCTTACGCTGCGCAGGCGCAACCGCGCCGACTTCCTGCAACGCCACTTCCGCTCGCTGCATCGCCATGCCGAAATCGCGGGACCCGTCCGGCGCCTCGGCCCAATTGGCGGTATAGACGCCGGGCGCCCCGCCCAGAGCATCGACACACAGGCCGGAATCGTCCGACAATGCGGGCAGGCCTGTCGCCTTGGCGGCGGCAAAAGCCTTGAGATAGGCGTTCTCCTCGAAGGTGGTGCCGGTCTCGTCCGGCTCCGGCAGGCCGTATTCCTTGGCCGACTTCGCTTCTATGCCGAATGGCGCCATCAGATCGGCGAACTCGCGTAATTTGCCGGCATTGTGGCTGGCGACGACGATCTCATGTCCATCAAGCGAATGCATCAGATGCCCCAGATTCTTGGCTCGGCGAATTCGATCGAATTGCCGGAGGGGTCGCGAACATAGATCGAGCGTCCACCCTGCGGCCATTCGAACTCGCTCTCGATGGCGATCTTCTTCTGCTCAAGATGTGCTTTCCAGCGCACGATCTCGTCCGCGCTTGCCGCAAAGCAGAGATGGCCGTCGCCGACAGCGCCGTGCGGCGGCACTTTCAGCTTGGCATCGGGCGCCGGCGGCACCTTGGTCGCCTCGGCGTTGAAGACGAGCAGCACGCCGTCCCCGCAACGGAAGAAAAGATGCCTGCCGTCGACCTTGCCCAGCAGATCGAGCCCGAGCACGCCGGAATAGAAGTCTTCCGCGGCATCGAGGTCGGTCACGTAGAGGGCTGATTCGAGGATGGCGGAAGGAGTCATGACAGAGTTAAGCTACAGCCATCTGTTGCAGGCTGACCAGTCGCTGGATGCCTTTCTTGGCCAATTCCATCAGCGCCGTGAACTGCTCTTCTGAGAAAGGCTCGCCCTCGGCCGTGCCCTGGATCTCGACGATGCCGCCCTTGCCGGTCATGACGAAGTTGGCGTCGGTGCCGGCCGAGGAATCCTCGAGATAGTCGAGGTCGATGACCGGCTGGCCGTCATGGATGCCGCAGGAGACAGCCGCGACATGATCCTTCAGCACCTTGGCGACGCTGGCCATCTGCCGGGCCTCCATCCAGCGCAGGCAATCATGGAGCGCCACCCAGCCGCCGGTGATCGAGGCGGTGCGCGTGCCGCCGTCGGCCTGGATCACATCGCAATCGACGGTGATCTGCTGCTCGCCGAGCGCCTGCAGGTCGACCACGGCGCGCAGGGAACGGCCGATCAGCCGCTGGATTTCCAGCGTGCGGCCGCCTTGCTTGCCGGCCGAAGCTTCACGGCGCATGCGCTCGCCGGTCGAGCGCGGCAGCATGCCGTATTCCGCCGTCACCCAGCCCTTGCCGGAATTGCGCATCCAGCCCGGCACTTTTTCCTCGAGGCTGGCCGTGCACAGCACATGCGTGTCGCCGAACTTCACCAGGCACGAACCTTCCGCGTGCTTGGAGACGCCGCGTTCGAAGGAGATGGCGCGCATTTCGTCGAATTGGCGTTTAGAAGGGCGCATTCAGGCTTTTATCCTATTTTTCGGAATCGTGGCCGGCTTGTAGCCGCACGCGACGAGAGGCGCAAAGGAAAATGGACCAGTTGCGCCGGCGTGGCCGAAGTCTATATCTTTGGGCCGGAGGTATTTGGCTCGAAATGACCAAGGCAGTCGATCCCAATTCCCAGTCGGCGGCAGTGCTCCAGTCGCCTGCGCTTCAAACGCCCGCACTCCAGTCGCTCGACATGCGCTCGCGCGACATCTTTCGGCGCATTGTCGATTCCTATCTGAAGGACGGCGAGCCGGTCGGCTCACGCAGCCTGTCGCGTATCCTGCCGTCTTCGCTGTCGCCCGCCACCATCCGCAACGTGATGAGTGATCTCGAGCATCTCGGCCTGATCTATGCGCCGCATATCTCGGCCGGCCGGCTGCCGACCCAGGCCGGCCTGCGCTTCTTCGTCGATGCCTTCATGGAGCTTGGCGATCTCTCCGACGAGGAGCGCCGCACCATCGAGGCGCAGGTGCGCGCCTCCGGCTCTGGTGCGACGCTGGAGCATATGCTCACCGAGGCCAGCCAGATGCTGTCCGGCATGTCGCGCGGCGCCGGCCTCGTGCTTGCCGCCAAGAACGAGGTGGCGCTCAAGCACATCGAATTCATCCAGCTCGAGCCAAACAAGGCGCTGGCCGTGCTGGTGTCGCAGAACGGCGACGTCGAAAATCGCGTCGTCGACCTGCCGGCCGGCATCACCGTCTCGCAATTGCATGAAGCCTCGAACTTCCTCAATGCCCATATCCGTGGCCGCACGCTGGCCGAGGCGCGGATCGAGATCGCCCGCATCAAGGAAGAGACCAAGGCCGCCCTCGACACGCTGTCGCAGGATCTGGTCGAGAAGGGCCTTGCGGTCTGGGCGGGCGCCGAGAGCGGCCTGCCGGCGCGTCTCATCGTGCGCGGCCGCGCCAATCTGCTGGAAAATGTCACCGCGCAAGCCGACATCGAGCTGCTGCGGCATTTGTTCGAGGATCTGGAGACGCAGGACGGGCTGATCCAGCTTCTCGACCTCGCCGAGCAAGGCTCCGGCGTGCGCATCTTCATCGGCTCGGAAAACAAGCTGTTTTCGCTGTCGGGCTCATCGCTGGTGGTGGCGCCCTATCGCGACAAGGACGCCCGCGTCATCGGCGCGCTCGGCGTCATCGGCCCGACCCGGCTGAACTACGCACGCATCGTGCCGATGGTCGACTATACCGCGCAGCTTATTTCCCGCATGCTGCGGTAATGCATGTCGCCCAAAACCAGAGCGCGTCGCACGAATCCCTTCAAACGCGACACGCTTTCGGGGACCTCAAGGAGAAAAAAATGGCGCTGGAATCATTCAAAGCCCAGATCAGCCTGTTGCTCGAGCAGATGATCAACCAGCCCGAGGATCAGCATGAAGTGCAGGAACAGCTGCGCGAAAAGCTGAGGGAGATGCGCGCCATGGGCCTGCCGCTGCCGGCCGATCTCGTCGCGCTGGAAAAGCGCCTCGACGACGATTTCTACGCAGCCGGAAACTGAGCCCGAAAAACCATACTGTCGATTTGCCGGCGCGTCACTTACGGCAAAGCCCGTCATGATCGGCGCGTTCGCCTTGGCCGGCGGCGCTGGTGCAATCGAAACCGTCCATCAGGGAGTACACGCCTGCCCACCTTTGTGCGACAAGGCCCCGGTCTTAAAAGGCTCAGTCTAAAGATCGATCCCGTTTTTCGGGGTCATGCGATAAGGCCGAAACCATGACCCTGACCGGATTCCTCGCTTATAGCGCGGCCCTCGGCATCGCCGCTGCCATCCCCGGCCCGGGGCTCACCGCGCTTATTGCGCGTGCGCTTGGGTCCGGCTTTCGCTCGGCGCTCGCCATGTCCTTTGGGCTGATGCTCGGCGATCTCATCTACCTCACCGCCGTGGTGCTCGGCCTCGCTCTCGTCGCGCAGACCTTCGGCATGGCCTTCCTGGCGATCAAATGGCTGGGCGTCGCCTATCTCGCTTTCCTGGGCTGGCGCTTTTGGACGAGCGGCATCACGCCCGAAACGGTGGAGGCGAAGAAAGGCAGGGGCGGGCTGGTGTCGAGCTTTATTGCCGGCCTCGCCGTCACGCTCGGCAATCCGAAGACGATGATCTTCTATCTCGCCATCACGCCGACCATCGTCGATCTGAAGACCATTACGCTCGCCGACTACGGCATCCTCGTCGCGCTGACGCTCGTCGTGTTGCTGGTGGTGCTGGTGCCCTTTCTGGCGCTGGCGGCCAAGGCGCGCGGGCTTCTGAAGTCGCCGCGCGCGCTGAGGGCGCTGAACCGCACCGCCGCCGCCTTCATGGTCGGGGCGGCGGCTGCGATCGCCGCCCGGCAATAGGCCAATTTTTGGCCACGCCTGAATGCTTTTCCGGGGCGAGGGTGTTTTCAGAATGCGTTCCATATTTTCAAACGGCAGACTATCTTGCGCGGCCGAAGGCTTTATCCTGCCTTGTCGAAACTTGTTTGCCTGCGTCTTGCCCGTCTGCCTCTTGCCCGCCTAACTCTTGGGAGCGAAACCAATGAACAAGCCCGCCACCACCGCGCACGCGCCGGGCCGCGGCCGCATCTACAATTCGATCACCGAGACGATCGGCGACACGCCGCTGGTACGGCTCGACAAATTCGCCAATGAAAAGGGCGTCGTTGCCAATCTGCTGGCCAAGCTCGAATTCTTCAACCCGATCGCCTCGGTCAAGGACCGCATCGGCGTCTCGATGATCGAGGCGCTGGAGGCATCGGGCAGGATTGCACCCGGCAGGACGACGCTGATCGAGCCGACCTCGGGCAACACCGGCATCGCGCTCGCCTTTGCCGCTGCCGCCAAGGGCTACAAACTGATCCTGACGATGCCGGAAACCATGTCGGTCGAGCGCAGGAAAATGCTGGCGCTGCTCGGCGCCGAACTGGTGCTGACCGAAGGGCCGAAAGGCATGAAGGGCGCGATCGCCAAGGCCGACGAGCTGGCCGCGACGCTGCCCGACGCCATTATTCCGCAGCAGTTCGAAAATCCGGCCAACCCGGAGATCCACCGCCGCACCACGGCCGAGGAAATCTGGAACGACACCCATGGCGAGGTCGACATCTTCGTGGCCGGCATCGGCACCGGTGGCACCATTACCGGCGTCGGCCAGGTGCTGAAGCAGCGCAAGCCCTCCGTGCATGTCGTCGCCGTCGAGCCGGAAGCCTCGCCGGTGCTGTCGGGCGGCCAGCCCGGTCCGCACAAGATCCAGGGCATCGGCGCCGGCTTCGCGCCGAAGATACTCGACACGACGATTTATGACGAGATCGTCAAGGTCTCCAACGAGGATTCGGTCGCCAATGCGCGGCTCGTCGCGCGCCTCGAAGGCGTGCCGGTCGGCATCTCGTCGGGCGCTGCCCTGCAGGCGGCGATCGTCGTCGGCTCGCGGCCGGAGAACAATGGCAAGAGTCTCGTGGTGGTCATCCCGTCCTTCGCCGAGCGCTATCTGTCGACGATCTTGTTCGAAGGGCTGGGGGCTTAGGTCCCTCGACGAAGATAGGTGGGCTTCAGCTAATCTCGAAAGTTGCGCTAGTCCACCTAAGGAGCGACAGGCTCCAACCCGTGCGCCGAGGACCCAGATGGCAGCGCTGGACCGCTGAAAAAACACCTGTGGCGGCCGTCGCTCGCTTGAGTGGAGCGGCGCTTCCGGTTCAGATCGTTGCCGGCCTTGCACCGGCTGGCGGAGGATTTCATGTACAAGCTCTATACCCGTGCCAATACCGGCGGCTTTGTCGTCGAGGCGGCGCTCGCTTTGGCGGGCGTGCCTTTCGACCAGATCGACGTTCCGAAGTCCGCCTCGCCCGACCAGGCCTTCCTCGACACCAGCCCCTTGAACCAGGTGCCAGTCCTGATCTTGCCGGACGGAAGCTCGATGACCGAATCGGCGGCGATCTGCATCCTGCTTGCCGAGCGCCACCCGGAAGCGAACTTGGCGCCGCCAGCGAACTCGCCTGACCGCGCCGACTTCCTGCGCTGGATGACGTTCATGTCGTCGGTCATCTATCAGGCTGACCTGCGGTTCTTCTATGCTCATCGCTACACAGCCGATCCCGGCGGCGTGGACGCGGTCAAGCAGGCGGCGATCTCGGAAATGGATCGCGGCTTGGCCATTCTCGATGCTGCCCTCGAAGGCCGCGACTGGCTGGTCGGCGACCAGCTCTCGCTGGCCGACATCTATCTCGTCATGCTGGTGGCCTGGCATCCCGAGGTCGGAAAAGTCCGCACCGCCTGGCCGAACATCGAACGCCTGTGGGCCAAATTGCGGGAGCATCAGGTGATGAGGAAGCTGAACGCCTCCCACGCCATGTGGCCGGCCTGAACCGATCGCCTTGTCTCAGTCTGCTTCCGCGCGACCGAGCCCCGCCCGTCGTTCCTGCAGGAACCGGCGCACGGCCGGGTCGCGTTCGAGGCCGATCGCCCGGTCATAGGCTGCGGCCGCTTCCCGGGTTTTGCCGAGCCTGGCCAGAAGGCCCGCGCGGGCGGCCCAATAAGGCTGATAATCATGCAGCCGTTTGTCGTCGCCAAGCTCATCAAGCGCACTCAATCCCGCCGCGGCGCCGTCGGCCTCGGCAATGGCCACAGCGCGGTTGATCGAAATCACCGGCGAGGCGGCAATCACCGACAGCGCGTCGTAGAGATGTCTGATCGCGACCCAATCGGTCCGGCCGGTCAGCCGCCGCGTCGTATGGGCGGATTGCACGGCCGCCTCGAGCTGGTAGCGACCGACGACGCCCTTGGCCGCGGCGCGCCTGAGCAGCGTCTCCGCTTCGTCGATCAAGGCGCCGTCCCACAGCGCAAGCTCCTGCTCGGCCAATGGCACATAGTCTCCGGCGGCGTTTCGCCGCGCCACACGCCGCGCCTCGGCAAACAGCATCAGCGCCAGCAGGCCGAGCGCTTCCGGCTCATCCGGCATCAACGACGCCACCAGCCGGCCGAGCCAGATGCCCTCGGTCGCGAGATTGCGGCGCCGGGTTTCGGTGCCGGCCGGGTCGGACCAGCCTTCGGCGAACGCGGCGTAGATCGCTTCAAGCACCGCATCCAGCCGCTCGCCGAGCTCGGCCCGCTCCGGCACCCGGAACGGAATGCCGGTCTCGCGGATGCGGCTTTTGGCGCGCACCAGGCGCTGACCCATCGTTGCCGGTGACACCAGGAAGGCCGAGGCGATCGTCGCCGCGTCGAAGCCTAAAATGGTCTGCAGGATCAGCGGCGCGCGCACGCCGGCCTCGATCGCCGGATGGGCGCAGGCAAACATCAGGCGCAGCCGCTCGTCGGGCAGGTCTTCGTCGGCCATGCGGGCCTCGATCTCCTCGGCGATCAGCCTGAGATGGTCGCGGCCCGCCTCGCTGGTCAGCCGCCGCCGGATCACGTCGACGCTGCGTCTGCGCGCCACCGCCAGCAGCCAGGCTTCCGGCTTCTCAGGCACGCCGGTTTGCGGCCAGCGTTCGAGCGCCGCCGCAAAGGCATCGGCCAGCGCGTCCTCGGCGCCGGCCACGTCGCGCATGCGCGCGGCCAGATAGGCGACCAGCTTGCCGTAACTTTGCCGGGCGGCCGCTTCCGCCGCCGCCCGCGCGATCTCCGGACGACTGTCCATCACATGGTCATTTCTCAGATAAGTACTCCGTCATTTCCCAGATCGGTCGCACCTCGACCGTGCCGGTGCTGGCTGCCGGACAGCGCGCAGCCCATTCGATGGCCGTGTCGATGTCCGTCGCCTCGATCATGTAGAAGCCGGCAAGCTGCTCCTTGGTGTCGGCATACGGCCCGTCGAGCACGTTGGTCTTGCCGTTGGCCATCCGCACAGAGGTGGCCGCCTGGGTCGGGCGCAGCCGGTCGCCGGCCAACCATGCGCCTGATTTCTTCAACGCTTCGGTATAAGCGCCGTAGGCCGCGAGGGTCTGCTCCGTGCTCTCGCGTGGCGCATTCGCCATTGCGGCTTCGTCATTGTAGATCAAAAGCATGTATCGCATGGGTCTTCTCCCGTAGTTCGAAGGCCGCTTCGTTGCCGGCCGAACCAATGTCGCGCGTCCTCGTCCGGTTTCGACAGGCGCTGCAAAAATCTTTCGGCCCGGATGGCATCTGGCGCAAGCCTGCATGTCCAGCGGCATCGACCGTTGGTCTAATCGGCGCAATTGCGGGTTGGCATTTCCCGCCCGCTGTCTAAACTCGCCGCGGGTCGCGCGGTGGCAAATATTTCAGGGAGGAAATCAGATGCTCAATTTCAGGACGAAGTTTGTTGCCGCCGGCGCGCTGGCGCTGTCGCTGGGCATTGGAGCGGTTTCGGCCAAGGCGCAGGAATTCATCAACGTGCTGACTGGCGGCACGTCGGGCGTCTATTATCCGCTCGGCGTTGCGCTGTCGGAAATCTACGGCAAGGGCATCGAAGGCGCCCGCACCCAGGTGCAGGCGACGAAAGCTTCGGTCGAGAACCTCAACCTGCTGCAGCAGGGCAAAGGCGAGATCGCCTTCGCGCTCGGAGATGCCGTCAAACTGGCCGCCGAGGGCAACACCGAAGCCGGCTATCCGGGCAAGCTCGACAAGCTGCGCGGCATCGCCGCCATCTATCCCAACTACATCCAGATCGTTGCCAGCAAGGAGTCCGGCATCAAGACGCTTGCCGACCTCAAGGGCAAGAGCCTGTCTGTCGGCGCGCCGGCCTCCGGCACCGAGCTCAACGCCCGCGCCATCTTCGCGGCCGCCGGGCTGAAATACGAAGACCTTGGACGGGTCGAGTATCTGCCCTTCGCCGAATCGGTCGAGCTCATCAAGAACCGCCAGCTCGACGCCACGCTGCAATCGGCCGGCCTCGGCGTCGCATCGATCCGCGACCTCGCCACCTCCGTGCCGATCAACGTTGTTGCAGTACCGGCGGAGGACGTCGCCAAGATCGGCTCGCCCTATCTTTCGGTAGCCATTCCCAAGGGCACCTATGAAGGCCAGACCGAGGATGTCGCGACCGCCGCCGTCGGTAATTTCCTCATCACCCATGCCGACGTCTCCGACGAGACCGCCTATCAGATGACCAAGCTGCTGTTCGAAAATCTCGACCAGCTCGCCGCCGCCCACGCCGCCGCCAAGGCGATCGACATGGCCAAGGCGCTCGACGGCATGCCGGTGCCGCTGCATCCCGGCGCCGAGCGGTACTACAAGGAAAAGGGGCTGGTGAAGTAGGGCACTCCCTCCACCTCGAGGGGAGGGTGGACAGCCGCCGAAGGCGGATGGACGGGTGGGGTCCTCGGCGACGCGCTCCAACTTTCTCAGTCAAAGGTCGAGGCAGTTGAGGCGACCCCACCCGCCTCGCTTCGCTCGGCACCCTCCCCTCGAGGGGGAGGGGAGCGCCCCGCTAGGAACCCGGCCAATGACCGACGCCCATCGCGAAACCCCGACCATTCTCTCCCCCACCGCCGAAGCCTCGGTCGAAGGCCTGCCGCCGGGTTTCGGCGAAGGCATCGCCGGCAAGGCCGCCTTTCTCATCGCCATCGCCTTTTCTATCTTCCAGATCTACATCGCCGCGTATGGCAGCCTTCCGAGCCAGGTGGTGCGCGCCATGCATGTCGGCTTCTTGCTGCTGCTCTGCTTTGCCCTGATCGCCAATCTGCGCGCCACAAGCACACTGGCGAAAGCAGCATTCTGGGCGCTCGGCGTGCTCGGCTTCGCCACCGGCCTCTACAATTGGGTGTTCTATGCCGACCTCATCCGCCGCTCCGGCTTCCTCACCACGCCGGACCTGATCGTCGGCGCGGTGCTGATCGTGCTGGTTTTCGAGGCTGCGCGGCGGCTGATGGGGCTGCCGCTTGCCCTGATCGCCTTCATCTTCCTCGCCTACGCATTCGCCGGCAATCATCTGCCTGCGCCCTTCATCCATCGCGGCTATGATTTCGCCCAGCTCATCGACACCTTCGCCTTTGGCACCGAAGGCATATACGGCACGCCGGTCTACGTCTCGGCCGCCTATATTTTCATCTTCGTCGTCTTCGCCGCCTTTCTCGAACGCGCCGGCATGATCGCGCTGTTCAACGATTTCGCCCTTGGCCTGGTCGGCACGTGGCGCGGCGGCCCGGCCCAGGTCTGCGTTCTGTCCTCGGCGCTGATGGGCACCATTTCCGGCTCCGGCGTCGCCAATGTGGTGGCCAGCGGCCAGTTCACCATCCCGCTGATGAAGCGCTTCGGCTTCCGTTCCGCCTTCGCCGGCGCCGTCGAGGCGACCTCGTCGATGGGCGGCCAGATCATGCCGCCAGTGATGGGCGCGGTCGCCTTCATCATGGCCGAGACGCTGAACATCCCCTATGCCGAGGTGGTCAAGGCGGCGATCATCCCAGCGCTGCTCTACTTCGGCGCCTGCTTCTGGCAGGTGTACCTGGAAGCCGGCAAGGCCGGCCTGCAGGGCATGGCCAAGGCGGACCTGCCCAATCCGTGGGACGCGGTGAGAAGACATTGGCCGCTGGTGCTGCCGCTGGCCGCGCTCATCTATCTGCTGTTTGCCGGCTATACGCCGATCTTTGCCGGCACCATGGGTCTGGCGCTGACCATCGTGCTCATCCTCGGCACACCGCTGGCGGCTTTGATCGGGCCCCTTGCCTTTCGCATCGTCTTCTGGCTGGCGCTGGGGCTTGCCGCCGCCTCTTTCCTAGAGTTCGGCGTCAACATCCTCAGTCTTGTGATCGCCGGGCTAATTGTCGCCTGCGTCACCTTCAAGGGCGGTCGCGAGACGCTGCAGATATGCGTAGATTCGCTTGCCGAGGGAGCAAAGAACGCGCTGCCGGTCGGCATCGCCTGCGCCATCGTCGGCGTCGTCATCGGCACTTTGACGCTCACCGGCATCGCCTCGACTTTCATCGGCTGGATCATCTCCATCGGCGAGAACAACCTGTTCCTGTCACTGGTGCTGACCATGCTGACCTGCCTGGTGCTCGGCATGGGCATACCGACGATCCCCAACTACATCATCACCTCGTCTCTGGCCGGACCGGCATTGCTGTCGCTCGGCGTGCCGCTGGTGGTCAGCCATATGTTCGTCTTTTATTTCGGCATCATGGCCGACCTCACACCGCCGGTGGCGCTGGCCGCCTTCGCCGCCGCGCCCATGGCCAAGGAGAGCGGCCTCAAGATCGGCATCCAGGCCACCAAGCTTGCCGTCGCCGGCTTCGTCGTGCCGTTCATGGCGGTCTACACCCCGGCGCTGATGTTGCAGGACCCCGGCCCGATCGCCGCCCAGTTCGGCTATCCCATCGAGGTCGCTTATATCGTCGCCAAGGCTTGCATGGGCATTGCCTTGTGGGGCGCAGCCGCCGTGGGGTTCCTCGCCCGGCGCATGGCATGGTGGGAACGTCTCGTCGCCTTCGCTGCCGGAGCGCTGCTGGTTGCCGCGCTGCCGCTCACCGACGAAGCCGGCTGGGCGCTCTCTCTTGTCTGGATCAGTTGGCACTGCTGGCGTGCCCGGCAGGCCACCGGCACCGCATGAGCCTCTGTATCCTCGCCGCCGGCAAGACGGTGACGCTCACTGTGGCTGCGTTCACGCTCGCCTGGACGCATTCGGTGGAAAAGACGCGTTGGCAGGAAGACTGGAAAGTGATGCCTTCCGGCTTGCAGATCGCCGAGGCGCGGATCAAGGGCTCGGGCGCCGGCATGGAACCGCCGGAAGGCTCGGTGCTGCGGGACGGTTGGTGGGTCTATAAACCCAAGATGGCGCCGCAGCGGCGCCTTGTGCTCGCGGCCTCTGGCGCGACGGGTGAAGGCTGGACGCTGTGCACGATTCAGGGCTGCCGCGAACTCGTCAGGGCGGCAGGCGACGCGATCTTGCTGGAGCCTTGCGAAGGTTCGAGCCAGCCGCGATAACGGATGATTACGGCAAAGGGGGTGCCGATCCGCCCGCGGTATCGGGCAGGATAGAAGCCTTGCAGTGGCCGGCCTAGCCAATCAGCCGCCCTTTCAACTCGGCGGACGGGATCTCGCAGCTCTCTTTCCTGCCGAACAGCGCGTAACGATTCTTCGCAACGCGATCGTAGAGCCAGTCGCGAAGCGGGCGCGGCAGCAGGAGTAAAGATCTCGCCGCCCGCCACGGCCAGCCCAGTTCCGCCATGACGGCAATGAAACTGTCCAGCCGCGTGAAGGCGGCACCGTCGATGAGGGTCAGATTGGTCTCGTAGCTGTCCGTCCGCAGCCCGTATTTTCGGAACAGCGCTTCGCCGAGCGGCGACTGCGCCGTGGCGAAACGGAAGCGGCCTTTGCGGTCGAGCCTGACCACCATGCGCACAAAGCCAGAGCACAGCACGCAGACGCCGTCGAACACGATCAGCGGCTGGCTTGCATCGAAGGCTGGCTTTTCGGGAGGATGGTTTGGCTGGGCGGTCACGCGAGTCCCGGCTGCTTGGTGTCAAACGACACTAAGCTTGCCGGCGGCGAGATCAAAGCCCCTGAATCTCAAAGCCCTAGAATCTCAGAACCTTGGCGTTGTCGCACGCCGCCTGTCGGCGAGCCCAGGACGTTCCGCGCGATAGGTCGTCGCACGGTGATCGGCGGCCGGCCTGCAGATCCGGCTGTCGTGATGGCCTTCCATGGTCGTCATCAGTGCGCGCTGATGCCGAGCCTGTTGCCGCGGCGTGCGCAAGCGGGGCCGGGGCCGCGCATGTAATAGCGCTCCGGCCGGTAGGTCGGCGCGACGAATTCGCGGATGGCGGCAGCGTAGCCGATGAGGTGCGTCAAGAAGTTCATTTTCCCTGTCCCTGTCCCGATTTCGGATGTCCCTTCCGAATTGTGGGGATCATAGCGTCGAGGCGTGAATAGTCGGTGAACACGATGTTAATCTTTGGTCAAAAACACCTTGGTTCGTGGCCGGAATGCGGCTGATTCGGGGTCTTTCCATGCAGTTCGTCGGCATTCCGGCTAGTGTGACTTTTGCATCACATATGTTTCGTTTGGATGTCGCTGCGGCGCGCTTGTGTTTCAACTTTGGCCGGCGCCGCGAAATTTCCGTGCGTGCTCGGGGAAAGCCAGGAACCCGTCCGATAGCCGCACGTTGACGCTAAGAGCCGGGACCCACCGGCCCAGCAGGTAGCGGCTTCCGTGCGGAACCGCCGCCAGGACCCCGACACAGCAAGAACAATGGAAAGGCAAAGCCATGGGTTTCTTTTCGAAAGACATCAAGACGCTGGACGACCTTTTCGTCCACACGCTGCGCGACATCTATTACGCCGAAAAACAGATCGAGAAGTCGCTGCCGAAGATGATCGACAAGGCGACCGATCCGCAGCTGAAAGCCGGCCTGGAGAAGCACCTCGGCCAGACCAAAGGCCATATCGAGCGGGTCGAGAAGGTGTTCGAACTGCATGGCGTGAAGGCCAAGACGGTCAACTGTCCGGCTATCGACGGCATTCTCGAGGAAGCCGATGAAGTCAGCGGCGACATCGACGACAAGGACGTTCTCGACGCCGCCCTGATCGCATCCGCGCAAGCGGTCGAGCACTACGAGATAACCCGTTACGGCACGCTGATCGCCTGGGCCAAGCAGCTTGGCCGCACCGACTGTGCCAACGTCCTCGCCAACAACATCAAGGAAGAGCAGGCGACCGACCGCAAGCTTACCGAGATTGCGGAAGCCAAGGTCAACCTTCAGGCCGCGGAATAGCACTCGCGATCGAGGCAAGGCCGGACAACCCGGCTTTGCCTCACTTTCCGTACCTGGACGTCGACCGTATAATGCGCCACGCCTCGTTCCAGATTGCGCGAGGACAAACCGGCGGAGGAAGTCGTGCAGGAAAAGCCGAAGGCACCCGCAGGCAAGGCCGACACCAAGGCAAAGCCTGCCAGGGGCAAGGGCGAGACCTCTGTCAAATCCGCCGGGGGGGCAAAAACCGCCGTAAAGCTTTCTCATCCCGACAAGCTTCTGTGGCCGCAGGAGAAGATATCTAAGCAGGGTCTGCTCGATCATTACGCTTTGGTCTGGCCGCGCATGCAACAATTCGTCGTCAATCGGCCGCTCAGCCTTGTACGGGCGCCGGACGGCGTCGGCGGCCAACGCTTCTTCCAGAAGCATGCGTCCGCGGGCATGCACGAAAAAATCGCCAGGATGAAGGATCCGTTGGACGGCGAGGAGATATTGTTCATCCGCGATTTCGACGGTATCGCTGCCTTGGTCCAGCTCGGCGTGGTCGAGATCCATATCTGGGGCTGCACCATCGACGAACTGGACAAGCCGGACCAGATCATCTTCGATCTCGATCCCGACGAGGGCGTCGACGTGAAAGCGGTGCGCGCGGCGGCGCTCCAAATCCGAGGCCAGCTCGATGAGCTGTCATTGCCGCATTTCGTTAAGACCTCGGGTGGCAAGGGCTATCATGTCGTCGTGCCGCTGAAACCGTCGGTGGATTGGGATGAGGTGAAGGACTTCGCTCACGATTTCGCCCGCGCCCTCGAGCAGGCCGCCCCTGATCGGTATACAGCGACGCTGTCGAAGAAGGCGCGCACCGGCAAGATCTTCGTCGACTATCTGCGCAATGGCCGCGGCTCGACCACGGTGGCACCCTATTCGTCGCGGGCCAAGAAAGGCGCTACGGTCTCGATGCCGGCGACCTGGGCGGAGATCGAGGCCGGGTTGGCGCCGAACGCCTTTCCGGTCGGCAACAAGACGACGCTGAAGCAGTTGGCGAAAGCCGATCCCTGGGCGGATTTTTTCAAGCAGGGCAAGCCGCTCAGGCGCGGCTGATCATCTTTCAGCCGAGAAAAACCGTCTCGAAGGCCTGCTTGCCCATCGGCGAAAAGATCACCGCGCGGCTGTCCTTTTCGCGCCGCGCCCATTTTTCCAAAAGGATCTTGTCGAGAATGGCCGCGCCCAGCGTGCCGGCCAGATGCGAGCGCCGCACGCTCCAGTCGAGGCAGGCCCGGCACACGGGTCGCCGCGCCTTGCTCTCGACATCGATGCCGATCTCGGCGAAGTGCGCGGCGGCTGACGGCCCAAGCCTGATCTCCTTATCATCGCGGATGAGGACTTTTTTGCCGACAAGACGATCCAGCATCGCCACTGCCTGTTCTCCGGCGAGGTGGTCGTAGCAAACCCGTGCCGCGCGCATGGCCGCATCACGCGGACCCGGCCGCACCCGTTGCGGCCCGACCGCGGCGGCGACACCGGTGATCGCCTCGATCATGCCCGCCACCAGCGGCCCGGCGAGGCCGTAGTAGCGATGCCGCCCCTGGCTTGCCAGCGTCAGCAGCCCTCCCTCCATCAGTTTCGACAGATGCGAGCTGGCAGTCGGCAGCGAAACGCCGGCCTCGAGCGCCAGTTCGCTCGCTGTCAGTGCCGTGCCGCCCATCAATGCAGTCAGCATGTTAGCCCGCGCCGGATCTCCGACCAGGCTGGCGATGCGGGCTATGTCCGGTCCTTCACGCATAGTTCGTCCTTCATCGAAGCATTGTCGTCAGATAACCACTATCCTCCGCCGAGATCAAGGAGACAACCATGACCGCAAGAACCGTTCCCCACACCGTGCTTGTCAGGCGCTTCGGCCGTCGGCCGTTTCCGTTCATTATCTTGCGCAGGTTGCATCTGCGGCTCCTGGCGCGGTGGTACGACCGCCATCTGCAGCGCCTCGACCTCGCCGAGATTGACGAGCACCTTTTGCGCGATGTTGGCCTGACGCCAGAAGACGTTCGCCGCGAATGCGCGAAGTCCTTCTGGCAAGCGTGACCACCGGAGAAAGTTGCCTAGCACATCGGTCCGCCGAACGTTTCGACCCCGCTCGAACTGTCGCCGCAACGAACCAAATTCAGCAAGGAGACAAAAGATGACCATCACCTGCTTCATCCGCTACGAGATCGACCCGTTCGGCAAGGCTGCATTCGAGGAATATGCCCGCAACTGGGGCCAGGCCATCCCGCGCTGCGGCGCCGATCTGATCGGCTACTTTGCGCCGCATGAAGGCTCGGCCACGACTGCCTATGCCGCCTACAACATCGACAGCCTGGCGGCTTACGAGGCCTACCGCATCAGGCTCGCCGCCGACCCGGTCGGCAGGGCGAATTACGAATTCGCCCGGCGTAAAAGATTCATCCTGAAGGAGGATCGGACGTTTCTGAAACTCGCGTCCGGGCCGCACGCACCGAGGCATGATCCCCAGAAGTTGCAGACTTTTCAGACCGAGATCATGCCTGAAGGAAAGGTGAAACTATGATCGCCGTCATCTTCGAAGTCGAGCCGGCAGCGGGCAAGCGCGACGCCTATATCGGCCTCGCCGCCGACCTGCGTCCGCTGCTCGACGGCATAGACGGGTTTCTCACCATCGAGCGCTTTCAGAGCCTCACCGACCCGAACCGCATCCTGTCGCTGTCGTTCTGGCGCGACGAGGAGGCGGTGAAGGCTTGGCGAAACACGGAGGAACATAGGCAGGCGCAGAAGGCCGGCCGTGGCGGCATCTTTGCCGGCTATCGTCTGCGCATCGCCCATGTCGTGCGCGACTACGGCCTGACCGAACGCGCCGAGGCGCCTGAGGACAGCCGGGCGGTGAATGGGTAGGGCTTTCTAAGCATTCCCGATCAGCACTCCAGCCGCAAACACCAGCGCGCCACCCAGCACCACCTGGAAGGCGGCGCGCCAGAATGGCGTCTGCATGTAACGGTTCTGCACAAAGGCGATCGCCCACAGCTCGAAGAACACCACCACGATCGCGAGAATTGTCGCGGTCCAGAAATACGGAATGAGGTAGGGCAAGGCGTGACCGAGACCGCCCAGCGCCGTCATGACGCCTGTGGTGATGCCGCGTTTAACCGGCGAGCCGCGCCCCGACAGCTTGCCGTCGTCGGAGGCGACCTCGGTGAAGCCCATCGAGATGCCGGCGCCGATCGAGGCGGCAAGCCCGACCAGGAAGGTCTGGAACGTGTCGTGCGTGGCGAAGGCGGCGGCGAAGATCGGCGCCAGCGTCGACACCGATCCGTCCATCAGCCCGGCCAGTCCCGGCTGCACATAGGTCAGGATGAACTGGCGCTGCTCGGCCGCGGCTTCCTCATCCTTCACCGCACCCGGCACATGCTCTTTCTCCAGCCGCTGCGCCAACGTCTCGTGGCCCTGTTCGGCGACCGCCAGATCGTCGAGCAGCTTTCGCGTCGAGGCATCGCTGGTGCGTTTCGCCGCCTCGACATAAAACAGATAGGCTTGCCGCTCCATCGTCTCAACCTGTTGGCGCACATGCTCGATGCCGAGCGGCCTGACCAGCCAGTCGGGCCTGCGCTCGTAATAGCCCTTCACATGCTCGCGCCGGATCAGCGGAATGCGTTCGCCGAAACGTTCGCGGTGAAGCTCAATCAGCGAGTCGCGATGGCCGTCCTCTTCCTCGGCCATCTCCTCGAACACTTTGGCCGAATGCGGAAAGCTACCCGCCAGCCCGTCGGCAAAGGCGCGGTAGATGCGCCCGTCATCCTCCTCGGAAGAAATGGCGAGCGCCAGGATCTCTTGCTCCGAGAGCGACTCGAAAGGACGGCGGCCAAAACCGAAAACACGAGAAAGCATGAGAAATACACCCTAGTTTAGAATAATTCTAAACTAGGGTTTGGTGCGCTCTTGGTCAATCGCGCCCGTCGGCCGGACGTTCAAAATCAGCGTCTCCGGGATTCTTCCGCCACCTCTTCTTCATTGGCGAATGTTCACCTATATAGCCGAACTTAAGCCAAGAGAAAGGAAACCGTAAATGCCGGCAAAATTGCCCACCCATGCATTTGACCCGAAACCCGTTCTCGACCTCATCGCCAGCATCGAGGGGGACCTGCAGCGCCTCAAAGGCTTGGTCGAGCAGCAGGTCGAAAAATTCGATCCGGCCAATCCGCACAACAAAGCACCCGACGGCAAGCTGACAGAGGAGGGCGTCGAGTGCTGCTACCGCATGTTCGACGAGGGCAAATCGCGCTATTCGGTTGCCCAGCAGATGAAGATCTCCTTCGCCGCCGCCACCCATCGTTTCAACACCTGGCGCAAGATGGGCGGCGCCAAACGGAAAAGGACGCTTTTGGGGTGAGAACCCGGTTCGCCGCAGGCGAATTGAAAGGTCCAGGGGACCTTTCAAAGGATTCGAACCGGGGAGCTGCCGCCGGCAGCGGCCCCCGGCTGAGGCAAATCAGCTGCCAGGCCGGGGCAATCGACAGCCATTCGTCGATTGAATCGACGAACGCCCGAAGCCATAGCGGAGGGCCGGAGCGGCCAGTTCGCCACAGGCCGCAGACCCCATGGCGGTCGCCATACTTTGGAGCCTCCCAAGCAGTCCATGCAGGCGCGAGGGCGTGGTGGCGCTGGTGATGCGCGGACTGACTTCGACGCGTTATCGGTTCAGACCTCGAGTTCGAGCGGCGAGGCTTTGAGGGATTTGAGCTTCAGCCTGCCGGGGTTCTGCTGTTTGGCCTCGGCGAGGAGAGCCTCGACCGCCTTCATATGAGCGATGTTCTTGTCGAGTTCGGTGGAGCGCGTGCCCTTCTTCGCAATGTAGGCGGCCTGCTGCTTGTCGAGATAGTGGGTGCTGCAGTTGAGCCATATGGTGAAGGGCTGGCCGGCTTCCGCGTTCGGGGAGAGCTTGTCGGCAACGCCCAGCCGGGAATCGAGCAGCACCTCGAGGACACGCAGGTCGGGGTTTTTGTCCTTGCCGTTGGCGCAGATCAGGTAGTGATCGGCGGTGATGCGCCTGGCGAAGGCGCGGTGCAGATTGTGCTCGGAACCGTGGTGCTGGAGCTTCAGCACGTCGACATGCAGCCCGGCGCCGTCGGCGAGGCGGCCGTGATGGGTGAGGCCGGCGAGGATATCGTCGGCATGGCCATCGCCGGTCATGATGACGCGGGTGACACCGCCGCTAGCCTTCGGCTCCTCGAGCAGCAGCATGAGCGAGGCGAGGTTGGGCTCGGTGACGTCCTTGCGGTGGCCCAGTTCGTCGTCGATGGACACGCCGAAGCCGGGCGGGATCGGACCGTCGTTTTCTTCCAGCCACTCCTCGAGGTCCCGCAGCGAGCCCGCCTTCTTGGGGTTGCTGAGCCAGTTCTTCCAGTATTTGCGGAGGACTTCGAGATCCTTCTCGAACGGGCCGATGACGCGGATGGCGAGGGAGCTGTTAGCCGCGAGGCTGATCACCTCGTGGCCGCGGACCATGGCGAGGAGCTTGCCGAACTCGCCATTGAGAGGGATGTTCAACTGGTCGGCGGCGATGCGGCGGGACACCTTGATCGCCTCGGGGATCGAGTTGGCGATGCTGCGGAAGGCGTCGGCGAGCCGAAGCAGTGACGGGTTGGCCGAACTGGACAGCGTGTTAGCGCGGGCGGCGAGGACAGTGCCGATCGCCTCGGACTCATCCACCATGAGCTTGAAGGCGTTGTGCCAGATACGCTTGACCCTGGGCGGTCTCCTGAACGGTGGCTTGCCGGAGGACTGGCCGCTGGCGTGCTTGTGGTCGAAAACGCGCCATTGCACTGTGTCCTCGAGCAGCTGCAGTACGCCGGCGATGTGATCCTGATCGACGTGCGAGACATAGACGAGGTCTAGTTGCTTGCCGGTGTCCTCGGCCCATTTGCCGAGATAGCCGCGCACCTCGGAGGCATAGGAGCCGGGCATACCGCCATCGGCGAGGATGGTGACGGAACCGGCCTCGATCAGCAGGCAATCGCCCTTGTCGGAGGGCAGCAGGGTGATTTTCATGATGCGGCCTCGGGCGGCGGGCGGCGGGTTGCAGGCTTCGCGGCACGGCGACTGGCGGGACGGCCCGGCGGGGCCGCGGCGGTGACGGTGGGAGCGGTAGCGGGCGGCGTGGTTTTCTTCAGCTCGGTACGGGCCAGCGCGTGGGAGGCTTCGGCGACGCAGGCGGCAGGAGAGATGACACCGAAGCCGAGGTCGTTCGTCCACTGGTAGGTGGCGCCGGGGAGGGGCCGGGCGGTGGCCTTAATGATGCCGAGGATCTGGGCAGCGGTGAGCGTCGGCTCGGCCGCCAGCATCAGGCCGATGACGCCGGCCACATAGGGGCTCGCCATGCTGGTGCCGGTCATTTCGATCCAGGGGTCATCCGGACCGCCGAAGCCGTTGGCCGCGACGATGCCGGTGCCGGGCGCAGTGATGTCGGGCTTCAGCCGGCCGTCACGGGTCGGACCCTGGCTCGAGGTGATGTGAGCGCGGCGCTTCAGTTCATCGAGATTGGCGACGGAGATGATGCGTTGGCCGCAGGCCAGGGCGCTGACCGAGGAGGTGTCGACATGCGAGGCCTCGGTGAAGAACGACGGCCAGAAGTAGCTGCCGTCGCCCAAGTCGGCCGGGTCGTCGCGCTCGATCCAAGCGTGGAAGGCGCCGTCGCGGATGACGAGGCCGTGCAGCCGGACTTGCCAGACGCCGGCGGGGATGCCGATGATCAGGTTGCTGCCGAAGAACGGCGTCAGGTAGGTGGCGATGTAGTTGGCGCCGTTGGTCGGGTGGTGCAACTCGTTGTAGACGCTGATCAGTGTGCGGTCGGGTAGCTGGTGGTTCTCGAGGAACTCACCGGGCTGGATCGGGCCGATCCAGTCGCCATCAGGCGGGCGGATGCTGATGGCGAGGCGATCCTGCGGCTCGTACCAGATCTCGAGCTCGTTCTCCGATGCATCCTTGATCTTGTCGCCGACGACCTGCCACTCGAGGATGTGGTCGAGGCCCTGGGCATCGATTTTGCCGCTCGCATGAATGCGGCCCATCATGTAGCCGAGATCGTCCGGAGCCTCGGGTCGTTCCTGGCCGGCGTTGCCGGCGGCAATGCAGATCGAACGGCCGGGCTCCGATAGCAACGCGTCGATCCAGCGGTCGAGGATGCTTGAACCGTCATGGGCGTGGCCGTTGGTCCCGAGGCTGATGTTGATCGAGATGGGGCGCTCACCGGCGAGATCGAGCAGGTAGTAGACGGCGTCGAGCAGGCAGGTGGAATCGTAGAACGACGTGCGCCGGTCGATTTCGTCTTCCGGCAGCGCGATCAGCACCGCGGCGATTTCGGCTGCGCTGCAGAGACCGCTATTGCCGGCGGCGATGGAGGCGACATGGGTGCCGTGCGAGCCCACCACCATCTGCGATTGCGGCTCGAGATCGTGCGGCGAGACGTGAATCTTGGCGGCGTCCGTCAGTGCGGTTTGCATGTCGGCGGCGGAGATCACCCGACCGCGCTTGAGGCCCTTGCGATTGCGGCCGACCTTGGCACCCTGATCCCAGATGCTGACGAAGCGCGATTTGCCGCCGACGAGGAAATCGGTATGGGCCCAGTCGAAGCCTTCGACATCGATGATGCCGATCAGCATGCCCTTGCCGTCGCCGAGTTGGGCCGGAGTGACGCCCGGGACCCGGCGGGCTGGAGCGGTGCCGCCGGCGCTGCCCTTGATCGGACGCGGCAGCTTCAGGGCATCGGCCGGTTCGATAAAGATGGTGCCGGCGTCGCGCGCGAGGTCGTACACTTCATCGAGGGTCATCCGGCGGGTCGCCATACCGCGCAAGGTCTGCTGGCCAGCCACCGGTGGCAGTGAATCGGTGGAGCGGACGAAAACGCTGACCTCGACGGCCGCCCGCTGCGCCTGCACGTCGACCCCGTGCTTCTTGGCGGTGCCGCTGACCGGGGCGTCCTCGGGTGCGATGGCGGTAGCGAGCGGTGGAGTGGAGGCCGCAAGCTCCTCGGTGGTCACGCGCAGCGCCGGCTGCACTTCAGATTTCGCGGAACTGACGTCTGCGTCACAATTTGCGAACATCCGCAATTTCGGATGCTGGTTCCGCAGCACAACGTTCTGCCAACTGTCACTCATCGCATCCGCCCTGTCGAATATTTTGAGGACGACAGACTCTTCTGAGACGGAGGATGTCAGTTAATATTGTCACAAGCAACAGAGTGGCGTGTATTTATCGTTGTAGTTGCAACTCGCGTACAGAACAGCGGGTTACTGGTAGGCGCAGATCAATAACATCCATCATGAATCACAAGTGAGGTTCATGATGGCGCCGCTGACTGCGCGTGCGGGGGTGGCGAAGGCGGCGGCCTTGGCGAGTTCGGCGTGCGGCCGGGTAGGCACTGGACCGGGCCTCATGACGCGCTTCAACCACATTGCGCGCCAAGCACTTCTTGCCCCGCCACAAACCATGTGCGCCGCCACGATGTTGTCAGAGTGGCCGGCTGCCGATGAGCACGCCCCCTTCCTGCCCAAAGGCGAATTGTAACGGTCACATTTTTACAGTGGTGCGCGGCCTGGTTTTCCGTGCACCATGGGCGATCTCATTCTGCAGGACCTCCCCATGACCACCCCTCCCGGCATCGCCGATATCCGCGCCGCAGCATTGCGATTGTCCGGCTTGATTGTCGAAACGCCGCTGATCGAATCGCCGGAGCTGAACAAGCGCTTCGGTGCCAGGATCCTGTTCAAGCCGGAGACGCTGCAGCGCACCGGCTCTTTCAAGTTCCGCGGCGCCTATAACAAACTGTCGTCGCTGAGCGACGAGGAGCGCAGCCGTGGTGTCGTCGCCTTTTCGTCGGGCAATCACGCGCAAGGCGTCGCCGCGTCGGCGGCGATGTTCGGCGTCAAGGCGGTCATCGCCATGCCCACCGATGCGCCGGCGATGAAGGTCGGCAAAGTCAGGAAAATGGGTGCGGAAGTGGTGCCGTTCGATCGTTTCCGCGATGACCGCATGACGGTGGTTCGCCCGTACGTGGAAAGGGGCATGATCCTGGTCCCGCCATTCGACGATCCCGCCATAATCGCCGGCCAGGGCACGATCGGCCTCGAACTGATGGCGCAGGCGAAAGCGCTCGGGGTGAGCCTCGACGCCGTCGTCATTCCCTGCGGCGGCGGCGGCTTGAGCAGCGGCATCTCCATTGCGGTCAAGGATGCCTCGCCGGGCACGGCCGTCTGGGCGGTGGAGCCCGAGCATTTCGACGACACCTGTCGCTCACTGGCCAAAGGTGCCCGGGTTTCGATCGAACCCGGCCACACTTCGATCTGCGACGCGCTCCTCACCACCGAGCCGGGCGCGATCACCTTCGAGATCAACCGCAGGAATCTCGCCGGCGGCATTGCCGTTTCCGACAGTGCCGCGGCACAGGCGATGCGCGACGCCATGGCCCATCTCAAGCTGGTGGTCGAGCCCGGCGGCAGCGTCGGGCTGGCCGCGCTGTCATCGGGCGAGATCGAGCTATCAGCCAAATGCGTCGCCGTGGTGCTGTCCGGCGGCAATGTCGATTTCAGCACCTATGCTGAGATCATGGCGTCGGCATAGGGTGGAAAGCGGTTCCGGCTTCGCTCCGATGCCAAGCGTCATAGCGCTCCTGCGCGTCCAGTCGAACCATTCAAGGACTGACATGCAATGAAGCTGTACTTCAGCCGCAATCCCAATCCCCGCCTCGCGGTCGCGGTAGCGCGCTATAAGGTCGAGTTTGAATTCGCCTCCCCCTTCGCTCCCGGGCAGGCTGAGCGATATCGCCTGCTAAATCCAAATCTTTCACTGCCCATACTCGTAGGCTCGGGAAAAAGCCTCTGGGAGGCCGATGCCATAGCCTGCCGGCTTTCACGCGACGCGCATTCGGATCTCTGGCGCACCGGCGACGATGAACCCGAGATGATCCGATGGCTCAGTTGGGGTAAGGAGAACTTCGCCAGAGCTTGCGACGTCGTGCATTTCGAACGCGGGACCAAACAGCGGTTTGGGCTCGGCCCGATTGATCAGCACCGGGTTGAAGAGGGGCTGAGAGACTTCCGCACGGCCGCTGCAACACTTGAGGCCGAGCTTTCCGAGCGAGTATGGCTGGTCGAAGATTCGGTTTCCTATGCCGACTTTCGAATGGCGACGTTTCTGCCCTTCAACGATGTCGCCAGATTGCCGCTCGACGATTATCCTTCTGTCAGCCGCTGGTATCGTCAGTTTGAAGAAATCGACGCCTGGCGCAATCCTTTCCAAGGACTGGACGCGCCTGAATTGCCGCCGGTCCCGGGTTAGGCCAGACCCGCATAAATCTCGACCCGAATGATCATGCATCCAAGTGAGCTGAGCTGCTGTTCACGTCGGAACTCCGCACTCCACCCATCTCGGCCATTTGCGTAGGCTGCTTGAGCTGGACTAGTCCAGAGTGCGGCGGAACCGCACCAGCGCCACGCCGGCAAATAGCGCCACGAACACGACGAGCCAGCCGATTTCGGTTGCGACCGCCGGCAGGTCGGCGCCTTTCAGCATCACCGCGCGGATGATGCGAAGGAAATGCGTCAGCGGCAGAATCTCGCCGAAGATCTGCGCCCAGCCAGGCATGCCGCGATAGGGGAACATGAAGCCCGACAAAAGGATCGACGGCAGGAAGAAGAAGAAGGTGAGCTGCAGTGCCTGCATCTGCGTGCGCGCCATCGTCGAGATGGTGTAGCCGAGCAGCACCAGCGCCAGCACGAAGACCAGAACCGCCGATAGCAGCAGTGACAACGACCCGGTGAAGGGAACGCCAAACAGCAGCTTGGCCGCCGCCAGCACCACCACCACTTGAACGGCGCCGACCACCAGATAGGGCAGCACCTTGCCCAGCATGATCTCGAGCGGGCTGGAGGGCATCGCCAGAAGATTCTCCATCGTGCCGCGCTCGGTCTCGCGTGTCAGCGCGATCGAGGTCATCATCACCATCGTCATCTGCAGGATGACGCCAAGCAGGCCGGGCACGATGTTGTATTGCGAGATGCCTTCCGGATTGTAGCGCCGGTGGACCACCACTTCGAGTTGGCCCCGGGCAGCCTCGGCGGCTGTCTGCTGCATGCCGCGTGCTCGGAGCAGCGCCTGGTTGGCGACGGTGCCGAGCGTCGAGATGGCGCCGCTGGCGGCGGCCGGGTCGGTCGCGTCCGCTTCGATCAGAATCTGCGGCTGGTCGCCGCGCTCGACCCGCCGCGCAAAATCGGCGGGGATGGTGACGACGAAGGCGACGTCGCCACGCGCCATCAGGAATTCCGCCTCGGCGGCACTTTGCGCGACACGGTCGAACCTGTAATAGCCGGTGGTCTGCAGCGCCGAAACCATGGCCCGCGTGTAAGGATCGCTGCTCGTCGCCACCAGGGCTGCCGGCAGGCTCTTCGGATCGTTGTTGATGGCATAGCCAAACAGCACGAGCTGCATCAGCGGCACGCCCAGCATCATGGCGAAGGTGATGCGGTCGCGCCGCATCTGGATGAACTCCTTGGTCAGCAGCGCGCCGAGCCTGGCGAAGGAAAAGACGCTGTTTATCCCGTTTCTCATCCCATGTTGTCCTTCGAGCCGGACATGAACTGGATGAACACATCCTCCAGGCTGGTCTCGCCCGGCGTCACCGTGACGCCCTTGTGCTCTTTCTCGACATCGGCGAGCGCTGCCTGAAGCGTGCTCTTGTCGGAGCCGACAACGTGCAGCGTCGCACCGAACGGCGCCACCTGGTCGACGCCGGGGCGATCGCTGAGTGCGGCAGCAACCTGGTCAAGCCGCGGACCCTGCACGACGAAGGTCGTCAGCCCGGCATTCCTGACCACCTCGTCGACCGTGCCGGTGGCCAGCATCTTGCCGTAGGAGATGTAGCTGATGCGGTGGCAGCGCTCGGCCTCGTCCATGTAATGCGTGGAGACCAGCACGGTCAGCCCCCCGCTGGCCAGCCGATGGATCTCGTCCCAGAATTCACGCCGCGCCTTCGGGTCGACGCCCGCCGTCGGCTCATCGAGCAACAGCAATCTGGGGTTGTGCATGATGCAGGCGGCCAGTGCCAGCCGCTGCTTCCAGCCACCGGACAGCGTGCCGGCCAACTGGTCCTTGCGCGAGGTGAGGCCAAGATCTTCCAGAGTCCTGCCGACATGCTCGTCGAGCGGCTTCAACCCATAGAGCCGCGCCACGAATTCAAGGTTCTCGGCGATGGTCAAATCCTCGTAGAACGAGAATTTCTGCGTCATGTAGCCGACTTCGCGCTTGATCCTCAGACTGTCGGTGCGAATATCGAAGCCGAGCACCGTGCCTTCGCCCTCGTCCGGCGTCAGCAGGCCGCACATGATGCGGATGGTCGTCGTCTTGCCCGAGCCGTTCGGGCCGAGGAAGCCGACGATCTCGCCTTCAGCCACCGTCATCGTCACATGGTCTACGACGGTCTTGTCACCAAAACGCTTGACCAAGCCATGGACATCGATGGCGTTCATTTGCCGATATCTCCCAGATCGACATCGACGATCTGCCCCGGTTGCAGCGCGCTGGCATCGCCCTCCGGCCGTGCCTCGACCAGATAGACCAGCTTCTGCCGGGTCTCGAGTGAGTAGATCACCGGTGGCGTGAATTCCGGATCCGGCGACACGTAGCTGACGCGAGCCTTCACGTCCGGCCCGCAGCCGTCGCAATGAACATTGAGCAGCGTGCCGACTTTCACCGACGAGAACGCACTTTCCGGCACATAGACGCTGAGCTTCACGGCGCCGTCCGGCAGTATCGAAATGACCGGCGCGGTCGGGCCGGCCGTGTCGCCCGGATTGCGGATCACGTCGTTGACGCGACCGGGCGACGGCGCCGCCAGTACGCGCTTCGACAGCCGCCAGCGCGCTTGCTCCAGCGTCGATTGCGCTTGGCTGACCTGATTCTCGGCCGCCTTGATCGTTTCGGGCCGTGCCGGCAGGCCGCCGACGGCGAGATTGGCTTCCGCCTGGCCGACCTGCGCATTGGCTGTCTCCAGCGTGGCCGAGGCGGTGTCAAAATCGGCCTGCGTGCCGGTGCCGCGTTTGAACAGGTCGCTGGCGCGGGTGTATCTGCGTTTGGCGTCTGCGGCCTGCGCCTTGGCCATGTCGACCTGCGCCTTGAGCACCTCAATCTCTTCCGGCCGTTTGCCGACCTGCAGGTCGGCAAGTTGCGCCTGGGCCTGGGCAAGGGCCGCCTCGGCTTGCGCGACAGCTATTCTTGCGTCGGCGCTTTCCAGCGTCACCACTGGCGTGCCCGGCACGACACGGTCGCCGCGCTTGACCGAAATCGTCTCCACCTGCGCCACCTCGATCGGCGCGAGCAGCACATAGTCGCCCTCGACATAGCCGACGGCGAGCGGCGCCGCCGGTGCGCAGGCGCTGAAAAGCAGGGCGGCGAGCGGCAGAGAGCAGAGGAAACTCATGACCTACGATCCTTCCGGGCGGCCAATATGGCCCCTAGGTTATCCGTCACCGCCGCCGCGATCTTGGTGGCCTCGGCGTCGCCGATCGCGCGCCAGCCCATGCGGCGCATCACCGCCTCGCGACCGATGCGGAAATAGACGACCTGGCCGATCAGCGTGAACACGGTGAGTCGGGTAGCCTCGCTTTCGGCCGGCTCGCCCGTCGCCTGCTCCCAAATCAGGCAGAGCCGGCGATGCGTCGGCTCGAACACGCCGTCATAGATGCGGTCGAGTGCCGCCGTCGGATGCGAAAGTTCACGCAGGACGAACTGCACGATCTCACCGGCCTCCGGCCTTGCCACGATGAAGGCCACCATCCGCTCCAATGCGGTGAACAGTTGTGCCCGCGCCGCTTCGGGGTCGCCCGCTTCTGAAGCGCTCGGCGCCTGCAGATTGCCGATCGCCTGGCCGGCAATGGTCTGGATGGTGTCGACGATATAATCGGCCGCTGCCGCGCGAAGCCCTTCCTTGCCGCCGAAATGATAGGCGATCGAGCCGATATTGGCCTTGGCCTCAGCCGCGATCTCCCGCGTCGATGTGCCGTCGAAACCCTGGCGTCCGAACAACTTCAGCGCCGCGCGGACAAGTGCCGCGCGCGTCATGTCGGCGGGAGATGCCTCGCGACGCAGGATTTTGGCGTTTGTTGGCTTACTCATAACGGACAATTTAATCAATCGAATGATTAATGTCAACTCGCCTATGTCCATCTTGCCATCTCCAGCCGCACGCGCTTTAGTGCGAAGCCATGGTCAAGGAAATCGAGCGCAAGTTCCTGGTCTCCGGCGCGCAGTGGCGGGATCTGGTCGAGGCGGACATCCGCATTCGCCAGTTCTATCTCGCCGCCGCACCCGACCGCTCGGTCCGCGTGCGCATCAGCGAAGGCGCCTCGGCAAAGCTGACGCTCAAATTCGGCAGCAAGGCCCGCGAACGCGACGAATTCGAATATCCGATCCCTCTGGCGGATGCGGAACAGATGCTGGCCTTCGCCATCGGACGTGTCATCGAGAAGACACGCCACCATGTTAGGCATCGCGGCCTTCTCTATGAAGTCGATGTCTTCGGCGGGATGCTTAGCGGTCTGGTGGTCGCCGAGCTTGAGACGCCGCAGGACGTGCAGGACGAAATGCTGCCAGATTGGCTCGGCCGCGAAGTCACCGGCGAGCACAGGTTCTACAACGCGTCGCTCGCCCTCGAGGGGATTCCGGAGATCGCCGCATGAGCTATCGCATCGATCCGCGCCTGCCGTTGACCGGCGAGGTCAGGCGCATCCTCGCTGAGGAGATCGGCAAGGCGCTCGTCCATCTGGACGCGGCGCATGACAGGCCGGAGCAGGCGCTGCACAAATGCCGCAAACGGCTGAAGAACGTTCGTGCCTTGCTGCGCTTGGTCCGTTCCGGAGACGAAACATTCTGCCGGACCGAGAACCAGTGTTACCGCCAGGTGTCGGCTCTGCTGGCAGGCCCGCGCGAGGCAACCGCGCTGGTCGAGACCATCGACCGGCTGGCGGCAAGCTTTCCCGAACACGGTGCAGGCGGCGGTCTCGATGAGGTCCGCGACAGGCTTGTCGCCCGCCAGCAGGATTTGCATGGCGGCGCTGGCCTCGGCGCCGCGATAGGTGCAGCGATTGCCGCCTGCGAGGAGGGCATCGGCCGGATCGATGCGCTGGCCTTGCCCGACCAGCCCGAACAGGCCGCCGATGTGCTTGCCGAAGGCGCCCGCATCACTCTGCGTCGCGCCAGAAAGGCGCTGGACAAGGCTGGCTCCCGGGGTGAGGCCGACGATTTCCACGATCTGCGTAAGGCGGCAAAGACTCACGGCATGCATCTGTCGCTGCTCGGGAGGCTGTGGCCGACGCCGATCAAGGCCCGGCGCAAGGCGGTCGACGAACTCGGCGAAATGCTGGGCGAACTGCATGATGTGTTCGTCCTGCGTACGCTTCTCGAAGCCGACGACCGGCCGCTCGGCTCTCCTCAAGAAACGCGGCTCCTGAGCAAGCTGTTGAAGCGCTCGGAGAAAAGCCTGAAAAAGACCTGTCTCGCCGCGGCAGCCGATCTGTTCGGCGACAGCCCCAGGCGCTCGACAAGGAAACTCGCGCGCAAAGTGCGCGACGATCTGGCCGGTGCGCCGCACGAAGACGCCAGTGCGCCGGGCGCCGCAGGCTGACTCGGTCCTTGCGTCGGTGTCCGTCCCGACATCGTTGACAAATGAGGAGGAGGTTTAGACCTCTCCCGGGGGGGCTTTTTTCAGTTGCGCCCGCGCATCCCTGATCGATGCGGCATAGGTCACCAGCGGCCGCTTGACGCCATGATTGATAAGCATGCGACGTGTCTGCGGCGAAGCGCCTGATATAATGAAGCGCACGCCGGCGCGCCTCGCCTTGTAAGCAGCGCCCTCGATGACGTTGGCCGCCGTCGAATCGAAGAACGGCACCTCCGAGCAGTCGAGGATGAAGTTCTTGCGCTGGTCGGCGATGCGGTCCAGCACCGTGGCGACGGTCGAGGCGGCGCCGAAGAAGAAGGCGCCCGAAATCCGGTAAACGACGGTGTCGGCCTCGCTCGCTTCGCTCGAATCGTATGCGTTAGCAGCGCCGGTTCTGTCGGCGACATCGTCCTGCACCAGTCTCTGGTCCGGCTCAACCGCAATGCTCTTGGCCATGCGGTCGATGAACAGGATCGAGCCCAGCGCGAAGCCGACGACGATGCCTTCGGTGAGGTCGCGGAAGATGACGATCAGGAATGTCGCCATCAGCACCAGCGCATCGCCGCGTGAGGCACGCAGCAACGTGGCAAAGGCCTGCTTCTCGAACATGTTCCAGCACACCACCGCCAGCACGCCGGCAAGGGCTGCAAGCGGGATGTAGCTGGCCAGCGGCGCCGCGACCAGCATCAGGGCAAGCAGGAGGACCGAGTGGATCATGCCCGAAACCGGTCCATGCGCGCCGGCTCGCACATTGGTCGCCGTGCGGGCAATAGTGCCGGTGGTGCAGATGCCGCCGAACAGGGCGGACGCGATGTTGGCAAAGCCCTGCGCCACGAGTTCGCAATTGGAGCGGTGCCGCCTTCCAGTCATGCCATCGGCGACAACCGCCGACAACAGCGATTCGATCGCGCCGAGCAGCGCAAAGGCTATGGCGTCCGGCAGGACGTCGATCGCCCTATCGAAGCTGATTGGCGGAAAGGCCGGCATTTGCAGGCTGCGCGGGATGCCGCCGAAGCGTGTACCGATCGTTTCGGCGGGCAGGGAAAACAGCGCTACGACGAGCGAAGCCAGACCTATGGCGATCAGCATGGCGGGCCATTTCGGCCGCCACCGCTTCATCAGGGCGATGGCGACGATGGTCAGTACGGCCACGAAGGTGGCGGCGACATTGATCGTGCCGGCCGCCTCGCCGATAGCCATCAGCTTCGGCACCAGCGGTCCAGGCTCTTTGCCGGCGAGCTTCAGCCCGAACAGCTCGACGATCTGGCCGGAGAAGATAATGATGGCGATGCCGGCGGTGAAGCCGACGGTCACCGGATAGGGAATGAACTTGATGTAGGTGCCAAGCCTGAGATAGCCGATGGCGAGCAGGAAGATGCCGGCCATCATCGTCGCCAGCAGCAACCCGTCGACACCGACCCGCGCCACCGTTGCCGCCACCAGCACGATGAAGGCGCCGGCCGGCCCGCCGATCTGGAAGCGGCTGCCGCCGAGCGCCGAGACGAGGAAGCCGCCGATGATGGAGGTGTAGAGCCCGCGCTCCGGCGTCACGCCCGACGCGATCGCGATCGCCATCGACAGCGGCAGCGCGACGATGGCCACGGTCAGTCCGGCGATGGCATCGGCCTTGAAATGCTCTGAGGTGTAGCCCTCGCGCAGCACCGTCACCAGTTTCGGCGTGAACAGTTCGGAAAATGTTGGCCGCGCCGGTTGATGAATTGCCCGCCGATCCATGGACTGCCTTCCGCTCCTGATGCAGGTCGCTCAAAGTGGGGCAACGACATGCATAAAAACCAAGGCGGCGAGATCGTCGGCAGGACTGTCGGCGGTCGCCGTCGCGACTTTTATCGACTCAGCCTGGGGGGTTCTTCGGCACGATCGGCTTGAGGCGCACGCCCCTGCCGCCGCGCTCGCTGGCCTGGTTCTCGCCGATCAGTTCCACGCCGGCCTCATCGAGGGCCTGGATGACCTTCATCAGCGTGTCGACTACGCCCCTGACGACGCCGTCGCTCGCTTCCATGCGCTGGATGGTTGGAAGCGAAACCCCGGCGCGCTCGGCGAGCGTCTTCTGATCGATGCCGGCCAGCGCCCTTGCGGCGCGCATCTGCGCGGCAGTGATCATCGGCTAAAAACCCCGTCTGAGTCTCCAGCCCATGTATAATATCATCATTGTGATGGTTCAAGCGTCACGATGCACATGTCAGACATGCGCGCCATACCATTTTGCGTCCTGCAGAGCCTGCGCGCCAGCTAGGATAGCAGGCCCCAGCTGCTGCAACTTCGAGGAGAATTAGCACAGCTTCGTTCTGAACGGCCGGTTCAGGCGCCGTCGGTCCGCCCACGCCGTCGCTGTAGCGCCCATGCGGCCAACCAGCACAGCATCGCCCAGGCGAAGCCGGCGCACCAGCCGGCCAGCACGTCCGATGGCCAATGAACGCCGAGATAGATGCGGCTAATGCCGACCAGCAGTGTCGTCAGCACCGCCAGCGACAGCACGTAAATCTTCGTCGTTCGTCCAGGCAGGAAGCGCGACGCCATGCTGCCCAGCGTCAAATATGTCACCGCCGACAGCATCGCGTGGCCGCTCGGAAAAGAAAGCGATGCCACGTCGGCGAGATGCGAGACCAGATCGGGGCGCGGCCGGTCGATTCCGAGCTTCAGCGTGCTCGACAGGGCCTGCCCGCCCGCCACCGCGACGAGGACGAGAAACGCCGGTCCCGGCCTGTGGATCAGCAGCAGATAGACGATCACGGCGGCCGTGATCAGCACGAGCACGCTGGCGCTGCCGAGGCTGGTGATGTCGCGCATCGCCCCTTCCAGCCATAGCGGTCCGATCGGATTGTCGGGCTGGCCCGCTTCACGGAAGGCGAGCAGGATTTCCGTATCGAAGGCGTGCGGCGTGGTGTCTCGCGCCACCTCCATCAGTTCCTCGAATCCCCAAAGTCCGCCGGCGAGGACCAGTCCGGCCAGCAGCACCGGGAATTCGAGCCAGTTGAACAGCTTGCTTGCGGTATTCTTCATCGGCCCTCGCAGTTACGGCCTTTGCAGATAGGGACCGAGCGTGATCAGCGCCACCGCTGCGACGGCGAGCACGATGCCAGTGCCCTGCAACGGATTGACGCGCTCGCCGAAGAACACCAGTGCCACCACGTTCACCGATACCAGCTGGATCACCGCCGACAGGCTGAACGACACCGACATGCCGAATTCACGGATCAGCCTCAGCATGATCAGATTGCCCGCCGAATAGAGCGCCAGCGTCAGAACGATCTTGCCGAGGCTCGGCGCCAGTCCCCATTGCTTGGCCGCCGTCGCCGCCAGCAGGAAGATCACCGTCGAAATGCCGAGCTGCCCCAGTCCCCAGAAACTCACTTTTTTCCCTCTCGACGCGGTCCTTCCACGCTTGCCGCAGATGTTGTTTCCGAAGCTCGGGTCGCGGTCAAGCGAGGCTGATCATGGACACGAAATCGGGGCTGGAAATTGGCCGGCAATGTCATCAAACTGTGATCTGCCGGCGATACGCGGTCAGTCAAGCAGCACGCTCAAGCCATCCCAAAGAAAGCCAGAGGGCAAGCCCATGACAGAACATCGCTCCCCAAACGCCCATTTCCGCACCAGCCTGCTCGAGGAAAACGGTGGGCCGGGAGCCAATCCCACCGACAACCAGACGATGGGCGAGATCATCGCCGCGCGGTTCTCGCGCCGTGGTTTCCTGCAGGGATCGCTCGCGGCAACCGCCATCGCCGCCACCGTCAGCCCGCTGGCGCTGATCCTCGCCGACGATGCCCGCGCCGCCGGCGGCTCGGCCTTCAGCTTCGACGAGGTCGAGGCAGGCGTGGACGACAAGCATCATGTCGCCGCCGGCTATGACGCCGACGTGCTGTTGCGCTGGGGCGATCCGCTGTTTGCCGATTCGCCGGAATTCGATCCAACAAAACAGTCGGCGCAGGCCCAGGAAAGACAGTTCGGCTACAACAACGACTATGTCGGCTATATCCCGATCGACGGCTCGGCCGAGCATGGTCTGCTGGTGGTCAACCACGAATACACCAATCCGCATCTGATGTTCCCGGGCCTCGTCACCATCGTCGAGGGCGAGGCCAAGCAGGCGCCGCTGAGCAAGGAACAGGTCGATATCGAGATGGCCGCGCATGGCGGCACCATCGTCGAGATCCGCAAAGTATCAGGCAAATGGCAGGTGGTGCGCGACGGCAAGCTCAACCGCCGCATCACCTCCAATACCGAGATGGCACTGTCCGGCCCCGTCGCCGGCCACGACCGCGTCAAGACCAGTGCCGATCCGACCGGCATAAAGGTCTTCGGCACCGTCAACAACTGTGCCGGCGGCGTCACGCCCTGGGGCACCTACGTCATGGCCGAGGAAAACATACACGGCTATTTCTCGGGCGAGCTGCAGGCAGGCCACAAGGAGGCCGCCAACTACAAGCGCCTGGGGATTCCCGAGGGCGCCTATGAATGGGGTGCGCATTACGACCGCTTCGACATCGGCAAGGAGCCGAACGAGCCTAATCGCTTCGGCTGGATCGTTGAGGTCGACGTCAACGATCCGACCTCGGTGCCACGGAAGCGCACTGCCATGGGCCGCTTCAAGCATGAGGGTGCTGAATCGATCGTCGCCAAGGATGGCCGTGTCGTCTTCTATCTCGGCGACGACGAGCGCTTCGACTATGTCTATAAATTCGTCACGGCCGGCAAGTTCAACGCCGAGGACCGCGCCGCCAACATGAATCTTCTCGACGACGGCACGCTCTATGTCGCCAAATTCGCCGAGGACGGGTCGATCGAATGGCTGCCCATCGTCTTCGGCCAGGGCCCGCTGACGGCGGAGAACGGCTTTGCCAGCCAAGCCGACGTGCTCATCGAGACGCGCCGTGCCGCCGATCTGCTCGGCGCCACCAAGATGGACCGCCCCGAGGATATCCAGCCCCATCCGACGACTGGCAAAGTCTACGTCATGCTGACCAACAATTCTAAACGCAAGACGGACCAGGTTGATGCCGCCAATCCGCGCGCCGAAAACGCTTTCGGCCACATTATCGAGATCGTCGAGGACGGTGGCGATTTCACTGCTGCCAAGGGCAAGTGGGAAGTGCTCTTGAAATGCGGCGATCCCTCAGTGGCCGAAGTCGGCGCCACCTTCTCGACCGCAACGACCGCCAATGGCTGGTTCGGCATGCCGGACAATTGCGCCATCGATTCGGCCGGCCGGCTTTGGGTCGCCACCGATGGCCAGGGCCCGAAGGCCACCGGCCGCACCGATGGCCTGTGGGCGGTCGACACCGAAGGCGAGGCACGGGCGACATCAAAGCTGTTCTTCCGCGTGCCGATCGGCGCCGAAATGTGCGGCCCGCTATTCACGCCCGACGACCAGACCGCCTTCGTCGCGGTTCAGCATCCGGCCGATGGCGGCGAAGACTGGGAGGCTTTTGGCCGTCCCTCTTACTACGAGGACCCGTCGACCCGCTGGCCTGACTTCAAGCCCGATATGCCGGTGCGGCCGTCGGTCGTCGCCATCACCAAACAGGGCGGCGGCAAGATCGCGGTCTGACCAGGGCTTGCGGCCTCAGAGGGGGATTTCGCTGATACGAAATCCCTTCTCTCCCTTAAAAGGTGTTTGAGAAAAGGGGAGAGGGCCCACATCATCGTCGAGATCGTCAAACGCGATCCGGCCACCAACCACGCTCTTGGCAATTATCCATCGCGTTGAACCACGGCCATATTCATCGTGCTTCTCAATCTGAAGCCAATGGATTCGTACAAGCCTATGGCCGCTGCGTTGCTGGCATAGGCGTGAAGGTATGGTATTTCGCCGCGCGCCATGATCTGGCTTGCCACGAACAGGGACAGCAGCCTGCCTAGGCCGCCGCCGCGAAACTCCGGATGTGAGCACACCCCGCTAAGCTCGGTGTAGCCGGGCTGCTTCATGCGTTCGCCGGCCATCGCCACCAGTCTGCCTCCGATTCTCACACCCCAGAAATCGCCCAGGTTCAAAGCCTCGAGCGTGAATGGCCCGGGCTTGGTGATCGACGCCAAGGCGAGCATCTCGGCGGCATCGTCGCGCGTCATGCGTTGCACGCGCTCGTCGGACACGATCTGCAATGGCGGCTCGGCAATCATCTGGACCAGGGCAGCAGTGGAAATCACAGAAAACCTCGCCGGCAGGGCAATGGCGTCCGCCTGAACCAGGATGGCGCTCTCATACGGTGGAATAAGCCTGCCGAGCGCTTGCAGGCTTTCCGGGTCATCGGCGGCGGTGGCTGCAAAAGAAACAATTGACGGCCGGTATCGCTTGGCAAGGTTGTCACCTTGCGCGAAGGCCTGATGTCGTGTCGCGAGCGCGCTCCAGATCGGGCGGTCGAGGACATGTTTCATTGCACGGAACCCACGGCCCTTCCTGCACGACGGTGGAGGGGAGCCGCAGCGAGGCCGTCCTCGATTGCAGCCAGTTGATCGAGAAGCGGCCCCGAAAGGTCTACGCACAAATTCGCGACGGCCTTCTCGATACGTGGCCAGACGTCGCGCTTCGCAACATCGACCAGCCGTCGACCATTCCGCGTGAGGGCGACAATCCTGCGCCTTTGGTCATTGTTCGACGGGCTGACTTCGACCAATCCCAGCTCGGCCAGAAGAGCCACGCTTCGTGTGACGCCCGGCTGCGCAATCCCAAGAGCCTGGGCCAGTTCACCGACGGGCAGGGGCCCCAGCCTGTCGAGCGCGGCTAGGAGTGGATACTGGCTCGATTGAACCGGGACATCCAGGCGATCGAGAACTCGCTGCGTATCCGCCTGCAATTGCTCGCCTATACGCTTGAACCTGCTGCCCAGGCACAGGAAACCAAGAGACCGTATGACGTCTTCCATAATCAACTCGTCCTTACCAATCTATAACATAGTATATAACAATGCATAGAAAGTCAAAGTGCGCGACCCATGAGGGGCGATCCATGAGGCGCGGCCCAATCCGGCTGGTGACATCGGGATGGAGCCGCTGCCATTAGCCGGCCATTTGGCGGAGATTTCCCTTCAGTCGGCGCCGATTGCATCCAATATGGCGCTTGCGCGATATGATCGGTAATCAATTGCGCCAAGGCAACTGATTCGAGGCCCTGGGCTGGCCTCCATGCTGGGATTGCTCCGCCTGGTCAAGGCGATTTGAGGCAGCCGCACAGTCAATTACCTTCGGCACCGCACTGCATGGCAAATCGGACACGGTTTGCAGGATCTCGGTTCCTAGCTCCCGCGGAGCGGGGAGAGGTGGCCCGACGAAGTCGGGACGGGAGGGGGTCGACATTCGTGAAGGCCGATCAGTTCCGCAGCCGGTAGCCGGTCCTGAAGATCCACGCGACGATCGCTATGCAGACAAGCAGGAAGACGACGGTCATGCCGAGGCTGATGCCGATCGAGACGTCGGATTTGCCGTAGAAACTCCAGCGAAAACCGCTGACCAGATAGAGGACGGGGTTGAACAGCGTCACCGTGCGCCAGATGCCGGGCAGCATGTCGATCGAATAGAAGCTGCCGCCAAGGAAGGTCAGCGGCGTGATGATCAGCAACGGCACGAGCTGCAATTGCTCGAAGCTTCTCGCCCAGATGCCGATGATGAAACCGAAAAGGCTGAAGGTCACCGCCGTCAGCACCAGGAAGGATAGCATCCAGAATGGATGCTCGATAGTCAGCGGCACGAACAGCGATGCGGTCCCCAGGATGATCAGGCCGAGTATGATCGACTTGGTCGCCGCACCCCCGACATAGGCAATGATGATCTCCAGATAGGACACCGGCGCCGACAGCAGCTCGTAGATCGAGCCGACGAATTTCGGGAAATAGATGGCGAAGGAGGCGTTGGAGATCGACTGCGTCAGCAGCGACAGCATGATCAGCCCCGGCACGATGAAGGCGCCGTAGCTGATGCCGTCGATCTCGGTGATGCGCGAGCCGATGGCCGAGCCGAAGACGACGAAATAGAGCGATGTCGAGATGACCGGCGAGACGATGCTCTGCAGCACGGTCCGAAAGGCGCGCGCCATCTCCATCTTGTAGATCGCCCAGACTGCTCGCAGGTTCATGCGTCCCTCCTCACCAGATTGACGAAGATCTCTTCGAGCGAGCTGTTTTGCGTATCGATATCGCGAAACTGGATGCCGGCCGTCTCAAGGTCGCGGAGCAGCGAGGCGACGCCCGGCCGTTCGCTCTGGTTGTCATACGTATAAGTCAGTCGATCGCCGTCCGGCGAAAGCTCCAGCGCGTAGCGCGAAAACGTCTCGGGTATGGTGGCGAGCGGACTGCGCAGTTCCAGCAACAGCCTTTTGCGGCCGAGCGTGCGCATCAGTTCGGCCTTGCCCTCGACCAGCACGATTTCGCCGCGATTGATGACGCCGACGCGGTCGGCCATCGCCTCGGCCTCCTCGATATAGTGTGTGGTCAGGATGATGGTGACGCCATCCTCGCGCAGCCGGCGCACCATCGCCCACATGTCCTGGCGCAGCTCGACGTCGACCCCGGCTGTCGGCTCGTCGAGGAACAGCACCCTCGGTTCGTGCGACAGCGCCTTGGCGATCATCAGCCGCCGCTTCATGCCGCCCGATAGCGTGATCGCCTTGGCGTCCTTCTTGTCCCACAACGACAGGTCGCGCAGCACTTTCTCGACGAAGGCATGGTTGGCCGGCTTGCCGAACAGGCCGCGGCTGTAGTTGACCGTCGCCCACACGCTCTCGAACGCGTCGATGGTCAGTTCCTGCGGCACCAGCCCGATCAGGCTGCGCGCGGTGCGATAATCCCGGCTGATGTCGTGGCCGTCCACGGTGACTGCGCCCGACGAGCGGTTGACGATACCGCAGACGATCGAGATCAGTGTCGTCTTGCCGGCGCCGTTCGGCCCGAGCAGCGCAAAAATCTCGCCGCGCTCGATATCGAGGTTGATCTCCTTCAGGGCCTTGAAACCGGTGGCGTAGGTCTTGGTGACCCCGGAAATGGAAATGATGGATGGCATGGCTGAAAAAAACGGCTGCTTGAAAGGAGAACTGTTGATTTTAGTCCGCTGAATGTCGGTGCGCGCTGCCGGAAGTCAATGGCACTCCTGACAGTTCTGGACAGTGCGTGCGAAAAACGCATCCACCGCTGACGCAGTCCTGCGGCGTTCCGCCTCGCGTGACGCCACGCCGCTTTGACCGCTTAGCGCATCCGGCCTATCTTCTTCGACATAAGCAGCAGCCGGAGCCGCCATGGACCCGCTCATCCTTTCGCGCATCCAGTTCGGCGCGAACATCTCGTTCCATATCCTGTTTCCGGCTATCACCATCGCGCTTGGCTGGATGCTGCTGTTCTTCAAGCTTCGCTACAACGCCACAGGCGATACCGCCTGGATGCGCGCCTATTTCACCTGGGTGAAGGTGTTCGCGCTGTCCTTTGCCATGGGCGTGGTTTCGGGCGTCACCATGAGCTTCCAGTTCGGCACCAACTGGCCGGGTTACATGGAGACCGTCGGCAACATAGCCGGCCCGCTGCTCGCCTATGAGATACTCACCGCGTTCTTCCTCGAGGCGGCGTTCCTCGGCATCATGCTGTTCGGCTTCCGCCGCGTCTCCAACCGCATCCACACGCTGGCAACCGTGCTGGTGGCCGGCGGCACCACCCTGTCGGCCTTCTGGATCATCGCGCTCAATTCCTGGATGCAGACGCCGGTCGGCTTTGAGATGCGCAACGGCGTAGCCCACGCTACCGACTGGTGGACGATCGTCTTCAACCCGTCGATGCCCTACCGGCTCGTCCACATGCTGCTTGCCTCCGGCCTGACGGTTTCGTTCCTGATCGCTGGCCTGTCGGCGCTGCGCTATCTCTATGGCGACCGCTCGGAATCGATGTGGAAGGCCTTGCGCACCGGTGTCTTCACCGCGGCAATCCTGATCCCCATTCAGATCTTCGCCGGCGACCAGCATGGCCTCAACACGCTCGAGCATCAGCCGCAGAAGATCGCCGCGATGGAGGCCAACTGGAACACCGGCCCCAATGTGCCGCTGGTCCTTTTCGCGCTTCCCGACGAGGCGGCAAGGGAGAACAAATTCGAAGTCGCCATCCCCGACGGCGCCAGCCTCATCCTCAGGCACAGCGCCAGTGGCGTCGTGCCGGGGCTGAACGACTATGCCGGCAACCATCCGCCGGTCTTCCCGGTGTTCTGGGCTTTTCGCATCATGGTCGGCACCGGCGTCCTGATGCTCGTCGTCTCCTGGTCGGCCGCCTTTTTCCTCAAGCGCCGCCACACCCTGCCGAAACCGCTGGCGCTGGTTATGGTGCCGATGGCGCTGTCCGGCTGGCTGGCGACGCTGGCCGGCTGGTACACCACCGAGATCGGCCGCCAGCCCTGGCTGGTCACCGGTGTGCTCAAGACCGTCGATGCGGTCGGCCCGGTCGCCGGCAGCCAGGTCGCGCTCTCGCTTGCGGTCTATCTCATCCTCTACGCGCTGCTTCTGATCGCCTATCTCGGCGTGCTGGTCTATCTGGCGCTGAAGGCGGCGAAGGACGGCGATACCTCGCCGCTGCCGGGCGTTCTCGACGCGCCGCTGTCGCAACCGGCGGCAAAATAGGGAGAACGGTGATGACGCTTCCCTGGCCGACATTGCTCCCCCTCATCTTCGCCGGCCTGATGGGCCTTGCCATTCTGATCTACGTTATTCTCGACGGCTTCGATCTCGGCATCGGCATCCTGTTCGCGGCCGCTGAAGACGCCGAGCAGGACACGATGATTGCGGCAATAGGCCCGTTCTGGGACGCCAACGAGACCTGGCTGGTGCTGGCGGTCGGCCTGCTGCTGGTTGCCTTCCCGCTGGCGCACGGCACCATCCTCACCGCGCTCTACATTCCGGTCTTCCTGCTCCTTGTCGGCCTGATCCTGCGCGGCGTTGCCTTTGATTTCCGTGCCAAGGTACCGGCCGGCCGGAAGCATCGCTGGAACCGCATCTTCTTCCTGGGCTCTGTCATCGCCTCGTTGGCGCAGGGCTACATGCTGGGGATTTATGTGCTGGGCCTGGATGTCGGCCTCGGCGGCATGGCCTTCGGCGCGCTTGTGGCGCTCTGCCTTGCCGCCGCCTATGCGGCGATGGGCGCGGCCTGGGTCATCTACAAGACGGAAGGCGAATTGCAGAAGAAGGCGGTGCTATGGCTGCGCCGGGCGCTGGTGCTGACCGCGCTCGGCATGGTCGCCGTCTCGCTGGCCACGCCGCTCGCCAGTCCGCGCATCTTCGACAAATGGTTCGTCTGGCCCGCCATGCTCTATTTGTCGCCGCTGCCGATCCTGTCGGCGGTGCTGTTCGCCTGGCTCTGGCGGCAGACCTTCCATCTGCCTAAAGCGGACGACCGCCACGCGCTGACGCCGTTCTTGACACTGGCCGCCATCTTCACGCTGGGCTTTGCCGGGCTCGCCTGGTCGTTCTATCCCTTCGTCGTGCCCGACAGGCTGACCATCTGGCAGGCGGCGTCCGCGCCGGAAAGCCTCGCCATCATCCTGGCCGGCACGGTGGTCGTGCTGCCGATCATCATTTTCTATTCGTTTTATGCCTACCGCGTTTTCGGCGGCAAGGCGACGGATCTGACCTACGACTGACAGGCAACCGCCGCACTGCACAATATTTAGGCGGCCTGCCAGTCGAGCGGCATTGGGTCGTGAAAAAGCCTTCCCCGATCCTATTGAGAAAGCCCGATTCGCGCCGATTTCGATGGTTTGGCATGCCTGTTGCTTTGCCCTGACGACCAATTGGTTTTGCTCAGTCAAAGGAAAAATAATGAACCGTCGCAATTTGTGCATGCTGGCCTTCGCCGCCGTGGCTGGAATCGCCATGGCTCCGCTTCCGCAGGCGCGGGCTGACGCCTTGAGCGACATCGGGACGCGGGGCACCATCCGCATCGCGGTGCCACAGGATTTCCCGCCCTTCGGCAGTGTCGGTGCCGACATGACGCCGCAAGGCTACGACATCGATATCGCCAATCTGATTGGCGAAAAGCTCGGCGCCAAGGTCGAGATCGTCCCGGTCACCAGCGCCAACCGCATTCCCTATCTTCAGACCAACAAGGTGGACCTGGTCATTTCCAGCCTCGGCAAGAATCCCGATCGCGAGAAGGTCATCGACTTTTCCGAAGCCTACGCCCCCTTCTACAATGGCGTGTTCGCTCCGGCAGATGTCGCGGTCGCGAAGGCGGAAGACCTCGCCGGCAAGACCGTCGGCGTCACCCGCGGCGCGATCGAAGATCTCGAACTGACCAAGGTCGTGCCCGCGAGCGTCGAGATCAAGCGCTACGAGGACAATAACGGCACTATTTCCGCTTTCCTTTCGGGCCAGGTCGAGGTGATCGCGACCGGGAATGTCGTCGCCGCCGCCATCCTCGAAAAGAACCCGCCCAAGCGGCCGGAGCTCAAATTCCTGATCAAGAATTCGCCTTGCTACATCGGCATGAACAAGGAAGAGCCGGCGTTGATGACCAAGATCAACGGCATCATCGCCGCTGCCAGGTCCGATGGCGCCCTCAACGCAATTTCGCAAAAATGGCTGAAGGTCGACCTGCCGGCTGACCTGTGATCGCCGCCCGCCGCGTGTGGCTTAGAGCATTTTGCAGCCAAATGGAACCATTTGGCGTCCGCATAAATGCGGCAAAACAAACAGTTAGAGCGAGTTACCGGTTCCAAGAGAACCGGAACCGCTCTAGGTCAGATAGCAAGCCATGACCTATCAGTTCGATTTCGGCTGGCTGATCGGTTCTCTGCCGGTGCTGCTGAAGGGCATCCGGATCACCGTGCAGCTCATCGTGATCGGCGCGGTGTTCGGCGTGGCCTTGGGCATTGCCTGCGCCTGGGTGCGGGCGCTGGGGCCGAAATGGCTAAAACCCGTCGTCGCGACCTATGTCGAGCTGATCCGCAACACGCCCTTCCTCATCCAGCTGTTCTTCATCTTCTTCGGGCTGCCGTCGCTTGGCATCAGGATGTCGGAACTGACCGCCGCCAACCTCGCCATGATCGTCAATCTCGGCGCCTACAGCTGCGAAATCATCCGCGCCGGCATCCAGGCCACGCCACGCGGCCAGTTCGAAGCCGGCGCGAGCCTGGCCATGACGCCGTTCCAGAGCTTCTGGTATGTGGTTCTGGTCCCGGCGCTGCAGCGCATCTGGCCTGCGCTGTCATCGCAGATCGTCATCGTCATGCTGGGTTCGGCCGTCGTTTCGCAGATTGCCGCCGAGGACCTGACCTTTGCAGCCAACTTTATCCAGTCGCGCAACTTCAGGGCCTTCGAAACCTACATCGTCTCGACCCTGATCTACCTGGCCCTCGCCATCCTGCTGCGCCAGCTGCTGGCCGGCCTGGGCTGGATGCTGTTTCCAAGGAAGGCGTCGCGATGAGACAGGCGCCATGACCGAGTTCAGCTTCTGGGACATCCTGCGCAACCTGCTTCTGGCCGCCCGCTGGACCGTTGTCCTCTCGCTGGTTTCCTTCATCGGTGGCGGCATTGTCGGTGCGGCCCTGCTTTTCCTGCGCATCGGCGGCCGGCAGTGGCTGCGGCTGCTGTCACGCGGCTACATCCAGCTGTTCCAGGGCACCCCGCTCCTGATGCAGCTTTTTCTCGCTTTCTTCGGCCTTGGCCTGTTCGGCATCGACGTTCCCGCCTGGCTTGCCGCCTGTGTCGCGCTCATCCTGTGGACCGCCGCCTTCCTCGCCGAAATCTGGCGCGGCTGCGTCGAGAGCATCGCCAAAGGTCAATGGGAGGCGTCCGCCAGCCTCGGCATGGGTTATCTCCAGCAGATGCGCTACATCATCCTGCCGCAGGCGCTGAAAGTGGCGGTGCCGCCGACCGTCGGCTTCTCGGTGCAGGTGGTGAAGGGCACCGCGCTCACATCCATCATCGGCTTCGTCGAATTATCGAAGGCCGGTTCGATCGTCACCAACGCCACATTCCAGCCGTTCACCGTCTATGGACTGGTCGCGCTCATCTACTTCGCTTTGTGCTGGCCGCTGTCGAAATCGAGCCAGCTCCTGGAAAGGAAGCTCAATGTCGCTCATCGCAATCACTGAGGTGAAGAAGCGCTTCGGCGATAACGAGGTGCTGAAGGGGATTTCCATCGACATCGCGTCGGGCGAGGTCGTCGCCATCATCGGCAAGAGCGGCTCGGGCAAGTCGACGCTGCTGCGCTGCATCAACGGGCTGGAGACCATCGACGAAGGCTCGATCGTCGTCGCCGGCGCCCAGTTCCTGCCCGACGAGGTGCATCTCAAGGCGCTGCGCCTGAAGGTCGGCATGATTTTTCAGCAGTTCAATCTGTTCCCGCATCTCACCGCTGGCGGCAACGTCATGCTGTCGCAGATGGTGGTGAAGAAGACGCCGAAAAAGGACGCCGAAGCGGTCGCGCGAAAAATGCTCGACCGCGTCGGTCTCGCCCACAAGTTCGACGCCTTGCCGGACGAATTGTCCGGCGGCCAGCAGCAGCGCGTGGCCATCGCCCGGGCGCTCGCCATGCAGCCCATCGCGCTGCTATGCGACGAGATCACCTCGGCGCTCGACCCCGAACTCGTTGCCGAAGTGCTGGCTGTCGTCAGGGAATTGGCCGCGGAAGGGATGACGCTGGTGATGGTCACCCATGAGATGCGCTTCGCCCGCGACGTCTGCTCGCGCGTCGTGTTCATGCATCAGGGCCGCGTCCACGAGATCGGCGCCCCCGAGGAAGTCTTCGCCAATCCCAGGACGCCTGAGCTCAGGCAGTTTCTAGGCGTGCAGTAGGCGGGCATTGCTGGCCCGCTCGCTGCTCTAAGCGCGTCGCAGAAGATCAGCTCTTATTGGCGGCCAGCACCAGCACCGGTTTTTCGCTGTAAAGGTCTGGGAAGAGCGTCTTCAAGTTCTCGATTTTGGGCAGGTCGTTGTAGACGATATAGGGGTAGGTCGGGTTCAGCGTCAAAAAATCCTGGTGATAGTCCTCGGCCGGATAGAAGGTTTTCCCGGTCTCCAGCGTGGTCACGATCGGCTCTGGAAACACCTTGGCCTTGTCGAGCTGGGCGATATAGCTCTCGGCGATTTTCTTCTGTGAATCGTTTTCGGCAAAGATCGTCGAACGGTATTGGGGGCCGCGGTCCGGACCCTGGTAATTCAGCTGCGTCGGGTTGTGCGCGACCGAGAAATACACCCGCAGCAACTGGCCGTAAGTGACTTTGGACGGCTCGTAGGTGATCTCGACGGCTTCGGCGTGCCCGGTCCGACCGGTGCCGACCGTCTCGTAGACGGCGGTGTCCTTGTCGCCGCCGGAATAGCCGGACACGGCGCTGGTCACGCCCTTGACGTGCTGGAACACGCCTTGCACACCCCAGAAACAGCCGCCGGCGAAGATCGCCTTGGCGGTGTCGGCGGCAGGTTTTTCGTCCATCGCCGGCGGTGGGATCACCACCGCCTTCTCGGCCGAGATTGCCGGCGTCTGCCACAAGGCGGCGCCGGCCGCCGCGAGCATCAGCGCCGCAAGGGCGCCCCTGGCGACGTTCGTCAATCGTTTCGCGGCGGTTTTTTCAATGCCGGTCATCTCTGATCTCCCTGCATGAGTTTAAGACTATACGACAGATAGGTCCGTCGCGGTTTCACATTGCCGTGCGGCGCGTGCATCGGCGGCGCCCGTTCCGGACGCGGCCTACTTGGCCGTCCCCATTTCGTTGCAGGTCTTGGTCGCAGCGTCCTTTTTCATCGCGTCGGTTTCCATGGCAGCCTTGTCCATGCAGTCCTTCATCTTTTCGGCCGCCATCGGATCCACGGGCTTCATCGCATCGGTCGCCGGCTTCATGGCGTCAGTCGCCATCGCATCGGCCGGCTTCATCGCATCTTCGGCGCGCGCAACGCCGCCGGCAAAAAGCGCGGTCGAGCAAAGCGCGAAGGCAAGTGCCGGCAAGGTCGGGCGGTTGGTCATGATAGTCTCCCAGGTTGGTGGCGCGCCGGAATGGCGATCACATCAGCTCTTCGCCGCCGCCTGGGCCTTCGTTACAGCCATCACCGCTTCGTGATCATTCTTTCCCTTCATCCACAAGGGAGAAGGCAAGTGTCACCTCCGCGCGCTTCGAACTCGCCACGGTCGCCCGCAACGAAAACGCCGCCCGGTGGCGACCGGACGGCGTTGAAATGAGATGCTGCGGGCGCGCGTCCTCTCTGGCCGCGCCGCAGCTGTCGGCCTATTGCGTAAGCACTGTTTGCGAAGGCCGCTGGTTGAAGTCGCACTTGCCGGTCACGGTGTAGAAGAAATCGGCGTTGGACACCGGAGCCGGTACGGCATTGCCGCCGTCCTCCCAGGCCTGCTGGCTGGGTTGGCCGCACGGCACCGCGGTGAAGATGTCCACCGTTTCGCCGTTCGCGACTTCAACGCCGTCGATGTACAACCGGTTCGATGTGTTCGCGTCGTTCGACTTGAGCTTGGGTATTTGGGCCGACGGCACATCCATCTGCAGATACAGCACATCCATCAGGCTGACGTCGATCACCGCGCCGGCGCCGTTCGCGGGATACATGGTGTTGGTGCAGGTGGTCAGGTATTTCTTGTTGCCGCTCGTTTGTGTAATCGCGCCGGCAGGCAGGCTATTGAAATTCTGCACCGTCTTGGTCGTGCATTTTTGTTCCTGGACCTTCGTGCTCGTCGCTCCATTGACCGTATTCACTGTCGACGTGCCGTAGCCTTTCGGATCGCCAAAGTTGTTGTAGACATAGTTGATCTTCATCAACGGGTTGAGCGCCGTCTCGCCGAATTTCGTGCCGTAGAGCGTCATCGTCTTGTTCCAATAGCCCGACACCTTGTCGACCTTGAACGTGGTCTGCACCAGCGCCGGCCGCTTGCGCACCGCCGACGCGACGCCGATCTGCACTGTGTCGACGTGGGCGATCTGCATGAAGTTCGTCGGCATGGCAAAGCTGGCCGAAGCATTGATGCTGGCGGTGCCGTCGGCAGCGACGACGAAGCTGTCTAGCTTGGCGGTGCCTGGCCCGCTATTGGCCGTAAACGACTCCTGCAGTTTCACCTGACGGTCCGCCAGTGACGTGCTGGTTGGCAGCGTCGTGATCGACAGGGTCGCGGCATCGAGCGCATTCTGCATCGATCCCTTGGTCGCAACGGCTGAGTTGTAGTCGATTGAAAAGCCCAGAGCGGCACACATCGGGATAAGCATGATGGCGAGTATCGGCGCTAAGGAGCCGCTCTCGGAACGGAGAAAATGGCTTCCAGACTGTGGCATTGCTTGGCCCCCAAACGGTGACAGGTCGTTGCCTGTCACGCAGGGCGCGGACTATGCATTAATCCGGTGGATCAAAGCTTAACGGTGTTGCGCCCCCCGTCCGGCAGCGCAAACCTCAGCGATTGCTTTGGCCGCACGCCCGGCCGCTTGCCCGGGCAAGCTGCCCCTGCTAAAGCGCGCCGCATGACCACGCCGATCAAGAACATCCGCAATTTCTCCATCGTCGCCCATATCGACCATGGCAAATCCACGCTTGCCGACCGGCTGATCCAGCTGACCGGCGGGCTGGAGCTGCGCGACATGAAAGAGCAGGTGCTGGACTCGATGGATATCGAGCGCGAGCGCGGCATCACCATCAAGGCGCAGACCGTGCGGTTGAAATACCGCGCCAACAATGGCGAGGACTATATCCTCAATTTGATCGACACCCCCGGCCATGTCGACTTCGCCTACGAAGTGTCGCGGTCGCTCGCCGCCTGCGAGGGCTCGCTGCTGGTCGTCGACGCCTCTCAAGGGGTCGAGGCGCAGACGCTGGCCAATGTCTACCAGGCCATCGACAACAACCACGAGATCGTCGTGGTGCTGAACAAGGTCGACCTGCCGGCGGCCGAGCCCGAGCGCATCCGCGAGCAGGTCGAGGAGGTGATCGGCATCGACGCCTCCAACGCCGTGCTGATCTCGGCCAAGACCGGGCTTGGCATTCCGGACGTGCTGGAGGCGATCGTCAACGATCTGCCGCCGCCGCGCGAGGGCGACATCGCGGCACCGCTCAAGGCGATGCTGGTCGACAGCTGGTACGACGCGTATCTCGGCGTCATCGTGCTGGTCCGCATCATCGACGGCGTGCTGAAGAAGGGCCAGACCATCCGCATGATGGGCACCGGCGCCAAGTACCTGGTCGAGCGCACCGGCGTCTTCACCCCTGCCCGCATCAACGTCGACGAGCTCGGCCCCGGCGAGTTCGGCTTCTTCACCGGCTCGATCAAGGAAGTCGCCGACACTCGCGTCGGCGACACCATCACCGAGGACAAGCGCCAGACGGCGCACGCTTTGCCCGGCTTCAAGCCGGCGCAGCCGGTGGTGTTCTGCGGCCTGTTCCCGGTCGACGCCGCCGATTTCGAGGATCTGCGCGCCGCGGTCGGCAAGCTGCGCCTCAACGACGCTTCTTTCTCCTACGAAATGGAAACCAGTGCAGCACTTGGCTTCGGCTACCGCTGCGGCTTCCTCGGCCTCTTGCATCTGGAGATCATCCAGGAGCGGCTGGAGCGCGAGTTCAATCTCGACCTCATCGCCACGGCGCCCAGCGTCGTCTACCGCTTGGCTCTCAACGACGGTACGGTCAAGGAACTACACAACCCGGCCGACATGCCCGACGTGGTCAAGATATCGGCCATCGAGGAGCCATGGATCCGCGCCACCATCCTCACCCCGGACGAGTATCTCGGCGGCATCCTGAAACTCTGTCAGGACCGGCGCGGCATCCAGGCCGATTTGTCCTATGTCGGCAAACGCGCCATGCTGACCTACGACCTGCCGCTCAACGAGGTCGTCTTCGACTTTTATGATCGCCTAAAATCGATCTCCAAGGGCTACGCCTCCTTCGACTATCACCTGACCGACTACCGCGAGGGCGACCTGGTCAAAATGTCGATCCTGGTCAATGAGGAGCCGGTCGACGCGCTGTCGATGCTGGTGCACCGCACGGCGGCGGAAAAGCGCGGCCGGCAGATGTGCGAGAAGCTGAAGGAGCTGATCCCACACCACCTGTTCAAGATCCCGATCCAGGCTGCGATAGGCGGCAAGGTCATCGCCCGCGAGACGATCTCGGCGCTGCGCAAGGACGTCACCGCCAAATGCTACGGCGGCGACGTCTCGCGCAAGCGCAAGCTGCTCGACAAGCAGAAAGAGGGCAAGAAGCGCATGCGGCAGTTCGGCAAGGTCGATATCCCGCAGGAGGCGTTTATCCAGGCGCTGAAGATGGGGGATTGAGGAGCCGGTTGGTGCGCCGAGCGCGCCAAGACGTCGATCCGGTAGATCGATGGCAGGCTTCGAAAACGGGGGAGCTGCCGGAGGCAGCGGGCTGCAGGGATGGGGAGATTAGCCGACCCGTTTCGGAGGCTCCACAAATAGATCCAAGGGCCCCAACGTGTCCTCTCGCATTTTGATGTGAGTCGAGACGGACCCATTCGTCGGAAAGTAATTTACGGTGGCCCAGCCCGAACCATCCCGCCGGACGTAGACGGGCCTGCCCGTATCCATACTTAGCGCCATCATCGTTCCAAGATGTAGGACAGTGGGCGCATCCCACACAGCGCCATGCAGAATGAAGCCTCCTCCTCACGACTAGCGGCAAGAAGCCTTCCTCCTGCAGTTTGGTTTTACGCAGAGTAAGTTTCGGTTTGCCGGAACGACCAAACAGCGAATACTTGAGCCGCTTATTGGTGCAGGGATGCAGTGTCCAAGGTGGACCGAGACATTCAAAAAAAGTTCCTCCACCTCTTGGCCCAGGAATATAGTAGACTGCAGCCCTGCAAACGGGACAGGTAGACCACGGTCCTTGCTGCTATCGACTCTCGCCGCTTTCCGCTCCACTCTCTTCCGATGGCCGCGCCGCTCGAAATCCGCAACAGCGCCACCGGAAAAATCTTCCCGGCCATCGGGCCGTTGATCATCGGCGTGATGTTCGGCTTCGGCGCGCTGCGCGGCCTGGCCTCGGGGGCGAATAGCGTGCATGTGCTGGTAATCGCGCTGTTGGCCTTGGCCTGCCTGGCGCTTGGCTTCTTCATCGCGCGCGGCGCCTTCGACACCTCGGTCAAGGTGGTGCTCGACGATAATGGTTTTCGCGACCGCCGCGCCGGCGACGTGCTGGTGCCTTGGCAGAACGTGCGCAGCGTGCGCCTCGCCTCCGGCGGCAAGGGTGCGGCGATGCTCAATTTCGAGCTGACCGGGGAGCCGCCCGACGAGATCAAATACTCAGCCGTCAATGCGCTCAGCCGGATGCTGCCCTTCGGCAAGAACATCGTGCACATGGAAATCTCCTCGCTCGACGTCCAGGGGCAGGACATGATCGAGGCGATCCGGCGGCTGGCGCCGCATGTTGCGGTGGAGGGTTGACGCGCTCCTCGCGGCCGGGCAGGCCGTTTAATTCCGGGGGGAATCATTCATGTTGGCCTACACTTCCGCGCGGCGCATCGCCGTCGCGTTTTTTCTTGCCGCCTTGTTTGCGCCCGCCGCCCATGCCGGCGACGTCACTTTCGAGATCAGGAACGGCCATCCCAACGCCATGCGCGTCGAGCTCTACAGCCAGGACCGCGACCATATCTGGCCGGGCAACAATCAGGATTATTATCTCAACGACGGCGAGATCAAGTCGATTCCGCTGGCCTGCAACGATGGCGAATCGATCTGCTACGGCGCCTGGGTCGACGGCGACGAGGGCACCTATTGGGGCGTCGGCCCCGGCAACAAGGAACAATGCGACGATTGCTGCTACACCTGCAGCGGCGGCGAGACCGAGGAGATTGACTTGGTGCCGTGAGCCGCCGGCGTAGGATCAGCACTGGGAACAGGGCGCCGAGCGGCGAAACTGCCGATCTCCCTCCTCGAGGGGAGATAGCCGGTAGGCCAGAGGAGGTTGGTCCGACCGGGCTCACCCTGCTGCACCAGATGGAGGTTGGCGCTCCATGCGAGGCCCTGTCGCCTTCGGCGACATCTTCCCCTCAAGGGGGGATTAGGCGCCTTGGCCCAGCGCTCGCGCCTTTATCCGCCGGCCGGTATCGGCTAAGGGCGGGGAGCAAAATTTCCGGACCCGCCAATGACCGCCAAGACCAAACCCCTGTTCCTCGGCATAGACACCGGCGGCACCTATACCGACGCCGTGCTATGGTCGGAAGCCGGCGGGCCAAGCAGCAAAGTGCTGGCCAAGGCCAAGGCGCTGACCACCCGCCACGATCTGGCGGTCGGCATATCGGGCGCGGTCGGTGCGGTGCTGGAAAAATCCGGCACCGACCCTGCAGCGATAAAACTGGTGTCGATGTCGACGACGCTTGCCACCAACGCGCTGGTCGAGGGTCAGGGCGGCCGCGTGGCGCTGGTGATGATCGGCTTTTCCGAAGGCGATCTTGCGCGCGACGGGCTGAAGGCGGCGCTCGGCACCGATCCTGTCGTGTTCTGCCCCGGTGGCCACGATGTCCACGGCAATGCGGCCAAGCTCGACCTGTCCGGGCTGGAGGCGGTGCTGCCGGAACTCGGCGCCTCGGTGTCCGGCTTTGCCGTCTGCGCCTATTTCGCCACCCGCAATCCGGCGCATGAGCTCGCCGCCCGCGAACTCATCCGCGAAAAAACCGGCCTGCCGGTCACCGCCAGCCACGAATTGTCAGCCAAGCTCGGCGGCCCGCGCCGGGCGCTCACCACGCTGCTCAACGCCCGGCTGATCTCAATGATCGACCGGCTGGTGGCGGCGACCGAAGGGTTTTTGGCCGCGCGCGGCATCGCCGCCCCGCTGATGGTGGTGCGCGGCGATGGCGCCCTGGTCTCTGCCGCCTTCGCCCGCCAGCGGCCGATCGAGACGATTCTTTCAGGCCCGGCCGCCAGCCTTGTCGGCGCCCGCCACATGACCGGCCTCGACGATGCCGTGGTATCGGACATCGGCGGCACCACCACCGACGTCGCGGTGCTCGACAAGGGCCGTCCCAGGCTCGATCCGGAAGGCGCCACCGTCGGCGGCTTCCGCACCATGGTCGAGGCGGTCGCCATGCGCACTTTTGGGCTCGGCGGCGATTCCGAAGTGGCGCTGGAGGACGGCGTGCTCAGCCCAAAAGTCCTGCTCGGGCCGCGCCGCTTGGTGCCGCTAGCGCTGGCCGGCATGGTGCATGGCGAAGCCGTCACCTCAGAATTGGAGCGCCAGCTGCGGGCGCCGAACCCCGGCCGCATGGATGGCCGTTTCGCCGTGCGCACCGGCGTGCCGGAGCGGCTCGCCGCCGGCCTCACCGCTCCGGAAGCGAGGCTGTACGAGGCGATCGGCAGCGTGCCGCTCGCCCTCGACAGGCTGCTCACCTCGAACGCCCAGAACGCCACCTTGAACCGGCTGGTGTCGCGCGGCCTGGTGCATATTTCGGGCTTCACGCCGTCGGATGCCGCCCATGTGCTGGGCAAGCAGGCCAATTGGGATGCGGCAACAGCCCGTCTCGGCGCCGAGCTGTTTGCCCGCAAGCGCGACGGGCGCGGCCAGTTCATCGCCGCCACGCCGGAGGCAATCTCGGAACGGGTGCTGGTGACGCTGACGCGCTGGTCGGCGGAAGTCATTCTTGAAACGGCCTTCGCCGAGGACGGGCTCGACGGCGCCGCGACCGTGGCGCACGCGCTGGTGCAGCGCGCCGTCGACGCGCATCCCGGCATCGCACGGCTCAGTGTCGCGCTCGACCGCCCGGTGATCGGCCTCGGCGCCTCGGCGCCGCTGCACTATGCCGGCCTGGCCGAGCTGGTCGGCAATGGCTGCGTAGTGCCTGAGGATACCGACGTCGCCAATGCGCTCGGCGCCGTCGTCGGTCAGGTCAGGGTCTCGGCGGAGGCGCGGGTCAGCCAGCCCAAGGAGGGGCTGTTTCGCGTCGCGTCAGGCGAAACCGTGCGCGATTTTGTCGACGAGGCGGCGGCGATCGCCGCGGCGGAAACCGATGTGCGGGCGATAGCCGCCGGGCGGGCCAGGGACGCCGGCACCGACAGCGCCGAGATCGAAATCGCCAGCGAATTCCGCGTCTCCACCGTCGAGGGTCAGCGCATGTTCATCGAGGCGCATGTGGTGGCGGTGGCGTCCGGCAGGCCAAGGATTGCGGTGTAGGCCCCCTTCTCCCCGTTCACGGGGAGAAGGTCCCGGCAGGGGGATGAGGGGCAGCGCTAACGAATAGGAGTGATGGTATACGAGATCATGTGCCGTGATCTCGGAACGTCGCGCCCGCCCCTCATCTGGCTGCCGCCATCTTCTCCCCGTAAACGGGGAGAAGGACGCTCTCATCGCCTGTTTCGCCAACCGCCAGCGCGGCATGGGCCCTCAGCGCATTGCCGTCCGAGCCCTCGACGCCTAAAACAACCCCCTTCACCCTAAGCTGAATTGACCGTGCCACCCTGACATGCCAAAGGCCTAGCCTTTCGTCTGGAGAACCTCCGATGACCGATCGCGTCGAAATCGCCGGATTGCGGATTGCCCGCGGGTTCTATGATTTCGTCGTGAACGAGGCACTGCGGGGCACCGGCATTGCAGCCGACGCGTTCTGGACCGGCTTTTCGGCCATCGTGCACGAGCTTTCGCCGAAGAACCGGGCGCTGCTCGAAAAGCGCGACGCCCTGCAGGACAAGCTCGACCGCTGGTATCGCGACAATGGCGCGCCCAGCGACATGGAAGCCTACAAGGATTTCCTCAAGGAGATCGGCTATCTCGTGCCGGAAGGGCCGGCCTTCTCGGTCGCGACGGAAAATATCGACCCGGAGATCTCGGTGGTTGCCGGGCCGCAATTGGTGGTGCCGGTGATGAACGCGCGCTACGCGCTCAACGCCGCCAATGCGCGCTGGGGCTCGCTCTATGACGCGCTCTACGGCACCGACGCCATTCCCGAGACGGACGGCGCCGAGAAGGGCGGGAAATTCAACCCGGTGCGTGGCGCCAAGGTGATCGCCTGGGCCAAGAATTTCCTCGATGAGGCGGTGCCGCTCACGACAGGCAAATGGGCTGGGGTGAATGGGCTTTCGTTCGCCAATGGTATGCTGCGGCTGGGCGAGGGCGCCGGTGTCACCACGCTCGCCGATCCAAGACAGTTCGTCGGTTATCGCGGCGATGCCACCGATCCCGAGGCCGTTCTGCTGGTCAAGAACGGCCTGCATATCGAAATCCTTGTCGACCGCGCCAATCAGATCGGCCGGACCGATGCAGCCGGCATCTCCAACGTCGTCCTGGAATCGGCGCTGACCACCATTCAGGACTGCGAGGATTCGGTCGCAGCGGTCGATGCCGAGGACAAGGTCATCGTCTACCGCAACTGGCTCGGCCTGATGAAAGGCGACCTGGCGGAAGAGATCACCAAGGGCGGCAAGACGTTTACCCGAAAGCTCAATCCGGATCGCAGCTACACTTCGCGCGGCGGCGGTACGCTTACGCTGCCCGGCCGCTCGCTGATGCTGGTCAGGAATGTCGGCCACCTCATGACCAATCCGGCGATAACGGACCGCGACGGCAACGAGGTGCCGGAAGGTATCATGGACGCAGCGATGACGGCGCTGATCGCGCTGCACGATGTTGGGCCGAATGGACGACGCGCCAATTCCCGCGCCGGCTCGATGTACGTCGTAAAACCCAAGATGCACGGGCCGGAGGAAGTCGCTTTCGCCGTCGAGATCTTTGACCGCGTCGAAGCGCTGCTCGGCATGGCGAAAAATACCATCAAGATGGGCATCATGGATGAGGAGCGGCGCACCACCGTCAACCTCAAGGAGGCGATCCGCGCCGCCAAAGACCGCGTCGTCTTCATCAACACCGGCTTCCTTGACCGCACCGGCGACGAGATCCACACCTCGATGGAAGCCGGCCCGATGATCCGCAAGGGCGACATGAAGCAGGCCGCCTGGATTGCCGCTTATGAGGCCTGGAACGTCGACACCGGGCTGGAATGCGGACTGGCCGGCCACGCCCAGATCGGCAAGGGCATGTGGGCGATGCCCGATCTTATGGCGGCGATGCTGGCGGAGAAGATCGCCCACCCCAAGGCCGGCGCCAGCACCGCCTGGGTGCCGTCGCCGACGGCTGCGACGCTGCACGCCACCCATTATCACAAGGTCGATGTCCACGCCGTCCAAGTGGCGCTGAAGAGCCGGCCGAAGGCAAAGCTCGATGACATCCTGTCGGTGCTGGTCGCGGCGCGGCCGAACTGGTCTCAAGAAGAAATCCAGAAGGAGCTCGACAACAACGCGCAAGGCATTCTGGGCTATGTCGTTCGTTGGATCGACCAAGGCGTCGGCTGCTCGAAAGTGCCTGACATCAATGACGTTGGCCTGATGGAGGACCGCGCCACGCTGCGTATCTCCTCGCAGCATATCGCCAACTGGCTGCACCATGGCGTGTGCACCTCAGACCAGGTGATGGAGACGATGAAGCGCATGGCTGGCGTCGTCGACCGCCAGAACGCAGGCGATCCGCTCTATCAGCCGATGGCGCCCGACTTCGACAGGTCGATCGCCTTCCTCGCCGCCTGCGACCTGGTCTTCAAGGGCCGTGTCCAGCCCAACGGCTACACCGAGCCGGTGCTGCATGCACGGCGGCTGGAGCTGAAGGCGAAGGAAAGGGCTGGATAGCAGGCCGCCGTTGCAAAGGCGCAGTCTCAAGATACGAGGCGCGAAATAGAAGATCGTCCCGTGCTGCTGCATGTTTGAGATGCGCCACTGACGGTTAACCTCATTCGGATGTTTCCAGGTGGGGCAGAAATTGTGCGCCTATCCGTGCTCAGGCCGAAGGCACGTCGTAGGCATATATTAGTAGACGCTAACGCGCCGTTGTCCCGGTGCCTGCGATCTGCTACGATTTAACCACCGACAAACGGCTCTGGGAGGCCGTGCGTCCGACATCATGCACAAGATCAACTCAAAAAACCGGAGAATGGCCATGAAACGGCTTCTGACGGTCGCCGCCCTTTTGGCGGCGGGCAGTTTGTTTGCGATGCAAGGCGCAGCCGCCGACGACGCTGCGATGATCAAGAGCGCTGAATCCGCCGCACCCCCGGCTGTAGCAAGCGGCGCTACGATCCACGCCATGGATGAGAAGGGCGTAATGCGCAAGCTGCGCGAGGGCACAAACGGCTTCTGGTGCATGCCGGACAATCCGGCCACGCCTGGCCCGGATCCAATGTGTGGCGATGCCAACTCGATGGAATGGGCGATGGCGTGGATGGGAAAAAAGGAACCGCCCAAGGGCAAAGTCGGCTTCATGTATATGCTGGCCGGTGGCACCGACGGCAGCAACACCGATCCTTATGCGACGAAGCCTGAGGAAGGCAACAATTGGGTGGAGACTGGACCGCACGTGATGATCGTCAACGCAACGGACATGATGCAGGGCTATCCGGCTGACCCCAAACCTGACACGTCCAGGCCATATGTGATGTGGGCGGGCACTCCCTACGCACATCTCATGATCCCGGTTAAGTAGCCGCCGCGGAAATGACTGGCGATTGCGGTCAGGCTGCATAGCACCGGAATGTCGAATACCTTGCCGGCCCGGGCCGCTTCCGGCCCGCAGGCTGACCGACGCCGATCCGCGCGTATTGTGGGTCAGCTGGTTACAGACCCGCTTCGAGCGGCGGCACCGCGCAACCGATGGCGACATGCGCTGCGCAAATCGCCAGGCTGGCGGCCGACGGCGTCTGGTTGGCCGACCTGGCGACGATCGCTCTTCCCGAAGGCAGCAACTGCGCGTCGAGCTCCTTGAGATGACCCGGCAGCCCAGAACCGATGTATAGGCTTGCTGGCTGCTCGGCGGGCAAGCTTTCCGGCGCCGAACATTGCACTCTACGCCGCCTGCGCCATTCGCTCCGAGCTCATGCGGTAGGAAATCGCCTCGGCCAGATGGATGCGGCCGACCGTCTCGCTGGCCTCGAGATCGGCCAGCGTTCGCGCCACTTTCAGCACCCGGTGGTAGGCGCGCGCGGAAAAGCCGAGTTTTTCGCTGGCGTCCCTGAGCAGCGACAGGCCTGATGCATCCGGCATCGCGATCTCCTCGATGACCGAGGGCGAGCAATGCGCGTTGGTGGTGGCAGTGGTCGCGCCGAGCCGCTCGAAACGTTCGCGCTGGATTGTCCGGGCGCGCGCGACGCGCAGCGCCACCGCGGCACTTTTCTCCGCCCGGTCCGGCCGGATCAGATCGCTGGCCGAGACCGCCGGCACCTCGATCCGGAGATCGATGCGGTCGAGCAGCGGGCCGGAAATGCGCGCCTGGTAGTCGGTGCGGCAACGGTCGCCGCGCAGGCAGCGATAGCCCGGCTCGCCGGCCATGCCGCAGCGGCACGGGTTCATCGCCGCGACCAGCTGGATGCGCGCCGGATAGGTGACGCGATGGTTGGCGCGGGCGATCATGCAGTCGCCGGTCTCCAGCGGCTGGCGCAGCGCGTCGAGCGCCTGCGGCGAGAATTCGGGAAACTCGTCGAGGAACAGCACGCCGTGATGGGCAAGCGACGCCTCGCCCGGCCGCACCCGCAGGCCGCCGCCGACCATCGCCGCCATCGAGGCCGAATGGTGCGGGGCGCGGAACGGCCGCCGGTCGGTCAGCTTGCCTTCGCCGAGTTCGCCGGCCACCGACGCGATCATCGAGACTTCGAGCAATTCCCTCGGCGCCAGCGGCGGCAGGATCGACGGCAGCCGCTGCGCCAGCATCGATTTTCCCGAACCCGGCGGTCCGACCATCAGCAGATTGTGACCGCCGGCCGCCGCCACTTCGAGTGCCCGCTTGGCGGTCTCCTGGCCCTTGATGTCGGCCAGATCCGGCAGGTCACGCGCCGAGGCATGGATGCCGGCCTGCGGCCGTGACAGGACCTGCGTGCCGCGAAAATGATTGGCGATGGCGATCAGGCTGCGCGGCGCCAGAATGTCGAAATCCTTGCCGGCCCACGCCGCTTCCGGCCCGCAGGCGAAAGGACAGATCAAGCCCTTGCCTTCGGCATTGGCGCCGATCGCCGCCGGCAGCGCGCCGGCCACCGCGGCGATGGTGCCGTCGAGCGACAGCTCGCCAAGCACGACATAGCCGGCCAGCATGTCGCCCGGAATGGCCCCCAATGCCGCCATCAGACCGAGCGCGATCGGCAAATCGTAATGGCTGCCTTCCTTGGGCAGGTCGGCCGGCGCCAGATTGACGGTAACCTTCTTCGACGGCATCGACAGGCCCGACGCATGCAGCGCCGCCTGCACCCGCTCGCGGCTTTCAGCCACCGCCTTGTCGCCGAGGCCGACGATATGCATGTTGACCTTGCCAGGCGCGATCATTACCTGAACGTCGACCGGCACGGCCTCGATGCCCTGGAAAGCGACCGTACGAACCCGCGCAACCATTTCTCTGCCCCCGGATATGAGCTCGCCCGAAGCCCATGCGATCATGCCGCGAACGGCGTTACCAGAGACAACCATAGATTTTGGGCGAAGGCAAGAACATTACGGGAACAATGGAACGCTACGTTCCGATAGCGCTGCATCGGCTATCGGTCGGAAAAACGCTGTTCGCCAAGCAATGGCCGCTACTTGAGTTTGTTCTCAACCGCGTCCCAGAACAGGCTGGCGATGTCGGCGCCACCGAAGCGTTTCACCTCGCGAATGCCGGTCGGCGACGTCACGTTGATCTCGGTCATGTAGTCGCCGATAACGTCGATACCGACGAGGATAAAACCGCGCTCCTTCAGCGACGGGCCGATGCGGGCGCAGATCTCGCGTTCGCGCGCCGTCAGTTCGGTTTTTTCGGCGCGGCCGCCGACATGCATGTTGGAGCGTGAATCATGCTCGGCCGGCACCCGGTTGATGGCGCCGACCGGCTCGCCGTCGATCAGGATGATGCGCTTGTCACCCTTGCGCACCTCCATCAGGTAGCGCTGCACGATATAGGGCTCGCGGAACATCTGGCCGAACATCTCGAGCAGCGAGGCAAGGTTGCGGTCGGCCTCGTGCAGGTGGAAGATGCCGGCGCCGCCATTGCCGTAGAGCGGCTTGACGATGATGTCGCCGAACTCCTTGCGGAAGGCGGCGACCTCCAGCGGGTCCTTGGTGATCAGCGTTTCCGGCATCAGGTCGGGAAATTCGGTGACGAAGATCTTTTCCGGGCTGTTGCGCACCCACGCCGGGTCGTTGACCACCAGTGTCTTGGGATGGATGCGCTCGAGTATGTGCGTCGTGGTGATGTAGTTCATGTCGAATGGCGGATCCTGCCTCAGCAGGACGATGTCCATCTCCGACAGGTCGGTGCGGACTTCTTCACCGAGCGAATAGTGATTGTCCTTCTCATCGCGGACTTGCATTTCCTCGATGCGGGCAAACACCTTGCCACCGCACAGCAACAGCCGGTCGGGCGTATAATGAAACAGCCGGTGGCCGCGCCGCTGCGCTTCGAGCGACAGCGCAAAAGACGTGTCGCCGGCAATCGAGACGGTGGAGATGTGGTCCATCTGGACGGCGATTTTCAGAGGCATGGCGGATCTCCGGCGGATCGGATGGGCAGCTGTGCTTGCGTGTACAACCTCGCCGGTCATCTGCCAATCGCGACATTTTGATGATTGCCTGCTGCAAGCTGGGCGTCTGTCGGTCAGTTGCAGACCAAGCGAGCTGTGCGTGCGCTCGATGCCTTCGTGGGGTTGGCCGCCGCTGCAAGGACGCGTAGTGGGGCGTGATCGTCTTTTTGTCTGACATAAGCCTCGGGAATCGGTTTTTCTCCCTTGCTCCCCCGACCGGGCTGGCTAGGATGCGCGCCGGCCAGACCACAGCGCCGCGCGTCCTTTTGGGACTCGCAAGGGACGCTATGGCACTTTGACTTTGCGGAGAAGAAATCATGCTGCCATCGGCACGCTTTGCCGACCTTGAAGGCGCCTCGGTGCTGATCACCGGCGGCGGCTCCGGCATCGGCGCGGCGCTGAGCGAGGGCTTTGCCCGCCAGGGAGCGAAGGTCGCCTTCATCGACATCGCCGACCGCCCGAGCCTGGCGCTGGCCGATCGCATCGAGAAGGATCTCGGCCGCCGGCCCCTTTATCTCAAGACAGACATACGCGATATCGAGGCGCTGCGGGCTTCAGCCGCCAAGGCGGCCGAAGCGCATGGCGACGTCACGGTGCTGGTCAACAATGCGGCACTTGATGATCGCCACGCAGTGGAAGACGTCACCGTGGAATTCTGGGACAACAACCAGGCGGTCAACCTGCGTCCGCATTTCTTCTCCGCTCAGGCGGTAGCGCCGGGCATGAAGCGCGCCGGCGGCGGCTCGATCATCAACTTCACGTCCACGTCGTTTCTCATCAATCACCCCGATATGCCGGCCTATACCGCCGCCAAGGCAGGGATTGTCGGCCTGACCAAGGGGCTTGCCGGTAAGCTCGGCGCCGACGGCATTCGCGTCAATGCGATCGCACCCGGCTGGGTGATCACCGAGCGGCAGAAGGAGCTCTGGGTCACCGAACAGGCGCTCGCCGCCCACGTTGCCAAGCAATGCATCAAGCAGGTGATGCAGCCGGAAGACATTGTCGGCACGGTGCTGTTCCTCGCGTCGGACGCTTCGCGCATGCTGACGGCGCAAATGCTGATCGTCGACGGGGGCCTCCTGTGAGCCCAGGATTCCCGAGCAAGGCGCCTTCTGTCGCCGCCGTCGATTGGGGCACCACCCGTCTCAGGGTCTGGCTGGTCGATGAGGCCGGAGACGTCCTTGCCGAGCGTCGCGGCGACGACGGGCTGATTACCGCGCAGGCCGCCGGGTTTTCGACCATCCTCGAAGGACATCTGGCGGCGATGGGCGCGCCGGAAGCGATGCCTGTCATCATCTGCGGCATGGCCGGCTCGCGCCAGGGCTGGCTGGAGGCGCCCTATGTCACCGTGCCGGCGCCGATCGGCGCCATCCTTGCCGGCGCTGCGCGCATCCCCGGCCAGCGCCGCGACATCCGCATCGTGCCGGGGCTTGCCCAGCGCCAGGCCGACGCACCCGACGTCATGCGCGGTGAGGAAACGCAGCTTGCCGGCGCTGGTTTGCCGGCAAAGGGCCGCCATCTCGTCTGCATGCCCGGGACCCATTCGAAATGGGTTCTGGTCGAGGACGGCGCTGTTGCCGGTTTCGGCACGTGGCCGACCGGCGAGCTGTTTTCGGTGCTGGCGGCGCATTCGATCCTGCGCCATTCGGTGGGCGAGCAGCCTCAGCCGGTTGCACCAGGCAATCCGTTTTTCCGGCGCTGGTGCGAGCAAGCGCTTGCCGACGTCGGCGATGTCACGTCGAGACTGTTCTCGATCCGCGCCGCAGGCCTGCTGCAGGACCTGAAGCCCGACGATGCCGCTGCTTGCCTGTCCGGCCTGCTGATCGGCGGCGAGATCGCCTCGGCCAGCCGCCGCTATGGGAAAGGCGGGTCGGTCGTGCTGGTCGCTTCCGGCGCGCTCGGCGCGCTGTACACGGAGGCGCTCGGCCTTGCCGGACTTGCGGTGAGAGCCATCGATGCCGACGAGGCGGTGCGTGCCGGCCTGATCGAGGCGGCGCGCGAAAATGGCATGATTGCTGGAAGCGGAGTTGCCGCATGACCGAGACCGTACCCTTTCCCAGGCTCGGGCGCGGCCTCGTCGCTATCCTGCGCGGCCTCAGGCCGGACGAGGCGGTGGCCATTGGCCGGGCGATTTTCGAGGCCGGTGTCGAAGCGATCGAAGTGCCGCTCAATTCGCCGGACCCGTTTTCCTCGATCGCGAGGATTGTCGAGGCGCTGCCGGCGACGGCACTGGTCGGCGCCGGGACTGTGCTGACCCCGGCCGATGTCGACGGATTGCAAAAGGCCGGCGGGCGGCTGCTGGTCAGCCCCAACATCGATGCCGAGGTCATGGGTCGCGCGATGAATCACGGCATGGTGACGATGCCCGGCGTGTTCACGCCGACCGAAGCCTTCCAGGCGATCCGGCTCGGCGCTTCGGCGCTGAAATTCTTCCCGGCCAGCGTGCTTGGCGCCGCCGGTATCGCTGCGATGCGCGCGGTTTTGCCTTCCGATATGCTGGTCGGCGCGGTCGGCGGTGTGTCAGAAAAGGACTTTGCCGGCTACAAAGCCGCTGGCGTCAGCGTCTTCGGCCTCGGCTCAAGCCTGTTCAAGCCTGGTATGAACGTGGATGAGGTGGCAACGCGAGCACAGGCCGCAGTCGTCGCCTGGGATGCGGCGTTTGGAGCAGTGCGATGAACGAAGCCATCGTTTCTGTTCTTTCCGACCATGTCTGCCAGCTCGGCGAAGGCCCGAGCTATGACCCCGCCACCGATACGCTCTACTGGTTCGACATCGTCAACGGCCAGCTTCTGGAGAAGCGCCTTTCCGGCGGTGCGGTCAAAATCCACGAGCTTGGCCAGATGGCCAGCGCCATCGCCGTGATCGATGACAACAGACAACTGATCGCTACCGAAACCGGCCTGCATGTCCGCGACGTCGCGACCGGCAAGATGACGCTGCACACGGCGATCGAGGCCGACAATCCGATGACGCGCTCGAATGATTCGCGCGTCCATCCCTGCGGCGCCTTCTGGGTCGGCACGATGGGCAAGGGTGAGGAAAAGGCCGCCGGCTCGATCTATTGGTTCTTCAAGGGGGAGCTGCGTCGGCTCTATTCGGACATCACCGTGTCGAACTCGATCTGCTTTTCCGAGGACGGAACGGTCGCCTGTTACACCGATACCAGCACCGGCCTGTTGATGCGCGTCGCCTGCAATCCAGCGACCGGCCTGCCGGTCGGCGAACCGAAGATCTTCGTCGATCACCGCAAGGCCAAGGGCTATATCGACGGTTCGGTGCTCGATCGCGACGGTGTTCTTTGGAATGCCTGCTGGGGCGGCAGCGTCATCGAAGCCTACGGGCCTGATGGCAAGCTCATCCGTTCGGTCGCGATGCCGGTGACGCAACCGTCTTGCCCGGCCTTTGTCGGCAGGAAGGCCGACCGGCTGGCGGTGACTTCAGCCTGGTCGGGCAAGGATGAGAAGCAGCGCCTGCTGGACCCGCAAGCCGGCATGACATTTCTGCTCGACATTCCAGTCAACGGCCGCTTCGAGCCGCGCGTGCTGATCGCCTAGACCAATGATCGCGAACCTTCGGTTCGGAAAAGATCATGGCACTGTCGCGCAGGCGTCCGGCTGACGTCGGTTTTCCGCGAAGGCCTGATACATTCGCCGTGCGATGGTAGGCAATCGCGCTGCCAGAACCCGTTCATCCCGGGAATCGTTCATCTCATGTCAAGCCGCAAGCCGAAGCTGATCCTTGTCTATGAGCCGGAAAAGGCCTGCTTCGACCGGCTGGTCGCCGATGGCCACGTGGCGGCGCGCGCCGCCGAAATCGCCTCCTATCTGGCGCAATCGACCGACATCGCCTCTGAGTTCGATGCGCTGGCCGCAGCCTGCCTGACACGCGGCCTGTCCTTTGTTCCAGTGGCGCTCGACGATGCCGCGAGCGCTCTCGCCGTCGAGGGCCCAAAGTCCACGCTTGTCTGGACGCTGACCGACGGCGTCGCCTATTTCCGCGGTGGCGCCGCACCTGCTTTGGCACGGCTGAATGGCCTGAAGGTGATCGGTGCCGATGACGCGCTGTTTGCGCTGTGCCAGAACAAGTTCCGCTCCGGCGCCGTGCTCGGTGCACTCGGCCTGCCGGTGCCGCAATCCGGTCTGGCCCGCGACGGTCATTGGCTGGTCGAGCCACCGGCTTCGCCGGCAGGCTGGTTTGTCAAGCCGAACCGGCTCGGCGCCAAGATCGGCATCTGGCCGGACTCGCGCTGTGCCGATCTCGGCCATGCGCTGGAACTTAGCCGGCGTGTGTTCGCCGCCTATCGCGACGACGTCGTCGTGCAGCCCTATGTCGCCGGGCGCAACGCGCGCGCGAGTTTTCTGGGTCTGAAGCCCGACGCCGGCATCGGGGCGCTGGGCATCGCTTTTGTCGATTCGGGCGGTGATTTCCAGACCATGGCGGACAGCCTGGCGCTCTATGGCGACACCGGCGAGGCTGCCAGGGAGGCAGGGACATACGCCGAGCCCGAGCTGCTGCCGGTCGCCACTAGCCAGCCGCGAGCCGATGCAAAGATCCGACGGATCGCGCAAAGCCTTATGACCGGGCTCGGCCTGCGAGATGTATTTTCCATCGATTTCCGGGTCGAAGCCGACGACAGCGTCCATCTTATCGAGTTCGAGGTCTGCCCCGGCCTGCCCTGCTTCGATTTCCGCGCCTATTGCCGCACGCAATGGGAGATGGGCCTCGCCGATGCGATGGCCGAGACCGCGGCGAACCGTTTTAACCGAATGGCCGCGTCCTGAGCAGAAATCCTGCGTGAAGCTGCCCCCGGCGACCCAGGGTCGTATCGTCTCTCGACAAATCGCTTGCGTTCCGGCACTTCACTTAATAGGGTGTTAAGTGAAGGAGGCACTCGGTGAAAGTCGACCTTGCGACATCCCCGGACGTGGCCGCGCTGGCAGCGGCGGACGCGGACAAAGCGAAGCATGTCGGTGGGCGGATCAAGGCCATTCGCACGGCCCGACGCATTTCGCTTCGGCAGCTGGCCGACATGGTCGGCACGACGGCGAGCTTCATCAGCCAGCTCGAGCGCAATCTGAGCGGCGCCAGCGCCAGCACCCTGATGCGGATCGCGGCTGCGTTGGATCTCGGCATCAACGACCTGTTCGAGCAGACCGAAGGTGGGTTCCACAAGGTGCTCACCAGAGGCGACCGCCCCCTGCTGCCGATAAGCCACGGTTGTCGAAAGACATTGCTGTCGCGGCGGCCGATCCATGAATTCGAAGTTTACTCAGGGGATTTCGACGTCGGTGGCTCGACCGGCAACGACGCTTACACGCATGGCGGCAAGCACGAAATGTTCGTCGTCCTGAAGGGAACAGTCGAGCTGACGCTGGCAGACGAGCGCTTCGTCATGAACGAGGGCGACAGCATCGAGTATGCAACCTCGACCCCGCACCGCACGGTGAACATCGGCAAGACGCCGGCGCAGGTGCTCTGGATCATTGCGCCCCCGACCAGCGGCGCCGCGGAACTCAATCGATACACGTCCGGACAAGGCTCGCAGCCGGGCGAACCGAACTAATGCGGGTGCACATAAATGGGAGATAAAACTATGAAGACCAAGATCGGACAGGTGGCCGCACTCGGGCTGTTGATGATCACCACCGCAGCGCTTGCACAGAGCAAGCCCGTGGCGGGCGAGGTGGCCGAGGGTTCACTGAAGGGCAAGACGCTTACCTTCGTCTCGTATGGAGGCATTTATCAGGATGGTCAGATCGCCGCGCTAAAAGAGTTCGTCGACAAGTCTGGTGTGACGCTGCTCAGCGACGGGCCAACCGAAATCTCGAAACTGCAGGCGCAGGTCGAGTCCGGCAATGTGACCTGGGATGTTGTCGATACCGGCGATTTCGCGCCCTATGTTTATTGCGGCAAGCTGTTCCAGAAGCTGGACCTCTCGAAGATCGACACGTCCAACATTCCACAGGGCCAGATCAGCGAATGCAGTGTGCCGGCCATGAACTATGGCGTGGTGCTGATGTACAACACCGAGAAGTACAAGGATAATCCGCCCAAGAGCTGGAGAGATTTCTTCGACGTCGAGAAGTTCCCGGGCTCGCGCGCCCTGGAGGGCAGCGGCGATCTCTCCGGCGGTATCATCGAGCAGGCGCTGCTCGCAGCCGGCGGCTCAGTGGAAAACATGACGGTGGCCGACATCGACAAGGCTATCGAGAAGGTGAGGTCGCTCGGTCCGGACACGATCTTCTGGAAGACCGGCGCCGATTCCCAGCAGCTCGCCGAATCCGGCGAAGCCGACATGATCGCGATGTGGACCGGACGTGCCATGACTGCGGTGAAGAACGGCGCGAAGTACACGCCGGCGTGGCAGGACTGGCTGGTCGTCATGGACCAGATGACCATTCCGATGGGCGTCAAGGACCCCGACGCGGCGCATGCGCTGATCAACGCCTATGTCGGCAAGAGCGCGCAGGAGACGCTTGCAAAAACCACCTCGTATACGCCGATCCACAAGGACGCGAAGCCCGAAGTGGACGAGATCACCGCGGCGTTCATGACCAACACGCCGGACAAGCTGAAGCTCGGTTACCAGCAGAACATCAAGTTCTGGGTGGAGAACTTCCAGGTGGCGAACGAAAAGTGGAACGCCTTGATGGCGGGCAACTAGGTCCGCCACCGTGGCAACGAGAGCAATCGACAGCCGGAACACTGTTCCGGCTGTCGCCGCAGACGACCGGCGGCGCTGGTTTCGTGGACAGGCTTTCTGGCTCGTCGCGCCGGCGCTGCTGCTGCTCGTGGTCTCCTTGGGCCTGCCGCTGGCCATCGTCACCTCGCGGAGCTTTTCCGAGCCGCAATGGGGATGGCAGAACTATGCCTGGTTCTTCGGCACACCGGTCAATCTGACCGTACTTCAGCGGACCTTCGCGATCTCCGCCTGGGTGACGCTGGTATGTCTCATTGCCGGTTATCCCTATGCCTATGTGATGACCGCAGTCGGACCCAAGATGCGGCTCGTCCTCATCCTCTGCGTGCTGGTGCCGTTCTGGGTGAGCGGCGTGGTGCGCACCCTCGCATGGGTCATCCTTTTGCAGGATTCCGGCGTGATCAACTCCGTCATCCGGGCAGTCGGCCTCAGGCCGGTCAAGCTGATCCGCACGCAGACAGGCGTGGTGATCGGCATGGCGCAGGTGCTGTTGCCGTTCATGATCCTGCCGCTCTATTCGGTGATGAAGACGATCGACCTGCGGCTCATGCAGGCGGCACGAAGCCTCGGCGCGAGCCCGGCGCGCGCCTTTGCCCAGGTCTATCTGCCGCTCTCGCTTCCGGGCGTCTACGCAGGCGCCATCATCGTGTTCATTCTTGCGCTCGGGTTCTACATCACGCCCGCGCTGCTCGGCGGTCCGCGTTCGACCATGCTCTCGACCCTGATCCAGAACCAGGTGCTCAGCCTGCTCAACTGGGGTCGCGGCGGTGCGATGGGCGTGGTGCTGTTGATCGCGACCTTCGTCCTGCTCGCGCTTGCAGCACCGCTGTCGCGGCAACCGCACAAGACGGGCTCGAGACGCTGATGAAACGGCCCGGTCGAATCCTGCTCGGTCTGTTCTGCCTGCTGGTCGCGGTCTGGCTGGTCGCACCGACAATCGTCGTCGTGCCGATGTCGTTCAACGACAAGAAGTCGCTGGCCTTTCCGCCATCCGGCTTTTCCTGGCAGTGGTACCAGAACTTTTTCACCAACCCCGAATGGTCGGCGAGCCTGGTCGGTTCGCTCAAGGTCGCCGTCGTCACGGCGGTGTTCGCCACCGTCATCGGCACGCTGGCGGCATTCGGCCTCGATCGCATGAAAAGCCGCGTCAGCGGCGTGCTGCGCGCGCTGCTGATCACGCCAATGGTCGTGCCGGGGGTGGTGCTCGCCGTCGGCATCTACGCGGTTTATCTCGATACGCGGTTGGTCGGCACCATGACCGGCTTCGTGCTGGCCCACACCATGCTCGCCGTTCCGTTCGTCATCATCGCCGTCTCCGCCAGCCTGGAAGTCTTCGACAAACGGCTGGAGACTGCTGCGGCCAGCCTCGGCGCGACCCGGCTGACGGCGTTCAGGACGGTGACGTTGCCGCTGATCGCACCGGGCATTTTGTCGGGCCTGCTGTTTGCATTCGTAACCTCATTCGACGAGATCATCGTCGCGCTGTTCATCACCAGCCCTTACCTGAAGACACTGCCGGTCCAGATCTTCTCGAGCATCACCCGGGACGCCGATCCCACCGTTGCGGCGGTGGGCACGCTGCTCTTCATCACGACGTCGCTGGTGATCGGGGCGGGGCTGCTGATCGGTTCGAGACAGGGAAAACGTTGACATGGCCTCACCATCGACCCGCGGCGCAGCCATCGATCTCAAATCCGTCAGCAAACACTATGGCAGCTTCATCGCTCTCGATAAGGTCTCGCTGCGCATCGAACCGGGAGAGTTCATGACGCTGCTCGGGCCCAGCGGTTCGGGCAAGACGACCACGCTCAACGTCATCGCCGGCTTCACCGAAGTCAGTTCGGGTTCGCTTGATGTCGGCGGCAAGAGCGTCATCGGCGTACCGGCGCACAAACGCAACATCGGCGTGGTCTTCCAGCACTACGCGCTGTTCCCGCACATGACGGTGAGCAGGAACGTCGCGTATCCGCTGACCCTGCGCGGCATCGCCAATCCCGATCGCGAGGCCCGGGTGCGCAAGGCCCTGGACATGGTGAAGATGGCGGATTTCGGCCACCGCTTCCCCAGCGAGCTCTCCGGCGGACAGCAGCAGCGCGTCGCGCTGGCGCGTGCCATCGTATTCGACCCACCGCTGCTCCTGATGGACGAGCCGCTCGGCGCGCTCGACAAGAAGCTGCGTGAATGGCTGCAGCTCGAGATCAAACGGATCCACCGCGAATTGGGCACCACCTTCGTTTACGTCACGCACGACCAGGAGGAGGCTCTGGTCCTCTCGGACCGCATCGCCGTGTTCAACCAGGGGCGCATCGAGCAGATCGGCACCGGCCGCCAACTCTACGACGAGCCCGAGACCTTGTTTGTCGGAAAGTTCGTCGGCGACTCGACGATACTGCGTGGCGCGGCCTCCACCTCCAGCGACGAGACCGCCATCGACATAGCCGGACGAAAAGTGGCCGCCGCCAAACGCCTTTCCGATGGCGCCAAACCCGTGATGCTGCTGCGGCCGGAGAAGCTGAGCCTCGCCAGGCGGGGGAAGGGCGGACAGGATCGAAACACCCTGCCCGGGCGCATCGGCGAGGCCATCTATCTCGGATCGGGCTCCAAATACGAGGTCGTGCTGGCCGACACCTCCAAGGCGATCGTGCGCTCTACGCTGGACGCCGAGACCTTCGCCATCGGCGACGAGGTTGATCTCGTATTCGCGGGCAGCGACGTGAAGCTGTTGGCGGACGACGAAAACGCCGATTTCACGCTGACCTGAATCCTATCTGGGAAAATCTCGACAATGGACGTGAAGAAGAACGGCGACGTTTCATTCTGGTATGCCGACATCGGCGGCGTGCCCGACTATCGGCCGCCGCTGCAGGGCGATATCGTGGCCGACGTCTGCATCGTCGGCGCTGGCTACACTGGCCTCTGGACCGCCTACTATCTGAAGCAGGCAGCGCCCCACCTCAACATTGTCATCGTCGAGAAGGAGTTCGCCGGCTTCGGTGCTTCGGGACGCAATGGCGGCTGGCTGTCCGGCGGATTCTCATGGTCGCGCGAAAAATATGAGAAGGCAACCTCGCGCGCTGGAGTCATCGCCATGCAGGCGGCAATGACGGGCACGGTGAACGAGGTCATATCGGTTGCGGAAACCGAAGGCATCGACGCCGACATTCGCCGTACCGACGAACTGCTGGTCGCTACCAACGAGGCGCAGGAGCAGCGCGCCAAGGCGATGTATGCCCATGCCAGATCCTGGGAGCTGACTGACGAACGTGTGAGGTATATCGATGCAGCCGAGATGCGTCGGCGCATAGCGGTGCACGACGCGCGCGGCGCCTTCGTCATCAAGAAGGTTGCGCGGGTTCAGCCCGCAAAGCTGGTGCAGGGGCTCGCCAAGGCAGTGGAGCGCCTCGGTGTGCCGATCTATGAACAGACAACCGTGCTGTCGATCGAAAAAGGCAAGGTCACAACCAGCCGAGGCGTGGTGCGCGCGGAAAAGATCGTGCGGGCGACCGAGGGTTTCACTGCGGGAATTGCCGGCCACGAGAGACTTTGGTTGGCGCTCAACAGCGCCATCGTGGTCACCGAGCCGTTGTCCGACAAGCTGTGGAGCGAAATCGGCTGGGATGGATACGAGGTGCTCGGCGACGCCGCACACACATACTGCTACGCCCAGCGCACTCGTGAAGGACGCATTGCCATGGGCGGGCGCGGGGTGCCCTATCGGTTCGGCTCGAAGACCGACCTTCGAGGCGTCACCCAGCAGGCGACGATCGACAAGCTGCACAAGATACTGACGACGCTTCTGCCGCAGACCAAGGGGCTCAAGCTCGACCATGCGTGGTGTGGAACGCTCGGCGTGCCGCGGGACTGGTGCACGACAGTGGGCTTTGACAAGCAGACCGGAATAGGCTGGGCAGGCGGCTACGTCGGCCTCGGCGTTTCCACCTCGAACCTCTCGGGACGCACATTGAGGGATCTTCTGCTGGACAACGACACCGAGCTGACCCGGCTTCCCTGGGTCAATCGAACCGTGCGCAAGTGGGAGCCGGAGCCGCTGCGCTGGCTGGGCGTCCATTCCATGTATCAGCTCTATCGGATTGCCGACGCGCGGGAAGCAAAGGGGCTGCCGCGCACATCGCGGCTAGCGGCCCTGGCAGACCGCATCACCGGGCATTGAACCGCGTCACCTCGAGGATATACAGCATGATCGACTTCAAGACCTTCGCCCACCTTGCGCATATCGACCTCGGTGAGCCTCAGCCGAAACCGACCTCGGTGGAAGGCGATCAGCTGGAAGCAGCCAACACCCTCTGGGTTTCGGATGATGGCAAGATCGAGGTCGGTGTCTGGGAATGTTCGCAGGGCCGGTTCACCGCGCGCCGCGACACGAATTCCGAGATTTGCCACATCGTCTCAGGCCGCGTGACGCTGCACGGTCCCGAGGGCGCGGCCAAAAATGTCGGACCCGGCGAATTGCTTGTTCTGCCGCTTGGCTGGCAGGGCGAATGGACCATCCACGAGAAAACGCGCAAGCTCTACATCCTGCATTCGGTTTGATCGCTGCAGGTGCATGCTCGCCTGCATTTCCGATGAGACCACGCGCGCCACGGCGGTCGAACTAAACCCCTTCGACCAGCACGATCTCGCCGTCGGCTACTTTCTGGCGGATCGTCACGGCGCGTTGATACTCCGGCGAGTGATAGCAATCGTGCGCCGCAGCCAATGACGGAAACTCGATGATTACGTTGCGGTCGCGGCCAGGCCCTTCTGCCTTTTCATGCGCACCGCCTCGTGCCAGGAAAATGGCGCCGAAGCGATCGAAAGCCGGTTTGGCGGCAGTGACATAGTCCTTGTAGCCTTCCGCATCGCGCACATCGACGCGGGCGATCCAGTATCCCTTGGGCATGCTTCTTCTCCGAATTGTCAGGCCGAGCGCATTTCGTCAAGGATCGCTTCCGCCACCGCCCGCCTGTCGGCAGCGCCGACGATCGGCCGGCCGACGACGAGATGGCTGGAGCCGTTGCGGATCGCTTGCGCCGGCGTCACCACGCGTTTCTGGTCGCCATGGTCGCTGCCCTTGGGGCGTATCCCCGGCGTGACGACGGCCATGTTGGGCCCGACGATCCGGCGCGCCGCTTCAGCTTCTTCGGCCGAGCAGACGATGCCGCCCATGCCGGCATGCAGCGCCTGTTCGGAGCGCCTCAGCACCAGCGTATGCGGGTCATGTTCATAGCCGGCGTCGATCACGTCCTGCTCGTCCATCGAGGTCAGCACGGTGACGCCAAGCAGGCAGAGATCGCTGCCCCTGGCGGCCTCGACCGCTGCCTTCATCGTCTTCGGATAGGCGTGCAGCGTCAGCATGGTCATGCCCATCCTGGCAATGGCCTCGACGCCCTTGGCCACCGTGTTGTCGATGTCGAGCAGCTTCATGTCGAGGAAGATCCTGGTGCCGCCGCTGGCGAGCTCGCGGGCGAAGTCGAGGCCGCCGGCGAAGGCGAGCTGATAGCCGATCTTGTAGAAGGAGACGATCCCGTCGAGCTCGCGCACCGCCTTTTCGGCTTCCTTCAGCGTCGGCACGTCGAGGCCGACGATCAGCCTGTCTTGCATGGTGCTGGCGCGTTGCTGGATCACGCCTCGATCCGCGTCGACAGCATGCGCGAGGTTTCGATCAGCGTGCGGCATAGATGCTCCATCGATCTGTGCAGTCTCTCGTCCCTGAAATTCCCGTCCTCGTCGAAGGCATTGCCGCCCTCCGGCACAGAGCACTCCGGCGTCACCACCTCCATCTGGCAGCGCACCAGCACGGCGCGCAGATGGTTGATGCAGCGTACCCCGGCGAAATGTCCTTTGGAAGACGAACAAAGGCCGGCGGGCTTGCCGGTGAACGGCCTGAACGACCGCCCGCCATCTGTGCGCACCCGGCTCACCCAGTCGATGGTATTCTTGAGCAGCGGCGGAATCGAGCCGTTATATTCGGGCGTCGCGATCAGCAGCCCGTCATGGCCGGCGATCTGCTGGGCAAGCTTGATGGCGTTTTCGGGAATGCCTTCCTCCTTTTCCAAATCCTCGTCGAGGATCGGCAGCGGATAGTCGGCAAGCGAGATGCGGGTTACCTCGGCACCCTGCAGTGCGAGTTCCTTCTGCGCCACATCGGCGGTCCTGCCGCTGTAGGCGCCAGCGCGAATCGAGCCGGCGAAGACGAGAATTTTCGGGATCACTGCCATTGGCCCCCATTGTCAGCCGACAGGTATAGGCCAGGCACGTCTCAAATCCCAAATACTGATCAATGCGCCGCGCGCCGGTAGATCCACAGTTGCGTAGGCGGGATGTTGCGGATGACGAAATGGAAATGCTCGACCGTGTAGTCGCCGCGGCCGGGCGGGATCGGCGACAGCGGGCCGTAGGTCAGCTGCACTATCGGGCGGCCTGTCGGGATGCGGTCGAGAAGGCTTTCGACATAGGCGATGCGCTGGGCGACCGGGAAATTGAGCAATGGCACGCCGGAGACGACCGAATCGAAGGTCAGGCCGCTCTTGTCGCCGAGTGTCGCATCGAGATTGAAGGCGTCGCCCTCGATGACGTTGACGCCGGGATAGAGCTGGCGCAGATGGCGCACGAAATCGGGGGAGTATTCGACAGCGTAGAGATTTTCAGGCTTTACGCCCTGGGCGAGGATGGCTCGGGTGATGACGCCGGTGCCAGGCCCGACTTCGAGCACCGGCAGGCCCGAGTTCGGGTTGACGACGGAGGCCATCTTGCGGGCCGTGATGGAACTGGTCGGCACGATCGAACCGACCGCCTTCGGCTTGTCGATCCAGCCCTTGAAGAACTTCAGTTCGTCGTCGAACTTTTCCGCCAGCGCCTTTCGCAGTCCGGGACCATGTGCCATGCAAGTTCTCCTGAACGCTCCCCCGAGAGGCTACTTAGCAGCTACGGGGTTCAAGGCAAGGCGGACGCCGGTATAAGATGTTGATGACGCTAGGGAAGCCTCGCCTTGATTGCACTCTACACCGGATTGGCGAGAATAGGCATCAGCGCTCGCCGAAGGTTTCGAAAAAGTCCTTCATGCGGGCGAAAAAGCCGCTCGACTGCGGCGAATTATCCTTCGAGGAAAGCTGCTCGAACTCCTCCAGCAACTCGCGCTGCCGGCGGGAAAGGTTCTGCGGCGTCTCGACCGCGGTCTGAATATAGAGATCGCCGACATTGTGCTGGCGCAGCACCGGCATGCCCTTGCCCTTGAGGCGGAACTGGCGGCCGTTCTGGGTACCCTCCGGCACCTTCACTTTCGTCTGGGTGCCGTCCAGCGTCGCCACCTCGAAGGAACCGCCAAGCGCTGCCGTCGTCATCGAGATCGGCACCTTGCAGTACAGATCGGCGCCGTCGCGCTGGAAGAATTCGTGCGGCTTGACTGCCAGGAAAATATAGAGATCGCCCGACGGGCCGCCGCGTAGGCCAGCCTCGCCCTCATTGGCAAGGCGGATGCGGGTGCCGTCCTCGATACCGGCCGGGATGTTGACCGACAGCGAGCGCTCCTCGGTGACGCGGCCCTGGCCGGCGCATTTCGGGCACGGCTCCTTGATGGTCTGGCCACGCCCCTGGCATTGCGGACAGGTGCGCTCGATCGAGAAGAATCCTTGCGTGGCGCGCACCTTGCCATGGCCATTGCACATCGAGCAGGTGACGGGCTGTGTGCCGGGCTTGGCGCCGCTGCCGGAGCATTCCGTGCAGGAGATCGACGCCGGCACGTGAATCTGCGCTGTCTTGCCGGTAAACGCCTCCTCCAGCGTGATTTCCATATTGTAGCGCAGGTCGGCGCCGCGCTCGCGCCCGCCTGAGGATCGGCGCTGGCGCCCGCCCATCATGTCGCCGAAAATATCCTCGAAGATGTCGGCGAAGCCGCCGGCGCCGAAGCCTTGTGCGCCGCCATTCATGCCGCCCTGTTCGAAGGCAGCGTGGCCGAAACGATCATAGGCCGCGCGTTTCTGCGGGTCCTTCAGCGTCTCGTAGGCTTCGTTGATTTCCTTGAACTTGTGCTCGCAGGAATGGTCGCCGGGATTGCGATCGGGGTGGAACTGCATAGCGAGCTTGCGGAAAGCGCTCTTGAGCTCCTTCTCGTCGGCCCCCTTTTGCACACCCAACGTTTCGTAGAAATCAGCTTTCATCTTTTCCTGCAGTCCGGATATTCAACGTCTTGAAGCCTTGTTGCGTCGTTTGCCGGCACGCTGTTCCGATTTAGGTGCGATGGCGCCTGGATGCCAGTGTCGACGCAGGCTTGCTCGCATTTTTTCGATCAGGCCCGCACTTTTTCGGGCCAGAGTTGCAAAAAAGCCCGGCTTTGCGCCGGGCTTTCTGCGATAATCTGTCGTCAGGCCGCTCAGGCCGACTTCTTCTTGTCGTCGTCCTCGTTGATTTCCTCGAAATCGGCATCCACCACGTCGCTGTCCTTGGCGGCATCCGCCTTGGCGTCAGCCTCCGCGGCTTCCTTCTGCGAAGCTTCGTACATGGCTTGGCCGAGCTTCATCGAGGTTTCGGCGAGCGCCTGGGTCTTGGCTTCGATCTCGGCCGCGTCGTCGCCTTCGGCAGCGGTCTTCAGCGCCGCGATCGCATCGGCGATCGCCGTGCGGTCGGCCTCGGAAACCTTCTCGCCATACTCCTTCAGCGACTTCTCCGAGGAATGCACCAGCGCCTCGGCCTGGTTGCGGGCCTCGACCAGTGCGCGCCGCTTCTTATCGGCCTCGGCATTGGCTTCGGCGTCCTTCACCATCTTCTCGATGTCGGCGTCCGAAAGGCCGCCAGACGCCTGGATGCGGATCTGGTGCTCTTTGCCGGTGCCCTTGTCCTTGGCCGAGACGTTGACGATGCCGTTGGCGTCGATGTCGAACGTGACCTCGATCTGCGGCACGCCACGCGGCGCCGGCGGAATGCCGACCAGGTCGAACTGGCCGAGCGCCTTGTTGTCGGCGGCCATTTCACGCTCGCCTTGGAAGACGCGGATGGTCACGGCCGACTGTGAATCCTCGGCCGTCGAGAACACCTGGCTCTTCTTCGTCGGGATCGTCGTGTTGCGTTCGATCAGCCGCGTGAACACGCCACCCAGCGTCTCGATGCCAAGCGACAGCGGCGTCACGTCGAGCAGCAGCACGTCCTTGACGTCGCCCTGCAGCACGCCGGCCTGGATGGCGGCGCCCAATGCGACGACCTCATCCGGATTGACGCCCTTGTGCGGCTCCTTGCCGAAGAACTGCTTCACGATCTCCTGGATCTTGGGCATGCGGGTCATGCCGCCGACCAGGACGACCTCGTCGATTTCGCCGGCCTTGAGGCCGGCATCCTTGAGTGCCGCCTTGCAGGGATCGATCGTGCGCTGGACGAGATCCTCGACCAGGCTCTCGAACTTCGCCCGCGTCAGCTTCAGCGTCAGGTGCTTGGGACCGGTGGCATCGGCAGTGATGAAGGGCAGGTTGATCTCGGTCTGCGTCGTCGACGACAGCTCGATCTTGGCCTTTTCGGCCGCTTCCTTGAGGCGCTGAAGGGCGAGCTTGTCGCTGCGCAGGTCGATGCCCTGTTCCTTCTTGAACTCGGCCGCCAGATATTCGACCAGACGCATGTCGAAATCCTCGCCGCCGAGGAAGGTGTCGCCATTGGTCGACTTCACCTCGAAGACGCCGTCGCCGATTTCGAGCACCGAAATGTCGAACGTGCCGCCGCCAAGGTCATAGACGGCAATAGTCTTGCCTTCCTTCTTGTCGAGGCCGTAGGCAAGTGCGGCCGCGGTCGGCTCGTTGATGATGCGCAGCACTTCCAGGCCGGCGATCTTGCCGGCATCCTTGGTGGCCTGGCGCTGGGCGTCGTTGAAATAGGCCGGAACGGTGATGACCGCCTTCTCGACCTTCTCGCCGAGATAGGCTTCCGCCGTCTCCTTCATCTTCTGCAGGATCATTGCCGAGATCTGGCTGGGCGACTGCTTCTTGCCACCGGCCTCGACCCAGGCATCGCCATTGTCGCCCTTGACGATCTTGTAGGGGACAAGCTTCTTGTCCTTTTCCGTCACCGGATCGTCATAGCGGCGGCCGATCAGGCGCTTGACCGCGAAGATGGTGTTTTCGGGATTGGTGACCGCCTGGCGCTTGGCCGGCTGGCCGACGAGGCGCTCGCCGTCGCTGTTGATGGCGACGATGGAAGGGGTCGTGCGCGCGCCTTCCGCATTCTCGATGACCTTCGATTCCTTGCCGTCCATGATGGCGACGCAGGAGTTGGTGGTCCCCAGATCGATACCGATTACTTTTGCCATTTTTCTAATCTCTCCGCTAAGCAGGCTCTCAGGACCCGTACAGGCGTTCCGACGAAAGCCCCTGTTCACAAGAAATTCCGCTTCGGCAACCGGCATTCCGGCGCCGAACGGCTTGGCGCGTATATAAGAACAGGCTGCGCGGCGCGCAAGCATTCTGCGCAAGGCATCCAACATCCTTTTCTTGGGCCGGCCGGGGTTCTCCGGCCATGGCTCCCATGAACCTTTCCGCATCCGTTCGCGACTGACACCAAGGTGCGCCGCATGGTGCGGCCCTGGAAGGGAAAGCCCTATGACTGGATATCGAGAGCCTTCGCGGTCTCCGGGAACTCGGCGCGACCACCGCTTTCACGACGGGGTCGATACGCCTGGCTTTCCGCTGATTCCGTTGACCCAACATAAGAGCCGACGTATCGTGATTATGAGGAAAGCAGACAATTCGATCAGGGAAAAACGTGCCGGAACGCCGCGCCTTGCCCTGATTTGCGCGGAGATTCCGGATGTTACTCCCGTAGCCCGCGGGGGGAACTCCATGTCTGGCGACCAAAGCGCGTTCGTGCGCACTCGTGCCGGCCTTTTGCGCCGTGCGATGCAACTAGCCAGCGGCTTTCTGGCGCTGGCGCTCGCTACCACCCTGTGGCTTGGCGGTGCCGTCCAGGCGCAGGAAACGCGGATCATCCATCCAGGCTCGATGGCGGTGACCGGATTTTCCGGCACCGTCATTCCCAATTTCGAACAGGATCCCAATTTCGAAGAAGGCCTGCCGCCGGGCGTCGACCCGGTCGACGAAATCTTCATCGACACGATGCGTGCAACCTTGCGCGTTTTCGACGTTTCAAGACTGGGCGGGCCGGCTTCCGGCCAGCTCGTCTTCACGCCGCCGCCCTTCGAAGTGACGGCCGGGCAGATCGGCCAGGTGTTCGCCATCACCTATGACGACGGTGTCCGCGACGGCGCTCCCTCAGGCAATCCGAATCTCTATGCCGGCGCCACCTCGCTGCACGGCATCCGCATCGTCACGTCAGACGAAGATGCGGACGGGCGCCCAGAGCGGCAGCGTCGCGGTGCTGCCGGCGCCACCTTCATGGACGGCCAGTTCGGCACTGAGAACGGCGGCGGACCGGGCACGATCTGGAAGATCGACGGCATTACCGGCCAAGTGAGCAAATTCGCCGACATCGACACCAACAGCGGTCCCGGCATTGGCGACGTCACCTTCGACAATATCCACCGCCAGTTCTTCACCAGCGACCTCGACACCGGTCTCATCCATCGCATCGATGCCAACGGAACCCTGGTCGACACGTTCGACCACGGCGTTGCCGGGCGCCCGGCGCACGGGCTAGCCCCGCTTGCCGACGACGGCTCGGCAATGGACATCGAGGGCGCTGCCTTCGACAGCGAAGACCCCGACAGCTGGGGCTATACGCAGGATGAGCGCCGCGTCTGGTCCGTCGCCTATCATGGCGCCCGGCTCTATTATTCGGTTGGTGAAAAGGCCGAGATCTGGTCGGTGGGTATCGCCCGCGACGGCAGCTTTGCCGGCGACCCGCGCTGGGAACTGACGGTCAAGGCCGACAAGGACCACGTCGTCACCGACATCGCTTTCGATATCAGCGGCTTGATGTACCTGGCCAAGCGCGGCCCGGTGGAAAACCGCTACGACTACAGGCGGTTCGCCGATTCCGGCGAAGGGGAGGTCATCCGCTATTGGCGCGAAAACCCGGACGATCCGGCGACGGAATCAATCTGGGTGAAAATTCCGCAGGACTATGCGGTCGGCTTCCCCAAGGACAATCAGCAGTCGGCCGGCGGCCTCGACCTGCAATATGGCTATGACGCTGACGGCAATCTCGACACTTCAGTCTGCACTGAGATACTGGTCAAGACCGGCGACAAATTGCGTGATAACCCGGCACTTGCCGAACAGCTTGCCGGCGGCGGGCCGCTCGCCGTGCACGGCGTGCAGATCACGCCGACGGCGCTGGTCAGGCCGGCCAACGTCCCGCCCTTCGGCTCATGGTTCGTCGACTTCGACGGCTATTTCGAAGACCCCGAGGTTGAAGCTCATGTCGGCGACGTCGAGGTCTGGCACCCGTGCGAGGGCCGTGCCGGCTATTACGAGCGGATACCGGGCGGCGGTTACCTATCGCCTTTCTATCCGCCCGACTTTCCGCCCCCCGGTGGCGTGCCTCCTTGCCTCGACGTCGAGGATGTCAGGTACTTCTGCACGCCCTCCGGCCTCGAGGCCGAGCTCCATCTCCGCGACCCTGCCGGCTTTGGCGGCGATTCGATCAAGGCTTTGTCCAGGACATCACACGTCGGGGTGATTTCACCCCAATCGCACGCTCCCGGCACGCCCTACACGATCGGCATCACCGGCCATTATCCTGGCGACACGGTCGACGTCGGGCTCTGCTTCTACAGGCAGTCAGACCGCGATAAGGGCGGCTACTTCCCTTGCTGCAAGATGACCGTGCCGCTCAGAACCCCAGCCGTCAGCTGCGAACGTTGAGGAGGGGGAGATGAGCATTTCAATTTCCCCGCTTGCGACGATCATGAAACCGCCGTCACTCGCCAGGCGCGGTGCGCGCTGGCTGATGGCAGCGGGGATCGCGGTCGCCATGCTGGCCCCGGCGCAAGGCTTCGCCCAGGACGTGGTTCCGGTCCAGACCAGCCAGACCGACATCGACAAGCCCGCCCGTCCCGGTCCGCTCGAAACCGCCAGTCCGGATTTCGGGCTCGACCTCGACAATCCGCGTATCGTCAATCCGCGGCCCGGCCAGGTCGTGCCTTTCTTCACCAAGAAAGGCAGACAACGAGGCTGCGACTATGTCGTATATTCCCTGAGCTTCGGCCTGCGCGGCAAGCCGCAAGCTTTTGCCAACCCAGGCCTCGCGGCCGCTCTGGAAAAGGCCAGGATCGACTTCAAGGACCAGCTTCCGCATGGCCTGCGGATCGTCGGTGTGCATGTGTCCGGCGACGGCACGGATGCGTCGGGCGGACCGCTGCCCGGTGCCTCGATCAGCACGTCGGCAAACCCGAACGATACGGCTGACGTTTCCGATTTCCGGATCTCCGCCTCCGATCTCGACGGCGTCGGCGCCCCCAACGAGCGCATCATTACCTTACAGATCACCGCCAGGATCGACCATGCGGCGTTTGCCTCGCCGGCGACCACCGACAATCAGGGCGTGATCGAGATGACTGTCGGACCCGGCACCGGGTCCATCATCCCGTCGCAGGACCCGGCCAAGCCGGACGACGGCAATTTCCTCACCGGCGAAAAAACCTCGATCAAGATCGACTTGACCAAATGCAACCCGCCGCCACCACCTCCCGGCAAGGATTGCTTCAAGGTGGAACGAGGCACGGTCGATTGCGTACCCGGCGGCGGCGCCCTCATCTATCACATGCCGGTCGGCGCCGAGATGGGTGGCAAATGGGTGCAGCTTTGGACGACGACACCCGGGATCACCATCATCCCCGACACGCAATTGGTGCCGGCGGGCGGCGGTGTGCTCGACTGGAAGATCGTCGGTGCCTCACCCGGCGACGTCATCCACCTCGTCGTCACCGGCATCGAAACCTACGCCGGCCCGGAGGAGGGCTGGGGCCTGTGCTGCACGCAGACGATCGAAATCGTCATTCCACGTGACAAGAGGTGCCCGCCCAAGGACAAGGAACCGGATCTGAAAGTCGAAAAACGCGCCGATGTCCCGCGTTGTACGATCGGTGGCGGCTGCGGCTTCACCATCAGGATCACCAATGTCGGCGCCGGGCCGTATCACGGCAAGATCGTTCTCGACGAAGTAATCTTGCCGGCCGGCTCCACGCTCGATTCAGGACCGAATGCGCCCTGGGCCTGTGCGCCGGCGGCCACCCCGATGACCTGCACCCATCCAGCGACCACGCTCAACCCGGGTGCCTCCGTCGACCTCAAGCTCGGCTTCAAGCCGGCCTCAGGTTGGCAAGGCCGCGTCTTGCGCAACTGTGCCGCCTACAATTATGGGGCCAGCGGCAAGCCGCTGTTCGGCAGCCAGCAAAACGACCGCGGCTGCGCCTCGATCCCGATCTGCCGGCGTGGCGACAGTGACCGCGACTGCCGGCCACCGGTGGAAAAGAAGGTCGATCTGATCCTGAAGAAGCGTGCCCGCACCCCGGTCTGCACGGCCGATGGTGTCTGCACCTTCGTGATCGACATCATCAACAACAGCAGCGTGCTCTATGACGGGCCGCTGACGGTCACCGACACCTATTTGGGCGGCGCGCCGGCATCATCGAGCTTCGGCCCTACCCCGCCTTGGACATGCGGACCGAACGGCCCCGGCCAGTTCCGTTGCGACAATGTCGGCACCGTGCTCCCGCCGGGCGCGTCGACGCCGATCTTCGTCAAGGCGGCGATGCCGGCCGGTTACCGTCCGGACACCGTCGAGAACTGCGCTGAGGTTAAGGCCATCCCCGGTGAGAGCGACCTCACCAACAACCGGGCCTGCGCCAAGCAACGCATCCGTCATCCCGCTGGCGGCAAGCCGGCCATGCGCATCACCAAGGTGTGCGGCGGAGCGCTGGCCGGTGCTGCGGCCGTCACATGCCGCATCACCGTCATCAGCAGCGGCACCGCTCCCCCCACCGGCCCGGTGCGGGTCAACGATGCCGCGACGCTGGTCGCCGGCGGAGCGCCCGTGCAGATCCAGACCGTCATCCCTGACGGCGCGCAATGGGCGTGCGGACCGATTCCGGCCAATACGCTGTCGTGCCAGATTCCTGGCGCCGTCATGTCGCCCGGAACCAGCCGCCACTTCGATGTGACGGTTGCCGGCAACGGCGCGTTCGAGAACTGCGCACGCGGCTTCTACGGCCCGGCGCCGGGAGACGACATCATCTATCCGATCGGCAGGGCCTGCGCCAAGGGTGGCGGCGTCTCGACCATCCGTGTCGAGAAGACCGGTGATGCCGAGTGCCGGATCGGCCGGCCCTGCTCGTTCGAGATCACCATCGCGAACGATGGGCAAAACGCCTTCTCCGGTCCGGTTCGCATCGGTGATGCGATCGGCGTCGAAGGCCTCGGCCGGCTGGAACGCATTGCCATCACATCGATCGACCCGCCCTTCGGCTGCGATCCGGAACCGGCGACCTTGCCTGCGTCCTGCATCGCCAATTTGACGCTCGGCGCCGGGGAAAGCCACGTTCACCGTGTGACCGTAATCATTCCCGACGACGGCCGCCTGGCCAATCTGCAGGGCACCGTCAGCGGCCAGAACTGCGTCGGCGTGTTGTCCCCCGACACGCCGGTGCGAGGTGCGGGCGAAGTGCTCTCCCGCGACCCGGCCAATGTGCAGGGCGATCGCAAGGCCTATGCCTGCCATCCCTTCACCATCAAGCGTGAGGTGAAGAAGGAGTGCTCGGCTGGCCTCGTCATGAACGACGCCGGCCGGTGCGTCTGCCCGGAAGGCACCACTTTCCGCAACGGCGAGTGCTCGTCGGGTGACGGCACGGTCATCATACCGAAGCCGAACGAGCGCTGCCTGCTGCTCAAGGGCCAGATCCGGACCTCCGACGGGCGTTGTGTCTGCCCGCGCGGAACCAAGCTGGAGAACCGCAGGTGCGTGTCGACCGACGAGCCGCCGGCACGCCTGTGCAAGCTGCTGCCCGGTCAGATCCGCACCAAGAACGGCGACTGCGTCTGCCCGAGACGGACGGAACTGCAGGGCAGGGCCTGCGTGCCGATCGTCAAGAAGCCGACCGTTGAACAGTGCACCATCCGGGGCCAGGTCCACAACAAGCGCGGCGCTTGTGTCTGCCCGCGCGGGACCGAGGTGATCAGAGGCGCATGCCGCCGGCCGCAGGTGGAGTGTGCGCCTGGCTCACGGCTGATCAACGGCCGGTGCCAACCGATCATCAACCGGCGCTGCCCGGTCGGGACGGTCGGCCAGTTTCCGGAATGCACCCCGATCCGCAGAAGGCCGGGGTTGGAGATCAATCCGAACCTCTTGAACCCGGACATCCTGCAACAGCTTGTGCCGAGGCAAAAGCAACGGATTCCACGACAGCAGAATCCGGCGCGCAACAGCATATTGAACTAACCATTCGCACCCACAAGGCCCCGCCGGCGCAATCCGGCGGGGCCTTGGCGCCGACATCTGACGCCATCGCGCCAGGAACAAACCGGCTTCCCCTTTTCGGGATCATGGTCTAGCAGTCGACCCAGACGATGCGCCCGCAACCACGGGCGCCTGGAAAGGCCGGATCATGAGCAAAAAAACCCTGATCGCGCCATCGGTGCTTGCGTCGGATTTTTCGAAGCTCGGCGACGAGGTCGAGGCGGTGGCGGCGGCCGGCGCCGACTGGATCCATCTCGACGTCATGGACGGGCATTTCGTGCCCAACATCACTTTCGGCCCACCGGTGATCAAGGCGATCCGCAACCGCACCAAGGCCTTCTTCGACTGCCATCTGATGATCGCGCCGGCCGACCCCTATCTGGGGGCTTTCGCCGAAGCCGGCTGCGACGGCATTACAGTGCATGCCGAGGCCGGGCCGCATCTCGACCGTTCGCTGCAGACGATCAGGAACCTCGGCAAGAAGGCCGGCGTGTCGCTCAATCCGGCGACGCCGGAATCGGCGGTCGAATATGTGCTCGACCGGCTCGATCTGATCCTGATCATGACCGTCAATCCGGGTTTTGGCGGCCAAGCCTTTATTCCGGGGGTCGTCGACAAGGTGAAGCGGGTGAAGGCGCTGATCGGCAATCGGCCGATCCGGATCGAGATCGACGGCGGCATCTCGCCGCAAACGGCACCTTTGGTCACCGCCGCCGGCGCCAGCGTGCTGGTCGCCGGTGCAGCCATCTTCAAGGGCGGCAGCGTTGAAGCCTATCGGGGGAACATCGAGGCGATCAGGACAGCGGCCGACCGGGCGGCCGGCTGACGCTGCCGGCGTGGTTACCAGAACGCGCCGTCTCGTCAGCCGGTCAGGAATTCGTTGGCCGACGCCGGTGCGCTTGTGCTCGTGACATACGGTCCCCCAGCCAAAAATGTCTTTGTCCATTTTTGGCAATTTTATTGGCATAACAGAAACTACATCCATATTCTCTGTCTCACCCTCATGCCTCTTCGGACGTTCCCGCAGGGCTCCTCTTCGACGGTCGGATCGATGAACCGCAGCCCTTTCTTCGCTGACCTGCTGAACACCATCGCCGATCGCGGCCGGATGATGCTGAACCTCGTTCGCGGTGACGAGCCGGTCTCGGCCGACAGCCTGGGGCGTCTGTGCGCCCGTCTGCTTTCCAGCCAGGGCGAGGCATCGGGCGTCGCCTATGCCCGGGAAATTCTTGAGCGCTGGCGCACCCTCGGCGCCGACGGAAGGCTGGCTTTCCTGCATGTGCTGCGCGATCGTTTCGGCACCGATCATGCCAAGCTTGCCGCCGCGGTGGATGCCTATCGCGCCGCGCCCGACGATCGCTCGGCACTTACCCTGCACGATGCCGCCGAACCGGCAAGACAGGAGCTTCTGCGCCGCCTGAACCTGGCGCCCGGCGGCATCGAGACGCTGGTGCGCATGCGCCAGGATCTGCTTGCCCGGCTGCCCACATCGCCCGATCTCGCCATCGTCGATGCCGACTTCACGCACCTCCTGTCGTCATGGTTCAACCGCGGCTTCCTGGTGCTGCGGCGGATCGACTGGTCGACGCCAGCCAACATTCTGGAAAAAATCATCCGCTACGAGGCGGTGCACGCCATCCACACCTGGGACGATCTGCGCCGCCGGATCGAACCCGACGACCGGCTCTGCTATGCGTTCTTTCATCCGCAGCTCGGTGACGAGCCGCTGATCTTCGTCGAGGTCGCGCTCACCCGGGCGATGCCGACGACAATCGCCGAGCTGCTTGCCGACGAGCGGCCGCTTGTGCAGCCACGGCAGGCCACGACGGCAGTGTTCTATTCCATCTCCAACTGCCAGGAGGGCTTGCGCGGCATCTCGTTCGGCAACTTCCTGATCAAGCAGGTGGTCGAGGACCTGCGCCGCGACCTTCCCGGCCTGACCGATTTCGTCACACTGTCCCCGGTGCCGGGCTTTGCCCGCTGGCTGGCCGAGCAGGCCGAAACCATCCCCTCCGCCGCCGAAGTGCTGGACCTCGTCGCCAACCAGGGTTGGCACGCGGATGCTGCCGTGCGCGACCGCGTGGGCCAGACCCTGCTTCCTCTTGCGGCACAGTATTTCCTCGAAGCGCGCACCGCCTCCGGCAAGGTGATCGATCCGGTCGCCCGGTTCCATCTCGGCAATGGCGCGCGGCTGGAGCGCATCGACCTTTTCGGCGACCTGTCGCCCCGCGCATTACGTCAGGCGCATGGCCTGATGGTCAATTATCGCTACAAGCTCGACGATATCGAGAAGAACCACGAGCTGTTCGCCGCCAGGAACGATGTGGCGGCCGCGCCCGCTGTGCGCCGCCTGATGCCGAAACCGGCGAGACCGGCCGCACCGCCGCTTCCGGCGCTTGCCCAGCCTCGGAGGGATGCGTGAGCAACCATTTGTTCGACGCTTTCCGCGCCCGCATGCCGGAACCCGAGCGTCTGTTGATGGAGACGGATGACGGGCGCTCGATCACCTATGGCGATATGCTGGCGCAGTCCGCGCAACTGGCACATGCGCTTCTGCAATTGGGCATCGAACCCGGCGACCGCGTCGCCGTCCAGGTCGAGAAGAGCCCCGAGGCGCTCCTGCTCTATCTCGCCTGCCTGCGTGCCGGTGCGGTCTTCCTACCGCTCAACCCCGCCTACACGCTGACCGAGCTCGAATACTTCTTCGGCGATGCCGAGCCGCGGCTGGTCGTCTGCGATCCGGCACGGGCAGCCGATATCGGGACCTTGGCGGAGAGATCGGGCGCTGTCGCAGTCACGCTCGGCGGCAATGGCGAAGGCTCGTTGCTGGATCAGGCCTCGCGGCGGTCTTCGGATTTCCGCGACGTGGTGCGCGGGCCGGACGATCTTGCGGCGATCCTGTACACGTCGGGGACCACCGGCCGCTCGAAAGGCGCCATGCTCAGCCATGAGAACCTCGCCTCGAATGCGCGGGTTCTGGTCGACCAGTGGCGCTTCACCGCCACAGACGTCTTGATCCACGCGCTGCCGATCTTCCACACGCATGGCCTGTTCGTCGCCACCAACGTCATTCTGATGGCCGGCGCTTCGATGCTGTTCGAAACCAGGTTCGACCCGGCCCGCATCGTCTCGCTGCTGCCGCGGGCCACGGCGCTGATGGGCGTGCCGACCTTTTATGTGCGCCTGTTGCAGCAGGACGGCTTGAATCGGCAAGCGGCGAAAAACATCCGCCTGTTCGTTTCCGGATCGGCGCCGCTGCTGGCCGAGACGCACAAGGCCTGGCGCGAGCGCACCGGCCATTCGATCATCGAGCGCTACGGCATGACCGAGACCAACATGAACACGTCGAACCCCTATGATGGCGAGCGGCGCGCCGGCACGGTCGGCTTCCCCTTACCCGGCGTCGCGCTGCGCATCGCCGACCCCGAGAGCGGCGAAACACTTGCCCAGGGCGAGGTCGGCATGATCGAGGTGCAGGGCCCCAATGTCTTCGGCGGCTATTGGCGCATGCCGGAAAAGACCAAGGCGGAATTCCGCGAAGACAGTTTCTTCATCACCGGGGATCTCGGCCTGATCGACGCCGACGGCTATGTCCACATCGTCGGGCGCGGCAAGGATCTGATCATTTCCGGCGGCTACAACATCTATCCGAAGGAGGTCGAGAGCGAAATCGACGCGCTGCCCGGCGTCGCCGAAAGCGCTGTCATCGGCGTTGCCCATCCGGATTTCGGCGAAGGCGTCACCGCGATCGTGGTGCGGACGCCGGCCTCGACCATCACCGCTGCCGAGATCGTCGGCGCCATCGCCGGGCGGCTGGCGAAATTCAAGCACCCGAAGCAGGTGATCTTCGTCGACGAACTGCCGCGCAACACGATGGGCAAGGTGCAGAAGAACCTGCTGCGCGAAACCTACAAGGACCTCTACGCTCCGGCCAAAGCCGGCTGACGTTAAGGTTACACCCAGTTGGCGCCGACCCCGAAAACCCTGTCGCCTTCTATCCAGACGCCCTTGACGTCCAATTCGTCCGACAGCGCAACGATATCGGCGGCGGTGCCGTTGGCAAAACGCCCGAGCCGGTGCGACTGGCCGATCGCCTGCGCCGGATAGAGCGAAGCCGTGCGCAGCGCCTCCGACAGGTCCAGTCCGACGACGCGGTGGACGAAGCGCACCGCGGAGATCATGTCGAGATCGGCGCCCGCCAGTGTCCCGTCGGCTAGCCGCAGGCTACCGTCCTTGCGGTAGATGGTGCGGCCGTTCAGAGTGAACGAGGTCATATCGGTGCCGATCGTCGCCATGGCGTCGGTGACCAGGAAAATTTTTGCCGGACCCTGCTTGGCGCGCAGCGCGATGGCCATGGTGGCGGGATCGACATGGATGCCGTCGGCGATGATGCCGGCAAACAATGTGTCCGTATCGATGGCGGCACCCGCCAACCCCGGCTCACGATTGCCGATCTGGCTCATGGCGTTGAACAGATGGGTGACCATTGTTGCGCCGGCATCGGCGAACGCGCGCGCCTTGGCATAGCCGGTGTCGGAATGGCCGAGGCTGACGACGATGCCGGCCTCGGCGAGCGCCGAAACGCGCACGGTGTCGGCGGATTCCGGCGCGATCGTGGTCAGCAGCACCGGCAGAGTTCTTCGCGTCGCAATCAGCATCGCCTGGTCGGCATCCAGCATCGGCCGGATCAGCGCCGGGTCATGCGCGCCCTTGCGGGCGATCGACAGATGCGGGCCTTCGAGATGCAGCCCCAAAAAACCCGGCACCTTTTGCCGTGCGGCCTCGGCTCCGGCGGCAACCGCCGCTGCGGTGATGGCAGGCGTGTCGGTGATCAGCGTCGGCAACAGCGCGGTCGTACCGAACGGCGCGTGCGCCCGGCAGATGGTTTCGATCGAGGCGACATCAGGATGGTCGTTGAGCATGACCCCGCCGCCGCCATTGACCTGCAGGTCGACGAAGCCCGGCGCAAGCATGCCGCCGCCGGTCTCGATACGCTCGACACCGGATGGAACGGCGCCGACGGCAACGATGGCTTCGACGAGGCCGTCACGCACGACAAGCGCGGCATCGTCGTGCCAGTCCTCGCCGTCGAATATCCGCGCCCCAGTCAGGGCAAAACGGTCGCTCATATGGTTTCCGTCACCTTGCGCAGATTGGGCGGCGTGTCCGGATCGAGGCCGCGATGGCGGGCAAAGGCCTCGACGAAGCCATAGAAGGACACGATCAGCGCCAGCGGGTCGGTCAGCGGATGGCCGGTGGCGACATGCGGCAGGTGCTGAGCGCTTTTCGCCTTGTTCGAGGTCACAAAGACGGCCGCGCCCTTGGCCGCCAGGCTGTCGGCGGCCTCGGCAATCGACGGCTCGGAAGCATCGCGGGCGGCGAGCGCCAGCACCGGGAAATCAGGCCCGACCAGTGCCAGCGGGCCATGCATCACTTCGGCAGCACTATAGGCCTCGGCGTGCATGGCACAGGTTTCCTTGAACTTAAGCGCCGCTTCATTGGCGATCGCAGCGGACGGACCGCGACCTAGGATGAACAGCGATTTCGGCGTCTCAAGGGCGCTGGCCAGCGCCATCCAGTCGCAGGCGATCGCCTTGCGGAAATGTTCCGGCAAACGGGCGAGCGCCGCCAGCAACTTGTCGTCGCCGGTGCTATGCGCCATCAAAGCGAGGCCGGCGACGGCCGAATTGACGAAGGTCTTCGTCGCCGCGACGCTGCGTTCCGGGCCGGCCAGAATGTCGATCGCATAATCGGAGGCCCGCGCCAGCGGCGAATCGGCGGTGTTGGTGATGGCGACGGTCAGCGAACCGCCGGCTCTCGCGGCTTGCGCCATGGCGACGATGTCCGGACTCTTGCCCGACTGCGAGATCGCCAGGCAAGCCGAGCCGCCGAGCTTGAGCTTGGCGCCATAGATCGAGGCGATCGATGGGCCGACCGAAGCGACGGCGAGGCCGGCGGTCAGCTCCACCGCATACTTCATGAAGGTGGCGGCATGGTCGGAGGAGCCGCGCGCCACCGTGACGACGAACTGCGGATCGCGCTCGCGAATGCCGCGCCCGGCCTCCGTCAGCACCGCTGCCGAGCCGTCGAGCAGGCGCGCGGTGGCCTCCGGGATCTCCTCGATCTCGCGCCGCATATGGGTGTCACCCTTTTGGCTGCTCGTCGCGCTCATGGCCGGCCCTCTTCGCCCGGCCCGCTCAGCCGGAGTTCGGCGACGAAATCATAGGCGTCACCTCTGTAGATGGAGCGGGTGAATTCGATAACCTTGCCGCTCGCCAGATAGGAAATTCGCTCGATGTGCAGCCCGGCAATGCCTTGCGGCACTTCGAGCAGGCGCGCGTCATCGTCGCCGAGATTGGCGGCGGAGATGCGCTGCACCGCCCGAACCGGTCGATTGCCGGTTGTTTCCAGCGCAGCGTAGAGCGACGACCCAATTCCTGCCGGGTCCGGCAGCACGCTGGCCGACAGTGCGGCGCGTTCGATCGCCAACGGCGTATCGTTGGCGATGCGCAGGCGCGCTACGCGTGCCACCAGCTCGTTCGACGACAGGCCAAGCACCATCATCTCGTCCGGCGAGGGCGCATAGAGGCCGCGATCGAGCCAGGCCGAACGGACAGCCATGCCGCGCCGCGCCATGTCCTCGGTGAAGGACGTCAGCCGCGACAGCGACTGCTCGACGCGCTCCATGCGCGGCGCGACGAAGGTGCCGGAGCCGTGGCGCTGGACGAGTATGCCGCCCTTGACCAGGTCCTGAACCGCCTTGCGCACGGTGACGCGCGAAATGTCCGCCTTGCTGGCGATGTCGCGCTCGGAAGGCAGCGCGTCGCCCGGTCCGATCAGGCCGCGATTGACCGCCTCCTCGATGCTCTTCCTGAGCTGCAGATAGAGCGGTGCGCCGCTTTGCGCCGAGTGTTTCAGGGTCGCGAAGATCTGGTCGGCGGCTTCGCTCATCGTGCCGCCTCCGCAGTCCTCGAGAATACACGAACCGCCATCTGCACCGCGCCGCCCAGCGCATCGTCGAGCGGCGGCTTCAGCAGCGCCCGGTAGCGCGCCGACAGACGTGGTGCATAGAGCGGCGCCAGTCCGCCGAGCAAGCAGAGCGGATCGTTGCTGCCGAGATCGAGCACGCCAAGTGCGGCCTCGACATCGGCGACCGCCTTGTCGAGGATCCAGTTGGCGACGACATCGCCCTTTTCGGCATGCTCGAAGACCTTGGGCGCGAAGCCGCCGAAATCGCCGGGCTTGGCGTTGGTGGTGAACTCGACCAAATCCTCGGGATTGTCGCGGAAGATGGCGAGTATGGCCTGTGTCATCGGCGATCCCTGGCGAATGCCGTCATAGGCGAGCAGTGTCTGTTCGAGCAGGTCGCGGCCGATGCGGGCGCCGCTGCCCTGGTCGCCGACCTGGAATCCCCAGCCGCCGATGGCGCGCGACTTGCCTTGTCTGCGCGCCATATAGGCGGTGCCGGTGCCGAGGATGGCCATGGCGCCGTCACCGGAGCCGACCGCGCCTTCCAGGGCGATCTCGGCGTCGGTCTCGACACGGCTGATACTGAACGGCAGGATTGCTTCGAGCTGCTGCCTGTAGGTTCCGACATTGGCGCCGGCAAGGCCGAGGATGGCCGGGGTCTGCGGGATCATTTCGGGGTCTTGTCCGGCGGCGATAAAGGCCTGTTTTGCCGCCTCGACGATGTTGGCCCTGGCGCCGGTTAGATCGGTACGAATGTTGGCCGCACCGCTCTTGGCGCGGCCGACAACGGTGCCGTCCACTGTAGCCAGGGCCGCCCTGCAGCTGGTGCCGCCACCATCGATGCCAAGCACGAGATTCACACGATTTCTCCTCCGGGCGGATAATACCAATAAAATACCAATAGCCAAGGGTTAATTTCCGTTTCAAAAAGATTAAGCCGTAGTTGATTGAAAAACCTGCGCAATTTGCCAGAAAGCCAGTTCCGAGGCAGGGAAATCGCTAATGCATGTGGACAAGTGGTATTTTTTTGGTATTGTTTTCTGGATTGGAGGGAAAGCGGATGGCCGAAACGCGCACCGAAGCGCTTCACCAGAATGCCGAGGGGCTGGACATCCAGGCTCCTGACGCCATCCTTTCCTCTTTGGCCAACGCGCAGATCGAGGCCGCCAAGGCGGTGCACGGCGCCGTTCCCGCCATCGCCAAAGCGGCCGAAATCATCGCCAGCCGGCTGAAGAGCGGCGGCAAGCTCGCTTACGCGGCGGCCGGCAGCTCGGGCCTGATGGCGCTGGCCGATGCGCTGGAACTGCCTGGCACCTTCGGCATTCAGCGCGACCGTATCGCCATCCTGGTCGCCGGTGGCGACGATGCGTTCCAGACACTGGCCGGCGGGCCGGAGGACGACACCGATGAAGCCTCGGCCGCGGTTGCCGCTGCCGGCCTGGGCGAGGGCGACTGCCTGATCGCGGTCTCGGCCAGCGGCTCGACGCCCTATGCCGTCAGGGCGATCGGGGACGCCAGGCGCCGCGGCGCGGCGACCATCGCCATTGCCAACAACAAGGATGCGCCGCTGCTTCGGCTGGCCCATATCGCCATATTGCTCGAAACGCCGCCCGAGCTGATCGCCGGCTCGACGCGCATGGGCGCCGGCACCGCCCAGAAGATCGCGCTCAACATGCTGTCGACGCTGGCCGCCATCCATCTTGGCCATGTGCATGACGGCTACATGGTCAACCTCATGGCCGACAACATCAAGCTGCGCGACCGCGCCGCACGCATCGTCGCCGCCATCAGCGGGCGCGACAGGGACGATGCGGCGCGCCTGCTCGAGAAGAGCGGCGGCGGCGTCAAGACTGCCATTCTGCTCGCCGCCGGCGCCGCCAGCGCCGATGCGGCCGAGAAGATACTGGAAGGAACCGGCCAGAAGCTGCGCCCGGCGCTTTCCGCGATCGAGGGGAGCATGGGGCAGAAAGCCTCCGTTCTCAAAACCGAACCTGAAAAAGGTCAACAGGGAGACTGAGCATGACAACGAAACTACTGACGGCACTTCTTCTCGGCACCAGCATTCTCGGCTCCGCCGGAATGGCCTACGCCCAGGACGCAACGCTCAACATCGAAAGCTGGCGCGGCGACGACCTTGCCATCTGGAAGGACAAGCTGATTCCGGCTTTTGAGGCCAAGAACCCGGGCATCAAGGTGGTGTTCGCGCCGTCGGCGCCGACCGAATATGACGCCGCACTCGGCGCCAAGCTCGCCGCCGGCTCGGCGGGCGACCTCATCACCTGCCGCCCGTTCGACAAGTCGCTGGAACTCTTCAAGAAGGGCAATCTCGCCGATCTGTCGGCGCTGCCTGGCATGGAGAACTTCTCTCCGGTGGCCAAGTCAGCTTGGCAGACCGACGACGGCAAGGCGACGTTCTGCGTGCCGATGGCCTCGGTCATCCACGGCTTCATCTACAACAAGGACGCCTTCGACCAGCTCGGCATCAAGGTGCCGGAGACCCGCGACGAATTCTTCGCCGCGCTCGACAAGATCAAGGCCGACGGCACCTACATCCCGATGGCGATGGGCACCAAGGATCTCTGGGAAGCAGCGACCATGGGCTACCAGAACATCGGCCCGAACTACTGGAAAGGCGAGGATGGCCGGACAGCGCTGATCAAGGGCGAACAGAAGCTGACCGACCCGCAGTGGGTCGCCCCGTATGAAGAGCTTGCCAAGTGGAAGCCCTATCTTGGCGACGGCTTCGAGGCGCAAACCTATCCGGACAGCCAGAACCTGTTCACGCTCGGCCGCGCCGCCATCTACCCGGCCGGCTCGTGGGAAATCGGCCTGTTCAACACGCAGGCGCAGTTCAAGATGGGCGCCTTTCCGCCGCCGGTCGAGAAGGCCGGCGACACCTGCTACATCTCCGACCACACCGACATCGGCATGGGCCTCAATGCAGCCTCGAAGAATGCCGATGCGGCCAAGACCTTCCTGTCCTGGGTCGCTTCGCCTGACTTCGCCACCATCTACGCCAACGCGCTGCCGGGCTTCTTCAGCCTGAACTCCACCCCGGTGAAGATGGAAGACCCGCTTGCCCAGGAATTCGTCTCCTGGCGCGACAAGTGCAAGTCGACGATCCGCTCGACCTACCAGATCCTGTCGCGCGGCACGCCGAACCTCGAGAACGAGACGTGGGTTGAATCGGCCAACGTCATCAACGGCACCGTCACGCCGGAAGCTGCCGCCAAGAAGCTGCAGGACGGCCTCGACAGCTGGTATAAGCCGGCGAAGTAAGAGCTCGGGTAGGAAGCAGTGCCGTTGCAAGTGGACGGCTCTGCTTTGTTGATAGCATCGACTGCGACCGACGGCGCCGCCCTCATCCGCCTGCCGGCACCTTCTCTCCGTATAGAGTCGGGGAGAAGGGAGAAGCTCCGGCGCTGACGCCCCCCTCTCCCCGTCTTTCACGGGGAGAGGGTAAGAGCGAGGGGCAGCGCGGCCGTTGAAAGCAATCGCAAGAACCTGATCGGCGGGGACCGAACGCATGGCCGCAGCACCGAAACGACCGTTCCGCTGGCATATCGTCGTCTTCCTGGCGCCGGCGGTGCTGGTCTATACGGCGATCATGATCCTGCCGCTGGCCGGTACGCTGCAGCTCTCGCTGTTTCGCAACATCGACCAGGCTCAGGTCTTCGTCGGGTTCGAAAATTTCCGCAGGCTGTTCGGCGATCCCAACTGGTCGATCAATTTTTGGAACGCACTGCGGAATAACGTCTGGTTCTTCATCATCCACATGGTCGTGCAGAATCCGATCGGCGTCCTGCTGGCCGCACTGCTGTCCAGCCCGCGGCTGAAATTCTCCGCCTTCTACCGCACAGCCATCTTCGTGCCGACGATCCTCTCCTTCGTCATCGTCGGCTTCGCCTGGAAGCTGATCCTGTCGCCGTTGTGGGGCGTGGCGCCGGATCTGATGGATCTTGTCGGCCTCAAAAGCCTGTTCACGCCGTGGCTGGGCAAGGAGCAATATGCGCTGACCACGCTCAGCCTGATCTCGGTGTGGCAGTTCGTCGGCATCCCGATGATGCTGATCTATGCGGCATTGCTGTCGATCCCCGAGGAGGTGATCGAAGCGGCCGAATGCGACGGCGTCACCGGCATGTCTCAGTTCTGGAAGATCAAGCTGCCGCTGATCCTGCCGTCGATCGGCATCATCTCGATCCTGACCTTCGTCGGCAATTTCAACGCCTTCGACCTGATCTACACCGCGCAAGGCGCGCTGGCCGGGCCGAACTATTCGACCGATATCCTCGGCACCTTCCTCTACCGCGCCTTCTTCGGTTTCCAGCTGCAGGTCGGCGATCCCAATATGGGTGCGGCGATCGCCACGATGATGTTCCTGATCATCCTTGGCGGCGTCTGCGTCTACCTGTTCCTCGTCCAGACGCGCCTGCGTCGCTACCAGTTCTGAGGCGCCAGACATGAGCACGGCAACCAGGTCCCTGCCCCGCACCATCGGCGCCCATGCGGTGCTGTTGACCTACACGGTGATCGCGCTGTTTCCGGTGATCATCGTCATCGTCAATTCGTTCAAGTCGCGCGGCGCGATCTTCGGTACACCGCTGGCGCCGCCGACCCCGAAAACCTTCGACCTCATCGGCTACACCACCGTGATCGGGCAGGGCGATTTCATCCACTATTTCCAGAACAGCCTTGTCGTCACCGTCGCTTCGCTGTTCTTCGTGCTGCTGTTCGGCGCGATGACCGCATTCGCGCTGTCGGAATACCGCTTCCGCGGCAATTCGCTGATGGGGCTTTACCTGGCGCTCGGCATCATGATCCCGATCCGCCTAGGCACCGTCGCCATCCTGCAGCTGATGGTGGCGAGCGGGCTGGTCAACACGCTGACGGCGCTGATCCTGGTTTATACGGCGCAAGGCCTGCCGCTGGCCGTCTTCATCCTGTCGGAATTCATGAGGCAGGTGTCCGACGATCTGAAGAATGCCGGGCGCATCGACGGCCTGTCAGAATACACCATCTTCTTCCGGCTGGTGCTGCCGCTGGTCCGGCCATCGATGGCGACGGTCGCGGTCTTCACCATGATCCCGATCTGGAACGATCTGTGGTTCCCGCTGATCCTGGCGCCGTCGGAGGAGACCAAGACGGTGACGCTCGGCGCCCAGCTGTTCCTCGGCCAGTTCGTCACCAACTGGAACGCTATCCTGGCCGCACTGTCGCTGGCGATCATGCCGGTGCTGATCCTCTACGTCATCTTCTCGCGGCAACTGATCCGCGGCATTACTTCGGGAGCGGTCAAGTGAGCGCCGAAAAACCTCTTCGCGTCGTCGTCGGCGGCCTCGGCAATATGGGCCGCAGCCATGCGCTTGCCTATCACACCAATCCGGGCTTTGAGATCGCGGCTCTGGTCAACCGTTCCGACGTGCCGTTGCCGGCCGGGCTTTCAGGCTATGGCATCAGGCGTTCCTTCGACGAGGCGCTGCACGACGAAAGGCCCGATGTCGCCTGCATCGCCACCTATTCCGACAGCCATGCCGACTATGCGGTGAGGGCGTTGGAGGCCGGCTGCGATGTCTTCGTCGAAAAGCCGCTGGCGACGACGGTCGCGGATGCCAAACGCGTCGTCGCCGCGGCCAAGGCCAACGGCAGAAAACTGGTGATCGGCTACATCCTGCGCCATCACCCGTCCTGGATCAGGTTGATCGCCGAGGCGCGGAAGCTCGGCGGCCCTTACGTGTTCCGCATGAATCTCAACCAGCAATCCTCCGGCCATAGCTGGCAGACGCACAAGCAGTTGATGCAGACGACATCGCCGATCGTCGATTGCGGCGTGCATTATCTCGACGTCATGCTGCAGATCACCGACGCCCGGCCGGTCGAGGTGCGCGGCATGGGGCTGAGGCTGACCGACGAGATAGCGCCCACAATGTACAATTACGGTCACCTGCAGGTGCTGTTCGACGATGGTTCGGTCGGCTGGTACGAGGCCGGCTGGGGGCCGATGATCTCGGAAACCGCCTTCTTCGTGAAGGACGTGATCTCGCCCAATGGCTGCGTGTCGATCGTCATGAAGGAGGGCGTCAAATCCGACGACATCGACACCCACACCAAGACCTCGACCATCCGCCTGCACAGTGCGCAGACCGGCGCGGACGGCAAGTTCGCCAAGCCGGATGAGATGCTGTCGATGGAAGGTGAGCCCGGCCATCAGGATCTCTGCGACCGCGAACAGGCCTTTCTGCTCAAGGCGATCCGCGAGGATATTGATCTAACCCGCCATATGGACGACGCGGTGAAGTCGCTCGCCGTCTGCCTTGCCGCCGACGAGAGCGTGCGCAGCGGCGCCCCAATCAGACTCTAGACCAGTCAAACTCTAGAACAGGGACGAAGCCGTGGGCTCACTGAACATCGAGAATGTGAAGAAGGCCTTTGGGCCGGTCGAGGTGCTGAAGGGCATCAACCTCGAAGTGACCGACGGAGAATTCGTCGTCTTCGTCGGCCCCTCCGGCTGCGGAAAATCGACGCTGCTCAGGGTCATCGCCGGGCTGGAGGATTCGACGTCGGGGCGCGTGGTGATCGACGGGGCGGACGTCTCCGCAACCCCGCCGGCCAAACGCGGCATCGCCATGGTGTTCCAGACCTACGCGCTCTACCCGCATCTGACGGTGAAGAACAATATGGGCCTCGGCCTCAAGCAGGCGGGCACGCCGGCGGCCGAGATCGACCGCCGCATCGGCATCGCCTCCTCGATGCTGTCGCTGGAACCCTATCTCTCGAGGCGGCCGGCCGAGCTGTCAGGCGGCCAGCGCCAGCGCGTCGCCATCGGCCGCGCCGTGGTGCGCGAGCCCAAGCTTTTCCTGTTCGACGAGCCTTTGTCGAACCTCGATGCAGCACTGCGCGTCAACACCAGGCTGGAGATTGCCCAATTGCACCGCCGGCTGAAGGCGACGATGATCTATGTCACCCACGACCAGGTCGAGGCGATGACGCTGGCCGACAAGATCGTCGTGCTCAACGCCGGAAAGATCGAGCAGATCGGCGGACCGATGGAGCTTTATAATTCGCCGGCGAATGAGTTTGTCGCCGGCTTCATCGGCTCACCGAAGATGAATTTCGTCGACGGCGCCAAGCTTGGTGAGACGGCCAAGACCATCGGCGTCCGTCCCGAGCACCTGACGGTCGATGCGAAATCCGGCGCCTGGAAAGGCACGGTCGTCCATGCCGAGCATCTCGGCGCCGACACCAACCTCTATCTCGACTGCGAGAAGGCCGGGCTGATCACCGTGCGCATTTTTGGCGTCTACAACGCCGAACCGGGAGCCACGCTTTATGCGACGCCGGATCCGGCAAAGACCTACCGGTTTGCGGCCGACGGGAAGGTGCTGAAGTAGCTGGTGCCGACTTCCCTTCTCCCCTTGTGTGAGAAGGTGGCCGAGCGAAGCTCGGTCGGATGAGGGGTGTTGGAAGGATCGCTACACTGAAGGCGTAAGCGACTAAAATCCTTCGATGTTTTCTCGCCGCGTTTCTTCCAGCACCCCTCATCTGTCTCGGCGCTACGCGCCGATCCACCTTCTCCCACAAGGGGAGAAGGAAGAGCGCTTATAAATCCGCCTTGAACGTCTGCTTCTGCATGCCCAGCCCTTCGATGCCGAGCTCGACGATGTCGCCGGGCTTCAGGAACACTGGCGGCTTCATGCCGAGGCCGACGCCGGGCGGCGTGCCGGTCGAGATGATGTCGCCCGGATGCAGCGACATGAACTGGCTGAGATAGGAAACCAGGTAGGCGACGCCATAGACCATGGTCTTGGTCGAGCCGTTCTGCATCGTCTTGCCGTTGACCTTCAGCCACATCGGGATGTTCTGCGGGTCTTTCACCTCGTCCTTGGTGACCAGCCACGGGCCGATCGGCCCGAATGTGTCGCAGCTTTTGCCCTTGGTCCACTGGCCCTGCCGTTCGGCCTGGAAGGCGCGTTCGGACACGTCGTGTGCGACGCAATAGCCGGCGACATAATCCAGCGCCTCGGCCTCGGTAACATATTTCGCGGTCTTGCCGATAACCACGCCAAGCTCGACCTCCCAATCGGTCTTCACAGAGCCGCGAGGGATCAGCACGTCGTCATCAGGCCCGACGATGGCCGAGCTCGCCTTCATGAAGATGATCGGCTCCGGCGGCACCGTGGCGCCGGTCTCGGCGGCATGGTCGGAATAGTTCAGGCCGATGCAGATGAACTTGCCGGTGCCGGCGACGCAGGCGCCGATGCGCGGCTTGCCGGAAACCGCCGGCAGCGATTTCGGATCGAGCTTCGACAATGTCTCAAGCGATGCCGGGTCGAGCGCCTTGCCGGCAATGTCGGTGACATGGGCGGAGAGGTCGCGGATCGTCCCATCCGCATCGAGCAGGCCGGGGCGTTCGCTCCCCGCCTCGCCATAGCGCAGCAGTTTCATAGAATTCTCTCCTTGATTGAGGTGAGCTTAAATCGACCAGCCACCGTCGATATTATAAGCCTGCCCCGACGTATAGGTGGCGCCGGCCAGATAGACGGCGAGATCGGCGATTTCCTCGGGCGTGCCGAGGCGGCCCATCGGCTGGCGGGCGATGAAGGCAGCGCGGGCTGCCTCGTAGTCGCCCTGCGCATGCATGCGGTCCTCCAGAGACGGGCTTTCGACCGTGCCCGGGCAGATGGCGCTGCAGCGTATGCCCTTGCCGACATAATCGGCGGCGACCGATTTGGTCAGGCCGATGACGGCCGCCTTGGTCAGCCCATAGACGAAGCGGTTGGGCACGCCCTTGGTCGAGCCCGCCAGCGACGCCATGTTGATGATCGAGCCGTCGCCGCGCTCGAGCATGCCGGGCAGCACGGCGCGTATGGTGCGGATCATCGAGCGAACGTTGAGATCCAAAGCAAAGTCGAGATCGGCGTCCTTCATCTCGAGGATCGAGCCCGAATGGACGAAGCCGGCGCAGTTGAACAGCACATCGACGGCCCCGATCTCGGCGAAGGCCGACGTCACGGCCTCGTCGTTCAGCACGTCGAGCTTGCGGGTCTTGATGCCAGCCGTCTTGCCTAAGTCGGCGAGCAGCACCTCGTTGATGTCGGTGGCATGGACGACAGCGCCCGCCCTGGCGAAAGCCAGCGCGCTCGCACGGCCGATGCCTTGTGCCGCCGCTGTGACGACAACGATCTTGCCTGCCAGATCCGCCATGCTTTTCTCCTCGCCTGTCCGCGATCGCCCGGTTTACCGGCTCAAGGCCAAGGCGCAATGTGCCAGACGGACGCTAAACATGCCGCCTATTCGGATGTTCGTCTGCAGGCCAAATGTTTTTTCTCGGTAATGAACATCTTTTGGCCCGTCAAGCCCGAATGCTTCTCGTCCGACGCAGCGCGCAAGGCGACCGTTCAATCGCCGTAGGGCACCCAGACGTTCTTGACCTCGATGGCACGGCGCAGGAGGGCATCGCCGGCGGCCTCTACCGACGCCCAGTCGAGGCTGCGACCGTTGCCTGTCCAGACGCGCTTGAGATTGCCGACAGAGTCGGCTTCGGCCTTGGCGCAGGTCTCGGCATCGGCGAATACCCAGAGCCCGTCGACATCGTCATGCCTCGCCAGCACGCCGGCGAGCTCGGCGCTGCGGCCGGTGACGATGTTGATGGCGCCGTCCGGAATGTCGGAATATTCGATGACCTGATAGAGATCGGTGGCGAGCAGCGGATATTTTTCCGAAGGCACCGCGACCACAGTGTTGCCCATGGCGAGCGCCGGCGCGAGCAGCGAGATCAGGCCAAGCAAGGGCGCGTTGTCGGATGCCACGATGCCGACGACACCGACCGGCTCGTGCAGCGCCAGCGTGACGGCGCGGGCCGGCGGCTGGTGGACGCGGCCCTCGAACTTGTCGGCCAGGCCGGCATAGAGGAACAGCCGCTCGATCGACTGGTCGACCTCTTCGCGCGCGGCCTTGGCGGTGGCGCCAGTAAGCTCTGTGAGACGCGCGGCAAACTCGTCGGCACGACCGGACAGGTTCTCGGCCAGATAGTAGAGCACCTGGCTGCGATTGTAGGCGGTTGCCTCCGCCCAGCCCTTACAGCCACGTGCAGCCGCGACGGCGTCGCGGATATCCTTGCGGCTGCCGAGACCGACCTCACCGGCAAGCTTGCCCTTGGCACTGGCTGTCGCCAGCGAATAATTGCCGTCCGGCCTGACCTGCTTGCCGCCGATAAACAGCTTTGCCGTGCGGTCGATGGCGTCGCCTTCCGATCGCTCGACAGGCTGGGTCGTAGCCGTTGCCCGCTTGACGACCGGGCCGACCGGCAGTTTTGCCGAGAGGTATTCGAACATGCCCTCGCGCCCGCCTTCGCGGCCAAAACCACTTTCGCGGTAGCCGCCGAAGCCGCAGGCGGCGTCGAACATATTGGTGCCGTTGACCCAGACGACGCCGGCCTTCAATTGCGGCGCGACGTGCAGCGCAAGGTTGACGTTCTCGCTCCACACCGAGGCGGCCAGGCCGTAGCGCGTGTTGTTGGCGAGCTCGATTGCTTCCTCAGTGTTGCGGAAGGTCATGGTCGCCAGCACCGGGCCGAACACCTCCTCCTGCGCCAGGATGTTGGCCGGCGAAACGCCTGTCGCCAACGTCGGCAGATGGTAATAGCCGGAGGACGGCAGAGCCACGTCCGGCTGCCAGCAGACGGCGCCCTGCTTGGCGCCTTCGGCGACCAGGCCCTTGACGCGATCGAGCTGGGTCAGGTCGACCAGCGGGCCGATATCGGTGTTCTTGTCGAGCGGGCTGCCGACACGCAACCGGCTCATCCGCGTCTTGACCTTGGCGATGAAGGCCTCGGCGATGCCTTCCTGGACCAGCAGGCGCGAGCCGGCGCAGCAGACCTGGCCCTGATTGAACCAGATGCCGTCGACCAGTCCCTCGACGGCGCTGTCGAGATCGGCGTCCTCGAAGACGACGAAGGCCGACTTGCCGCCAAGTTCCAGCGATAGTTTCTTGCCCGACCCGGCAGTGGCTTTGCGGATGATCTTGCCGACCTCGGACGAACCGGTGAACGCGATCTTCTGGACGCCGGGATGATTGACGATGGCCGCACCTGCCTCCGGCCCGCCCTGGACGATGTTGACGACGCCTTTCGGCACGCCGGCGCGCTCACATATCTCGGCGAACAGGATGGCGGTAAGTGGCGTGAACTCAGCCGGTTTGAGCACCACGGTGCAGCCCGCGGCGAGCGCCGGCGCGATCTTCCAGGCCAGCATCAAGAGCGGGAAGTTCCAAGGGATGATCTGGCCGACGACACCGACGCCCTTCTGATCCGGAAAATCCTTGTAAAGCGCCTGCGCCCAACCGGCATGATGGATGAAATGGCGGATAGCCAGCGGCACGTCGATGTCGCGGCTTTCGCGGATCGGCTTGCCGTTGTCGATCGATTCCAGCACCGCGAACAGCCGCTGGTGGCGCTGCATAGCGCGGCCGATCGCGTAGAGCGCTTTGGCTCGACTGTAGCCGGAACTGGCGCTCCATCTAGGCAGCGCTTTTGTGGCGGCCGAAACCGCCGCATCGATATCGGCAGCACCGGCATCCGAGACCTTGGCCAGCAATTTGCCGGAGGCGGGATCGCTGGTGTCGAAGGTGTTGCCGCCGCTGGCTGCCTTCCAGTCGCCGCCGATGAACAGCGCTTTGGAAAAATCGCGCGCGGCGAGCCACGCGTCGGCCTCGTTGCGGGCTTCCGGCGCCGGGCCGTAGTCCATGGCGTGATAGTGTTCGAGAATGTTCATGGAGCGCTCCTCTTCAGCGAGGCAGGCGATCCTTCGCGCCCCCCTCTGTCCTGCCGGACATCTCCCCCACAATGCGGGAGATCGGACTTCATGTTTGGCTGCGGCCATTCTGCAACGTCAGCAGTTGGCGAAATCGCCGATGACAGCCAATCTCCCCACGAGTGGGGAGGACAGAGGGGGCGCGACGGAACTCTACGTTCAAAGCTAGGTCCGCCCTACGCCATCGCGTGGCGATGATTGGCCGAATAGTGACCGGTCAGATGGTGTTCGAGCTGGCGCTCGATGTCGGTCAAAAGGCTCGACGCACCGAAGCGGAACAGGTCTGGCTCCAGCCATCGCCGGCCAAGCTCTTCCTTCATCAGCACCAGCCAGTCGAGCGAGGCTTTTGCCGTGGAAATGCCGCCGGCAGGCTTGAAGCCGATGAGGTAGCCGGTTTCCTTGAAATAGGCGCGGATGGCGCGCACCATGGCAAGGCCGACCGGCAGCGTCGCGTTGACGCTTTCCTTGCCGGTCGAGGTCTTGATGAAATCGGCGCCCGCCATCATCGCCACCATCGACGCCAGCATGACATTGCGCAGCGTGGCGAGGTCGCCGGTGCCGAGGATGACCTTGAGATGCGCCTCGCCGCAGGCGGCCCGCATCGAGACGATCTCGTTATAGAGTTCCTGCCATTTCGCCCCGAAGACCAGCCCGCGCGGAATGACCACGTCGATCTCGTCGGCGCCGTCGCTGACCGAGGCTTCGATCTCCTGCAGGCGCGTCGAAAGCGGGGTGAGGCCGTGCGGGAAAGCGGTGGAAACGGCGGCGACATGGATGCCGCTGCCGCGCAGCGCATCGACGGCGGTGGCGACGAAGGGATGATAGACGCAGACCGCCGCCGGGCGGATCCTTTCACCTGCAATGCCGAGGCCTTCGACGATGTCGCGGCGGAACGGATTGACCGCCTTGGCGCAGAGCCGGCGGACGCGCTCGTCGGTGTCGTTCGAGTTCAGCGTGGTCAGGTCCATGCAGGCGACGGCGCGCAGCAACCAGGCCGCCTGGTTGTCGGCCTTGATCGAGCGTCGTTTGGTCAGGCTGGCGACACGCCGTTCCAGCGCCGAGCGGTTGACGCTGCGCATCGATTCCATGAAGCCGAGATCGAGTTTCATGCCGGGATTGCGGCCAATGCCGTGCGCTTGCGACACCGGCGCGTTGGCGGCGGTGCGCGCCGGCAGCGGCGTGACCTTGGACGCGCCCAACCTGTCGGCACCGAGATCGGCCTCGCGGATTGTGCTGCTCATCTCCTGCCCCTTTGTTCAGCGACGTCCACCGAGAATAGCCCGCGAAGCAGCGCTTCACGAGTCCTTCAAGCGGTCATAGTTGAAAAAGGCCGCGAAAGCAGCAGATTTTTGACCGTATGGTCAAACCCGCTTGAGGCGGGCGCCGAAGCGCCCCGCCGTCTCAGCCGACGAAGGCGCGCTCGACGACGAAGCTCGCCGGATGATGCAGCGAGCCTTCCTGGAAGCCGAGGCTTTCGGCCAGTTCCTTGACGTCCTTCAGCATATGTATCGACCCGCAGATCATGATGCGGTCGGTCTCAGGGTCGAGCTTGTCGATGCCGAGATCGGCATAGAATTTGCCCGAGCCGATCAGCGCGGTGATGCGGCCCATGCGCTCGGAAGTTTCGCGCGTCGTCGAATTGTAGAGCGTGACGCGGCCGCCGGTCAGCTCGCCGATCAGCGGATCGTTCTCCAGCTCTGCAACCAGCTCCTGGCCGTAGGTGAGTTCGGCATTGTCGCGGCAGGTGTGGGTCAGGATCACCTGCTCGAATTTTTCATAGGTGTCTGGATCGCGCAGCAGGCTGGCGAAGGGCGCGATGCCGGTGCCTGTCGAGATCATGAAAAGGCGCTTGGCCGGGGTCAGCGCGTCGACCACCAGCGTGCCGGTCGACTTCTGCCGCATGATGACGGTGTCGCCGATCTCGATCTTCTGCAGTTGCGAGGTCAGCGGGCCGTCCGGCACCTTGATCGAGAAGAATTCCAGTTCGTCGTCCCAGGCAGGGCTGGCGATCGAATAGGCGCGGAACACCGGCTTTTCGGCGTTGGGCAGGCCGATCATGACGAATTCGCCGGAGCGGAAACGCAGCGACTGCGGCCGGGTGATGCGGAACGAAAACAGCCGGTCGGTATAGTGCTTCACCGAGACGACGGTTTCGGCATAGACATTGGCCGGAATTGGGAACTGCAGCGGCCGGGCGCCGGCGGTGTTGAGCGCGGATGTGGTGTTCATCAAACCTAACCTTCTGGCCAACCCGAGGGCGCTGACGCCAAACCTTCTCCTGCGCGCCCGAACCGATCAGGTCCCGGCGTGCCGTTTGCACGGTAAGCTCTTGTCTCCCGAATTTATTAGTATACAAATGATCTTTGCGTCAAGACACCAGCGTGAAACACCTTTCCAAACTGACACATATCAGTAGTCCTGATATTTCGGGTTTCGACAATGAAAGAGAATTTTTCGGCGCAGACGCTGGATTCCCTGGGCAGCGTCGTCGCCGGCATCGATGTCGGCGGAACCTTTACCGACCTGCTTCTGATCGACGGCCGGGACGGCGGCCGGGTCCACATAGCCAAGACCCCGACCACGGTCGACAACCAGGCCTTCGGCGTCGTTTCGGCGCTCAGTACCACCGGCTTCCCCATCCGCGGCATCGACCTCATCGTGCACGGCACGACCACCACCACCAACGCGGTGCTCGAACGCCGGCTGGCCAAGACCGGCATGATCACCACGCGCGGCTTTCGCGACGTCATCGAGCTAGGCCGGCGAACGCGGCCGCAGCCCTATGGCATGACAGGCAGCTTCGTCCCGATCATTCCGCGCAATCTGCGGCTCGAAGTGTCGGAGCGCGTGGAAGCCTCGGGCGCAGTGCGCATCCCGCTCGACGAAGCCGAGATGCGCGCGGCCGTTTCAGAATTGATCGAGGCCGGCTGCGAATCCCTCGTCATCCATTTCCTGCACTCTTACGCCAATCCGGCGCACGAGCGGCGCGCGGCCGAAATCGCGTCCGAGCTCTGGCCGAACGGCTACATCACGACAGGCCATGCGCTGCTGTCGGAAGCACGCGAATTCGAGCGCGGCGTCACCGCTTCGGTCAATGCCTCGGTGCAGCCGATCCTCGAGCGCTATGTCGAACGGCTGCGTAGGGAATTGGGATCGCAAGGCTACGCTCGCGACTTCCTGATCATGAACGGCAATGGCGGCATGATCTCGGCCCGCTTTGTCACACGTGAATCGGCCAAGACCGTCATGTCGGGTCCGGCCTCCGGCGTCATCGCCGCCGCCTATACGGGAAAACGCGCCGGCTTCGAAAACCTGGTCACCTACGACATGGGCGGCACCTCGACCGACGTGGCGCTGATCCGCAATGCCGAACCGGCGGTGTCGAACGAGATCGAGATCGAATACGCGATGCCGATCCATGTGCCGATGGTGGCGGTGCACACGGTCGGCGCCGGCGGCGGCTCGATAGCCCGCGTCGATGCGGCCGGCCTGATCCAGATCGGCCCGGAAAGCGCCGGCGCCAATCCCGGCCCGATCTGCTACGGGCGCGGCGGCAGCGAGCCGACCATCACCGATGCCAATCTGGTGCTCGGCCGGCTGGCGCCGAAAAAGCTGCTTGCGGTCGAAAATCCGGTCACCGTCGAACACGTCACCGGCATATTCGAGGACAGGATCGGCCGCCCCACCGGCCTGTCCGGCGTCGAGGCGGCGGGCGCGGTGCTGCGGCTCGGCAACATCAAGATGGCCGGCGCCATCCGCATGGTCTCAGTGTCGCGCGGTCACGACCCGCGCGATTTCGCGCTGTTCGCCTTCGGCGGCGCCGGGCCGCTGCATGCGACGGCGCTGGCGCGCGAGCTCGGTCTGCCCAAAGTGCTGGTGCCGGCGCGGCCGGGCATCACCAATGCGCTCGGTTGCGTTGTCGCCGATCTCAGGCACGATTTCGTCAACACGGTCAACCAGCCGGTCGCAGGGCTCGGTGAAGACCAATTTCACGCTGTATTGGAACGGCACCGAAACGAAGGCGAGGAGCTGATCGGCAAGGAAGCGGTGAAGCCGGAGACGATCCGCGTCACCCATTCCGCCGACATGCAGTTCGTTGGCCAGACCCACATCATCAACGTGCCGCTGCCTTCGTCCGCGGTGACACGTGAAACATTGCAGCAACTGTTCGAAAAGGCCTATTTCGCCCGCTTCAAGGTCGAGCTGCCGGAAATCCGCGCCAATCTGGTCAACCTCAACACCTCGGTGACCGGCGTGCGGCCGGCGATCGATCTGTCGCGATTGATCGACCCGGCAGGGCGCGCCAAAACGCTGGCCGAAGCGCGGCGCGAAATCCGGCCGGTCTGGTATGGCGGGCGCTGGCACGACACGCCGGTCTACAGCAGGGAGAAGCTGCCGCTCGACGCGGTTATCGACGGGCCGGCGATCCTCGAACAGATGGACGCGACCACCGTGCTCGAGCCCGGCGACCGGGCGCGCTCGGACGCCGACGGCAACATCATCATCGACATCGGTGAGGCCTGAGATGGCAAAACTCGACACCATTACGCTTTCGGTCATCCAGGCGGCGCTGCAGCAGGTCTGCGACGAGATGGACCTGACCTTTTCGCGCGCCGCCTTTTCGCCTGTGATCGCCGAGGCCAACGACCGTTCCGACGGCATCTACTCGGCCGTCGACGGCTCACTGATCGCGCAAGGCAGCCAGGGCCTGCCAGTATTCGTCGGCGTGATGCAGTATTCGACCAGGACGGTGATCGAGATGATCGCCGGCGGACGCTGCCTGCCGCCCGAGCCCGGCGACATCTACATCGTCAACGACCCCTATCTCGGCGGCACCCATCTGATGGATGTGCGCTTCGCCATGCCGGTCTACCGGGATGGCAAGATTTTCTGCTGGCTGTCGAACACCGGCCACTGGCCCGATATCGGCGGCTCGGTGCCGGGCGGTTTTTCTGCCTCGGCAACGGCGGTCGAGCAGGAGGGCCTGCGGCTGCCGCCGGTGAAACTGTTCAAGAAGGGCGTGCTCGACCCGGAGATCTACGCCATCATCTGCTCCAACATCCGCGTCGCCGACCAGCGCATCGGCGACATCCGCGCGCAGGCGGCGGCACTGCTGATCGGCCAGGACCGGCTCTTTGGAATCCTGGATCGTTACGGAGATGAAACAGTTGTCGAGGCGATCGCCGAACTGCGCCGCCGCGCTGCCGAACAGATGCGCGCTAACATATCAGCCATTCCTGACGGCATTTATCGCTCGCAGGCCTTCGTGGATTCCGACGGGGTGGTGAACGAGCCGCTGACCATTGCGCTGGCGGTGGAGAAACAGGGCGACACGCTCAGCTTCGATTTCTCCGGCTCGTCGAAGCCTTGCGCCGGGCCGATGAACAGCGTGCTGGCGACGACCTTGTCGTCGGTCTATCTCGCCATGCGCCATATTTTCCCCGACGTGCCGATCAGCGCCGGCGCCTTCGAGCCGCTGATCGTCAAGTGGCCGGAAGGCACTTTTCTCGACGCCAAATATCCGCGACCGGTGTCGGGCTGCGCGGCCGAGGTTTCGCAACGCATCGCCGAGGCGGTGTTCGCGGCAATGGTGCAGGCGCTGCCGGATAAGGTGACGGCGGCTCCTGCCGGCTCCAGCGGCAATTTCGCGCTCGGCGGCAACGATCCGGCCCGCGGTCGCGATTACGTCATGTACCAGATCTCTGGCGGCGGCTATGGCGGCAATGCCGATCATGATGGCCTGACCAATGGCTGCTCGACCATAGGCATTTCAAAATCGCCGCCGGTCGAAATCATGGAGCAGGCTTTTCCGGTGCTCTACCGCCATTATGCCTTGCGCGAGGGCTCGGGCGGCGCCGGCAAGCATCGCGGCGGTTTTGGCCTCGCCTATGAGGTCGAGATCCTGCGCGGCGATGCCCGCGCCTCCTTCGTCATGGACCATGGCCGCTTCGGCCCACAGGGCGCGCTCGGCGGCAAGGACGGTGCGCCCAACACGGTGACCGTATTCCGCAATGGCGAGGCACATGTACCGCCGCATCTCTCCAAGGAGCAGGACATCGCGCTGAAAGCCGGCGACCGCGTACGCGTCGGCACGCCGGGCGGCGGCGGCTATGGCGATCCATTGCAGCGCGATCCGGAACTGGTGCTGAGGGATGTGGCCCTAGGATACTATACAGCCGAGGACGCTGGCGAAAAATTTGGTGTCTCCCTGTCGACGAATGGGCTGGCGATCGACCGGGCGGCGACGGACGAGAAACGCGCCCACCGCTGAGATAGGACGAATTCTCGGCGAGGCCCCTCGCGCAACCAGACGCAACCAGGTCACTTTCCCGGCCTTCACTTTCCCGCTTGACTGACCCGCCGTACGGAATACGCTGATGGGGAAAATACCGGCTCCGACCGCCGGGCGGCAAAAATGCCTCGTATGCCTCGCCTTCCGCGGCGGCGGCTGCGGGGCATTGTTATTTTGGGGATTTGCTTGGGACGGCGTATCGAAATCGGCATCCTTTACTCGCGGTCGGGCAACTACCGCCTGCTGTCCGAATCCTGCCGTTCCGGTGCGATGACGGCCATCGCCGACATCAACGCCGATCCCGCCATCCCGATCGAATTCGTTCCGGTGGAGCGCGACCCGCAAGGCAACATCGATGGCTACGCGACGGGCTGCGCCGACATTCTCGCCAACAGCGGCGCGCGTCACATCATTGGCTGCATCACCTCGTGGAGCCGCAAGGAGGTCATCCCGATCCTCGAGCGCGCCGGCGGCACGCTCTGGTATGCCTGTCCCTATGAGGGCTTCGAAGCAAACGAGCATGTCGTCTACATGCACGCTTGCCCAAACCAGCATCTCGTTCCGCTGCTGGCCCATGTCGTGCCGCGCTTCGGCGCCAACGGTTTCCTGCTCGGCTCGAACTACATCTGGGGCTGGGAGACCAACCGTGTCGCCCGCGACCTGATCGCCGACGCCGGCGGCAAGGTTTTGGGCGAGCGCTATCTGCCGCTCGGCGAGGCCGATGTCTCGAGGCTGATCGCCGAGATCCAGGCGACCCGGCCGGATTTCATCCTGAACAATCTGATCGGCTCGTCGTCCTATGCATTCATCGCGGCCTATGCCGAACTCGCCGAACGCGACCCGCATTTCAGGCCGGAGCGCTGCCCGATCCTGTCATGCAATCTCACCGAATGCGAGTTGCCGGCGCTCAATGACGCGGGCAATGGCCATCTTTCCGTCGGGCCGTACTTTCACGATGTCTCGGCAGCGGATCGCCAGGGCGATTCCGCGCCCTCCATCATGCCTGCCTCGTCCTTCGAGGCGGCGGCCTATGCCTCGGTGCGGACGCTTGCCGAAATTCTCGCCCGCAATCCCGGCGCACAATGGCCGGATCTTCCCCAGGCTTTTACTGGAACCTCGTTTCAAACCCCGCTCGGCGACATCTCCATCGATCCGCAGACCCAGCACGCCACCTTGCCGGTGCAGATCGGGCGCATCGAAGGCACCGCGTTCAAGACCGTCACGCTGACGAAGGGCGTCGTGCCCGATCCCTATCTGTCCCGCTATGACCGGACCGAGACGTTCGGCCGCTCACGCTTGAGGGTGGTCTCGTGAGCAAGGTCCCGCGCATCCCGAATCTCGGCGGCGCCAGGGCCTTTGTCCTGCATCGTCCGCATCCGACGGTGCAGGCGATCACGCGGCAATTGTCGGCCATCGGCCTCGAGACGGTCGGCTGCTGGCCGGAACTGCCGGCCAAGGCGCTGGCGGCGGACTTCGTCTTCTTCGATGCCGATCTCGGCTTCGACGAACAATTCCCATGGGCGCCAGGTGAGGCGCCGATGCCGCTGGTGGCGCTCATCGGCTCCGAAGCGCCAGGCCGCATCGAGTGGGCGCTGTCGCACAAGGCCGACGCCCAGTTGCTGAAGCCGGTCGGCAACGCCGGCGTCTACAGCGCCCTGTTGATCGCGCGGCAGAGTTTCGAGGCGCGCAAGCTCTTGGCAAGCGAGATATCGTCGCTTCGCCTGCGCGTCGCGGAGCGCCAGACCATCGTGCGCGCGGTGGAGGCTTTGTCGAAAGGCGCCGAGGACGGCCGCGCCTATGCGCAGCTCCGGTCGCTGGCGATGAGCTGGCAGATCAGCGTCGAGGAGGCTGCGCGCAGGATCGTGGCGATGACGGAAGAAGGCGGCGATGACCAGTCCCATCGCGCCTGATCTCCCCGCAACCGGGCTCATGCCGGTCAAGCCACGCGCCGGCGTCTGGCGGCGGCTTATAAAACGCCCTCTGGCGCTGCTCGGCCTTGTGATCGTTGCCATCGTTGTGGCCGCCGCCGTCCTGGCGCCGTGGTTGACCGGTTACGATCCCAACGAGCAGATGTTCGACGGACTGACGCTTGAAGGCGCGCCGTTGCCGCCAGACGCCAAATTCTGGCTGGGCACGGATCTGCTCGGCCGCGATCTCCTGACCCGCATCCTTTTCGGCGCGCGTACCTCGCTGATCATCGGCATCGTCGCCAACGGCGTGGCGCTTTTGATCGGCACACTGGTTGGCGTCACCGCAGGCTATTTCCGCGGCTGGATCGGCAGCGCGCTGATGCGCTTCACCGATCTGATGATGGCCTTTCCGGCGCTGCTGCTCGCCATCTGCCTGGCGGCGGTGCTCCAGCCGAGCCTGTGGATCGTCGCCATGGTGATTGCACTGGTGAACTGGGTGCAGACCGCGCGGGTCATCTACACCGAGACAAGCTCGCTCGCCGAGCGCGAGTTCATCGACGCCGAACGTACGATCGGGGCAAGCGCGCCACGCATCCTGTTTCGCCATATCCTGCCGCATCTGCTGCCGACGATCATCGTCTGGGGCACGCTCGGCATCTCGACCACCGTGCTCCTGGAAGCGACGCTCAGCTATCTCGGCATCGGCGTGCAGCCGCCGACCGCATCCTGGGGCAACATCATTTTCGAGAACCAGACCTATTTCCAGGCAGCGCCCTGGCTGGTCTTCTTTCCGGGTGCGGCGATCCTGGCGCTGGCGCTGGCCTTCAACCTCATCGGCGATGCGCTGCGCGACATCCTCGATCCGACGCAAAAGGGCCGGGCATGATCGCCTATCTCGGCCGCCGGGTCATCCAGTCCGTGCTCATCCTGCTCGGCGTCTCGCTGATCACCTTTGCGCTGCTCTATCTGCTGCCCGCCGATCCCGTCCGCCAGATCGCGGGCCGCAGCGCCACGCCCGAGACGGTCGAGAACATCCGCCGGCAGCTCGGCCTCGATCAGCCCTTCGTCATCCAATACTGGCACTATCTGACAAGCCTGCTCAGCGGCGATCTCGGACGCTCCTATATCCAGCGTTCCGAGGTCACGGAGCTCATCGTTTCGCGGCTGCCGGCAAGCCTGCTTTTGATGGTTGGCGCCATCCTTTGTGAGCTGGCGATCGGCCTGACGATGGGGCTCCTCGCCGCCGTCAGGCGCGGCACCGCCACTGATCAGACACTGATGGTCGCGTCCTTTGTCGGCGTCTCGGCGCCGCAATTCGTGGTCGGCCTGCTGCTCCTCTATATATTCGCCGTCCGGCTCGGCTGGTTTCCGATCGGCGGCTACGGCACCTGGCGCCATTTGGTGCTGCCCTCGCTGACCATGGGGATACTCGGCGCCGGCTGGTACGCCCGCATGATGCGCTCGTCGATGATCGACGTGCTGCGCCAGGACTATATGCGGACCGCCCGCGCCAAGGGCCTAGCGCGCGGCGCCATCATTTTCCGCCACGCACTGCCCAACGCCATCCTGCCAGTCATCGCCATGATCGGCATCGACATCGGCATTTTCATGGGCGGCATCGTGGTGGTCGAAAGCGTGTTCGGCTGGCCCGGCATCGGCCAGCTTGCCTGGCAGGCCATCCAGCGCGTCGACATTCCGATCATCATGGGCGTCACCCTGGTTTCGGCCTTCGCCATCGTGCTCGGCAATCTCCTGGCCGACACCGTCGCACCGTTCATCGATCCGCGCATCAAGCTTAGATGAAAACGAAAAAAGACCGGTAACAACCAGAGAAAGGGAACATGAGATGAAGAAATTCTCGACCTCCACCGTTGCGGTGTCGGCGCTCGCGCTGATGCTCGGCATGACAAGCGTACGCGCCGAGGACGCCGTCGATCCGAACGCCAAGCAGGGCGGCGCGATCACCATCACCTACAAGGACGACGTCGCCACGCTCGATCCGGCCATCGGCTATGACTGGCAGAACTGGTCGATGATCAAGAGCCTGTTCGACGGGCTGATGGACTACGAGCCGGGCACCACCAATCTGCGGCCCGACCTCGCCGAGAGCTACGAGATTGCGCCCGACGGCAAGACCTTCACCTTTAAGCTGCGCCACGGAGTGAAGTTCCACAATGGCCGCGAAATGACCGCCGATGATGTGAAATACTCGCTCGACCGCGTCACCAATCCGAAGACACAGAGCCCGGGCGCCGGCTTCTTCGGCTCGATCAAAGGGCATGACGATGTCGCTGCCGGCAAGGCGGAAAGCCTGACAGGCGTCACCGTCGTCGATCCCTACACGATCAAGTTCGAACTGGCCCGGCCCGACGCCACCTTCCTGCATGTCATGGCCATCAACTTCTCGCATGTCGTGCCGAAGGAGGAGGTCGAGAAATACGGCGCGGACTTCGGCAAGCATCCGGTCGGCACCGGGGCTTTCAAGTTCGCCGAATGGACGCTCGGTCAGCGCGTCGTCTTCGAGCGCAACCCGGATTACTGGCATAAGGGCCTGCCGTATCTCGACAGGATCAGCTTCGAGATCGGCCAGGAGCCGATCGTCGCCCTGCTGCGCCTGCAGAAAGGCGAGATCGATATTCCCGGCGATGGCATTCCGCCGGCCAAGTTCCAGGAAGTAATGGCCGATCCCGAGCAGAAGGCCCGCGTCGTCGAGGGCGGCCAGTTGCACACCGGCTATATCACCATGAACACCACCATGGCGCCTTTCGACAATGTGAAGGTGCGGCAAGCGGTCAACATGGCCATCAACAAGGACCGTATCGTCCAGCTGATCAACAACCGTGCGGTGCCGGCCAACCAGCCGCTGCCGCCGTCGATGCCCGGCTACGACAAGGAATTCATGGGCTACCCCTATGACGTGGCCAAGGCCAAGGCTTTGCTTGCCGAGGCCGGTCATCCCGATGGTTTTAACACGCAGCTGTTCGCCATGAACACCGATCCCAACCCGCGCATCGCGCAGGCGATCCAGCAGGATCTGGCGGCCGTCGGCATCAAGGCCAGCATCCAGTCGCTCGCGCAAGCGAACGTCATCGCAGCCGGCGGCGACAAGGCCGGCGCGCCGATGATCTGGTCCGGCGGCATGGCCTGGATCGCCGATTTCCCCGATCCGTCGAACTTCTACGGGCCGATCCTCGGCTGCGCCGGCGCGGTTCCGGGCGGCTGGAACTGGTCGTGGTACTGCAACAAGGATCTCGACGCCAAGGCGGCGGAGGCCGACTCGATCGTCGATCCGGCCAAATCGGGCGAACGTGCCAAGATGTGGAGCGCGATCTACGGCAAGATCATGGAAGACGCGCCCTGGGCGCCGGTGTTCAACGAGCAGCGCTTCACCATGAAATCGGCCCGGATGGGCGGCGCCGACAATCTCTATGTCGATCCCGTCCATATCCCGATCAATTATGAGAATGTGTATGTGACCGATGTGCAATAACTGCGACTACACCATCCATGGGCGCCATCACCATTTCGGCTGGGACAATTCCTTTGTCCCGACTGAGCGGGTGGCGCCCGGTTCGACGATCGAGTTCCAGTGCCTCGATTCGTCGGGTGGCCAGCTTCAGGCCGACAGCACCGTTGCCGACGTCGCTTTGCTCGACTTCGCCAAGGTGAACCCCGTCACCGGGCCCATCTATGTCGAAGGTGCCGAGCCGGGCGATGCACTGAAGGTGACGATCGAGATGTTCAAGCCGTCCGGCTTCGGCTGGACGGCGAACATTCCGGGGTTCGGGCTGCTCGCCGACGATTTTCCGGAGCCGGCGCTGAACATCTGGACATACGACGCCGCCTCGCTCGAACCGGCGCTGTTCGGCAGACAAGCCCGCGTGCCGCTGAAACCCTTTGCCGGCACCATCGGCAACGCGCCGGCCGAAATGGGCCTCCATTCGGTGGTGCCGCCAAGGCGCGTCGGCGGCAATCTCGACATCCGCGATCTCGCGGCCGGCACCACGCTCTATCTGCCGGTGGAGGTGGCCGGTGCGCTGTTTTCGGTCGGCGACACGCATGCCGCGCAAGGCGACGGCGAAGTGTGCGGCACGGCGATCGAAAGCCCGATGGATGTCGTGCTCAAACTCGACCTGGTCAAAAATGCACAGCTGAAGACGCCGCGCTTCACCACACCAGGCCCGGTGACGCGCCATCTCGACGCCAAGGGCTATGAGGTGACGACCGGCATCGGACCGGACCTGATGACGGGCGCCAGGGAAGCGGTCTCCCAGATGGTCGACATGCTTGCGGGCCGCTACGGAATGGACCCGGTCGAGGCCTACATGCTGGTTTCGGTCTGCGGCGATCTCCGGATCAGCGAGATCGTCGATATGCCGAACTGGGTGGTGTCGTTCTACTTCCCGCGCTGCGTCTTCGAATGAGCAAAGGCGTAACCAGCAAGCGGACCGGGGCTGCCGCTCCGGCCGTCTCGACCACGGCCGGGCCGGTGCTGGAAATCTCCGGCTTGACAGTCAGCGTGCGTGGCGAAGATGGCGAGCGGCCGGTGGTATCAGAGCTATCGTTCTCGCTTTCGCGCGGCGAGACGCTTTGCATTGCTGGTGAATCCGGTTCCGGCAAATCGATGACGGCGCTGGCGATCATGCAGTTGCTGCCGCAGCCGGCCGCCCGGATAGAATCCGGCACGATCCGGCTTCGCGATATCGATCGAGGTGACATCGATCTGGCTGGGCTCGATGAGCGCCGGATGCGGCGCATTCGCGGCGACCGCATCGCGATGATCTTTCAGGAGCCGATGACCTCGCTCAATCCGGTGCTGTCGATCGGCCGGCAGCTGGTCGAGTCCATCGAGGCCCATACCGGCCTCTCCCGCGCTGAGGCGCGCCGGCGCGCCATCGAGGCGCTGCAGGCCGTCCGCATCTCGGAAGCCGAAAGTCGGCTGAAGCAGTTTCCACACGAACTGTCCGGCGGCATGCGCCAGCGCGTGATGATCGCCATGGCGCTGGCGCTGAAACCGGATGTGCTGATCGCCGACGAGCCGACGACGGCGCTCGACGTCACCGTGCAAGGCGAGGTGCTGGAACTGCTGCGCGATCTGCAGCGCGAGCATGGCACCAGCATCATCCTCATCACCCACGACATGGGCGTGGTCGCCGAAATGGCCGATCGCGTCGTCATCATGCGGCACGGCCGCATGGTCGAGGAGGGAATGGCCGCCGATATTTTTGCTCGCCCGCAAGCCGACTATACGCGCGAGCTGCTCGCTGCCGTGCCGCGCATTGGTACCGGCGTCGGCCGCCAAAAATCCGCCGAACAACAATCCGTCGAAGCGGAAATGCCCGGAAGCGTGGCGGTGGTCAACGATCTGCATGTCCATTTCGACCTGCACGGCGGCTTCTTCGGTAGGGTGAACCGCCGTGTCCACGCCGTCGAAGGCGTCAGCTTTTCGATCGCGCCGCACGAGACGCTGGCGCTGGTCGGCGAATCCGGCTGCGGCAAGTCCACCACAGCCAAGGCGCTGGCCGGGCTTGTGCCCTACCACGGCGATATCGTGATCGGCGGGCGCAATCTGGCAGGGCTTGGCCGTGACCAGCGCAAGGCGGTTCGCCGCGACGTGCAGATGATTTTCCAGGATCCCTACGCCTCGCTCGACCCGCGCATGCGCGTCGGCGACCTCGTTGCCGAGCCGCTGTTGATCCATGGCATCGCCTCGAAGGAAGAGCGCAGCCAACTTGTGGCGGCATTGTTCGAACGCGTCGGCCTGTCGGCCGACCAGATGGAGCTTTATCCGCACGAATTCTCGGGCGGCCAGCGCCAGCGCATCTGCATCGCCCGCGCGCTGGCGCTCAGGCCCAAGCTCATCATCGCCGACGAAAGCGTTTCGGCGCTCGACGTGTCGGTGCAGGCCCGAGTGCTCGACCTGCTGAAGGAACTGCAGCGCGAATTCGCCATCGCCTATCTGTTCATCTCGCACGACATGGCGGTGGTCGAGAACATTTCCGATCGTGTCGCCGTCATGTATCTCGGCCAGATCGTCGAAATGGGCACCCGCGATCAGGTCTTTTCGAACCCGCGCCACCCCTACACGAAGCGCTTGATCGAGGCCGTGCCGGTGCCCGATCCGGCAAGGCGCCGGCCGCGTTTTGCGCGTCTCGACCAGGAGATCCCGAGCCCGACTCGAAAAATCGGCGAAGAGCCGCCGAAACTGGCACTGAAGGATCTTGGCAACGGTCATCTCGTTGCTGTTTCCTGACGCCAGCGAGGGCTGTCACCTCAAACCTGATCTGCGATCAGCCGATATTGGTCGGGCCGGCGATATCTGGCGAAGTCGAAATTCACCTTGCGGCAGACGGCGATCAGGTCGAGATCGGCGCGATGGACGATCACCTCGTCGTCGAGCGACATCGCCTGCGCCGCAATTTCGCCGGTCGGGGCGATGATGCAGGAGCCGCCGATCAAGGCCTGGCCGTCTTCGACGCCGGCCTTGGCCGCTGCCGCGACCCAGACCGTGTTCTGATAGGCGCCGGCCTGCATCGGCAGATGATTGTGGAACATGCGCAGATGCGCCAGCGCCGGCGCTTCATCGAGCAGCAGCGGCGTATTGTAGCCGATAAGGACAATTTCGGCGCCGTTGAGACAGAGCATGCGGAAGGTCTCCGGCCAGCGCCGGTCGTTGCAGATGGCCATGCCGACGCGCACGCCGCGATAGACGAAGACCGGAAAGCCGAGATTGCCGGGCTCGAAATACCGGCGTTCGAGATGCACGGTCGTGCCCGGTTCCGGCTCACTTGATCCCGGCACATGGATTTTGCGGTAACGCCCGACAAGCCTGCCGTCCTGCCCGACCAGACCCATCGTGTTGAAACGGCGCGTTACCCCGTCGACGCGCGTCAGCTCGGCATAGCCGAGCGCGAAGCCTATCTTGAGCCGCGCCGCGGCGTCGTAAAGGCGCTGCGTCTGCCGGCCCGGCATGGCCGGCTCGAAGAACACCTCGATCTCGGCCTGGTCGTCGATCCGCCAACGCGGAAAGAAGGTTGTCAGCGCCAGTTCGGGAAACACCGCGATTTCAGCGCCGGCGGCCGCCGCTCTTTCCAGAAGCGCGACCAGCCGGTCCACTGTTTCGGACCGTTGCGCGCTTTTCTGTATCGGGCCGGTCTGGCAGACCGCGATGGTCAGGTCTCGAGCCATGGCGTCGTTTCCCCAATAGATCGCAGTTCAGGCTGCAGCGGTCACCATGATCTCGACGCGATAGCCGTCGCCGGCGAGCCGGGCCTCGACCGTTGCCCGCACCGGCATGGCGCTTTTGTCGATCCAGGCGTCCCAGACGGCGTTCATCTTGTCGAAGTCGGCAATGTCGCGCAGCCATACCGTGGCGCTCAGGATCCTGGTCTTGTCGCTGTCGGCCTTCGCCAGATAGGTGTCGATCTTGGCGAGCACGTCGCGCGTCTGCTGCGTGGTGTCGCCCGATAGATCGTCGGGCGTCATGCCGGCCAGATAGACAATGCCATTGTGGCTGAGCACGCGGCAGAAGCGTGGGCCATTCTCGAAGCGTTCGATCGTCATGCGGTCATCCTTGCTCACGGTGCTTTTTCCTCCTGCGCGGATGTCGCCCCGATCCGGCCGGGCGCAAGATCGCCCGCCTCGATGCCTTGACGCAACAGTTCATCCGGCAAGCGTCCGGTGCGGATCAGATCGCGACATGCCCTGGCCAGCGCCGGCGATGTCTTGATGCCATAGCCGCCCTGGCCCGCCAGCCAGAAGAAGCCCTCGGCCTCGGCATCGAAGCCGACCACCGGCGAGGCGTCGCGCACAAAGCTGCGCAGCCCCGCCCACTGATGCTCTATCCGGCGCACGTCGATCGTCGTCGCGCTGCAGGCGATCGACCCCTACGGCGACATCGAAATCGTCGGGATAGGCGTCCGTCGGCTCGCTCGGTGTGGCATCCGCCGGCGAGACGAAAATCCGGCCGGCATCCGGCTTGAAGTAGAATTCCTCGCCGGCATCGTTGACCAGCGGCCATCCAGCAATGGAGAGGCCATCCGGTGCCGCGACATGGAACGCGGTGCGGCGCTTCGGCACGAGACCGATCGGGGCAACTTTGGCCAACGCAGCGATCCTGTCCGCCCAGGCGCCGGCCGCATTGACGAGGATCGGCGCGGCGAACAGTCCCTGGCTCGTCTGCAGGATCCAGCGATCCTTGTGCCGCTCGATCGCTTCGACGCCTGCATTGGTGACGATCCGGCCGCCACGTTTGCGCGCGTTGCGCAGGAAACCCTGATGGAGTTCGTTGACGTCGATCTCGCGACAACCCGGTTCGACGATCGCACCGGCGACATAATCGGATCGCAGCACCGGCACGCGCGCCAACGCCTCTCCGGGGCTGACCCGATGGATCGACGGCACGAATTGCCTGGCCCTTTCGAGTTCCTCTTCAAGCCGGCCCAGCTGATCCTGCCGCGCGATCGTCAGCATCCCACGCGCAAGCATCAAGGGATGATCGCAAAAGCCCTCGGGCGGCGCTTCGAGAAAAGACCGGCTGGCGATCGCTAGCCGTCGGATGATACCGTTGCCGTAATTCTCCGTAAAACTCGCGGCCGACCGGCCGGTGGAATGGCAATCGCAATGGCTCTCGCGTTCGAGCAGGATGACCGACGAGACCGCCGCCAGCTCATAGGCCGCACTCGCTCCGGCAATGCCGCCGCCGATGATCGCGATATCGGCTTCTTGTATCGAGGCGCCGAAGGGAGACTTCATCGCTAATAACCGCGCATTGGATCGACAACGCCGAGCAGCTTTTCGCCGCGCCGATAGCGGCTGAGATTGTCTGCGAACATTGCGAGGGCCTTCTCCTCCCAGCCTTCATAGACCGACGAGCAATGCGGCGTGACGATCACGTTCTCATATCCCCAAAGTGGATGATCCGCTGGCAGTGGCTCGGTCGAAAAGACATCGAGCGCGGCGCCTTTGATGCGGCCGCCATCGAGCGCCGGCAGCAGCGCGGCCTCCTCGACGACGCCGCCACGCGAAACGTCGATGAGCACCGCCGTCGGCTTCATCGCGGCAAATGCCGCAGCGCCGATCAACCCGCGCGTCGCCTCCAGCAACGGCACGCAACAGGCGATGAAGTCGGCTCGGCGCCAAAGTCCCGGCAACGCATCGATGCCATGAACCTCGTCGACATCTGTAGTTGGCCTGGGATGCGCACGCACGCCGAGCGTCGTCAGCCCCAGGGCCTTGGCACGCCGGGCCAATGCTTGCCCGGTCCTGCCGAGGCCGAGCAGCAGCAAGGTCTTGCCCTGGATCGGCTCGACCGTGCCGGCGGTCCATGTCCGGGCGCGCTGATGCCTGGCGAAATTTCGAAGACCGAGCGAAAAGGACCACATCGCCCCCAGCGCGTATTCGGCCATCATATCGGCCGCGACCCCGGCGGCGTTCGTCACCGTGACCTTTGCGGGGTTCCAGGGACCCAGATGATCCGTCCCCGACCCGCCGACCGACACCCATTTCACCGTCGGGCTTGCCAGGAGAGCGGAACGCGGAAAGCGCGCTGTGCCGTCGAAGCGCACCGAGTAGACGACCTCGGCGTTTGTCTGTTCTATCAAGGCGGCCAGACCGGCGTAGCTGTCACAAGGATAGACCGAAAGCCCCGGATGCTTGTCCCGCAACAGCTTCATCGCCACCGCCGGCGCGTTGGTGTGAAGGATTACGCTAGGGCCGGCTGTCATCGTCACGATGGAGGACCAGTGCGTGGCGCTGCTCCTGCCGAGATACGCCGATGCACGCCATCCAGGCTTTCTGCGAAGGCATCGAAGACGTTCCGGGCCGTGAGCTCGCGCAAAACCTGTTCGTTGATCCCGCCGCGTGTTGCATAGTCTTGCGCCAGATCCACGAAGCCGGTATCCGGCGTCGTTTCCGGTGCGTTGGCCAGCGCTTTGAAAATGGTGGCGATATAGTCGTGCGCCCGCGCGTCTGCGACGCCATGCTGTTTCAGCCAGCCATGGATGGTGTCGAGATATTTGAAATAGCTGGCAAATGTCGCGGTAACGACGCTCAGCGCGTCGAACTCGCTCGGATCATCGACCTCGATCACCTTTCCCAGCCGGCCGAAAAACGCCGCCATGCGCCGATCGTGCGGACAGATGATTGTCGCTCCCTGCCTGTGAGCGATCATCGGCATGGGAAGTGCTTTCGTCACGTGCTCCACAGGAGCGGTCAAGGCGGCTATTTCTTCGCGCGACAGGGTGGCGATCAAGCTGACGACGTGATGGTCCCGACGAAACTGCAATCCTGCTAGCACGTCATGCGCAATCTGCGGCCGAACCGCGAGCATGATCGTCTCGCAACTGTCGAGGACGGCCTGATTATCCGGTGCAATGCGTACATCGCGGTAGCGAAGTGCCAGGCTGGCAGCGATTTCTTGATTACGAGGCGACAGGAGCACCGATACGGAATTGTCCGCGGCGGATTTAAGTCCGGTGACAATCGCGGCTGTGAGCGCGCCTGTGCCGATGAAGCCGAGTTTCATTGGGTATCCCTAAGCGTTGTTCTGGATCGTCATCAGCCGACAAAATAGTACCAGCTCGGCATGTTTTTGGGGGTCAGGCAGCAACATGATCAAGCATCTTGCGACGCTCAGAGCCACCGCCGCACGCTTTGCTTGTAGTCGCGATACGTATCGCCGAAGCGCCGCTCGAGATAGGCCTCCTCGCGGGCGACGACGCCGTAGCGGATCAGGATTGCGAGAGGCAACGTGAGGACAAGGATCCACGCATTCTGCGCGGCTACGCCGATGCCGCCATAGATGAGGAACATGCCGAGGTAGATCGGATTGCGCGTCCAGCCGTGGATGCCGGTCGTCACCAGAACGCGCGTCGGCTCATTCGTCGGCACCGGCGTCACGGCGCGGGAGAAGTTGCGAATGCCCGCGGCGAAAAGCGCAAATCCGATCAGCATCAGCGAGCCGCCGATGATCCAGGTGACCAAGTCATTCCTGGGGATCGGGAACGGCAAGCGCAGCAGGCTATCCAGCACGAAGCCAATCAGAAAAGCAGCGAGAAAGAGCAGCGGCGGTCTCGCGATGACGCCTGCGGTTCCGGTGTCGGTTTGCCCAGCCGGGTTCATTCCCATGTCTGCTCCCGCAGGTGCCTAGGCTACGAAGCCCTACAGCCGCCTAGAAACGACAACTAAGGTGTCATTCTAGAAGTTGACAACTGTGGTGTCAATCGCGGAACTTGACCCAACAGAAATGTCAGAGACAAAGGGAACGGAAGCGATGGCGCCGGCACGACACGGGACTGAGTTGGGCCCAAGAACAGGGACGGACTCCGTCGTTGACGGCAAGGCCGAGGCGATCACCGAGCTGATGCTCGAAGTGGCCCAGTGCTTCTTCAGAATACGGGCACTCGGCCAGAAGACAGGGCTCATCACCAGTTGGGGCGGCGGTGCGTTCGGCTTCATGCGCAGCCTCGCGCTGCTTGGTCCGCTCACCGTACCGCAGATCGCCCAGATGCGGCCCACCAGCCGTCAGCGCATGCAGCGGCTGGCGGATGAGCTTGCGGCCGAGGGGCTCGTCGAATTCATCGACAATCCGAAGCACCGGCGCTCGAAGCTTGTCCAGCTGACGCGCAAGGGCGACGCGCGCTACGGCGAGCTGAATGCCCAGCTCATGGAGATCGCCTCGACCATGGGCGTCGCTCTCGACGAAGCGGACATCCGCAAGACCGCCGAGATCGTGCGGCAGCTGAGCGACGATGTGAAAGTGCGGTCGGAGCGGCTGTGCTGACGCAAAGGCTGCACGGCGCCGTTGAAGCGGATTCCCGTCCTCCGATGCCTGAGCGATGAGCGCCCTATCGTGTGCCGTTTCAGCCTTGATGCGCTTGGCTGTTGCCGCTTCCGTCCGAGCCCCGCCGGCGAACGATTGCCAACCGGAACCTCTGCGGAGCTGAGGCGTTCGAACCGCAGGAGCTGAGAGCTGCGCCTGCAATCGGCAAAAGAGTACTGCAATGGCTCAGAAAGCAAAGATAACGACAGGCACGAACGACCGGCCGCGCAACGAAACCATAGGCCAAACCGGCGAAGGCCTGCCGGACGACAGCAGCACGTCGCTTGAAGTCGACGAGGCCGCGGTCGCCCGGTTGAGGAACAAGCTGCAGGGCAAACCCGAGCAAGCTGCGCAGGATCAGACCAATGTCGACGAAGTTCCGGCAGGCACTCCTGGCGCCGGCGAGAATATGTGTCGCCGCTGCGCCGGGACAGGCATGATCGACGGCCGGACCTGCCCCGAATGCGGCGGAACCGGAAAGGTGACGACGCCGATAGGCGGCGGCTGAGGAGATCAGGAGGCCTGCCCGTTCCTATCCAGGCTGCCCTGTGCGGATCAGATCGCAGGCACCCACTTCCAGAACACGCCTTCCATCCGATCGGGATAGTGCTTGAACTCGCATTCGAAGCGCCATCCGTAAGTCTTGGCGGCCGCCAGCGCTTCCGGGCTGACCGGGTTCATGCCCGTTCCCGGCGCAAACCAGTCTTCCAGCAAGTCGTCGGGTATGTAGGCGCCGATCCTCAAAGGCAGCTTTTCGAGGACGACATCCATTTCCTGTGGTGCGGACAATGGGGTCTCCCTTCAAGATCTAACCACAGACAAGTCATTCGAGGCGGATTGGGTTCCAGACTATCGGTGAGAGCGAAGGTGAGCATGATGGGCGGGCAGGACTGGCTTCGACGTCCGACTTTATAGGATGTGGCCGAAATGGAGGAATCGGCAGGTCGTTCCCGTCCCGAGAGATGAGCGACCTATGTGTCCAGAATGGACCTCCATGAAAGGTCCGGAATGCTCCCCTCTGATTCGTCATGACAAGCATGCCGGATCAGAATACGAGATCGATGTGCTGTGCGATCCGGCGGACAAGCCTTGCACCGAAGTCAACTCGATCGCGACGCCGGACAGGTGAGGCCGCCCGATGTCCCGCTAAAAACAAGCTCTGAAGCACCGGATCTGGCTTTTCCTGCCAATCAGGGCTTTGACCTAGATCATGGCGCTTGCGGCTTAGGCATGCTGTTTTGCCTTTTGGCGAATTGAATTCGAATTGGCGAAGCGAAAAGATCACCGAGAATATTTGATCGAACGGTGCGTAGCGCCGCAGATGACTGGTCAGCTCGGGAGGAGCGCGTGGCTGGAACCGTAAACATGCATCATGCCGACAGGATTATGGCTGCCATACGTTCGGACGACGCGGCGAAGTCTGCGCTGGTCGCTTCGTGGCATCGATCGTCCGGATTGCATCGCCTCGATCCAGCCCAGAACAAGCCTCCCAAGCGGCTCACCGCGCCGAGCTGAACCGCGCCCGACAGAGCGTCGAATTGCTGATCCGCACAGCTCAGTCCAGCCTGTATCGCCTCTTCATGGCGGTCGGTGGTGCCGGCTGCTGCATTATTCTGGCGAACCGCAACGGCGTTCCCGTCGAGCGCAGAGGCGCCCCCGGCGACGATGCGACATTCCGGGATTGGGGGCTTTGGCTCGGCACATTATGGGGCGAAGAAAGCGAAGGGACGAACGGCATTGGCACCTGTCTCGCCGAGCAGCGAGCCCTGACCATTCACCGCGACCAGCACTTTCTCACACGCAACACCGATCTCAGTTGTACGACGGCGCCGATCTTCGATCACGAAGGCAATCTGGTTGCGGCGCTGGACGTCTCCTCCTGCCGCGCCGACTTGACCGAGAGTTTTGTCGCCCTGATCTCGCTGGTGGTCGTCGATACGGTGCGTCGGATCGAAGCGGAGATTTTTCGTATTGCTTTCCCAAACGAGCGCATTCTGCTTGCGCCCGTTGGCGAACGAGCCGCCGGTGCGCTGCTTGCGGTTGACGCCGATGATCTAGTGGTCGGGGCAACACGTGCCGCGAGGTTGGCGCTGGGAATTGCGCAAAATGGTCTCGCCAAGCCGCTACCCGTTTCGGACCTGATATGCGGTTCGGCCCCACCTCGCGCAGGATCTGGACGAGGCGGAGCGCGGCGCAATCAAACGCGCACTGGCCCGTGCTAATGGCAACGTCTCGGCCGCAGCGGCCAATCTTGGCATTTCACGCGCAACCCTGCATCGCAAGCTTGCCCGCTTCGGCTTAACGCGGTTCCGAACGCAAGGAATAATTGAGCTCGCCAGCGTAAGGACGTTGAAGATACTAAAGCGAGAAACTCTTCAGGTTCTATCCGAGTAATGGCCTGCTACCGGTTTTTCGGACATAGCTCGTTCCTCAAACTCGGCGAGGTTCTCAAAAGCCATGTCTAATTGAGGACCACTTCAATGGGGGCAGACCACCGTAGCGCAGCGAGGCGCGCGTGAGCGACGTGGCAATTGCGACGCCTTGAATTTCGTCAGATCAATGCACAGACATTCATAGCCACAACGAGCAGGCTTCTGCTCAAACGATATCAAGATATTGCCGGAAACGTGACGACGAAGCAGGCGCCGCCGCCGGATGGTGACTCATGGTGCACGGTTGCGCCATGATGCAAGGCGATCTGGCGCACCAACGACAGGCCGAGGCCCCAGCCGCCGGCCGTCTCGCTGCGGCCTTGTGGCCGGAAGAACGGTTCGAAAACGCGTTCGCCGGTTCCTTCCGGCAGGTCCGGCCCGTGATCGCGCACCTTGAGCACCACCGAGCCGCCTTCGGTCTCCACATGCGCGCTGACCGGCGGACCGCCATGCCTCTGTGCGTTCTGCATGAGATTGCGAACCAGCCGCGTGAGCAGTGTCGGGTCGCCCGACACCATGCCGGGTTCGCCTGAGACGTCGACGCCGGAGCGCGCGCCTTCCTCGGCCACGAGCGCCAGCAGATCCACCGGCTCCACCTGTTCCAGCTTCTCGATATGGTCGAGCCGGCTGGCAAGCAGGATTTCCTCCACCAGCGCGTCGAGCTCGGCGAGGTCGCGCACGATCTCGTCGCGCACCGGGCCGCCTTGTCCGTCTGCGTCGAGGTCGATCGCCATACGCAGGCGCGCAAGCGGCGAACGCAACTCGTGGCTGGCATTGGCAAGCAGCGAGCGATGCGCGGCAAGCAGCCGCTCGATCTGCTCGGCGGCGCGGTTGAAGCTCGCCGCCACCGCCGCTACCTCGTCGCTGCCGCGCACAGCAATGCGCGTGTCGAGAGCGCCTTCACCCCAGCGATCCACCCCCTGGCGCAACGCTTCAAGGCGGCGTGTAAGGTGGCGCACGACCGGAAAGGCGGCAAGCCCAATCACCGCGGCGATCAGCGCGAGATAGCCAAGGGGGTTGCGACCTGCCGGGCCGAACGGCATTCTCGGTCGCGCCGCGACAACCCTTCCGTCCGGCAGCCGGCTGACCAGCAAATGATACCCGCCGGGATGCATCCTGCGGTGAAATCCGATCTCGTGCTCGGGGATCGGCCGGCCGGCCGACGCAAGCAGCAGTCCCTGCGGGCCGTAGACCGAGATGTCGGCATCGACGGCCGCGGAGAGCCGCTGGACCGTCGCCTGTAGCAAGGCTGGGTCGGCGCCCTCAGGCAGCATCGCCGCGATGAAGGCGTCGCGCCGGCCGCTCCAGCCGACATGTTCGCGTTCCTGGCCCATGCGCACGAAGACCGCGCTGGCGATAGCCACGACCGCGAGGCTGGCCAGCACGGTGAAATAGATCTTGACGAAAAGACTATTGCGCATGGCCTATTTGTCACGGTCCTGGAAACGGGCAAAGACATAGCCTGCGCCGCGCACCGTGATGATGCGGCGAGGATGTTTCGGATCGGTCTCGATCGCGGCGCGGATGCGCGAGACATGCACGTCGATCGACCGGTCGAACGCTTCCAGCTCCTCGCCCTTGACCATGTTCATGAGTTGGTCGCGCGACAGTGTGCGCCCAGCATTTTCGGCAAGCGCTGCCAGCAGGTCGAACTGGTAGCTGGTCATCGGACAATCGCGCCCATCGACGCGGACCGAACGAGACGCGGAGTCTATCTCCAGCCGCCCGAAGCGCAGGATGCGAGGGGAGGCATTCGAGCCGGCGTTGCGGCGGCGCAGAACTGCCTTCAGTCGCGCCAGCAACTCGCGCGGATTGAACGGCTTCGGCAGATAGTCATCGGCGCCGATCTCCAGCCCCACGATGCGGTCGGTCTCGTCGCCTCGCGCCGTCAGCATCAGCACTGGCACATCAGACGTCGCACGAATGCGCTTGAGCGCGTCGAAGCCGTCCATGTCCGGCAGCATGACGTCGAGGATCACGGCATCGGGCGATAGCCGCGCGATTTCGGCAATGCCCGCGCCCGCTGTCGCCGCCGCTTGGACGCGAAAGCCGTTGCCCACCAGATATTCGGCGAGCATGGCGGACAGGCGAATATCGTCGTCGACGATGAGAATCTGGTCCGCCATGCGCGTTATTTGCCTCGATTCGACTGTCCCGATCCGGAGCTTACCAGCGGCGATGCCAGCCGCGATCCTCGAAATGCTTGAGCATTTCCGCGCGTTGCTCGGCCGTCAGCACCTCGGCGGCGTCGAGCAGGGCGGTCGTCAGCTTGCGCGAGGCCTCGTCGACCGCCGTGACGCGTTCTGCGCGCAGGCTCTCTGCCGCCGCGCGGTCGACGGTTGCGGCGCCAAGCAGCTTGGCGACATCGTCTCGTGTGTCACGAAAGCCGCGCATGATCGGGCGGACATCGTCATGAAGTTTGTCCATGATCGCCTCCAGCTTCTCTTCCTGCTCGGGTGTGGCGTCAATCTCCTCGAGCATGCGCTCGAAGTGGTGCCCGCCGAAACCCGGGCCACCAAACCCCATGCCGTGGCGGAAATTGGCCTGCATGTGCATGCCGGGCCCGCCGTCGCCCCAGCCCATGCCGAAGCGCTGCATGCGCTCGTAGTCCTGGCTGAGCGCGCCGGCGATCCCGACGCCAGCAAGCGTCGCTATCGCAATGCCGCCGATGGCAATGCGCTTGCCCCAGCTCTTCCTCTGCTGGTTGCCGGAGAGGCCGGCCGGTTCCGGATGATTCGTTTCCATGATGCTGGTCCTTTCGCTAAGGCGGCGACTCTGCCGCGACTGGGCCAGACTAGGAGCGCAACGTTTCGGCCGTTGTGGGCGAATGTAAAGTTGTGTGAAGCCAACAAGGCGCTATTGCGGCGGGAAGCGGGAGTGCTGGGTAAGGTTCTCCAACCTTCCGAAGTCCGGCGTCTCCAGTTTGATCTATCCCCTCCACGGGCACTACCGGCCGTTCGCGCACCGATTAGGCGTAGCTGGTCGGGTTGCACACCCTGAATCGGGTGCGGCTGAGATGGTTGTCAGCTTTAGCTTGAGCGGCTTTTGAGGCAGCCGTCTAGAAGCGGCGGGCCTACAGGCGGGCTGATTGCCAGCTAGCGATTTGCGCGCTCTTGAACTCTCGCTCCGTCCACTATTCGGTCGCTCGGGTGCAGCACGACCCGATCGCCTTCGGATAGACCAGACGCGACCTGCGCTACTCGATCGTTGCGCTGGCCGATCTTGATGACTGTCGTGCGGACGCGTCCGTCCTTGACAAGGAACGCGGCCCAGTCGTCACCCTGTCGAAACAGCGCTGCCACGGGCACGGTGAGCGCGTTGTCGTCACGCCAGTTCGTCACATGCACAATCACACGATAGTCGTGTCCGAGCCGTGCCCAGGCTTCAGGAGGATCGACGAAGTCGATCTCCGTGTGGACCCGCTGCTCCTCTATGCCAAGCGCAGAGACCTTAAGGAAGCCAGCAGGGTCGATGCGTGTCACCTTGCCCTGGATCGTCGGCCCGCCCCAGCCGTCGATGAGGACCGATGCGCCGGGCTTTATCTGTACGGCGTCAGTCGAGAGAAGGTCCGCCACAACCTGCAGGTCGAGCGGATCTCCGATCTCGACGAGCGGCGCTCCCGCCTGCACCATGCCCTCGCTCTCCTGAACGATCTTCAGGATGCGACCGCTCACCGGGGCACGAAGCTGGATACAGCAGGCCGGATCGGCCTGAGAGGACGCGTTAGCGGGCTGGCCGAGACGCGCCTCGATCATCGCCTTTTCATTGCTCCGAACTTCAACCTGCGCCTTCGTGCTAGCCAGCGCGGCCTCGTTGGCGTCGACGTCGAACCTCGCCTTGTCGAGAACGTTCTGCGATATCGCCCCGGTCTTGGCGAGCTTCTCGGCCCGCTCGAGCCCTGTGCGCGAAAATGCAAGCGCCGCCTCGAGGCGTTTCACTTCCGCTGCAGCGAATGTCACAGCCGCCTCGGCTGCGCCGAGAGATGCCAGCAACTCCTCATGTGTGCGGACGTCATGAAAACCAGGCGTGGTCGGCTGCATCACCGCCACGACGGTATCGTCCTGCGTCACCTGGTCACCGACATGACGTGGCGGCGAGATTCTGAGTACCTTTCCGGCGACCGGCGCCGACACCGTGTAGACGTGGCTTACGCGTGTCTTCGCTTCGTCGTCGACCGTGACTTCCATCACGCTCCTGGCCACCGTGGCGATATCCACCGGGATGGGCTGCGGCCAGGCAAACCAGACTACCGCCGCTGCCAGCAAGCCGAGGCCGACGGCACTTGCGGTTCGCTTCATCCAGGGTGTTCGCATCTTTCAGTCCCTCGTCTTGAGAACGGCGACCAGGTCCAGGCGACCAACTCGCCTGCCCACGACGAGGGCCGAGAGGATGGCCGCGGCAATCACGATCGCGCTGGCGAAAACATAGGTGGAGGGCTCGACGATCAGGCGAATACGCATTAGCTCGCCGGCCAGGTTGGTCTTCATGAACCAGGCAAGACCGTAGCCCATTGCCCAGCCGGGCGGCTGCGCAATCAGCGTCAGCAGGCCGAGTTCGAGAAGCAGGATGCGTCGAACCTCGCCGCGGGTGAAGCCGAGCACCCGCAAGCTGGCCAGCTCGCGGGCCCGCTCGGACAGCGCCACGCGCGCGCTGTTGTAGACCACGCCGAAAGCGATGACGGCCGCAAGTCCCGTGTAGATGCCGGACATCGTGGTGACGAGCAGGGCTACGACCTCGCGGAAATTGGCGAGGGAGGCGGTCTGCAAGGCCAAGCCACTGACGACCGGCATGGCCTTGACGGAGGTGTAGAACGCATCCTGCATGCCCCGGTCCAGCGTGACGTTGACGCCATCCGCCGCCGGGGCCTCGCGCAGAAGTGCCGCCAGCGCTTGCTGATCCATCATGCCGCGGATGCCCAGATAGTCCTCGACCAGCGTGGCGACGGGGAGCGAAACCGTCCGCCGGGCGCCATCGAGCAGGTCGATCTCGACCACGTCGCCAACTCGTACGTCGAGAACTTGGGCGAGCATGCTCGAAATGGCGAGACCCGATTGCGGAAGCAACACCGGCTGCAGGTTCGTATCGATGATACGGTTGAGGTCGGCGTCGCGAGGCCGGGCGCGGATCGTGATCCGGCGCTCGAGATGACCACTGCGAATGCGGACCGGGACCTCCCGATAGGGTTCGGCGGCCAGCACACCTGGCAATCTTGCGATCTGGAAGGCAACGTCCTGCGGACGCTTTTCCAGGAAGCTGACCGTTGCGTCCTGGCGGTCCGCCAGGAAGTAGATGACGTCGATCAACTGCTCCATGGATCCGCCGGTAAAGAGCGACACGATCAATATTGCTGTCGCCAGCGCCATGCCGAGAGCAGTGAAAACCGAGCGGATCGGATGCCTGCCAACGTTTCGGAGCATCATTCGCGTCGGCTGCGAAACGAGCCCCGCCAAACCGAAGCCCACGGGCAGCATGCGGCGAAAGCTCGGTGGCGCGGGCGGCTGCATGGCGACCGCCGGGGCCAGGGCGACGACCTCGCGCAAGGCGCGCAACGCACCGATTGTAGCAGCGAGCAGGCTCAGCGCGGCCGCAACGACGTAGAGATCCGGCGTCTTGACGAAAAGGAGGAAGGGAAATCGGAAGAAGTCGCTGAACATGTTGGTGACATACGCGCCGAGCCACGTGCCGACCACGCCGCCGATGGCGATGCCCAACGCCGTAATAATGCCGACGAACTTGAGGTAGTGCAGGACGATGCTCGCATTCGAATAACCAATGGCCTTCAGGAGCCCGATCTGCTCGCGTTCGAGCGAGACAAGACGGCTGAGCGTCAGATTTACCAGGAATGCCGAAACCAGCAGGAAGATCGGCGGCAGAGTGCGGCTCATGTTGTCGAGCATGTCGAGCTCGTGATCGAGCCAGGCGTGCGATGTCTGATCCTTGCGCCCGTAGGCGGCACGCCCACCATAACGGTCAAGCAGGGCGTCGAGGCGCGTCATCGTCTCGCGTTCCGGCGTTCCCGGAAGCAGTTGCAGCGATACGGAGGAAAACGCGTCTTCGAGATCGTAAACGCTGGCCAGAGTGCGTTCGGACATCCAGATGACACCGAAACGGCGGCCATCCGGAATTATGTCGCCCGGCCCGACGGCATAGATATATTCAGGACAGAGCGCGATCCCGACGACCGTCAAGTCGCGCTTGCGGCCGTTGAGGACCGCTGCGAAGCGCGATCCCGGCGTGAGGCGATGTGCCTCCGCGAAACTCTCATTGACCACCACTTCTTCCTGCCGGCCGGGTTCCGGCGTGCGGCCGGCCCGCATGTAGAGGCGGTTGAGCACTGGCTCGCCGATTTCGGGCAGCGAGATGACCATGCTGGTGACCGGTTCAATCAGGCCCGGCATGTCGAGGAGGGCAAATTTTGTTATGCGCGTATCGACCGCCGCCACACCCGGAATCTCGGCGATCCGATCGACAAGTGCGTTGGGCGCGCGCCGCGCCGTTGCGAACACGTCTCCGAAACGATAGCGCTCGTAATAGGCGGTCCTTGTCTCCTCGAGTGAGCGGTAGGAGCCGACTGCGAGCAGAACGGTCGCCACTCCGCCGCCGACGACGAGTGCAATCGCGAGCGCCTGCGCCCAGAGACGGCGAAGATCGCGAAGCAGCTTGACATCGAGCGCGCGCATCTACATCACCACTGCAATTCGGCGACGGCACGTCGGGCTTCTTTGGTTTCGACCTTGGAGATCTGCCCGTCGCTGAAAAACATGACGCGGTTCGCGACTTCCTGGATGACGGCGTTGTGCGTGATGATCAAAGTGGTGGTGCCGAGTTGTGCGTTGATGCTCATCAACGCCTCGATCACCCGGATACCCGTCTTTGAGTCCAGTGCCCCGGTCGGTTCATCGCAGAGCAGCACGTCCGGGCGCTTTGCAATGGCGCGCGCGATGGCAACGCGTTGCTGTTCTCCGCCCGATAACTGTGCCGGGAAATGATGCATTCGCGGCTCGAGTCCCACCAGCGCCAGAGCTTCCTCCGGCGTCATCGGATGGTCGGAGATCTCGGTTATCAAAGCGACGTTCTCGTACGCCGTCAGGCTGGGGATCAGATTGTAGAACTGGAACACGAAGCCGACGTGTTGGCGCCGGTAGGCAGTCAGGACCCGGTCGTCGAGGTTAGTCAGTTCCTGTTCCCTGAAAAACAACTGGCCGCTGGTGGGGTGATCGAGCCCGCCCATGATATTGAGGAGCGTCGATTTCCCGCTCCCGGAAGGCCCGAGCAGCACGACCACCTCCCCGGCGGGAATGTCGAGGTCGACGCCACGAAGGGCTCGCACCTCCGTCTCGCCCGAGACGTAGGTCTTGGTCAGGGCTCTCGCGGTGAACACGCTGTCGCGCATGATCGTCATGGTCGACCCGCACCTTTTGCAGATCCCACGAGTGCAGTTTTCCGCTCGACCCAGAACAGGGCAATGCTGCTTGCCCAAAGCAGGGCAATGGCCAGCAGCACCCACCTGAAATCGGAGGCGATGACAAAGTTGACGATCGCCATCCATCCGATCGAGGCAGCACCGGCGACCGTCGCGCCCAAGCCCGCCACCCCGTCATGTTGCCGAAACGATGTTGCAGCAATCGTGACAGTCAACAAGCCGGCAGCGGTCGCATATCCCCCCAGAACGCGAAAAACGTGCAACAGCCAGATTGCCATGCGCGGCTGTTCGGCCTGAAGCTGCTCCAGCGACAGGCCGATGAAGCGCATGTCCTCTGGCAATAGCGGCGGACGCAGCACCAGGAAGAACATCCCGATGCCGATCAGTGCTACTCCGAAGGCGGCGAGCAGGATCGAGGAGAGTGGCCAGGACGCCCGATCAGGTTGCATGATGGCCTCTCATCTGTCGCCGTGGCGGGGTGCTGGACTGGCACCCGTTAGCCGATCCCAACGCGGAATAAATCCTGGCACCTCTTCCATGTATGATCGGTAGGCATCGCCGAATGTGGCCAGTGCCTCCCGCTCTTCGATGCGCGCCAGCTTTATGTACATGACGACCAGTACCGGGAACATCGCCAGTGTCAGCAGCGTCGGCCACTGAACCAGGAACCCGAGCAGGACCAGAACGAAGCCGACATATTGCGGATGGCGGACGTAGCTGTACGGCCCGGTCGTTGCCAGGGTGCGGCGCTGTTGAGCGTCGTAGAGTACGCGCCAAGCCGCGGCGATCACCCAGAATCCGCCGCCGATCAGGACGAAGCTCAGGACATGGAACGGTCCGAAATGGGGGTTCGTCTCCCAACCAAACATCATCTCGAGAAGATGTCCGGCATCATGTGAGAACCATTCTACCCCCGGATAGCGCGATTGCAGCCAGCCGGACAGGAAGTAGATGGTGAGTGGAAAACCGTACATCTCGGTGAACAGCGCAACCAGGAATGCGCTGAACGCGCCAAATGAGCGCCAGTCGCGCGGCGTCTCCGGCTTGAAGAAGCTGTAGGCGAACAGGATGAAGATGACCGAATTGACGATCACCAGGCCCCATAATCCATAGTCTGTCATCCCGGTGCTCATGATGGGCTCCTGTCGGAGGGCTCGCGGTGGCTTCCGTGCCCGGCATGCCCGCCGTGCATGAACATGTGCAGAAACACGCAGGCGAACGGTAGCAGCCAGAAGAGAGCTCCGAGCAGGTGCGCTCGATGTTCGGTGAACAGGAGGAAGCCGCCGATTGCCAGGAATCCGAGCAGGACAAGCCCCGCCCGCGACGCTAGGAAGGTTCCTTGCGGTTCGTTCTGATGGTCTTCGTGATGATGGACGGACATAGGAACACTCCTTTCGATGATCAGCCAGCCGGAGGATGCCGCCAGGTGCCTCGGCGTACAGTTCGCATCGATCAGCGAGATCGGGCGATCTCGCTGATCAGTATTCAGAGAAATGGCTAGGAGGTCGTAAGGCCGCATCGGGGTCAGTCGGGAACATGACCGCTTGCTGCGGAATGGCATGAACAGAGGTGCCTGCCGCAGGATGGACGTCGAACGCCGCGACAGGTTCAGCCAGCGAGCATCCGAAACAACTTGCACCGGAGCAAGCCGTACTTTGCCCATAGGCGGCATCTTCGCAGCACCACCCGCCGTCTAGGTCCGCAACGATGTTGGAGGCGAACGCAAAAGACGAAGGAGATAGCTTGGGCGACGACGCCTCAACAGGTTCTTCAACGAGGAGCGTCGACAGGGCGACGCCTGGGGTCGTGAAACTCAAGCCGGTCCCGAGGTGCCGCCCGCCGGCCTGGACTCCCGAAGCCGACAGCATCAGGAAAAGCGCGATGCCAAGCGTTACGGCAATACCGGATGCCCTTTGCGGGCGTCGGCATCTTTGCGGCCAGAGTCTCCAAAACAGCGCGAGCACGGGGCATATTCCAGTCGTTCACATTTTGCCACTATCGCCTATTCGCAGGCGCAACTCTTTGACGCAGGTCAATGGCTGCCGCTGCCGCTTGTCGCTGCCGCAGTGCTCATTGGCGTCGATGCCGGCAGCCAGCAGACGCGGCCCAAGGCGGAGACTTGCGGCCGCAGCGGCAAGGATGAGCCCGCCAAGAAGCAGAAATCCCATTTCCGGCGCGGTGCCGGCCGCATACAGAACCCCACCGGCTGCTGAACCACCGTTTGCCCGAGGCTCGCGGCCGCTGCCTGGCGACCCAGTTCCGCTCCTTGAGCGCCGCCGGAAACAAGCGAGGTCCAGTAGGTCAAGGTGGGGGTCAGGACGCCGGCACCCGCCGCGACTGAGCCGATTACAACTAATTGTGCGGCAAAGGTTTCGGCATAGGGGACGAGGAACAGTCCCGTCGCCATGATCACAAGGGTGGGCGTAATCAGCTTCGCGGTCGACGAAGGCGCTACAAGCGGCGAGAAAACTAGGCCTTGGACGGCGAACATGACCATACTGCATTCGGCGAACATGATGCCCACCTGGTAGGGCGTCATGCCGAGGGAGCGCCCCCGAAGCGCGAGCACGACCTCGAATGCGGCGACGCCAGCAGCGACAAGACCCGCTAGGAAGAGGAGTTGCAACGTGGCGGCACGGCGCCGAACGGTCTCATTCTTGTCGGACGGCTGTGCGGGAGATTCGGAGCCCCGTTCGAGCGTGATAAGGCCGACTGCGCCTAAAAGCGCCAGGCCGGCCGAGATCAGAAACGGCAGCGCGATGAGTTGCGCCGTCGACGTGTTGCTCGAAACCGAGCTGCCCCACTGGAGCACGATGCCGCCAAGCATTGGTCCGACAAAAAACCCGGCGATGCTCGCCATACCCAGCCAGGCGAAACGCTCGGCGCGCCACCCATCGGAAACAGCCCTGTCAGCCACAAATGCTTGCGCTGTGGGCAAGATCGCTGCAGCGAAGGCGCCGTTCAGGAACCGGGCCGTGTAGAGCCATCCAATGCTCGGGGCGAATGCGGTCACAGCCAGAGTTGCACCGAAGCCGACGACGCCAAGGAGAAGAATCGATCGTCTGCCTCGGCGATCCGACCAGCGGCCCCAGAGCGGTGCGAACAGCAGCGGCGCCCCGGCGTAGATCGCGGTCAAGGCTCCGCTATGCCAGCCTATGCTGCTGAAAGATGCTGACGGGAGAAAGCTCTCCAGGAGGAGCGGCAGCACGGGCAGCACCACTCCATATCCCACGGCAGCAGCAAAAACGGCAAGCAGCAGTGCTACGGTTGCGCGACGGTTCATTCCCGTTGCACCGCTTTCGTTCATGCCGCAGGCGACTCCATTTCGCGGGCATCGACGGCCGACATCGGCGCCGCCCCTGGTGTCTTGATGCCTTCGAGCCGCGTCCGCTTCAGAAGCAGCCCATTCACCGCGACAAGCGCGGAACTGCCGGACATCGCCAACGCAGCCACCTCAGGGCTGATCACCAAAGGGTAGAACACCCCGGCAGCCATCGGGAATGCCACGACATTGTACGCCACTGCCCAGAACAGGTTTTGGTGCATCTTCCGCAGCGTGGCGCGCGACAGTTCGATCGCTCCGACGACGTCGTAAGGATCGCTCTTCATCAGCACTACGTCGGCGCTCTCCATGGCCACGTCCGTCCCGGCGCCGATGGCGAAGCCGACATCGGCCTGGGTGAGGGCGGGCGCATCGTTGACGCCGTCGCCAACCATGCCGACCCGTTTGCCCTGCTCCTGCAGTTCCTTGACCTTCGCGGCCTTCTGCCCCGGCAGCACATCGGCGAGGACGATGTCAATGCCCAACTCGGCGGCGATACGCTTCGCCGTCCCTTCGTTGTCGCCGGTCAGCATCGCAACCTGCACGCCGCGCTCGCGCAGTTTGGCCACGGTCGCCCTTGCGCTCGGGCGCGACGCGTCGGCTATGGCGATGAGACCCAGGACCCGCCCTCCGCGCGCGACGTGCACAACGGTGCGTCCGGCGCCCTTGAGGCGATCCGCCTCCTTGGCGAGGACACCGAGATCAATTTTCTCCTCATCCATGAGCCGGCGGTTGCCGAGGAACACCGCCTCGCCCTCGATCTCGGCCCGGGCTCCCTTTCCCTCCAGGTTGAGAAAGGCCCGCATCTGCGGAACGTCGAGACCGGCGCTGCGTTCGACAATCGCCACGGCCAGCGGATGATCTGACCCGCGCTCTACCGCCGCGGCCGTCCGTAGGACGTCCTCCGGTGATCTTTCCTCAGCCGCCAGGACGTCCACCACCCGCGGCTGGCCCATCGTCAACGTGCCGGTCTTGTCGAAGACGATCACGTCGAGCTTGGTGGCGTCCTCCAGTGCCCCTGCGTTCTTGAACAGGATCCCATTCATTGCGCCGAGGCCGGTACCGACCATGACGGCCATCGGTGTCGCCAGCCCGAGGGCGTCGGGGCAGGCTATGACGAACACCGTTATGGTCAGGGTCAGTGCAAAGAGCAGAGGCGAGCCGAGCCACCAGAACCATACTGCGAAGGTCGCGAAGCCGATGACGATCGCGATCAGAACCAGCCACTGAGAGGCGCGGTCGGCCAGGAGCTGAGCAGGCGCCTTGGAATTTTGCGCCTCCTGCACCAGCTTGACGATCTGCGCGAGCGCCGTATCGGCGCCGACCTTGGTCGCCCGGTATCTGAAGCTGCCGCTCTTGTTGATGGTCGCGCCGATGACCTGGTCGCCCGGCGCCTTCTTCACCGGCATCGACTCGCCCGTGAGCATGGATTCGTCGACAAGCGATTCGCCGTCGAGGACCTCGCCGTCGACCGGGATCTTGTTGCCGGGCCGAATGACGATCGTCTCGTTCACCTGGACGTCCGCCGTTGGAACCTCGATCTCCTTGCCCTCCCTCAGCACGGTCGCCTTCGGCGGGGCGAGATCCAGAAGAGCGCGGATGGCGGCGGATGCGCCCGCACGGGCCCGCATTTCGAGCCAATGGCCGAGCAGGATGAAGACCAGCAGCACCGCCACGGCTTCATAAAACTGCACGCCGGGGAAGAAAAACGTCGAGCCGACGCTGAACACGTAGCCGGTGCCGACAGAGAGCACGACGAGCACCGCCATGTTCAGCACGCCGTTCCTGAGCGCCCGCCATGCGGCAACGAAGAAGGGCCAGCTCGGATACAGGATCGCGGCGCTGGCCAGCAAAAACAGCCACAGTTCCAGGTCCAGACCGAAAGGCGGCGCAGGCGGGGCAAACATCCCGCCCATCGGCGAATAGATGAATATCGGCACCGTAAACGCGAGCGCAATCCAGAACCGATTGCGCATGTCGCGCACCATGGCCTGCATGTCGCCGGATCCGTGGCCCATTTCATGCGCCATCTCATCATGCGCGGACGCGGCAACCGGCTTTCCCTGCGGCGCGTGATGAGCGTGAGCCGCCGTCGCGCCCCCTTGAGGTTTCGGGGCTCTCGCGTGCTCGTGGCGGGCAGCCGGCGCCTTGGGATTTGCGGGTTGCACAGTCGTGGAATCCGGCTCGCACATGTGACGGGGCACGACTTCACCGCGACAATGGAAGCCGCATTCGAGGACGGCGTCACGGATGGATTCGACGTTGGTGCGACCCTCATCATAGGTCACAGTCGCCGTGCCCGAAACGAAGTTCACATTGGCGTTCCTTATGCCTGGGAGTTGCCGTAGCTTCCTTTCGACAGCAAGTGGGTCAAGGACACTGGCAATTCCGCCGACGTCTACTGTGGTGGTCTGCAACGTCTCAATCCCTCTCAAAGAATGCGCTGGCTATTGCGCTGGGTTGCGTTCATTTCGTTGTCTCGGAATGGCTTCCAATGGCGCTACCGACAACATTTGCGCCGCAACGGCTCTCTCCTCGTCGGTTGGGATAACCAGAACGTCGACCGCAGAGCCGGATGCGCCGATGCGTTCGTCCCCCTCGCGGTTACGCTCCGCATCAATTGTCACGCCGAGCCAGGCAGCGGCTTCGCAAATCTTCTCTCTGATCAATGGGGAATTCTCGCCTATCCCAGCGGTGAACACCAATGTGTCCAGTCCACCCAGCGCGGCGGCCAGCGAGCCGATCTCGCGACCGGCACGGTAGACGAACAGATCGACCGCTTCCGCGGCATGCGGATCGTCCAAATCGAGCAGCCGTTGCATGTCGCCGGAAATGCCGGAAACCCCGAGCAGGCCCGACCGGTCGTAGAGAAGTCGCGAGATTTCGTCGGCGGACATCTTCCGGTCCTGCAACAGATAGAGGATGACACCCGGATCGAGCGAGCCAGAACGCGTGCTCATGACCAAACCGTCGAGCGGCGAAAATCCCATTGTGGTCGCGACACTCTTGCCCTCTCGCATCGCGCAAAGGCTGGCCCCGCTGCCGAGGTGGGCGACGACAGCACGCCCGCCGGCAGTCGGCCCATAACGCTCGCGCAGTTGCGACGCGATATGGCCGTAGGATATGCCGTGGAAGCCGAAGGACGTGATGCCTGACTCCGTCAGCGCCCGCGGGAGTGCGTAGAGCGTCGCCAGTCGCGGCCGATCAGCGTGAAACGCGGTGTCGAAGCAACCGATCTGCGCGGCCTTCGGCAGCAAGCGGCGAGCCAACTCGACGATTTCGAGATTGTCCGGCTGATGAAGCGGAGCCAGAGGGGCAAGCGCGCGGAGTGCCTCGAGTGTTGGCGGGTCGAGGATCGTCGCGGCAGTGAAATCGCGTCCGCCGTGAACGATCCGGTGACCGACCGCGCTGACGGATTGAAGCAGCCCGCACCTGTCAAGCTCGGTAAGGATGAGTTCCAGTGCTTCTTCGGTGCCAATCGGGCGATCTGCGAAATCCGTCTGCGTCGTCTGTTCGTCCTCGGCACTGGAGACGCTCATTCGCGGTTTGCTCTGCAGCGATGTAAGGCTGCCACGCATCAACACGGGTAACTCCGCAAGCCGCTCGAACGCAGCGAACTTTAGGCTCGATGATCCTGCGTTCAGCACGAGAATTGCGTCGGCCATGGCGTCATCCACCCGCTGCCGCGTCCCACTTCCAATCACGGATCTCCGGCATGTCCTGCCCGTGAGCACGCACGTAATCGTGATGCTCGATCAGCTTGGTTTCCATCAACCCTCTCAGGCCGATCCCGGCGGACTGCGCCTTTGGCGTGCGGTCAATGACGCTTTGCACCAGATGGAAGCGGTCGAGGCCGTTCAGAACGGTCATGTCGAATGGAGTGGTCGTCGTCCCTTCCTCGTTGAAGCCGCGGACATGGAGATTGACGTGATTTGTCCGGCGATAGGTCAGCCTGTGGATCGTCCACGGATAGCCGTGGTAGGCGAAGATCACTGGCTTGTCGGTCGTGAACAACGCGTCGAAGTCGTGATCGGAAAGCCCATGTGGATGTGCGTCCTTAGGCTGCAGCGTCATCAGGTCGACAATGTTGACGACGCGGATGGCGAGGTCGGGAATATGATGCCGCAGGATGCTTACCGCAGCCAGGGTTTCGACCGTCGGGACGTCTCCGGCACAGGCCATCACGACGTCCGGCTCGCCTGCGTGGGAAGCCCAGTCCCAGATTCCGATACCGGCGTCACAATGCACCCTCGCGTCGGCCAGCGGCAGCCACTGCCAGGACGGCGCCTTTCCCGCGACGATGATGTTGATGCGATCCCACGTTCGGAGCACATGGTCGGCGACGCACAGCAGCGTATTGGCGTCCGGCGGAAGGTAGACCCGGACGATATCGGCCTTCTTGTTCAGCGCGACATCGATGAAGCCGGGATCCTGATGGCTGAAACCATTGTGGTCCTGCTGCCAGACATGGCTGGTCAGCAGATAGTTCAGCGAGGAGATCGGCCGCCGCCACGAAATGTCGCGGCTGGCGTCCAGCCACTTCGCATGCTGGTTGAACATTGAATCGACGATGTGAATGAAAGCCTCGTAGCAGGAAAAAAGTCCGTGCCTTCCCGTGAGGAGATAGCCTTCGAGCCAGCCTTGGCAGGTGTGCTCGGAAAGGATTTCAAGCACGCGGCCATCGCGGCCGAGTTGGGTGTCTTCCGGCAGGATCGTCTCCATCCAGGCGCGCTGGGTAACCTCGAAAACATCCTGTAGGCGGTTCGACGCCGTCTCGTCGGCCCCGACGATGCGGAAGTTGCGGTCCGCCGCGCTTGCCTGCATCACTGCGCGCAGGAACTTCCCCATCACTCGGGTGGCTTCGGCTCTTGCCGCGCCGGGCTTGGGGACGTCGACCGCATGCGACTTCATGTCGGGGATTTCGAGAGATTTGCGCAAGGAGCCGCCATTGGCATGCGGGTTGGCGCTCATGCGCCGTGTTCCACTAGGTGCCGTTGCACGGATCTCGGCGACCGGCGCGCCGGCGGCGTCGAACAGTTCCTCCGGCCGATAGCTTCGCAGCCACTCTTCGAGCAGCTTCAGATGGTCCGGATTGTCGGCGAGGCCCGAGAGCGGCACCTGGTGCGAGCGCCAGAATCCTTCCGTCTTCAGGCCGTCGACCTCCTTGGGCCCGGTCCATCCTTTCGGGCTCCTCAGGATGATCATCGGCCAGACCGGACGCCCCGCGTCGCGGGCCTGACCGCTGCGCGCGGACTGCTGGATCGCCCGGATATGCCCCATTGCCGCGTCCAGAACCGCGGCCATCCGCTCATGCATCGCTGCCGGGTCGTCGCCTTCGACGAACAACGGCTCGTAGCCGTAGCCGACGAAAAGCGAGCGCAACTCGTCCTCGGGAATACGCGCCAGGATGGTCGGGTTGGCGATTTTGTAGCCGTTGAGATGGAGGATCGGCAGCACGGCGCCGTCGTGCTCCGGGTTCAGGAACTTGTTGGAATGCCAGGCGGCCGCAAGCGGTCCGGTTTCCGCTTCACCATCGCCCACGACGCAGGCAACGACGAGGTCCGGATTGTCGAACGCAGCGCCGAACGCATGCGAGAGCGCGTATCCGAGCTCGCCGCCTTCGTTGATGGAGCCGGGCACTTCGGGAGCGGCATGGCTCGGTATGCCGCCAGGAAAGGAAAACTGCCGGAAGAGCTTCCGCATTCCGGGCTCGTCGAGCGAGATGTCGGGATTCAGGTCGCTGTAGGTCCCTTCGAGATAGGTGTTCGCCACCATCGCCGGACCGCCATGGCCGGGTCCGCAAATGTAGACCACGTTCGCATCCTGCAGCCGTATGATGCGGTTGAGGTGCGCATAGATGAAGTTCAGCCCCGGCGAAGTCCCCCAGTGGCCGAGTAGGCGCGGCTTGACGTGCTCTAGGCGCAAGGGTTCGCGAAGGAGAGGATTGTCGAGCAGATAAATCTGCCCAACCGTCAGATAATTCGCCGCACGCCAGTAAGTATCAATCTGTATCAACTCTTGTTTGGATTGCTTGTCGGGTTTTCTTTCTGATTTGATGCGCTTGTTCATTTTCCCGGGGACCCTTGTCGTTAGCGAATTTGTCGGCAGTGGCCTTTGTTCATACTTGCACCGCCAAGAAATGAGATCGATACACTCATGATTTGTCCTCGGTCGCGGAATACGGCTTCGCGATCTTAAAAGGACGGGTGCAAGAATGTGATCACGACCGCGGCAGCCTATCCGCCGCGGCCGCAGTCGTTTCACATCATGCCCATCGGAGCCGGTACGAGGAGCTTGTCGGCCACGGCCTTCTGGGCGTCGTCCAGCGTTGCATAGAAGGGCTCCAGCGCGGTCTTCAGCCTTCGCAGGCCATCGAGTCTCGCCGACAGCACTTTCTCCTGGAGCTCGATCCTCCGGAGCGGTGACACAGGCTCGGCGTCTGAGGGCATCGCGCCGCCCTGCATGTTTGCGCCGGGCATCATCCCGCCGGCCATCCCGGGCATCATGCCCTTCGCCGCGCCGGCATTGGCGCGCAAAGCGTCCGCGACGGCCTGCCACAGCGTCTCTTGCGCCTCCGTCACTTTGAGTTCTGTCCGAAGGAAGGCGATGCGGCCTTCGACATGCTCAGGCGACATCATTTGCCCCATGGGGCCGGCCATCGGCTGGGCGCCGCCCATCATGCCACCGCCCATCATGCCCATCATCATCCGCATCATGTCTCCAGACATCATGCCGGGCATCATTCCACCCATCATGGCGCCTCCGGGGGCATTGGCCTGTGGCGCGGGCGCGATCTCTTCGGTGGAGGGCTTTTCGGGGGTACCGGCGGGGTGGTGGGCGTCTTCGGCAATACCCGCCGCCGGGATGAGGATCATCGCGGTTGCGAATATGGTTCTGCTTAAGCGTGTCATGGCTTCATTCTCCTCTGTGGGTTTGGTATCTGGTTCATCCGGCGTTGGCAGGTGTCGGCTTCGGCGCCTGGAAGGTGATGCCGTTCGGCCCCTTGCCCACCGGGTAGGTTTTGACGACCGACTGGCTTTCGACCGATATTTGCGAAACCGTGCCGGCCATGATGTTCGTGACGAAGACGAACGCCCCGTCGGCGCTGACCACAACGCCGTGGGCTCCCGCGCCGGTACGGATCGTTTCGACGACCGTTCCGCTCGCGACGTCGATCACCGACACGGTGTCGTCCGGCTCCGCATCCGTGCCCTGGTTGGCGACGTAGACGGAACGGCCATCAGGCGTCGCGTGCACTTGGATCGGCGACCGGCCGACCTCGACCCGCCCGGTCACCTCCTTCGTGGCGGTATCGATGACCGCCACCTTGTTGTCGTCGCGGAGTGAGACGTAGACGCGGCTGCCGTCGGGGACGAAGCCAACCTGCACCGGGGCTGATCCGACCTTGATCGTTGCCGTCTCGGCGAGCGTGGCCGTGTCGATCACCGAAACCGTGCCGTCCTTGACATTGGCAACGTAGATCGACTTCCCGTCAGGGCTCATGCGCAGGCCATGCGGATAGTCGCCGGTGCTGGCCGCCCCAATGGCCGTCCCAGTGTCTAGGTCGATCACCGAGATTCTGTTGTCCTCGGAATTGGACACGAAGGCGCGCTTGCCTTGCGCATCGGCAATGACGTGAGCCGGATGAGCGCCGACATCGATGGAGGCCGACTGGCCCGAGGCGAAGCCGGCGGTGTCGATGACGATCAGCCTGCCCTTCGGCTCCTCCTCCCCTTCGCCGTGACCATCGCCGCCATGTCCTTCTTCCATGCCCGACATAGGCATTCCAACCATCAGCAAGATGCCCGTGTCCGGCACGAACTGGACGTTGTGCGGCATGACGGGGACCGGGATGATGTCGACCTTGCCACCGTCAAGGGCGATCCGGCTGACGGAGCCGCCATGCTCGTCGGCCGTGTAGACGAAGCCTGCCCCGGCGGATTCGGCGCCAGCCCGAGGTGAGAAGGAAACGACGGCGGCAAATCCGGCCGCTGCCGCGAGCGCAAGCAATGTCATGCGCCGGGTGATGCGTATCAGGTCCGTATGGAGCGGTTGAGGGGCCGCTACGGCAATCGCGCCAGCATTGATCCTTGAATGGGTTCTCATATCGGTTCTCCTTCGCGCCGCTCAGGCGGCGTACTGGACGACGGTCATCATGCCGGTCGCCATGTGGTAGAGGTGGTGGCAGTGGAAGGCCCATGTCCCCGGGTTGGTGGCGTCGAAGGCGACGGTCACCTCGCGTTGCGGCGGCAGCCAGACGGTGTCGCGCACCGCTCCCGAGAAGCGGCGGCCGTCGATCCCGACGACCTGGAAGTGATGGCCATGCAGGTGCATCGGGTGGCCCATCATGCTGCCGTTGCGGATGGCCAGTTCGACGCGGTCCCCTTTGTTGACCGCGATCGGCCTGTGGTCGCTCCAGCCCCTGCCGTTGATGGTCCAGGCGTATTTTGCCATATCGCCGCCGAGCACGACGGGTTCGCTCGCGCCCGCCGCCTTCTCGGCGAACGGCTTCGTGGCGAGAAGGCTCGCCTCCAGCGCAAGGTCAAGCGGACCCTCGGCCTTGTCACCCTTCGAGGAAACGCGTTTCATCGCGCCGCCCTTTGTCGCCAGGATGAAGCCGGTGCGCTCGGCACTGCCTTCCCTGAGAGCTAGCACCGGCCATGCGCCTTCCTCGCGCGGAAGACGGATACGGATATCGATGCGCTGTCCCATGCCGAGAGGGAAACGGCGGCCGCGGACTGGGACAACCCGGTTGCCGTCGACCGCGATCGCCTCGCCTTCGAGCGATCCGGTGTCGATCCAGAAGGCCGTGGCAGTTGCGCCGTTTATGAGACGCAGCCGAACCGTTCCGCTCTTTTCGACGGAAAACACCTGCGGATCGTCGAGGGTGCGATCGTTCGCCAGATACGCGTCGTACTCGATGTCATTGATATCCATGGTGGAGGCCATCTGCGTCGCCGCGCCCTGCTCCATCCCATTCATGTTGCTCATGTCGTGGCTCATGCCACTCATCGAGTGCCCCGCCATGCTCCCGGTCGAGCCGGTCAGTCCGGCAAGCAGTTCCTCCGGCGTCTTGAAGCTGAAATCGTGGAAGAGCACCACGACGGGCTGCTCGTCGAGGCCCGCCTCCGCGGGATCGTTGACGATCAGCGGCGCCGCCAGAAGCTGCTGCTCCTGCAGCGTATGCGCATGCATCCAGTGGGTGCCGGTAGTTTCGAGCGGGAAGCGGTAGTCATAGGCCTGGCCGGATTGCAGCAGCGGCTGCGGCAGGTCCGGCACTCCGTCCTGGCCGAATGGCGGCGTCAGGCCATGCCAATGGATGAGCGTCGGTGCATCCAGCGCGTTCTCGAGGCGGACGTTGAAGTCCTCACCCGCTTGCGAGACCAGCCCGTGCGTGCCGTCCTGCTGGACAAGGCCGAATACGGTGGCCGCCCGCCCCGCAACGTCGATGACGCGGGATTCGGCGCGAATGATTGTTGCGGTAGCGGCTCGTGCAATGCCTGGAAAGCCGGTTAATGACGAGGCTGCGCCGGCGACGCCGGCAGCCGCCGTTGATGCCAGAAACTGGCGACGGGAAATCTGTTGCATTTCAAAAGCTCTCACGTTCGTGACTCGAAAGGCCTGATCGGCCGATAGCGGAGCGCACGAACCGCAAGGGTCGCGTGCGCTCAGGCGGTCACGGAGAGCTTTGGGGGTCGCAGCATCATCGAAACGTCGCCTGGCGAAGAAACGGAAAGCGGGGCGACGGCAACTGGCTCGCTTGGCGTCACGCCCGCCAGGACTTGCATGGTCACAGGCACGCAGAGCGAACAGCCTGAGGCCGAAACGCAGCAGTGACCGGCGGCGCTCTTCTGATCCTTTTGATCGCATGGCGCGTGGTGGCCATGTTCCATCGCCGCATCGGCGTGGCGAAATTCAACTGCGAAGCGACCGGCATCAGCCATGGCTGAATCGGCGCGGCCGCCGGCATGCAGGATCGTGGAAGCAGAAAAGACGATAGCGATCAACAGGACGAGCCAGCGAGGCACGTCGAAGGCCGGTGAGCCTTTCCATACGCGGATGACCCGCAACTGGGCGGCCTTCCAATCCAAAGATCCAATCCTTCTCTTCACGTCGCGCAGGCGCCGGAATAGTTGAACATACCAAGAGGACGGCGATCGGGTTTGTTCCAGATCAAACTCCACGGCATTTCGGCGGAGGCACCAAAGAGCGGGGGGACGCGCACCGCGCTGCCGCGAATGACTTCTGCTTTTGAGGGAAATCAAGGCCACATAGTCATTGCGGTATTCGATGCGAGCACCGGCGAACGGGTCGAAAACGCCAAAGTGACTGTCACCGTGTCAGGGCTCGGTCACGTGGGATAAAACCACTTCGATCTCGAACAGATGACGATCGCTGGGACGGTAACCTGTGGCAATTTCGTCGATCTGCCCGGCAAGGACCGATATGACAATCGCGGTCGACGTCAATATCCCGGGCCGCAAGGCTCCGGTGCGCGTCGATTTCACCTATCAACACCTGCCGTGAGCCGCATGTAAGAACGCGGATAGTCCGGCAGGTGGCAACGATCGTTTGCTATCCGTACCAGGCAAGAGAGGCGGCAAACATGAAGGCTGTCAATGTAGGGAAAGGTTCCGCTGAGCTTCCCTTGCTTTTAGCCTGTTCTTCTCGGGGCTGATGCATCCACCGCCCGGACGATCATTTCGTTTCCTTTGCTTCCCGCCCGGACATCTGGTCGACAAGGATCCGGTAGAATACATGCGGCAAGTGGTCCGATATTGGAGGGATGACTGGCTTGAGGCCGCCCGGTTCCCACCAATCGAAATGCTTGCTCAACAATGACCACGCATGGTCCCGCACAGCTTCGTGACCGATCCGGTCCGGCAGTTCTTCGTACCGTCCGTCAACAACGACGCTTTTCCATTCGCGCCCTTTGCCCCACTCATTGACCTGGATACAAACACGTGGATTGGCTCGCATCCATTCCACCTTCTTTCCCACCATCGAAAACGCATAGAGATGGCTGTCCGCATAAGCATAATAGATTGGAACGACGTACGGTTGTCCGTTCTTCGCGCATGCCAAGTGCGCCAGGCGATGCATCGCCAGCAACGTTGTGCATTCCAATATCGATAGCGTTCGGACAATCATCGTCCGATCCCACGCATCTCCGGGCATCCACACTGGCAGCCCGGTTTCGTCATACTACACCTGTTCTGTGGGTCGCCGAAATTTTCTGTTTGCCTCACTTCAGCCAACCGCCTCTGAACCCCGCGCGGCGCAGTCCAGCTACGATGTAAGGACAGCCACGCATCAATTGCCACAGTAGGTCCGTTCGATAATTCTCGATCATCAGCACGATTGGCCCCTGATTGAGTCCAAAATGCCATGGCGATACCCACCAGCCATAAGGATTGCCCGGCTCACCCGGATGGGTGGGATTGAAGGACGCTTTGAAGCCGTACCTGTTGTACTTCTTCAACTTGGCCTGATGAATACAGAAGTCGATCGCCTGGAGCACGATTTCAGGAGCGAATGGCAAGGATGCCACGACTGCCCAAGGCGCCAAAGTGCCATCGTCCGGCCCATAGGGCACGCCGCGCCCGACATAGTCGTCGAATACGCGCTCGACGCCGTTCAGCTTAAGCGTGGCCGGGCCTGGTCCCTCGCTTGCGGTAATTCCCCAGCAATGCTCGCCGTAGCCTGCGAACTTGCGCGGGTTTTCCATCGCATAGCATTGTTGCACATAGGTCGCCCGGCGGCTGTTCTCGAAATAGTCGATGCCTTTTTCACGCAGGAGGACGTCCTGGATCCCGCGAAAGTCGATCCAGACATGGGACAGCTGATGTATGAAAAGAGGGCCGGCGTAGAGATACTCGTAGCCGTAACAACTTTCCCACCGATAGGTCGCTGTCCAGGCCGTGTAGCTGCTTTCCGGCAGCGGATGTGTCGGAGAGCCGAGACCCAGAATGTAAAGCAGAAGCGCCTCGTCGTAGCCCTCCCAGCGGTACTTGATGAAACCGCTTTCGGGTGTCCAGCCGTGGGTCACCGTCGCGTCTTGGTTTCGCGCCCATTGCCAGTCGGCCCGGCGATAGAGCGCGTCGGCGAGCGCGCGAATTTCCTGTTCCTCGGTCGTGTCTCCGTCGAAATAGGCTGCCGCCGCCAAGGCGCCCGCCAGCAGGAACGAGGTATCGATCGTCGACAGTTCGCATTGCCAAGCGCGTCGGCCGGTCTGCATGTCCAGAAAATGATAATAGAACCCGCGATATCCCGTGGCGTCGGGTTCGGGTCCCTGCGGGCTCGTCCAGAAGAAGCGCAGCGTAGCGAGCGTTCGAGACGCGGCGGCCCCGCGCGCTATAAACCCACGCTCGACCCCGACAGGATAGCAGGCCAGAGCCAAGCCTGTCGCGGCAATGCTGGCGGGCCAATGCGGGGCGGTCTTGTCAAGGATCAAGCCGTTGGCCGGGTTCACCTCATTGAGGAAATAGTCGAACGTCTCGCGCTGGAGCATTTCCAGCTCTGCCGGCGTCGTCTGCCGCCTCGTGCTCATGGCCGCGCCGGGTGACAGACCGGAGTGCAATCTGTACCGGCGTCGGCGTCGGTGAAGACCGGTGCGAAACCGCCGCCCGGGGTGCGGGAATTCGTCGTCTGTCCCTGATAAAGCCGTGCCGTGACGAATTGAACATCGCCGTCATAGACATAGTTCCGCACGTCGAATTTGAGTGGACGCACATGTTGATCGCGCTCCAGCGATCGTTCTCCCGGCGCGACCAATGCCTGGGCGACATACTCGCCTGCAAGGACCTCGCCCCACGCCCGTTTGGTCAATTTGTCGCCGCGGTAGGCAGCCCTGCCCCCAAAACCCGACGCAGGTTTGAAAAAAAGCCCCCGCCGCCGCGACCATAAGGAATCCGCCTTCGAAGCATCGACAATTTCGGTCTTCGGAATCCCGCCTAGCAGCGTCTGCAAAATGTTTTCGGAAACACCGAGCGACCGCAAGCGTTCAGCATCGCTGAACACGACGAGATTGCGTTTGTTGGCGTACAGGACATGTGCATGAGGATGGGGGGTCAGAACGATGGCGCCCTCGAGATACGCGGTGCGCAACAGGGCATGCGCGGGTTGATCCAGCATGAAATCGGTGAGCCTGTTGTAAACGAGGTCAACGGGCTTCCCGTCATGCGAAAGGACGCCGCTCTGCAATTGAAACGACGTCGGGGCGGCGATGACTGCATCGATACCGTGGCGAAGGAATAGCTGCCTGAAGAGGACAAATTCCGGGTAAAGGAACTGCTCTTGGGGATCGTCGTCAACGATCGCAAAGCGCCGCAAGACCCGCTCACCGCGGGCCAGCCGCCACTCGGCGACAAACATATCGACGAAGGTTTGCTCCGTCGCTTCGAGCGCGGCAGAATCTGGAGTCATGCTTGCGACCGCCGTACAACAAGCCCGCTGAGCGCGCGCCAGCGCAGTATTGAGAAGCGCGCCTCCTGCGTTCGTGTTTATCTCTATAAGTTGCGGCTCTCCGCCAGCCACGTGGAAATCGAAGCTCATGAACACGCCGCGCGCGCCGCCGGCGTCGAAATGTGCGATTTGCGGGGCTTCGGCGAGCACGAGATCACGATACGCGGGCAATGCAACGACTGCCTGTACTGCCTGAACGATCGCTGCCATGCGGTCCAGATGATGCCGAGACACAAACACCGGCAAGGCGGCGAACATATGCGGCTGTTTTTTGAGCATCAAAGAATAGACGTCACGCGTCTCCGGGTTCGCTCCGAACGCGCGCTCCAACTCGCTGGCGTCGAGGCTGATGCAGAAACAGTGCTGGTTGAGACTTTGAGCCCGTTGGCGCTGGAAGCGGGAAGGGCGTTGAATTAGGTCAACTGGTTCCGAGGGGCTGGATTTCATCACCGTTCTTCTTATCTGCTCACGACCACGTATCTAACCAGCCAGAACGGCTCACTGCATTTCATGTTAACACGCGCTTGGCGCAGCGCTCTTTGATCGGGCACAAACGTCGACAGTAAGCCGGATACATCTAGAACGTCTCGGCGTAGAGGTCACGATCTTAGCCGAAACCACAACGACTGATTGCAGATCGCACGATCCATATGAGCGGGTCCCTACCATGGGCAAGCGCCCGGTTGACCGCGGCGATCCGCAAGAGTCCCAACCCGGCTCCGGCACGGCGAACTCGAGATCGGCCGCGGCATCAACCGGCGCGGCGAGGCTTCGGGCATGGCAAGACGCAGCTGGAACTCTTGGTCGCGCATAGGGTTACTTATAGATGAGATCGCGAGAACCCAAGAAACAGCGCGCAACCATTGTCGGCGCGGGTATAGCCGGGTTGGCAGCGGCGCACGGCCTGCGTCTCCTCGGCTGGGACGTCGAAATCTACGAACGGGCGGATAAGCTTGAGCCAATCGGTGCCGGCCTGAGCCTTAGCGCTAATGCTTTGCGGGCGCTGCGGACGCTTGGCCTTTACGATGCAGTCGTCGCGGAAGCACAGCCGATCGACCGACTCGATCTCCTGGACCAGAGTGGAAATGTGCTCCAGTCCACGAACTTCGTGGAATTGAGCCGCCGTTACGGCCACCTGGCGATGGTCGTGCTCCATCGTGGTGATCTGCACAAGGCGCTTCTTTCGGAGCTGCAGGACGGAATGATCAGGACAGGTATGGAATGCGTAGGGGCTCGCGAGGAAGGCGATCGCATCGTTCTGGACTTTGCCAACAGGGACACGGTCGAAGCCGAGCTTGTGCTCGCATGTGACGGTATTCACTCGCCCGTGCGCAAGGCACTCTTTCCCGAGTCACGCGAGCATTTCGCGCGCTATACGTGCTGGCGGGCAATCTCGGCCGGGGTGCCTAATGGCATGGACCGCGCTCGCCTCACCGAAAGCTGGGGAGCGGGGAAGCGAATCGGCTTGTCATCGGTGGCGGGCGACAGGGTCTATTGGTTTGGCTGCTGCGGCGCGGAGAGGATGAACGATCCTGAACTGGCCAACCTCGATCTCGACGGAGTGAGAGAGGTCTTCGCCGATTTCCACGACCCCGTTCCCGAGGTGCTCGCCCGCACGCCACCGGACTCGCTTGTCTGGACCGATATCCTCGACCTCGACCCAATGTCGTCCTTCACTCGAGGCAAGGTAGCGCTGCTCGGTGATGCGGCTCATGCCGTGACGCCGGATCTCGGACAAGGGGCCGGTCTCGCCATTGAGGATGCCGCGGTGATTGCTGCCTTGCTCGGGCGGCTGCCGGTCTACGAGGCACTGCGTGAGTTCAATGCGCGACGGGTCGACCGCGCGCGCAGGATAACCGCCGAATCACGCCTCTATGCGCGGGTCGCGCAGTGGCGCAATCCGCTCATTGTTCCGTTGCGCAATCTCCTCGTGAAGAGCATCCCGGAGCGCTTCATGGATCGGCAGCTCGACGCGGTCCTCGATATCACCTTTGAACCAGTGAAGGCAGCAGCCTAGCGGCGCTCTTCACTTGGCGATCATTGAGGAGGTCCGAGATGAAACACGTGCAGGACCATGAAACAAGGGGTTCTTACCTGGCGCTGATGCTCGAACTCGCGGTTGATTTCGTTATCATGTATCTGGTGATGTACACGATGATCGCGACGCTCGATCACTTCTACCTCAATATCAACAACGTCTACATGACGCTTATGATGGTGGCGCCGATGGCTATCGTCATGCTCGTGGCAATGCGTTCCATGTTTCCGTCACGCCGCATGAACCTTGTCGTCGTGGCGATCACGGCCGTGATTTTCGTGGCTAGCTTCGCGGCCATGCGCAGCCAGGCCGCAGTCGACGATGAGGAGTTCCTGCGCTCGATGATCCCGCATCATTCCGGGGCAATCCTGATGTGCGAACAAGCGTCGCTCGCTGATCGTGAAATAGTCGAGCTGTGTGAGGGGATTGTGCAGTCGCAGATGGAAGAAATCGCTCGGATGCAAGCAATCTTGAAGCGATACTGATCTCGACGAGGATATAACCTCGACTTCATGGCGCGATTTTGGCCAGACAGCAGCGCCACGTTCCAGGCCGGACGAGATTGAATAGAGACGCTCGCAGTCGTTCTGAGCGGTGATCGCAGTAGGGGCCGCTGTCGGGCCACGCTTCGTTTTGCAGAAAACCACTTGACCTTCCAGTAACTGGAAGCCGTAGATGGAAGGGAAGTTGCCTTTTTGGAGTGCCCCATGACCGACCGTCACGATGACGCCACCCACGCCGACGTAGCGCATGGCTCGTGCTGTTCCTCGCACGGCTCCGTCGCGGCTGAAGCCGCGGTCGTGCGCGATCCGGTCTGCGGCATGACGGTCGATCCGGCGGCGGGAAAGCCTTCGGCGGCCTTCGGCGGCCACACCTATCATTTCTGTTCGGAAGGATGCCGAACGAAGTTCATGAAGGAGCCAGAGGCCTTTCTGAAGGCGACCGATCCGGTTTGCGGCATGACCGTCGAGCGCGCTACGGCGAAGCATTTCGCGCGCCACGAAGGCAAGGGTTTTTATTTCTGCTCGGCCGGCTGCAAGGGCAAGTTCGAGGCCGATCCTCAGAAATATCAGAGCGGCCAGCCGGCGCCGGAGCCGATGCCCAAGGGCACACAGTACACCTGCCCGATGCATCCAGAAATCATCCGCGACAAGCCCGGCTCCTGCCCGATCTGCGGCATGGCGCTGGAGCCGATGGGCGTGCCGACAGGCGATCAGGGCCCCAATCCGGAGCTGGTCGATTTCACCCGCCGCTTCTGGGTGAGCGCCGCGCTGTCGATCCCGCTGCTTCTGATCACCATGGGACCGATGCTGGGCCTGCCGTTCCGCGACTGGCTCGGCGAGCAGCCGGCAGCCTGGATAGAATTGGCGCTGGCGACGCCGGTCGTAGTCTGGGCGGCGATCCCGTTCTTTCATCGCGGCTGGGAATCCATCGTCAACAAAAGCCCGAACATGTGGACGCTGATCTCGATCGGCGTCGGCACCGCCTATGTCTACAGTGTTGTCGGGGCGCTTTTCCCGGATCTCTTTCCACACCAGTTCCGCGGCCATGGCGGCACGGTCCCGGTCTATTTCGAGGCAGCCGCGGTAATCGTCGCGCTGGTCTTTCTCGGCCAGGTGCTGGAGTTGAAGGCAAGGGAGCGCACCGGCTCGGCCATCCGCGCGCTTCTCGACCTCGCGCCGAAGACGGCCAGGCGGATTGCGGCGGACGGTTCGGAGGCAGACGTGCCGCTCGACGAGGTGAAGGCCGGCGAGCGGCTGCGTGTGCGGCCTGGCGACAGTGTGCCGGTCGACGGCACCGTGCTTGAGGGCCGTTCGGCGGTCGACGAATCGATGCTGACCGGCGAACCCGTTCCGGTCGAAAAGACAAAGGGCGACCCGGTGACCGGCGGCACGCTCAACAAGAACGGCACGCTGGTCATCGGCGCCGAGAAAGTCGGCGCCGACACGATGCTGTCGCGCATCGTCGAAATGGTCGCCAAGGCGCAGCGCTCGCGCGCGCCTATCCAGGGCCTTGCCGACCGCGTCTCATTCTACTTCGTGCCCACTGTCGTTCTCGTCGCCATCGTCGCCTTCATCGTCTGGGCCGTCTACGGGCCGCAGCCAAGCATGGTCTTCGCCATCGTCTCGGCCGTTTCGGTGCTGATCATTGCCTGCCCCTGCGCGCTCGGGCTGGCGACGCCGATGTCGATTATGACCGCGACGGGACGCGGCGCGCAGGCCGGCGTGCTGATCAAGGAGGCGGAAGCGCTTGAACGCTTCGCCAAGGTCGACACGCTGATCGTCGACAAGACCGGCACGCTGACCGAGGGCAAGCCCAAGCTGACCGACGTCTTCGGGATCGATGGCTTTGACGAGGCCGAACTGCTCGGCCTTGCCGCCAGCCTCGAGAAGGGTTCCGAGCACCCGCTTGCCGAGGCGATCGTCGATGGCGCGCGGGAGCGCGGCGCGACCGTCGAAGACGCGGCGGATTTCGAGGCCGTCACCGGCAAGGGCGTCAAGGGGAGCGTCAGGGGGCGCGCTGTCGCGCTCGGCAACGCGCTGCTTATGGACGATCTAGGCATCGGCCTCGCGGCGTCCAAGGACCGCGCCGACGCGCTGCGTTCGGAAGGAAAGACCGCGATGCTGGTCGCCGTCGACGGCAGGCTTGCCGGCTTCGTCGCCGTCGCCGATCCGATCAAGGCGACGACGGTGGAAGCGATCCGCGCGCTGCATGACAGCGGGCTCCGGATCATCATGGCGACGGGCGACAACGAGCGCACTGCGAAAGCGGTCGCGGCGAAGCTCGGCATCGACGAGGTGCGGGCCGATATGCTGCCCGAAAGCAAGAAGACGCTGATCGACGAGCTGCGTGCCAAGGGCGAAGGCGTCGCGATGGCTGGCGACGGCGTCAACGACGCACCCGCCTTGGCGGCGGCCGATGTCGGCATCGCCATGGGGACCGGCGCCGACGTCGCGGTCGAGAGCGCCGGCATCACGTTGGTCAGGGGCGACCTCAACGGCATCGTCCGGGCGCGGCGGCTGTCGCAGGCGACGATCCGCAACATCAAGGAGAACCTGTTTTTCGCCTTCGTCTACAACGCGCTCGGCGTACCGGTAGCGGCGGGTATTCTCTACCCGGTCTTCGGCACGCTGCTGTCGCCGATGATCGCGGCAGCGGCAATGAGCCTTTCGTCAGTTTCCGTGATCGGCAACGCGCTACGACTTCGTTCTTTGAAGCTCTGAGGTTAGATCATGAACATAGGAACCGCTGCAGAAAAATCCGGCCTGCCGCCAAAGACCATCCGATACTACGAGGACATCGGCCTTCTCAGGCCTGATCGTGCCGGCAACGGGTACAGGGACTATTCGACGGCCGACGTGCATCGCCTGCGCTTCCTGCAGCGGTCGCGAAGCCTTGGCTTCTCGGTGGAGGAATGCCGGCAACTCCTTTCGCTCTACGGCGACAAGGAGCGCGAGAGCGCGGATGTGAAGGCCATAGCGGAAGCCAAGCTCGCCGAAATCGACCGTAAGCTTGCGGAACTCGCCGGACTGCGGGACATGCTTCGGCATCTCGCCGACCATTGCAACGGCGATGACCGACCCGATTGCCCGATCATCGACGGCCTTGCGGGAAGCGGCACGGTTCAGTGAGGCGCGTCCCCGTCATTGCAGTAGTCCTTGTCGTCGCCGGGCTCGCCGCTAGGACGGCGCTTCCGGAGACCGCCGTCGCTCCAGTCGTCGCCGAGCGCCAGGCGTCGATGACGCCGACTAGGTGAGTTGGACAGCCAGCCGACAGGAACCCTGCAATGTTCGTACAGCCGGCTCATCCACTTCCATATCGGGAATTGCAAGACCAACAACAATGTCGAAGAGAAGGGCGGTGGCGGACTGATGGTCGTGATCGATGTGCAATCCTGAAGCTTTTCCGCAAAGCGAAAACATAGATGGATCTGTTTGCCGTATACGGCGGTCTGTTTGCTGCTGCCTTCACCGCGGCGACTATCCTGCCGGCGCAGTCGGAGGCTGCCCTTGCAGGGCTACTCGCGACGGGTTCCTTCTCGCCGGCAATGCTGGTTCTTGTCGCCAGCATAGGAAACATTCTTGGTTCGATGGTGAACTGGGCTCTTGGTCGAGGGATCGAACGCTTTCGCGACAGTCCCTGGTTTCCCGCCCGCCCCACGGCGCTCGACCGCGCCACGGGTTGGTATCGCCGCTATGGAAGATGGTCGCTCCTGTTAAGCTGGATGCCGATCATCGGCGATCCGCTGACCGTGGTCGCGGGGGTGTTGCGCGAGCCGCTGTGGAGCTTTGTCGCAATCGTCGCCCTCGCGAAGATCTCGCGTTATCTGGCTGTCGCCGGAGCGGTGCTGGGCCTGATGTAACTGACCATGCAGCGATCGTGACATGCAGTTGCGTTCACTTTTGGTTGCACTGCAACAACATGGGCGCAGGTTGTCTTGACAAATCAGGCGAACAATTGTCCGAAGGGCACGATGAGGAAACCTGGTCGAATCTCGATCTTGGGAAACATGCCGCTCCGAGCACTGCTGGCGGTCGTGTTCCTGGTCATGTCGGCTCTTCAGCCCAGTTTGTTTGCCACGGCCAATGCCACGGGTTTTCACAGCGACGCGGGCATGACTCTCCCTGCCGAAGACCACGAGATGAGCGGTCACGACCACGCCGCCGCTGCCGACGACTCAGACATGTCAGAGCACGATCACGGTACCAAGAATTCCAGCGAGAAAAGCTGCGAAGTCCATTGCGCGCCGGCCCATGCCGTGCCTGTCGATTGCCCCGACCTCGAGCGCGTTGTTTCCCGTTGCTTTGCGGCCGTCGTTGCCGAAGCCTCGGCAGGCGGCGAGTACACAGCGCATATAAGACCTCCCAGACACCTGGGCTGACGCGCCTCTCTGGGGCGTTCGCGCGCAGCGTCCGGAATCCGTTCCGGCGCAGCCAAACGCACACGTCAAGCTTAGGTCCACAATGAAAATCGCCAGTCTCGCGATCCTCGCATCGCTGTTCGTTTCCGGATGCGCGGCAACCATGCCGCCGGATATTCTTCCGGCCTTCAATCCGGCCGATCCCGTGCTGGGCATACGCGATGCCCAGTACCACCCGGTCATCGCCGACTATCACCACCGGGAACCGGTCGATCCGCAGAACTGGCGGCGCCTCAATGAAGAGCGCGCCCCAGCAAACCCGGGAGCCGGATCATGAAGCGGCGGTTCCTGACCATGGCTGCCGTGGCAACCATGCCCTTGATCTCGGCGGGATGCACCACCATCGGTGTCCTTGACGGCATTTCCGACCCCATGGCTGGCTTCACGACGGTCGCGGCGCGCGCCGAATCCATAACCGGCAAGAAAACGGTGTGGGTGCAGTCCAGCGAGGAGGCGCGCGCGGTCTCAGAGCGCGTGAAGCGCCTCGTCCAGAAGAAGACGATCGGCCCAGACGTCGCGGTGCAGGTCGCCTTGCTCAACAACAAGGGCCTGCAGGCCGCCTACGCTGAGATCGGCTTGTCGGCGGCCGACATGTGGCAGGAATCGATGCTGGTCAATCCGACGATTTCAGTCGGCATGATCGGCGTCGATCCTGTGCGGACGATTGAAGGGGCGGTGGTCAGCAATATCCTCGCGCTGGCGACCCGTGACCGGCGCGTCGCAGTCGCGGATGCGCGCTTCCGTCAGGCTCAACTCCGCGCCGCCGAGGAAACGCTACGGCTCGCCGCAGACACGCGGCGGGCCTGGATCAACGCCGTATCGGCCTGGGAAAGCGTTTCCTACTTGAATCAGGCGCAGGCCGCCGCCGATGCTGCCTCCGAACTCGCTCAAAAACTTGGCGAGACGGGCGCTTTCACAAAGACCGGCCAGGCCCGCGAACACGTCTTTTATGCCGTGATAACCGGTCAGGCGGCGGAGGCGCGGCTCGCCGCGCGGACCGCCAAGGAGGAGCTCACCCGCCTCATGGGCCTTTGGGGACCCGACGTCGATTATTCGGTCCCGAACGCGCTTCCAGGGTTGCCTAAAGGCGCCAAGGCCAAGCGCGCGATCGAGGTGGAGGCGTTAAGAAATCGCGTCGACCTTGAGATCGCGAAGCTTGAGCTGGAGGCGCTGGCGAAATCCTATGGACTGACCGAGGCGACGCGCTACGTCAGCGATCTGGAACTGCTTTCCGGCGTGGAGGTGGAACGCGAGGAGGCGGAGGAGGCGGAGGAGGGCGGAACCGAGACGAGTGTGTCACCCACTCTCGAGCTTGAGTTCGTCATTCCGATTTTCGACACCGGCCAGGCACGCATGCGCAAGGCCGAACTTGCCTACATGCAAGCTGCCAATCGGATGGCGGAAAAGGCGGTCAACATCCGATCCGAGGCGAGGTCTGCCTATGATGCTTACCGCTCGACCTACGACATCGCACGGCATTATCGAAACAGCGTTGTGCCGCTTCGTACCAAGATCGAAGCGGAGTCGGTCCTCACCTACAACGGCATGATCACCAACACGTTCGAACTTCTCGCGGACACCCGCGCGAAAATCAGCGCGATCATGCTTTCCCTCAACGCCAAGCGCAATTTCTGGCTGGCCGACGTCAATCTCGGAACCGCCATCCATGGTGGCGGCGCAAACTCGCCCGAAGGCGGCGACGCACCGGCCGCAGCCGAAGCGGGCGCCGAAGGCCACTGAACTCAAGGAGAAGAAAAATGCTTTCAAGACGTCAGTTGCTGGGCGCGGGAGCCTTGCTCGCCGGGGCCACGGCATGGACCAAGACCTCGGCGATGGGCTTGCCGGATGCGGCCGTCATGGAGTCTCCGGACATGCAGCCGCCGATCTTCCCGACGAGCGGACCCGACTACCAGCCGGTGGTCACTCTCAATGGTTGGACCCTTCCGCATCGCATGAACAACGGCGTCAAGGAATTTCACCTGGTCGCCGAGCCGGTGGAGCGGGAGCTGGCGCCGGGCTCGACTGCGTATCTGTGGGGCTATAACGGTCAATCCCCCGGTCCGACGATCGAGGCGGTCGAAGGCGACCGGGTCCGCATCTTCGTGACCAACAAGCTCCCCGAGCACACCACCATCCACTGGCACGGCATGATCCTGCCCAACGGCATGGATGGCGTGACTGGCCTTACCCAGCCTGGAATCCCGTCCGGCAAGACCTTCGTCTACGAGTTCGACCTCGTGAAGAGCGGGACCTTCATGTACCACCCGCACGCCGATGAAATGGTCCAGATGGCCATGGGCATGATGGGTTTCTTCGTCATTCACCCGAAGGACCCGAAGTTCATGCGGGTGGACCGCGATTTCGTCTTCCTGCTGAACGCCTTCGACATCGAGCCCGGGTCGTACGTCCCGCGCATCATGGAGATGACGGACTTCAATCTGTGGGCATGGAACAGCCGCGTATTTCCGGGGATCAGTCATCTTCCGGTGGCGAAAAACGACCGGGTCAGGGTCCGCGTGGGCAATCTGACCATGACCAATCATCCGATCCACATGCATGGCTACGACTTCGAGGTGACCTGCACCGATGGCGGCTGGGTCCGGCCGGAGGCGCGGTGGCCGGAAGTGTCGATCGACATCCCCGTCGGCGCCATGCGGGCGTACGAGTTCGAAGCCAAATACGAGGGCGACTGGGCGATCCATTGCCACAAGTCGCATCATACGATGAACGCCATGGGCCACGACGTGCCCACATTCATCGGCGTCGACAACTCGAAGGTCACCGACAAGATCCGCCGGGTCCAGCCCGAATACATGGCGATGGGTGACCGCGGCATGGCCGATATGGGCGAGATGGAAATGCCGCTTCCCGACAACACGATCCCGATGATGACCGGCTGGGGCCAATTCGGCGCCATCGAAATGGGCGGCATGTTCTCGGTCGTCAAGGTACGCGAGGGGCTCGCCTCGAACGATTACGCCGATCCGGGATGGTACCAGCATCCGGAGGGAACCGTGGCTTACGAGTGGAAGGGGGATGTCCCCGCTCCGACGAAATCAGGCGACGCAAAAACGATGGCCCCGGCAGCGCACGGCGGTCACGGCAAACAGGGATGAGAACCGAAACCCTCAACCTCAACAACGAGAGAAAGTGCAGCATGAAACATATAATCGCAGCGGCCGTTTTGATGGCGGTCAGTTCGGGAGCAGCTCTTGCCGGTGGAACCCACGCCGGAGGCCATGGCGACAAAGCCGCCACAATGGCGATCGGCAGCCCTGGCGAGGCCGGCAAGGCAAAGCGGACTGTCAACATCTCGATGTCGGAGACGGACGACGGGAAGATGATGTTCCAACCGGCCGTGCTCAAGGTGAAGCAGGGCGAGACCGTTCGTCTGAAGTTCGTCAACAAGGGCCAGGTCGACCACGAGTTCGTCATGGACGTCCATGAGGGGATCATGGAGCACAAGGCGCTGATGGAGAAGTTCCCCGAGATGGAGCACGCCGATCCCAACTCGATCCGCTTGGCGCCCGGCGCCAGAGGCGAGATCGTCTGGACCTTCGCAAACGCTGGCGAATTCGGGTTCGCCTGCCTGATTCCGGGTCACTACGATTCCGGCATGAAGGGCGATATCAGCGTCGCCCACTGAACTCCAAACCACAAAGGAAACAACCATGAAGCTAATGGCAAAGGCATTCGCAGCCCTCGCACTCGCGCTCGCCATCGGCGGGAGCGCGCTCGCTCAGGAATACGTGAAGGGCGAAGTCATCAAGGTCGACGCCAAGCAGAAAAAGCTGACGATCAAACATGAGCCGCTAACAAACCTCGACATGCCCGCAATGACGATGGTGTTCGTCGTCGCGGAGGACGGCATAATCGAGAAGGTTAAGGCGGGTCAGGCGATCGAGTTCACAGCCGACCGTGTCAACGGACGCATCACGGTCACCGGTATCAAGTGATCAGGAACAAGCGCCGCGGGTTGCAAAATCAACCCGCGGCCGCGGTCTGATCGGGCAATGCCGCGTGCACGGGTGTCACGATGAGGGAGCCGCGCAGAATGCTATCCAGAGGCTTTCTTTCCAATCATCGTGTGTGGAGCGGTTCAGAGGAAGAGCCATGGGATACTTCCGAGCCCCCACACCCACATATGCGGGATAATTGCAGCGAACGCGTGCACGGTGCTTTCCGGTGTCTTCATACCTTACAGCGCCGCTCGCGTCCGTCTCGACCAAACCAATAGCGACGTCGAAGTCATAGTCCCCGTCTTGCGAGACGCTATTGCTCTGCACGCTGAGCTGGACCGAAGTAGCATCTGGAAAATCGGCAGTGTAAAAGACCAGTTGCTCCGCCATCGAGGGCGTAGCCACCAACACGCCGGCAAAAAATGCAATGGCGCGCATATCCTCCTCCCGAGGATCCAAGACGAGACTATCACCTGTCGTATCGATTTTCGAATCGAATCTCCAATCGATCAAAGCGTGCGCAAAAGCGTCAGTGGCGACCGCTTGTGTGCGATTTCACAAGAAGGTCATAAACACCCGAGACACTATCGCGCGGTGGGTGCCTGTGCCAAAGGTAAACGATGACGAATTCGTTCGGTTTCGGAAGGGTGCTGTTGTTGCTGGCCGTGTTCGGGCTGGCCTTTGCGCCTTTGGGAGCTTCGACTTCGGGCGCTGTTGCCGGGTCGCCTTTATCCATCATGCAGGACGACATGCCCTGCTGCCCGGACGGCAAGCCAATGGTGCCGGACTGCGGCAAGGATTGCCCGCTCGCGGTCCTGTGCGTGTCGGGCCTCGTCAGCGTTCAGGTTCCCGAAACGCCGACGTTCGTCGTCCAAGCTCCGATCGGAGTGGAGTTCCTCGACGGCAGGGAAGCTGTCCTCTCGTCACTGATCGGCGAACCGCCCCCGAGACCACCCAAAGCCTGACTGGCAAATAGGCGCCTTTGGCGCCGGGATCCGTGCGGACTAATGCTGCACGGGCCGTTCGCGTGGCGTTTGTCATGCCCACGCCGTGCGCAAGCGCGGAACACTGTCAGGCGGAAACATTGATCATGAAATCGAAAATTTTCCCACGCGCCGCGATGCTGGCGCTCGCGTCCTTCATCGTAGCTTCCCAAGCGGCCAAAGCAGCGCAAGAGGACTACGAATTCCAGCTCGTTAAGAACGAGATCAAGGAAGGCGACGGTGCCGTCGTCGCCGTCAGGCTCCTCGACAAGAGGACAGGCGCTCCGGTGAACAACGCCGTCGTATTCGCCACCAGGATGGACATGGCTCCGGACGGAATGGAGGCAATGACTGCGCCGGTCGCGGCGCTGCCATCCGAGGAGGCCGGCACCTATCGCTTCAGGACCAACCTCATGATGGCTGGAGGCTGGCGCTTCTCCATCGCGGCGAAGGTCCAGGGCGAGACCGAAACGGTCGAGCGCCGCCTGGAATTCAAGGCCATCCAATGAAAAGGTTCGGCTCATTCCTGACCCTCGCCGTATTGGCGGCCGGGGCTGGCGCGGGCGGATACTCGGCCGGACAGCATGATCTGTCCGTCTCGGACGTCGTGCAAATGATCGAGACGGCCATCGGGCGCCCGCTCAGCGCGGAATCGATGCCGACGACTGCCGGTCCGGTTCCCTTTGGTCCCATCATTTACTACCGTCACCCCGACGGAGATCCCGCCTATTCGTCAACGCCGAAACGCACCGAGGACGGCCGGGATTTCGTCGCGGTCCTGGCGAGCGAAGACGTGAGCTTCGAGGTTCGCCCTGAGATCAAAGCAGCCGGCGGTGAAGCAACTGGGCTGAGTGGTCGGAAGATTCTCTACTACCGCAATCCCATGGGCCTGCCGGACACGTCTCCTGTGCCGAAGAAGGACTCCATGGGGATGGACTACATTCCCGTCCTCGAAGGCGAAGCGCATGACGGCTCGACGGTCAAGGTATCGGCAGGAAGGCTGCAACGGACAGGCGTGAAGACGGTACGCGCCACGAAGAGCGCCGTCGTGCGTCCGGTTCGGGTTCCCGGAACGGTCACGCTGGACGAGCGACGCGTCACAGTGGTCTCAACCCGCACGGAGGCCTTCATCGAGGAAGTGGCTGACATCACGACCGGGGAGGCTATCGAGAAAGGTCGCCCGCTTGTGCGCTTCTACGCCAGGGAAATTGCCCAGGCAGGTGCGCTCTATGCCGCCGACCTGAAGGGCGGCTCAGACCGCAACGCCGCCGCGGGCAGCTTGCAGCGTCTTGAAAATCTCGGCGTTCCAGCGGAAGCGATTGCTGAGATCGAGAAGTCGAAGAAGGTGCCGATCTCAGTGACGCTGATGGCGCCACGCAACGGCGTTGTCCTGGAGCGCATGGCCGTCGACGGCATGATGGCGGAGGCGGGCCAGACCCTGTTCCGGATCGCCGATGTCTCGACCCTCTGGGTGATGGCCGATGTGCCGGAATACGAGTTGAGTTCGGTTCGTATCGGGGACGAGGCGACCATCCGCATCCGCAGCCTTCCGGGCAAGGTGTTCGAAGGCAAGGTCGGTCTGATCTACCCCGAAATCCAGGGGCAGACCCGGACCGCGAGGATTCGCATCGAACTCCCCAATCCCGAGGGGCTGCTGCTTGCCAACATGTATGCCGAGGTGGAGATCGCGACGGGCGGCACTGATCCTGCCGTGACCGTGCCCGACAGCGCCATTATCGACACGGGGGACCGCCAGGTTGTGATCGTCGACAAGGGCGAAGGCAGCTTTGAGCCGCGCGACGTGAAGATCGGCATGCAAGGCGACGGTATGGTCGAGATCATGGAGGGCCTCGCCGAAGGCGAAAAGGTCGTCGTCTCGGCCAACTTCCTGATCGATGCCGAAAGCAACCTGAAAGCCGCGCTCAGCGCGCTGACGCCTGCGGAGGCGCAGCCATGATCGCCAAGCTCATCGCCTGGTCGGCACGCAACCTCGTCCTCGTCTTTTTTGCGACCGCGCTGGCGGTAATTGCGGGGATCTACTCGATCAGGACCTTGCCGCTCGATGCCATACCGGATCTCTCCGACGTCCAGGTCATCGTCTTCACCGATTATCCGGGCCAAGCCCCCCAGGTGGTCGAGGATCAAGTCACTTATCCGCTGACGACCTCAATGCTCACCGTTCCAAGATCCAAGGTGGTCAGGGGCTTCTCCTTCTTCGGGGTGTCCTTCGTCTACGTGATCTTCGAAGACGGCACCGATCCCTATTGGGCGCGGAGCCGAGTCCTCGAATATCTGAACGCGGCCGCAAGCCGTCTGCCCGATGGCGTTTCCCCGGCGCTCGGACCGGACGCGACGGGCGTCGGCTGGGTTTACCAGTACGCGGTCGTTGCCAAAGAACTGTCTCTCGCGGAACTCCGTTCCCTGCAGGACTGGGTCGTGCGCTTCGCAGTCTCGAAGGCGGAAGGCGTGTCCGAGGTCGCAAGCGTCGGCGGCTTCGTCAAGCAGTACTCGATCGTGGTCGATCCGTCGCGGATGCGCGCTCAGGGCGTGACGCTTTCGGAAATCGGCGAAGCGGTTCGCACCAGCAATATGGACACGGGCGGCCGCACGGTTGAAATCTCCGAGTTCGAATTCATGGTGCGTGGACGCGGCTACCTGAAGAGTGTGTCTGACATCGAAAGCATCGCGTTGAAGTCGGTCAGCGGCGTGCCGCTCAGGCTCGGCGATGTCGCCAAGGTCGAGATTGTGCCTGACGAGCGCCGCGGCATCGCCGAACTGAACGGCGAGGGCGAGGTCGCGAGCGGTATCGTGCTGCAGCGGGTCGGCGCGAACGCGCTGACCGTCATTGAGAATGCCAAGGAAAGTCTCGCTGAGATCGGAAGGAGCCTGCCTGAAGGTACCGAGATCGTGCCCGTATACGATCGTTCAAAGCTCATCGAGGCTGCGATCGAGACTCTGAAGTCGACGCTGGTGGAGGAGAGCATCGTCGTAGCCCTCGTCACCATCGTGTTCCTGCTTCATGTGAGGAGCGCATTGGTCGCCATCATCATGCTGCCCGTCGGCATCCTGATGGCTTTTGCCGCCATGAAGCTGCTTGGCCTCGGCTCCAACATCATGAGCCTCGGCGGCATCGCTATCGCCATCGGGGCGATGATCGACGCGGCGATCGTCATGATCGAGAACGCGCACAAGCACCTGGAACGGGCGCCTCCAGGCAAGCCCCGCATCGAGGTTTTGATCAAGGCTGCAGCCGAGGTCGGGCCAGCGCTGTTCTTCAGCCTGCTCATCATCACGGTCTCGTTCCTGCCGATATTCACGCTTGAAAGCCAGGAAGGCCGTCTGTTCGGTCCGCTCGCCTTCACCAAAACCTTCGCCATGGCGGCGGCGGCGCTGCTCTCGGTGACACTGGTGCCAGCCCTGATGGTGATGCTCGTGCGCGGCCGCATCGTGCCGGAGCACAGAAACCCGCTCAACAGGCTGCTTATCGGGCTCTATCGGCCGGTCATCGCCGGCGTGCTGAGGGCAAAGACGTTCACGATCCTGCTCGCGATTGTCGCCCTTGCAGTGACCGTCTGGCCCGCTCGTCAGCTCGGCAGCGAGTTCATGCCGAACCTCGACGAAGGAACGCTGATGTACATGCCGACGACGCTGCCGGGCCTGTCCGTCACCAAAGCCGCGGAACTGATGCAGATGCAGGACCGGATCATAAAATCGTTCCCGGAAGTAGAGTCCGTCTACGGCAAGGCGGGCCGGGCTCAGACAGCGACCGATCCCGCGCCGACCGAGATGTTCGAGACGATCATCAACCTCAAGCCGAAATCCGAATGGCGGCCCGGAATAACATCGGAAAGTCTGAAAACCGAGATGGACGCCGCGCTGCAGTTTCCGGGTGTGTCGAACGCCTGGACGATGCCGATCCGCGCCCGCATCGACATGCTGTCGACGGGCATACGCACGCCCGTCGGGGTCAAGGTCTACGGCACCGACCTCGGCGAGATGGAAAATGTCGCACGCCAGATCGAGGCAGTGCTCAGGGCAGTGCCTGGCACGTCCAGCGCCTATGCCGAGCGGGTGATTGGCGGCTACTATCTTGATATCATCCCTGACCGGACCGCGTTGGGCCGCTATGGCCTGTCGATCGGCGATGTTCAGGATGTGATCTCCATGGCGCTCGGCGCAAAGGCGATCACGTCCACTGTCGAGGGCCGCGAACGTTATGGCGTCGCCATCCGCTATCCGCGCGCCCTTAGAAGCGATCCCGGGGCGATCGCCCGCGAAGTGCAGATCGCACTGCCTGGCGGCGGCTTCGTACCACTCGGAGAAGTCGCCAAAGTCGAACTCACGCGCGGCGCGACCTCGATCCGCACCGAGAACGGACAACTTGCGGTCTACATCTTCGTCGACATCGCCGGCCGCGACCTTGGCGGCTATGTCAGCGAGGCGCAGCAGGCGGTCGCCGCCGAGGTGAAGCTGCCGCCGGGTTATTCGGTCGCCTGGAGCGGGCAGTTCGAATATCTCGAACGTGCCCAGGCGCGGCTGAAGATCGTCGTGCCGCTAACGCTCGCGCTCATCTTCCTGCTGCTCTACCTCAACTTCCGCGCGCTGACCGAGACACTGATCGTCATGCTGTCGCTGCCCTTCGCAATCGTCGGCGGCATTTGGATGATGTGGTGGCTGGGCTTCAACATGTCGGTGGCGGTCGCGGTGGGCTTCATTGCGCTCGCCGGCGTGGCAGCCGAAACCGGGGTCATCATGCTGATCTATCTCGACAACGCGTGGAGCGAAGCGAGGGCCAGATGTGCGGCCGGGAAGCGGAGTTTGACCAAGATGGACCTTAACGCGGCGATCATGTTCGGTGCCGTCGAGCGCGTACGTCCGAAGATGATGACCGTCGTCGCCATCATGGCGGGCCTGCTACCGATCCTGTGGAGCACGGGCACCGGATCGGAGGTCATGCAGCGGATAGCCGTGCCCATGATCGGCGGCATGATTTCTTCAACGCTCCTGACGCTCGTCGTGATTCCGGCCGTCTACGGCATCGTCAAGGGCTGGCGGTTGCCGAGCCGGAGTGTGGTCGACGAGCCAAGAGCAGACGCTGAGCTGAAGTTGGCCGCGGAATAGGAGCGACAATGATGGATCAGGTGATGTCGGGCGGAATGTGGGGAATGGGCTTGGCAGGCTTCATTCTCCTCGCTCTGGTCGTGCTGGTGATCGCTGCCCTGGTCAAGTTCGTCTTCTTCAGATGAGTAAGGAGGGCGCGCGGTCTGAACCGGGCGCCCTCAGACGAAATTCTAGGCTGCCATTTTCCGGCAGCTCTCCGCGCAGCGACGGCAGGCCTCGACGCATTCCTGCATGTCGCCAATGCGCTCGCAGTCATCCGCACATTCGTTGCAGATCTCGGCGCATTCGCCACAGGTATGCTTGTGGTGCTCGGAACCGATGAGCATGAAATGCGCCGATGTCCGGCAGACCTCGGCGCACGCCATCATCAACGTGAAGTGCCGCTTTTCGGTGTGTTGGCCGCCTAGTTCCAGGCAGTGGCCCATCGCGGTCGAAAGGCACACGGAATAACAGCGCAGGCATTCGTCAATGCAGCTTTTCATTTCGGGGGTAAGGTGATGCATGGAAGGTGTCCTTTGTTCGAGTCTAGTAGCGCGCCTTCGACGTCTCCTGACGATCATTTTGCGTTGGCTTGAAGCCACTGCTTGAACTCGCCGATTTCCTTGGTCTGGGCGTCGATGATCGTCTGAGCCATTTTCTTGGCTTCATCATTGTCGCCATACTTCAGTTCGACTTCAGCCATATCGATCGCGCCCTGATGATGCGCGATCATCCCACAAGCGAAGGCGACGTCGGGGTCTTTGGCCATCATGCCCTGCATCATGGCAGGATGCATCTTCATCATCGCCGCCATGTTGGCCTTGTGCGCTTCATCCATGCCCGACATGTCCATGCCGGCCATTCCTGGCATGGTGTGCCCCGCTGATGCGCCTTCAGCCTGACCGCATTGCTCGGGCAGGGGCGTCGAAGCCATAGGCTGGTCGGAGGATTGCTGAGCGAACGCCGCCGAGGCAAATTCCGAGAGCAGCGCTGCCGTGGCGATCGTAAGTTTAGTCGTGGTCATGATTTGTCTCCTGAATGCTTGAACAATGACGCGCGGCGCCAAGGTCTCGTCTCGGCACCGGCTCGTGGCATGAATCCGTTTGCGGTTTTGGAGGTCGGTCCAACCGGTCAGGGATCCGCGAGCCGGGCAGGCCGGCAGTCTCAATGCGGACTGGAGATTTCAGAAGCAAACCTGCAGCGAAGCAGCTGAAAAAGGCTGCCTTCGCCCGCCGAAGAACCTGCACGAGTGCAACGCATGACATGCTGCGTAACGGGAAGCGTGGAAACTTTGTTCCGATGTAGCGGAGCGCCGGTTTAGACGGGCTGCCTCTATGGATGCGGAGCCATGGTCCCCTCATGTTGCTTGTGCCACCCATAGGGGGTCAGGCCTCGCGGCTTGTACAGCGACAGAACCACGGGCACGAGTAAGACGAGCAGCCCTCCAGCGGCGTGGATCACAGGGGAGAACCTCAGCCCCCGAAGATCCGCGCTGGATAACATCGTCTCTGCAGAGACATCTGCCAAATAGCCGATCAGCTCCAGCTGAAGCAGCAGCACGATGGTGACAAGCACGTTCAGCAGTAGTTTCGCCACGACCCAATAGTGGCGGAACAGGCCCCATGAAGTGCCCAGTGACTGGACAAGCCCGGTAACCAATGAGGCCAGGACCAGCGGAACGATGGCGTACCAGACGGTCAACTCCATCGCGAGATAGGCGGCGCGCACCACCTGCGGATCTGGGCTGGTCAGGCCGGCGACGGCGAGAGCCAGGAAGCCGGCGACCGCACCGAGAGTGCCGACCGAGGACGTGACATGCACGATAAGCGCGAACTTTCGGAGCCAGGGCGTCATCATCATGGCTGTTGCATGCCAGGCTCTGGAACGCTGGAGGATGACGGCAGGTGCCGACCGGGACCGTGGGGTCCGCCGACGCCGGTGAAGAGCGCAGCGATAACCAGCAGAACCAGGATGATCGCGATGATCCCCGTGATTTTCACCCAGCGGGGCGCGCCGGGGTAGGGAGGCGGGTCGCCCATGTGCGTTCCCTCCGTCGTGTGGTGTCGCCGTTTTAATGACAGCTCGATTTTTATCGATACGACGTGTCTATAACAAGTCACAATGTCTCTTATCTCGACAAGGTCGTCCCGTCAGGTATCTTGGAGTGATGCCGAAGCTATGGAACGAAACCATCGATGCGCACCGCCGCGCCGTACGCGACGCGAGCCTGGACGCCACGGGGGCGCTGGTGGCCAAGCATGGGTTGCTGTCGGTGACGATGGCGAAAATCGCCGAGGAGACTGGGATAGGTCGCGCAACGCTGTACAAATACTTCCCGGACGTCGAAGCGATCCTCGTCGCCTGGCACGAACGCCAAGTCGCCGGTCACCTCGAACATCTCATTGCAATCCGGGACCAGGCTGGCGACGCCGGTGAGCGGCTGGAGGCCGTACTTGAGGCCTACGCGTTCATTTCTCAGAAGCACCATGGCACCGAACTCGCCGCACGCCTGCATCGAGGCGAACACGTCGTCAAGGCGCAGCACCATCTCCACCAGCTCATCCGCGATCTGCTGGCCGAGGGCGCAGCGATGGGCGACCTCCGGAACGACGTCGCGCCTGACGAACTTGCGACCTATTGCCTCCACGCCCTCACGGCAGCCAACAGCCTGACATCCAAGGCCGCGGTCCGCCGGCTGGTCGCGGTAACACTGGCCGGGTTGCGACATCGAGGCTAATCCGTGCAAAAGCGGACCCAAGACGTTGATACAGCGCTTCTAGCGGTTGCGATCGAGGAGTCGCGGTGCATGTTGCCGGCGTGCTGTTATCTTCTCGGCGAGCTAAGACCAAAACGGAATCGCCCTGCGTCGGCCTGTGAGCTTGGAGTCAAAGCCGGATGAGCAAAGCCGCGCAATCCTTGGTCGTGACTATGGGCGAAACGGGTCGGGCTGCATAGAGGCGTCCAATGCACTGCAGTCCCAGTCCTGATATCATGCGAACAATGGCAACGGCCGACGCCGGAGGTTGATCAGATGAGACGATCGGCCTTTGCGCTTGCGGTTGCATTGACAGCATCGGCGGCAGGGCCGAGCCTGTTTCGGTTTCGCAGCTGAAAGAGCGCACTCACATCAACGGGCTAGCTGTCGACAGGGAAGATTCGCAAAAACTTCTGATGGCAACCCACCACGGACTTTTCCGCACGGGGCCGGACGGACAGGCAGAGCTCATTTCGCCGGTGCAGGATTTCATGGGTTTCACGCCGGACCCATCCGATCCGAGGTCGCTTTATGCCAGCGGCCACCCCGCAGGCGGCGGCAATCTCGGATTCATCGCCTCGACTGACTGCCGCCTGATCGGATCACCCTGCAAGTCTGCTTTGCGCCCATTTCGGCCGTTGCGGGTGATCTTCGCCGCGGCCCGATAGCAGACGTTGCGGTTGACCACGCTGTAGGTCGAGGTTGCGCCAGGAGCCGACTTTCCCGGCGCGTCTCCAGAGCTGCGTTCGCCAGCGGCTAGACGCTGTCGGCGGCTAGGTACTCTGGCTTCAGGCCGAAGCGCTCCTTGGTCTTGTCAATCATGGTACGCGCCGCTCCCACTTCTGCCTGCCCGATCGCGCGGGTGGCAAGCGATCGGACCAAAGCAGTCATTTCAGAAGCCCAGCGTCTCTTCCCGTGCTAATATAACTCCGCTTAGGTGGGACCCGATGGCAAGCGACAAGAACCCCCACGAGGAGATGTGGCGCGGCCTTCTGACCGACCCGCAGTCACCCCTTCATGCCGATCGGATGCAGTTCAAGCTGCTGCCGGGATCTCCCCGGTGCAAGACGTGCCTGTTCCCCTTGGGTGGGGTGCTCATGAGCGCGCTCTCTTCGAAATGGGGCAGGAAACCCTCTCGAAAAAACCCAAGTTTCTGCAACCTGTGCGAAGAGTTTATCCGCACCCATCCTGGCGGCGCCGAGATCGATCTATCGCTTCTTTTCGCTGATGTTCGAGGCTCTACGAGCATGGCCGAAAGGATGATGCCTGCCGAGTTCGCGTCGCTCATGAACCGATTCTTCAAGTCCGGTAGTGACATTTTAATCGGCTGCGATGCGCTGATAAGTCGGTGACGAGCTTATCGGCCTGTTCCTTCCTGCCATCGTCGCCGATCATCCCGCCGCCGCTGTAGAGGCAGGTCGGCGCCTGCTTTCGGCTACCGGGCACGGCGAGCCCGGCGAGCCCGGCGGACCTTGGTTGCCCATTGGCATCGGCGTTCACTCCGGTACGGCTTACGTCGGTTCCGTCGGGGACGGATTGGTCGCCGATTTCACGGCAATGGGAGACGCGGTGAATGTAGCGGCGCGCTTGGCATCTCAGGCGGGCCCCGGCGAGCTTCTGGTCACCGAGGCGGCGTGGACCAGAGGCGGGCCTCGTCACTTGCCGAACAGTGAGCGCACGCTGGAACTCAGAGGGAGGGCCTCTCCGATCGAGGTACGGGCCCTCCGCATTGACGGGATCTCGCCTGGATCCTGACAAGTCAGCGCATTCGATGAGCTGTATAAAGGGAAATCCGGAGTTGGCGCCCTTTCGGACACTTGCAGGCGGGATTAAGCAACAGTCATCGAATTGGACGATCGGCTGGTGCTTACACGCGGAGGCTTGCCGCCTAGGATTCGGATCTCGCCTGATAGACTTTTGAAATGGGCGGCATAGAATTCAGCACACTGCGTTCTGTGAAAGCGCTCGTGCGAAATGGCCGAAGAACGCGCCCAACGCCGTCTTGCAGCCATAATGGCTGCTGATGTGGTCGGCTATAGTCGGCTCATCGAACTAGACGAGCGGGGTACGCTCGCCGCGCTAAAGGAGCGGCGCAAGGAAATTCTGGAGCCTCTTGTCCGCCAACACCAAGGCCGGATCGTCAAGGTGATGGGTGACGGCGTTCTGGTCGAGTTCGCCAGTGCGGTGAACGCCGTGACTTGCGCCGTCGAGTTCCAAAGGCGCATGGCGGCAGCGAACAAAGGTCTCGCTGAGGGTCGTCAAATCCTTTTGCGCGTCGGAATTAATCTAGGTGATGTCGTCGTGGAAGGCGGCGATCTCTACGGGAATGGCGTCATTGTCGCCGTGCGTCTTCAGGGAATAGCTGGACCGGGAGAAGTCTGCGTCTCCGGTAATGTCTACGATCAGGTCAAGCGGCGTCTCGACTGCGGGTTTGAGGAGCTTGGTCTGCAGACGATCAAGAATGTCACAGAGCCGGTAGCTGTTTATCGCGTCGAATCTTCGGCAATGTGGGAGCATCACGGGTCGGGAGAAAACGCGCCGCTCCCGTTGCCGATCAAGCCTTCCATCGCCGTGCTTCCGTTCACCAACATGAGTAACGACCCGGAGCAAGAGGTATTTGTTGACGGTTTGACGGAAGACCTGATCACCGATCTTTCGAGGACCAGCGGCCTGTTTGTCATCGCAAGCAACTCGAGTTTCGCATACAAGGGCAGGCACGTGGACGTGCGCCGCATCGCTCGCGAGCTTGGGGTGCGCTATGTCCTGGAGGGTAGCGCTCGCCGTGCTGCAGGGCGGGTTCGCATCAACGCTCAGCTGATCGATGCAATCGAAGGGGACCACCTTTGGGCGGAGAGGTTCGACCGCAACTTGGAAGATATATTTGCCGTACAGGACGAGGTGACCGCGAAGATTGTCGAAGCGTTGGCGGGCCGTCTGACGGCCGCACCAGCGCGCAATAGGCCTACGAATCTGAAGGCGTATGACCTCTGTGTACGAGCGCGGGCCTTGGGCCTTCAAACGGCCAGCGCCGCGAGAGAAGCGATATTCCTGCTGCGGCGAGCGATCGCGCTCGACCCGGACTACGCGGAGGCACGGCGCTTGCTGGCCCTGAACCTGTGGCTAAGTTGGGAATTCTGGGACCAGGCAACGGATCCAAACCGCGCAAGCGCCATCGCGGAAGCGCAAAAGGCCGTCGCGCTTGACCCCAACGATGCTGGGAACCGATGGGTGCTAGGCATCATACTGGGCCATGAACGCCGCTGGGCGGAATCGGATGCCGAGTTCGACGCTGCCCTCAAATTGGACCCGAACCATGCCGATGCATGGGCGATGCGTGCAGATCTGATTGTGATGAACGGCCGACCGGCCGACGCCATCGAACACGTACGCAAGGCGCTCAGGCTCAATCCCCACCCGCCCGGCTGGTATTACTGGATGCTGGGGCAGGCCCAATATGCGATTCGTGACTACGCGTCCGCGGTCCAGACGCTGCGCCGGCCCGAAACGTATCGCGCGACATCGCGCCGCCTGCTTGCGGCGAGCTTGGCGCAACTGGGACGCTTAGAGGAGGCGCGGACCGAAGCACAGTTGTTCATGATGAACAATCCGAACTTTACTATCCGGCAGTGGTCTGCTTCGCAGCCTTTCCGTGATGAAGACCTGCGGCGACATTTCGTGAAGGGCTATCGCATGGCGGGGCTGCCAGAATGAATATCTTGATCAGACTTCCTTTCTCGGTTGCGCCGCCGAGGGGCTGGTCGAATTCATCGACAATCCAAAACACCGGCGCTCGAAGCTTGTGCAGCTGACGCGCAAAGGCGACGCGCGCCACAGTGAGCTGAACGCCCAACTCTTGGCGATCGCCTCGACCATGGGGGTCGCTCTCGACGAAGCCGACATCCGCAAGACCGCCGAGGTCGTGCGACAGCTAAGCGACGACGTGAAAGTGCGGTCGGAGCGGCTGTCGTAGCGCTGGCGCAAAGGCGGCGCGGCGCCATTGATGGGAATCCTGCTTGAGCGCCTCCTCGGCCTCGTGCCGTTTCAGCCTGGATGCGCTTGGCTGTTGCTACGTCCGTCCAAGCCTGCCGGCGACAATTGCCACCCGGAACATCTGCGGAGCTGAGGCGTTCGAACCGCAGGAACTGAGAGCTGCCTGCAATCCGCAAAGAGTACTGAAATGGCTCAGAAACCAGAGATAACGACAGGCACCAACGACCGGCCGCGCAACGAAACCATAGGCCAATCCGGCGAAGGTCTGCCCGGCAGCACGTCGCTTGAAGTCGACGAGACCGCCGCCCGGTTGCGAGGCAAGCTGCAAGGCAAACCTGCGCAACTTGCGGAAGATCAAGCCAATGCCGACGCGGCAGGCATTCCTGGCGCCGGCGAGCATATGTGTCACCGCTGCGCCGGGACAGGCATGATCGACGGCCGCACCTGCCCCGAATGCGGCGGAACCGGAAAGGTGACGACGCCGACAGGCGGCGGCTGAGGCGATCAAGACAGCGATCACGCTTCGCGGCAACCTCATCACTGAAGCGCCAAGGGGCCGATGCAAATTGCGCGGATCAGATCGCCGGCACCCACTTCCAGAACACGCCCTCCATCCGTTCGGGATAGTGCTTGAACTCGCATTCGAAGCGCCATCCGTAAGTCTTGGCCGCCGCCAGCGCTTCCTTGCTGACCGGGTTCATGCCTGTTCCCGGCGCGAACCAGTCTTCCAGCAAGTCGTCGGGTACATAGGCGCCGATCCTCAAAGGCAGCTTTTCGAGGACGACATCCATTTCCTCAGGTGCGGACAATGGTTTCTCCCTTCGAGGTCTATCCACGAACAAGTCATTCGAGGCCGATTGGGTTCCAGGCAGGGCTGTCTCAGGTGCCGCCATCTTATCAGAGACTGCGCCGGTCAATGAATGGCCTCATGGCTCCCCGCAAAAGGTCACGAACAGCCATCTAAGCTAATGGCATTAAATGACGATGTTGGGCTGTAGGCGGACTGTCCGGTCTCGGGTTTTAGACACCAAGAGCGGACATCCCTGCACCGCCACCGTCGCGCCGCAAGTGCTCGTAGCACCGAGAAATGGCAAACTCGTCATTGAGCGTCGGCCAGAGAACAATGAGCCAGAAGCTTTTGCCCGGCGGTCATCACCTCCGGCGTCTCCTCAAGGATACGAGGATGAACGAGCCCGAGTCCGGTGCCGCCAGCTTTAGCGCCTCTTGGTCAAACTCTTTTGCAACCCCTAACCGAGGGGTCAGTCCCCTCACGAGCCGCCACGAGCCAGTGAGGTTGCGATTGCCTCTTCCCTCCGCAAGAACGACTTCGCTTGAGATCGGACCGGCCATTTCGATTTGTTCCTCGGCAGAATACTGAGGGTCCCAGCCTCCCCGCTCGCGTTCGAAAACGTACTCAAAACTGTCAAGGTCCTTATCCAGTATCTCCGCGCGAACCTGCTGCAGGCCGGCTCGGGTATGTGGCCGAAATGTGCCTCCGGCTACCTGCTGCAGGCGCGGGGTGGGGATGGACTCAATACGCCAATTCGCATTCAGTTCTCTGTTACCCTGGCGATTGTCTACGCCACGAGTTATGCCTTTTAGGCGCACTTGCGCGACGGAAGATGTCTGTAGGGCTGCCCAAGGATCGGATGGCAGGTTGTCAAACAAGAAGAGGTGAACCTCCGTCTTTAGAGATTCGATCTGCTCGATACCGTCGGGGATCTCGAAATAGAGAAGCTCGCCAGGCTTTGGGTAAGATCCTCGGCTAGTCTCGCAAAAGATCATGATTGTTCTAATTGTTGTCCAATCCTGAGGCAGATGCACCTCGGACTTCAGACCATCAATGAACTCGCGCCACCACCAAGAATAAGCTTCCTTCATATCAGGAGTGTACTGGACAGCTTGCAATCTGGCTTCTTTGATGTGGTCTCGTATTTCGTCAAACTGTCGTGCTGAGGCATCCCCCTCCAGCATTACTCCGGCCTCGCCGTTCAACCCACCGAGAGCAAAAGACGTGACGTTGTGCGAGCCAATGAATGCACATGCTTTGGCATCGGGAAGCTCCATGAAGTAAACCTTGCTGTGAAGCATCGGATGGTAGCGTGCGAAAGGATTCTTGGGAGTGCCAGTCGCAAAACTGTGCCCCAGGTGAACGAACAAGCGATCCCTTGGAACGCCTGCCGCCAAGAGGTCGTCCAAGGCCTCAAACGCCGGGTAGGTAGCGGCACCTACCACAAAAGCATCAACTCTTGCCTGCTGTGCGATCAACGGCGGAGTAATTGCCTTTAAGCCGCCCGGTGTGGCGAACCCCGTAACAATGCTGGTGAGTGTTGATTTGGATAGACGATCATTTAATAGCGTTGCAATCTCGCGCTGCGGCTGCCCGAAGAGCATTGTCGCAGTGACCGTCATACGCTTGACTCCATCTCTGCTGAAACATCTTGCTCTTGCTGAGCGACAATGCGCTCCATGCTTTGGATCCATGAGGCTTTGAATGCGGGATCGTTGGCGAAGAGCTTGTATAGCTCCAGTTCGTCTTTTCGCCTTTGCAGCATGACATCTTTTAGGATTTTTTCGAACGCGAGCTCCCGATTGTCCGGATCGGCGTTGTTCTGGTACTTCTCCTCAAAGTCTGGATGCCCCTTGATGCTCTGAGCGATGTTGAGAAACTTCACCCTTTGCTCTTCCGGAGTGGCACTCCATCCCTGGAACCAGCGTTCGTTGAAGCTCCGCACGATCTCTTCCAAGGGGTCTCTTTCCAAGTCGCCGTCACGGTGCCCCCTTGGATTCGGGTTCTGAGGCTCAAGTTCAGTAGTCGTTGCGTCAAGACTGATAGGATGGCTCAGTTTGGTCCGCTCGAGGCCGTAGGACGCCAGGTCGACTGCTTCCAACAGTTCGTCGAGCATATCCTGGTCCGGGTCCTTGATCTTCAGCTTCGGCACGAGAAACTTCAGGCACCAGAACAGTTTCTCCCATTCGAGAACCTCGAAGGGCATGATTGAGGCCATCTGCCCGTAGATTTTCACGAACTGCCGAGCCTTGATCTTGAAGTCGATCTTGTCCTTTTCCGGCAGTTCCAGCAGCTGATTGAAACGGTCCGCCGCAGTATCGATAAGCGGGCTCAGCGCCTGTGCGTTCTCGCCCGCAAAATAGCCGGCGACGAAGTCTTCGACCTCCTGCCATTCATAGACGCCTACCTGGTCGAGCGACCCCTTCAGTTCATGCAGCACATTCACGTCTGTCGCCGACGACAGGGTGGTGACCGTGTAGAACGGGTCGAACGCCGCCTTGATGTCTGCCACGTCGTTGAAGAAGTCGAGGATGAACAGATCCTCAGTGCGCTTGCCCAGCTTCGGTGAAGAGCGGTTCAACCGTGACAGCGCCTGCACGGCAAGGACATGCTGCAGCTTCTTATCTACAAACATTGTGGTCAGTTTCGGCTGGTCGAAACCCGTCAGGTACTTGTTCGCGACCACCAGCAGCCGGTAGTCGTCCTCCCTAAACCGATCGCGCGTGTCCGCTTCGGGAAAGCCGTTCATCTCGGCTTCGGTATAGGTCACGCCATCGACGACCTTCTCGCCCGAGAACGCGATCAGCGCCTTGAACGGATTGCCCCGATCCGTCAGCAGCTTGGTCACCGCCTTGTAGTACCGGATTGCCGCCTCGATATTCTGGGTGACGATCATCCCCTTGGCCTTGCCACGCAGCTTCTTGGGCGTCACGACCTGCTCGATAAAATGGTCGAGCATGATCTCTGCCTTGGTGTTGATCGTCTGCTGGCTGCGTTCGACATAGGCCCGCAGCTTCTTCTGGGCCTTCTTGGTGTCGAACAGCGGATTGTCGGCGATCGACTTCTGGATTTCGTAGTAGCTCTTGTACGTCGTGTAGTTCGCCAGGACGTCCAGGATGAAGCCTTCCTCGAGGGCCTGCTTCATGCTGTAGAGGTGAAAGGGTTTGAAGCTGCCGTCGGGCTGGCGCTCGCCGAACTTCTCCAACGTGGTGTTCTTCGGCGTCGCCGTGAAGGCGAGGTACGAGGCGTTGCCGCGCATCTTGCGCGACTGCATCGCAGCAAGGATGCGCTCCTGCGGATCATCCTCGTCCGGGTCCGCGTCACCCGCGCCCATCGCGCGGTTCATGTTGTCATGCGCGCTTCCGCTCTGGCCGCTGTGCGCCTCATCGATGATCACGGCGAACCGCTTGTCGCTCAGGTCGGCGATGCCTTCGATTATGAAGGGGAACTTCTGGATGGTCGTGATGATGATTTTCTTGCCGTTCTCCAGCGCCGATTTCAGGTCGGCCGAGCGCAGGGCCGGGGCGACGATGTTCTTGACCTCTGAGAAATCCTTGATGTTTTCGCGCAGCTGTTTGTCTAGCAAGCGCCGGTCGGTGACTACGATGACAGAGTCGAAAAGGGGCTGGTCCACCCCCTTCGCACCCGGAATGTCCGCCCTCGCCGGATAGGTTTCGATCAGCTGATAGGCCGTCCAGGTAATGGAGTTCGACTTCCCCGAACCCGCCGAATGCTGGATCAAATAGCTGTGCCCCACGCCGGTCGTGGCGGCGTGCGACAGCAGGCGGCGCACCACATCAAGCTGGTGATAGCGCGGGAAGACCAGTGTCCTCTTGGCCAGCGGATCGGTCGCTCTCCCCTCCAGCAACACGAAATGCTGGATGATGCCCGCCAGGCTTTCCTTGTTGAACACCTCTTCCCAAAGATAGGCGGTCCTGTGGCCGTTCGGGTTCGGCGGGTTGCCCTCGCCCTCATTGTGGCCCTTGTTCAGGGGCAGGAAGAAGGTCGCTGGCCCGGCGAGCTTGGTCGTCATGAATACCTCGTCGGTATCCACCGCCATATGCACCAGCGCGCGACCGAACTGCAGCAGCGGTTGGGTCACGTCACGGCCGTCGCGATACTGCTTCTGTCCGTGGTACCGCGCGGTCTGGCCGGTCCAGACATTCTTCAGCTCGACGGTGATCAGCGGCAGCCCGTTGACGAAAAGGACCATGTCGATCTCTTCGCTTGGGTTGGTCTGCGAATAGCGGATCTGCCGCGTGACGCTGAAGATGTTAGCCGCGAAGTTCTCGTGTACTTTGGCCGCTGAACTGGCCAGCGGCGCGGGATACATCAGCGAAAAGAAGGCGTCATCGACGGCAAGGCCCTTCTTGAGCAGATGGAGCACACCGTTCTTCTTGATCAGCCGGTCGAAGCGTTCAAGGATCTTGCGCTGCCAGTCGCCCGGATTGCGATCCTTAAGCTTGGCCAGCTCTTTCCCTTGCGTGGTTTCAAGGAACTCCCAGAATAGCCGGGCGTCGAGCGCGTATTCGGCGTCGAAATCGGAGGGCAAACCCAGCCGGAAGGGGCCGTGGCCCTCGGGCGCGGGCTGGCCTGCCAATCCCTCGGTCGTCAGGCCCGTCAGGTGACGCTGGATCGCCTGTTCCAGAGCCACTTCCTTGGTGTTGCTGACCATGATCCCCCCTTACGCCACCTTGATCTTGCCCGTGACCGCCGCGTTGATCAGGCTGGTCTTGTATTCCCTGAGCGCTGCGATCTGGTCTTGCTTGATGACGACGGCGTCGGCAATTCTTGATTTTTCACGTTCGACGAACGCGACAATCTCTGTCTGTTCCGCCGGTGGCGGTAGAACCATGAAGCGTGTCGCCAAGTTGTTGAACCGAATCCGCACAGCCCTTTGGCGGACCGCGTTGCAAATCACCTCGATGTAGTCTGCCAAGGCCATCTCGCGGAGAAGATAGGCGAAGTAATACTGATTGATTTTGTCATCTACCGGGTCGCAGATAACATACTCAGGGGTGCATTTTCCGTCCGAGTCAGAGACACCAATCGCGCCCTCGAAGGCATCCATCGAATTCAGAACCAATTGACCGACCCTGATTCCTTGGTAGCCGCCTTCCAGAATGGCTTCTGTGTAGCCATCCATGCGCCGGTTGGCCCGCAGTGTTACTTGACCGTCCCGATATGAAGTCACAACGCCATCGTCTTTTCGAACCGGCAACCTGCTTTGCATGAAAAGGTATTTGAACCTGACCACCTCCCAATGTGCGGGGATTTGGCCGATCCAGTCGATGCCGCTGTCCTTCATGGGGGCATCGGGGTTCAGGCCTCGGGTGACGGCCTGCTGGATCAGGATCTGCCGCCGCTCGCGCAGAAGCGCGATCTGCTCTTCCTTGATCCGCACCGCCTCGTCCACCTTGGCGCATTTCTCATCTAGGAACGCTGCAATGGCGCGTTGTTCGGAGACGGGTGGAATTGGCATCAGCGAATGCGAGAGTTCCGCAAAGCTGATGTTCTTTCCCTCTCTGATGCCAACGATCGAAGTCTGGAGCTCCGAGATAAACACTCCGCTTTTGAAAAGGTGCCGGTAGAACCCGGGCTTAAGTTCCGGATGCCATGTCTTCAAGACCGTGTATGCAGGAGAAATTATCCCGTCGTGATGGCAGTATTCGAGCCCGCCTTCGAAAGAGCGAAGGCTGATGGCGAAGTCGCCCTTCTCGATGAACTTGAAGCTCTCAAGATTGCCAGATGGCATCACCATCCGGTTCTCAACCCAGCTTCTAGGAACAACGCCTTGGTTTTGGGTAACTGAAAGCAACTCGGCGTCTTGCTTGCCTTTTTGGGAGTGGTCGCGAAACAGGTACTTCATCTTCTTGACCGCCCAAGTGCTCGGGAGGTTCCCAAGCCAGTCTGCCCCGCTAGGTCGAGACGCCTCAAGGTGGACTTGTGTCGCGATGTTCATCACACAGTCTCCGACAGGTCAGCAGGCTTTACCCTCAGGATATCGGCGATCAGGCCGTCGGCCTTTTGCTCCAGTGCCAGAATGTCCTGCGTGACGGCATCAAGGGTGCGCAGCGGTTTGTGGCGATAGAAATACTTGTTGAAGCTGATCTCGTAGCCGATCTTGACTGTGTCGAGGTTGATCCAAGCCTCGGCCACATGCGGCTGCACCTCGGCCTTGAAATAGCGGTGGATACTGTCCTTCAGCGGCACCGCTTCGCTGTCGCGCAGGTCGGTGCTGGATTCATAGGTCAGGTAGCTGCCGTCGGGCTGGGTATAAAGGCCGAAGTCGCCCAGTTCGTTGATGTGGCAGCCCAGCCGCGCGGCCATGGCTTCGAGCTCGACTTTGGTGAAGCGCTGGTTTCTGTCGATCACCTTTTCTGCATCGTCGGCATACCAGCTGACCGCGTTCAGGATCGCGTTCTTCTCGGTCGCCGACAGCTTGATCTTGCGGGTCTTGAGGATCTTGCCCACCCGGTCGCGGAAGGCGTTGAAATCGGCGGTTTCCTCGGTGCCGACCACCTGCAACAGCTGGTGGCCGACCCCGATCAACTCACGCTGGCGCTGCCAGAGGCCGATATCGACCAGCTTTGCGCGTTGCTTGGCATTCAGCGCAATCTCCTGTTCCTCGCACCAGGCCTGGATCGCCTTGGCCTGCGATTTCAGGATGCCGGGCTCATAGACCCTATCGCCATGCTCGGCCCACAGATGCTCCATCGGTTCACGCAGGGATTTGTCGAAGCGCAGGGGGTCCAGCCGCTCGGCGCTGAACTGGGCTCGACGGCGGTCGGGGCGTTCGATGCTGACCTTGTGATAGCCAAAATCGGTGTTGTCGAAGATCTGTACCGCGATGCCGTTCGGATTGCCGTTGGCATCGAGTTCGCGTTCGACGGGCTGGAAGGCGAGGTAGGCGGCGGTGATGTCTTCTATGTCCTTGGGCGAGAACTCGCAGTTCTTGTCGCCGAGGTTCTTGCGAAGCTTGCGGAACATCAGATTGGCGTCGATCAGCTGCACCTTGCCCCGCCGCGCTTCGGGCTTGGCATTGGTCAGAAGCCAGATGTAGGTGGTGATGCCTGTATTGTAGAACAGGTTGTTCGGCAGCTGGATAATGGTGTCCAGCATGTCGTTCTCGATGATGTAGCGACGGATGTTGGATTCGCCACTGCCCGCGTCGCCGGTGAACAGGCTGGACCCGTTGTGGACCAAGGCGATGCGTGAGCCAATGGGGCTGTTGGCGATGGGCTTCATTTTGCCCACCATCTCCATCAGGAAAAGAAGCTGCCCGTCGCTGGAGCGCGGAGTGGCATCTACAGTTTCCGCCTTGCCCCAGTAATCGGTCAGTTCGACCTGGAAGCGGGGGTCTACGACGTCGTTGCCGTCTTTGATGTACTTCAGGTCGCTCTTCCAACTTTTGCCGTAAGGCGGGTTCGAGAGCATGAAGTCGAAGCGATGGTTCGAGAATTCGTCGGTGGCCAGGGTGGAGCCAACCTTGATGTTCTCCGGGTTGTTGCCCTTGATCATCATGTCAGATTTGCAGATGGCGTAGGTCTCGTCGTTGATTTCCTTGCCATACAGGTAGACATCGCCCGTGGCGGCGATGGGTCCTTCGAGATCCTTGATGTAGTTCTGCGCTTCAGTGAGCATCCCGCCGCTGCCGCAGGCTGGATCATAGATGGTCATGACCGGCGGTAGCTGGCCGCTGATCGGGTCGAAGATGAGATGAGTCATCAGGTGGATGACCTCGCGCGGGGTGAAATGCTCCCCGGCTTCTTCGTTGTTCTCTTCGTTGAACTTGCGGATCAGCTCTTCGAACACATAGCCCATGCCGAGGTTCGACAGACCCGGCATCATGTTCCCGTCAGGATCTTCGACGTTCTCGGGAGTCAGGTTGATGTAGGGCGAGATGAATTTTTCGAGGACGTCGAGCAGCACCTGCTTGTTGGCCATATGCCGCATCTGCTCAAGCAGCTTGAAGCGACCGATGATCTCTCTGACGTTTTCGCTGAACCCACCGAGATATTCTTCCACGTTGGCCAGCAGGATCTGCTGGTTGTTGGTGGCTGTGGCATAGAGCTGCTTCAGCGTCCACTTGCTGGTGTTGTAGAACACGTAACCCGAGGCTGCCGTCAGAGGGGCATCGTCTAGTTCGGTCGCCTTCATCTCTTCGCGCTGGAAGCGCACCTCCTCCAGGACGGTCTTTTTCGTGGGCTCCAAGAGCGTATCGAGGCGGCGCAGAACGACCATCGGCAGAATGACGTCACGGTACTTGCCGCGGACGTAGACATCGCGGAGGCAGTCGTCTGCGATCGACCAGATAAAGGAGACTAGCTTGTTATGTGCAGCTTGGTTCATATCAAATACGTCATTCGACCGTGAGCGATTCGGACTTTTTCACCGCCGATCACCGCCGTTACTAGGCTTTTTCGCCTTCGGGCTATTCCCAGCTCTTCGCACGGGCGTAGTTCCGGCGGCGATTGGCGCAATTTTCGGTGTTGGCGTGGTGGAATGTGGCAGAACTGGCGCACCCGACAGGATTCGAACCTGTGACCTCTGCCTTCGGAGGGCAGCGCTCTATCCAGCTGAGCTACGGGTGCCTTCAGGACCGGCGATCCGGAAAACGAACCAGCCGGTGAACCGGCCAGCCACGGCTTCTTAGCGGAAGCAGGCGCAGGCTTCAACGGGCAAGGCGCCGTAAAGTTGTCCCGGCGCTCTGGGCTATCGGTTCGCGCCGCATTCGGTCGCTGCGCGGTTCGTCGGCTCAGGGCGTGCATCATTCGAAATGCCCTGGCATTTTCGTCCACCCCTCACTGCTCCCCGGCATACAGCAACCGCGTCGTCGTGTTCGACGTCGGTGACAGGTTGCGCTGGATCAGCGCCTCGACGTGGTCGTTGCGCTGGCGCGCGCTGTCGGCGCCCATCACCACGAGGATGAGCCGGCGGCCGTCGGCATCGTAGGAGGTGACGATGTTGAAGCCTGAGGCCCTGATATAGCCTGTCTTGATGCCGTTGACGCCGCGTACGCGGCCGAGCATGTCGTTGTGGCCGCGCACCAGCCTGCCCCGGAACATGAAGTCGCTTTCGGAGAAATAGTGGAAATGCTGCGGGAGGCGGGCGCGCAGCGCCGTGCCGAGCACCGCCATGTCGCGCGCCGTCGTCAGTTGGCCGGCGTCCGGCAGGCCCGACGCGTTGCGGAAGACGGTGCTGCGCATGCCGATCTGGCGCGCTTTGGCCGTCATCATTGCGGCGAACGCCTGTTCGCTGCCGCCGAGATATTCGGCGACGGCGACCGCCACGTCATTGGCCGATTTGACGGTGATCGCCCGGATCGCCGATTCGACATCGATCGTCTCGCCGCGCCTGAAGCGCAGCTTGGTCGGCGGCTGCCTGGCGGCGTTGTCCGAGACCGGGATCAGCGTCGTCTTGCTGACGCGGCCCTGATCCAGCGCCTCGAACAGCAGGTAGAGCGTCATCATCTTGGTCAGCGACGCCGGATAGCGCGGCGCCGTCGAATTGGCCTCGAACAGCGTCTTGCCGCTGCTGCCGTCGATGACAACAGCTGCATATTTCTGCGCCGGCGCCGGCACCGCCAGCATCGTTTCAGTCGGCGTCGTCGCGCAGCCGGCGACGAGCACCAGCAGCGCAAACGCCGCGACAAATCTTGAGATGAACGGAAAGAGGCGCGGTTTGGACACTGTTCTGAAGGTAAGCTGTTGCTGAAACGACTGGGAAACTAGCCTAACCCAATGGCGCCGTCTATTTGGTTAACACTGGTGTTGCCCAGGATTATCACCTGTCCACAGATGCCAGGACGGAGCCTGCGCTGCGCTGGTCTCTGCACCGAAATACCAGGGACTGCGCTTGCGCAACCGGCACCGAGCGGGTTTGCTGGCGCCGGCAGAATCAGCAGGTGCGCCATGGATACGCTCACGATCAAGGCAAAGGGCATTTCGGTAACGGTCGATCTCACCGTCGGCCATCTCGCCGACATGACGGTCGATATCGACGGGCGTCGGCTAAAACCGCTGCATCGCGCGCCCTGGATCGACGAGCCGCGCGAGACGCTGCCGCAAGACCTGCCCGCCGGCACTCTTCGCCTGTCCGGCGATTTTCTCTGCGCGCCGTTTTCGCGCAGCGATGTCGAGGAAGCACCCCTGCATGGCTGGCCGGCCAACAGCCCCTGGGATGTCGTCGCCTCCGAGGCGACTGCCGACGGCTGGCGCGCGGTCTTCAGGCTGCGGCACTTGGTCATGGGCGCGACGGTCGACAAGATCCTGACCCTGCGCGACGATCATCCCTTTCTCTATCAGGAACATGTCTTTTCCGGTGGTTCGGGCGCGATTTCCGTCGCGCATCATCCGATGACGGTGATGAAGGACGGCGGCAGGCTCGCTTTTTCGCCGAAGCGATTTGCGGCAACGCCGGACGACCCGCTCGAGCCTGACCCGGCCCGCGGCCGTTTTCGGCTCGCCTATCCGGCCCGCGCTGCAGACCTGACGCGTTTTCCCGCCGCCGTTGGCGGCACGCTCGACCTGACCGACTATCGCATCGACCAGAGCCGAGAGGATTTTGTCACGCTGGTCGAGGCCGACCATGGCGGGCCGGGCTGGACCGCACTGGCACGAAAAGCGGAAGCCGATCTCGTTGTGGTGCTGAAGAACCCGGCCGAACTGCCGGTCACCATGCTGTGGATCAGCAATGGCGGGCGCGATTACGCGCCGTGGAGCGGCCGCCATCGCGGCGTGCTCGGCATCGAGGACGGCCGCACGGCGCTCGGCCATGCCGCGTCGCTGGGTGATAACTGGCTGAAGCGGGAGGGGGTGGCAACCGCCTTTGCTCTTGGCGAAGGCCGCAGCGTCTCGTTCCGCCACGTCATCGGCGCCTTGCCCCAACAAGCCGGCGGCGAGCCGCCGCGCGTCATCGCCACCGCGCAGGGGCGGATGCGCATTGCAGCTGCCGACGGTTCGATGCGGGACGTACCGTTCGACGGCGATTTCCTGCGGATTGGCAGGTCGGTTCCAGCTTGAGCGCTCGCCACCTTCGTCATCCCAGGGCGGAGCAGGAGCGAAGCGACGTCGCGGAGACCCTGGGATCCATGCCGTGACATCAGCCGAGGAATGCGGCGGAACAGAATTCTGCACCGCTGCGGCGCCCTGATGTCACGGCATGGATCCAGGGGTCTGCGCCGCGTCGCTTCGCTCCTTGCTCCGCCCCAGGATGACGAAGGAAGGATCGTCTCGGCCAATCTCAAAACTGCGATTTGCAAACGGACGGCCAGTCCGCGTTTGAAATTTCCGCGAACTGTCGCCAGAATGCTGCTGGAACTCACCTGCGGAATCATTCATGTCCGAGATTGCTCATCTCGCCGCCACCATCTTCAAGCGCGCCGGCAAGGCGCAGCGTTTTGTCGTTGCCATCGCCGGTCCTCCGGGCGCCGGCAAGTCGACGCTGTCGGCCCGCCTGCATGAACTGCTGCCGGAAGGCGCGGCCGAAATCGTGCCCATGGACGGGTTCCATTACGACGATATCGTGCTCGAGCAGCGCGGCCTGCGCGCGCGAAAGGGCGCTCCGGAGACCTTTGACTTTGCCGGTTTCGAAACCTTGCTGAAGCGCATCCGCGCGGCCGAGCCCGACATCGCCATTCCGGTGTTCGACCGCAGCATGGAGCTGTCTCGCGCCGCCGCTTCGATCATCGCCGCCGACACCAAGTTCATCCTGGTCGAAGGCAACTATCTCTTGCTTGACGAAGAACCATGGTCGCGACTGGCGCCGCTGTTCGATTTCTCGATCTTCGTCGATGTGCCGCGCGCCGAGCTCGAGCGCCGGCTGCTCGAGCGATGGCATGAGCATGGCCGCTCCGACGAAGACGCCCGCGCCTGGATCGCCTTCAACGACATGCCTAATATCGACCGCGTGCTTGCCCGCCGCCGCCCCGCCGATCTGGAGATCGGCGAGCAATCCTGATGCGCAGGACGGCCCGCCGGAACCTTAGGACTTTCCGCCCGTTATGTCAGATACGGCAATGATGCTGACATGAGGAAAACTGTCCCATGGCAACTCCGATGGCAACCAAGGCAAGAAAGCCTGCGCCCGGCAAGGGCAGGGCAACCCGATCAAAGGCCACTGAATCGAAGACGGGCGCCGGCCCGGGGGTCGCCGCCCGCTCCAAGGATGCGGCAAAGCCCAGTTTTGGCAAGGCAGCACCGAAGAAAGTGACACCGACCGCAGCCAAGACCACGGCAAAACCTGCCAAGCCCAGGAAATCGGCAAGCGGCGGCTCGATGGCGGACAGCGCAATGCGCACGGTCAAAACGACGGCCAATGTCGCAGCCGGTGCGGTCGTCGCCACCGCCAGGAGCGCTGCATCCCTTGCCGCTTCCGTCATGGGCAGGGGCGGCTCAAAACCCAAAACCAAGGCGAAATAGGCCTAGCCGATTCTGCGGCCGATTGAGCTAACCCCGGGCGGGGATACTAAGACCCCTTTGCACTGCCGGCCGGGCAAGGCCGCGCTCCAGCCAAGCTGCGACACTGCGAAAGTCGTCGAAGCCGACAAGTTCCCTTGCCTCGTAAAAACCGATCAGATTGCGCACCCAGCCCAGCATCGAGATATCGGCGATGGTGTAATCGTCGTCCATGATCCAGCTGCGGCCCTTCAGCCTTGTTTCGAGCACACCGATCAGCCGCCGCGATTCGTCGCGATAGCGCACCAGCGGCCGCTTGTCGGTGATTTCGCGTCCGGCGAATTTGTGGAAGAAGCCGACCTGCCCGAACATCGGCCCGATCGAAGCCATCTGGAAGAACACCCACTGGATCGTTTCGTAACGCCGCGCCGGGTCGGCCGGGATCAGCCTGCCGCTCTTGTCGGTGAGATAGAGCAGGATGGCGCCGGATTCGAACAGCCCGATCGGCTTGCCGCCCGGGCCGTCCGGATCGATCATCGCCGGGATCTTGCCGTTGGGGTTCAGCGACAGGAATTCCGGCGTCCAGCTTTCGTTTTTGCCGATGTTCACCGCATGCGCCTCGTATGGCAGGCCGAGTTCCTCCAGCGCGATCGACACCTTCACCCCGTTCGGCGTCGGGAACGAATAGAGCTGGATGCGGTCGGGATGGCTGGCCGGCCAGCGCGTGGCGATCGGAAAGGCGGACAGGTCGGTCATCGAAACTCCTGGGCGGGATTTTTCGCGCGCAAGCGCGCGGTCGCGGCGAGTGGCAAGAAGTCTCGCCGTATCTGGATGATCCGGTTGCGGTCAGACCGCCTTGAACGCCAGCACCGCATTGGTGCCGCCGAAGGCGAAGCCGTTGCTGATCGCCGCGCGCACCTTGCGCTCGCGCGCCACATTCGGCGTGATGTCGAGATCGCAATCGGCGTCGGTTTCGCGAAAATTGGCCGTTGGCGGCACGATGCCTTCGCGGATCGCCATCACGCAGGCGATCAGCTCCAGCGCGCCCGACGCGCCGAGGCAGTGGGCGTGCATCGATTTGGTCGAGGAGATCGAAAGCCTGGAGGCATGGTCGCCGAAGACGCGCTTGATCGCCGCCGTCTCGATCTGGTCATTGGCCTTGGTACCGGTGCCATGCGCATTGATATAGTCGATGTCTTCCGGGTTGAGCCTGGCATCGACGAGGCAGAAGCGCATCGCCGCCTCCGGCCCTTCGATGGTCGGCGCGACGATGTCGGAGGCATCGCCGGAAAGGCCGGCGCCGGCAATTTCGGCGAGAATCGTGGCGCCGCGCGCCATGGCATGCTCGTAGGTTTCCAGCACAACCATGCCGGCGCCTTCGCCGAGCACCAGGCCCTGGCGATCGGCCGAAAACGGCCGGCAGGTGTCGGGCGCCAGCACCCTCAGCGCCTCCCAGCCTTTCAGGATGCCCCAGACCAGCGGCGCATCGGTACCGCCGGCGAGCATGACATCTGCGCGGCCGAGCCTGATCTGGTCGACCGCCGAGGCAATGGCGTGGTTGGACGAGGAGCAGGCCGAGGTGATGCCGAAGACCGGCCCGCGCATGCCGAGATTCATGCTGACATGGCCGGCCGCAGCGCCCGGCATCACTTTCGGCACGGTGAAGATGCCGGCGCGGTTCTTGCCTTCGAGCAGGATGGCGCGATAGCTCTCTTCGATCGCCTCCCAGCCGCAGACGCCGACGCCGACGATGGCGCCCATCCGGTAGGTGTTGGCTGCGTGCGGGTTCAGCCCGGCTTGTTGCGCGGCCTCCCGCGCGGCGATCGTCGCCAAAAGGCTGAAGCGGTCCATCGAGACGACCTGCTTGCGGTCGATGCCGTGATCGGGAAGCGTCCTGATTTCGCAGCCGACCCTGATCTTCAGGTCATGCAGCTCCGAATTGACGATCGGGCCGATGGCCGAGCGGCCGGAGCGCATCTCGCCCCAGATCGCAGGCACATTGGTGCCGAGCCCGCACAGGCCGCCGATGCCGGTAATGACGACGCGCTTGTGCATTCAGTCAGGCTTTTTTCGCGATCAGCGCGCGAACCGCCTCGACCATGTCGCCGACGTTCTTCAGGTTGCTCCAGGCATCGACCGTGTTCATCTCGATCTCGATGCCATACTGTTCCTCGAGGTCGAAGATGATCTCCGTCAGTTCCAGCGAATGAATGCCAAGTGAGGTCAGTTCGGTACTGGTGGTGATTTCATCACCACCGGGCTCGGCATGAGCTTTGATCTTCGCGATGATTTCCGTTGCCAGCTGGTCAGCCATTCGGTTCCTTCCCCAACCTCGTCGTTTCTCGACGCCAACTGATCAGCGCCTCTTTTTCCCCAGGCTCAAATCGTCACCGTCGCCTTTTATCCAGCCAGGCGCTGTGTGACCGTACCAAGACGGCTCCTCTATGGAAACCGAAACGTTGTCAAGCAACAAGCTATATGTCGACAAAGCCGGCGGAGTGCTTAACCTTGGCACCATGGATATGATCGAACGTGGCCTGACCTTTGTCCCGCCGGCCCAGCGCGTCGCCGGAACGGCGCGCCTTGCGTGTGACAAGGATGGCGGCCGCACGCGTCTTCGGCGGCTTTATCAGGATGGTTCCGCCAAGATCCGCATGCCGGCCGTCTCGGCCGATCCGCTCGAAGCCGTCCTGATCAACACCGCCGGCGGGCTGACCGGCGGCGACCGCCTCGGCTGGGCGGTCGATGTCGGCGCCGGCGCCTCCGCCACCATAGCCACCCAGGCCTGCGAGAAGGTTTACCGCGCCGCATCCGATCGTGCCGAGGTGCGGGTGAAGCTGACGGTCGGCGCCGGCGGCCGCATCGCCTGGCTGCCGCAGGAAACCATCGTCTTTGATCGATCGGCCTTTGCCCGCACGCTCGACCTGGAGCTTGCCGCCGGTGCCGAGGCGCTGGTGCTCGAGGCGACCGTCTTCGGCCGCCTCGCCATGGGCGAACGCGCGGCGCACGGCAGCTTCCACGACCGCTGGCGGGTCAGTCAGGACGGAGCGCTCGTTCATGCCGAGGATTTCCGCATCGGGCCCGGCATTGCCGCCATTCTGGGCCGTTCCGCCGTGGCCGGCGGCGCCATCGCCTTGGCGACGGTGCTGATGATCTCGCCGCGGGTGGAGGCTTTGCTCGACCCGGCCCGGGACATCATCGCCGGACAGGGCGATGCCAGCGTCTGGAGCGTGAAGAAATCTGGCAAGCTTCTTGCGAGACTGTTTGCCGAGGACGGCTACCAGCTCCGCAAGCGGCTGGTTCCGCTCGTCGAATTGCTCAACGGACGGGCGGGTCTGCCCAAATTATGGTCACTCTGATTCTGATTATGTCACTCCTGGGATACGCATGAACCTGACGCCAAGGGAAAAGGACAAGCTGCTGATCGCCATGGCGGCGATTGTGGCGCGCAAGCGGCTCGAACGCGGTGTCAAGCTCAATCACCCGGAGGCGATCGCGCTGATCACCGACTTCGTTGTCGAGGGCGCCCGCGACGGCCGCCAGGTCGCCGAGCTGATGGAGGCCGGCGCCCATGTCGTCACCCGCGCACAGGTGATGGACGGCATCGCCGAGATGATCCACGACGTCCAGGTCGAGGCGACGTTTCCCGACGGCACCAAGCTGGTGACCGTGCACGAGCCGATAAGGTGAGGGCCGATAAGGTAGGAGAAGAAAATGCTTGAACTGCGCCCCAACTGCGAATGCTGCGACAAGGACCTGCCGCCTGAGGCGACGGATGCGCTGATCTGCACCTTCGAGTGCACCTTCTGTGCCGATTGCGCGGTAAACGTGCTGGGCGGCGTCTGCCCGAATTGCTGCGGCAATTTTTCAGTGCGCCCGATCCGGCCGGCAGCGATGCTGACGAAACATCCCGCCTCGACAAAGCGCGTCCTCAAGACCGAAGGCTGTAGCCCGGCCCGCAATGCCGCGTGACGGCACGATCCTGACAACGGAAGGCATATCGATGGTCCCCGCAATGATCAAACGCACGTCTCTCTCGACGATCCTGCTTTTCGCCGCCGCAATGCCCGCCTTTGCTCATGTCGGCATCGGCACGACCGCGTCCCTGTCAGCCGGCTTCATGCATCCGCTCTCTGGCCTCGACCACATGGCAGTTATGATCGCGGTCGGGTTGTGGGCGGCGCTCAACGGCGGCAAGGCGGTTGTCGCCTGGCCGCTCGCCTTCGTCACCGTCATGCTGGCAGGCGGCGCGCTCGGCATGCTGCAGGTGCCGGTGCCGTTCGTCGAACCGGGCATACTGGCGTCGGTCGTGGCGCTGGGACTGCTGGTCGCCCTTGCCGTCGATCTTCCGGTCTCGGCCGGTATCGCCATCGTCGGCCTGTTCGCGCTGTTCCACGGTCACGCCCATGGCACCGAGGTGCCTGAAAACGCCGGCGGGCTCGGCTATATGGCCGGCTTTGCCGCCGCCACCGCGCTGCTCCATGCCGCCGGCCTCGCTGCCGGTCTTGGCCTCGGCATCAGATTCCCGGGCCTTGCCCGCGCCGCTGGCGGCGCCTGTGCTGCCGTCGGTGCCGGTCTCGCCTTCGGCGTCTTGTGAGGCTGGCGATGATCCCGGGCGAAATCATCACGGCAGGCGGCGAGATCGAACTCAACAAGGGCCAGCCGACCGTCACCTTGAAAGTGGCCAACAGCGGCGACCGGCCGGTCCAGGTCGGCAGCCACTATCACTTCTTCGAGACCAATGAGGGGCTGAAATTCGATCGCGACAAGGCGCGGGGCATGCGCCTCGACATCGCCGCCGGCACGGCGATGCGCTTCGAGCCCGGCCAGGAGCGCGACGTCACTTTGGTGCCGCTCGGCGGCAAGCGCGAGGTCTACGGGTTCCAGCAGAAGATCATGGGCGCGCTGTGAGATCCAAGGCGTCGAGCAGTTTCGGCTCAGCTGGGCGGCTTGGCCGCCGCGTAGATGACGACCTTTCCAGGATCATCGAATTCCACGGCGAGAACGTCTTCGGTCAGCACGCGTCGAGAGTCGATTGCGTTGAACAGCAATGCGTTCGCCTCGATCTCCTCGCGCAGTTCCGCAATGTCGTCCTGATGCTGCTCGACCTTGCTTTCTATCGCCGGCGGCAGACCGCCTTCCGTGCGCGCGGCGTCGGTGAGGAACACGATATCGACTTTGTCGAGCTTGGATGTTTTGCGCACCGTACCGATGTTTTCACGCGTCCGGTCGATCGCCGTGGTGACTTTGCCGGCTTCCACAGCCGTGTTGGTCTCTTCCTGGCCGACCTCCGAGCCGATGATCTTGTTGACCGTATCCGGGGCTTCCAGACCCTGTGCATTCAGCGCGGCCTGGGGAACGCTCGCCGCGAGAAACGCAGTAGCGGCAATCATATGCAGCCATCTGGTCTCAGGGAAGGTGGTGATCGCCATCGCTCGCTCTCAGAGCCTCTTTCGAGACTCGCTTCTACGCCAAAAAGTCGAAACGTATTCTGCCCTGCGAAGGTTCCCTCCCCGATGCGGCAGGCCGGCCTTGTGCCGGCCCGCCACAGCGTATCGTCAGCTCGCTTTCTTGGTGATCAAGGTCAGCGCGCCATTGGTGTCCATGCTGGCGGCGATCACTTGCGCCGAGGTGAGTCCTTTGGCTTCGAGCGCGGATTTGACCTGGGGGGTCGCGTCGATCGAGCTGCGCAATTTCTGCAGGCCGTCCTCGCCGCGCTTGGCGATCACTTCGTTGACCTTTGTCTGCGTTTCCTTGGGCAGTTCCTCAATGTCGACGACGTTCACGGTCTGAATCGCCGGCGCTTCCGGCTGAGCGCCGGGCGCCGCGGGAGCGGGCGAAGCCGGCGGCTCGCCGGGTTGCGGCGCCGGCTGTTGCTGGGCGCTTGCAGCGGTCGCGAGCAGGAGGGTGGCGGCGGCTGCGAGACTTATCGTTTTGCGCATGGATCTTCCTTTCCATCGATTGGCAAACGGTCGTTTTGGGGTGACCCGGCCACCTCAAACGCTAAATGGGATCGGAAGGTGTCGCTCAGCGGGTCATTGCGTGACCATAGGATGGCGACAATGTGGGGCCGGGCTTCGACCGGCTGTGTTTTGGGCCTTATTTCGGGAGCAATCACTGATGGCTAGAATCACCCGAGCCGCCTATGCGCAGATGTACGGCCCGACCGTCGGCGACAAGGTGCGGCTTGCCGATACCGAGCTGTTCATCGAGGTCGAGAAGGATTTCACCCTTCATGGCGAAGAGGTGAAATTCGGCGGCGGCAAGGTCATCCGCGACGGCATGGGCCAGAGCCAGGTGTCCCGCGCGCAAGGCGCGGTCGACACTCTCATCACCAATGCGCTGGTCGTCGATGCGTCAGACGGCATCTTCAAGGCCGATATCGGCCTCAAGGACGGACGCATCGCCGCGATCGGCAAGGCCGGCAATCCGGACATGCAAAATGGTGTCACCATCATCATTGGTCCCGGTACCGAGATCATCGCCGGCGAAGGCAAGATCCTCACCGCCGGCGGCTTCGACGGGCATATCCACTTCATCTGCCCGCAGCAGATCGAGGAGGCGCTGATGTCAGGCATCACCACCATGCTCGGCGGCGGCACCGGACCGGCGCATGGCACGCTGGCGACGACCTGCACGCCTGGACCGTGGCATCTGGCGCGCATGATCCAGTCCTTCGACGCCTTCCCGATGAACATCGGCCTGTCGGGCAAGGGCAACGCGTCCTTGCCGGCCGCGCTTGAAGAGATGGTGCTGGGCGGCGCATGCTCGCTTAAGTTGCACGAGGACTGGGGCACGACGCCCGCGGCAATCGACTGCTGCCTGTCGGTCGCCGACGATTACGACGTGCAGGTGATGATCCACACCGACACGCTGAACGAATCCGGCTTTGTCGAAAACACGGTGGCGGCGATCAAGGGTCGCACCATCCACGCTTTCCACACCGAGGGCGCCGGCGGCGGCCATGCGCCCGATATCATCAAGGTTTGCGGCCTGCCCAACGTCATCCCGTCCTCGACCAATCCGACCCGGCCCTACACCGTCAACACGCTGGCCGAGCATCTCGACATGCTGATGGTCTGCCATCATCTGTCGCCGTCGATCCCCGAAGACATCGCCTTTGCCGAAAGCCGCATCCGCAAGGAGACCATCGCCGCCGAAGACATTTTGCACGACCTCGGCGCCTTCTCGATCATCTCGTCCGACAGTCAGGCGATGGGCCGCGTCGGCGAAGTCGCGATCCGCACCTGGCAGACCGCCGACAAGATGAAGCGCCAGCGTGGTCCGCTGCCGCAGGAGACCGGCGACAACGACAATTTCCGCGTCCGCCGCTACATCGCCAAATACACGATCAACCCGGCCATCGCGCACGGCCTGTCGAACGAGATCGGCTCGGTGGCTGTCGGCAAGCGCGCCGACCTGGTGCTGTGGAACCCTGCCTTTTTCGGCGTCAAGCCGGATATGGTGCTGATCGGCGGCATGATCGCCGCCGCCCCGATGGGCGATCCCAACGCCTCGATCCCGACACCGCAGCCGATGCACTACCGGCCGATGTTTGGCGCCTATGGCAAGGCGATGACCAATTCGTCGGTGACCTTCGTTTCCAGGGCGGCGCTTGATGCTGGCCTTCGCGGCCGGCTCGGCGTCGACAAGCAGATGGTCGCCGTCGAGAACACCCGCGGCGGCATCGGCAAGCATTCGATGGTGCTCAACGACGCCACCCCGCATGTCGAGGTCGATCCCGAAACCTACGAGGTCCGCGCCGACGGTGAATTGCTCACCTGCGAACCGGCAACCGTGCTGCCGATGGCGCAGAGGTACTTTTTGTTCTGATCCATCGGCGCTATAGCTGACGTGGAACGTGCCGCACCGGGCCTAATGAACCAGCAACTCCCTTACGCCCACGACATCTTCCCGCACATCCGCATCGTCATGGGCATGGTGATCGGCCTTGGCGTCACGCGTCTTTTGTCGGGGCTGGCCCGCATCGTCCAGCATCCGGGCCAATACCGGCTCTATCCGGTGCATCTGGCCTGGGTTGTGTCGGTGCTCTTGATGCTGGTGCATTTCTGGTGGTGGGAGTTCGGCCTGTTCCAGATCGAGACCTGGACCTTCGGCAAGTACCTGTTCATCATCTTCTACGCCGTCACGCTGTTCCTGCTCTGCGCGCTGCTGTTTCCGGACTCGATGCTGGACTACACCAGCTACGAGGATTTTTTCTATTCGCGCCGCGCCTGGTTCTTCGGCTTGCTGGCGGCGACCTATCTGCTTGACGTGGTCGATACGCTGCTGAAAGGGCCGGAGCATTTCGCTCGTTTCGGCGTTGAATATTTGTTCCGCACGCCGGTGTTCGTCGCGCTTTGCGTCGTCGCGATACTGGTCCGCGATCGCCGCTTCCACATCGCCTTTGTCGCCGCCGCCCTCATCTACCAGATATCGTTTATCCTGCGGCTCTTCGACACGATCGTTTGACCACAGCGCCGCGTGTCCTTTCGGACGCGCAAAGGACGCTGTAGAAACTTGATTTGGCGCATGATCCTTTCCGAATTCGAATTCGGGGCATGCGCCGGCATTGGGCCGATGTTCGGGATGGTCTAGGCTTTTTGGAAAGGCAGTTTACGTGAAGCTCGACATCCGCACAGATTTCACCAAATTCCCGCGTGCCGTCTCGGTGCTCACCGCCGGCCAAGCGGGAGCGGTCACGCCATTTGACCGTGCCGTGCTGGCCCATGACGAGCGGCATCTGCGCCGCCGCGCCATCGAAACGGCCCGTAGCGACAAGGTGCTGGTCGACCTGCCCAAGCCGGTTGCCTTGAACGATGGCGACCGGCTGGTGCTGGAGGATGGCCGCCAGATCGAGATTATTGCGGCCGAGGAACCGCTCTACGATATCCGTGCCTTAAGCCCGGTTCATCTCACCGAACTCGCTTGGCATATCGGCAACCGCCATCTTGCCGCCGCCATAGAGGCGGAACGAATCCTGATCCTGCGCGACCATGTCATCAAGACGATGCTGGAAGGCCTGGGCGCCACGGTGAGCGACGTTTCCGAGCCGTTCAAGCCGGTGCGCGGCGCCTATTCCGGGCATGGCGGCCATGGCCATGCTCATGCCGAGGCGCATGCGCACAGCCATGCTGAAGCGCATTCCCACGCCCATGGGGAGTCGCATTCCCACAGCCACTCGCACGACCATGACTGACCAGCCTTCCAACGTCGCTTTGTTGCGGCTGATGGCCTGGCTGTCGCCTGCCTTCCCGGTCGGCGGTTTTTCCTACAGCCATGGTCTCGAGCAAGCCGTGCATGCCGGGCTGGTTGCCAATAGCAAAGACCTCGCCGCATGGCTGGAGACACTGGTCGAGCTTGGTTCGGGCTGGAACGACGCGGTGCTGTTTGCCGAAAGCTGGCGGCGCGCCCGCGAGGGCGGCGATCTCGATGAGATCGCGGCACTTGCCGAGGCATTGGCCGGCTCGCGCGAGCGCCATGCCGAGACCATGCTGCAGGGTGCCGCCTTCCTGAAGGCGGCATCGGCGTGGCCGTGTCAGGTGCTGGACCGTCTGCCGGCCGAGTGCGCCTATTGCATCGCCGTCGGCGCCGTTTCTGGCGGCAACGCCATTGCCCTGCAGGACGCGCTAGCCGCCTTCCTGCAGACCTTCTTCTCCAACCTGGTCCAGGCCGCGATCCGGCTCGGCGTCGTCGGCCAGACCGGCGCCACCGCGCTGCTCGCCGGCTTCGAACCGCTGGCGCTTGGCGTCGCCGCCCGTGCTGCCGGCTCGACGCTGGATGATCTCGGCGGCTGCGCGTTCGTCTCGGATGTCATGGCGATGAAGCACGAAACCCAGTATTCGCGGCTGTTCCGGTCATGAGCCTTAGTGCAAACAGGCTCTGCCTCATCAAGAGATTTAACGGCATTCGTCTGTCGCCCATCAGCGTGGTCGGGCACTCGATCGGATCGACAATCAACATCGGCTTCGGCGCGACAACGCCGCACCGCTATGCAAAACGCCTAAGCGGCAAGCGTCGAGTTGGCCATTTCAGACGTGCAGAATGGGATCTCTTTCTTGCCTCCGCCTGTTGGGAGCTACGCAAAACCAACGGTTACTGTCTGCGTTGGTCTGACAATCCGCGCCGGATTGCCAAGGAAATCGAACTGTCGGTCGGCAAGACCGTCATCAGCGTGTCGCTGCGCGGATTGCGGAAACAGGCGGAAATTCGGTTTGCCAACGGCGAGACACTGCGGTTCTGGCCTGACCGCGACGAAGATGGTGGAGGTTGGAATTTGAACATTGGCAAACGCCATCTGTCTGCTGCAGGCCGCTCATGATCGTCCTCGCTTTCGCCCTCTCGCTGGTCCTGCTGCTGATCACCGCGCTGCATGTCTATTGGGGCATTGGCGGCATCTGGCCGGGCAGGGACGCTGCCTCCTGCGCCCGCGCGGTGGTCGGCTTCCGTGGCGTCGACGAAATGCCAGCGCCCTTCGCCAGCTTTGCCGTTGCTGCCTGTCTCGGCCTGGCGACACTGTGGCCGATGGCGCTCGAAGGCGTGTTTGCCACGCCCTTTCCTAAGGCTGGGCTCGCCGCGACAGCGCTGCTCATCGCGCTGGTCTTCCTGGCGCGCGGCATTGCCGGCTTTACACCGTGGTGGCGCCGGCTGGCGCCCGAACAGCCCTTCGCCCGGCTCGATGTCAGCTATTATTCGCCGCTGTGCCTTTTGATCGGGCTCGGCTTCGCCGTCCTTGCCATCACGGAGTTCGCTAGATGACACAAGCCAATGGTCCCCTTCGCATCGGCATCGGCGGCCCCGTCGGCTCCGGCAAGACGACGCTCACCGAAAAGCTCTGCAAGGCGCTGCGCGACGAGTTCTCCATCGCCGTGGTCACCAACGATATCTATACCAAGGAAGATGCCATGATGCTGGCCCGGCTTCAGGCGCTACCCGAGGATCGCATCATGGGCGTCGAAACCGGCGGCTGCCCGCACACCGCCATCCGCGAGGACGCCTCGATCAATCTGCAGGCGATCGCCGAGATGACCAAAAAATTCCCGGATCTCGATATCGTCTTCATCGAATCGGGCGGCGACAATCTTGCCGCCACGTTTTCCCCCGACCTCGCTGATCTGACGCTCTACGTCATCTCCGTCTGCCAAGGCGAGGAAATCCCGCGCAAGGGTGGGCCGGCGATCACCCGGTCCGATTTCCTGGTCATCAACAAGAGCGATCTCGCCCCTTATGTGAACGTCAACCTCGATGTCATGGAGAGCGATGCCGCCCGCATGCGCGGCAAGCGGCCGTTCGGCTTCACCGATCTGTCGCGCGGCAAGGGACTCCAGGAAGTGATCGATTTCATAATCGAGCATGGCGGGCTGCGCGTTGGTGCCGCCAGAAGCACTGCGGCGTAAGGCAAAGCTCTCGTCTGCACCAAACGAATCCGGTTGCGCGCATCTGCGGCGCGCGGCATCCTTGCTTCTTTCACGGAGGTTTTCGATGAGCATCGCCCGCCTGCAGAAGGAACCGCTAACCAATCTGCCATTTCACGAAGAGCGCGTCGATCTGGCTTGCGCCTTCCGCTGGACGGCGCGGCTCAACATGCATGAAGCCGTGGCCAATCATTTCTCGCTGGCCGTCAACGATGACGGCTCGCAATTCCTGATGAATCCCAACCAGGTGCATTTCTCACGCATCAAGGCGAGCGACCTGCTGCTGATCGACGCCAACGATCCCGATACGCTCTCCGGCCCGAATGCACCCGACCCGACGGCATGGGGCCTGCATGGCGCCATCCATCGTAATGTGCGTCATGCGCGCTGCGTCATGCATGTGCACTCGATCCACGCCACGGTGCTCGCTTCGCTCGCCGACTCGACGTTGCCGCCGATCGACCAGAACTCGGCGATCTTCTTCAACCGTCACGTCGTCGATGGCCATTATGGCGGGCTCGCCTTCGAGGAAGAGGGCGAACGCTGCTCACAGCTGCTTACCGATCCGAAGGTCAAGGTAATGGTCATGGGCAACCATGGCGTGCTGGTCATCGGCGATAGCGTCGCCGACACCTTCAACCGCATGTTCTATTTCGAACGCGCCGCCGAGACCTACATCAAGGCGCTGTGGACCGGCCGACCGCTGCGGGTCCTGTCGGACGAAATCGCCGAGAAGGCAGCAACGGAGCAGGAAGATTATCCCGGCCAGGCCGAGCGGCACCTTTCCGAATTGAAGGCGATCCTCGACGAGCAGGAGCCGGTTTACCGGAACTGATGCCTAAAGGCCCAGCTCAGCCCGCAACTCGTCGGCGCTGTTGATGACGATCGCGCCCGGCGGCCCTTCCATAGGCACTTCCGGCCAGAAGATCGTCCTCATCCCCGCCGCCAATCCCGCCGTGACGCCGGTCACGCTGTCGTCGACGGCTACGGCATCGGCCGGATCGACATCGGCCAGCCATGCGGCGCGCAGGAACGGCTCGGCATGCGGCTTGCCTTCGCGCACGTCGTTGCGGCTGACCGTCTTCATGCCGGGATAGAAAAGACCGACCATGCGCAGATTGGCGTCGACGACCAGCCGGTCGGAATTGGACACCACCGCTTGCGCCACGCCAAGCGCGCGCAGCTCGTTGAAGATCTCGATCGCGCCGGGGCGCGGCTTCAGCGTCTCGGCCATCGGCAGATAGTGGTCGTATTTGCGCACGATCCAGTCATCGAAGGGCAGGTCGAGGCCGAACTCGTCGCGCAGCATCTCGTAGACCGGCCATGCGGCAATGCCGAGCACCCGCTCATGCAGGTCGGCCGGCGCCGCGATGCCGACGCTGTGCAGCGCCGCAATCAGCGCCGCCTCGTGCAATGGCTCGCTGTCGACCAGCGTGCCGTCCATGTCCCAGAAAACCGCTTTCGGCGTCATGCGAGGCTCCTTTGTCCGAATCCCTTAAAGGGTTTGCGTCGGGAGATAAACCGCGGCGCCTGCCTGCACCGACATTGCGGGAGTTCAAAAATTGCCGACTTCAAAAATTGCTTGCCTAAATTCATCCACTCGAAGCACCACAGGTTCATCAGCGTTTATCTAAGCAATTGCTCTGGCGGTAGGCAATTGCGCACAAGCGCATTTCGCCGTAAAAGTAAGGCGCTCCCGCCTCGATGCTCGGGGGCAGGGAGGCAGCAAGTTGAATTCCCGGCAGGAGAGCGGCAGCAACAGGCTGGACGACGCGGCGCGCGCCGGCTGGCTCTATTATGTCGCCGGTAACACGCAAGACCAGATCGCCTCGACGCTCGGCATCTCACGACAGACGGCGCAGCGGCTGGTGTCGCTGGCGGTGTCGGAAGGACTTATCAAGGTCCGTGTCGACCACCCGATCGCCAATTGCCTCGACCTGGCGGCCCGGCTGAAATCGCGCTTCGCGCTCGATTTGGTCGAGGTGGTGCCGAGCGATCCCGCTTCCTCCTCCACCATCGGCGTCGCCGTGGCGGCGGCTGCCGAAATCGAAAGACGGTTGCGCTCGCCGGTGCCGATCGTCATGGCGATCGGCACCGGCCGCACGCTGAAGGCGGCAATCGAGCAGCTGCCGCCGATGGAATGTCCGCAGCACAAGGTGGTGTCGCTGACTGGTAACATCTCGCCCGACGGTTCGGCCGCTTTCTACAACGTCATCTTCACCATGGCCGACAGGGTCAAGGCGCGCTCCTTCCCAATGCCGTTGCCGGTCATCGCCTCCTCGCCGGAGGAGCGCGAGATGCTGCTCAGCCAACCGATGATCCAACCGACGCTGGCACTTGCCGCGGAGGCCGACGTCACCTTCGTCGGCATCGGCGATCTCGGCCCAAAGGCGCCGCTTTACGAGGACGGCTTCATTTCGCAAAGTGAACTGAAGGCGCTGCAAAAAGCGGGCGGCGTCGCTGAGATCGTCGGCTGGGTGTTCGATCGCGAAGGCCGGATGATCGAGGGCATCACCAATGACAGAGTGTCCTCGGCATCTTTGCCGTCGCGTGAAAAATCGCTGGTGATCGCGCTCGCCATGGGCGAGCGGAAACTGCCGGGCATCCTTGCGGCTGTAAACCGGCGGCTGGTCAACGGTCTCATCACCGACGAACGGACCGCCGCCGCCTTGCTGGCGGCCAGCTGATTAGGGATAAGTCCAGCAAGGCTATTTGCGCCGGCCGTAAGGATCGTTGCCGTCGAGAAAACCCATGTCGCGCTGCAGATGCGGCGGCAATTCCCTGATGTCGAGATAAGCCCGTTTCCTGGCTCCGGGCCGTGCCAATCCACGCGCCAGCCGCAAAAACCAGCCTCGGCCTGGCGTCAGAAATAGCTTTTCCTGTACAATGGTCATGATCGTCAGCCTTCGTTATTTCTGGACGAGAGTGATCGTCGACCTCAAATATCGGCTGGATCGGGCCTTGCTGCCAATCAAACGTCGATCACGGCCCATAAGGAGGGCTTATGCCCGAACTCAAGTCACGGCAGGTCTCCCAGCTCCCTCCCCTTCAGGCGATCCGGGTGTTCGAGGCGGTGGCGCGGCATCTTTCCTTCACTAAGGCCGCCGGCGAGCTCGGCATGACGCAGGCGGCGGCGAGCTATCAGATCAAGCTTCTGGAGGAGCGCGTCGGGGCGCCTTTGTTCCTGCGCCGGCCAAGGCAGATCGAGTTGACCGAGGCCGGGCAACGCATGGCGCCTGCGGTCAGCGAGGCGTTCGCCCTGTTGGGTGGAGCCTATGCCGCGGCGCGCAGCGGCGCCGATGGGATGCTCTGCGTCTCGACGCTGCTGACCTTTGCCTCGAACTGGCTGGCGCAGCATCTCGGCTCGTTCCAGGTCGCGCATCCGTCGCTGGCCGTGCGTCTCGATACATCGAACCGCCTCGTCGATTTCGCCCGCGAGGACATCGACATCGCCATCCGTTCGGGCGGCGGAAACTGGCCGGGCGTGGAGGTGCACAAGCTTTTCAATGCGGACTTCACGCCGATGCTGAGCCCGAAACTCGCGGCGACCATCGGCGGGGTGAAGGAGCCGGCCGACCTGTTGCGCCTGCCGATCCTCGATCCCGGCGACATCTGGTGGCGGGACTGGTTTATCGCCGCCGGCCTGCCGGTCGAGGAACTGGCCAAGCGCCCCGGCTCCAGCATGGGGGCGCAGGCCTATGAGGCAAACGCCGCGATTGCCGGGCAGGGCGTGGCGATCGTGACGGCCGCTCTCTTCAGGGCCGAGCTTGCCGATGGCCGCCTGATCCAGCCTTTCGATCTGGTCGGCGACGACGGCCACGCCTACTGGCTGGTCTATCCCCAGGCGCGGCGCAACGTGCCGAAGATCCGCGCTTTTCGCGAATGGATCCTGGCTGAGATTGCCGGCCAGTAGGTCGGCAATTGTCCAATCAAGTGGGCGCCGAAATCCGGCATTTCGCGTGCGCCGATAGCCATCCCACTGTCTTCAAATACCCCCGAATGCGTCTGGAACCGGATGCCGCACGAGCTTTCGTGCTGCGCTGCAGCAACGAATCCGGCTTGACATAAATCACGCAAAATGAGTAATTGCTCACAGCCAAGGCAAATGCTCACTTGGTCTATGGGAGGAATTTGATGAAACTTCGCACGCTCACCCTGGGTCTGTTGTCGGCCAGCACCCTTGCGTTCGCCGCGCATGCCGAATCCATCACCATCGCCACCGTCAACAATGGCGATATGGTCCGCATGCAGACGCTGACCGACGACTTCACCGCCAAGAACCCCGATATCCAGCTCCAATGGGTCACGCTCGAGGAGAACGTGCTGCGCGAGCGCGTCACCACCGACATCGCCACCAAGGGTGGCCAGTATGACGTGATGACCATCGGCACCTACGAGGTTCCGATCTGGGCCAAGCAGAGCTGGCTGCTGCCGCTCGACAAGCTCGGCGACGACTATGACGTCAAGGACATCATCCCGGCCATCGCCGGTGGCCTCTCGGTCGACGGCAAACTCTATGCGGCACCGTTCTACGGCGAAAGCTCCTTCGTCATGTACCGCAAGGACCTGATGGAGAAGGCCGGGCTGACCATGCCCGACGCGCCGACCTGGGACTTCATCAAGCAGGCCGCCGAGAAGATGACCGATCGCGCCAATGGCGTGAACGGCGTCTGCCTGCGCGGCAAGGCCGGCTGGGGCGAGAACATGGCCTTCCTGACCGCCATGTCGAACTCCTTCGGCGCACGCTGGTTCGATGAGAACTGGAAACCGCAATTCGACCAGCCCGAGTGGAAGAACACGCTGCAGTTCTATGTCGACCTGATGAAGGCCAATGGCCCGGAGGGCGCGTCTTCCAACGGCTTCAACGAAAACCTGGCGCTGTTCCAGCAGGGCAAATGCGGCATGTGGATCGACGCCACCGTCGCTGCGTCCTTCGTCTCAGACCCGAAGAACTCCACGGTCGCCGACAAGGTCGGTTATGCTCTGGCGCCCGACAATGGCTTGGGCAAGCGCGGCAACTGGCTCTGGGCGTGGTCGCTGGCCATTCCTGCCGGCACGCAGAAGGCTGACGCCGCTCAGAAGTTCGTATCCTGGGCAACCAGCAAAGCCTATGCCGAGCTCGTCGCATCGAAGGAAGGCTGGGCCAATGTTCCGCCCGGAACGCGCTCCTCGCTCTACGCCAACCCCGAATACCAGAAGGCAGCGCCTTTCGCCAAGATGACGCTGGACTCGATCAACGCCGCCGATCCGACGCACCCGACCGTCAAGCCGGTACCCTATGTCGGTGTCCAGTTCGTCGCCATCCCTGAGTTCCAGGGCCTTGGCACCACCGTCGGCCAGCTGTTCTCGGCGGCACTCGCCGGCCAGACCAGTGTCGACGACGCCTTGACGCAGGCCCAGGACGCTGCCACCGCAACGATGACCGAGGGCGGTTATATTCAGTAGGCTCCTCCCGGTGCCGAACGCCGGTTGCCCATTGTGGCCGGCCCCCACCTTGACCAGCAGGGGGCCGCCCGAATCCCAGTTCGGGCGGCCACCTTCAAACTCTGAAAATTTGGCTGACCTTTGAAGGGTGACCGTCATGGCTACTCAGCAGACCCGTTCGCTTGCCCGCTTCATGATGGCGCCATCCGTGGTGCTGCTGTTCGTCTGGATGATCGTTCCGCTGGCATTCACCCTGTGGTTCTCCTTCCAGCAGTACAATCCGCTCAACCCGATCCGCGACGGGTTCGTCGGCTTCTCGAACTACGCGCTTTTTTATTCCAATCCGGCATTCCTGCAGTCGATCCTCAACACGCTTATCCTCGTTGGCAGCGTGCTTTTGATCACGGTGATCGGCGGCATCCTGCTGGCGCTTCTGATCGATCAGCCGATGTGGGGACAGGGCATCGTCCGTATCCTCGTCATCTCGCCGTTCTTCGTCATGCCGCCGGTCGCCGCACTGGTCTGGAAGAACATGATCATGCATCCGCAATACGGCGTCTTTGCCGACATTGCGCGCTTCTTCGGCGGGCAGCCGATCGACTGGTTTGGGCAGTATCCCATGCTGGCGATCATCATCATCGTCGCCTGGCAGTGGCTGCCGTTTGCGACATTGATCCTCTTGACATCCCTGCAGTCGCTCGACGGCGAGCAGAAGGAAGCCGCCGAGATGGACGGGGCCGGCTTCATCAGCCGCTTCATCTATTTGACGCTGCCGCATATGTCGCGCGCCATCACCGTCGTCATCCTGATCCAGACGATCTTCCTTCTGTCGGTCTATGCCGAGATCCTCGTCACCACCAATGGCGGCCCGGGCTACGCCTCCACCAACCTGCCCTTCCTCGTCTACCAGAAGGCGTTGCTGGAGTTCAAAATCGGCCAGGCATCCGCCGGCGGCATCCTCGCCGTCATTCTCGCCAACATCGTCGCCTTCTTCGCCATGCGCGCGGTCGGCAAGAACCTGGACAAATAAGGGAGGAAACGATGGCACGTGCAGTCAGCACCCAGCACAAGACGATTGCGACCGCGGCCGCCTGGATCGTCGCCCTGCTGATCTTCTTCCCGATCCTCTATACGATCATCACCTCGTTCAAGTCGGAGCAGGAGGCCATTCAGGGCTTCAACCTCTTTCCGTCGGGAACCACGGAGAGCTATACCGCGGTCGAGGCGCAGAGCGGCTACTTCAAGTTCTTCCTCAACTCCGTGTTCCTGTCGGTCGGCTCGACTATCCTGGCTTTGCTCGTCGCCATACCGGCGGCCTGGTCGATGGCGTTCTCGCCGGGCAAGTGGACCAAGGACATCCTGATGTGGATGCTTTCCACCAAAATGATGCCGGCGGTTGCCGTGCTGTTCCCGATCTACCTGATCTTCCGCGATACCGGACTGCTCGACAGCCGCATCGGTCTGATGATCATGCTGATGCTGATCAACCTGCCGATCGTGGTGTGGATGCTCTACACCTACTTCCGCGAAATCCCGGGCGAGATCCTGGAAGCGGCGCGCATGGATGGCGCATCGCTCTGGAACGAGATCGTCTATGTGCTGACGCCGATGGCTGTGCCGGGCATCGCCTCGACAATGCTGCTCAACATCATCCTGGCATGGAACGAGGCGTTCTGGACGATCCGGCTGACCACCACCGAGGCCGCCCCGCTCACCGCCTTCATCAGTTCCTTCTCAAGCCCTCAAGGGTTGTTCTGGGCCAAGCTGTCGGCGGCCTCGACGCTGGCGATCGCGCCGATCCTGATCATGGGCTGGTTCAGCCAGAAGCAGCTGGTGCGCGGCCTGACATTTGGTGCCGTGAAGTAGCGACTTTGCTCGAAGCATCTGGCGAAAAATAACCGCTCGGGGAGGAAACCATGGGAAACATCACGCTCAAGCACGTCTCCAAGTCGTTCGGGTCGACGATCATCATTCCGGGCATCGACCTGGTCATCGAGAACGGCGAGTTCGTCGTCTTCGTCGGCCCGTCGGGCTGCGGCAAGTCCACGCTGCTGCGACTGATCGCCGGGTTGGAGGATACCACCGCCGGCACCATCAACATCGACGGCCGCGACGTCACCGGCGAGGCGCCGGCCAAGCGCAAGCTGGCCATGGTGTTCCAGTCCTATGCGCTCTACCCGCACATGACGGTGGCCAAGAACATCGCCTTCCCGCTGAAGATGGCGGGCGAGGACCAGGCGACCATCGATCGGAAGGTGAAGGACGCGGCGCGCATCCTGAACCTCACCAACTATCTCGATCGCCGCCCCGGCCAGCTCTCCGGCGGTCAGCGCCAGCGCGTCGCCATCGGCCGCGCCATCGTGCGCCAGCCATCGGCTTTCCTGTTCGACGAACCTCTGTCCAATCTCGACGCTGCGCTGCGCGGTACCATGCGGCTGGAGATCAGCGAACTGCATCATCAGCTCAAGACGACGATGATCTACGTCACCCACGACCAGGTCGAGGCGATGACCATGGCCGACAAGATCGTCGTGCTCAATGCCGGCAACATCGAACAGGTCGGCTCGCCGATGGAACTCTACAAGACGCCGAAGAACCTGTTCGTCGCCGGCTTCATCGGTTCGCCCAAGATGAACCTGATCGAAGGCGCGCCGGCGGCCAAACATGGCGCCAAGACCGTCGGCATCCGTCCCGAGCATATGAACATCTCGAAGACGTCAGGCGAATGGAAAGCCACGGTCGGCGTCGCCGAGCATCTCGGCTCCGACACGCTTTTGCACGTGCAGGCCGACGGTGTCGGGCCGCTGACGGTGCGCGCCGACGGCGAACTGGCCGCCCATCACGGCGACACGATCTATCTGACGCCGGACAAGACCAAGCTGCACCGCTTCGGCGCCGATGGAAAGGCGATGATGCAATGAGGCTGAAGGGTAAATCGGCGCTGATCACCGGGTCGGCGCGCGGCATCGGCAGGGCGTTCGCCGAAGCCTATGTCCGCGAGGGCGCCATGGTCGCCATCGGCGACATCAATCTCGAAGCCGCCGAAAAGACCGCTTCGGAGATCGGCGGCAACGCTTACGCTGTGAAACTGGACGTCACCGACCTCGGTTCGATCGAGGCGGCGGTCAAGGCGGTCGAGACAAGGGCCGGCGGGCTGGACATTCTGATCAACAACGCCGCTTTGTTCGACCTGGCGCCGATCGTCGAGATCAGCAAGGCGAGCTATGACAGATTGTTTTCCGTCAATGTCGCCGGCACGCTGTTCATGCTGCAGGCCGGCGCCCGCTCGATGATCGCGGCTGGCCAGGGCGGCAAGATCATCAACATGGCGAGCCAGGCCGGGCGCCGCGGCGAGGCGCTGGTTGCCGTCTATTGCGCCACCAAGGCCGCCGTCATCTCGCTCACCCAGTCGGCCGGGCTCGACCTGATCAAGCACCGCATCAACGTCAATGCTATTGCGCCGGGCGTCGTCGACGGCGAGCACTGGGACCATGTCGATGCGCTGTTCGCCAAATACGAGAACCGGCCGAAGGGCGAAAAGAAGAGGCTGGTCGGCGAAGCCGTGCCCTATGGCCGCATGGGCACTGCGCAAGACCTCACCGGCATGGCGGTGTTCCTGGCCAGCGACGACGCCGAATACATCGTCGCCCAGACCTACAATGTCGATGGCGGCCAGTGGATGAGTTGAGGGGGCGAAGGCGCTCTTCTCCCCGTCTCCTCCACCGGGGGGAAGAGCCGTCCCGCTAAAGGGTAAAGCAGATGACCGTGAAACTCTCTTCCTCCATCCTCGCCAAGCTTCCGCCTGAGGTCGCCGGCCCGAAATATGATCGCGCGGCGCTCAAGGCCGGTATCGTCCATTTCGGGGTCGGCAACTTCCATCGCTCGCATCAGGCCGTCTATCTCGACGATCTGTTCAATGCGGGCGTCGGCCACGACTGGGCACTTGTCGGCGCCGGCGTCTTCGACGGCGAAAAGGTCGGCCGCGGCAAATTGCAGGAACAGGACTGGCTGACCACCGTGGTCGAGCAGGATTCTGGCCACATGAGCGCCCGCGTCACCGGTGTCATGATCGATTTCCTGATGCCGGGCGACGCGGCCGCGATCATAGAACGGCTTGCCGATCCGGCGATAAGGATCGTTTCGCTGACCATCACCGAGGGTGGCTACTTCATCGACCCGGCGTCGGGCGTGTTCAACCCGACCCATCCCGACATCGTCGCCGATGCGCAGCCGGAAGCAACGCCGAAGACTGTCTTCGGCATCATTCTTGCCGGGCTGATGCGCCGCCGCGACGACGGCATCGTGCCCTTCACAATCATGTCCTGCGACAACATCCCTCACAACGGCCATGTCACCGCTGATGGCGTCATCGGCCTCGCCCGGCTGATTGACGAGAATCTGGCGACCTGGGTGAGCGATAACGTTGCCTTTCCCAACGGCATGGTCGACCGCATCACGCCGGCCACCACTGACCGCGAGCGTGGCATTCTCTCGAGCGAATTCGGGATCGACGACAACTGGCCGGTATTCTGCGAACCGTTCAGGCAATGGGTGCTGGAGGACCATTTCACCAACGGCCGCCCGCCGCTGGAAAAGGTCGGCGTACAGTTCGTCAGTGATGTCGCGCCCTACGAGTTGATGAAGATCCGCATCCTCAATGGCGGTCATGCGACCATCGCCTATCCGGCCGGGCTGATGGACATCCATTTCGTCCACGAGGCAATGCAGGAGCCGCTGGTGCGCGGCTTTCTCTACAGACTGGAGCACGACGAGATCATCCCGACCGTGCCGCCGGTGCCGGACACCGTGCTGGAAGACTATTATCAACTCATTGAGCACCGCTTCTCGAATCCGAAGATCGGCGACACCATCCGCAGGCTCTGCCTCGACGGCTCCAACCGGCAGCCGAAATTCATCATCCCGACCATCGCCGACCGGCTGAAGGCTGGCAAGGGAGTCGCCGGCCTGGCGCTGGAATCGGCGCTGTGGTGCCGCTACTGCTTCGGCACCTCAGATAGCGGCGCCGTCATCGAACCCAATGATCCGAGCTGGGACCGGCTGCAGACGACCGCCAGGGCGGCAAAGGATGCGCCTGCCGCCTGGCTGGCGATGGACGACATCTATGGCGAGGTCGGACGCTCGGCGCCGTTCGTCGAGGCCTTCGCCCATGCGCTCAAGGCGCTCTGGGCCGATGGTGCGCGCGCGACACTGACGCGCTATCTCGCCGGAAATCTCTAAGATCGGCTCAATGCCCATGACGCCTGACCTGGTCATTTTCGACTGCGATGGCGTGCTGGTCGACAGCGAGGGGCTGTCCGTTTCGGCGCTGCTTAGCATGATCACGCTCGCCGGCGGCAGTGTCAGCGAGGACGCCGCCTATGAGCATTTCCTCGGCAAGAGCATGAAAAACGTCCGCGAAATCCTCGGCCGCGACTTCGGACTTGATATCACCGACCAGCACCTGAGCGAGATGCGCGTCGAGCTGATGCGCAAATTTCGCGAGGAGCTGAAACCGATTCCCGGCATCGGGCAGGTTCTGCCGAGGCTCGCCATGCCATGCTGCGTTGCTTCCTCCGGCACGCTGGACCGCATCCGCTATGCGCTCGACGTCACCGGGCTGCTCGGGCTGCTCGAGCCGCATCTGTTCAGCGCCGCCATGGTGGCGCGGGGCAAGCCGGCGCCGGACCTTTTTCTCCACGCAGCCGCCAACATGGGGGCAATCCCGCAAAATTGTCTCGTCGTCGAGGACAGCCCCGCCGGCGTCGCGGCGGCACGGGCGGCGGGCATGCGCGTCCTTGCCTTCACCGGCGGTTCGCATGCCGGCAACCCGGCACTGAAAGCGCGGCTTGCGTCGAGTGAACCGGACTTTATATTCGCTGACATGCTGCAATTGCCCGATCTGATTGCAGGCCTGGGAGCGAGAGCAAGAACACCTTGACGAACAGTTTCGTTTGCGCGGTCGATGTCGGCACCGGGAGCGCCCGTGCGGGCATTCTCGACACCGGAGGCACCTTGCTCGGTCGCGCCGAGCACCCGATCGCCATGAACCGGCCGAAGGCCGACCAGGCCGAACACGATTCGCAGGATATCTGGTCGGCGGTCTGCATAGCCGTGCGCGCCGCCCGCGAAAAAGCCGGCGCGGCAGCGGAGGACATTGTCGGCATCTCCTTCGACGCGACCTGCTCGCTGGTGGTGCGGGGCAAGGATGGTGGCCAGCTCAGCGTCTCGGTGTCGGGCGACAGGCGCTGGGACACCATCGTCTGGCTCGATCACCGCGCCATTGCCGAGGCCGATGAATGCACCGAAAGCCGCCATGCCGTGCTCGACTATATCGGCGGCGTCATGTCGCCCGAAATGGAGACGCCGAAGCTGATGTGGCTGAAGCGCAACCTGCCCGGAACATGGAACGAAGCCGGCTATCTATTCGACCTAGCCGACTTTCTCAGTTGGAAGGCGACCGGTTCGCTCGCCCGCTCGCAATGTACGCTGACCGCCAAATGGACCTATCTGGCGCATGAAGAGACCGGCTGGCGGCACGACTTCTTCCAAGCGGTCGGGCTCGGCGATCTTTTCGAGCATGGCAATCTGCCTGACAAGGCCAGCCCGGTCGGCGCCGATCTCGGCCTGCTGGGTGCGGAAGCTGCGGCTGAGCTTGGCCTGACCGAAAAATGCCGGGTCGGCGCCGGCGTCATCGACGCCTATGCCGGCGCGCTCGGCGTGCTCGGCGGCTTTGCCGGCGATGAAACCAACATCGGCCGGCATCTGGCGCTGATCGCCGGCACCTCGAGCTGCGTCATGGCGATGTCGCCCGACCCGCAACCCTTTGCCGGCGTCTGGGGCCCGTATTATGGCGCTGCGCTCCCCAGCCTTTGGCTGTCGGAAGGCGGCCAGTCAGCCACCGGCGCGCTGCTCGATCACATCATCCGCTGGCACGGCGCCGGCGGTGAGCCGGATGCCGCCATGCACGCCAGGATCGCTCGGCGCGTTGCCGAACTGCGCACCGTCGAGGGCGACAGTCTTGCGGCAAGGCTGCATGTGCTTCCGGATTTCCACGGCAACCGCTCGCCGCTCGCCGACCCGCATGCCGTCGGCGTCATCAGCGGGCTGACGCTGGATTCCTCCTTCGACAGCTTGTGCAAGCTCTATTGGCGCACCGCCGTAAGCATTGCGCTAGGCGTGCGCCATGTGCTGGAAGCCCTGAACGAGAACGGCTATCTGATCGACACGCTGCATGTCACCGGCGGCCACACCAAGAACCTGCTGCTGATGGAGCTTTATGCCGACGCCACCGGCTGCACGGTGGTCGAGCCGCTGGCCGATGAGGCCGTGTTGCTCGGCACCGGCATGATCGCCGCCACGGCCGCTGGCCTTTTTCCCGATTTGAACGCCGCCTGCGTCGCCATGCAGCAAGGCGGCAAGACGCGAGAGCCCAATTCGGCGGCCGCCGGCCGGTTCGACCGCGACTATCGTGTGTTTTTGGAGATGCACCGGCAGAGGCAGGCGCTGGACGCGATCAGATAGACGCGAACAAGCCTGTAAAGCGTCTGCTATCTCTGGTTCCATCGCCGGATAATTGGTTCGCTAAGGTCGTGCTCATAGCCGAGTACGCTTGTGCTGGCGGTATCCAGCACGAACAGAGCGCCATTTTGCGGCGGCAGGCCGAGCCAGCGCGCAGCCAGCACCCGCAGGAAATGAGAGCTCGAAAACACCAGGACATTGCCGTTGACGCCACGCAACTCGTCGACGATCCGATCCGCCCTTGCGCCGACGTCCTCTGCCGCCTCGCCATCAGGGCAGCCGTCACGAAAGAGACGCCAGCCGGGGCGTTCGATGAGGATCTGCTTTGTGGTCAGCCCCTCGTAAGCGCCGTAATCCCATTCCGCCAGATCGGCCTTCTTCACGCCGGCCGAACCGAAGCCGGCCAGCGTACAAGTCTTGAAGGCGCGCTGCGACGGGCTCGACCAGACAGCCTGGAACGAAAGGCCCTGCAACCGCTCAGCTACCCGCCCGGCGGCCTCCTCGCCGGCCGGCGTCAGCGGTATGTCGGTCAGGCCGGTGTGCTTTCCCGACGCGCTCCATTCCGTCTCGCCATGCCGAACCAGATAGATTTCGGGAAACGCGCTCATCCGCATGCCTTTCGATGGAATCCGATATCTTGCCTGCTCGTCAGGTCAGCGACGCAACCATAGCGGCTTCTGCGCTCTCTCCAAACAAGCGGGCCAAAATAGGCGGAATGAGACCGTACGCTCTGGCTCAACTCTTCCTCTGAGTCAGCCTCTTGCCATAGCTGCCCATTTCGTAGACAAGCCGGGCTGTTAATGCGGAATCCGGGCCGATCACGGCTGTTTTCCGCGCTGAGACGCGGCTTCCGGCCTTTTGCCGACGCGCCGCAATCGGATAGGCGAAAAATGTCTGCGATCGAAGCCGGCGCTCGCGCGCCGGAAAATCTTTGGCGTCAGGAAATCAGGGCGACGCTGGCGCTCGCCTGGCCGATGGTGCTCACCAATCTCGGCCAGACCGCGATGACCGCCACCGACGTTATGATGATGGGGCGGCTGGGTCCGGACACGCTGGCCAGCGGTGCGCTCGGCGCCAACCTCTATTTCATGCCGCTGATCTTCGGGCTTGGCCTGATGCTGGCGACCTCGCCGATGATCGCCACGGAACTCGGCCGCCGTCGTCACTCGGTGCGCGATCTGCGCCGCACCGTGCGGCAGGGCCTGTGGCTGGCGATCCTTATCTCAATCCCGATCTGGATATTTCTCTGGTACGGCGAGGCCGTATTGCTGGCCATGGGCCAGGAACCGGCGCTGGCACGTCAGGCCGGCATCTACCTGCGCTGGCTCGAATGGGCGGTGCTGCCCTTCTACGGCTATATCGTCCTGCGCTCGTTTATCTCGGCGCTGGAGCGGCCGGGTTGGGCGCTGGTCATCGTCTTCGTTGCCGTCGCCTGCAATGTCTTCTTCAACTGGGTGTTCATGTTCGGCAATCTCGGCGCTCCTTCGATGGGCATCGCCGGCTCCGGCCTCGCCACCACGCTGTCCAGCACGCTGATGTTCGTCGGCATGGCGGCGGTGGTGATGCTTGAGCCGAAGTTTCGCCGTTATCAGCTGTTCGGGCGCTTCTGGCGGGCCGACTGGCCGCGCTTCAAGGGCCTGCTGCGGCTCGGCCTGCCGATCGCCGGTCTCCTCGCCTTCGAAGTGACGATCTTCAACGCGGCAGCCCTTCTGATGGGCCTGATCGACGCGGCATCGCTCGCGGCGCATGCCATCGCCATCCAGATCGCCTCGGTCAGCTTCATGGTGCCGCTCGGTCTCAACCAGGCGGCGACGGTGCGCGTCGGGCTCGCACATGGTGCCGGCAATCCGGAAGGGGTTTCCCGCGCCGGCTGGACCGCCTTTGTCATCGGCGTCTCGTTCATGGCGCTGATGGGGCTGGTGATGATCCTGTGGCCGCAGCTGCTGATCAGCGCCTTCATCAATCTTGGTGAACCGGCCAATGCCAGGGTGATCGGGCTTGCCGTGTCGTTCCTGGCCTTTGCCGCGCTGTTCCAGATTTTCGACGGCGCGCAAGCGGTTGCCGCCGGCATGCTGCGCGGCCTGCACGACACCAAGGTGCCGATGATCTATGCCGCGATCGGATATTGGGGTATCGGCCTGCCGCTGGGCGTGCTGCTCGCCTTCTATTCCGGCCTCGACGGCGTCGGCATCTGGATCGGCCTGTCGTTAGGGCTGGCGGTGGTGGCGGCGCTGCTTCTGGCCCGCTGGCTGCGGCGCGATAGAATCGCGCCGCCGCTCTCCTTTGGGCATTGAAGCAGAATCCCGACGGTCGACCGGTGCGACTCAGCGGGCCGCCGCGCGTTCAAGCCTGCGTGCATATTGCGTCAGCGGAAAACACATGACGAAGAAGATCAGCGCCACCAGCCCATAGACGGTGAAGGGTTGGAAGGTCGCATTGTTGATCGCGTTGGATGTCCTGACCAGTTCCTCGAAACCGATGATCGAGGTCAGCGCCGTCGACTTGATCAGCTGCACCAGGAAACCGACAGTCGGCGCACGGGTGATCGAGAACGCCTGCGGCAGGATGATCAGCCGGAGTTCCTGCAGATAGTGGAGGCCGAGGCTGGCGCCGGCATCCCACTGGCCGCGCGGCAGCGCATCGACGCCGCCGCGCCAGATCTCGGCGAGATAGGCGCTGGCGAAAAAGGTGAGGCCAAGCGCTGCGGCGGTCCACGGTTCAATGCGCAAGCCCAGCATCGGCAGGCCGAAGAACATCAGGAAGAGCTGCATGAGCAGCGGCGTTCCCTGAAAAAGCGCGATGTAGCCCGATGCAAGCCGCCGCGCCCATTTATTCTTGGCGATCCGGAACAACAGCACAAGCATCCCGACCACGCCGCCGCCGACGAAAGCCGCCAGCGACAGAAGCACCGTCCAGCGCGCGGCGAGGACAAGGTTTCGGACGATGTCCCAGAAGGTGAATTCGATCATGACACGCCGGCTCCCAGAGCGCGGCGGCCGCCGCTGACCAGCAGCCGGCGCAGCCCCATCGACAGAAGGAGATAGACGATCGTCACCACGAAATACGTCTCGAATGCGCGGAAGGTGCGCGCCTGCAGCATGTCGGCCTCGTAGGTCAGTTCGCGCACCGCGATCTGCGACACCACCGCCGACTCCAGCATCATGATGATGATCTGGCTGGTCAGCGCCGGATAGATCACCTTGAGCGCCTGCGGCAGCACGATCTTGACGAACACCTGACGTGGCCTGAGCCCAAGCGCCAGTGCTGCTTCCGTCTGCCCGCGCGGCACCGCGTCGAGCCCGGCGCCGACGATCTCGATCGTGTAGGCCGCCATGTTGAGCGTCATTGCCAGCATGGCGGCCAGCAGCGGATCGAGCCTTATGCCGATGCTGGGCAGCCCGAAGAAGATGAAGAACAGCTGCACCAGGAAAGGCGTGTTCCTGATAATTTCGACATAGACGCCGATCGCCCGCTTGAGCAGCAGGGGCCCGTTTCGCCGCCCTGCCGCGCCGAGGATGCTGAGGAACGTTCCCGCCAGTGTGGTCACCGCGATCAAAAGGATCGTCGTGGCCGCCCCTCGCGCGATCGCGCCTGTGGCATCGGCTAGCCAGCCGAAGTCGAGGCTGTAGCCCATGATAGGTCCCTACCCCGGAGATCAATCCTTGAGGTTGTCGGGATTGAGCGGAGTCTTCAGCCAGCTTTGCGAGCTCTCGTCCAGCTTGCCGTCGGCCAGCATCTTGGCGACCGCGTCGTTGACCGCCTGCTTCAGGCGATCCTCGTTCTTGTTGAGGCCGATATGCGAGGGCGAGGTGAGGAGTTGGAATTTCTGCTCCGGCTTCAGCGCCTCCTGGCGGGCGAGCACCTGGGCGCCGACATCGTTGCCGACGACCATCAACTGGGTCTGGCCCGAGATGAAGGCCTGGATGACGGAATTGTAGTTGTCGAAACGGCGGATATCGGCCGAGGCGGGTGCTGCCTCGGTCAGCGACGTATCTTCCAGCGTGCCGCGGTTGACGGCGATCGACTTGTCGGCGAGGTCGTCCTTGTCTTCGACCTTGAGCGCGGCCGGGCCGATCACGGCGATATAGTAGGGCGCGTAGGCGGCGGCGAAATCGATCACCTGCTCACGCTCCTTGGAGTAGCCGACGCTCATCAGGACATCGACGCGCTTGTCGGTAAGATACGGAATGCGGTTCTGGCCGGTGACGCTGACCAGGTTGAGCTTCACCTTCAAGGAATCGGCAATATACTGCGCCACGTCGATGTCATAGCCCTTGATGCTCATATCGGCACTGGCCGAGGAGAAGGGCGGAAAGTCGGAGAAAATGCCGACATTGATGGCGCCGGCCTTGGTGATGTCGTCGACCGCGTCGGCATTGGCGGCCTGGGTGGCAAGACCAAAGCCGGCGAGCATCAGCACGCCGGCGATGGATGATTTGAGCTTCATATGAAGTGCCATTGTCGTTCCCCTGCTGGAAGCTTGTTTGTTTGGAAAGCGGCCGCCGGCTCCAGCGCGGCGCTCGCCTTGGAACTTCTGATTGGACATGATCTGTAGGTCAGCGGAGCAACAAACCGGTGTCCGCCGTCGGGATCATGGTCTGAATGCGTCAGGCCCCCTTGCCTGAGATCGCCGGGCTGAAGACCATCAGGCTGAGGATCTCGAACAGCACCTGCGCGCCGGCATGGGCCGTGTTGGTGGTCGCGTCATATTGCGGCGCCACCTCGACGACGTCGCCGCCGACGATGTTGAGGCCCTTCAGGCCGCGCAGCAGTTCAAGCACCTCCCGCGTCGTCAGCCCGCCGACTTCCGGCGTGCCGGTGCCGGGCGCGAATGCCGGGTCGATGCTGTCGATGTCGAAGGACACATAGGTCGGGCCATCGCCGACGATCTGGCGCGCCTTCGCGATGATGGCGGGCATGCCGAGGCCGGTCACCTCTTCGGCATGCACGACGGTCATGCCGGATTCGTAGGTGAACTCCCACAGATACTCGGCCGAGCCGCGGATGCCGATCTGGATGGTCCGCGACGGATCCAGCACCCCGTCCAGCACCGCGTTGCGGAACGGCCCGCCATGGTGGAACTTGGTCATGTCGAACAAGCCGCTGGTGTCGCAGTGGGCGTCGATATGGATCATGCCGACCGGCGCTTTTTTGCCGACAGCCTTCAGGATCGGATGGCTGATCGAATGATCGCCGCCGACCGATAGCGGGATTACGCCGGCATCGACGATCTGGTTCGTGCGACGCTCGATGTCGTCATGGCTGGTTTCCAGCCGGTAGCGGCTCTGGAATGGCACGTCGCCGATGTCGGCCACCTTCAGCTCGTGTGTCGGCGCGCATTCCAGCACGTGGTTGTAGGGGCCGATGCGCTCGATGGCGCGCAGCGCCCTTGGCCCGAAGCGGGCGCCCGGCCGGTTGGTCACGCCAAGGTCCATCGGCACGCCGATCATCGCCACCTGCAGATCGCCGAAATCAGGGTTGTCGGCGGCAATTTCCCGGTAAGGCGCGGCGAGGAAGGTCGGGATGCCGGAATAGGGCGCCAGCCGCGTGCCGCTCTTGGAGAAGATCTTGTCGGCGACGCGCCGGAATTTGGGGTCGAACATCTCGCCGCCATGGCTTTCGCCATATTTGCGGCGCAAGGCTTCGAGCTTGCCGCGATCATAACCCATGTCGGTCCTCCATGGCTGGTGCGGAGCGGCCATCAATGACGGTCGCCGTCCTGCCGGCTGCCTGCGGATTTCACGTCTTGATGCTGTTCGACCCAAAGTGTCTTGCAGCTGCTTTGAAAAATCAATTGATATTGTTAGTGTCTTTGCTGTGAGAAAATCTCACATTATGTTGAGCAGGTCGTACCCGTAGACCTGTTCCATTTTTCGGGATCGTGCTCCTTTGAGGCTCCGATGGCCAAGCGTCTGCCTCCCCTGAATCCGCTGCGCGCCTTCGAGGCAACAGCGCGCCATGCCTCGCTGACCAAGGCGGCGGCTGAGCTCAACGTCACCCACGGCGCCATCAGTCATCAGATCAAGGCGCTCGAACAGTCGCTTGGCGTCAAGCTGTTCGAGCGCGCCGGTCAGCGGGTGAAGCTGACGCCGCACGGGGCCGAATTGCTGCCGGCGGTGTCGACCGCCTTCGACGGCATCGCCGCCGCCACGCAGCGCATGACAAGGCCGGCGAGCACCGGCGCCCTCTCGGTATCCTGCGTGCCGGCGCTGCTGTTGCTGTGGATGATCCCGCGGCTCGGCAGCTTCACCTCGCAATATCCGGACATCAGGCTGACGCTGATCCCGTCCAATGACGCCAAGGACGTCCGCGCGCCACATATCGACGTCTGCGTGCACTATGGCGACGGCAGCTGGACCGATTGCTGGATGCGCAAATGGTCGGGTCTCGAACTGTTCCCGGTGGTCAGCCCGACGCTGATCAACAACCGTCCGATCCGCACCGTGCGCGATCTCGCCGACCACGTCTTCCTGCATGGCGACGACGGCCGCGAGTGGCACACCTGGCTGGCCGCCGCCGATGCGCTCGATCTGGAGCGCGGCCGCCGGCACCATCTCGGCGACGCGCGCATGGCGAGTGAGGCGGCGGTTCATGGTCACGGCGTGGCGCTTGGCGATACTGTGACTGCAAGCGGGCTGCTCGCCAGGGGACTGCTTGTCGCGCCGTTCAGCCTGTCGGTGCCGGCGGTCGACGATTTCTACGTCGTCTGTCGCAACGAGATGAGGTCGGCACCGATCGTGCAGCTGTTCATCGACTGGCTGTTTGCCGAGAAAGAACAGGCCGACGGCCGCGCCGATGCGCCGGTGGCGGGCCGCATCGGCATCCGCCGGAAGCGCCCGGCGCTCCGAGTGGTCGGCGCCAAGACCGCTTCCTGAGACCGCGATTGCCGAAGCCGCATGCTTGCCGCCGGCTTTTCTTTTTGTCGGGCCAGCCCGCAAAGCGGGAGGCGCTTTCAAAAATTCAATGCTAAGAGGCATTTCGCTAAAGCAATTCCAGGAAAAGTGCGCAGCGGTTTTCCGTTCGGAATTGCGTGAAAACAAATTTAGAGCGGTTCAGCGTTTCTATCCAGAAACTGAACCGATCTAGGAGCGAGCAGTGAAGGCGGCATCGAGACATGACTAAGACCGATATAGCGCGGCGCGTCTACAACCACACCTGGAAGCTCGACCCGATCGTCCGCAGCCTGCTCGACACTGATTTCTACAAGCTGCTGATGCTGCAGATGATCTGGGGCATGTATCCCAGGATCGACACCACCTTCTCGCTGATCAACCGCACCACTTCGGTTCGCCTTGCCGACGAGATCGACGAAGCGGAGCTGCGCGATCAGCTCGACCATGCCCGCACCTTGCGCTTCTCCAAGAAAGAGATGATCTGGCTCGGCGGCAATACCTTCTATGGCCGCAAGCAGATCTTCGAACCGGAATTCCTCGCCTGGCTTGAAAATTTCCAGCTGCCGGAATACGTGCTTTCCAGGCGCGATGGCCAGTACGAGCTCACTTTCAGCGGTCCGTGGATGTACACGACGCTGTGGGAGATCCCGGCGCTGGCAATTATCAATGAACTCCGATCCCGCGCGGCCATGCGGGCGTTCGGCCCGTTCGCGCTCGACGTGCTCTATGCCCGCGCCAAGGCCAAAATGTGGGCCAAGACGGAGCGGCTGAAAGCGCTGCCGGATATCCGCATTTCGGACTTCGGCACGCGCCGCCGCCATTCCTTCCTGTGGCAGCGCTGGTGCGTCGAAGCGCTGAAGGAAGGCATCGGCGAGGCTTTCACCGGCACCTCCAACGTGCTTTTGGCCATGGATAACGACCTCGAGGCGCTCGGCACCAATGCGCATGAATTGCCGATGGTGCTCGCCGCCCTCGCCAATTCCGAAAAGGAGTTGAAGCAGTCGCCCTACAAGGTGCTGCAGGACTGGCAGCGCTACTATGGCGGCAATCTGCTGATCGTGCTGCCCGATGCTTTCGGCACCGCTTCGTTTCTGCGCGATGCGCCGGACTGGGTCGCCGACTGGACCGGCTTTCGTCCCGACAGCGCGCCGCCGATCGAGGGCGGCGAGAAGATCCTTTCCTGGTGGCGTGAAAAGGGCAAGGACCCCAGGCAAAAGCTGCTCATCTTCTCCGACGGGCTCGAGGTCGAGACCATCGAGGAAACCTACCGCCACTTCCGCGGCAAGGTGCGCATGTCCTTCGGCTGGGGAACCAACCTGACCAATGATTTCGAAGGCTGCGCGCCGACCAACACCAACCGGCTCGACGCCATCTCGCTGGTCTGCAAGGTCACCGAGGCCAATGGCCGCCCGGCGGTCAAGCTGTCGGATAATCCAGCCAAGGGCACCGGCGACGAGAAAGAGATCGAACGCTATTTGCGTATATTTGGCGAGAAAGACCGCGTGGAGCAACTGGTCAAGGTGTGAGGGGCGAGGGAACTCTTGGATAGCATGAGTTCCTTCGCCGTGGAGCGCTGCCGCTTGGCAATAGCAATATCCTTTGCGGCTTCATTGATCCTCCTCCCGCCCACCCCCGCCTTCGCCCATGCCTCCGATCGCGGCCACGTCCTGCTTCTGCCGACGGGCTACTACGTCGCCGGCGGCGCGCTTGCCGTTGCCGCCAGCTTTCTCGTCCTGGCGCTGCTGCCGTCAGACTTTCCCGCCCACTTCTGGCGGCGGCGCCTGCCGCTTTTCGCATTCGGCGACGGCGCACGGGCAATCGTCAGCCTGATATCCTTTGCCGGCTTTGCAATTCTTGTTGCGGCCGGCTTGTTCGGCAGCCGCGATCCGCTTTCCAACCCGATGCCGCTGGCCATCTGGACGCTGCTCTGGGTTGGGCTGGTTTTGCTGCAGGGGCTGCTCGGCAATCTCTGGTCATGGCTGAACCCATGGTACGGGCCTTGGCGTGTCATTTCCCGCCTGTTCGGCAAGCGGCAGACATGGCGCCCGCCTCCGTGGCTTGGCTGCTGGCCGGCCGTCGTGCTGTTCTTCGCCTTCGCCTGGTTCGAGCTGATCGACCCGGCGCCCGACGACCCGGCGCGGCTCGCCTGGGCCGCCGGCTTCTATTGGCTGCTGAGTTTTGCCGCCATGCTGGTGTTCGGCTACCGCGACTGGAGCCGGCGAGGCGAGTTCCTGGCCGTCTTCTTCGCCATGATTGCACGATTCGCCCTCCTTCAGCGCAATGAAGTCGAGCGCAGTGAAGGCGGTCGGCTCAGTCTGTGCTGGCCGGGCGCCAAGCTCAGCGATGCCGCGCCGCTGTCGCTCAGCGGCATTGCTTTCCTGCTGCTTGTGCTGTCGTCGGTCTCCTTCGATGGCCTGTCGAAAACCTTCTTCTGGTTCGGCCTGTTCGGCCTCAATCCGCTGGAGTTTCCAGGCCGCACGGCGGTGATCGGCATCGGCACCTTCGGGCTGGTGCTGATGTTCGTCCTGCTTGCGGCCGCATTCATCCTTGCGATTGTGCTTGGCCAGCGTCTTGCCGGCAGCCCGCATTCCCTCAGTCAGGCCGCAGGGCTGCTGGTCTGGTCGATCGTGCCGATCGCGCTCGCCTACCATGTCGCGCATTACCTGACGGCGCTGCTGGTCGATGGCCAATACGCCATCGCCGCTCTTTCCGACCCGTTTGCGCTGGGCTGGAACCTGCTCGGCACCGCCGGCATGCAGATCGAAGCCGGCGTGGCCGCCGGCGCCGGCTCGGCATGGTGGCTGTGGAATCTCCAGGCCGGCGTCATCATCGCCGGCCACATGCTCGCCGTGCTCATTGCCCATGGCCTCGCCTGGCGATTGCACCCGGTTCCCGCTCGCGCCGCGCTCAGCCAGTTTCCGCTCACCGTGCTGATGATCGCCTATACGGTCTTCGGCCTGTGGTTACTTGCCACGCCTTCAGTCGGATGAGACAAAAGCCCGGCTCGATGGCGTCGATTGATCCTTGGGGAAAGCCCGCTTGCCACATCAGGGCTTTGATGATTTAGTTTGTACACATGCAATTTCGGCGCTCTTACCAGAGTGGCCCGCTTCGCTACAGCCATTGGTCAAAACTCAAAAACAAGGGGAACTGCCGTGACTGACAAGAATGGGTTTTTGGATCTCTCCAACACCGGTCTCACCCGCCGCACGGCGCTGAAGGGGTTGGCCGCGGGCGCCGGCCTTGCCGTCGCGCCCGGGTTCGTGCGTTACAGCCAGGCGCAAAGCTCGGCGCCGATAAAGATCGGCTTCCAGTCCCACCGCACCGGCATCGGCGCCGCCTATGGTCGCTGGTACGAGAGGACCACCGCCGCCGCGGTCAAGGCGATCAACGAAGCCGGCGGCATCAACGGCCGGCCGGTCGAGGTGGTCATCGAGGATGACGGCACCGATCCCGGCCGCGGCGCCGAAGTGGTCGGCAAATTCGCCACCCAGCACAAGACCGACATCGTTTACGGCACGCTGTTTTCGCATGTCGTCATCGGCTCGGCGCCGGCCGCCGGCGAGGCCAAGATGCCCTATTTCGTCGTCAGCGAAGGCCACCACGTCGCCTCGACCAAGCTCAACCGCTACGTCTTCCAGCCTGGCATCACCGACGTGAAGAGCCAGATCCAGGCGATGGCGCCGTGGATCGCGGCGAATGCCGGCAAGAAGGTGACGCAGATATTCCCAGATTTCGCCTTCGGCTACGACCATCGCGACTACCTGCCGCCGGCGCTGAAGGCGCAAGGCGCCGAAGTCATTGCCCAGATCGCCATCCCGCCGACGGAATCGTCCTTCACCAAATACTTCCCGCAGATCCCAGCCGAGACCGAGGTGATCTACCACGTCATGGTCGGTCCGGCGGTGCTCACCTTCGTCAAGGAACTCGGCGAGTTCTATGGCTCCAACCGGCCGCAGCTGTTCGGCTTCATCGATTCGCTCGAAGCCACCGACATCAACAGCCCCGGCCTCGAATTCCTCGACGGCAGCCATTTCTGGGAAGGCTCGCCGCGCTACGCGCAGCCCAACGATTCCGCCGCGCAGAAGGCCTATCGCGCCGCCGTCGGCATCGACGACAATGGCGCTGCCGTCGGCGATCCGAAGGATGTCTCCACCGCCGCGCACATGTTCGGCTGCTGGGAAACGCTCTATGTCGTCAAGAAGGCGATGGAGGATGCCGGCTACAAGGGTCCGGAAGACCGCTCCAAGCTGGTCGAGGCGACCGAGGCCTTGACCGAGTTCGCCGAGGGCCCCGAGCATCCGCAAGGGCCGAAGACCTTCAACGGCAAGATCCATCAGTGTTTTGGCATCCAGAACATCTCCAAGGTCGAAGGCGGCCGGCTGAACGTCGTCCACAAGACCAAGATCGAGGACGGCCTCTATGAGCCGGAAGGGGATTACACGACCCAGGCGCTGTGAGCTTAGCTGTTTTAGCCGTGGTGCGCTTCGAGCCACCCCCCTCTGTCCTGCCGGACATCTCCCCCTCAAAGGGGGAGGTCACTCCTTCATCGACGCCTATTTTCTTGCCGCCCCGCAGAACGGAGCGTGAGGCCGGTGACAGCCAATCTCCTCCCTTGAGGGGGAGATGTCCGGCAGGACAGAGGGCGGTGCTTCTCGCACCTGCCAGCGCATAATGGCCTTCGGACCCCACCTCCTCCTCGCCGCCCTCGAAGGCCTCGTCACCTCCGCCGTGCTGGCGCTGACGGCGCTCGGCCTGTCGCTGGTATTCGGCGTCATGCGCGTCGTCAATGTCGCCCATGGCGAGTTCTTCATGCTCGGCGCGGTGCTTGCCTGGGCGATCTCCACGGCGATATCAGGCCATCCGGCGCTCGGCTTCCTGGCCGCCCTCGTGCTGGCGCCGCTGATCGTCGGTCTGATCGCGCTCGTCTCCGAACGGCTGGTGCTGCGCCGGCTGAATTACAATCCGGAAGCCACCATCGTCGCCACCATCGGCATACTCTACATCATCCAGCAACTGGCGCTGACCTTCTACGGTCCGGAGGCACGGCCGGTGGAGCCGCCCTTCAGCTATCGCATCCTTTTGCCGTGGTTCGGCTACTCCGGCTACAAGCTGTCAGTCATCGCCGCATCGGCGCTCCTGCTGGTCGCGACGTGGTTCGTGCTGACGCGTACGAAAATCGGCCTCGTCATGCGCGCCACGCAATATGACCGCGAGACGGCGCAGGCCTTCGGCATTCCGGTCGACCGCGTCTATGCGGGCGTCTTCGCGCTCGGCGCCATGCTGGCGGCGGTGGCCGCCGTGCTGATCGTCCCGATCAGCCAGGCGCACTATCTGATGGGCCAGGACCCGCTGCTGCTGTCCTTCATCGTCGTCATCATCGGCGGGCTCGGCTCGCTGCGCGGCACCGTCGTCGCTGCCGTGCTCATCGGCTTGTCGGACGGCATCATCTCGGTGTTCTTCTCGCCGACGCTCGCCAAGATCATCGCCACGCTGCTGGTTGCCATGGTGCTGGTGTTCCGGCCGCAAGGCCTGTTTGGAACGGCATCGCGATGAAGGAGGCTTCACCGGCAAAAGCCTATACGTTGCATCTGGGCGTCATCGCGCTGCTTTTCACCCTAAGCTTCGTCCTGCCGGAATATCATCACGGGCTGCTCGCCCGCATCATGGTGCTGGCGGTCTTCGCCATGGGCTACAACATGCTGTTCGGCTATGTCGGGTTGCTCAGCCTCGGCCACGCCATGTTCTTTTCGGCTGGGCTCTATGGCGCAGGCCTTGCCGTCATCCATCTCGGCTGGAGCGTGCCGGCCGCCTTCGCCGCCGGCCTTGCATGCGGCGCGCTTCTCGCGCTGGTGATCGGGGTGCTGGCGCTGCGTACTTCCGGCGTTGCCTTCATGATCGTCACCATGATGTTCGCGCAGGTGTTCTATCTCATAATCCTCTATTTCGCGGCCTGGACCGGCGGCGATCAGGGCCTGGTCGTGCCGCAGTCGGCGCGTGTGCTTGTTTTGGGCGATGCGTCGCTCGGCCTCACCGACCCGACCGTGCGCTACATGAGCGCGCTCGCCCTGTTCTCGATAGTGCTGCTGGTGGCGCTCGTTATCGTCCGCTCCAGGTATGGCCGTGTGCTGGTCGCCATTCGCGAAAACGAGGAGCGGACCAAGATGCTCGGCTACGACACGTTTTCCAACAAGCTCGCCGCGGTCGTCGTCTCCGGCACGATCTGCGCGGCTTCGGGCGCCGCCTACGCGCTGCTGTTCGGTTATGTCGGCTCGACCTTCGCCTCGGTGCAATATTCCATCCTGCCGCTGCTCTGGGTGCTGCTCGGCGGTGCTGCGACCACGCTCGGTCCGCTGATCGGCACGCTGTTCATGTACTATGTCGTCGACATCACCAGCGGCTACACCTCGGCCTATCTGCTGATCGTCGGCATCGCCCTCATCCTGCTGGTGCTGTTCTTCCCCAAGGGCATCCTCGGCACCATCCGCCAGCGCTGGCTGGGATGGCTGCCATGATGCCGCTGCTGACGACCAAGGGCCTGTCCCGCAATTTCGGCGGCCTGCGCGCCGTTGACGGCGTCGACTTCGCCCTCATGCCGGGCGAGATTCGTGCCGTCATCGGCCCCAACGGCGCCGGCAAGACCACCTTTGTCAGCCTGGTCAGCGGCCGCATCCAGCCGTCGTCGGGCATGATCGTCTTCGACGGGGCCGACATCACCAGCCTGCCAGCCTACGCCAGGGTCCGCCTTGGCATCGCCTACACCTTCCAGATCACCAGCGTCTTTGCCAATCTCACCGCTTACGACAACGTCGCACTGCCGGTGCAGCGCACGCTGACCGACGGCCGCTCGAAAGGCGCCGTGCATGCCGGCGCCATGGCGGCGCTGGAGCGCACCGGCCTCGCCGACCGCTCTCACATGCCGGCCGGGCAATTGTCCTATGGCCATCAGCGCCTGCTCGAAGTGGCGATGGGGCTGGCGCTAAAACCGCGCCTGCTGATTCTCGACGAGCCGACGCAGGGGCTGGCCGACAGCGAGATCGACAATTTTATCGGGCTGGTGCGCGGGATCGCCAAAAGCGCCACCGTGCTTCTGATAGAACACAACATGCCGGTGGTCATGCAGCTTGCCGACCGCATCACCGTCTTCAACGCCGGCAAGATCCTGGCCGAAGGCACGCCCGAGCAGGTCCGTGCCAATGCCGAAGTGCAGGACGCCTATTTGGGGACCGCCCCATGACTGAAAAACGGTCTGAAGCACTGACCATCTCCGGGCTCGACTGCTTCTACGGCGAGGTCCAGGTGCTCTACGGCCTCGACCTCGTGTTGAACAAGGGCGAGGTGCTTTGCCTGTTTGGCCGCAACGGCGCCGGCAAGACGACGACGCTGAAGGCGATCATGGGCCTCGTTCCCTCACGCGCCGGCTCGATCAGGCTAGACGGCAAGGAGCTGACCGGCCTGTCGGCGCATGACGTGCCGAAGGCCGGCGTCGCTTATGTGCCGCAGGGCCGGCGGCTGTTCGCCGAGATGACGGTGGCGGAAAACATCGAGGTCGGCCTGTTGGCCCGCGGCAAGGGCAAGACGACGCGCGAAAACGTGCTCGACCTTTTCCCGCTGCTGCGCCAGCGACTGAGACAACGCTCCGGCACGCTGTCGGGCGGCGAGCAGCAGATGCTGGCGATGGCACGGGCCCTGTGTCTCGAACCGCAGGTGCTTCTGCTCGACGAGCCGACCGAAGGGCTGATGCCGTCAATGATCGCCAGGATTCGCGAGACGGTAGCGAAGCTGCGCGACCTTGGCGTCTCGACGATCCTGGTCGAGCAGCGCGTCGATGCCGTGCTGTCCGTCGCCGACCGGGTCTCGTTCATCGAAAACGGCCGCAACCGCGAGACCGTCGATGTCGAGGAGCTCCGCGCCGATCCGTCGGCGGTCCGCCGCTATGTCGGCGTCGGCTGATCAGCCAAAGAATAGAAAACCCGCGATCAGGAATATCGGGATCAGCACCGCGCCCGACCATGCCATGTAGCCGAAGAAGCCCGGCATTTTCACGCCGCGATGTCTGGCAATGGCGTAGACCATGAAGTTCGGCGCATTGCCGATATAGGTGTTGGCGCCCATGAACACCGCGCTGGCCGAGATCGCCGCGAGCGTCGAGGCGAGGGTGGTCATCAGATGTTGCGGATCGCCGCCGGCGAGCTCGAAGAACACCAGATAGGTCGGCGCATTGTCGAGGAAGGATGACAGCGCTCCAGTCATCCAGAAATAAGCGAGGTCGATTGGCTCGCCCGTCGGCGAGCTGACAAGCGAGACCAGCGGTGCCAGCGCGCCGTCGGGGCCGGCCCTGAGAATGGCGATGACCGGCACGATGCAGATGAAGATGCCGGCAAACAATTTCGCCACCTCGGCGATCGGCTCCCAGTGGAAGTTGTTCGCCTGCCTGTGGCTTTTCTGGGAGACGCCGAGCGAAAGGAAGGCAAGCGCCAGGATGATGGCGTCGCGCACGAGGTTCTGCAGTTCAAGGCTCACGCCCTGGACGGAGAAAGCCACGCCCGGCTTCCAGGTCGCGGAAAGCAGGATCGCGCCGATCACCCCGGCCAGCAGCGGGACGTTGGGCAGGCCGCGGATGCGCACCTTCGTGTCCGGTGTTGGATCCTTGATCTTTGGCGCGCCGGCCTCGCGGCGATGCAGGATGATGTCCATGGCCAGGAAGACGGCCAGCACCAGGCCGCCGACGAAGAGTGTCTCCTGATAGAGGTTGGTGGTGGTCCAGAAGAAATCGACGCCGCGCAGAAAGCCGACGAACAGCGGCGGGTCGCCGAGCGGCGTCAGCGACCCGCCGATGTTGGACACCAGGAAAATGAAGAAGATGACGACATGGGCATTGAACGGCCGGTTGTCGTTGGCGCGCAGGATCGGCCGGATCAGGATCATCGAGGCGCCGGTCGTGCCGATGACTGAGGCGAGCATCGCCCCGATCAGCAGCAATCCGGCATTCACCAGCGGCGTGCCATGGATGTTGCCGGCGACGAGGATGCCGCCTGAAATGGTGAACAGCGCAAACAGAAGAATGATGAACGACATGTATTCGGTGAGCAGCGCGTGCAATACCGCGTCTGTGGCCGAAGGCATGCCGAACGCCACCGCCAGCGGCACGACCGCGAGCGCCGCCCAGAAGAAGGTGATCTTGCCGTAGTGATGCTCCCAGACATGGTGGAAGAGCAATGGTCCGGTGGCGATCGACAGCAGCAGGCCGGCAAAGGGCAGCGCCCACCACAACGACATTGTTTGGCCCGGCAACTCGTGGGCCTCGGCTGCGAGCGCTATTCCCGGAAACAGGGTTGCGGCTGCCACCACTGCGCCCGCCGTCAAAGCCGCCGCAAACCGCATAAAGCCCCCTCTGGAATTGTGTCGGATGCGATTGGTGATGTTCAAGCCAGCGTCACGCCGGCATCGCGCATCCGATTCAGCATCGTCTCGACGGACCGGTTGAGATTGATGCCGCGGCAGCCGTCGAGCCGCACTGTTGTGTGGAAGCCCTGCTTGACCGCATCGAGCGCCGAAAAGGCGACACAGAAATCGGTCGCAAGACCAACCAGGGTCAGCGTGTCGATGCCGCGCTCCCTTAGATACCCGGCAAGACCGGTCGGCGTCGTATGGTCGTTCTCGAAGAAGGCCGAATAGCTGTCGATCGCCGGCCGGAAGCCCTTGCGGATGACCAGTTCGGCCTTGGTCCAGGCGAGGCCGGAGTGAAAGTCGGAGCCTAGGCTGCCCTGGATGCAGTGGTCCGGCCACAGCGTCTGCTGGCCGTAAGGCATCTCGATCGTCTCGAACGGCTGCTTGCCGGGATGACTGGAGGCAAAACTCGAATGGCCGGCGGGATGCCAGTCCTGCGTCAGCACGACATGTTCGGTCCGCCGGATCAGGTCGTTGACCAGCGGCACGATCTCGTCGCCGCCGGCCACCGCCAGCGCGCCGCCCGGGCAGAAATCGTTCTGCAGGTCGATGATGACAAGCGCTTCGTCGGCCATGGAGCCTTCCTCTTGTTTGTCGCGGAGGCATGACCCGAACCGGAAGTCTGCCGCAACGTGGAATCCGGTATTCTCACCCAGGCTCCACCGAAAAATGCCGCTGACGCGACCGGATGCAGAAACTCGACCAGATGGCCGGCTGCGTCAACTCCAAGGGCGTAACAAATGCGTGCCGTCGCGCCGATGCCGGCGCCGGCGCAAAACTCTGGCTTTGACAATTTCTGCCGGCTTGATATCATTTGCATACGAATGAAATTGACCGGTTTCGGATGCCGGAAGGATCCCTATTTCGGGGAGGCAAGGCGTGATCCGTTACGCGAAACCCACCACCATAGACGAGGCGCTCGCTTTGCTTGGCGAGGCTTCGTGGCGCATTCTTGCCGGCGGCACCGATTTCTACCCGGCACAAGGAGCCAAGCCTTTCCGCGAAAATGTCCTCGACATCAACGGTCTGGCGGCGCTGCGTGGTATCGCCCAGACCGAGGACCATTGGGTCATCGGCGCGCGCACGACCTGGACCGATCTTGTCTGTAATCCGCTGCCGGCGGCTTTCGATGCGCTGAAGCAGGCGGCGCGCGAAGTCGGGTCCGTGCAGATTCAGAACGTCGCCTCCATCGCCGGCAATCTCTGCAATGCCTCCCCGGCCGCCGATGGCGTGCCGGCGCTGCTCATTCTCGACGCCGAGGTCGAACTGCGCTCGGTGGCGATGGTCCGCCATCTGCCGCTGCAAAACTTCATCCTGGGAAACCGCCGCACGGAACTGCAGCCGGGCGAAATGGTGACCGCCATCCGCGTGCCGAAAAACGCGGCCACCGGGGCGTCGGCTTTCGTAAAACTCGGCGCGCGTCGCTATCTGGTGATTTCCATAGCCATGGCGGCGGCCCGCCTGACCGTTGAGGACGGCATCATCGGCAATGCTGCCGTCGCCGTCGGCTCCTGCTCGGTTGTCGCCAAGCGTCTCTCGGGCGTCGAAGCAGCCTTGCGGGGGCTCCCGGTCGACCAAGCTCTCGCCACCGCGATCCAGTCCGCACCGATGGACGAGCTGTCGCCGATCGGCGATGTGCGCGGCAGCGCCGAATACCGGCTGGACGCCGCGCGTGAGATCGTCGTCCGCGCCGTACTGGATGCCGCGGGTTACCCGTCGAGCGACAAAGCGGTGGCGGCATGAGCAAAGCTCAACCTAGCATCAGCGAAGCTCAGCCCGGCATGACCGGAGCTCAGCCTGGCATGACCGGAGCTCAGCCTGGCATGAGCATGGCTCAGCCTGGCATGAGCATGGAACGCGCCGACATCGCTTTCAAGATCAACGGCGCCGCCGTTTCTGTCTGCGTGCCGCCGGTTCGCCGTCTCTCTTCGGTGCTGCGCGACGAGTTGCACCTGACCGGCACCAAGGTCGGCTGCGACGCCGGCGACTGCGGCGCTTGCACGGTGCTTGTCGATGGCGAACCGGTCTGCGCCTGCCTCATGTCAGTGGCTTCTGCCGCTGGCACCGTGGTGACGACCGTCGAGGGTCTCGCCAACGGCAGATTATCAGCGCTGCAGGCCTCGTTCCTCGATCATGGCGCAGCGCAGTGTGGCATCTGCACACCCGGCCTGCTGGTCGCGGCGACCGCACTTCTCGACAGCAAACCCAATCCAACCGAGGCTGAAACCCAGGATGCACTGGGCGGCGTCCTGTGCCGCTGCACCGGCTATCGAAAGATCATCGCAGCGGTGATGGATGCGTCGCGCCATGCCTATGGCGTCGACCGCCGCATGCCGCAGTCCGGCCACGCCGTCGGTTCGTCGCCGATCAGGCTCGACGGCCTGCCGAAAGTCACTGGTGGCGAAAAATTCGGCGGCGATTCCTTTCCGGCCGATGCGCTGGCGGTGCTGGTGGTCCGCTCGCCGCATTATCATGCCCGCTTCGCTTTCGGCGATCTCGACGCCTGGATAAAAGCTCATCCCGGCGCCGTCGGCGTCTACACCGCTGCCGACATTCCTGGAAAGAACAGCTTCGGCGTGATTGCGCCTTTTGCCGATCAGCCGGCGCTGGCCGAAGGTTTTTCGCGTTTTCGCGGCGAGGCGGTGGCGCTGGTTGCCGGTGAGCGCGAGGCCATGCTCGATCTCGACCTTTCGGATTTCCCTGTTCGTTGGACTGAGTTGCCGCACGTTCTGCAGACTTGTGAGGCGCAAGCCGGCGGCGCACAACTGATCCACGAAAATCGGCCGGCAAACCTGCTCACTACTGGCTTTGTCGAGCGCGGCGACCCCGAAGCCGCGCTTGCCGGCGCTGCCTTCACCGTTTCCGGCGCCATCGACACGTCCTATGTCGAGCACGCCTATATCGAGCCGGAAGCCGGCTATTCCTACATGGATGGCGAAACCCTCGTCGTCGTCGCCTGCACGCAGGCGCCCTACATGGACCGCGACGACGTGGCAAAGGTGCTTGGCCTTGCCGTCGACAAGGTGCGCATCGTGCCGACCGCCACCGGCGGCGGCTTCGGCTCCAAGCTCGATGTCTCGTTGCAGCCTCTCATCGGCCTAGTCGCCATGAAGACCGGGCGGCCGGCCGCACTCGCCTACACCCGCAATGAATCAATGATCTCGACCACCAAGCGCCATCCCGCTGAGATGAAGGCGACCATCGGCGCCGATGCCGATGGCCGCATCATCGGCATGGTCTTTGCAGGCGATTTCAACACCGGCGCCTATGCCAGCTGGGGTCCGACCGTCGCCAACCGCGTGCCGGTGCATGCCTCCGGTCCCTATGCAACGCCGAACTATCGCGCCGAAGGCCGCGCCATCCACACAAACGGCCCGATCTCCGGCGCCTTCCGCGGCTTCGGCGTGCCGCAGGCGACGATCATGCAGGAGACGCTCTATGACGAGCTGGCCGAAAAGCTTGGACTGGATCGGCTCGATTTTCGGCTGAAAAGCTGCCTTCGTAACGGCTCCGAAACGGTTACTGGGCAGAGGCTGGAATCGGGCGTCGGCATCGCCGAGTGCCTTGAAGCGCTGCGGCCGCATTGGATGCGCGCGCTTGTCGATGCCGAGTTGTTCAACGCCGGCAGCAGCACAAAAAAACGCGGCGTCGGTGTCGCCTCCTGCTGGTATGGCTGCGGCAACACCTCGCTGCCCAATCCGTCGACCATCAAGGTCGGCATCTCCGCCTCCGGCGATGTCGTCCTGCATCAGGGTGCGGTTGACATCGGGCAAGGCTCGAACACGGTCATTGCCCAGATCTGCGCCGACGCGCTCGGCCTGCCGCTGGAAAGATTCACGCTGAAAAGCGCCGACACGGCGATCACGCCGGACGCCGGCAAGACGTCCGCCTCGCGCCAGACCTTCGTGTCCGGCAAGGCCGCCGAAAAGGCTGGCCGAGCCTTGCGCGAGACCATGCTGCGCTTTGCCAATGTGTCGGAGAAGGCGGCGATCGCTCTGGATGGCACAAGCCTGATCATCCGCGAGGGCGAAGCGACACGGCATGTCGATTTGTCCGCGATGAAGGCCGATGCCGATGGCTTCGTCTTCCGCGCCGAGGAAAGCTACGACCCGCCGACATTGCCGCTCGACGCCAAGGGCCAGGGCAAGCCTTACGCGGTCTACGGCTACGGCGCGCAGATCGCCGAGCTGGAGGTCGACCTCAAGCTCGGCACGGCGAAGCTGATCAAGATCACCGCTGCGCATGATGTCGGCAAGGCAATCAATCCGCTGCTCGCCGAAGGCCAGATCGAGGGCGGCATCGCACAAGGCATCGGCATGGCGCTGATGGAGGAATACATCCCCGGCCGCACCGAGAATCTGCACGACTATCTCATCCCGACGATCGGTGACGTACCGCCGATCGAGACCATCCTGATCGAAGTTCCGGATCCGGAAGGACCCTTTGGCGCCAAGGGTCTGGGCGAACACGTGCTGATCCCGACCGCGCCCGCGATCCTCAATGCCATACGGCATGCCACCGGCGTCCTGGTCACCAAAATCCCAGCGACACCGAGCCGCATCCGCGCCGCGATCCGGGAAAAGGAGGCGCGCCGATGAGCGAGCTTGCCGAGCGCTTCGAGACGCATGATCCCGGCGAGAAGCAGGTGGCGGAGAAGATACGCTGCGATGCCTGCCCGGTCATGTGCTACATATCAGACGGCCGTACCGGCGCCTGTGATCGCTATGGCAATGTCGACGGCAGGATCGTGCGGATGGATCCGCTGACCATCCTCGACCACGCGACAGAGACCGGTGGCGCGGTCGTGCCGTTCGTTGCCGAGGGCGAGGCCTGGGACGGCGAACTGGTCAACACCGGCCGCGGCTTCGTCACCGCGATCGGCGCCGGCACCACCTACCCCGACTACAAGCCGGCCCCTTTCATCGTCAGCCAGGAGGTCGAAGGCGTCGATCTCGTTACCGTGGTCACCGAGGGCATCTTCTCCTACTGCGGCGTCAAGGTGAAGATCGATACTGACCGTCATATCGGCCCCGAAACGGCGACGGTCCGCGCCGGAGGCGAGGCAATCGGCCATGTCACGACAGGCGAATATGGTTCGCAGATGCTGTCGCTGGGCGGCGTGCACCACTTGACCGGCGGCTCGAAAGCCGAAGGCCGCGCCACCTGCGATGCGCTGCTCAATCTGTGCAACCGCAAGCCGGTCGAACTCACCATCGACGACGGTGCTGCGGTCATCGTCGAAGCCGGCAAGCCGCCGGTCATCGACGGCAAGCTCGAACACCGCATGCGCGTCGGCTGCGGCTCTGCCACAATCGGCATGTTCGCCACCCAGTGGCGCGGTCTGGTCGACGAGGTGGTGGTGGTCGACGACCACATCACCGGCGTCGTCTCCGAGCATCAGGCAGGCAAGGTGCTGGGCTGGCAGGATACCGGCATCAAGATCATCGGCCGCCGCTCGACCCCGGGCCGCTATTTCAAGGTCTCGGAGCCGGGTCTCGGCTGGGGCGGCACCAGCATTTCCGATCCGCTGTCGATCCTTGGCGAGTGGAATGCGAAAAAGGGCGCGTGTCCGGGCCTGTCGCTGCTGATGGTCTCGACGACCGGCGAGCAGTTCGCCTATTACGAGCTCGACGCCGATTTGAAGCCGGTGCAAAAACCGTTCCCGGAGCGGCTGCAGAAGTCCGTCGGCCTGATCGAGGACAATTGCGAGCCGGCGCTGTGCACCGTGCTGTTCGTCGGCGGTGCCGGCGGTTCGCTGCGCGCTGGCGTCACCGAGAACCCGGTCAATCTGACCCGCTCGGTGCAGGGCCTAACGACTTATGTGACCGTTGGCGGCGCGCCGGTCTATGTCTGGCCGGGCGGCGGCATCACGCTGATGGTCGACGTCACCCGCGTGCCGGAAAACGCCTTCGGCTATGTGCCGACACCGGCGCTGGTCGCGCCGATCGAGTTCACCCTGCGCCGCGACGACTATGTCAGGCTCGGCGGCTACGAAGCCGAGATCCGCAGCGTCGATGACATTCTCGCCAAAGGCGGCGAGTATCTCAATCCGCGCCGCGGCACGGCTGCGCCGGCCACCAATCCGTGGCCGCCGCTGGCGCAGTTGCGGCGCGCAGCGGGCAACGGGGTCAAGTGATGAACGGCCCGCAGGCGCATTGGCTTGAGGACGGCAGGCGGCTGCATCTCAATCATGGCCCGATCGACCTGATCATCGAGGCATTTGGCGATGCGAGCGAATGCCGCGCCGCCTATGGCCAGGCGGTGGCGCGGTTTCAAACAATCCTGTCGGAACTCGTCGAAGAGCTGCCAGAACTGCGCCGGCCAGCCTCCTTGCGGCCACATGCTTTCGCTGGCCCGACGGCACGGCGCATGGAAGCGGCGGTCAATCCGCTGGCGGAACAATTCATCACACCCATGGCCGCCGTCGCCGGTTCGGTAGCCGACGAAATGCTTGGCGCGTTGCTGGCCGGGCGCCGGCTCGATCGCGCCTACGTCAACAATGGCGGCGACAGCGCGATCCATCTCGGCAACGGCCGGTCCATGACCCTCGCCATTGCCGGGACAGGTCATGGACTGGCGGACCGGATCACGATCCGCGCCGAAGACGGGATCAGCGGCGTCGCGACCAGCGGCTGGCGCGGCCGTTCCTTTTCGCTCGGCATCGCCGACGCCGTGACCGTGCTGGCGCGGACGGGTGCTGAAGCCGATGCCGCCGCGACCCTGATCGCCAACGCCGTCGACCTGCCCGGTCATCCCGCTATCGAGCGCGTGCCGGCGTGCGATCTGGCGCCCGACAGCGACCTTGGCGATCGCCTGGTCACCCAAGCCGTCGGCGTGCTTTCATCAGGCGAAATAGCCGCCGCGCTGGACAGCGGACTCGCGGTCGCCGAAGAGTTTCGGCGACACGACCTGATTGCCGCTTCAGCGCTGTTCCTTGCCGGTCAGGCACGGATCGCCGGTCCCATGGCGCTCACTGCGCCCAGTGAGAAACCAAGGAAGGAAATTGCCCATGTCTGAGTTTGCGATCCGCAAGGTTGCCGTGCTGACCGAGGAGATATTTCACGACGGCGGGCCGGTGGCAAAGGTGCCGCGCCGCCGTGCCGCCGCCATGGCGGTGGTGAACAACCCGTTCGCCGGCCGCTACGTGGAGGACCTGCAGAGCGCCATGGACGATCTGAAGCCGCTCGGGCTGCTGCTTTCCGACAAGCTGATCGCCGCATTGGGCGGCGACGTGAAGCAGATCGACGGCTACGGCAAAGGCGCCATCGTCGGTATCGCGGGTGAGCTGGAGCATGGCGCGCTGTGGCATGTGCCTGGGGGCTATGCGATGCGCGAGCGGCTCGGCGACGCCAAGGCGATCGTGCCATCGGCAAAGAAGGTCGGTGCCTTCGGCTCGCGGCTCGACGTACCGCTCGGCCATATCAACGCCGCCTATGTGCGCAGCCATTTCGATGCCATGGAGGTCGGCATCAGCGACGGGCCTCGTCCCAATGAGATCCTGTTCTGCCTCGCCATGACCTGCGGCCCGCGCGTGCACGACCGCATGGGCGGCCTCGCGGCAACAGACATCAAAGCTTGGGACGGACTGCGGTGAGCGCCGAAGACGTCAAGCTCAAGCTGGTCGAGGCCGAGGAGCCCGACGAAAACGATTACCGCTTGCAGGAACAGGTCGGCTTCATCCTGCGCAAGGCGCACCAGCGCCATGTCTCGATCTTCGCCGCGCACATCGCCGACCTGACACCGCCGCAGTTCGCCGCCCTGGCCAAATTGCACGATGTCGGCGAGACCTCGCAGAACCAGCTTGGCAGCCTGATCGCCATGGATGCGGCGACGGTGAAAGGCGTCATCGACCGGCTCAAGGCGCGCGGCCTGGTCGAGCTTTCCAAGCATGAGGTCGACAAAAGGCGCCTGCTGGTCAGTTTGACCGCTGAGGGCCGCGATGCCGTCGAGCGGCTGATCCCGATCGCCCGCGACATCACGGAGGAAACGCTGGCGCCGCTTTCCGCCAAGGAGGCCGCCATTTTCATGAAGCTTTTGGCCAAGCTGGCTTGAGCACGGCCTCGGCCATCGCTACCCCTCACCTGCCTGCCGGCATCCTTGCTCGCGACCGGCATCCATGGCGGCAAGGTAAGCGCCGTAGCTTGTGACCGTCGACGAGGTCTCCTCGTTGGGGCTCCGGCCATCTCCCCCAGTTTGGGGGTGTTTGGACCGGGAGATCGGCAGCGTCAGCACCGCGCCCACGCACTCCCGCGACGTTGGCGACTGGCGAAAGCCGTGATGACGGCAATCCCATCCGGGAGGTGTCCGGCAGGCCAGAGCGGGCGCGAGGCATCGCTACAGAACGGCTTTCCAGCCGTGCCGCTGTCAGGCCGCTTCCGACAGCGATTTGTGGGCGTCGCTCAGGATCTCGAAGGATCGCACCCGCGCTGCGTGATCGAAAATCTGCGCGGTGACCATCAGCTCGTCGGCACCGGTGCGACGGATAAAGGCTTCTATGCCTTGCCTGACCGTTTCCGGGGCGCCGACGACGGCGCAGGACAGCGCCTGGCCAAGCATGGTTTTGGCCATCGGATCGAGGTCGCGCTCATATCCCTCGACCGGCGGCGGCAATCGGCCGGGCCGGCCGGTGCGCAGATTGACGAAGGCCTGCTGCAGCGAAGTGAACAGCAGCCGCGCCTCGGCATCGGAGGGCGCAGCGAACACATTGAGGCCGAGCATAACATGGGGCTTGTCAAGCTGCTTCGATGGCTGGAAGCGCGAGCGGTAGATCTCCAGTGCGTGGTCGAGTTCGGCCGGTGCGAAATGCGAGGCGAAGGCGTAGGGCAGGCCGAGCATGGCTGCGAGCTGTGCGCCATAGAGGCTTGAGCCAAGGATCCAGATCGGCACCTGCTGGCCCTCGCCGGGCACGGCGCGGATACGCTGACCGTCTTCGGCCGGCTGGAAATAGTCCATCAGCTCGACGACATCCTGCGGGAAACTGTCGGCGCCGGCCTCGAGATTGCGGCGCAGCGCGCGCGCCGTGCCCATGTCGGTGCCCGGCGCCCGGCCGAGGCCGAGGTCGATGCGGCCGGGATGCAATGCGTTAAGCGTGCCGAACTGCTCGGCGATGACCAGCGGCGAATGGTTGGGCAGCATGATGCCGCCGGCGCCGACGCGTATTGTCGTGGTGCCGCCGGCGACGTGGGCAATGACGACGGAGGTGGCGGCGCTGGCGATGCCCGGCATGTTGTGATGCTCGGCCAGCCAATAGCGCCTGTATCCCAGCCGCTCGGCATGGCGGGCGAGATCGAGTGAATTGGCGAGCGATTGCGAAGCGTTGCTGCCTTCGATGATCGGCGACAGGTCGAGGACGGAAAGGACGGGCATGGCGGGGATCCTGTGGACGGGAGGGATGTAGGAAGCGACCGCCACGGCCGCAAATTCAAAAAATTGAACAGACGCCGCGCGTCCAAGCAGCCGCAAAGGACGCTCTGGCATTTGAGTCCGAGGGATTCCCTCCGGAACTTATCTCGGTTCCCGGATCATACGCCCGCCGCCTTCTCGGTCTCTGAAATCTGTTCGTCCTCAACCGCCGTATGCTGCGCCGCCAGGAAATTGCCGACATGGCTGAGGCCGTCGAAATGATCGCAGAACACCTTGATGACGACCAGCAGCGGCACGGCCATCAGAGCGCCGACGAAGCCCCACAACCAGGACCAGAAGGCAATGGCGATGAGGATCGCCACGGCGTTGATCTCGAGGCGGCGGCCAACCACAGTCGGCGTCACGAACTGGCCTTCGATGACGTCGCACAAAATGACGAATGCTGGCGCCAGCAGCGCATAGGAGATCGTCTCGAAGCTGATCAGCGAGATGACGGTAACCAGCGTGATCGTAATCAGCGCACCGATATAGGGCAGGAAATTGAGCAGAGCCGCTGCCGCGCCCCAGACCTGAGCGTTGGGCACGCCGAGGCCCCACAGGCCGAGCCCGATGACCGTGCCGAGGCCCGCGTTGATGACCGTGACGGTGAGCAGATAGTGCGAGATTTCACGTTCAACGTCGTAGACGACGCGCAGCGCCCGCTTCTTTTCGCTGAGATTGGGGAAGGACTGGACAATCTTCTCATAGAACATCGTGCCGGAGGCGAGCAGGAACAGCGACAGGACGAAGACAATGGTGACGCTGGTGCCGGCCGACAGCACATTGCCGGCGGCTTGCGAGAGAATGCCCGATGGCGCCATGGCCACCCTCTGAACTCCGGGCTCCTGGGAGGTCTGCGTTAGTCCCTCTATCTGACGCGAGATCTCCACGATCCTTTCGAACGGACGGCGCAGTTGCGCCAGACGTTCCGCAAGCTGCTGGCCGATCGACGAGGTGTTGTTGATGAGGTCGATGACCGGGCCGCTGAGCAGATAGCCTGCGACGGCGATGACGCAGAACGACAGCAGCACCAGCAATGTCGCCGATATGGCATCGGGCAAGCCGTGCTTGCGCAGGAAGCGGACGATCGGCGTCAGCGTCAGTGCCAGCAGGAAAGCCAGAATGACCGGCATGAAGAAGGCACGGGCGAAGTAGAGCGCGAAGATCGCCATAAGGATGAAGATGCCAACGAGCAGCGAACGCATCAGATGGGTATCCGCACGCGCCTCGGCGCGCGAATCCGGGCTATCGGCAGCGCCTGCGCCCGAAGCGGCGGGTTCGGCTTTCATTCTGGCCCTCGGCGGCACACCGCGATTGGCGTAGACCGTGGGCGGAAACGCCTTTGCGGCTTCAAAGTTCCGTTAGCCGGCGTTGACGCATTGACGCAAGGCCGTACCGGCCTTGCTGTGAATCAGGTCACTGGGAATCAGGCGGCCGGCGCTGCCACGGCGGGGCCGGCGTTCGCCGTTTCCTTCCGCACGATCGGCGCGACCTTGGTGCCGTAGAGTTCGATCGCCTTCATGACCTTGGCGTGCGCCATGGTGCCGATCGCCATTTGCAGCAGGAAGCGATCGTTGCCGAATATCCTGTGCTGGGCAACGATCTTCTCGGCCACCTGTTCGGGATTGCCGACAAACAGCGCGCCGTTCGGGCCGCGCGACTGGTCGAAATGTGCCCTCGTCGTCGGACCCCAGCCACGCTCGCGGCCGATGCGGTTCATCACCTCAGCCTGCGGCCCATAAAAATCGTCAGCCGCCTGATCGGTGGTCTCGGCGATGAAGCCGTGGACGTTGAGGCTGGTAGCGAGATCAGCCGGATCGTTGCCCGCCCGTTTGGCCGCTTCCCTATAAATATCGAACAGCGGCGCGAACCGCGCCGGCGCGCCGCCGATGATGGCCAGCGCCAACGGCAGGCCGAGCGCCCCGGCCCGCGCGGCGGATTGCGGCGTGCCGCCGATCGCGATCCAGATCGGCAATCTGTCTTGGAACGGGCGGGGGTAGACGCCGCGATCGTTGATCGGAGCGCGCAGCCTGCCCGACCAGGTCACCTTGACATGATCGCGGATGGCAAGCAGCAGGTCGAGCTTTTCGGCAAAGAGCTCGTCGTAGTCTTCGAGATTGTAGCCGAACAGCGGAAAGGATTCGATGAACGAGCCGCGCCCGGCCATGATCTCGGCCCGGCCGCCGGATAGAAGGTCGAGCGTCGCAAACTGCTGGAAGACGCGAACCGGATCGTCGGAGGATAGCACGGTGACCGCGCTGGTCAGCTTTATGCGCCGGGTGCGTTCGGCCGCCGCGGCCAGGGCTACGACCGGCGCTGAAGCCGCATAATCGGGACGGTGATGCTCGCCCAGCCCAAACACGTCGAGGCCGACCTGGTCGGCCAGCTCGATCTCCTCGATCAGGTTGCGCAGCCGCTCATGCGCACCGATGGCACCAGGGCCCGGTTCCGGGCTGACGTCGGCGAAGGTATAGAGACCGAGTTCCATCATGTGTCATCCCAGTGTTTTGTTCTTCGCGCTACAGGTAGCGACCAGTCCGCCGCGCCACCAGAGGGGCGGATGGTGAACAGTGCATGTCCGTTTCAGCCGAATTCAGCCGAAGAGGCGTCTCCCGACTGCAACAGCTCAGAATTTCATGGCTGGCATACCGTTTTGGCGCTTGAACTCTGGGTTTTCACGCGTATGTAAGCCTCGCAAATTGACTCCAGGGAAGTGGACTTGGCTATCTATAGGGAAAAAGACGTTTTCGAGCGGCGCAATGCCGCAAACGAAGCAAAGAAGGCGCTTCTCGAGCGCTTCAAGGCAAGGCCGGCAGCAGACGATCCAGCGGTGCTGGCACGACAGGCCGAACGCAAGGCAATCCTCGAAGCTCGTGCGATACGCGAGGCCGAAAAGGCCAGGCTGAAGCAGGAAAAGCTGGCGCGCGAAGCGGCCGAAAAGGCCGAGCGCGAAGCTGCTGCCGAAGCAGCGCGTATTGCTGCGGAAGAAGCGGCGCAGGCGGAAGCGAAGATCCGGGAAGCCGAAGAGAACGAGCGCATCGCTCGTTTGCTTGCCGACGAGGCCGAGCGCAAGGCCAAGCGCGACGCGCGCTATGCGGCGCGCAAGCAGCGCACCGGCAGGACGCCTCCGGGCTTTTCCGCTCGCTAGCGCTCCTAAAGCGCGATTCACGAATCAAATTCAGGGCCGCCTTGCAGCGGCCCTGAAGGCGTTTGTGCTGCGGCCTTGCAGCAAAACCTATGCATGTCGCCCAAAAGTGCGCAGCGGTTTTGGGACGACATGCAAAAAAAAGAACTAAAGCGCGCCGCATGAATCTCTTCAGACGCGACGCGCTTTAGGCCGCGAGTTTCAATCCCATGATGCCGCAGACGATGAGTGCGATGCAGGCCAGCCTGATCGCGGTCGCAGGCTCGCCGAGCAGCCAGATGCCAAGCAGCGCCGTGCCGACGGTGCCGATGCCGGTCCACACCGCATAAGCCGTGCCGACCGGCAGCGTCTTCAGTGCCAGTCCGAGCAAGGCGAGACTGACGACCATCGAGACTATCGTCAGGACCGTCGGCAGCGGCCTCGAAAAGCCATCAGTGTATTTGAGGCCGATCGCCCAGCCGATCTCGAACAGGCCAGCGAAGAAGAGAAGAATCCATGACATCGGCTCGCTCCATTGGATTGCGGGTCGTCCCGGCCGATTTCGGGGAAAGCGCGAAGCCGTCTCACTGCATTGATTTAAAAATTTCGGGTGCCCAATCAACAGCAACGCCGGCGGCATTTCAGGACCAATCGCTGAATGTCGATTGGTCCTGAAATGCCGCCGGTCATGACCTCGCGTCGAAACGCCGAGAGTTACCTGTCCTTGAGTTTGGTCGCTTTGACGGGCGGCGCTTTCAGGGTCGGGGCAGCGGCGGGTTTCTTCGCGTCCTTTTTCGGCTTGCGGGCTTCTTTGCCCGCCTTCATCGCACCTTTAGCCATGATTCGTTTCCTCCGATTGTGGCAAGCGAAATGAACCAAGAGAAACGCCCGACCGCAAGAGGCATAATCTGGCGCTGGCGCCAGCCGGCTGACGTCAACCGATTTCTAATTCGCTCGTAAACCGCGCTGGTCCATGCACTAGTCCCGCGCGTCCGTTCTCGAACGGCCGGTCTAGTGGCGCTTGCCAATGTGCTCTGTAGATCCACACGGCATGGAGATCACTTCGTTGAAGTCTCAAATGCGGTCAGACGTTCAAGAACCTAAAAAGCGGCGGGCTTGCTTCGGATGGTTAAGGCCAGGAGCGCCTCCGAAAGTCGTTTCTTCGCCCGCTCGACCCCGTTCTCGTCGATTGCCTCAACATCGAGGAACAAGTCGAGGCCAGTCGCGTGCTCGCTGATGACCTGAGGGCGCTGGGCCAGTTCACCCAGGAGGCCCTCGACTTCGTAGGGGACAACCTCCCGGCTGATCCCCTTCATGGCAATCGGTGCTAACGGGCGCGCCCGGACAAGGTCGCGGACGAGCGCGTAAGCCTCATAGCTGAGGCAGATGCCGCCGGGCTTGGCAATCGACTGCAGACGGGCCGCCAAGTTCGCTTCGGCTCCGATGATCGTGTAGTCCATCCGATCATCGGAACCGAAGTTTCCAACATTACAATAGCCCGTGTTGATGCCCATGCGAGCTTGGAAGGGCCGTTCGACTCCGCGGTCACGCCACACCCTGTTCAACTGCTCCAGCCGACGCTGCATGTCGACAGCCATGCGCAAGCAGGCTCTCGCGTCTTCCTCGACGCCTTGCGTCTCGGGGTCTCCGAAGAACACAAGAAGCGCGTCGCCGATGAACTTGTCGACGGTGGCGCCGTGTCTGAGCGCGATCGTCGACATCTCGGTGAAATACTCGTTGAGGAGAACCGTCAGGTCCTCGGGCTGGAGCCGTTCCACGATCGCGGTGAAATCCTTGACGTCGGAAAAAAAGATCGTGAGCTTCTTGCGCTCGGTCGCGATGGTGACGTCCTTCTGGCCGCTGAAGATGCTTTTGTAAATTTGAGGCGAGAGGTATTTGGCGATCTTCAATGAAATCGCGGCTAGGAAGTCGTTTGCCTCGGAAAGCTCCTTATTGATGCCCTGAACCAAGGCGGACTGCCGACGCTGCAGGAGAATGAAGGTCAGGCCCGCCGCCGCCGCGAAACCGAAATATAGGAGCAGATATTTGAAAGCGAGGACGTTCGCAGCGATGGGCTGATTGACTGATATCTCCTGGATCCCTCGGACATCCCCTACCTTCCAGTCCGTCTTGGGGCTGTCCGGGTGTGAGTTATGGCAGGTCACGCAGACTTGTCCCATTACAACCGGGGCCGCGGCGCGGACGTGCCGGTCAAACAGCGAACCCGAGACTTCGATGATCGGCTCCCTCGGGTTGGCGCGCAAAGCAAAGATTGCATTCCGCTCGAATACATCGAGCTGGTGGGGGTCGCGACCTTTGAAAGGTAGATCCGAGACGAACCGATATTTGACGGACCCGTCGTGAGCGCTGATGCGCTTGCCGAGTTCGATTGAGAGGGTTGCTGGAATAGGGATCGCACCTGGCACGTCCCGGTAGTTGTGCGTCGCGGTCACGGCGTCGTCTGCTTTCAGCACGCGTCCCACGACTTCGCTGCCGTAGAATCCGCGCATTTCGTCGATGATCCGGCTGATTTCGCTGGCTTGCGTGCGCAGCATCCGTTCCGATAGGTCTCGGAGATCGAGCCAGGCTGCGACGGGCAGACCTATAAGGCCGATGACCACTGCCGCCACCAGGAGAGGTCCCATGGTGCGCTGCTGACGCGCAATCTGTTCACCCAGTCCAGCCATTGTGCAAGCGCCCGGCAGTAATTAGCATCTGAACTATAGCTTATTCCCGGCACGGTACTAGCGTCAGTCTTGGCTCGATGAAAAACCTTGAGCGGTTGTTGCCGAACGGATTTTGGGAGGAATGAAGATGAAGATCGACGGCGGGTGCCATTGCGGCGCCATCACTTACGAGGCGGAAGTCGATCCGGAAAAGACCAGTATCTGCCACTGCACCGATTGCCAGCAACTGACGGGCACGGCCTTCCGCGTGACCGTGCCGGCGCCGGAGGACCACTACCGGATCACCAAGGGCACGCCGAAGATCTACATCAAGACCGCACCGAGCGGCGCCAGGCGCGCCCAGGCCTTTTGCGGCGAGTGCGGTTCGCATCTCTACGCCACGTCGGTTGGCGACGGGCCGAAAGTCTACGGCATCAGGGTCGGCACGGCGCGGCAGCGCGAACAACTGATCCCGAGAAAACAGATCTGGCACCGCTCGGCGCTGCACTGGCTGCCGGAGTTCGAAGGCACGACGATCATCGAGGAGCAATAGCCTCTCAGTCGTCGCCTTCGACCACCCTTAGCCTCAGCTGGCCGGTCTTGGAGTCGGCGACGCGCGCGCCTGCTTCGGCCCTCGCGGCGGTCCCATGTGTCGTCCCGGCCGATCCGGCGTCTTCCTCCGTCGGCTGCGCGCCGAACTCCAGCGCCTCGATCTTGTGGCCGCGCTTGGTCACCTTCGACGTCGAGACGAGGATGTCGTCGATATCCTTCGCCGATTGGCCGAAATGGCTCTGCAGCTTGCGCACCCGCTCGTCGAGGCGCGAGACGTCCTCCATCAGCCGGATGACTTCGCCCTGGATCAGATGCGCCTGCTCGCGCATGCGGGCGTCCTTGAGAATCGCCTGGATGACCTGGATCGACAGCATCAGCAGCGACGGCGAGACGATGACGACGCGGGCGCGGTGCGCCTTGTGCACAATCCCCTCGAAATTCTCGTGGATCTCGGCGAACACCGATTCCGACGGCACGAACATGAAGGCGGTGTCCTGCGTCTCGCCCTGGATCAGGTATTTTTCGGAAATATCGCGGACATGCACCTCGATATCACGCCGAAACGCTTGTGCGGCGACCTTCTGCAAATCGACGCCTTCGGCGGCACGGATGGCGTTCCACGCTTCCAGCGGAAACTTGGCGTCGATGGCAAGTGCGGGCGCGCCGTTCGGCATCTTCACCAGGCAATCGGGTCGGCTGCCGTTCGACAGGGTCGCCTGAAATTCGTAGGCGCCGTGCGGCAGGCCATCGGCGACGATCGCCTCCATGCGCGACTGGCCGAAGGCGCCGCGCGTCTGTTTGTTGGAGAGGATTGCCTGAAGCTGAACGACCTGGCTGGCGAGCGACTGGATATTGCCTTGCGCGGTATCGATGACCGCCAGCCGCTCCTGCAGTTTGGCGAGGCTCTCATGCGTCGATTTCGTCTGCTCGGTCATGGTCTGGCCGAGACGGCCGGTCATCGCGTCGAGACGTTGGCCGATCGACTGTGTGAGTTCGGCCTGCCGGGCCCCGAACACTTCGGCGATGGCGCCCATGCGGCCCTGCATCTCGGCCTGGCTTGCCAAGATGCCGGCCATCCGCGCCTCGGCGTCGCGGGCGTGGTCGGCGGCTTCAGCGGCAGCCACCGCACGCGCCTTCGCCGAGCGCCAGAGCGCGGCGACGAGCGCCACGAACAGACCCAGGAACAGGATCGCGCCGAATGCCAATGCGTGGCCGAGCGTGATCGTCGTGGCGCCGAGCCGGGCGATCGGTTCGGACAGGATGGTTGTCAACTCGTTCATACTGGAGAGCATAGATGATTCGGCCTGACGGCACAGATCAAAACGTGAACGGCGCTGCAAATGCCCCGGTTGACGCTTTTCGTGCGAGGTCTTAGGTGAGACGCCATGTCGATCAAGCCGCTCATCATCCTTCCCGATCCCGTCCTGCGCCAGGTTTCAAAACCCGTCGAGCGTGTCGACGGCGCCTTGCGCAAACTGGCCGGCGACATGCTGGACACCATGTATGATGCGCCGGGCATCGGTCTGGCGGCGATCCAGGTCGGCGAACCGCTGCGCATGCTGGTGATCGACCTCGCCAAGGAAGACGAGACGCCGGCGCCGCATGTCTTCATCAATCCCGAAATCCTCGAGAGCGCCGATCAGCGCTCGGTCTACGAGGAGGGTTGCCTGTCGATCCCGGATTACTATGCCGAGGTCGAGCGTCCCGCCGCCGTGCGGGTCAAATATCTCGATCGCGACGGCAAGCTGCAGGAGATCGAAGCCGAAGGGCTGATGGCGACTTGCCTGCAGCATGAGATCGACCATCTCAACGGCGTTCTGTTCATCGACCACATTTCGAAGCTGAAGCGCGACATGGTGGTGAAGAAGTTCAAGAAGCTCGCCAGGGACAAGGCAGGCAACAAGGCGCCGGGCAAGTTGGTGGGATAGGGCTCAAAGATGCCCCTGCGCGTCATCTTCATGGGTACGCCCGAATTCTCCGTGCCGACGCTGCGGGCGATCGCGGAAGCCGGACATGAGATAGAAGCCGTCTACACGCAGCCGCCGCGCGCCGCCGGTCGCCGCGGGCTGGAACTGACGCCGTCGCCGGTTCAGCGCGAGGCGGAGCAACTGGGCGTCGAGGTGCGGACGCCGGTGTCGCTGAAAAGCGAGGTCGAGCAGCAGGTGTTCCGCGCCTTGCGGGCCGATGTCGCCGTGGTCGTCGCCTATGGATTGCTGTTGCCCAAACCCATTCTCGAGGCGCCGCGGCTCGGCTGCCTCAATGGTCACGCGTCGCTGTTGCCGCGCTGGCGCGGCGCCGCCCCCATCCAGCGCGCCATCATGGCCGGCGATACCGAGACAGGCATGATGGTCATGCGGATGGAAGAAGGCCTGGACACCGGCCCGGTGGCGATGGTCGAAAAATGCGCCGTCGGACCCGATACGACGGCCGGCGATCTGCACGATCGGTTGATGCTCATTGGCGCCGCGCTGATGGCGGAAGCGCTGGCACGGCTGGAACGGGACGCCCTGACATTTACGACTCAAACGACGGTGGGGGTGACCTACGCCAAAAAAATCGATAAAGCGGAGACGCGCGTGGACTGGACGCGGCCTGCTGGCGAAGTCCACAATCAGATTCGCGGCCTGTCGCCCTTTCCCGGCGCATGGTGCGAGACCGAAATCGGCGGCCGCCTGGAACGGCTGAAACTGCTTCGCTCGACGCTTTCGCAAGGCGCCGGCGAGCCGGGAGGAATTCTCGACGACCGGCTGACGGTCGCCTGCGGGTCAGGCGCGATCAGGTTGGTCGAAGTTCAACGTGCGGGCGGAAGGCCCATTGCCGCGCAGGAGTTTCTGCGCGGGGCCAAGCTCGAAAAAGGAATGAAGTTCTCATGAGCATGATGTCGATACGCGCGGCGACGCCGCGAGACCGCGAGGCGATCCGCCTTGTCGAGGAACACGCATTCGGCCAGCAGGCGGAGGCCGGATTGGTCGATGCGCTGGTCAGCGGCGGCGACGCCGTTGTCGAACTGGTGGCGGAAGAAGATGGACAGGTGGTCGGCCATATCCTGTTTTCGCGGCTTTTCGTGCAGAACGGCGGCCAGAGCTTTCCCGCGGTGGCGCTGGCGCCCCTGGCGGTCGAGCCGTCATTCCATGGCACCGGCATCGGCGGCGCGCTGATCCGCGAGGCGCATATCCGCCTGAAGGAAGCCGGCGAGGCGCTGGCGGTAGTGCTTGGCGATCCTGCCTATTATGGCCGCTTCGGCTACAGCCATGCGCGCGCCGAAAAGTTCGAAAGCGAGTACCAGGGCGAAGCGCTGCAGGCGCTGGCCTGGGGCGAGGCGCCTGAGACCGGCAGGCTGGTCTACGCTTCGGCCTTTAGCTCCGCGCTCGCCGCCTAACCTCAATCCTGCTTAGGAATGCCGCGTTTTCGCCTCGACATCGAATATGACGGCAGCCTCTATGCCGGCTGGCAGCGTCAGGCAGACCAGCCTTCGGTGCAGCAGGCGATCGAGCAGGCGATCGAGAAATTCTGCGGCGAACAGGTCTCGCTGCGCAGCGCCGGCCGCACCGATGCCGGCGTCCATGCGACCGCTCAGGTGGCGCATGTCGATCTCGTCAAGGCATGGCCTGATGACAAGGTGCGCGATGCCGTCAATGCCCACCTGCAAACGGCCAAGGCGCGCATCGCCATTCTCAAGGCGGCTGTCGTGCCCGATAGCTTCGACGCCCGTTTCTCGGCGATCGGCCGCCACTATCTTTACCGCATCGTCAACCGACGCGCGCCGGCGGCACTCGACAAGGGCAAGATCTGGTGGGTGCCGAAGCGGCTCGACGCCGAGGCCATGCACGAGGCGGCAAAGGTGCTGCTGGGGCGGCATGATTTCACCACGTTTCGCTCGACCCAGTGCCAGGCCGACAGCCCGATGCGCACGCTCGACCGACTGGATGTCAGTCGTTTGGGTGACGTGATCGAAGTGCGAGCCTCGGCGCGCTCGTTCCTGCACAATCAGGTGCGCTCCATGGTCGGTTCGCTGAAGCGCGTCGGCGAAGGCGGCTGGACAAGTGCCGACCTGAAGGCGGCGCTCGATGCGCGCGACCGTGCCGCCTGTGGCCAGGTGGCGCCGCCCGATGGGCTTTTTCTTATCGGCGTCGACTATTCGCAGCCGTTCGGATGACGCCGCTAGATGTGCCGATCAGACAGCGTCACCTAGGCCAGATCGTTCTGCCAATCGGCCCCGCCGTAGAACACGCGCTCCAGCGCATAAATGACAGCCCGACTTTTCACGCATTTCTCTGCAAGCGGGCCTTGTAGATGCTTCAAGTCCCGGTCTCGCTCGGTACACCGATGCCGAGCAGCGCCTCCAGGCCGAACAGAACGACCAGCGACGCCACGAACATGCCGGCGAAGATAGCGCTGCCGACAGCTGCGCCCCTGCCGATGGCGGCGTTTGTCATCCGCCAGGTCAGGATCATCGACAGCGCAAACAAAAGCAGCGACGCCAGTACGGCGAACTCGTTGGCGGACGGCAGGAAAAGCCTGATCAGCGCTGCTGGCAGCATTATCCAGGCGATGATCGCAGACGCCCAGTTGCTGGCGACGACATAGTGGACGAAGCGCCCGCCAATGCCGGCGCGCGGCGCGACCAGGGCAAGGCCGACGAGCGGCAACACCCAGGCGCCGATGTCGACCGTCGCCAGCCGGATCAGCATGCTGAAGCGCCCCGCGAATGCATTCGGATCGCCGATCTCATTGGCAAGGCCGACCCAGCCGACGATCAGCGCCGGTGCCGCGACAACGATGGCGAAGAAGGAATTCCAGAAACCGTCGGCCGAAAGGTCGAGCTGGCGCAGCCCGTCGGCCTTGCCGAGCATCAGTCGCCAGGCGCCGGTCAGCGAAGCATAGGTTTCATCGGCCGAAAGCATGATTACGATGCGCCTTGCGCGAACCAGTCTTCGATGAAGCGCTGATAGATCTGCGTCAGCGTCTCGAGGTCGGCAAGCGCGACGCGTTCATCGACCATGTGCATGGTCTTGCCGACCAGCCCGAACTCGACCACCGGACAATACTCCTTGATGAAGCGCGCGTCGGAGGTGCCGCCGGAGGTGGAAAGCGCCGGCTTCCTGCCGATCACCGCCTTGACCGAACCGCTGAGCGCTTCGATCAGCCGGTCGTCGCGGGTGAGGAAGACGTGGCTCGGCCGGTCGCGCCAGACAAGCTCGTAATCGACCGGCGTCGTCTTGCCGGCCCGGTATTTCTTGCGCTTCGCCGCCTTGTCGAGACGGTTGTGGATTTCCGCCTGGATGGTCTCGGCGGTCCATGTGTCGTTGAAGCGGATGTTGAAGGTGGCGGTCGCCTTTGCCGGAATGACATTGGTGGCTGGGTTGCCGACATCGATCGAGGTCACCTCCAGATTGGTCGGCTGGAAGTCCTTGGTGCCCTTGTCGAAGACGGGGTGCAGCAAGGCGTCGACCAGCGTCATCAGCCCGCGCACCGGGTTGTCGGCAAGCTGCGGATAGGCCGCGTGGCCCTGGCGGCCGTTGACGATGATGGTGCCGGACAAAGAGCCGCGCCGGCCGATCTTGATCATGTCGCCCAGCGCGTCGGGATTGGTCGGCTCGCCGACGATAGACGCATCCCATTTCTCGCCCTTGGCGGCCGCCCATTCGAGCAGCTTTGTCGTGCCGTTGATGGCCGGCCCTTCTTCGTCGCCGGTGATCAGCAGCGAGACCGAGCCTTTCAGGCCGCCTTTCGAACCGAGATGGCGCGCCACCGCGGCGATGAAACAGGCGATGCCCCCCTTCATGTCGACGGCACCGCGGCCGAACATCTCCCCTTTGGCGATCTCGGCGGCGAAAGGCGGATGCGTCCATGAGGTCTCGTCGCCGACCGGCACCACGTCGGTATGCCCGGCGAACATCAGGCGCGGACCGTTGCCGGATCGCCGCGCATAGAGATTTTCGATATCGGGCGTGCCGTCGTCCGAAAAAACCGGGCGCTCGACGGAAAAGCCGAGTGGTTTCAGCATTTTTTCCAGCATGCTCAGTGCCCCGCCCTCAATCGGCGTCACCGAGGGGCAGCGGATAAGGGCGGCGAGATTTGCAGCGGGATCGGTCGGCAACGTCATGGGCAAAAGCGATAGTCGAAAGCGCAAGGCCTGTCACGGCCAGACATAAGGGCCAGCCATCCCGCCAAGATTATGGTTTTCATGCCGTACAGCCGCAGGCCTAGTGCCGCCCAAAAGCATGCCCTCGGGCTTAACCCGTGGGTGCACAGCGGTTTGGGGACAACGACACGCGTAAGAACGAAGACTTAAAGCGCGTCGCATGGATCGCGTCATACGCGGCGCTTTAGGCAGGATGTTGGATGGACGGGGCGACAAAAGGCCCCAATGATCGCTGTGATCGTCAGTTCGCGGCCCGCACATGTGCCCAGTAACGGCCCTTGCCGGTGCGCTTGGCTTCATAGAGCGCGTGATCGGAACAGGTGAGAAGAATATCCGGCTCGCCGCCGTCGGCAGGCGCGAAGGCGCTTCCAATGCTCAACCCGATGGGTATTGCGGTGCCCAGGCCAAGGTCGAAAGGTACCGAAATCTTCTCAATGGCCCGCTTTGCCAGGTAGGTGGCTTCGATCTCGGACGTGCCGGGCAGCAGGATGACGAATTCGTCACCGCCGATGCGAAAGACCACATCCCCCGGTCGGAAAGCGCGTTTCAATCGTTCGGCCACCGTGCGCAGCAGCATGTCGCCGACCGCGTGGCCGAAGCGGTCATTGACGTGTTTGAAGCCGTCGAGGTCCATGCTGAGAACGGCAAACGGCCTGCCGCCATTTGCTGCCGGCGCCGCAAGCTCGCTGCACATGCCGCGCAGTTTCTCCTGAAGGAAGATGCGGTTTGGCAGGCCGGTCAGCGCGTCCTTGATCGCCAGATCGCGATTGTCCAGTTCGGCGCGAATCATGCGGGCGTTGATCGCATGATTTTGAAGCAGCACGATGATGACGCCGGCCACATAGAACGGCACTTGAAATCCGACGACAGACATTCCGGGCGCCGGAGAAAACAGCACGCCAACCAGGAAAGGCAGGCTTACGGCCAGCATGACGAATATGGCGTAGCGCGGGGTCGCTGCGTTGCGGGACGACACCACGCCGACGACGCCTGCGACATTCAGGGCAGCCAGCACGGCGAGCGCCATATGCCCGCTGACGACGCAGCCATAACAGCCGAGGCCGAAAATCACCGACCATGGCCCCCCCGGCGGCCATGAGGCCTGCCAGCGGCCCCGTTCCCCCGCGCTTGCGGGCCCGCTCACATTCCCGCATCAGCAGGAAGCGGACGGCAAACAGGATGAGGTCGGCCGCGATCCAGGCGTAAGGCCACGGGTCGCCGGTGACGACCGCGGCGCTAACTGCCAGCACCAAGACGCTGATGGTGCCGAACAGGACAGCGAATTTGCGGTCGAAAGTGGTATCGAGAAGCCGCGCGCGGACAGCTTCCGGCTCCGCTCTGATCGGTGAAGAAAACCAGGCGAACAGCCGCGCGCCGGCGCTTCGCTTTCCGCGCGCTTTCGGGTTGGCCAGGGGTTCGTCGTGTGCCAGTCGAGTGCTCCGTGCCGGTCGACACAGTCTCCACGGGGCATGCTGGACCAAGGTGATTAAGATTAGCTTAGGTACTTGGACGAGCCGACCGCAAGGGACCGTCGATCAGCGTGATCTTTTGCCAGATCTTCCGCGACAGGTTGGAACTCAAGGACTCGATGTCGTTGACACCATCGACGACCACATTGTCGTTGACCGACTGGGCGAACAGCGCGGCGATCTTGCCGGTAATCGACAGCATTTCGGAGCAATAGTCGAGATAGCGGGCGAGATCGGCACGGTCGGTTATGCGTGCCGGTGAATGCGATGTCGGCTTGAAATCGGTTGAAAGCGCTGCCGGATCCTTGGTCAGCTGATGCATGTCGATGACATGGATCAGCGATCTCAAGCCGTGAAGCTTGCGAAACACCTGCTTGCGCTTGATGCGCTCCTCGGTTCGGATCAAGGCCAGGAAGCCGAGCACCGCGAGGATGATCATGTTGATCAACGATTCGATGCCTTGCACCGACTGGACGGCATCGTCGGTTCCCGAGATACGGCCGAGCGGCAGGATGGTGCCGACGAACAGGAACATCAGCGCACCGGCGGCAATGGCGGCGACGACGACGCCGCGCAGCCACCAGATCGGCGCCTCCAGCGCCTTCGCCGCCTTGGCCAGATCACGCGACAGCGACACAAGTTCTATGGCGACGCCCCGCAAGCCTGCATCGGGAAACCGCTCGGCGACGCGTTTTTCCAGTCGTTCGGCGGTTTCGATGATCAGTTTCGAATCAAGCGTACGGTAGCGCATGGCTGGATACCCGATCGGCGCTCAGGATTCGGCCGGCGCATTGGTGCGTTTGCCGTAGCGGTTGGGTCCGGGATCACTTTTGAAAAACGCCAAAATGATAAGGAGAATGGCGCCGACGATGAGAGAGATCAATGCGTAGTAGGTAGGCTTGCCGAAATCGTGGAACCGCTTCGCCGTTAGCGCGAAGGTCGACCATGTCGAGACAACCACAGCGATCCACCAGGCGAGCGCCCAGTACTGACTTGCGGCGGTGCCTAGCGGCGTTCGCGAGAACTGGTAGAGCAGAAAAAGCTGAACCAGGAGCGGCAAAAGACCCGCCAAAACATAGGCACTGGGGTTCACTCGCCCGGAAAGGCTGAAGAAAAGCCATAGAAATCGAGGTCTGTCGAGCAAGCGGGTGCGTCCGTTTTTTGCGAAGGATCAATCGCGAAGCAGTTCATTGATCGAGGTTTTGGAACGGGTCTTGGCATCGACCCGCTTGACGATGACGGCGCAGTAAAGGCTCGGACCGGGCTCGCCATTGGGCAACGGCTTGCCGGGTATCGAGCCGGCGACGACGACGGAATTGGCCGGCACTTCGCCGTAGAAGACCTCGCCGGTGGCGCGGTCGACAATCTTGGTCGACTGGCCGATGAAGACGCCCATGCCGAGCACCGAGCCCTCGCGCACAATGCAGCCTTCGACCACCTCGGAGCGTGCGCCGATGAAGCAATTGTCCTCGATGATGGTGGGGCCGGCCTGCATCGGCTCCAGCACGCCGCCGATGCCGACGCCGCCCGACAGATGCACATTCTTGCCGATCTGGGCGCAGGAGCCGACCGAGGCCCATGTGTCGACCATGGTGCCGCTGTCGACATAGGCGCCGACATTGACGAAGGACGGCATCAGCACGGCACCTGGCGCGACAAAGGCGGAGCGCCGCACGATCGACGACGGCACGGCGCGGAAACCTGCCTTCTCGAAATCGATGGCACTCCAGCCGTCGAATTTCGACGGCACCTTGTCCCACCACACGGCCTGGCCCGGACCACCCTTGATGATCTCCATCGGGTTGAGCCGGAACGACAGCAGCACCGCTTTCTTCAGCCACTGGTTGACATGCCATTTGCCGTCGGCCTGGCGCTCGGCAACGCGGGCGATACCCCGGTCGAGCAGGTCCAGCGCTGACTGGATGGCGTCGCGCGTCGCGCCGCGGGTTGCCGTCGAAATCGTCTCGCGTTCCTCGAAGGCGGTTTCGATAGTCTTTTCGAGGCTCGCCAGATCGGTCTTCGACATGAATTCGCTCCATTACCAAGCTGTTAAGGGGCCGCACCTTAACCTGTTTTGAAAGTCGCCGGACCCTATGTGAAGGCTTGGTGAGGGTCAATCGCGGCTGCGTCACGGGACGGCGCAAGTGAATAATTGGACGGGCAGGTAATATGACTCCTATGGAAAAGGCGGGGTGGACGCCGCTGCCGCATTCGGACGAGGATCTGGAGCGGTCGAAAAGCGTGCCGGACACGCCGCAGACGCGTGCCGAGACCTACCGGCTGGCCTGGAACGATCCCGACTTCATGACGCGGCGCGAGTTGCGCGCGGTCAGGCTGCAGCTCGAATTGTTGAAGCCGGAGATGATCCTGGCCGAGCGCGGCATCCGCTCGACCGTCATCCTGTTCGGCGGGGCGCGCATCCCCGAGCCGGACGGCGAAGCCTGGGCGGCCAAAAACGAGACGCAGAAGAAGAACCTCGAGAAAAACAGTAAATATTACGAGGAAGCGCGAAAATTCGCCCGCCTCTGCTCGCAGCAGTCGGCCACCTCTTATTATCGCGAATTCGTCGTGGTGACAGGCGGCGGACCCGGCGTCATGGAAGCCGGCAACCGCGGCGCCGACGATGTTGGCGCACCGTCGATCGGCCTCAACATCGTGTTGCCGCACGAGCAGGCGCCGAATGCTTATGTGACGCCGGAGCTCTGTTTCAACTTCCACTATTTCGCTGTCCGCAAGATGCATTTCGTCATGCGCGCCAAGGCTGTCGCGGTGTTTCCGGGCGGCTTCGGCACGATGGACGAATTCTTCGAGACGCTGACCCTGATCCAGACCGGCCGCATGGAGCGCGTGCCGGTGATCCTGTTCGGCAAGGCGTTCTGGAAAAGGGCGATCGACCTCGATTTCCTCGCGGAGCAAGGCACAATCACCCCCGGCGACCAGGACATCATCGATTTCGTCGACACCGCCGACGAGGCCTGGGGGATTATCAGCCGTTTCTACACGCTTTAGGCCGCGGGGCTGCGGTATCGATCCGGCTTTGCACGAAGCAAGTGCCTCAAGCAGTGACGTCGACGATCGCGGTGAGGAATTCGGCAAGATCGTCGGTGACGAAATCCACATCATCTTCATTGGCCGGGTCACGTTCCCAAATCTCCGAGAAGGTCGGCTCGAAGTTGCGCGGCACGACCAGCACCGTGGTCATGCCCAGCGATTTCGGCACGGACAGGTTGCGGGCCAGATCCTCGAACATCACCGCATTGTGGCCGGTGACGGCGTGAAGTTCCGCAAATTTCTCGTAGGTCTGGCGCGCCGGCTTGGGGTTCAGCCCGGCAGCGACGATATCGAAGATGTCGTCGAAATGGTCGAGGATGCCGAGTTGGCGCGCGGTGCGTTCGGCATGCCTGCGGTCGCCATTGGTGAAGATGAACTTGCGGCCGGGAAGCTGGCGGATGGCGGTGCCGAGAACGGGATCGGGAACCAGCCAGGAATAGTCGATGTCATGAACCTTCTCGAGAAAGTCGTCGGGATCGATGCCGTGGCGCGCCATCAGACCGTTCAGCGTCGTGCCGTATTCCCGGTAGAGTTCCTTCTGCAGCTTGCGGGCATCGTCGCGTGGCAGCGTCAGCAGTTCTCCGACATAGGCAGTCATCTTTACGTCGATCTGCGAGAACAGGTTCGAATGGTGCGGATAGAGCGTGTTGTCGAGGTCGAACACCCAGTCGGTGACATGGGCAAAGCGGGCGGGATCCGGGAGCGTCGTCATGCAATCCTTATGGCACGAAACCATACTTTTGGCAGAGGCTTTATCCACAACTTATGCGCGTTGCGAGTGGCGGAAATGGCGCGATGATTCAAATTTTAGGCATCGCCGAAAGGTGGCATTCAGGGCTTGCTGGCACAGAAACGGTTCAGGGGAGCCAGCGATGAGCCGCATATTTCTGAAGTCTGCCGCCGTCGCTTTCGCCTCCCTCGCGGTCTCGCTTTTGTTGACGCTCATCGTCGTCCCGGCAATTGGCTTTCCGATCAACCGCACGATCTGGCTGACATCCACGGTCTGTCCGCTGGCGCTCGCCTGGATCGCCGGCGCCTACACGTTCTGGCAGGGCGAGAGGTTGAAAAGCGCCCATCGCGACCTCGCCCGCGCTCATGCCCAGCTCGCCGCAGCGCATCGGCGCCTGTCGGAAAAAGCGAGCCGCGACGACATGACCGGCATGCTCAACCGCGAGAGCTTCTTTGCGGCGCTCGACGCCTCCCGGCGTAAATCCGATCGCGGTGCTTTGCTGATCATCGATGCCGACCACTTCAAGATCATCAACGACAGCTACGGCCACCTGACCGGCGACGAGGCGTTGCTCCTTATTGCAAGCGCGATCGAGCGCGGCGTGCGCAGCGGCGACGTGATCGGCCGCATCGGCGGCGAGGAATTCGGTGCGTTTCTGGTCGGCGCCACCGAACAGGAAGCCAAACGCGTCGCCGAACGCATTCGCCGTGAAGTCGAACTGATCCGCTTCCGTCCCGTCGATGAGCGGGTCATACCCCTCACCGTCAGCATCGGCGGTGTCACCTGCGGCGAGGATGCCGGCGTATCGGATCTGATGCGTGCCGCCGACCATCGCCTTTACCTGGCCAAGCATCGCGGCCGTAATCTGACCATCCTGGACAGGGACATTTCCGAAGCGGCCTGAGCGGTCTCGCTCATTAAGGAGATCCTAACGCTGTTTGGACTCAGCCAGGCCGCTTACACGGCTTAAGCAAAGTGTGCCGCTAGGTTTGGCACGGAATTGGCTTCTCCTGGCGAGTACGTTCAGGGAACGCCATGCGTGGATCGGAGCCATCGAGAGACGTGCCATGAGTTTCTTCACCAAGAAAATATCGCGCCGCACGATCGTGCAGGCGCTGATCGCATTGCCGGCCCTGTCGCTGTTCCGCAAGCTGCCCGATATCGATCCGGACGCGATCGTCGAGGTCAATGGTTGGATCCTCAAAAGGAGCGACCTCACTTGATCTTCGACAGCTACGAGGCATTTCGCGCTGCGAACTTCGCCGCCAAGGTCTGCATACTCGGCTCCGGGCCAGCCGGCACCACGATTGCCAGGAAGCTTGGCGCGGCCGGCATTCCGGTTGTGGTGCTGGAGGCCGGCTCCCGCGAGTTCAGCGACGATTCGCAGGATTTCTACCGCGGCGTCACGGTCGGCGACCCCTATTTCGATCTCGACATCACCCGGTTGCGCTTCATGGGCGGCAGTTCCAATCACTGGGCCGGCTGGTGCCGGGTGCTCGACAGCCAGGACTTCGAGCCCAAGGCCTGGGCGCCGGATACCGGCTGGCCGATCAGCCGCGCCGAAATCGAGCCCTATCTGCCCGAAGTCCAGGACATCCTGGAACTTCCCGACTTCCGGCCGGATGTGCCGATCTCGGACGATATTCGCTGGGTACAGCTGATCAAGAGCCCGGCCGTACGCTTCGGTGAAAAATTCGCCGACGAACTCGACAGGAGCAGGAACGTGGCCGTGGTGCTCAGCACCTATGCCACCGAGCTTACCGGCGACGGCAAGAGGGTGACCGGCGCCAAACTGTGGTCGAACGGCCAGAATGCCGGCTCTTTCACCGCCGACTATTTCATCGTATGCACCGGCGGCTTGGAAAACTCGCGGCTGCTTCTGTGGTCGAACCAGCGCTCGAACGGCGGCGTGGTGCCGAAGGCGACAGCGCTCGGCCGCTATTGGATGGAGCATCCGACCTTCGAGGGCGGCAATGCCATCCTCGCCGACTATAGCGAGTTCGAGGTCGACGCCACCAACGAGGCTTTCTTCTCGCCGACGCCGGCGGCCATGGAGCGCCTCGAGATCATGAATTTCGGCATCAGGCTGATCGAGACGCCGTACCCCGGCATCAAAAGCGTCATCGCCGACCTCGCCTGCACGGTGCCCGAGATGGCGGAATGGGTATCCTATCAGCTCAGCCAGAACTTGCGCTGCGCCGCCCAGCTCTATGTCGCCTGGGAACAGGCGCCGCTGGCCTCGAACCAGATCCGGTTGTCGAAGACCGATGTCGACCATGCCGGCGTGCCGCGCATCGAGCTGCACTGGAAAAAGTCGGAGCTGGAGCGCCGCACGCTCCTCGAGGGCTTGAGGCTGTTCGGCAAGACGCTCGTCCGGAAGGATCTCGGCCGGGTGCGCATCGCCGACTGGCTCGCCAGCGGCGGGGACTATCCGACTAATGAGGAACTGGCCGGTCACCACCATATGGGCGGCACGCGAATGGGCACGGATGTGACCAAGAGCGTGGTGGACGCCAACTCGAAGGTGCACGGCATGGACAATCTCTATGTCGGCGGTTCCTCCGTGTTCTGCACGTCCGGCGAATGCAACCCGACGACGACAATCGTCGCATTGGCCTGCCGGCTTGGCGACCACCTCGGCAAGCTCATCGGCGTATAAAAGCCGGCCCAGCCGGGCCGGCCAGCGTCTAAAGTTTCGCCGGGTCGAGCGCCGGCTTGCCCTTGTAGCGTCCGATGATCGCTGCCATGTCGGCGACGTTCTGGAAGGCATCGCGCAAAACGTCGAAGGACGACAGCACGAAATAGGCGCGCTGGAACTTGTCGATCTCGTAGCTGGTGCGCATCACCGTTTCCAGATCGAAGGGGACATGGTGCGCGTCCTTGCTTTCAATCGCGAATTGAAGTTCCGCAAAGGACGACATCAGCCCGGCGCCGAAAGCTTTCAGCGGTTGGCCGGCTTCCTGGATCAGCCCGTATTCGACAGTGTACCAGTAGAGGCGGCTGATCATCTCGTCGCCGCCGAGCGCGATCAGATGCTCGGCCTTCTCGCCATACATCTGCATGAAATCGGCAAAGACCGGCTGCGTCAGCGCCGGCACATGGCCGAAGAAGTCGTGGAACATGTCCGGCTCGACGATGTAGTCGAGCTCTTGTTTCGTCCGCAGCCAGTTGGTCACCGGGAAGCGCCTATTGGCGAGGTGGACAAAGAAGGCTGGTGCGGGAATGAGGCCCGGCACGGCGACGATTTCCCAACCGGTAAGCTGGCGCAGCTTTTCGCTGACGACACCGAAATCCGGAATCCTGTCGAGCAGGCCCAGCGTGGCGACGCCGTCGAGATAGGACTGGTGTGCCAGCTTTTGCGTCAGCTTCGTCTGGCGGTCGCACAGTGTACGCCACACCGCCTGCTCGTCGGCGGTGTAGTTGTAGCTCTGCTCCACGGTGAAGTCGGCACGGCAGACCGAATAGTCGCCGCGAAGGCCTTGCGCCGCGCATTCGCGGGCATAATCGGCAACGCTCATCGTCATGGCTGTTCTCCCTGGAAATCACGACTAATCATAAAAGTTTAGCCGGGTCCGGTGAGGCAAATCCGCTTTGATGATGGCTCGAATACGCGATTTGAGGTAAAAGCCACCACAGCAAAGCTGTAGGAGAGTGAAAGTGCCTCAGTTTGACGATTTTGAGATCAAGATGCTCGATATCTTGCAACGTGACGGACGCAAGCCTGTGTCCGAATTGGCCCAGGAGATCGGCCTTTCGACGACGCCATGCGCGCGCCGCTTCGAAGCTCTTCAGAGCGCCGGCATCATCAAGGGCTTTGCCGCTGTGCTCAGCCGCCGCGCCATCGGCCTGATGGTCGAAGTGTTCATTCAGGTGCGCCTCGTAACCCACAGCGATGGTTCGCCCGAAACCTTCATCGCCGCCGTGCAGCGCATGGACGAGGTGTCGTCGTGCTGGACGATGACCGGCGATTACGATTTCCTGCTGCATGTGATGGTGCCGTCGGTCGACGAGCTCAACGCGTTCGTTATGCACCGGCTGATGCGGCTCGACGGCGTGCGCGATGTCCACACGCAGCTCGTGCTGCAGAACATCAAGGGGCCGGGCCACGTGCCGCTTGGGCACCTCAGGCGATGAGTTCGCCCTGGCGCCTGCGCCGCCCTGGATTTGTGGCCGACAAGCTGTCAGCCTGCGCTCACGGCACGATCAGCGTGCCGGCGCCGTGTTCGGTAAACAGTTCGAGCAGCACCGAATGCGGCGTTTTGCCGTTGAGGATGACGACCCCTTCGACGCCGCGATCGATCGCCTCGATGCAGGTCTCGACCTTGGGGATCATGCCGCCCGACACCGTGCCGTCCTTGATCAAGGCCTTGGCCTCGGCCACGGTCAGCTCATCGATCAGCTTCTTGTTCTTGTCGAGCACGCCGGGCACGTCGGTGAGGAACAGAAGGCGTGTCGCCTGGCAGGCGCCGGCGATGGCGCCGGCAAAGGTGTCGGCATTGATGTTGTAGGTATGGCCGTCGCGGCCGGGCGCCACAGGCGCCAGCACCGGGATCATTTCGGAGCGCGCCAGAAGGTCGAGCAACGTGCGGTCGACCTCGACTGGCTCGCCGACAAAGCCGAGATCGAGCACGCGCTCGATATTGGAGTCCGGGTCGATCAAGGTCTTGCGTGCCTTTTCGGCGAAAACCATGTTGCCGTCCTTGCCGCACAGGCCGATCGCCCATTCGCCCTCGGCATTGATCAGCGCCACGATCTCCTTGTTGATCGAGCCGGCCAGCACCATCTCGACGATCTCGACCGTCTTCTGGTCGGTGACGCGCAGGCCGCCCTCGAACTTCGATTCGATGCCCATCTTGCTCAGCATGGCGCCGATCTGCGGCCCGCCGCCATGGACGACGATCGGGTTGACGCCGGATTGCTTCAGCAGCGCGATGTCGCGGGCGAAGGCCTTGCCGAGCGCAATATCGCCCATGGCGTGGCCGCCATATTTCACCACGACCGTCTTGTTTTCGTAGCGCTGCATGTAGGGCAGTGCCCTCGAAAGCAGCGCGGCCTGCATTTCGGCGGTGGCGGCGACGTCCGTCATCGGCATGGTTCCCAGCTTGGCATGAACGGCGGCGTCTTAGCGGGAATTGGAGCAGGGGGCAAACGGCTTTGCTGTCACATCAGGTGAAATCGGCCCGCTTTATGCCGGCATCCGCAGCGGCGCCCGCCGCGCCTGCCATCCGGAAATCTTCTCCATTTGCGCGGCGAAGGACAACAAGGTCTCCTCATCGCCGGGTCGGCCGGCGGCCTGGATGCCGAGCGGCAGGCCGGCATCGGTGACGTGGACAGGCAGCGCGATCGATGGCTGGCCGCTGACGTTCTGGATCGCCGGCCAGTGCGTGAACCACAGGCTTTTGTCCATCAACTGGCCGAACAGCGGCTTGAATTTCAGCAGACGGGCGAGGCGCAGTCTGTCGAGGACGTCCTCTATGAACGCGTCGGCGCCCTTCGGGTCCATGGCCCCGCACGCGAGCGGCGGATGGGCGATAACCGGCATCAGCACGGCATCGTACGGCGCGGTCTCGGTGATCAGACGCCGCGACGTGGCATGCAGCCGCTGCAGGCCGGCATAGATCTCGCCGGCCGAGACGATCTCGCCGAAGCGGCTCATCAGACGGGTGGCGCGCTCGACGTCGCCCGAAACGGAGCGGCCGACACGCAAGACCTCAATGCGCATCGCGCCGGCGACTGCCGCAGCCACCGTCCTGGCGAAATCGGCGATGAAGTCGCGACCGATATAGGGCAGATCGATCTCCTCGATCGTGTGGCCACCTTCGCGCGCCAATGCCACAGCGGTGTCCAGCGCCGTCAGCGTCTCGGCCGATATCGGCAGGCCGAGCGGCGATTTCCGGTAGACGGCCAGTTTCAGCTTGCCGGGATCGCGCACTGCTGCGGCGGCAAAAGTTCCCCTCGGCGGCGGCGCCGCATACGGTGACAGCGGATCGGGTCCATGGGTCAGGTCGAGCAGCAAGGCCGAATCCCGGACCGAGCGGGCAACGGCGTGGTCGACGACCAGACCGTACCAGCTTTCGGTGACGAGCGGCGACAGCGGCACGCGGCCGCGCGAGGTTTTCAGTCCGACCAGCCCGGTGCAGGCGGCGGGAACGCGGATCGAGCCACCGCCATCCGAAGCATGTGCCACCGGCACGACGCCGGCCGCGACCAGCGCCGCCGCACCTCCAGACGAGCCGCCGCTGGTATGCGCCGTATTCCACGGATTGCGGGTGATGCCGAAAGCGGCGGATTCGGTCATCAGCCTCAGCCCATGTTCGGGCGAGGTGCTGGTGGCGATCGGGACAAGGCCGGCGGCCAGATGGCGTTCGGTCATCACCGAATCGAAATCGGCAACGAAAGCCGGAATGCGGCTGCCGCCATGCGTAGGCACGCCTTTCATGGCGATGCCGAGATCCTTCAGTGCAAAGGGCACACCGGCCAGCGGCAGCTTGCGGTCGATGGTTTTCGCCCGCGTCCGCGCCGCCTCGTAAAGCGGCTCGGCGATGGCGTTGATGTCCGGGCGGGTGGCCTCGGCCCGCGCAATCGCCGCATCGACGAGCTCCTGCGGCGCGATCTCGCCCTTGCGCACCAAGCTGGCAAGCCCGGTTGCGTCGTGCTCCCACAAGACCCGTTCAACCGACATTGCCGCTCTCCCGCTATGAGAAGGCTAGCGGTTGCGGATTTTCTTGGCAATCGAAGTCAACGACGCTCCCGGTGCACAAGAACGCTTCGGCCGTTGCAAATACATTGCAATTGCCTAATTTGGCAGCCGATGACGCCGCAGGACATCAGCAACCTGATCGTCCGGACTTCGATGAAGGACCGGGCTGCGTTCGATCTGCTCTACCGGCAGACCAGCGCGAAACTTTTCGGCATCTGCCTTCGTGTATTGAAGGACCGGGGAGAGGCAGAAGAGGCGCTGCAGGAGGTCTTCGTCAAGATATGGACGAAGGCGGACCGTTTCGCCGTCTCGGAGCTAAGCCCGATTTCCTGGCTGGTGGCCATTGCCCGCAATCACGCGATCGATCGGATAAGGGCGCGGCGAGAGCCTGCCACCTATATCGATGCTGCGCTCGAGGTGGCCGATCCGGCACCGGGACCGGAGGCTGCGGTTGTTGCGAGCGGTGAATCGGAGCGCATCTATCGTTGTCTCGATGAATTGGAAAAGGACCGGGCGGCGGCCGTCCGGGGCGCCTATCTGAATGGCGAAAGCTATGCCGAACTGGCCGTACGCCATGGCGTGCCGCTGAACACGATGCGAACCTGGCTGCGGCGCAGCCTGTTGAAGCTCAGAGAGTGTCTGGAAAGATGACGCTGGCGCAGGATGACGGATCAGAACCAGGGAGCGACGACCTGTTCGCCGCCGAGTACGTTCTCGGTGTGCTGGACGCGGACGAACGCGAGATCGCGTCACGCCGTATCGATGCGGACGCCGCTTTCGCGCGCCTTGTCGATGCCTGGGAGGCGCATCTTTCGCCGATGGCCGCCGCCTATCCGGAGACAGAGCCGCCGATCAGGGTCAAGGAGGCATTGGATCGCCGGCTGTTCGTCGCAGCGCCTCGCGCCGGCCTCTGGTCGAGCCTTGCCTTCTGGCGCGGTCTTGCCGCCGCTTCTGTCGCGGCGCTGGCGATCTATATCGCCGTGCCGTACCTCAACCCGCCGGCCGAGAAGCCGCGGCTCGTCGCCTCGCTGGCTGCCGATGGCAGCGACGTCAGATACCTCGCCGTCTATGATGCCGCCCGTCGCGAGGTCGGCCTGTCGCATGTCTCCGGCGAGCGCGCCGCCGGCAAGGATTTCGAACTGTGGATGATCGAGGGCAAGGACCCGCCGGTCTCGATGGGCGTCATCCCGGCCGGTCAGACCGCGCATATGACTATCTCCCCGTCCGTGCAGGAAAAGCTTGCGCAGGGTGCCGTTCTTGCGGTCAGCGTCGAGCCGGCCGGCGGCTCGCCGACCGGTCAGCCGACCGGCCCTGTGGTCGCTGCGGGCGATTTGAAAAGCGTCTGATCGCTCCTGTCTGCCCACTTCGAGAAGATTTTAAATCTATCGCCTGTGGTGAATTAGCTTGGAAGCATGCAGGCTGTGAGATTCTTGGCCTAAAAATTATGCTCGCCGTTATAAAAAATAAAATTTTCTCCTGAACGACGAAACTCACGAATTATTCTCCCGTATCTCCTTGCGCCCCCAAAGAGGGGAAAGATAAACTGAGGAGATAGAAATAATGCGTAAATTCGCCATCCTTTTGCTTGCCGGAACCGTCGCCGTCTCCGCGCTTGCTCCCTTCGCCTATGCCCAGAATCCGGTGGTCGGCGGCGCCGCCATGTATGCCACCAAGAACATCGTCGAGAACGCCGTCAACTCGAAGGATCACACGACGCTGGTTGCGGCCGTCAAGGCCGGCGGTCTCGTCGACACGCTGCAGAGTGCCGGTCCCTTCACCGTGTTCGCGCCGACCAACGAGGCCTTTGCCGCCCTTCCGGCCGGCACCGTCGACACGCTGCTCAAGCCCGAAAACAAGGACAAGCTGGTCAAGATCCTGACCTGCCACGTCATCGGTGCCAAGGCGATGGCCGCCGACGTCGCCAGGATGGCCATAGACGATGGTGGCGCGCATAAGGTCAAGACGGTTGGCGGCTGCGAACTGACGCTCAAGGCCGACGGCGGCAAGGTCACCGCGACCGACGAGAACGGCAATGTCGCCAATGTGACAGTCGCCGATGTCGAGCAGTCGAACGGCGTTATCCACGTCATTGACAAGGTTCTCCTGCCGAAGATGTAACGAAGGGCTCGTCGCCAGCGAAGATATGGCTGAGGTTCCATGCCGAGTGCGCGGGTTCCGCTTGCGTGACCCGCGCAATCGACAAGCGTACACTCCGCGCCGTCGGCTGTAGGCGTGGGGCAGGTGCGGAGTGCCCGTTGTCAGGAGCTGGCCGTCACTAGCTTTTGATTCCATATGACGGTCGAATTTGGCAAATGGACAGAGGAGGAATGGTGATGATCCGGCGCGACTTTCTTTGGAGCGGTGCTGCTGCCGTGGCATCGTTGGTAGGCACGGCAGCAACATTGCGCATGGGCCGGCCGCTGGATGCGCACGCCGCCGAAACCTTCGAGGTCACCAAGACCGAGGCCGAGTGGCGCGCCATCCTGTCCGATGCGGCCTTCAATGTGCTGCGCAAGGAAGGCACCGAATATCCCGGCACCAGCCCGTTGCTCAACGAACACCGCAAGGGCATCTTCGCCTGCGCCGGCTGCGACCTGCCGCTCTATTCCTCCGAAACCAAGTTCGATTCCGGCACCGGCTGGCCGAGCTTCTGGCAGGAGATTCCCAACGCCGTCGGCATGACCGTGGACAGATCCCTGGGCATGACCCGTACCGAAGTCCACTGCAGCCGCTGCGGCGGCCATCTCGGCCATGTCTTCGAGGACGGTCCGCCGCCGACCGGCTTGCGTCATTGCATCAACGGCGTCGCCCTGACCTTCAAGCCGGCCACAGCCTGACCTACAGCGCCGCGCGTCCTTTTTGGACGCGCAAAGTTGCACGATCAATGTCCGCCACCTCCGCCAGCCTGCTCTGCCGGCTTGCGGATGACCATGGTGAAGATCGCCAGCGTGGCGAACAGCGCCGTCAAGAGATAGAATACGTCCATGAAGGACAGCAGCGACGCCTGCTGCTGGACCATGCCTGACAGTTTGGAAATCGCCGCCTTGGACGCGTCCAGGCCGGCATTCTGCTGGAAGTCGAGCGTCATGTTCTGCAGCTTGATCTGCGCCTCGGCACTGCCCCACTGGACATGCTCGGCCAGCCTTGCGTAGTGGAAGGCGTTGCGGTCGATCAGCACGGTGTTGATGACGGCAAGGCCGACGGCGCCACCGAGGTTGCGGGTGAGGTTGAACAGGCCGGATGCATTCTTAAGCCGGTCAGGCGGCAGTGTTCCCAGTGCGATGTTGTTGATCGGCACCATGCACAGCATCATCGAGGCGCCGCGCAGGATCTGCGGCGCCAAAAGCTCCCAGAAATCCCAGTCGGCGGTCAGATAGGTCATGCGCCAGGTGCCGGCAGCGAAGCCGAAGAAGCCGATCATCATCATCAGCCGCGGATCCATCTTGCGCGACAGGATGCCGGACACCGGCGCGGTGGCGAACATCGCCAGGCCGCTGACGAACAGAGCCTCGCCGATCATCAGGGAATCGTAGCCGCGGATACGCCCGAGATACACCGGATAGAGATAGGTCAGGCCGTAGAGGCCGATGCCGATGACGAAGGAGAACAGCGAGCCGAAAGCGAAGTTGACGTTGGTGAAGGCTTTCAAATCGACGATCGGCTCCTCGGCGGTGAAGGCGCGCCAGAAGAACAGCACCGCGCCGGCCGTCATCAGGATGGCGCAGATGAACACGGCCTGGTCCTGAAGCCAGTCGTTGTTAGGACCTTCCTCGAGCACGTATTCCAGCGAGCCGAGGAAAGCCGCCATGCCGGCAAGGCCCCACCAGTCGAACTTGCGGAACAGGCTGAGATTGGGCTTGTCGAAGTCGATCAGCGACCACGCCGCGGCGGTCACTAGGATGCCGGGCACCACATTGATCAGGAACAGCCAGTGCCATGACGTGGCATGGCTTATATAGCCGCCGACGGTCGGGCCGATGGTCGGCGCCAGCGTCGCCACCAGGCCGATCATCGGCGACACCATGGCGCGGCGCGACGGCGGGAAGATGGTGAAGGCGGCAGCGAACACGCTCGGAATCATGCCGCCGCCGATGAAGCCCTGGATGGCGCGGTAGACGATCATCTGGTCGATGTTGGTGGCGGTCGCCGCCAGTGCGCTGGCCGCGGTGAAGCCGGCTGCGGAGACGGTGAACAGCACGCGCGTCGACAGCATCCGGCTGAGAAAACCGGACAGCGGGATCATGATGACTTCGGCGATCAGATAGGCAGTCTGCACCCACGGGATTTCGTCGGAGCTGGCGCTCAAGCCCGCCTGGATCTCGGCCAGCGAGGCCGAAACGATCTGGATGTCGAGGATCGCCATGAACATGCCGAACACCATCGCCAGGAAGGCGATGATGCGGCGCGTGGAAATGGTGTCAGGCGTAGCCGGCCTCGCCGGCGGCGATCCTGCTGTCAAGGTCGCGGTTGCCATGGCAGTGCTCCCAAGCGGCCGCTCAGTTCGACGCGGCCGGCGCGGTGCGGCTGTCGACGGCCACGACGACGCTGAGGCCGGCGCGCAGCTTGCCTGTCTTCAGCACAACCGCCGGCACGTCGATGCGAACCGGGACGCGCTGCACGACCTTGGTGAAATTGCCGGTGGCGTTTTCGGGTGGCAGCAGCGAGAACACCGCGCCGGATGCCGGGGCCAGGGACGAGACGATGCCTTCGAAATCCTGGCCGTCGATCGCATCGACCGAAATCCTGACCTTTTCGCCGGGCACCAGCTGGGCAAGCTGGGTCTCCTTGAAATTGGCGACGATATAGAGCTTGTCCATCGGCACGATGACGGCGAGCTTCTGTCCGGGGCTGATCAGGTCTCCCTGCTCGACCGAGCGGTTGCCGACCACACCGTCATATGGCGCGCGCAGCACGGTGAAGGACAGGTCCCGCGCGGCCTTGTCCCGGGCAAGCTGCAGCGACGCCAGCGTGCTCGCCGTCTCCGCGCGCTGCGCCTGAAGCACACCGATATTGGCCTGCGCCGCGGCGATCTGGGCGTCGGCACCTACAAGGGCGGCATTGGCCTGCTCGACCGCGGTCTGGGCATCATCCAGCTGGGCCTGGGTGCCGACATGTGTCTTGAGCAATTGGGCGGCGCGCGTTTGAACACGCGCCGCATTGGCGGCGGCGGCCTGGTCGGCGGTCTTCTGCGCCTGCGCCTGCTCGAGCGATGCACGCGCCGCCTCGGTCTGGGCGTCGATACGGTCGAGCGTCTTGCTCAAGGTGGCGATCTGCGCCTCGGCCTGGGCGACCGCTATTTTGTAGTCGCCATTGTCGACGACCAGCAGCGGGTCGCCTGCCTTGACCTGCTGGTTCTCGGTCACCTTGACCTGATCGACATAGCCGGAAATTTTCGGCGAAATGAATGCCATGTCGGCCTGGACATAGGCGTCGTCGGTTGAGATCATGAAGCGCCCGTCAGTCCAGTAATCGTGGCCATACCAGGCAGCTGCGCCCAGCAAGCCAAGCGCGATGATCGGCAACAGAAGGGAGCGTGCCGAACGTTTCTTTTTCGTCGGCGCCTCGGCCGGAGGACTTATTGCCGGCTCAGTCGGTGCGTTCGGCGCTTCGGTTGCTGGCGCGATCTTGGCGTTGGGGAAGGGACGGACTTCGGCGGTGGGGGTCGCGTTCGAGGACATGGGGATCTCTCTTGGCATCTCTCTGGAAACTGGGCATCTCTCTGCAAACAATCAGTAAGACTGAACCGTTCGGTTCGATGCGAACATTGACTTAGCGCGAAGAGAGGCCCATATCAAGGGTGATCGAACCGATCGGTTCGAATATTTTTAGGTGTGACACTATGACCGAACCCGACAAGGACCAGTGCGATCTGCTGGATGGCCTGCGTCGCGGCCGCCCCGCGGCGGGACAGGACCCGGTCAAGCGCAGCCAGATCATCGAGGGCGCGCGCCGTGTCTTCATCGACAAGGGCTTCGAAGCGGCGTCGATGAACGACATCACCCGCGAGGCCGGCGTCTCCAAGGGCACGATCTATGTCTATTTCGCCAACAAGGAAGAACTGTTCGAGGCGCTGATCGAGGAAGAGCGCGGCACGATTTTCAAGAACATGTACGACGTGCTCGAGCGGACCGATCATATCAGGGGCACGCTGGAACGATTCGGCATGGTGCTGTCCGCCAAGATCACCTCGGCCAAGGTCATCCTGGCGCAACGCACGGTGATCGGCGCGTCGGAGCGAATTCCCGAACTTGGCGCGCGGTTCTACGAACGCGGCCCGAAGCGCGGCCATGACAAGGTTGTCGATTTTCTCAACGCCGCCATCGAACGCGGCCTGCTCAAGATCGACGATGTCGACCTTGCCGCCTATCAGTTCACCGAACTGTGCCTGGCCGGTCTCTTCCGTCAGTGCATATTTGCCTATCGCACCAAGGCGCCAAGCCCCGCTGAGATCGAAAATGTCGTCAGGTCGGGCGTCGACATGTTCCTGAAAGCCTACGGCACCGAGCAGCTTGCCGCGGAAGAGCGCGGCTCGAATTCCGGCTGACCTGGGACGCCACGTTTAGAGCGGGCTTTCAAGTCTAGCCGCCATTGGTCGCCAGCACGATCGCCGCGCGCAATTCCTCAAGGCCCTCGCTCTTTTCCGACGACGTGGCGAGAACGAACGGAAACGCGGCCGGCCGCTTCTTGATCTTCTGCAGTGTCTCTTCGATCAATCGCGGCACGCCGGCCGCCTTGATCTTGTCGGTCTTGGTCAGCACGATCTGGTAGGAGACCGCCGCCTTGTCGAGCAGCGACAGCACTTCATCATCCTTGGCCTTGATGCCGTGGCGGGCGTCGATCAGCACATAGACCCGCTTCAGCGTGACCCGGCCCTTGAGATAGTCGAAGACGAGTTTCGTCCAGTCGTCGACCTTCTCCTTGGGCGCGGTGGCGTAGCCGTAGCCCGGCATGTCGACCAGCGCCATCGGCGGCAGGTCGGCGCCTTCGCCGGAAAATCCACCCGGAACGAAATAATTGAGTTCCTGCGTCCGCCCCGGCGTGTTGGACGTGCGCGCCAGCCCTTTCTGATTGACCAGGGCGTTGATCAGCGACGATTTGCCGACATTCGAGCGGCCGGCAAAGGCGATCTCCGGCGGCCCCTCAGGCGGCAGGAACTTCATTGCCGGCACGCCGCGGATGAAGATCCACGGCCGCGTGAACAGCTCGATGCCGATCACGGTCTTGTTCAACGCGTTCAAACCGCTGCCTCCAGAAGAGAAATATCGGCGCCACGAATGGCATTGAGGTTGCGGCTGATCTTTTCCACCGGCCAATCCCACCACGCCACCGCCAAAAGCCGCCAGATGATCCTGTCGTCGAAGCGCATCTTCACCACCTTGGCCGCATTGCCAGCGACGATCGCATAGGGTGGCACGTCATGCGTCACCACCGATTTTGCCGCAACGATGGCGCCATGGCCGATCGTCACGCCGGGCAGGATCACCGCTTCCATCCCGATCCATACATCATTGCCGAGCACTGTGTCGCCGCGCAATTCCTTCGACCAGGTAGCCGGGTCGAAACCCTCTTCCCAGCCATGACCGAAGATGTTGAACGGATAGGTCGAAAAGCCGGACATGGCATGATTGGCGCCGTTCATGATGAAGCGCGCGCCCTCGGCGATGGCGCAGAACTTGCCGATGATCAGCCGATCGCCGATGAATGGATAATGATGCAGCACGCATCGCTCGGCGAATTTGTCCGGCCCGTCCGGATCGTCATAATAGGTGAAGTCACCGATCTCGATGTTCGGCGCCGTGACCAGTGCCTTCAGGAAACCGACGCGGCTATGCATCGGGATCGGATGCTTGATGTTGGGGTTGGGTCCGATCATGGTCTGCCTCCATCGACGAAATAACAGGCAATGGTCAAAATAGCGTGATCCGCCCGGCAGCACCAACCGCGTGCGCAGCGGATCATCCTTACCTGTTCATCGACGGAGCGCTCCTGAAACGACAGCGAGCTTATAGGGATGTGTCGCGGCGGCGTCTACCGCCGCGCCGACGGGTTTCGCCGCTGGCCGGCGGCTCGGCTCGTCCCAAAAAAAGCCCCGGTCCGGGGCTTTTCTGAATTCACAAAAAGCGAGCGCCTTCTATTCCGCCGGCGACGGTTTCTTCCGGAACAGCGCGACCAGATTGTCCCACAATTCGATCTTGGCGCCCTGCCGCTTCATGATCACGCCTTGCTGGATGATCGAAAGCAGATTGTTCCAAGCCCAGTAGATGACGAGCCCGGCCGGAAAACCGGCCATCATGAACGTGAAGACCACCGGCATCCAGGTGAAGATCATGGCCTGTGTCGGATCCGGCGGCGTCGGATTCATGCGCATCTGCAGGAACATCGTCAGGCCCATGATCAGCGGCCAAACGCCGATCATCAACATGTCCGGCAGAGCGATCGGAATGAGGCCGAACAGGTTGAAGATCGAGGTCGGGTCGGGCGCCGCCAGATCCTGGATCCAGCCGAAGAACGGTGCGTGCCGCATCTCGATGGTGATGTAGAGCACCTTGTAGAGCGCGAAGAAGACCGGAATCTGCAGCGCCACCGGCCAGCAGCCGGCGAGCGGATTGATCTTCTCGGTCTTGTAGAGCTCCATCATCGCCTGTTGCTGCTTCATCTTGTCGTCCGCGTATTTCTCGCGGATCTCGAGCATCTTGGGCTGCACCTTCTTCATGTTCGCCATCGACGCGTAGGACTTGTTGGCGAGTGGGTAGAAGACGGCCTTGACGACGACGGTGGTGGCCAGGATCGCCAGGCCGAAATTGCCGAAGAATTTGTACATCGTGTCGATCAGGTAGAACATCGGCTTGGTGATCCAGATGAACCATCCCCAGTCGATCAAACGGTCGAACAGCCTGATATGGCGATCTTCCGCATAGGCGTTGACCTTGGCGACTTCCTTGGCGCCGGCGAAGATTTCGGTCTCGACCGTCGCCGACTGGCCGGCATCGACGGTGATCGGGTCGGTGAGGAAGTCGGCTTGGTAGCGCGGGCGGCCGTCGTCGAAATAAGCGTAACGCGGCTGGAACGGCTGCTTCTCGGTCGGCACCAGCGTCACCGCCCAGTATTTGTCGGTGATGCCCAGCCAGCCATCGGTCGACTTGCCCGGCGTGTACTGCTTGTCCTCCTCGACTGCCGCGTATTTGTGTTCCTGCAGGCCTTCCGTGCCGGTGACGCCGATCAGCCCTTCATGCAGCACATAGATGCTGGCAACGGCAGGCTTGTCGAACCGGGTGACGCGGCCGTAATTCGACAGAGTGATGGGGGTTGAGCCTGAATTCTGCACCGTATCCGAGACCGTGAACATATAGTCGCTGTCGACGGAGAAGGTGCGCTTGAAGGTCAGGCCCTTGTCGTTGGTGAAGCTCAGCGTAACCGGGGTCGCCGGCGTCAGCGTCGCATTGCCATCGACGGTCCACACGGTTTCCGGGCCCGGCACCGTGCCGGTCTTGTCGCTGCCGACAAATCCGATCTCGGCATAGTAGCCAGTGGGCAGCGCTGCCGGGTTGAGCAGTTCGATCTCGGGCGAGTTCTTGTCGACCGTCAGCGTGTAGTGCTTGAGCTTGAGGTCGTCGAGACGGGCGCCGGTGAGATTGATCGAGCCCTCCAGGCTCGGCGTGTCGATCCTGACGCGCTTCGTCGACGCCAGCGCCTGCTCGCGGCCGGCAGGCGTCGCGCCGTCGGTCCCCGGTGCATTGGGTGCATTAGGAATGGCGCCTTGCTGCGGAACCGGCGTTTCGCTGCCGCCCGGACTTGCGCCTTCGGCCGCCTTCTTCTGCTCCGCTATCCGCTGCTCTTGTATACGGGCCGCCTCGCGTTGCGCCTCGCTGTAAGGCATCACGTAAAAATACTGCCAAAGCGACAGGATCAGCACCGACAGCGCGATGGTGATAAAGAAGTTCCGGTTGTTTTCCATCGAAAGCCTTGGCCTATCGTGTTCCGCGCAGTCTGCGGGAGAGTTCGGCCTTCAACTGGCCGAACGGAATGGTAAGCACATCTTCGCGCCCGACGATGACATAGTCATTGCCAGGCTCCATGTCACCCGCGGCATGCGTGCGCACGGCTTCTCTCAGCCGCCGCCGGATGCGGTTGCGGACGACTGCATTGCCGACCTTCTTGGTGACCGTGTAGCCGACGCGAGGCGCCTCTGCGTCGCTGCGGTCCAGAACCTCGACGAGAAAAAGCCGCCCGCGGCGCTTCTCGCCACGCTGGACAGCCAGGAATTCCGCGCGTTTCAGAAGCCGCTTGGGATGTGCCCCCACTGGCTTGCCGGTTGCGGGCAACGATCTCGTCTTCCGTTCAGGCGCTGAGCCGCTTGCGACCGCGGTTGCGGCGGGCTGCGACGACGCCACGACCACCCTTGGTGGCCATGCGGGCACGGAAACCGTGCCGGCGTTTGCGGACGAGTTTGGACGGTTGGTAGGTACGCTTCATTTGTTTTAATACCGCGGGGTGCGGCCCTTCTTGATTCTGTCACTCTGTAACAGGAGCTTTGCCGGGCCGGCTTTGGCGCGATCGAAACCGCGCCGGGACGAATGGCCCGAGCGTGAGCGGGCTTATAGAAAGAAGGGTATTGGAAGTCAATCCGGCGCCGACATCCGGCGCCTCAGCCGATTGGCTGAAGTGTGATGGCCGAAGTCTGGGCGGTATCATCCCGTATTGGGACGAAGGATGAAATTGGCAAAAAAGCCGCAATGGCCTAATCTCGTTCGATCAAGTGATCGTGAAGAAAAAGCAGCATGAGTGAAATCCCATCCGCGGATGAAAGGACCGATCGGGCGACCGCGGCCGCCCGGAGGGTGCCTTTGTCGCGTGGATTGTCGACAAAGCTCCTGCTGCTCACCATCGTCTTCGTGCTCCTGGCCGAGGTCCTTATCTTTCTGCCCTGGATCGCCAGCTACCGGCTGAGTTGGCTGAAGGAGAGGCTGAGCACCGCTGCGGCCGTCTCGATCGTGCTGGTGCAGGGAGAGCCCGCCTCGCTGTCCCGCGCCGCCCAGAACGACGTGCTGATGGCGATCGGCGCCAAGGCGATCGCCGTGCGCGACGGCGGCGTCTCGCGGCTTCTGGTCGTGGCTGAGATGCCGCCGCACGTCGATGAGCATATCGACATCGCCAATATCGGCCTGGTCGAGGGCATGACCGGCGCTTTGGACACGCTGTTTTTCGGCGGCGAGCGGATGCTGCGCGTTTTCGGCCCGGTCGGCGACAGCGACAAGGAATTCGAGTTGATCATGCCCGACTACAGCCTGCGCGATGCCATGCTCATCTATTCGCGCAACGTCGCCTTCGTCTCGCTGCTGATCTCGCTGTTCACCGCCATGCTCGTCTATGCCGCAATAGACCTGATCATGATCGGCCCGATCCGGACGATGACGCGCTCGATGCTGGCCTTCTCCGAGGCGCCCGACGACCCCGGGCGGATCATCCGCCCTGCTGCCCGCGCCGACGAGATCGGCGTTGCAGAGCGCGAGCTCTCGCAGATGCAGGAGCGGCTGCAAAAAATGCTCTCCGAGCAGAAGCATCTCGCCGACCTTGGCCTCGCCGTTTCGAAGATCAACCATGATATGCGCAACATCCTGGCGTCGGCGCAGCTGATGTCGGATCGTCTGCGCCAGGTCAAGGACCCGACCGTGCAGGCCTTCGCGCCGAAACTGCTGCGGGCGCTCGATCGTGCCGTATCCTATTCGGAAGGTGTGCTCGCCTATGGCCGCACCCAGGAGCCGCCGCCCTCGCGCCGCAGGCTCAGGCTGCGCCAACTGGTCGACGACGTCCACGGCCTGCTCGACACCGAAGGCGGCATCGAATTCGTCAATGCCGTCGATCTGGCTTTCGAGGTGGATGCCGATTCCGATCAGCTTTTTCGCGTGCTCACCAATCTTTGCCGCAACGCCGTGCAGGCGATGGCGGCGGACGCGGAAAGTGCGGTGGTGCGCCGGTTGGCAGTGTCGGCCGAGCGCGTCGGCAGCGTCAGCCGCATCACCGTCACCGACACCGGCCCCGGCCTGCCGCCGAAAGCGCGCGAGAACCTGTTTGCGGCGTTCCGCGGCTCGGCCCGCAGCGGCGGCACCGGGCTCGGCCTGGCAATCGCCTATGAATTGATCCGCGCCCATGGCGGTACGGTGGAGCTTGTCGAAAGCAGAGGCGGACGCACCACCTTCGCGGTAACCATTCCCGACCAGCCGGTCCGGCTCGACCAGGCCCGCAACGGCCTGCGCCGCCCGGCCTGATCCTTGCCCACCCGATCGTCGTCAAGGCACGAACAACAAAACTTTTGCCGGATCGGCTTGCTTTTCGGAAATTCAGTCGCTAGGGAACACGTCACATCGCGGCCGGTCGTTAAGGATCGGATCGCGGGCCATGCAAAGTATGGCCTGTTGCGCGCCCGTAGCTCAGCTGGATAGAGCACCAGACTACGAATCTGGGGGTCAGGAGTTCGAATCTCTTCGGGCGCGCCATCATTTCAAGGACTTAGCAGGACGCCGCAGACTAGAAGGAGAAATTAGTCTGCGATTTAGTCTGCGGAGATCGCGCTGCAACTGGCGGCCATGTGGTTTCCGTTCCGACCGCGCCTGATCGGGCGTGGCCACGGTCCGCTTATGGCCCAAAGCGGTCTCTCGCTTAGCGAGCCGGTTGTGGCAGTAGGCTATCCGCCCGCGTGGTCGTTGCCACCGTGGGCGGCGATGAACATGGCGACGGCCGACCGGCAATAGGATTCGATTTCGTTGTCGTCCTCTGCTCTCGCCTCGTCGAAGCGTGCGATAATCAGGAGATCGCATCCTTTGAAAAGCGCGGCAAACAAGCGGGCGGACCGGAGAGGATCGGGCACGTTCAGAACCGCCTTCGCGTGCAACTGACGCAGCAATGCCTCGATTTGAGCGATGATGTGGGCGGGGCCGGCTTCGTAATGGAGCTTGCTCAACGCCTGTTGATTCGTGCTGTCGGTCATGACCATGGCTTCGACACTTCGGACGCCCGGGCGCAACAGCGTGCGAAGCAGGGATGATCCCACCGCCATGAGCTGATCTTCGGCCGAACCGTCGACGTCTTCAAAAAGGGCCTGCGGTATTAACTGATGGCAGCGAGCCGCAAAGGCCGCGCTGAACAGGGCCTCCTTGTTCTCGAAGTGCCTGTAGATGCTGAGCTTGGATATCTTCGCCCGCTGAGCGACCATGTCCAATGTCGTCGCTTGAAAACCCAGTTCCGCAAAGAGTTCGCCCGCGGCGTCGACTATGGTTTGGCCAAGCGCCTCGTTGGCGGGCCGGCCGCGCCGGCCCTGGCTATTTTCAGTCACGACAATTCCAGTCCTTGACAGTATCCTAATTCTTGCATTATGATACCAGGTAGTATCTGAAATGCAAGTCGTTGTGCCCTGGCCCAGCGCTTCATCTACAACACGGAGCCCATTTCCATGGATGACGTCATCATCATCGGCGGAAGCTTTGCCGGCCTCGCCGCCGCCCTGCAGCTCGGCCGTGCCCGCCGCAAGGTCACCGTTCTCGATACCGGCCTGCCGCGCAACCGCTTCGCCGGTCACTCGCATGGTTTGCTCGGCCACGATCACAAGCCACCGTTGGCAATCCTGGCTGAGGCGCGGCAGCAGCTGGAACGGTATCCCACGATCAGGCTGGTCAATGGCCGGGCCGAAAGCGTCTCCGGCGCCATCGACGATTTCTCAGTCGTCACTGACGATGGCGAAACCCTTAGGGCGCGCCGCCTGATCCTGAGCTATGGCGTCATCGACCAGATGCCTGATGTTCCGGGCTTTGCCGAAGGCTGGGGCAAGTCCATCGTGCCCTGCCCCTATTGCGACGGCTTTGAAGTCGCCGGCCAGCATTGGGGCCTCGTCTGGTCCGGTCGGCAGTCACACAATCAGGTCAAGCTGTTCCACGATTGGACCGACAGGTTGACGGTCTTCGCCGATGGTCATGACATTCCGTCCGATATCCGGGCCGATCTGACGCGCCGCAACACGCCTGTCGTCGATGGCCGGATCATCGAGATCGCCCATCACGAGGGCCATAACGCCACCGTCAAGCTCGATACCGGCCCAAATGTCGCGGTCGACATCCTGTTCGCGCATCCGCGCAACAAGCCGTCCGCAAACCTCCATGAATCACTGGGCCTCGCCACGGTCGATACGCCACTCGGCATCATCCTCAAGGTCGACGAGCGCCGCGAAACCAGCACGCCCGGCATCTACGCCGCCGGCGACCTCGCCAACCCCGTTACGCCGCCATCGGTCACCCTGGCATCATCGCACGGCGCGATGGCGGGTATCTTCGCCCAGCAGTCGATGCTGGTTTGAGAGCAGAGATTGGAGAGGAGCGTCGCCGATGTCGCCGGTTCAAGTTTACAGAGAACACTTTCCACAGTTCACGCAACGGCACTTTCTATTTTGCAAGCGGCCCAAGCCAAGGCACGCCGGTCATCTTCGTCCATGGCTGGCCAGAACTTGCATTGAGCTGGCGGCATCAGCTTCCGATCTTCGGTGCGCTCGGCTTCCGGGCGATCGCACCGGACTTGCGGGGGCATGGAAGGTCCTCGCTCTACAGCACGCACGACGCCTACGCCCAGCGCGAAATCGTCGCGGACATGATCGAGCTGCTCGACTCCCTCGGTGAGGAAAAGGCGGTCTGGGTAGGGCACGATTGGGGAGCGGTGGTCGTCTGGAACATCGCCAGCCACCATCCGGACCGTTGCCTCGCGGTCGCCAACCTGTGCATACCCTATGCCACGTTCGAGCGGGGACTTGATGTGCTCGTCGGGCTGGTCAACCGCGAGCTGTACCCGCAAAGCGAATATCCGTTCGGCAACTGGGAGTACCAGCGCTTCTACGAAGAGCATTTCGAGAAGGCCACCAGCGCCATGGAGGCGAACGTCGCAGGAACCTTCAAGACGCTGTTTCGCGCGGGCGATCCCGATGGGAAAGGCAAGCCGGCGCCGTCGTCTCAGATTCGCCGTGATGGAGGCTGGTTCGGCGGAAAGGGCGCCGCTCCGAACCTTCCTCGTGATGAGCGGGTCATCACCGAGATCGACCTGCATGCCTATGTCTCCGCCTACGAGCGAACGAGCTTTTACGGCACGGCCTCGCTGTACACGAATCATGCAGCCAACGCTCGCTATGCACTCGAGGCATTGAATGACCACCATCTCGACATGCCCGTTCTCTTTCTGGAGGCGGAGCGCGCCCGTAGCTCAGCTGGATAGAGCACCAGACTACGAATCTGGGGGTCAGGAGTTCGAATCTCTTCGGGCGCGCCATTTTCCCCTTAAAATTCAGGCAATTATCTAAGGCTTCCATAAACGCCGTTCCCCGCATTCCCGGCACGTTCCCGGATTATGTTTCCGAAGCGTTCTTGCCGCCTCGATGCGCGACACGAAGCTCCGCGACATGACGCGTCTTTTCGAGCGTCTTTAAACCTATCATAAAACAGCGTTTTTTACACAGTCTGGACCCAAGTCGGCCATTCCGGGAGGCCAGCTCGAATGTCTCGAAACTTGCGGAAATGGACGCCGCTTCGCCACCCACACCGATCCGTGGGGCTGCGTTCGACGACGATCCTCACATTGCAAACGACCTGCGGGAGGCACACGAACAATCGGGCTCACATGGGCACCGAGGGACTGCCTGCGGCGTTCAGTAGAAGTGTTGGATGAAACGCGGGTTCCCCTGAAGCGCTGTTGAGGTCGGTCGTTTCATTTAAGTGCGACCAGTCCTATAATCCGGTGAGGTTAGGCCGAACCAATGGACCGCAAGCTTTCAGCCATTCTTGCTGCTGATGTCGTGGGCTATTCCGCGCTGATGGAACGCGACGAGGCTGGTACATTCGAGCGCCTTCGTGCGGGACGCAAGGAACTGTATGAGCCGGAGATTGCCCGCCATCACGGCCAGATTTTCAAACTTATGGGCGACGGGATGCTCGCCGAATTTGGCAGCGTGGTGGACGCCGTGGAATGCGCCGTCGCGCTGCAGCGCGGGCTGGCCGAACGGAACGCCGCCGTTCCCGAGGACCAGCGGATCCAGGTCAGGATCGGGATCAATCTCGGCGAGGTGATCGTCGACGGCGAGGACCGATATGGCGAGGGCGTCAATGTTGCGGCCAGGCTTCAGCAGCTGGCAGACCCGGGCGGCATCTGTGTCTCGGCAAAGGTCGCCAGGGAGGTTGAGAAGAAGCTGGCTTTCGGCTTCGAGCCGCTGGGCGAGCAGAAGGTGAAGAATATCGCCGAACCGGTGCAGGCCTTCCGCGTAATCCTTGAGGGACAAGCCAGACGCCAACCAGCGCGGTCATCGCCTCCGCGCTGGGTTTGGGCAGCAGCAGCCGTGCCAATCCTTATTCTGGTTTTAGCCGGGACGGTCTGGCAATTCTGGCCGACTGCGACAGTAAACGGCAAACCGTCGGTAGCGGTGCTGCCGTTCGACAACTATGGCGGCGACGAGGCGACCGGACGCCTCGCCGATGGCCTCACTGAGGACATAATCACCGATCTGGCGGGGTTCCCTGAATTCCAGGTGATCGCCCGTAACTCGACTGAACAATACCGGGACAAACCAGCGGTGCCGAGTGAAGTGGGTAAGGCGCTTGGCGCAGGATTTGTGGTCGCGGGTTCCATCCAGCGTCAGTCTGACCGCGTAAGAATTACGGCGCAGCTCATCGACGCCAAAACGGGCAAACACATTTGGTCGCAGCGCTGGGACCGGCCGGACGAGGACTTGTTCGCAATCCAGATCGAAATTTCCGAGCAGATTTCGAACCGCCTCGGCGGCGGCGCAGGTTTGGTCCAGGAGGCGGGCCGCATTACCGCCCACCGAAAGCCGCCCGAGAATCTCAACGCCTACGAACTTTATCTGCTCGGCACCGAAAAACTCGAGCAAGTCAATCAGGCGGATGTCGAGGAGGCCGTCAGGCTGCTCACCCGCGCGGTCGAACTGGACCCCGGCCTAGCCCGCGCCTGGGTCGAACTTAGCCATTCCCATGGTGTCTTGACCGGTTTTGGGGTTGAACCCGACAAGAACCGGGCTCTCTCTGCCGAGGCTGCCGAGCGCGCCGTCCTGCTCGACCCGAGCGATGCTGAGGCGCATGCTGTTTATGCCATGACTTTAGGTGACAGAGGCGAATTCGAACGCGCCAAGGCAGAGTTCGATACCGCACTGCGCCTCGCTCCCGGCCAGTTCGAAGTTCTGACTTTCTATATCGATTGGGCCTCGACCTTCGGCGAGCCTGAGCGCACCGCGGAACTGGTCGACAAGGCGGTCAGTCTCAACCCCGGTTTCCCGATGTGGAGTGCCAGGATTTTCACTCATGCCTACTTCATGGCGGGCCGGTATGAGGATGCCCTGCGGATGCTGGACCGCTTGACGCCGGAAAACTATGGAAGGAAACACTGGGTGATACGTTCTGGCGCGCTTGCGGCACTCGGCCGAACTGAAGAGGCGAAGGTCTCAGTAACGGACGCACTCAGGCGGTTTCCCAATTTGACCGTCGAGGGATTTATCAATATTCCTGGATTCAGCGAAGCGGAGCGCCAGCGGTTGATCCAAACCATGCGGCTCGTCGGCTTTCCTGATTGCGCCAGGGCGGAAGAACTCGCGAAGGTAAAGAAGCCGCTGCGCCTGCCGCAGTGTGCTTCGCCATAATCGCATTGAATGGCAGCCACGGATGACAAACGTCTCGAAGGGTCCGAGACGCGACCTTCGTTTCACTGACCGCGAAAGCCCAGACGTGGCGCTCGTCGCTGAGCGTTCGGCTTTAAATCCAAACCGAACGTTCCCGGACGGGATAGCAGGCACCAGTCCTCCAGCACCTGCTGAAGCCGTCCTTCTGCAAGGAAGGGGCGCAGCGCGTGGTCGGGCAGGCAGGCAAGGCCCAGGCCGTTCAATGCGGCGTCGCCCTCCGCCAGTGCGGCGACGGACGGCTCCGGACGAAGCAGATGATGGCTGACGAAGGTCAGAACGGTATAGGCCACAATCGTCACGCATTTGTGAGCTGTGTATAAGTCTATCCGGGATTATGGGTCTAATCTTGGGCCGTGCGTCGCCCTAAGTGTCAGTAGTAACAGTCCGCGCATGGCCCTGCTCAGGAATAATGCTGATGGAACGCAAGCTCGCGGCAATCATGGCCGCCGATATCGTCGGCTACAGCCTGCTGATGGCTGAAAACGAGGCTTCCACCTACGTGAAGCTGCGCGCTGTTTTTGATGAGCTCATTGACCCGACCATTGCCAGCCATGGCGGGCGCATCGTCAAGACGACGGGAGACGGCTTTCTCGCCATGTTTCCCAGCGTCAACGAAGCGGTTGATGCGGCGCTGGCCATACAGGCAGGCTTCGACAAGGGCCCGTTCGAGCTGCGCATCGGCATCAATCTTGGCGATGTCATCGAAGATGACGGCGACGTATACGGCGATGGCGTCAATGTGGCCGCCCGTCTTGAGGCCATGTGCGATCCGGGGCAGATATTCGTCAGCGGCGCCGTGGTGATGGCGGCCGCCCGCAACAGCGCGGACAGGTTCGTCCGCATCGGCCGCAGGCGGGCCAAGAACATTCCCGAACTTCTCAACGTCTACCGCGTAAGGCGGGCGGGCTCTCCGTGGTCGCCTTGGCGGCAGGTGCCGCAGGTGCTGCGCAGCACCGCCGCCCGCTGGTCTTATGGCGCGGCCGCCATAGCCCTCATCCTCATCGGCACCCAAATCCAGCCGCTCTCCCTGGCAGCCATGGTCAGCCGCATCCCGGCGGCCTTGTCGATGGACCAGAGCCGCGCCGACCCCAGGCCGTCAGTGGCGGTCATGCCTTTTGCGGCGATGAGCGGCAGCGGCGAGCAATCGTATTTCGCGGACGGACTGACCGAGGATGTGACGACAGCCCTTGCCCGCAATTCAGAGCTGCAGGTAATCGCGCGCGATTCCACCTACGCCGTGCACGGGCAGGATATGGACGTGCGCAAGCTCGGGGCGAAGCTCGGCGTTGATTATGTGGTTGAAGGCAGCGCCCGCCGTGAAGGCGACCAGCTTCGCGTGTCGGCGCAGCTGATCGATGTAAAGACAGGCGCGCATCTGTGGTCGCGCAGTTTTGACCGGCAGGTCGCCGACGTGTTCACCGTCCAGAGCGAGCTGACCACCGAAATCGTCGCGCAGATCGCGCCCTATATCGGCAGGAGCGAGGCGGCGGCGGCAGCGGAGCGCCCGACCGACAATCTGCAGGCCTATGATCTCGTGCTGCAGGCCCGCAACCGCTACCGGCACGGCGCCAATGACCGGCAGGACATTCTGGAAGCGCGGGGCCTCTACCAGCGCGCCCTTGAAATGGACCCGTCCTATGCGGCCGCCCGCGCAGGCCTCGCGCTGACCTATATCGCCAGCGTGGCGCAGAGCGGTGACGGCCGGGCAAACGCGCCGGAGCTCCATCTTGGGCTTAGCGAAGCCCGGCAGGCGGTCCGTCTCGATCCCAATCTTGGCCTTGGCTATCAGGTCATCAGCTTCGGGCTTGCCGTCCAGGGCGACTATTCAGGCGGCTTGCAGGCTGCACGGCGCGCTGTGGAGCTCAACCCTAACGATCCCGACAGCATGATGGCGCTTGCAAAGGCGCAGGTTCGCTTCGGGGAATATGATGATGCCGTCGCCAACGCAGAGCGGGCCCGCCGCCTTCATCCTATGGCGCCCGAGTACTATGCCTATGTGCACGGGCAGGCGCTCTACGCGGCTGACCGCCGCGATGAGGCTTCCGCCGTCATAGAGGAATGCCTGATCCGGGCGCCGCGCGATGCAAACTGCCTTCTGATTCAGGCCGCTTTGCAGGGCGGGGGCGGAGAGGTCGAGGCAGCCCAGCAGACGATGGCAAAGCTGATCGAGGCGCATCCGGAATTCTCGCTGGAAGCAGAGCGCGCCTACCGCCGGTTCGGTGACAGGCCGCTGATGCAAGAGTTCCTGCAGGACCTCGCACAGGCCAAGGCTCCTGAAACCGCCTGATAGTTTTTACGGAGCGAGTTCAATCAGTTTCATCTCTTCGGGCGCGCCATTGCGAGGGGTGGAAGCCGTCTAACGAATGATTATTCGCTGGGATTCGGCATCACTGGGTCGGGACGTCAGATGCAGGTTGTCTAGAGCGGTTTATCGTTTCACGGAAACGCCGAACCGCTCTATCTCTTTGTTTTTGCGCAATTCCGGACGGAAAACCGTTCACAATTTTCCTGGAATTGCTCTAAACGACGCTGGATATCTTCGACCAGCAGGGCTGCCTCCTCCGCGATTGCCAATATTGTGCCCGACCGCCGCGAGATCGAAAAAGGCAGGCCGGCAAAATACACGCCAGGGACGCTAGCGAACCCCTTCTCGTGCAATGGCTGGCCTTGTGCATCGAGCACATTGGGAACACACACCCACCCGAAATCCCCTCTGAACCCGGTGCACCAGATCACCGTTGTGATCCCCCGCGCGGCAAGATCAATTGACCGGACGGGTGGATTCGGCAGAAGCGCGCCTATCACCTCCGCCGGGTCCGGCTCAGCCTCGGGGGCATCGATCCCGTTGCGCGCGATAAACTCGTCGATCTGGCTTCGAACTCTGGCGGAGCCCTCGTCTCCAAGGCGAACATGCTCTTCTGCATCGTCACTGAACGAGAGACTGCCGTCGTCGACGCCCGTGAGCCGACCCAGCAAGACAACGCCTTGCGCACTGAGGGACTGCAGGCTGATCGTATGGAGCGCCCCTGTCAGCGGCCTTCCAGGAATAGGCCCCTGTTGGAGCAATTCCCTGCGGGTCACATCTATCAGCCCGCTGAGAACCATCCAGACCGAGATGTGACGACCTCGATACATTCGGGGCAGCCGGCCGACTCGGCTCGTTGCAAGAAACACGGTTCGCCCCGCCTGGACCAAGTCCTCGGCGATTTGGCCACCCGACTGGGCGCTTCCGACCACCAACACGGCTCCATTGTCGAGACCAGATGCGTTACGGTAGGCCGATGCATCTATCTGTTGGACTTCGGGCGGCAACAAAGCAGAGAAAGGCGGGCGCGCCGGGCAATTCTGGTTACTGCTGGCGATCACCACATTCCTCGCCCACAGGGCGCCGCGCGGAACGGCCAGCCGGTACAGGTCATCGCTCGCAACAAGGTCGGTCACCGGCGTACCGGTCTCCACCGGGAGGCCATACCGGTCGGCATAGTCCTCCAACAGCGCGACTAACTCGCCGCTTGTCATCGCACCGTCGGGATCGGGGCCGTCATAGGTATCCCCAGGCATGACCGTCTGGATGTTGGGTGTGTTTACCCGAAAGGAGTCCCAGCGCTGGGTCCGCCAAGTCTCACCGATGCGACCCCGCTCCAACACTCGATGACGCAAGCCACGCTGCGTCAGCGCATGACTGACACCTAGTCCCGCCCAACCGGCACCGATGACGACGGCATCAAGAATGTCCGTTCCGCTCGTCATCACGCTCCCCTCTGATGTCACACTATTGTACGTTGTGAAATCAGTAAATGGTCGGTTTTCCAGCACGGCGTTGATCTCACGCATGACAAGCGTTTAAAGTCCCCGCAACGACATAGCGGTGCCCAGGTTCATCCTTTCCGGCGGGCCAATTTTGTCGTTTCCACGACGCCAACACCGAAATTGCCGCCCATTTGCCGCTGGAGCTACGTCCGCGCGCGGAGCGCGAAATAGCCAAGAGGCGAGAAAGCGTAGTAACGGCGGTGATCGGAATCGTTTGCGGCCGAATGACGTATTTTGGCCCAAGGCAAAGCTCGCATGTTCATCGTTGGATGGACATCGCGAGCCCGTGCTGGGGCGCGCCGCGCTGCCGTTTCCGTCGTCGGGTGCTAATCGCCAATACAGAACTGCAGGGCGAGCGATCAGCGCTTGTCCGCCGGATGACTGCTGGTCGTCGAAGGGATGCGGGCGATGACCTTGATCTCGAAATCGAAGCCGGCAAGCCAATTGACGCCCACTGCCGTCCAGTTCGGGTAGGGAGGTGCGCCGATCTCTTCCGCTCTGACGGCCAGAACTGTCTCGATCTGTTCGTCCGGGTTGGTGTGGAAGGTGGTGACGTCGACAACGTCATCGAAGCTGCACCCGGCGGCGGCCAAGACCGCGCGCAGATTGGCGAAGGCCCGCCGAACCTGATCCTCGAATACCGGCTCGGGCGAGCCGTCCTCACGGCTCCCGACCTGACCCGACACAAAGAGAAGATCGCCGGAGCGAATGGCCGCGGAATATCGATGAATATCGTATAACGCGTGGCGTTTGGCCGGATAGATGGCGTCACGTACAGGCATTTCGTGTTCCTTTCTGTCTTGATAGCGGGAGCGGACCGGAGCCGGGGGAATCTATCGGGATCAACGGGCTGAGTTGCACGACGGTGCCATGCGGCTGTGGATTGGCGGGACAGGGTGGGTCATAGCTGCGCCAGCTCCTCGTCGGTGAAATCCGCCGCGACGGCGACGTCCTTCTGCCGGTCGAGCTCCTCGATGCGCCCGCCGAGAGCCTTGCGGATGCCGGCATAAGCCTCGGCACCGAGCACCAGCCGCTTCGGAAGCGGGCCATCCTGATCGGCAAGCGTGATCATTGCGTCCGTCATGCGCTCGGGGTTGCCCTTGATCACCCAAGAGCCACGGAGCGCCTCGCGGATCTGATCGGCGGGTGTTCCCTCATAGGCCGCGAGCGGCTTGGTCCGCGCGAGATTGCCGCCGAACCCGGTCCGCGCCGGCCCAGGTTCCACAAGGGTGAACTCGACGCCGAAGGGAGCAGCCTCCTGCGCCACGGACTCGACGAACCCCTCGATACCCCACTTGGTCGCGTGATAGAGGCTGAAAGCCGGATAAGCGACCTGGCCTCCCTCGCTCGATACCTGTAGAATCCGGCCGCCACCCTGGCTGCGCAGATGCGGCAACGCCGCCCGGATGAGTGCGATCGAGCCGATGAGATTGGTGTCGATGATGTCCCGAACCTGCACATCGCCAGCCTCTTCCGCCGCGCCGAGCAGGCCATAGCCAGCATTGCTGACGACGATGTCGATCCGACCGGATGCGGCAAAGGCACGGTCGACCGCGGCGCGGACCGAGCTTTGGTCCTTGAGGTCCATTGCGACGATGCGGAGCCGTTCTGGGTAGCCTGCACGCAGGTCGGGAAGTGCGTCCTCGCTGCGGCTGGCGCCGACGACGCGGTCTCCCCTGATCAGAGCCTTCTCCGCCAGCAGCCGGCCTAGACCGGACGACACACCCGTTATGAGCCAGGTCTTTGTCATTTCTCATACCTCCAATTGATCTCGGCAGGAGATAGGGCAATCGCATTGCGCGCATTAGCCGTTGAAATCGGCATGAGATGATGCAAAATCCCCATCAATGCCCCGCCCGTCGCTCAACGATCTCACCGCCTTCGTGGCCGTTGCCACACACCGCAGCTTCCGCCGCGCAGCGGACGAGATCGGCACGGCACCTTCCACATTGAGCCATGCGATGCGTGCGCTCGAGGAACGCATGGGGGTGCGCCTTCTGAACCGCACCACACGCAGCGTCTCCCCGACAGAAGCCGGGTTCCGGTTGCTCGATCGCCTTCAGCCGGCGCTCGTCTCGCTGGACGAGGCGCTCGACAGCGTCGCGGGGTTCCGGGGCAATGTCGCGGGCACGGTCCGCATCAACGCACCGCGATTGGTAGCCGGGCTTCTCGTTCGCTGGGTTCTTCCGCAGATGGCGGAGCGCCACCCGGACGTGACCGTGGACATCGTCGTCGAGGGGCGGCTCATCGATATCGTGTCCAGCGGGTTCGATGCCGGCGTGCGCCTCCTCGCATCGGTCCCCAAGGACATGATCGCCGTGCCGTTTGCACGCCCGTTGACGTTCATCTGTGTCGCCTCGCCCGGCTATCTCGATTGCTTCGGCGACCCGGGAACGCCCGAGGAATTGCAACGCCACCATTGCATCGGCCATCGTATGCCCAGCGGCAAATTCTATCGATGGGAGTTCGAACGCGCCGGCCAGGAACTCGTGATCGCCGCTAACGGCTCCATCGTCCTCGATGACGAGGAACTGATGGTCGAAGCAGCAATAAAGGGTCTGGGCATTGCCTATGTGGCGGATTGGGCCGCGGAAGGGGCCATATCCGATGGCCGGCTGCGTAGGGTCCTGACCGCATGGATGCCCGCTCCGGAAGGGGTCGCGGTCTACTATCCCGGAAACCGAACCGTGCCGCCGGCACTGCGGGCTTTTCTCGATGTCGTGAAGGACTTGCGAAAGAAAGAACCTCAACTGGATCAAAGAAGCAGCGATCCACGCAATCGTAGTGCAGAAGGAGGTCCGGCATGATTTCACGCTTCTGCCGATCGGCCATCAGTCGATGTAGCTTACAACCGATTGCATAATGCAATTCGCATATTGCAATCAGAACCGCGCGGATGTGCCGCGTAAGGAAAAGGAGGTGGATATGGCTAAGCTCGTGTTCGGAATGAATCAGTCCCTGGACGGCTACGTCGACCATATGGCGTTTGCGCCAAGCCGCACGCTCTTCCGCCACTTCATTGAGGAGGCTCAGGGGCAGGCGGGCAGTGTGTACGGTCGCCAAATGTATGAGATCATGCGTTACTGGGACGACGATCATCCTGAATGGGATGCAGAGCGACACGCCTTCGCGGCGGCGTGGCGGAACCAGCCGAAATGGGTCGTCTCGCGCTCGTTGAAGTCGGTTGGCCCCAACGCCACGCTCGTCGAGGATGATCTCGAGGGCGCAATCCGCGAGCTGAAGGCCGAGCGCGACGGGGAGATCGAAGTTGCTGGCCCGGACTTGGCGCAAAGCCTCACCGAACTTGGCCTGATCGATGAGTATCGAATCTACCTGCACCCCGTCGTGCTTGGTCGCGGCAAGCCATATTTCGCGGGACCCCGGCCGCCGCTCCGCCTTATGACTAATGACCGGATAGGCGAGGATGTGATCAGGTTGACCTACGTCCCTGCTTAATCCCGCGACTCGCCGGATGGAAATCGCCGCTGAAGTCTGGTTTGGGCCAAAAGCGACGGGAATTGTGTGAGTCTCTCCTGTGTTCGCTTGATGAAGTCCATCATGAGGGAGAGTGCCGGTTCGGCATGCGTCTCGAACAGGAAATGCCCGCCGTCGAAAATATGAGCCTCCATACGTGGCAGATCCTGCATCCAGGACAGCGTTTCGGCGATATCGAAATAGGGCTCGTGACGGCCCCACAGCATGAGCGCCGGCGGTTGCCATTTTTCTAGATAGCCGGCGATCGCATCGAAACGCGCGGCGTGGTTCTTATAATCGGCGATGAGCGCGCGGTGGGTCTCCATGCGGCCGGGAAGATTCATCACCCTCCAGTCCTCGACCCAGGGTTCGCCTTTGATCGTGGCGGCGACCTCCTCCGGCAGACCGCCCGTATATTGCTCGCGCGTGAATTCAAAGGTCAGGTTGGGGGTTGCGGCCGCTTCGATCTCCTTTGTCGGTTCTGACCAGAACTTCAATGCGGCGTCCCACAGGGGCCCGAAGCCGGTACGATGTGCGTTTGCGTTCTGGATGATGAGGCCCGAAACCAGCTCGGGCGCTTGCATGGCGATCTGCAGGCCCACAGCGGTGCCCCAGTCATGCAGGTAGATGAAGCGACGCCCGATCACGAGGTGGGCCAGCAATTCGGAAATTGCCTCGCTGATCGCGGCGAAGGAGGGTGTCGGCGGAACGTCGGACTGGCCATAGCCCGGGAGGTCGGGCGCGATCACATAGGCGACGCGCGCCAAGCCAGGGATTACATCGCGAAATGTTCGCGATGAGCTCGGGAAGCCATGCAGGAGGAGCAAAGCGGGGTTGGATGGATCGCCCCCAGTGACGTAAGCAAGCTCGGTTCCACCGGAGAGACGCATTCGGCGTTGAGCAGGCAGGCTCATGGTAAGGTTCCGTTTTGCTGTCTAGAACTGGAGTTCAACTCAAACGAGCGGCACGAGTTCCGGATGTTGCCGAAGAGCCTGTGGCCGGACTTCCTCATGGTCGGGCTATTCGTAGTGTCCACGCGCCGGCGGGCGCGAGCGAGCTGGCCGAGATCAGCCCGAACGGGCCAAGCTCTTAAGCGCCCCGTCGAGTCGGCCAGCGCATTGGCGCCTAGTTTAGGCTTTGACTGGGCCTGATTCATTTGCGTAGTGCGATTTCGCAATCTGCCGCAACCTCAAGGACGACGATGACGGTATCGGCTTCGCGGCCTTGAGCCGACGAGGATTATCGCCGCCAGAAGGGCTTGGCGATCTCTGCCTCGACCTGCCGTCTCGTCAGACCGATATCGCCGATCAAATGAGGATTGTCCTTCAACATTTGCTCAAGTTCCCAGCGAAAGCGCTTCCGCTCGTCCCAGGCCGCGACAATGCTTCGCAGGGTCGCCAGGCTGTAGTGCCGACGCGACATTTCCACTGGCCGCAAGGGCGTTCCCGGCCGCGCTGCCTGATGCCGGGCCGATGCAAGAGTAACGTTCATAGCAACCTCCATATGGTTTGAAGGTCCGGGGACCCTCGACCTGAAAGAGGCTGAATTCTGCAGGATACGAACAGCGTCGTAATTAAGCTCTCCCAAATAGTTCTCAAAACTTCCAAACGGGCTATAGATACGCCGCATGCAGGGATCGCGCTTTGCCTTTGGTCCGTTCGTGCTTGATTCCGGTGCGGGAACGCTGCTTCGCAACGATGTTCCTGTTGCCGTTGGCTACCGTGGGTTAAATCTGCTTGCGGCGCTCGTTGGACGGCCCGGCGAAATCCTGGCCAAGGCCGAGTTGATGGACGCGGCGTGGCCGGGCACGGCCGTCGAGGAAGGCAATCTCACTGTCCAGATCGCGCAGCTGCGCAAGCTGCTTGGTCCGGCCGCCGACGGCGGCGAATGGATCGCCACGGTTCCGCGCGTCGGCTACCGCTTCACGGGGGCCGTCGAACAGCTCGATGGCGCGAAGCGAAAGCCTTTGACGCTGCCCGGCAAGCCATCGATAGCCGTGCTGCCGTTCGTCAATGTCAGCAACGATCCCGAGCAGGAATCCTTCGCGGATGGGTTGACCGAAGACCTGATCACCGACCTGTCCAGGATCTCCGGCCTGTTCGTCATCGCACGCAACTCGGCCTTTGCCTACAAACGAAAGCCGATGGCCGTGCGCGAGATCGCTGAGGACCTTGGCGTGCGCTATCTGCTGGAGGGGAGCGCAAGACGCGCTGCAGGGCGCGTGCGCATCAACGCCCAGCTGGTCGACGCGGTGAGTGGCGACCATCTATGGGCGGAACGCTTCGATCGCGGCTTGGAAGACATCTTTGCCGTTCAGGACGAGGTCACCGGCAAGATCGTGGAGGCGTTGCTCGGCAGGCTGCGCGCACCGCCGCCGCGCAATCGGCCCAAAAATCTCGAGGCTTACGATCTCTGCGTGCGGGCGCGCAAGCTGATGGATGATTCGCCGCAGACGGCGCGCGAAGCGCATCTGATGCTCACCCGCGCGGTTTCGCTCGATCCGGAATATGCCGAGGCCTATCGCTGGCTTGCCATGAACCACTGGATGGGGTGGGTGCATTCCGGCGGACCAACCGAAACATCCCGTAGCGTTGCTTTGGAACTGGCGCGCAAAGCCGTAGCGATCGACCCCAACGATGCCGGCTGCCGCTGGGTTTTGGCTTACCTGCTTGCCTATGAGCGCAACTTCGCCGGGGCGGATGCGGAATTCGCCAAGGCGATCGAGCTCGACCCGAACGAGGCCGATGCCTGGGCGGCATTATCCGACATCGCGGTCCTGGCCGGACGGGTCGAGGAGGGCCTTGAGCACATTCGCAAGGCATTCCGGCTGAACCCGTTTCCGGCAAGTTGGTACTATCTGGCGCTCGGTCAGGCGCAATATGCGGCCGGCGCATACGAAGCCGCTGTCGAGACACTGCGCAGGGACGAGACTTATCGTACGAGCTCACGCCGTTTCCTGGCGGCAAGCCTTGCCCAATTGGGCCGGCTCGACGAGGCGCGCGCGGAGGTCGAACTGTTCCTCGTTGGCAACCCGCATTTCACAACCCGCCACTGGGCCACGACGGAGCCATTCCGCGACGCTGCGACGCTCGAGCATTTCGTTGATGGCTTCCGCAAGGCCGGTCTTCCGGAGTGACGCGCCGGCGTGACCGAAGGCGCTGCCCTCGAGCAGCTGGTTCGAGATGTCGATCAAAGCATACATCTCTGTCTCGTAACGGCGCCTTCGCAGCGTTCGTGCGACCTATTCCTCAAAGCGACTCGTGGCGTCACGATCACGCTCGTATCGTCTCGTGAGCGGAAACGGCGGCAACCAGGACTCGCGACGGATGGTCCAGCTTTCGTAGGTTGGCATCAGTTGGTCAGGGGCATCCAGGGATCCCAGGTTCACTTCGATTTCGTCCGCGGTGCGACCGAAAATTGTCGAGCCGCAGCGGGGACAGAAAAACCGCCCGGCGTAGTCGCGCGTCTCGCCTTCGACCGTCACCGCATCCTGGGGGAACACCGCGGAAGCGTGGAAAAGGGCCCCATGATGCTTGCGGCAGTCGAGACAATGACAAATGCCGACCCTGTATGGGAGTCCCGACGCCACTATTCGGACGTTGCCGCACAGGCAACCGCCGGTGAATCGGTCCATGCTGCATCTCCTCCAAAATCAAGCGGTCGGAATGGCTACAACGAACGGCACTGTCATTGCAATTGCCCCGCTGCGGGCGGGGACGCGTCGCCTTCCGTAGCGGGCCTCGCCCACCCTTGCCGCCCTCTTATTTGGAACGAAGCGGTGCTTTCGCTCTTGACAAATATACTCGTCAACGGCATTGACAGGAAAGCTTGTCAATGTGAGGCCTGCATGCTCGATATCGAGGTCATAGATCGGCCGAGCGCGGCCGCCGCCGCGTTGGAGCCGGTTCGGAGTCAGCTCCTCTCAGAACTGCGGGAGCCCGCCTCGGCCGCCGCCCTCGCCACGCGCCTCGGTCTCAAGCGGCAGAAAGTCAATTACCACCTGCATGCTCTGGAGGAGCACGGGCTTGTCCAAGTTGCAGACACGCGCAAGTGGGGTGGCTTGACCGAGCGGCTCATGGTGGCGAGCGCCACAAGCTATGTCGTCTCGACGAGCGCGCTGGGTCCGGTCGGCGCCGATCCGGACCGCACCGTCGACCGCCTGTCGGCAAGCTACCTCATCGCGCTCGGCGCTCGGCTAGTGCGGGAGATCGGGGCCCTCCAGCGCGCTGCCACCGATGCCGGCAAGCGCCTAGCGACCTTGGCGATCGACACCGAAATCCGCTTCCGCTCCGCCGCCGACCGCGCCTCGTTCACGCGTGAACTGGCTGAGGCCATCACCACGCTGGCGGCACGCTATCACGACGAAACCGCGCCGCAGGGACGGTCCCATCGCCTTGTCGTGACGGCGCATCCTTCACCAGCCAATCCGCAAGGAAAGGACGTTCAATGCCAGTAAAAAAAGATTCTGCCGGCAATCGCTCGGTCGAGGCGCAAGTGGATGTCCCCGGTACATCGGAGGACGTCTGGAACGCGATCGCAACGGGACCTGGAATATCTCAATGGTTCGTGCCGAGCGAACTCGAAGGCCGCATCGGAGGAACCACCGTTTCGCATTTCGCTGCCGATGGAAGCATGGATGCCGTCGCCACCATCACGGCTTGGGAGCCGCCCAAGCGGTTTGTCGCAGAAGCACCGGGTCAGCCGGGAACGGTAGCGACGGAATGGATTGTCGAGGCAAAGTCCGGCGGGCTTTGCACCGTTCGCGTTGTCCATCGGTGGTTCGCGACTTCTGATGATTGGGATGATCAGTTCGAAGGCCACAGCTACGGATGGATCGCCTTCTTCCGCCTGCTCCGCCTCTACCTCACGCACTTTCCCGGGCAGCACGGATCGGCTTTTCAGCTCTTGGTCCCGTCCTCTGAACCTTTAGCCGATGCGTGGCGAAAGCTGGTTGAACCCTTGGGCCTGGCGAATGCGACTGAACAACGGCGCGTGGCCTCGGACGCGCTGGCATTCGAGGGCGTCGTCGAACGAACAGGGCCGCAAGACCATCCCGAGCTGGTGGTCCGGCTGGACCAGCCCGCGCCGGGCTTCGCGCACCTCTTCGCCTTGCCGATGGGCGGGATGACATACCTGTCCGTGCGGTTTTTCCTCTTTGGCGACGATGCAGCGAGCATTGCAAAACGGGAGGAGCCAAGGTGGCGAACCTGGCTTGGAAAACATTTCCCGACTCCCGGCGAGTAGCGCTTCAGCGGAAACGCAGTTGTCAGTTTCAACGCTGCGCGCCATTAATCTACCTACAGCACGCCCGCCATGGCAGCCGAAGGTTTCCGGCTACGCCTGCCGTCTTCGCGCGGGCAGGCCGCCGCGGTGCTTCTGCGCAGTATGCTCCACTCCTGCAAGCAGATCGAAGAGCCATGCCACACCCGCATCCATCATCGCGACCTTGGGAGCGACGGCGTTGAGCCGGAAGCCGGGCAACGGCAACGGGGCATCGAGGTTCAGGACGCCGAAACGCGCCGCATGCATGGTAACGAACCGCCGCGGCAGGGCCGAAATGAGATCGGTCTCGGCGATGACCGCAAGCGCGAACATGAAGTTGGGAACAGTCAACGCAATCCGTCGCGCCCGGCCTTGCTTGGCCAGTTGTTCATCCACGAAGCCATAAGGATCGCCACTGTGCGAGACGACCAGATGCTGCATGTCGCAGTATCGGTCCAGGGTCGGATCACGCGCGAACGGATGTCCAAGGCGCATGGCAATTACAAAGTCTTCTTCGTAGATGCAGCGCTTTTCGAAGCGAGGCGGGATGTCATCGGACGGAATGATCGCGATATCGATGGCGTGCGCCTCGAGATCGACAATCGCGCTTCGCCAGACGCGGGCCGGAGAGGGCAAGATCTGACGCACGCCAACGTCGATTCGTGGCGCAATCCGGCTGAGTTCGGCGAGAAGCGGGCGCAGGATCACGGCTGAGACACCGTCCGGTGCGCCGATTGCGAACCGGCGCATGGCCGTAGCGGGGTCGAAGGGTGCGGCAGTCGCCATGACGCTGCGCACGCGCGCCAGAATATCGGTGATCGGCGCGGCGAGTTCCGTCGCACGCGCCGTCGGCACCACGCCCTTGGGTGTTCTTAGGAACAGGGGATCATTGAGGAGCCGGCGCAACCGGCCAAGCCCGTGACTGACGGCCGATGGAGTCAGATTAAGCCGGTCCGCCGCCCGGCCCACGTGCCCCTCTTCGAGCACGGCCTCGAAGAGGACGAGGAGATTGAGATCGGCGCGTGAAAGATCAATTCCGTTCAGCATATTACTGAAATCATATCATTGGCTTCATCAAGATCAAACATGCAATTTTACCGGCTGAGCGGTGCATCGCTCGGACGAACGGAGCCTTGAGCGGGAAACAGCCATGTCGGTGATGATGATTTCCGAGGTCGGCGGACAGTCGCCGCAAGGGTATGATGGTATGCTCGCCCTCGTGGGTGACGTTTTGAGGCAGGTGCCGGGCTTCATCATGCACATATCGCTCACCCGGTGGCAGTCGGCTGGCGGATCGTCGAGGTGTGGAACTCGGAGGAAGAGGCGACGCGCTTCTTCGCTGCTCAAATCGCGCCGAATCTGCCGGACGGCATCCGCCCGAAGCTGTCCTTCCAGCCGCTGCACGGTCTTTTGAAGCCCTGACGGAAATGCCGGCGGTGAAAGATGTGAGATTGCATCGGCTCGACCGATGCCAGGGGGCTGCGCCTGCGGATCGGTACAAACATAGGAGAAATTTCTCATGCCAGTTTCACGACGTTCAGCAATCGCTGCAGCGGGCGCCGGTCTTGCGTCGCTTGGGATCACGAAAGCTACAAGCGCCTCTGCCGTTGCCCATCAGGTCTCTATCCCTGACGAGGAGATTGCCATGCTCATCAGGCAGACCGCCAAAGCCAACGCGGCGCTGATGCGCGGCGACATCGCCCGATACCGTGCGTTGATTGCGCTCACCGATGACCTCACGCTTATGTCGCCTTTCGGCGGAAAGCCGACACGCGGCGTGGAGATGACGAGCGAACACTGGGAGGCAATGGGGCGTTTCTTCAAGAACGGCACGCTGGAACAAGAGCTGGTCCAAGCCTATGCCGCGGCCGACATGGTGGTTCTCGCGGTCATCGAGCGCGGCCGCGGCGAAGTCGGCGGTCTGCCGGCCCAGGACTGGCCGCTGCGCGTTACTTTGGTCTATCGCCGCGAAGGATCCGAATGGCGGCTCGCGCACCAGCACGCTGACCCGCTCGCCCGGGTATCAGCCTGGAGCAGGCGGCCGCGCTGGCCCGCTGACCCGCCGCTGAGGGTCCACGCCAGACCAACGTTGCAATCTCCCAACGCTGTGACAGCTCCGCGCGTTCTGTTTCAGGCTGCCGTTTCGACCGGCAGGCCGGCGGCCTTCCATTCGGGATAGCCGTCCTCGAGCCGACGGACGAGGTAGCCCCGCTCCCGCAAGGCGGCGACCGCTTCGAACGACAGAACGCAATAGGGGCCGCGGCAATAGGCGATCACTTCCCGATCCGCCGGTAGCTCTTCTAAGCGACGCTCCAGTTCGGCCAGGGGGATGTTGAGGGCGCCTGGAAGATGTCCGACCGCAAACTCGTCCTCTGGCCGCACGTCGAGAACCGTGACCATGCCGTCATGCAGCCTCGAGACGAGGTCGTCTCGCGACACCGGTTCCATCGCATCGCGAGCGCGGAAGTAGTCGGCCATGACGCGGCCGATTTCGGCCACGTTTTGCTCGCCGACCCGGCCGAGCGCCTTGATCAGCGCCACCACTTCGGCATCGCCCGTAAGACTATAGAGCACGTGCTTGCCGCGGCGCTCCGTCTCGACGAGGCGCGCCCGCCGCAGGATCTGCAGGTGGCGCGACGTGTTGGCGAAACTGAGATGGGCTAGCGCGGAGAGGTCCTCGACGCTGCGTACCCCTTGCGCCAGATGCTCCAGCAGCTCGAGCCGATGCGGATGGCCGAGCGCCTGAGCCACTTCGGCAAGGCTTGCGTAGATCGCCTGTTTCGGTCCGGTGCTTGACACCGCTTCTCCTCAGTGAAACATTCAGCGGAATGATTGAATGTTCTAGCCCTTCGTAGCAAGGCGCGCAAGACCATGTTCCTTCGCCAATTCCTTCACGGCCATCCAGTCGGCGTCTCCTATCCGTTCGGTTGCCACAACGAGGCCCTCCGGATCGAGGACGAAGCCGCGTTCATCCGCTTCATGCTCGCCGAGATTCCGCCGGTACCGCCCGAGGCCGCGGCACTCCGGGCCGCCAATTCCGGCTTGGCTGCGGCGGCCTGACCCATGGAGGAAGCGGCATCGGTTCCAGGCGAGACGGGTTCATCCGTCAGGCTCGGCCTCAGGGAGAACTGGCCGCAATTCGCGCTGCTCGTCGTGATCAACGCCTTTGTCGGCGGCATGGTCGGGATAGAACGGACGGTGGTGCCGCTGATCGGATCGGAGGAGTTCCACGTCACATCAACGACGCTCATCGTCTCCTTCATCGTCAGCTTCGGCGTCGTCAAGGCCCTCGCCAATCTGGTCTCGGGCCAGCTTGCCGACGCGTGGGGCCGCAAGCGCGTACTCGTTTTGGGATGGCTGGTCGGCCTGCCGGTGCCGTTGATGATCATCTGGGCGCCGAGCTGGGAATGGGTGATTGCGGCCAACGCATTGCTCGGCATCAACCAGGGACTCGCCTGGTCGATGACCGTGATCATGAAAGTCGATCTCGTCGGGCCGAAATCGCGCGGCCTTGCCGTCGGCCTCAACGAGTTCGCCGGCTATCTCGCCGTCGGGGTGACGGCGTTGCTGACCGGCTATCTCGCCGCGCAATACGGACTTCGGCCAGTGCCGATCTATCTCGGCATCGGCTATGCGGTCGTCGGTGCCGCACTGTCGATCCTGCTCGTGCGCGACACGCGCGACCATGTTCGGCTGGAGGCTTCATCCCACGCGCAGCAGGCCGCGCCGATCAGCTTTCGGCAGGTCTTCGCGCTCACTTCCTTCGGGGATCGCAACCTGTTCGCCGCCTCCCAGGCCGGACTGGTCAACAATCTCAACGACGGCATGAGCTGGGGCATCTTCCCATTGTTCTTCGCTTCCTTCGGCCTCGGCGTCGAGCGCATCGGCATCCTCAAGGCGATCTACCCCGCGACATGGGGTGTCCTGCAGATCGTCACGGGTCCCTTGAGCGATCGCTGGGGGCGCAAAGGCCTGATCGTAGCCGGCATGTGGGTTCAGGCCGCCGGTCTGTTTCTCACCGCGGCGATGCGTCAGTTCGAGTGGTGGATCGTCGGCAGCCTTCTGCTCGGCCTCGGCACAGCGATGGTCTACCCGAGCTTGATCGCAGCCGTCTCCGATGCCTCGCATCCGACCTGGCGCGCCCGCTCGCTCAGCGTCTACCGATTCTGGCGGGATCTCGGCTACGCGATCGGTGCTCTCTGCGCCGGCCTCATCGCCGACAGCTTCGGGCTGTCATGGGCGATCGCATCGATCGCCGCGCTGACGTTTCTCTCAGGGGTAGTCGTCGCTGTCGTGATGCGAGAGACGGTCTAGAGCAATTTCAGGAAAAGTGTGAACGGTTTTCCGTCCGGAATTGCGCAAAAACAAAGAGATAGAGCGGTTCGGCGTTTCTGTGAAACGATGAACCGCTCTAGCCAGATCAAAGTGCTGCAGCGAGCCAAAAAGATGGCGTCGATCGTTGGATCATAAGGCTTGCTGCGCCGGCGGCTCTTTCGCCGCTGCGACTTCCTCTGGACTGAGGGCGCCCGGCCGGAGCTTGAACAGAATCAGCAGCGGCCCGGCGACGAAGATGGAGGAATAGGTGCCGGCGAGGATGCCGAAGATCATCGCGACCGTGAAGGACTGGATGACTTCGCCGCCCCAGATCGAAAGCGCCGCCAGCGCGAACAGCGTGGTCACGCCGGTCAGGACCGTTCGCGCCAGCGTCTGGTTCATCGACAGGTCGAGCAGCTCGGCAATCGGCATCCTTTTATAGCGGCGCAGGTTCTCGCGGATCCGGTCATAGACGACAACCGTATCGTTGATGGAGTAGCCGACAATGGTCAGGATCGCGGCTATCGAGGTCAAATTGAACTCTATGCCGGCGACGACATAGAAGCCGATCATCAGGATCACGTCGTGGAACGTCGAAATGATTGCGCCGAGCCCGAACTGCCATTCGAACCTGATCCAGATGTAGACGAGCATCGCCAGCAGCGAGGCGAGCACGCCCATTGTGCCGTTGAACGCGAGTTCGGAGGACACCGTCGGACCGACAACCTCGATGCGGCGGAAGTCGTAATCGGTTTCAAGCGCGCTTCTGACTTTTTGCACGGCGGACTGTTCGGCAATGTCGCCGCCCCCCTGGGTGCCGATGCGGATCAGCACGTCCCGGGCCGACCCGAACTCCTGCACCTGCACCTCACCCAGTTCGAGGCCCGTCAGCCGCTCACGGATGTCGCCGATGTCGGCCTGCTGGCCCTTCGCCTGCACCTCGATGCTCGAACCGCCGCGGAAGTCGATGCCGTAGTTCATGCCGACCGTGAAGAACAGCACGGCCGATGTGATCGAAAATAGCAAGGACAGCGTGAAAGCGTATTTTCGGAATGCCATGAACGGCACGCGGGTGTCGTCGGGCACCAGCCGCATGACACCGCTGGGCATCGTTTTCGGCCGCTGCCGGCGAAGCCAGAACGCGACCAGCCAGCGCGTCAGCGTGAAGGCCGTGAACACGGTGGTGACGATGCCGATGGCGAGGGTGACGGCGAACCCCTTGATCGGCCCCGAGCCAAGGAAGAACAGGATGACGGCGGCAATCAGCGTCGTCACATTGGCGTCGACGACGGTCGCCAGCGCCTGTCTGAACCCGGAATCCATCGACTGCACGATCGAGCGCCCTTGGCGGTTCTCTTCGCGGACGCGCTCAAAGATGATGACGTTCGAATCAACCGCCATGCCCATCGTCAGCACGATGCCGGCGATGCCAGGCAGCGTCAGCGTTGCGCCGAGCACGGACAGGACGGCGATGATCAGTGCGACGTTGGCCAGGAGCGCGATGTTCGCGATCAGTCCCAGTCGCCCATAGGCGAACAGCATGAAGCCGACAACGAGGAACAAGGCGATGATCGACGCGAACTGGCCCGCCTCGATCGAATCGCTGCCGAGGCTCGGACCGACGGTGCGTTCCTCGACGATGGTGAGGTCGGCAGGCAGTGCGCCGGCGCGCAGCAGGACCGCAAGGTCGTTCGCGCTTTCCACCGTGAAACTGCCGGATATCTGCCCGGTGCCGCCCAGGATCGGTTCGCGGATCTGGGGCGCGGAGATGACCTCGTCGTCGAGGATGATCGCGAACAGGCGCCCGACATTGGCCTGAGTAGCCTGGCCGAAGCGGGTTGCGCCGCGGCTGTCGAAGCGAAACGAGACCACCGGCTCGTTGGTGCGCTGGTCAAAGGTTGCCTGCGCATCGACGAGGTTTTCGCCGGAGACGATGATCCGGTTCTCGATCAGATGGGGAACCCGCGGCTCGTCCGTCGAATACATCACCGTCGAACCCGCAGGCGGGCGGCCGGAGATCGCCTCCTCGACGGGAACCGACTGGTCGACCATCTGGAAGGTCAGCTTGGCGGTCTGTCCGAGAATATCCTTCAGCCGCTGCGGATCCTGCAGGCCCGGCACCTGGACCATGATGCGTTCCGATCCCTGGCGCTGGATGATCGGCTCGGTCGTGCCGAGCTCATTGACGCGCCGGCCCACTACCTCGATCGATTGAGTGAGCGCCGCGGCGATCCGGTAGTCGATCCCGGCTTCGGTCAGCGTAAAGCGCAGCAGGCCCGGTTCCGGCTCGGCCATCTCCATCTCGGTCACCGAGCCGCTCATGAAAAGGCCGGTCGAGATCGGCTGCGTCAATCTTTCGAGCGCGGTCTTCGCAGCTTCGATCTGGCCTTGGTCGCGAATGCGGACCTGGATGGAATTGGCGGTGCCGGTAAGCCCGGTATAGCCGATCTGGGCATCGCGCAGCGATGTGCGGACCTCGTCGCGGGCCGATTCGAGGCGTTCGTTGGCGAGGTCCTGCCGATCGATCTGGAGCAGGATGTGCGAGCCGCCCTGCAGGTCGAGGCCCAGCGTCAGCTGCCGCTTTGGCAGCCAATTCGGCAGCGATGCCAGGGTGGAGGCGGGAACCAGGTTTGGAGCTGCGTACAGGATACCGGCCAGGACCGTCAGCCAGATGAGAATGGTCTTCCAGCGCGAAAAATGCAGCATGTTCTTGTCCGTTCAGCCCATATCGGGCGGAAACCACCTCCGACAAGAGCTTTGGCGTTCCGATCGGCGAGCAACTCGACGAGAGCCCGGGAACGCGATGTGAAAGTTTTGGGAGTCGGGGGCCGCGGTCGCGCGGCCAGGATCATGCCGGGAGAAACGGAGGCGCGCGCGCATCAAAGGCGCGGATCGGCGACAGTTTCGCCCGGTCCTCAGACCCGATACCAATCGGTGCGGCTGACGCGGTTTCGAGCGGCAGGCGCAAATCCGGGATAATGCAAAAGGGCTTGCCGTTTCCCGCAATGGCAGGCGTTCCCGTCTTGAAACGGGACGCCTCAGCTGCAACACGGCGCGCAATGTCGCGGACAAGGATGGTCGCGACCGGTTTGGACGCAGCGAGCCTCATTTGCTCTTTAGCTACATCCTGTCCGACCTGGTCGGCTGTTGCCGCAGGAATGGTCCAGACCAAAAAGAGCAACGACGCGATCAGCCGCAGACCAGCGCTCACACTGAGCAGAACGCCGGGCCTGGCCCGTCTTCGGCCGCTTCGTCTCATCTCATCGGTATGGCTCTCATACACTGCGTTTGATACGCTTTCGCCTTCGTTGCCTCAGTAAGCGGCAGGCCGCACTCTTTGTCTAACTACAGCACTTGCGTTGCGAATTGAAGCGCACCTTTCACCGACTCAAAGGTCAAGTGTTGGCCGATGCGCTTCCTTTTCGACGAGGAGCACCAAGGAGGCGGCCGCTCCAGAGCACCACCCTTCTCGATGTAACTTGAGCGCATACGCGTATACTCGTATACGAATAACCAACGAGACGAATGCCTCGAACAGGGCTCATCTGCCTGCTTTCCTGGCTTTCTCGGGGGAACGTTCAGGCTGCGCGCCGGGACGCGGCCCAACGTGCCAAGCCAGTATTCCTGCCAGACCATTTTGGAGACGCTCATGGCCGACACCTGGTGGCGCACGGGCTGGCACGCGATCGGCTTGACGGCGAAGGCTTATGACACCGAGGATCTTACCAACGGCCCAAAAAAGCCGATGATACGTGTTATTCGCTTCTGGCCAGGGCCGAGGATGGCTATGTCCAAACCCTCAGGGAAGGACGATCCATCAGGCATCGCAAACTTCCACGCAAAGCGTGCGATCCCATGATGAACATCCACGTCACTTGTCCGTAGGATGCGGGCACCGGGATGCTTGGCCAGAACTCTTGCGATGTGCGCGAGCAGTTCTTCCGCGCCAGTCGCATGGACTGCAGGATCCGTGTATGTCGCGCCATCGCTCCAGATCGGTAACAGCAACGCCCGCCGTCGCTCGGCGTTCTCATCGGACCAAGCAGCACAATACGAATCGATGAGAAGCGTCAAAGGCATTCTATTCCCCTGTTGTAGATCACGGGTCTGACTCGGCTCACACTCGCCTTCTTCTTTGCCGCAACCAGCTCATCGTTAAAGGCCCGCTGGCTGACGACAAGGCGCCTAAGGCCGAAAACTGCATAGTGAAAATCCGCTCAGCCAGTCACCCTTCCCGCAATCCAGGTCGGATAGATCTCATCTGGATTTTCCCAGAAATTGCGATAACGCTGCAAAATCATCATGTAGGTGGCCAGCTGCAATCGCCCGTTGGAAGATCGCGTCGTAACCGTCGACCACAGAGCGGTCGATCTTGCGCGCCTCCATCAGCTCCAGGAGATGCTGGAATGCGCCGTAGTGCGGGGAGATCGACGAGAGCGTCTCGTCGTCGCTGGCAAAACGGCCAGCATTCGTCCGGTTGATGAGGTCGGCGACAAGCCCGTCAACGACAGGCGCTAATGCGGTCCACTGCCGAGCCAACTCGCCGAGGTCGATCTCTTCGGCCTGACACACGGCGATGGCATGGAGCGTGCCGAACAGCGCGCCCCACATGACAGCAAGCAGCGCGCTATCAACTGCGTTCGCACGTCCCGGCTCTTCCCCGATATCCTGGACATTGCCGCCCAAGGCACGAAACATCTCCTCGTTCGCGTCGAAAGCCTGCCTTGGCCCCGAGATCAGATCGTCCCGGCATCTGTCCGATGAAATCCGGCGTGTGCCATGATTGCGCCATCGAGATAGCTGGCTCCGTGCTCGGCAAACCATTCAGCGGCTTCGCGTGCGCCATGCGGCGTTCCCGAAGTGAGTTCCACGACCAGCTTGCCGCGAAGGGCTGAAGCAACAGCATCGTCGTGCAGAACTGCAGCGGTTGCCTGGTAGTCGCTTACGTTCACAATGATAATTTCAGCCGCCTTGACAGCTTCCAGGACGGACCCCGCGACAGTGGCGCCGAGCGCGGCCAGCGGTTCGGCCTTCTGTTTCGTCCTGTTCCAGACCGTCGTCCGATATCCCGACCGGAGCAGGGCCCGGGCGAGCGCCGATCCCATACGACCCGTCCCCACAACGCTGATTGAAAGCTTCATTGCAACACTCTCCACCAATTAGATGCCAATAGGCGCGCCGCGCCATGGTTTTGCCGTCAAGGGCAGAGGTATGTTGGAGTGAGTGGCGCGCACAATACGCACCTGGAGGCAAGTGGTTACCCAACGGTAAGGAGAGCATCATGAATACGCCGACGGGCAATTGCGGCTTCGCAACCGCGATCAAGGCGATCGAAGGGAAGTGGAAAGTGGATACTCTTTGCGAGCTTGGAACGGCATCTCGCAGGTTCGGCCGGTTGAGGCAGTCGATTCCGGCGATCAGTGAAAAGATGCTGACGCGAACTGGAGGCTGACGGGCTTGTGAACCGAGAAGTCTATCCGGGATCGCCGACTTAGGTCGTCTATTCGTTGACAGAAGGCGGAGCGGCGCTCAATGCTGGAGCAGAGGCGTTATGCCGCTGGGGTGAGCAATTCCCTTCCCGCACCGATGCTTAAGGATGCTGTTCGCACGCGAGTTGGACGTCGGCTTCATGGAGCTTCGCCCTCGGCCGGAAACAACGACAGCCAATACCGGGCGATGTCGTTGCGGCGCATGAAGGCGGCCTCCGGCCTGGACAGAACCGTCTCGATTATGCCTTCCAATGCCGCGGCCCGGTTGGGTTGGCCGGTCCATCGCGCATGGACGGCTATCGTCATCATGCGCCCGCCGTCTTCCCTGGCTTCCCTGATCAGGAAGTCCAGATAGGCTTTAACGTTGTCGACGAAGTCCTTGGGCGTCACATAGCCGGGGCTGACCAGATAGCGGCTGTCGTTCAGGGTCTTGGAATAGGGGACGATCAGAAGGCGCCTGTTCTGTGCCGGCACGAAATAGGGCAGGTCGTCGTTGCACGGATCCGAATCGTACAGGAAGCCGCCTTCCTCGATCAGGAGATCGCGGGTGTTGACGCTGGGAAAGGAACGGCTGTTCCAGCCGATCGGGCGCTCGCCGAGCAGCTCGATGAACAGCGCAACGGCGCGCTGCAGATGGTCGCGCTCCTCGTCGCGGCTCAGGGTCCATTGTTCGGTCCAGCGCAGGCCATGGCCGAGCAGATCGTGACCCGATTGGCGCAGCCATGCCGTCGCCTCCGGGTTGCGCCGCAGCGCCTCGGCACAGCTCGAGATCGTGGCGTGGACGCCGTGTCGCTCGAGCAGTCTGGCGATGCGCCAGATACCGACGCGGCTGCCATACTCGAAATGTGTTTCGGTGCCGAGGTCGCGGATGCCGTCGGGCGCCGACAACGGATATTCGCCCCAACCATCGCTATGGCTGTCGCCCTCGAACAGCGAATACTCCGACCCTTCCTCGTAGCAGACCACGAGATTGACTGCGACCAGACGTTCGTCCGGCCAGATGATCTGCGGCGGCCGCCGGCCGTAACCGACGAAATCGCGCGGCGGGCCGTGGCGATGCTGGAGCTTCATGACAGTACAATTCCTGGCGGGTTGCCGATCCGCATGTACGGGTCAGCGAGGAGATCGGGCTCGAAGGCTGGCGCGGAACGGCGAGCCCGATCAGATTTACCCTTGGATCCAGGATTTCGCCACAACCAGACTGCAGCAAACCGTACGTCAGTCCGCAGAAATCTTGATACAAGAATCCCGATCCCCCATGCCAGGCGACAATTTCGGGCCAGCCACTGATGCCTTTGCGGGGCGCTTGGCTGGCCTGGAGCGGCATCAGTACGGCGTTTGCATTGACGGACGTCTGGCGATCCTCAGCCGGCTGTCAGTCCGTGTGTGCGCCCAGGCGCCACAGCACTGACCGATGCCCGCTCGACCAGCGGGCATTCAAGCTTGGTGATGGGGTAGCGGCCGCGGCCGGGCGGTGCAGGAACGTCCAATTGCTCGATCGCCCATTGCCCCATCGCCATATGCGGCAGGATCGACGTCGTCAAAGGCGGGAACAGATGCCGGGCGATTTCCTCGTCGTCATAGCCGATCACCGAAATATCCCCGGGGATGTGCAGGCCGGCTTCCTTCAACGCTTCGTAGCAGCCGATTGCGGTGCGGTCGTTCTGGCAGAAGATTGCGGTCGGCCGATCCTTGAGTGCCAGAAGCTTGACTGTCGCGGCGTAGCCGGCGCTCGCCGACCAGTCGCCCTCGACCACCAGTTCCACATCGAACGGGATGTCGGCCGTCGCCAGTGCCCGGCGGTAGCCCTTCAGCCGATCCTGCGCCGCCTGCATCCATGGTTCGCCGGTGATGGTTGCGATGCGGCGATGGCCATGGCTGATCAAGTGGCGGGTGGAACTCTGCCCGCCGGCGATTTCGCTCGGCACCACGGCGGGGAAGGCGTAGTCGGCGGTATAGCAATTGAGCAGGATGACCGGGATATCGAGGCCGTAGAGATAGTCGGGCGCGGTGATCTCGCGTGTGAAGATGGTCATGTAGATCAGCGCCGAAATACCCCGCTTGGTCAGTGCCGCAATCGCGCGCGGCTCCATGACGGTATCACCCAAAGTCTGCGCGACCAGCACGACATTGCCGGCATTCCACGAGGCCTGGCGCGCTCCTTCGATGGCGACGACCGCTTCGGGACTGGTCGCCAGTTGATCGACCGCGAAGCCGATCACCCCGTCCAGCCCCTCGAACGAGGCGATAGGGCTACGAAGAGCAGAGAAGGCTGGTGGCGCATAGCCGAGGCCCCGCGCGGCCTCGATCACCCGTTCGCGGGTCTGCTGCGAGAGCCTTATGCCCGGCGTGTTGTTGAGGACGAACGAAACCGTTGCCTGCGAGCAGCCGGCGGCCCTGGCGATATCGGTCATGGTAACGCGACCCTTGGGATTCTTGGCCGATGGCTTTCGGCGCCGGGAGGCTTCAAGGGGAGGATCGCGCAGATCCGTCGGTTCGCTCATGGCATTGTGTTCCAAATTCCAGCTTGTCTAACCTGAGGTCGTCCTGGACGTCATAAAAGACGGCAGGACGTCCGGCGAGGCTTCGTTTATAAACAAGCACTCGATTAATCATTATTATCATTCTGGTTGCCGAATGGCTAGCGGCGCGGAGAGAGCGATATGCGGTCCTGAAAGATCGGTTTCTCGGAATCGGGGACCAATTTCAAGCCCTTAGACGGAAGCCTCCCTTTCTCACCACACGGCAGGCAGCCGCCGGCACCAGGTTTCCAACCAGGAACTAATACTATTTACTAATAGGCGTAAGCGTTCTAATGTCAATTTGTCATGCCCGGCTCGGGACCGAACGGGCCATGGCGGCAAGCAAGCGTGCTGCGCGGGATCGGTAGCACTCGGGCCGCAGAGCAACGCCGCGCAAATACTTAAATGTCAGACAAATCCGACTATTTACGAACTGCCAATGAGTCTCTAGAGTTCAAATCGCGGCTGGAATGGCGCCGTTCTTTCGCTGCCAGCACCCCTTGAGGAGGAGGCGTCCAAGCCGCATTCGACAAGTTCAGATCAGCAAAAATGACTGAATCAAATGGGAGGTTGAACATGAAATCTGCGATACGAAATGCGTCCATCGCCGCCGCGGCCTTGGCCCTCGGTCTGTCCATCACTGCAATTGCTCGTGCCCAGGATAAACCGACGCTGGCCTTCGTCGTCAACGGCGCCTCCGATTTCTGGAAGGCGGCCGAAGCCGGAGTCAAGAAGGCGCAGGCCGAACTGCCCGGCTACAATCTGGAGCTCAAATATCCGGAGCAGTCGTCGGTTGCCATCCAGCAGCGGCTGATGGACGATCTGGTGACGGCCGGCGTCAAGGCAATCATGGTATCGGCCGTCGATCCCAAGACCTCGACCGAGGGGCTCAACAAGATCGCCTCGGAGACGGCGCTGTTCACCACCGACAGCGACGCGCCGCAGACCAAACGTATCGCCTATATCGGCTCATCCAACATCGATGCCGGCAAACAGGCCGCCGAGATCGCCAAGAAGGCGATGCCCGACGGCGGCAAATGCCTCGGCTTCGTCGGCTTGCTCGGCGCCGATAATGCGAAGGAGCGCATCGAGGGCATGAAGGAAGGGCTCGCCGGCACCAAGATCGAGCTGATCGACGTGCGTGGCGACGACATCGACCAGGCCCGCGCCAAGAAGAACGTCGAGGACGCGCTGGTCGCCAGCCCCGACGTCACCTGCATGGTTGGCTTCTATTCCTACAACACGCCGCGCATCTATGAAGCGCTGCGCGACGCCGGCAAGCTCGGCCAGATCACGGTCGTCGGCTTCGACGACGATCCGATCACGCTGGGCGGCGTCAAGGAAGGCACGGTTGCCGCCACCGTGGTGCAGCAGCCCTTCGAATGGGCCTACCAGGGCATGAAGCTGATGGCCGCCTATCTCGAGGGCGACAAATCGGGCATTCCGGAGAACGGCCTGATCATCATCCCGACCAAGATCATCGGCAAGGACGACGTCGACGCCTATGCCGCCAATCTGAAGGCGATGTCCGGCAATTAGGACGAAAGCAGTTGCGCCGGCTCGAGGTTCGCTTCGGGTCGGCGGCTCGCATTGACGAACCCTGCGAGGGTCGTCAGTCTGCAGATGTGGCTAGAACGGCCCACCAGCTGCTGTCAGGCGTGATGAATTATTCCGACGCATCCATCGGCGTATCCACGACTGCCTCGTTCCTCAGTCTCGAGGGCGTGCGCAAGACCTATCCCGGCGTGGTCGCGCTGGATGGATTCTCGATGGAGGTCGGGCCTGGCGAGGTCATCGGCCTCGTCGGCGAAAACGGCGCCGGCAAGTCGACGCTGATGAAGATCCTCGGCGGCGTGACCACCCCCGACACCGGCACGATCACCGTCGACGGCGTCGCCCATGACAGGCTGACCGTCGAAGCCAGCATCGGTTCCGGCATTGCCTTCGTTCATCAGGAACTCAACCTGTTCGAAAACCTCGACGTTGCCGCCAACATCTTTTTCGGCCGCGAGCCGTTGCGCGCCGGTCCGCTCAGGCTGGTCGACCGCGCCAGGCTGCGCGCGCTGTCGGCGCCGCTGCTCAAACGCGTGGGCGCCAATTTCTCGGCCGATACGCCGGTATCGACGCTGTCGCTTGCCCAGCAGCAGATGGTCGAAATCGCCAAGGCGCTGTCGATCGAGGCAAGGCTGGTGATCCTCGACGAGCCGACATCGAGCCTGCCCCTTGCCGAAACCGACAAGCTGCTCGATGTCATCAGGGCGCTGAAGGCTGAGGGAATCAGCGTCATCTTCATCTCGCATCGTCTTCACGAAGTCGAGCGGGTCGCCGATCGCGTCGTCGTGCTGAGGGACGGCAAGCTTGCCGGCACGCTGCCGAAGAGCGCCGTCAACCACGACCAGATGGTCAAGCTGATGATCGGCCGCATGCTGAAGGAGCGGGAGAAGGCCGCAGAATCGGCGCGCCCGCCCGGCACCGTCGCCCTGTCGGCCAAGGCCATTCGCACCAGCGCCTATCCAGACCGGCCGGTCGATCTCGGCGTCAGGCAAGGCGAAATCCTAGGGCTGGCGGGCTTAGTCGGCTCCGGCCGCACCGAGCTTGCGCGCGTGCTTTTCGGCATTGAGACGAGCCTTGGCGGCGCGCTCCAGCTTGATGGAAAAGACCTGGTTCTCGGTTCGGCCGCCGAGGCTGTGGCCAACGGGATCTTCCTCGTCCCGGAAGACCGCAAGCTGACCGGCATCCTGCTCGATCTGTCGATTGCCCAGAATATTTCGCTTCCCAATCTGCCGGCGCATGCCCGCCGGTTCCTGGTTTCTGCCGGCGCCGAAGCCGTCACCGCCGAGAAGCAGAAACGCAATCTCGGCATCAAGGCACCGTCGGTGGCGACGCGCACCGGCACCCTGTCAGGCGGCAACCAGCAAAAGGTCGTGCTGGCCAAGTGGCTTGCCATGAACCCCAAGGTGATGATCCTCGACGAGCCGACGCGCGGCATCGACATCGGCGCCAAGGCCGAGATCTACGGGCTGATGCGCGCACTGGCCGATGCCGGTGTCGCCGTGCTGATGATATCCAGCGACATGGAGGAGGTGATTGGCGTCTCCGACCGCATCGCCGTCATGCATGAGGGCCAGATCTCAGGCATTCTCGACAAGGAACAGTTCAGCCAGGAAAACGTGCTGCTGCTGGCCGTGGGCAAGCAGCCGAGATAGTTTTTTGTTTTGGTGCAGGTTCTGGTCGCAAAACCGTAGAACACTTTTGCGGAGCCTGCCTGGGCAGGGATTGGGGAGAAGACGATGAGCAAGAAAGATCTCGGCCTGCTGATCCTGATCCTTGTGGTGGGAGCGGTGGTGGCGATCATCAATCCGCGCTTTCTGCTGCCGATCAACCTCGCCAACACGTCGAACCTGATCGGGCTGTTCGGCATCCTGGCTATCGGCCAGGCCTTCGTCATCATCACCGGCGGTATCGAATTGTCGGTCGGCTCGGTGGTTGCGCTGCTCGGCGTCCTGTTCGTCGATTTCATCGCCACGCGCGGCATGGCATGGCCGGTCGCGCTGCCGCTGATCCTCGTGCTCGGTGGCATGATCGGGCTGGCACATGGCTGGCTGATCACGCGGCTCAAATTGCAGCCTTTCGTGGTGACGCTGTGCGGCCTTTTGATCTATCGCGGCGCCGCGCGGTTCTACACAGCCGACGGCACGGCGGGTTTTGCTTTCGGACAGAACTTTCCGGAGCTCGAATTCCTGACGGCGGGGCGATCCTATGGCGTGCCGAACAGCTTCATAGCGCTGATCGTCATCGCCATCGTGATGTGGGTGGTGCTGCATCGTTCGGTGTTCGGCCGCTATCTCTACGCCATCGGCAAGAATGAGGAGGCGGCGAAATATTCCGGGATACGCACCGGCCGCGTCGTCATGGCGGCCTATGTCATCTGCGGTGTGCTGACGGCGCTATCGGCGATCTATTTCGCCATGTACACGCGCTCGATCTCGCCGGCGAGCCACGGCCAGTTCTACGAACTCTATGCCATTGCCGCGGCAGTGCTCGGCGGCTTCTCGCTGCGCGGCGGCGAGGGCTCGCTGATCGGCGTCATCCTCGGCACGGTTCTGCTGCAGGAACTCCAAAACCTCGTCAACCTGCTCGGCATCCCCTCCTCGCTCAACTTCGCGGTGATGGGCGGGGTGATCCTCATCGGCGTCCTGGTCGATCAGCAATGGGGCGTGTTCCGGGAGCGGCGGCTGATGCTCGAGGCGACCCGCAAGGGCATGGCTGGTGCGTCCGCGGAATAGCGGCTCCGCCTCTCCCTTCTCCCCCTGTGGGAGAAGGTGGCCGAGCCCACGGGCCTTGCCTCCGGCAAGCCCGAGGACAGGCTCCGATCGGCCGGATGAGGGGTGTTCCAGCTTGACGCCGACCGAGCTCCGGCCAGCATCCCTCAACCGTCTTGGCGCTATGCGCCAATCCACCTTCTCCCACAAGGGGAGAAGGGAAGACGCAGCCTTAAATTAAGCCCGACATATCGGAGAATGCCATGGCCTTGCGCAGCACATCGGCAAAGCGCTCGCCGGCCGCCTCGCGCAGGCCGCTATTGTCGATCGAGGTGACGCCTGGCCCGGACAACGCGACATTGGCGCTGCGCGCCAGGCGCGCCAGCACTTCGCCGCGCGACTCGCGGCCGCGCATCGCCAGTCGCTCGGCCAGGATTTCCGGCGATGCGGTGATCTCGACGACAGCCAGATTGGCATAGCGATCGCGCAGCGCCGGGATGATGGTGCGGGAGACATTGGCGATGGCGACGCGGCCATTGGCGACCGACCAGTCGACTTCAGCCGGGATGCCGTAACGCAGGCCATGCGCCTCCCACGAGATGGCAAAGGCGCCGTCCGCTTGGGCCTCGACAAAGGCCGCGTCGGCGAGCGTATCGTGATCCTCGCTGGTCGTGTCGCTCGGCCGGGTGATGACCCGGCGCACGAACTCCAGCCGGGTCTCGTCGGCAAACAGTGCCCGCGCATAGCCAATCACTGTATCCTTGCCGGCGCCGCTCGGGCCGACAACGGCGACGAAGACGCCGTCGCGGATCGGAAACGCAGCGGCGGACAATTCACGCTCGATCGACGCCGACACCATCACGCGACCCGCCGTCCCTGCCGCCACACCGTGCGGATCACCGGGACGTGATCGTCGAGACGGACGCGAACCAGGTCGGCCCGCCGGCCCTGCTCGATGACGCCACGGTCGGCGAGGCCGACCGCCTCGGCCGGGTTCTTCGAAACCATGGCCACCGCCTGAGGCAGGGAAATGCCGCCGACTACGTCGCCGAGGAAAAAGGCCGACTGGATCAGGCTGAAGGGAATGTAGTCGGACGACAATATATCGAGCAAGCCTTCGCCGGCGAGCGTGCGGGCCGAAACATTACCCGAATGCGAAGCACCGCGCATGACGTTCGGCGCGCCCATCAGCACCCCGAGCCCTGCCTCCTTCGAAGCTTTTGCGGCCTCCTTTGTGGTCGGGAACTCGGCGACGCGGACACCCTGTTCGATCGCCTCGTCGACATGGCCTGCCGTGGCGTCGTCATGGCTGGCCAGCACGATGCCGCGCTGATGGCAGGCGGCAGCGATGAAGGCGCGGTTCGGCCCCGAATTCGTCGCCGACTCCGCCATCCGCTTCTCGCAAAATTGCTGGAATTCGCGATCCGTCAGCTTCAGCTTGCGCTGGTAGTAGTAGGCATAGGTTTCCAAGTCGACGAACTGGCGCTGTCCCGGCGCATGGTCCATCAGCGACGCCAGCTTGATCCTGTCATCGCCATCGAAGTGGGCGAAGGCGGCGAGGCAATCCGGCGCCGAAACCTCGCAGCGCAGATGGATGAAATGGTCGGCCCGCAGCCGGTCCTGCTGGACGCTGTCCTCGATCGCATCGGCCAGCTTGCGCATGTCGGCCGAATTCATGTCGGCGTCGTCGTCCATGCCGACGCGCAGGGCGTCGAGCACGGTGGTGATGCCAGCGGTCGCCACCTGCGCGTCATGGGCGAGAACGGCGGCGATCGGGTTCCAGCGCACCTTCGGCCGCGGCGCGTAGTGGCCCTCGAGGTGGTCGGTATGAAGCTCGACCAGCCCGGGAATGATGAAATCGCCGCCCATGTCTTCGCCGGTCCGGCCGGCGCCGGCATCGATCCCGGCGATCAAGCCGTCGCGCAGCACGATCGAGCCTTCGACGATCTCGTCGGCAAGCACGATGCGGGCATTGTTGAGAACGGTCTCGGCGGTCATTTCAGGCAATCCTTGGAGCATTTTTGCAGCCAATTGAAACCAATTGGCTCGCAAAAAGGCGGTTAAAACAAATAGTCATCTCAGGCAGTTCTTCTGGCCGGGCGGCGCCCGAGCGCGTGATGGGAAAGCACCATGAACGGGGCGCCAGGTTCAGTTTCGACAAACAGGGTCAGTGCGTCCACCGGCACCGGCCGTTGCAGAACCTGGGCAAACAGGCTGTCGATTGCTGCGCGAAGACGAGGGCTTTCCTGTGACGAGGCACGGCCGGATAGCGTCATATGGAACCGGAAGGTCTCAAAGACATAGGGGTAGCCCCACTGGCAGAGATTGCGGAATTCATCCGGCTTCAGCGAATCGGGGCTGCGCCGTTCGATCTCAGCCTCGCTCAGCGGCGCGCGAAAACGGTCGAAGTCGCGCACAACGTCGTCGGCGAAGCGGTTGAGCGCCGGCAGCGGTCCTTCCGGCACCAGGGCGAAGAAGCCGTCGATCTGGCTGACGACCAACCGCGGGATCGTCACCACCGGCGTCGTCTCGGCGAAATCGTCGAGTGCCGCGCGAAGCGCGGCTTCCGTTTCGTTCGAAGCCAGCCGGAAGGGCGCCTTCAGCGTCGCATGAAAACCGTAGCGGCGCGCCGAAGCGGTGTGGAAGGCGACTTCCGCCGCCGACAGCTCGCCCACCGCCTCGACCGGCCTCGTGGCGGCGCCGAACGGGTCGCGGCCGAGCCAATTGGCGGCGATCCGCGCCAGCGGTTCGTCCTGCCGGGGGGTGAAATAGATGGCGTAGCGCATCGAAAGTCCTCGTCAACTCCCGCTGCCATAGGCGATTTGCATGACGAAATGACGAAGCTGATGATCGCTCCTGATAACAAAGTTGTTCAGGCGGGTCATTAGCCGACGATTTTTTCGCCTTGGGCCAGTTGCCGACCGCAAGGGTGCGCGATCAGGCCTTCATCAGCCATTCGTGCTCGGGCGCGTTGTGAAATTTCCACGTCCGCTTCGGCCCCGCCATGACGTTGAGGTAGTAGAGGTCATAGCCATGGCAGGCGGCGCAAGGATGATAGCCCTTGGGCACCAGCACGACATCGCCGTCCTCGATCGCCATCGTCTCATCGAGCGAACGAGCGCCTGTCCGGTCGGCATCGGTGTAGACGCGCTGAAAGGCGAAGCCTTGCGGTGGGTTGAGGCGGTGGTAGTAGGTCTCCTCGAGATAGGACTCGGCCGGCAGATTGTCCTGGTCATGCTTGTGCGGCGGATAGCTCGAGGTGTGGCCGCCCGGCGTGATGACCTCGACCACCAGCAATGAGTCGGCCGGCTTGCCCTCCGGCAGGATGTTGGTGACATAGCGCGTGTTGGTGCCCTTGCCGCGAACCTCCTGGCCGAGATCCTTCGGCGCAATGACGCGGACCGGCACGCCGCCGCCAAGCCCTGGCGCCGAGCAGACCGCGAGTTCGAGATCGGTGTCGGCGGTCACCGACCAGTCAGAGCCTTGCGGCACATAGACCGACCACGGCTTGCCTTCGAAGGGCGACATGCGTTCGCCGAGCAGGCCGAGATCCTTGCCGCCGGCCGTCGCCTTGCCCTTGCCGGTGACGAACACCAGGCAGACTTCACGGTTCGCGGTTTGCCCGGAGGCTGTTCCGCCTGGCCGCAATCGATGCAGATCGAAACCGACATAGGTCCAGCCGGCGTTTTGCGGCGTCACATGGGCGACGCGGCCATGGCCCTTATCGGCCTTAACCAGCAGTTTCGACATCGCGCTTCATTCCTTTGGTTCGGTATCGGCCGAAGCCTTGCCGCCGTCGGCCGGCTTATAGAGATAGAAGAACTGCCAGACGGCATAGCCGGCGAAGCCGAGCGCGATCATGCCCCAGAACGGCGCGCCGGTGGCAAACTCGACCACGGCCCAGCCCAGGCAGACCGCGACGATGGCAACGCGCCGCCACAAGGGCCGGAAGAACGGATGCTCGGAGTCCTTCATCGGATCAGCCCTTCGCCGGGAATACTGCATTCAAGCATTGGGGAAGCCCTGCGTTTCAACGGTGTAGCCGGCAGCCGTCATCACCCGCATCAACTCCTTGTAGCCGACTTGCGCCATCTTGAGCGGCGGATTCGTCTTCGGGTCCTGCTCGGCCTCGACGACGAACCAGCCTTCATAGCCGTAGTTCGCCAGCCTTTCCACAATGGCGCCAAAATCCAGCGAGCCGTCTCCCGGCACCGTGAAGGCGCCGAGCGCCACAGCGTCGAGGAAGGATTGCTTCTGGCGGTCGAGTTTCTGGATAACCTCCATGCGTACGTCCTTCACATGCACATGGTTGATGCGCCGGTGATGATTGTCGATGGCGCGCAGCACGTCGCCGCCGGCAAAGGCCAAGTGACCGGCGTCGAGCAGCAAGGGAATGCCTTCTCCCGAGTAGCGCATGAAGGCGTCGAGTTCGGGCTCGGTCTCGACGACCGCCGCCATGTGATGGTGATAGGAGAGCGGCATGCCTTGCTCGGCGCACCATTCGCCGAACTGCGTGAGGCGCCTCGCATAGGCTTTCATCTGGTCGTCCGAAAGCCTGGGCTTGGTGGCGAGCGGCTTCGAGCGATCACCCTGGATGGAGCGGCCGACCTCGCCATAAACGATGCAAGGCGCGTTCACGGCCTTGAACAGATCGATCATCGGCTGGATGCGGTCCTTGTTCTTCGCCATGTCTTCGTCGACCAGCGTCCCGGAGAACCAGCCGCCGCAGAGCGTGACGTCGGCCTCTTTCAGAATGGGCAGCATGATTTTCGGGTCACTGGGAAAACGGCGGCCCATTTCCATGCCGGTGAAGCCTGCCGAGCGCGACTGGCGTAAGCACTCCTCCAGCGACACGTCATCGCTGAGCTCCACAAGATCGTCGTTCCACCATGCAATGGGGGACATACCCAGTTTGGCTTTCAAGTCGTCACTCCAATGTCAGTTCGTGTCCACCCTCCCCGTGGGGAGGGTCGCTGCGAAGCAGCGGGGTGGCGGTGCGGCGCCGGACCCCCACCCGGACCTTCGGTCCGACCTCCCCACAAGGGGGAGATAGGGGCTTGGCAGCGCCCGACATCAATCTCCAATCTTCTGCATCTGCCGCTTTTCATCATAGGCTCTGCGCGCCGCATTCACTTGCGGCCGTGTCGAGACTTCCGGCACGGCGACATCCCACCAGCTTCCACCGGCTTCGGTCGAAACCAGCGGATCGGTATCGATGACCAGCACGGTGGTCCTTGTATTCTTCTTCGCTTGCGCCAGCGCCGTTTCCAGCCCGGCGATCGACGAAACCTTCTCGGCGATGGCACCCAGGCTTGCCGCATGCGCGGCAAAGTCGATATCAGGCACAATCTCGTGGCGTGCGTCCTTCAGCAGATTGTTGAAGTTGGCGCCGCCGGTCGCCATCTGCAGCCGGTTGATGCAGCCATAGCCTCTGTTATCGAGCAGCACGATGGTCAGCTTGAGGCCGAGCATGACCGAGGTCGCGATCTCGGAATTGAGCATCAGATAGGAGCCGTCGCCGATCATCACGACGACCTCCTCGTCGGGCTTGGCCATCTTGACGCCGAGCCCGCCAGCGATCTCGTAGCCCATGGTCGAGAAGCCGTATTCGGCGTGGTAGGAGCCGGGCGCGCCCGCCTGCCAGAGCTTGTGCAACTCGCCGGGCAGGCCGCCAGCAGCATGAAGCAATATCACGTCGGAGCCCACGGCGCGCTGCACGGCGCCAATCACTTGCGCATCCGACGGGTAGGCAGCATTGGTCGACGCCGTTACCTTGCCGGCTTCGGCTTGCCAGTTCTTCTTGCCCCTGGCCGCATCGTCGGTCCAGGCAGCCGGCGCCTTCCAGCCGTTCAGCGCCGCGCCAAGCTCGGCGAGCCCCTCCGCCGCATCGGTGACCAGCGGCAGCGCCTGGTGCTTTCCCGCATCGAGAGACTGCGTATTCAGTCCGATAATGGTCTTGCCGGAATTCTTGAACAGCGCCCACGAGCCGGTCGTGAAATCCTGCAATCTGGTGCCGACGGCAAGCACGACATCGGCTTCTTCAGCCAGCCGGTTGGCAGCCGAAGTTCCGGTGACGCCGACCGCCGCCATGTTGAGCGGATGATCGTCCGGCAGCGAGGATTTACCGCCTTGCGTCTCGCAGACCGGAATGCCGGCGCCTTGCACCAGCTTCGCCAATTCACCGGAAGCCTGCGAATAAAGCACGCCGCCGCCGGCAATCACCAATGGCTTTTTCGCGCCCTTCAGTGCTGCCACTGCGGCCGCCAGCTCCTGGCGGTCCGGACGCGGTCGGCGCTGGGTCCAGACCCGTTCGGCAAAGAAGCTCTCGGGGTAATCATAGGCCTCGGCCTGCACGTCCTGGCAGAGCGCCAGCGTCACCGGTCCGCATTCGGCCGGATCGGTCAGCACCTGCATGGCGCGATTGAGCGCCGGGATGATCTGCTCGGGCCGGGTGATGCGGTCGAAATAGCGCGACACGGGCTTAAAGCAGTCGTTGACCGTCGCCGTGCCGTCGGAGAAATCCTCGGCCTGCTGCAGGACAGGGTCGGGGATGCGATTGGCGAAGACGTCGCCGGGCAGAAACAGGACAGGCAACCTGTTTACATGCGCAAGTGCTGCCGCCGTCACCATGTTGAGCGCGCCGGGGCCGATCGAACTTGTCGTGGCCATGAAGCGGCGACGGAAATTGGCCTTGGCGTAGGCGATCGCCGCATGCGCCATCGCCTGTTCGTTGTGGGCGCGGAAGGTCGGCAATTCGTCACGCACCTGGTAGAGCGCCTCGCCGACACCGGCGACATTGCCATGGCCGAAGATCGCCCAGACGCCGCCGAAGATCGGCATTTTTTTGCCGTCGATCTCGGTCATCTGGCGGGCAAGAAAGCGGGTCAGCGCCTGCGCCATCGTCAGGCGGATTGTCTTGGTCATGTTGTCTTCCTCCGCAGTCCTAATGCCGCGCCTTCTTATGCTGCTTTGCGGCCGCGCGCGGCAAGCCATGCCTCGGTTAGTCTCTCGAAGCGCGACGCCATGTCGGTCACTGCCTCGTCGTCCGACATCTTGCCCGCAAGCCACTGTTCGGCCGCGTTGATGAAGATGGTGCGTCCGACGGCGAAGCCCTTGACGATGGGCGCTTTGGCGGTGGCGGCGAAGGCCGCTTCCAGCTCGTCCTGCGGCGCTTCGAGGCCGAGCAGCACAACCCCACGGCACCACGGATCGTTCTTCAGGATCACCGCCTCGATCTTTGCCCAAGCCCCGGCCGAAGCCTGCGGTTCGAGCTTCCACCAGTCGGGCTTGATATCGAGCGCATAGAGTTCCTCAAGCGCGCGCGGGATCGTCGTGTCGTCGAGCTTGCCGTGCTTGCCGGCGATGATCTCGATGAGAAGTTCTCTTCCCATTTTCCGCGCGGCCTCGAACAGGCTTTTGAGCTTCTGCTGCTGCTCGGTCTTCAGCGGCTCCGGGTCGTCGGGGTGATAGAAGCACAGGCACTTGATGCAATGGTCGACCGGCCACTCGATCAATTGCGAGCCGATGTCCTGCGAGAATTCGAAACGAAGCGGCCGCGATCCCGGCAGCTCGACCGGCCGGCCGAGCCAGGCGAAGGAATGGCGGGCAAATTCGAACATTGCCTCGCGGCCGTATTTCTCGTCGAGCAGCATGCCGTAGCCGGCTCGGCCGGCGGCCACCCTTGCCGCCGCCTTGACCGTCAGCACCTTGAAATCATGGATGCGCGACGGATCGGCGCCGGCTTTCGCGGCGACATCGTCAAGCTGGATACGGTGGTCGCAGGCCAGCGCCATCAGCGAGGGAATGTCGCGCCGGCGCGTCGTCGCCCAATGGATATGGTTGATCGCCTCGTCCTTGCGCAACGCCAGGTGCCTGCTGCCGTTCTTCAGGAAGAATTGCAATTCCTCGAAGGTCGGATATTCCGGCGCACAGAGCAGCCGCGACACGGCGAAGGCACCGCAGGCATTGGCCCAGGTCGCCGCCGTCTCAAGGCTTTCGCCGCCGAGCCAGCCGCGCAGGAAGCCCGACATGAAGGCATCGCCGGCGCCGAGCACATTGTAGACCTCGATCGGAAAACCCTTGCCGACAATGCCGTCTTCGAGGTCGTCGCTGATCGGCCCGTCATAGACGATGCAGCCCATGGCGCCGCGCTTCAAGACGATCGTGGCGTTGGACAGCGAGCGGATCGTCTTCAACGCGCTGAGGCAATCGTCAGTGCCGGAGGCGATCATGATCTCTTCTTCGGTGCCGACGATGAGATCGCAGTCGGGCAGCACCGTCTTCAGCTGCGCGGAGACCCGGTCGGATTTCACATAGCGCTCGAACCCTTCGGCATGGCCGGCAAGGCCCCAGAGATTGGGGCGGTAGTCGATGTCGAACACCACCTTGCCGCCCTTGGCCTTGATGGCGCGGATCGCCTTGCGCTGCGCGGCGTCGCTGTTGGGCCGCGAAAAATGCGTCCCGGTGACGACGATGGCGCGTGCCGAAGCGATGAACGCCTCATCTATGTCTTCCTCCGCCAGCGCCATGTCGGCGCAGTCGCTGCGATAGAAGATCATCGGCGAGACGCCTTCGTCCTCGACCGACAGCAGCACAAGCGCGGTCAGCCGGTCCGGGTCGGTCCTGAGGCCGTCGACGGAAACCCCTTCGCGCGTCAGCTGCTCGCGGATGAAGCGGCCCATCTGCTCGTCGCCGACGCGGGTGAGCAGCGCCGAGCGCAGACCGAGCCTCGCCGTGCCGACCGAAATGTTGGCCGGACAGCCGCCGACCGACTTGGCAAAGGAGGTGATATCCTCCAGGCGCGAGCCGATCTGCTGGCCGTAGAGGTCAACGGAGGCGCGGCCAATGGTGATGATGTCGAGCGGCGCAAGTTTCGCGTCCATGGCTTCGCCCATTCGAACCTCCCATCAGCCTTGTTGTCTTGGGGTACACGCGCGAGCGGCAGCGTGGCGCCGGCAATATGAAATAATAATTCCAATCCATAGTCAATATGGAACGCGCATTCCTTTGCTGAAAAGTAGCCTGTCAGGCCTTGCGCTTGCGGCCGGCATCGCGGCGCTTCTCGCCAACCGCAACGGTCAGCGCCATGGCCAGCGCCATTGTCGCCGACAGCGAGCGGAAGCCGGCGAAATCGGCCTCGGCGACCTCGAACCAGACCTTGGCGAACTGGGCGAGCGGCGAAAAGGAACTGTCTGTGATCGCCACGATCGGAACGCCTTGCTCGGAAATGACGCGCGCGTCCTCGATGGCCGCCGGGGCATAGGGTGAGAAACTGATGGCGATGACGGCATCCCTGGGCGAGGCAAAGCTGATCATCTCGGCGTTGAGGCCGGCGGCCGATTCGATCAGCTGGTTGCGGATCTTGAGCTTGCCGAGCGCATAGGCGATGTAGGAGGCGACCGGATACGAGCGGCGCTTGGCCAGCACATAGATGGTCTCCGCCTTTGCCAGCAAGGCGATCGCATCTTCGAAATGGTCTTCGTTCAACCTGCCTGAAATATCGTTGAGCGAGGTGCTGGCCGCAGCGACGAAGCCGTCGAAGATCGCCCGGTGACCGGCGCCTTCCTCGGCCTTGGCGCGCAATGCCGCCAGCCTTTCGTCATAAGACGAATTGCGCTCACGCAGGCGCTCGCGAAACACCAGCTGCAGACTGGTGAAGCCGTCAAAGCCGAGCTGCTGGGCGAAGCGGATCAAGGTCGAAGGCTGGACGCCGGCGGAGGCGGCGATGCTGGCGGCCGTGCCGAAGGCAATGTCGTCAGGATTGTCGAGCGCATAGGCGGCGATCTGCGCGATACGCTTGGGCAGGCTATGGCGCCGTTCCAGGATCGTCGTCCGCAGCGTCTCGAAATCGCGGGGCACCCGTTCGTCCATCGTCGCTCCGCCTAGGCTCATCAGTCGATGCCGTGTGTGCCCCATCATAGCGAGCCTGTGCAAGAAGGCCATAAAAAATGAGGCATGCGTTCCATTTCTGGATAAAATGGACTAATTCATCCACGCAAATCTTGCTGACAGCGGAGACAAGGGAAATGGTCGGAGTCGGTCTTATCGGCACAGGCTTCATGGGCAAGTGTCACGCCATCGCCTGGAACGCGGTCGGCACCGTCTTTCCCGACGTGGCCAAGCCAAGGCTGGTCCATCTCGGCGAGGTCAATAAGGATCTTGCCAAACGTCGTGCCAGCGAATTCGGCTTCGCCAAGGCCTCCGGCGACTGGCGTGCCGTCGTCGATGATCCGGATGTCGATATCGTCTCGCTGACCACGCCCAACCAGTTCCATCCGGAAATGGCCATCGCCATCCTCGAAGCCGGCAAGCATCTGTGGTGCGAAAAACCGATGGCGCCGAGTTTTGCGGAGGCGCAAGCCATGGCGGCGGCGGCGCAAAAGGCCGGCAAGGTGGCCGCTCTCGGCTACAACTACATCCAGAATCCTGCGATCCGCCATATCGGTGCGCTGCTCGACGAGAAGATCATCGGCGAGGTAAATCACCTGCGTATCGAGATGGACGAGGACTTCATGGCCGATCCGGAGGCGCCGTTCTTCTGGAAACACGAGGCGGCGTCCGGTTACGGCGCGCTCGACGATTTCGCCGTACATCCGCTGTCGCTGGTCGCCGTGCTGTTCGGCCGCGTCGCCCGCGTCATGTGCGACATGGCAAAACCCTATGCCGATCGGCAGGTCGCCTCGGGCGGGCGCCGCGAGGTCGAGACCTACGACATCGCCAGCGTGCTGATGCATCTCGAAAACGGCATTGCCGGCACGCTGCTGGTCAATCGTTCGGCCTGGGGCCGCAAGGGCCGGATCGCCATCCAGATCTTCGGCTCGAAGGGCTCGATCCTGTACGATCAGGAGCGGATGAACGAGTTCCAGCTCTACCTCACATCAGACCGGCCGACCGAGCAAGGCTATCGCACCATCCTGGTGGCGCCGCATCACAAGCCCTACGATGCCTTCCTGCCGGCGCCCGGCCACGGTCTCGGCTTCAACGACCTCAAGATCATCGAATGCCGGGAACTTTTGACGCGGCTGGCCGGCAAGCCGGCGCGGATCATCGATTTCGACGAAGGACTTGAGATCGAGCGCACCGTGCATGCCATGGCGCGCTCGTTCGAGGAGCAGCGCTGGGTGGATGTGAGGTAACGCTGGCGTTGGCTCCCCTTCTCCCCTTGTGGGAGAAGGTGGCCGAGCGAAGCTCGGTCGGATGAGGGGTGTTGGACGGATCGTGACTTGAAGTCGTAAGGGCTTCAATTCATCTGATATTTCAGCGCATCGTGTCTTCCAGCACCCCTCATCCGTCTCGGCGCTACGCGCCGATCCACCGTCTCCCACAAGGGGAGAAGGTGAAAGCTTCAGGCGGCTCCCGGACGGCTGTCGATCATGGCGCGTCGCGCTGACCGGCGCCGCTCGACGGCGTCGGCAAGACCGTGCAGCACCGTCTCGGTGGTTGTCCAGTCGATGCAGCCATCGGTGATGCTCTGGCCATGGACGAGCGGCTTGCCGGGCGTGACGTCCTGGCGGCCGGCGATGAGGTGGCTCTCGATCATGACGCCGATGATGCGCTCGTCGCCTGCCGCGACCTGATCCGCCACGTCGGCCGCCACCATCGGCTGGTTCTCCGGCCGCTTGTTGCTGTTGGCGTGGCTGACATCGATCATCAACCGTGGCGGGATGCCGGCGCGGCCGAGTTCCTTGCAGGCAGCCGCGACGCTCGTTGCGTCGTAATTCGGCACAATGCCGCCGCGCAGGATGACGTGGCAGTCCTCGTTGCCGGTGGTCGTCGCGATGGCGCTGCGTCCGCCCTTCGTCACCGCCATAAAATGATGCGGCTGGGCGGCGGATTTCACCGCCTCGGCGGCGATCCGCAGGCTGCCGTCGGTGCCATTCTTGAAGCCGACCGGGCAGGACAAGCCGGATGCGAGTTCGCGATGGATCTGGCTCTCGGTCGTACGCGCGCCGATCGCGCCCCAGGCGACGAGGTCGGCAATGTATTGCGGGGTGGCCATGTCGAGGAATTCAGTCGCCGCCGGAAGGCCGAGATTGTTGACGGCGGAGAGCACGTTGCGGGCCAGCCTCAGTCCTTTGTCGATGTTGAAGCTGCCGTCCAGGTCGGGATCGTTGATCAGGCCCTTCCAGCCGACCGTCGTGCGCGGCTTCTCGAAATACACGCGCATCACGATCTCCAGCCGGTCCGACAGGCTCTCGCGCAGAGCCGCCAGACGGCTGGCGTAGTCTACGGCGGCGGCCGGGTCGTGGATCGAACAGGGGCCGACGACGACAACAAGTCGATCGTCGGTCCCCGTCAGGATGGAATGGATGGCGTTGCGTGACGTGGCAACGGTGCGCGTCGCCGTCAGCGTGCGCGGTATCTCCCGCATCACCTGGTCCGGCGTACTCAATTCCCTTATTTCCTTGACCCGAAGATCGTCGGTGGTGGTCAACACGGCTTTCTGCTCCTGGTTGGGAGACCTGCCGGCTGAAACAAAAAAAGCCGCCAGGTCTGGCGGCTGTTCGGATTTTGATGCTGCAATCTTCAGATCGAGCGCAATCCTCCCGCCGCCAGCGAGCTGCCGTAGCTAAAGTACCAGAACGAGGCGGTCAGGTGGATCATGCGGCTCATATAGTCGAAGCCGAAGCACTTGTCACTACTCGCCGATCACCCCGGCGATGTTCTGATCGTAGTCGACCAGTGAGCCGGTCATGACGCCGGACTGGGGGCTGATCATATAGGTGATCAGCCTGGCAAGCTGCGCCGGCTTCACCAACTGGCCCATCGGCTGCGCGGCCTCGGCCTTTTCCAGCCAATCGTCGGGCGCATCGTGCCACTTCTTCTGCACGATCGCCTCGCCTTCCGTATCCATCCAGCCCGGCAGCACGGCATTGCAGCGGATGCGGTGCTTTCGATAGGAACTGGCGACATTCTTGGTCAGCGTCATCAGCGCGCCCTTGCTGGTCGAATAGGGAGTCAGGAAGGACTGACCGGCATGCGCCGACATCGACAGCACGTTGACGATCGAACCCGGCGCGTTGCGCTCCAGCAGGTGCGCGACGAGACCCTGCATCAGGAAGAAGGGGCCGCGCACATTGGTGTCGAAGATTTGGTCGAAAAGCTCCTCCGACGTCTCGACCAGCGAGCCGCGCGCCGAAGTGGCGGCGGCATTGACCAGCGCGTTGACGGTGCCGAAATGAGTGATCGCCGTTTCGACGGCCCGCTTGCAGTCGGCCACCTCTGAGACATCGGCGCTGATGAAGATGGCGTCGACGCCGCTTTTCCCAAGTACGGCGACCGCTTTGTCGCCTTTCTCCTTGGAACGGCCGACCAGCGCCAGGGCGCGACAGCCCTCGTCGGCCAGCGCCTCGGCGACGGCGAAGCCGATGCCTTGCGCGCCGCCGGTGACGATGGCGCGTGTTTCGGAATTGCGACCGGCTGAACCGTTCATCGCCTTGCTCCTGTGCCTGGTGTTGCTCAGTTGGTTTTGTCGAGGCGGACGGTCTTGCCTTCTTTGGCCGATTTCAGCGCCGCGTCCGCCAGCCTCAGCGCGACGAGCCCGTCCTTGCCGCTCGGCGCCGCCTTCTTGCCTGACGTCGCCGCCGCGATGAAGGCGGCGACTTCGTTGGCGTAGGCGTCGAGATAGCGGGTCATGAAGAAGTCGTGCAGCGGCGGGCGCGTATAGCCCTTCTCATTAGCCAGTTCGATCGACACCGGCCGCTGGTTCTCGGCCGCAACCATGCCTTTCGAGCCATGCACCTCAATGCGCTGGTCGTAGCCATAAGTGGCGCGCCGCGAATTTGAGATGATGCACTGCTTGCCGGAGGCGGTTTCGAGGATGACGCTGACACTGTCGAAATCGCCGGCCTCGCCGATTTGTCTGTCGACCAGCACCGAGGCATGGGCGCTGACCGCCACCGGCTCCTCGCCGAGCATGAAGCGCGCCATGTCGAAATCATGAATGGTCATGTCGCGGAAGATGCCGCCCGAGCGGCCGATATAGTCGAGCGGCGGCGGGCCGGGATCGCGCGACGTGATGGTCACCATCTCGACGGTGCCGATGGCGCCGTCGTCGATCGCCTTGCGCACGGCGGCGAAATGCGGATCGAAGCGGCGGTTGAAGCCGACCATCAAAGTGGCGCCGGCCTTGTCGACCACGGCCAGGCATTCTTCCACTCTGCCGGCGTCGAGGTCGATCGGCTTCTCGCAGAAGATCGCCTTGCCGGCCTTGGCGAACCGCTCAATCAGATCGGCATGGGTGTCGGTCGGCGTGCAGATGATGACCGCATCAATATCCCCGGCTTTTTCGATGGCCTCGATAGTGCGTACTTCCGCGCCATAGGCCGACGCCAGCTCCGTCGCCGCCTTCTCGAAGGCATCGGCAACTGCGACCAGTCTGGCCTGCGGATTGGAACCGACGGCACGGGCGTGGACCTTGCCGATGCGGCCTGCACCGAGAAGAGCGAAGCGGAGAGACATGGGATTTCCTTTTAGGATTGTTCGAAATGGAAGTGCGTCTTTACTGCACCGTTCACGGCAAGGCGCAGTAGATTTTCTTATTGCGGTTGCTCGGCGACGGGCCGATGACCCGCCGCGCCGGCATTCGCCTTAAGCCGCAAGTTCTGCCTCCCCGGTCTTGGCGCCGGTGATGTATGAGACGACGTCGTTGCCATCGGTGTCCCGCTTGCGCAGATTGGCGACGATGCGGCCGCGTCGGAAGACGACGATGCGGTCGACCAGATCAAACACCTGGCGCATGTTGTGACTGATCAGGATCAGCGGCTCGCCATTGGCTTTCAGCGTGCGGATGATGTTTTCGACCTGCAGCGTCTCCTGCACGCCAAGTGCTGCCGTCGGCTCGTCCATGATGATGAGCTTGGACGCAAAAGTCGCGGTTCTGGCGATTGCCACGCACTGGCGCTGGCCGCCCGACATGTGGCGGATGGTGTTGGAAAGGTTGGGAATCTTGACCGCCGTGCGGATCAGCGCTGCCTCGGTCGCCTTACGCATGAACTTGCGATCGAGGATCGAGAAAGGCCCGAGATTGAAAAGCACCTTTTCGCGGCCGAGAAACAGGTTCGACGGCACGTCGAGATCGTCGGCGAGCGCAAGGTTCTGGAACACTGTTTCGATGCCCGCCTCGCGCGCTGCGATCGGGCCGGCGAAGTTCACTTCCTTGCCGTCGAACCAGACCTTGCCGCTGGTGCGCTGCTCGACGGCCGTGATCTGGCGCACGAAGGTCGATTTGCCGGCGCCGTTGTCGCCCATGATGGCGACATGCTCGCCCTTGCGCAGTTCGAAGTTCGCGCCTTCGAGCGCATGCACGCCGCCATAGTATTTGGTCAGGTTTTCGGTCTTCAGGACGATGTCTGACATGGTCAAGCCCTCATTGCCCGCAGGCGCTGGCGCCACTGGTCGAGAACGACTGCGCCGATGATGATCACACCCTTGACCATCTCCTGGTAGTAGGCGTCGAGGCGCAGGAAGGTGAAGCCGGAGATGATGACGCCGAAGATCAGCGCACCGATCACCGTTCCGATGATCGAGCCTCGGCCGCCAGACAGCGATACGCCGCCGATGACCGCCATGGCGATCGCGTCCAGTTCGTACATCACGCCCATGCCGGCCTGAGCGGTGAGGTTCTTGGAGCTCAGCACCACGGCGGCGAGCGAGGCGAGGATGCCGGCAATGACGAAGACGAGGATCTTGTGGTTCTGGACATTTATGCCGGACATGCGGGCGGCGTCCTCGTTGGAGCCGATGGCATAACAGTGCTTGCCGTACCTGGTGTACGACAGGATCAGCTGGAACAAAATCGCCAGCGATATGAAGATGATGACCGGCATCAGCCCCTTGCCGATGGCGGCGAAACTTTCGGTGGGAAACGAGATCGGCTGCCCCTTGGACCACCATTTGGCGACGCCGCGCGCGGTGACCATCATGCCGAGGGTGGCGATGAACGGCGGAATGCGGGTGTAGGCGACCAGCGTGCCGTTGATCAGGCCCGCCAGCAGGCCGCAGCCGATCGCGACGAGCACCGGCACGATCACCGGCAGGTCCGTCCAGCCCTGCTCGATGAACATCGCCTTGGGGTTAGGGTTGCCGTTGACCGTCGCCACCTGGGCGAAGCTCATCGCGATCATCGCCGTGGCGCCGACGACCGAACCAGAGGAAAGATCGATGCCGCCGGAAATGATCACCTGCGTCACGCCGATGGCGATGATGCCGACGATCGACACCTGCAGGATGATGATCTGCAGGCGCGCCTCGTTGAAGATCGTATCGACATTGGCGCGGGTGTTGAACAGGAAGCTGTCGCCAAGAAAGACGCGGCCTATCAGCTCGAAGGCGCCGACCAGGATGATGAGCGCCAGGAAAACGTTGAATTCGGCAGGCCATGTGCGCTTCTTCGCATCATAGCTGAGTCCGCCGACGCCATGGGTTGTCTGTGCCAAACTTTGATTCCTCCATCAGCCGCAGTCGCCCTCCCGCCGCCTGTCTACGGCGATGAGCGGAAAGAGGAGCGGCGCTGCTTTTTTTGTTCTTCGAACATCGGACTTCCCAAAACCGGTCCGATGCTCTGCCGCCGCTCCCTATCGAAAAAACGGTCCTCTGCCTCAGTTCTTCTGCAGGAACTTGTCGATGTTTGCCGGCGTGACCAGCTGGAACGGGATGTAGACCTTCTGTTCAACCGCCTCGCCGTTGGAAAGCTTGAGTGCCGCGTCCAGCGCCCCGGCACCCTGGCCGGCCGCATCCTGGAACACGGTGACGTCGAGGTCGCCCGCCTGCATCGCGGCAAGCGCGTCCTGAGTGGCGTCCACGCCGCCGACGACAACCGACTTCATGTCGATGTTGGCAGCCTTCATCGCCTGGATCGCACCGATGGCGCTTTCGTCATTGTTGGCGATGACGCCATCGAACTGCGTGCCGGTCGACAGCCAGTTGGTCATCAGGTTCTGCGCTTCCTCGCGTTTCCAGTTCGACGTCTGCTTGTCGATGATCTTGATGAAGCTGCATTCCGGAGTGGCGATTACATCGTCAATGTCCTTGGTGCGCTGCACCGCGGCCTGGTTCGACAGCTCGCCCATGATCACGTAGACATTGGCTTCGGTCTTGCCGGCTTCCTTGAACAGGCGGCAGACTTCCTGGGTTTCGAGAGTGCCTGACTCGACCTCGTTCGAGGCGACGAAGGCCTGGTTGTCGGGCAGCGTGTCGACATTGACCGGCTCGCGGTTGACATAGACCAGCGGAACATTGGCCGCAGCCGCGGCGTCAGACATTGCCTGGGTGGCCGAGGTGTCGACCGGATTGACGATGATTGCGTCGACGCCCGAGGCGACGAAGTTCTTGATCTGGTCGAGCTGCTTGGCGACGTCGTTCTGCGCGTCCTCGACCTGCAGCTCCACGCCGTCCATGCCCTTGGCCTGCTCGATCATGCCGTTGCGCAGCACGGTAAGAAAATTGTCGTCGAACAGCGCCATCGACACGCCGATTTTGGCAGCGAGGGCGGACGAGCTCATCAGCGCCAGGAATGCGGCGCCCAACAGCAGTTTCTTCATTGCATTTCTCCTCCCAGAATTGGTGTCCGGCTGCACCGATCTACCCGGAATCCCCGATCGCCCAGGGAATCTCTCCCGATTGCCACTCCGTTCCCGATGGCGATTTCCGCGTTGGCTGGAACGCCAAGCCCTCCGTTGAAACAGATGTTCCGGAACGAAAGAACCAAAATACCTATCTGGTGAAATATTTATTCCATTCCGCCTGCGGGCGTCAAGGAGATTCCGAAAGCGGATGGCGGATTTTCAACGCGGCTGAGGGCCGGCAAATCTTCTGCAAGAATCCATCAGGCTGATGGTTCACATCATTGCCGATGCATCGTGGTGCCCGATCTGAACCTGGATCCATTGGCTGAGCCCAGATGATTTGCCCGTATCTAGATGTTTTCCGGCAGATAGATGTCGAAGGGCAGGAAGGTCTGGCCCGGCGCGTTGGCAGCGCCTGCCTCGATGGCGTGCGCCATCAGATCGACAAGCTCGCGGCATAGTGCTGCCAGCGGCGTCGAAATCACCATGGTCAGGATGTTGTCGGCGAGCGCCGCGCGCGACTCGGCGTTGATCTCATTGCAAACGACCACCGGCATATTTTCGGGCCTCGCTGCCCTGAGCGCGGAAACCGCGCCTTCCATACCGCCGCCGGCGACGTAGCAGCCGGCAAGATCCGCATACCGCGCCAGAAGATCGATCATCGCATCATGGGTCACCTGGTTGGCTTCCAGGTTGACCAGCGTCTCCATCACCGTGAATTCCGGCGCATGCTCGCGGAAAAATGATCTGAAGCCGATCTCGCGTAGCTCATGGCCATGGAAGCGATGGCTGCCGACAAAAAGCGCTACCTTGCCAGGCTTCCTCGCCGCCCTGGCGATCATCCAGGCCGCGGTACGACCGACCTTGCGGTTGTCGAGGCCGACATAGCCCTCGCGGATGCCGGCGGCAAAGTCGGATAGCAGGGAGAAGACGGGTTGCCCCCTTGCCTTCAGGGTCTCGACGGCTGCCGTCAGCGTCGGATGGTCCGGACCGACAAGGGCGACCGCCCTGGATTTCGCCGCCAGCTTGCGCATCTGGGCGGCGATCTCGTCGGGGGCCAGAGAACTGGCGAAATCGATGGTTGCGACGCCGCGGAAGCGCTGCGATTGCGACACCGCCAGTTCGAGTTCCCGCGCGAAATCACTGTAGAAAACATCATTGCCCCTCAGCAGCAGAAAGCCGAGCCGATATTCCGGCAGTTCCTGGCGCATCCGCTGCTTGATCAGCCCGGCGGCGTGGTAGCCGATGCTGGTGGCGGCCTCATAGACGCGGCGCGCGGTTTCCTCGCGCACCGGCAGGCGGTTGTTCAGCACCCGGTCGACGGTGGCGACGCTGACGCCGGAGGTGCGCGCCAGATCGGTGATGGTCGGCCGTTTTGCCATGGCTGTCTCTCCGCTTCCAAATCAGCTTACATCATTCTGATGGGAAATGATAGAAACCATCTTTGTGATATTGAGCCTATCATGGCTTGGCGTTACTTCTAAGCTTCGAGGCCTGCGACCACGGCCTGGTCATCGACCGGGCGGATTGCAGGACGCTGGTGGAGGCACTCTCATGGACGCAATGTTGGACGCAGCACCGTCCCGGCGTGATTACAGCATACTCGGCCGCGACGCGAAGCTCGCCGTCGAGACCGGGCTGGCGGCGGCTGAATGGTATCATACCGACGTACCCCGCAAGCAGATGAAGGAGCTGATGCAACGCTCTGACGGGCCGGCGATCCGCGACACCATCATCTGGCTTGGCGCCCTGATCCTGAGCGGCGCGGGCGGCGCCTGGTTCTGGGGCACGTGGTGGTGCGTCCCGTTCTTCTTCGTCTATGGCGTCCTTTACGGCTCTTCCACCGATTCACGCTGGCACGAATGCGGTCACGGCACCGCGTTCAGGACGCAGTGGATGAATGACGTGATCTATCAGATCGCCTGCTTCATGATCATGCGCAACCCGGTGACCTGGCGCTGGAGCCACACGCGGCACCACACCGATACGATCATTGTCGGCCGCGATCCGGAGATCGCGGTGATGCGCCCACCGGACCTGTTGCGCGTCGTGCTCAATTTCTTCGGCATTGTCGATGCCTGGCATGCCATGAGCGACATGGTGCGCAATGCGGCCGGCATCATCAGCCCGGCGGAAAAGACCTTCATCCCCGAGCAGGAGCAGCCAAAGGCGATCCGCATTGCCCGCATCTGGACGACGATCTATGCCGCGACCATCGCGCTGGCGCTTTATAGCGGGTCGTTCCTGCCCTTGATGCTGGTCAGTCTGCCCCGGCTTTACGGCGCCTGGCATCATGTCATGACCGGCCTGCTGCAGCATGGCGGCCTTGCCGAAAATGTCATCGACCATCGTCTCAACAGCCGCACCGTCTACATGAACCCGATCAGCCGCTTCATCTACTGGAACATGAACTACCATGTGGAGCACCACATGTTCCCGATGGTGCCTTATCACGCGCTGCCCAGGCTGCACGAGCTGATCAAGCACGATCTGCCGGCGCCGACGCCGTCGATCCTTGCCGGCTATCGCGAGATGGTCCCGGCCTTCCTGCGCCAGCTGCGCAATGACGACTATTTCCTCAAGCGCGCGCTGCCGCCGACTGCGAAGCCTTATCGCGAGGAATTCCACAACGACAACGATGCTGTCGCGGCAGCAGCGGAATGATATGCGCCCATGCCAGGCAACATGCCGGGCAAAGTGACCAAGCAAAAACCGCCGGGAGGACTGATGAGCGACTGGGTCGAGGCCTGTGATGCCGGAGACATCGACGAAGAGGACGTGATGCGGTTCGACCATGACGGCCGCACCTTCGCCATCTATCGCAGCCCCGACGACGAATATTTCGCGACGGATGGTCTTTGCACACATGAGAAGGTGCATCTGGCCGACGGGCTGGTGATGGACGACATCATCGAATGCCCGAAGCACAATGGCCGCTTCAACTACAAGACCGGGGCCGCCAGGGGCGCGCCGGTCTGCGTCAATCTCAGGACTTATCGGGTCAAGGTCGACGCCGGCAAAATCCTCATTCAGATCGGGTGACGGTGATGACGAAGGGGATGGTCATCATCGGTGCCGGCGAATGCGGTGGACGGGCTGCCTTGGCGCTGCGCGATCTCGGCTATGACGGGCCGGTGACGCTGGTCGGCGACGAGCCGCATCTGCCCTATGAGCGGCCGCCGCTGTCGAAAGACGCGATGGCCAGCGATGCGCCCTCAATCAAGGCGATCGCCAGCGATGAGATCTTGTCCGAAAGATCGATCAGGCATATCCATTCGGTTCAGGCGATGGCGATCGACCGCGCGGCGCACGTCGTGCACCTGTCGGACGGTTCGGTCCTGCCTTACGACAAACTCTTGCTGGCGACCGGCTCAACCCCGCGTAAGCTGCCGATGCCGGGGCTTGGCGCGCGCTGCGTCTACCTCCGGACCTTCAACGACGCGTTGGCCATTCGCGCGCATCTCAGCGCAGGAAACCGCATCGCCATCGTCGGCGGCGGCTTCATCGGTCTTGAGCTCGCCGCCGCGGCACGCAGGCTGGGGGCCACGGTTACCGTCATCGAGGCGCAGCCGCGGATCCTGATGCGCGGCGTGCCGGCCGAGATCGCCAAAATCATCCAAGAGGCGCATGAAGCCGAAGGCGTCAAGATCCTGTGCGGCGACGGCATCGCGGCGATCGCCGACGACGGCGCCGAGGTGCGCATCGCGCTTGCCGGCGGACAGGAAATCCTCGCCGACCTGGCAGTGATCGGCATCGGCGCTGTGCCGGTGACCGGACTTGCCGCCGAAGCGGGGCTGACGATCGACAACGGCATAGCAGCCGATGCCGAGCTTCGTACCAGCGATCCGGACATTTTCGCCGCCGGCGATTGCTGCTCGTTTCCGCTTGCCATCTATGGCGGCAGGCGCGTGCGGCTGGAGGCCTGGCGCAACGCGCAGGAGCAGGGCGCGCTTGCGGCCAGGAACATGCTTGGCGCCGGTGAGGCCCACGCGGCGGTGCCATGGTTCTGGTCGGATCAGTACGGCCTGAGCTTGCAGATATCAGGCCTGTCGGACGAGGGCAGCAAGGTCGTGCGCCGCGACCTCGACGATGGCGCCTTCATCCTGTTCCATTTGGCGCAGGACGGCAGGCTGGTCGCTGCGAGCGGCATCGGCCCAGGCAATTCAGTGGCCCGCGACATAAGGTTGGCCGAGATGCTGATCGCAAAAAGGGCAAAACCGGCGCCTGAGGCGCTCGGTTCGCAAACAGTCAAGCTGAAGTCGCTGCTGGCGGCGTGAGCCGCCGCGGATTCCCGGAGCTACTGGAAGAATGACGGAACGCGCCCGGACGAAGGCACGCTCTGGTCTTTGTCAGGCAATCAGCAGGCCTCCATCCACCACCAGAATCCCACCTGTCGCATTGCGAAGATAATCGCATCTGCCAAATCTTCCGGCTGTCCAAAGCGGCGAGCGGGCAGCGAGGTTTCAGCCCACTTGGCACTTTGCTCACGGCGTGCGCTTTTTATAGGCGTATCCACGAGCCCTGCCATGACCACGGTCACGCGAACGGGTGAAAGCTCCCTGGCAAGCGCCTTGCCGAAACCCGGAATGGAAGCACCTTCAGCGGCAAGAAGGGAGGACCCATAGCGGGAGGACGGACCGCCGCCGCGCCGCACATCATCACGATCGAGCCAGTGGGCTAAAGGCGATGCGCTGCGGCCTGCACGACTGTGAAGTAACCTCGCATCTTGTCGCAGCTGCGTTCGACATCCTCTTCCGTCAGATCGGCGAGCGGCTTTGCCCGCGCCAGTTCGTCGGCGACTGCAGTGAGGACCAGATGGTCAATTGTGTCGTAATCGGCAAGGGCATTGGCGACGCCAACCGCATCGCGCATATCGGCTGCATGAAGCCGCACATGTCCCGGCATGCCTTCTGACGCGCGTTGGAGCTTCTCCATGGAGCGGGACATAATAACGACCTCTGCGCCGCGGGCCGCCACCTCCCAAGCGACGGCATGCCCGATTCCCGAGCTCGCGCCGACGACAACCACCCTCTGTCCGTCCAGGTCACGCTCCATGTTGATGTCCAGCTACCGGCTCTTGAAAAGAGTGGAATAATGCTCAGTGTTGATAAGAACGATCACGCACTGCTTTTCCGACAGGCATGCATCTGGTCTGCCTTCTGGGTCCAATATGATCCGGGCTGCAGTTCGACGCCTCGGCCCTCACCCGTCTCCGGCACCCAGTGGCTCCAGGTGCCCTCAATGACAACGCCCTGATAGTCTGCCGAATGTGCATGTATGGGTGCTTGCCATCCCCGCGGGACTTTCAGCAGCGTTCCGGCCGGACCCACATCGCGCTTGCCCCATAAGGGGCCCAGCCGGTGGGGCTGGTCAGGCATTTCCTCATAATAGGGTACCTTCTCAACGGGCAAGTATGTATTCTCCAGGGCGTAAGTTTGAGACGGCGGGATAACAACTGCCGCTATCGCCGCACAAGCTTTGGAAAAGCACTGACATCTCCCTCAACGTTGCCACGTTGCCACGAATCTACTGGTGGCAGGAAGAAGCCTGTTGTGGAATGCCGGACCAACAATGATACTGCGTCCGAGATGCATGCTCGATCATCCAATTCTGCCGATCCCGTCATTGACCTTCTTGGACAATTTCTGCGTGATCTCAGGCCGGCGGAGGCGAGTTACTGCCGCGCCGAGGTAACGCGGCCTTGGGGCATCGACCTGCAATTCCAAAAAGGAATTCGCTTCCATTTCGTCGCCGAAGGCACCTGATGGGCGAACCCCGAGCCTAAGTGCGCGGATGAAGGGCATTGCATCAAGGGCAATAGGCTCCTTGGCCGAGTGCGTCGTCCGCTTATTGGCGCATTTGCGCTCTCGTATCGGCTCTCACCAACAGCGGCTCCACCCCAGGGCGGCTGTGGTCGTCAGGTACCAAGCGTCGGATTTAACAACTAAAACAGCGCCTTCAGCTCCGGTAATTTGTCGTTGACCAGCCAGCCATAGTAATTTTCCTCGGGCAGCTTCTCCGGTTCGCCCGCGTCGCGGCGCCTGTCGTTCTCGGCCTTCAGCGCATGGGCACGCTGTTCCGGATTGCCGACATTGTAGAGCGTCGATGTGATGCCGGGATTGCCCGATATGTCGAAGCCGGCAATGCTCTGGTAGGCATCGATCGATTTCCGGATCGTCGCTGCGACATAATCCAATGTCAGGTCCGGATCCATGATGGTCTTGTAGACCGCGTTCGGATCGCCGACGTCGAGCTTCGGCAGACCGGAAACCTGGTGCACGAGATCGCTCATCTGCAACGCCGTCAGCGGATTGAGCTGACCGAGGCCAAAAGTCTGGCCGGCATAATAGGGCTGGAAGAAAGTGGCGCCGAAGCGGTCGTCGGGGAAGCTCTCACCGCCGACAGTCTTGCCGCGAAAAGACTGGTTCCACACCTGCTCGCGGCATTCCCAGAGCGCGTAACTGTCCGATTTGCCGGCGCATTCCTGGAATTGCGGCCGCTGCACGAAATCGGTGATGTCCTCGCCCTCATAGGCGAAGGACAGCTTGCTCGACAGATAGGAGATCGCCTTGACGTAGTAGGTCTGCAGCCGGTCGTAGGCGTCGACATTGTAGGTGTGCTCGCCGACGATGGCGCCGACGATATGCATCGGGTCGATGCCATAGGTCGCCGCAGCCTGGCTGATCTTGCCGCGAAGACCGGCGTCGTGCTGCAGCAGCGCATAGACCTTGCTGTATTTTGCCTGGAAGGTGGTGTTGGTGGCTTGGGTGCGCCGGCTCGAGGCGCCCGGTATGTTGGGCTGCTGGGCATGACTGTTGCCCGGCGGCACCATCGTCGCCGCTTCGGCGGCGAACATGGCTGTCGCCAGCGTCAGCCCGAGAATGACGAGGATCAGTTTTTTCATGCGCCGCCGCCTGCAACAGCGCATGACCCCCAGAATCGATTTTCGGGGTCATGCGCAAAACCAACTGTATAGCGCCCGTTGCACGCCCAACTGATGCGCGGCGCTGTAGTTGCCGGGCAAACTAGGTAAAGCTGGAAGTGGAGTCGAGGGCCCCTGCGCCGGGCAAGACAAAAGCTGGCCAGATGCTTCCATTTGGCCACACATTTCAGAACTTGCCGGCTCCCCCGGCCCATTTCTTGTGGGATGGATTGCCTGCTACAGGATGAAACGCGACAAATCCGTGTTTCTGGACAGGTCGCCGACGTGCTTCTCCACATAGGCGGCGTCGACGGTCACCGCCGTGCCGTGGCGGTCCGGCGCGTCATAGGAGATCTCGTCCAGCACCCGCTCCATGACCGTCTGCAGCCGCCTGGCGCCGATGTTCTCGACGCTGGCGTTGAGATCGACCGCAATGCCGGCCAGCGAATCGATGGCATCGTCCGTGAAGACGAGATCGACGCCCTCGGTCTTCATCAGCGCGATGTACTGCTTGATCAGGCTGGCCTCGGTCTCGGTCAGGATGCGGACGAAATCGTCCTTCTCCAGTGCACGCAGCTCGACGCGGATCGGCAGTCGGCCCTGCAGTTCCGGCAGCAGGTCCGACGGCTTGGCCACGTGAAACGCACCCGATGCGATGAACAGGATGTGGTCGGTCTTCACCGGTCCGTATTTGGTCGCCACCGTGGTGCCTTCGACAAGCGGCAGCAGGTCGCGCTGCACGCCTTCGCGGGAAACACCCGCGCCCATGCCGCCTTCCCGCGAGGCGATCTTGTCGATCTCGTCGAGGAAGACGATGCCGTCGTTTTCGGTCGATTCGAGCGCGCTACGCACCACCTCGTCCTGGTCGAGCAGCTTGTCGGACTCGTCGCCGACCAGCACCGTGTACGATTCCTTCACCGTCGTCTTGCGCGTCTTGGTCTTCTGGCCGCCCATCGCTTTCGACAGCATGTCGTTGATGTTCAACACGCCGATATTGGCGCCCGGCATGCCGGGGATCTCGAAGCCGGGCATGCCGCCAGTGCCGGTGTCGCTCACTTCGATCTCGATCTCCTTGTCGTCGAGCTCGCCGTCGCGCAGCTTCTTGCGGAAACTGTCGCGCGTGGCCGGGCTCGCCGTCTTGCCGACGAGCGCTTCCAGCACACGTTCCTCGGCATTGATATGGGCCCGCGCCTTGACATCCTCGCGCATCTTCTCGCGCACCAGGCCGATGGCGATCTCGACCAGATCGCGGATGATCTGCTCGACGTCGCGGCCGACATAGCCGACCTCGGTGAACTTGGTCGCCTCGACCTTGACGAACGGCGCACCGGCAAGGCGTGCCAGGCGGCGCGAGATCTCGGTCTTGCCGACGCCGGTCGGGCCGATCATCAGGATGTTCTTCGGCATCACCTCTTCACGCATCTGGCCTTCGAGCTGCTGGCGGCGCCAGCGGTTGCGCAGGGCGATGGCCACGGCGCGCTTGGCGTCCTTCTGGCCGATGATGAAGCGATCGAGTTCCGAAACGATTTCGCGCGGCGAGAATGTGCTCATATTCCTAAATTCCACTTTGCCACTGCCGGATGGACTCGAACGGATGCAGCAGCATGATCACGTTGAGTGTCAGATTGTCCCGGATGAGGTAGCCGACACCGAATTCGAAGATGACGGCCAGGGTCACGATCACCCATATAGGAAGCCTGCGCGCCATCACAAATCCCAGCACCATCGCCAGTGTGTCCGCCACCGAATTGATGATACTGTCGCCATAGTAGTCGAGCGAGATCGTGCCGGCTCGATAGCGCTCGATGATCACCGGGCTGTTCTCGAGAAGTTCCCAACCGCCCTCAATGACGACCGCAAGCGCCAGCCTGAGCCCGATCGGCGAGCGCGGGAACAGAGCCCACGCCAGCGCATAGAACAGGAAGCCGTGGATGAGGTGCGAGAATGTGTACCAGTCGGAAATATGCTGGGAATTCTCCGAACTCTGCACGATGCCGTGCCACAGCTTGACATAGCCGCACGTGCAGATCGGGGTTCGGCCCATGCCGGAAAGGACTCCGGCCTGGAATATGATCAGGCCGAGGACGAGCAGAAGTCCCATCCGCCAGCTGTCTTCGTAGGCCGAGACGGGTTTGTCGGCGCCGGTTGTGCTCATGCTGTTACTGCCCCTCTTCGGCTTTATTCGGCGTCGCCTTATTCGATATCGTCCTCTTCGGCGTCGATTGCCATCAGCACGGCGTCGCCATATTCCGATTGCCTTCGATCGATAGCTCTGAAACCGGCCTTTTCATAGGCGCGGATCGCTCGTCCGTTGGATGGATCCGGGTCGATGATGACACGCGGCGCCCCTTCCTCGAACAGCTGTTCCACGAACTGCCGGACAATTGCCGAGCCGTGGCCGCATCCGATAAGCTCAGGCCTGCCGATCGACAGATCTATGCCGAGCGTACCGAACGGCTGGTCGCTATAGGGATGGCCTTCCTCCAGATGCGGGTCGTAGCTCTGCATGTAGCCGATCGGCTCGCCATCGAGCTCGATGATCAGCGGTTCGACGGAAATGCTGTCGATGTGTTCGCGGATCTGGGCGATCTCCGTCTCGGGATCATCCCACCACTCCGCGACATGCGGCTCGGCCAGCCATGCCGCAATCATCGGCAGGTCCGCCTCCGTCACCGGCCGAAAATCGTATCTATTTTCTTGTTTGGCCATGATCTTCTCCGAACCGAAGGTCAGCGAAGCAAAAACCGGTTTCCACTTTTCGGGATCATGGCCAGCGGCCGGCTCAGCCGGCATCGAGCGTTTCGATGACGAAGCTATTGTTGGTGTAGACGCAAATGTCGGATGCGATCTGCATCGCCTTTCGCGCGATTTCTTCGGCATCCTTGTCGGAATCCATCAGTGCGCGCGCCGCGGCCAGCGCGTAATTGCCGCCCGAACCGATGGCCATGACGCCATGTTCGGGTTCGAGCACGTCGCCGGTGCCGGTCAGCGCCAGCGAAACCGATTTGTCCGCAACCAGCATCATCGCTTCAAGCCGGCGCAGATAGCGGTCGGTGCGCCAATCCTTGGCGAGTTCGACGCAGGCCCGCGTCAATTGCTCCGGATATTGTTCGAGCTTGGCTTCCAGCCGCTCCAGAAGCGTGAAGGCGTCAGCGGTGGCGCCGGCGAAACCGGCAATGACATTGCCGCTTTTGCCGATGCGGCGCACCTTCTTGGCATTGCCCTTCATGATGGTCTGGCCGAGACTGACCTGGCCGTCGCCGGCAATCACCACCTTGCCGCCCTTGCGCACCGTCACGATAGTCGTGGCGTGCATGGTCAGTTCATTCGACATCTTCTGCTCCGATCAGCACCGGTCCGCAAAAGGCGATTGGCGCGTTACGAGTGACTTGATCGACCATATGTATGCATAGGTCCGATGATTGCAAACCAGCCACCCGCCAGGCTCGATATCCCCTGGCATGGCAACTGGCAATCGCCGGATCATGCTGCTAGAAGGCTCTCGTTTTCAAGCACGTGGACGCTTGGAACGTCTGAACTCTGGACAAGGATGAGGTCATGCCGCCCCGTTCCGCCAACGCCAGCCGCAAGACTGGGGAGACCGACATATCCGTGTCGGTCCAGGTCGACGGCTCGGGAAAATCCGATATTTCGACGGGCGTTGGCTTCTTCGACCACATGCTGGACCAGCTGTCGCGCCATTCGCTGATCGACATGACAGTCAAGGCCAAGGGCGATCTGCACATAGACGACCACCACACGGTCGAGGACACCGGCATCGCGCTCGGCCAGGCGCTGGCCAAGGCGTTGGGCGAGCGGCGTGGCATCATGCGCTATGCCTCGGTCGATCTCGCCATGGACGAGACGCTGACGCGCGCGGCGATCGACGTTTCCGGCCGTCCTTTCCTTGTCTGGAACGTTGCGTTCTCGTCGCCGAAGATCGGCACGTTCGACACCGAACTGGTGCGCGAATTCTTCCAGGCCCTGGCGCAGAATGCCGGCATCACGCTGCATGTCGCCAACCACTACGGCGCCAACAATCATCACATCGCCGAGACCTGCTTCAAGGCGGTGGCGCGCGCGCTGCGTTTCGCGCTTGAAAGCGACCCGCGCCAGCCGGATGCGGTTCCTTCCACCAAGGGATCTCTGAAGGGATAGGCCATGGCCGTCTATGTCGTGATGGAACCGCCGGGCGGCGGCGAAAAGCCTGATGTAACCTTTGTCCGGGATGGGTTTTCCTGGCTCGGCTTCCTCGTGTCGCCGCTGTGGTTGCTCTGGCACCGGTTGTGGATCGAGGCAGCACTGGCGTTTGTCGCCATGGCTCTCCTTTCGATGATTGCCGAAGGGCTGAGTCTTGGGCTGGCCGGCCCGCTGCTGTCGCTGCTTGTATCGCTCTATGTCGGGCTGGAAGGTCAGGCCTTGCGGATCGCCGCACTGCGCCGTCGTGGCTGGCATGAATGGGGCGTCGTCGAAGCCAACAGGCTCGACGATGCCGATACGCGCTATGTGCTGGAAGCCGAAGCGCAAGCGGACGAGCAAGCGCCAGTGCCGCACATCGTTCCGGACGCCGCCCATGCCCGGCCGACGCATATGGGCATCGCGCTGGGGTTGAACCACACTCCGGGACGACCCTGACATGCGGGTCGCGATCATCGACTACGGCTCGGGCAACCTGCGCTCAGCCACCAAGGCCTTCGAGCGCGCCGCGCATGAAGCCGGTATCGCCGCCGCGATCGACCTGACCGCCGATGCCGAGCGTGTCAGGACCGCCGATCGCATCGTCCTGCCCGGCGTCGGCGCCTATGCCGATTGCGCGGCCGGGCTGCGCGCTGTGGCCGGGATGTGGGAAGCGGTCGAGGAGGTCGCGATCGTCAAGGGGCGGCCATTCCTCGGCATCTGCGTCGGCATGCAGCTGATGTCGGAGCGGGGCCTGGAAAAGACCGTGACAAAAGGTTTTGGATGGATCGCCGGCGACGTCAAGGAGATCACCCCGGCCGATCCTGCGCTGAAGATCCCGCAGATCGGCTGGAACACGATCGAGCTCACGCGCAAGCATCCGCTGTTTTCCGGCATTCCGACCGGCGCCAAGGGACTGCACGCCTATTTCGTTCATTCCTACCATCTCGACGCGCAGAAGCCGGAGGAGGTGCTGGCGATTGCCGACTACGGTGGTCCGGTGACGGCCGCTGTTGTCAGCGGCAATCTCGCCGGCACGCAGTTTCATCCCGAAAAGAGCCAGGCGCTTGGCCTGGCGCTGATCACTAATTTTCTGCGCTGGAGGCCCTAGGATCATGAATAGGAAAGGCTACTGGGTGGTCATGCTCACGGTGACTGACCCCGACGGTTATCAGCGCTACCGTGACGCCATCGGTGACGCCATTTCGCGCTACGACGGCCGCTATCTCGTGCGCGGCGGACAGGTCACAAACCCAGAAGGATCGGAATTTGACAGGCATGTTGTGGTCGAGTTCGACTCTTATCAGACAGCGCTGAACTGTTACCAGTCGCCGGCCTATCAGACCGCACTACGGAATCGACTGGCGGCTTCGACCGGCCATTTCGCGATTGTCGAGGGCGCCTGAAAGTGATCCTGTTCCCGGCCATCGACCTCAAGGACGGCAAGTGCGTGCGCCTGAAGCACGGCGATATGGCGACCGCGACGATCTACAATGACGACCCGGCCGCGCAGGCCAGGGCCTTCGAGCAACAGGGCTTTGAATGGCTGCATGTCGTTGACCTCAACGGCGCCTTCAAAGGCCAGAGCGTCAACAGCGCGGCGGTCGGCGCCATCCTCAAGGCGACGAAAAACCCGGTGCAACTCGGCGGCGGCATCCGCACCCTGGCGCAGGTCGAGGACTGGCTCGATCGCGGGCTGGCCCGGATCATTCTCGGCACGGTGGCCGTGCGCGATCCGGATCTGGTCAGGCAGGCCTGCAAGGCGTTCCCGGGCAAGATCGCCGTCGGCATCGACGCCAAGGGCGGCAAGGTGGCGGTCGAGGGCTGGGCCGAGGCCTCGAGCCTCGGCGTCATCGAACTGGCGAGGAAGTTCGAGGGTGCCGGCGTCGCCGCCATCATCTACACCGACATCGACCGCGACGGTGTGCTGACCGGCATCAACTGGGATGCCACCATCGATCTCGCCGAAGCAGTTTCAATCCCGGTCATCGCCTCCGGGGGGCTTGCCTCGATCGCCGACATCGTGCGCATGACCATGCCCGATGCGCAAAAACTCGAAGGTGCCATCTCCGGCCGCGCGCTTTATGACGGGCGTATCGATCCGGCCGAGGCACTGGCGATCCTGGCGGCAGGACCGGAGAAGGCGAGGGCGCGATGAAACTCTCGATCATCCTCGCACCCTATGACAGCGGCCTTTATCATGCCGGCTGTGGCCAGGGCCCCGACGCCATCATTGCCGGCGGCCTCGTCGATGAACTTGCCTTTCGCGGCCACGATGTCGTCGTCGAGGACATCGGCGAGGTCGGCGATGCCCAGAAACGCGAAATCGCGACAGGTTTCGCGGTTTGTCGGGCAGTCGCCACAAAGGTCGACATGGCGCGCGACGATGAGCGTTTTCCCATTGTGCTCACCGGAAATTGCCTGACCGCCGCCGGTGCGGTGGCTGGCGATACCGCTGATTCGATCATCTGGATCGATCAGCATGGCGATCTCAACACGCCCGAGACGTCCGCCTACGGCTTTCTCGACGGCATGGCGCTGGCGACGACGCTGGGGCTCTGCTGGCGCCCTATGACGTCAGCGATTCCCGGCTTCCAGGCGATCGACCCGTCGCGGTGCGTACTGGTCGATGCACGCGACCTCGATCCCGATGAAAGGCGGCTTCTGGAGACGTTGCCGATCATTCGCGCCCATTGGGCCGATGCACTCGACAATGTCGGAAAGCTCAAGGCGGCCGGCGCGGCCCAAGTGCATTTGCATCTGGATCTGGATGTTCACGATCCCGATGTGCTGCAAGTGAACCGCTATGCACGGCCGGGAGGTCCAAATCCGGAGCAGCTGCGGCAACTGGTTTGCGGGCTGGCCAAGTCGATCCCGATCGTCGGCGTCACTCTGTCCGCCTACGATCCTGCCTTTGACGCCAAGGGCGAGGTTCCGCCTGTCGTTGGGCAATTGCTTGGCGATTTTCTTGCCGCGCTTGCGAGGATCTGATGCTGAAAGCCCGCGTCATCCCCTGTCTCGACGTCAAGAACGGCCGCGTCGTCAAGGGCGTCAACTTCGTCGACTTGGTCGATGCCGGCGATCCGGTCGAGGCGGCCAAGGCCTATGACGCCGCCGGCGCCGACGAACTCTGCTTCCTCGACATCACCGCTTCGTCCGAAAATCGCGAAACCATCTTCGACATCGTCGCCCGCACCGCCGAGCAATGCTTCATGCCGCTGACCGTCGGCGGCGGCGTGCGACAGGTCGCCGACATAAGAAAGCTGCTTTTGGCCGGCGCCGACAAGGTATCGATCAATACGGCGGCGGTGAAGAATCCCGATTTCGTCGCCGAGGCGGCTGACAAATTCGGCAACCAGTGCATCGTCATCGCCATCGATGCCAAGAAAATATCGGGCGAAGGCGAGGCCGACCGCTGGGAGATTTTTACCCATGGCGGCCGCGAAAAGACCGGCATCGACGCGGTCGAATTCGCTCAGCAGATGGTCGATCGCGGCGCCGGCGAGATCCTGCTGACGTCGATGGACCGCGACGGCACCAAGGCCGGCTATGACATCGCGCTCACCCGCGCGGTAGCCGACGCCGTGCGTGCGCCGGTCATCGCCTCCGGCGGCGTCGGCACGCTCGATCACATGGTCGAGGGCATTCGCGACGGCCATGCCGGCGCGGTGCTGGCGGCATCGATCTTCCATTTCGGCACCTACAGCATTGCCGAAGCCAAGGCGCATATGGCCCGCGCCGGCCTGCCGATGCGACTGGACTCCCCGGGTGATCGGCTCTAAAGCATGATCCCGAACCGAAGGTCCGCGCCAGCGAAAAATGGCTACCGCTTTTCGGAAAAGATACGCTTAAACAAGCAGATAGATGGCGCCATGGCTGACTTTTCGCTCTCCGATCTGGAGACAATCATCAGGGAACGCGCGCATTCCGGCGATCCGGATTCGTGGACGGCAAAGCTGTTCGCACGCGGCATGGACAAGGCGGCGCAGAAGCTCGGCGAAGAGGCGGTCGAAACGGTGATCGCGGCCGTTGGCGGTGACAGACAAGCCCTCGTTTCGGAAAGCGCCGATCTCATCTATCATTGGCTCGTCGTTCTGGGCGTCGCCGGCATTCCGCTTGCCGATGTCCTGACCGAACTCGAACGCCGCACCGGTCGTTCGGGCATCGCCGAAAAGGCGTCTCGGCAGGACCGGGGCTGATCGCTGCGGAGGGTAGGAAACTCGATGGACCAGCTCGCCCCCACCGAGAAATATTCGCCCTTTCGTTTTTTCTCGGCGGAGCAATGGTCGCAGTTCCGCGCCGACACGCCGATGACGCTCGGCGAGGACGAGGTCCGTCGCCTGCGTTCGCTCGACGACCCGGTCGACCTCGAAGAGGTCAAGCGCATCTATCTTTCGCTGTCCCGGCTGTTGTCGGCACATGTCGAGGCGAGCCAACTTCTGTTCAGGCAGCGCCAGGCCTTCTTCAACGCGGTGGATGTCGTCAAGACGCCCTTCATCATCGGCATCGCCGGCTCTGTCGCGGTCGGCAAATCGACCACGGCGCGCGTGCTCAAGGAATTGCTGGCGCGCTGGCCGTCGAGCCCCAAGGTCGATCTGATCACCACAGACGGCTTCCTGCTTCCCAACGAAATCCTGCGCCGCAACAATCTGATGGAACGCAAGGGCTTTCCCGACAGCTATGACGTCGGCGCATTGCTGCGTTTCCTGTCGGGCATCAAATCGGCGCTGCGCAATGTCCGCGCGCCGGTCTATTCGCACCTGACCTACGACGTCGTTCCCGGCGAGTTCCAGACCATCGACCGGCCCGATATATTGATCTTCGAAGGCATCAACGTGCTGCAGCCGGGCAAGCTGCCGAAGGACGGCAAGATTGTGCCTTTCCTGTCGGATTTCTTCGACTTCGCCATCTATATCGATGCCGAAGAGGAGCTGATCCATCAATGGTACATCGCCCGCTTCATGCGGCTGCGCGAGACCGCCTTCCGCGATCCGGACTCCTTCTTCCACCGCTATTCGCAACTTTCGCAAGCAGCGGCCCGCGCCATCGCGGAAGGCCTGTGGGCCAACATCAATCTGAAGAATTTGCGCGAGAACATCCTGCCGACGCGAGCCCGCGCCGATCTCATTCTGCGCAAGGGCGCCAATCATCTGGTCGAGGAAGTGGCGCTCAGGAAGCTGTAACGAAGCGGTTAACGGCGCCTTAGGCAGTGCCCGCTATCGTTCGATTGCCAATTCCGGAGCATTTTGTCGGGAGCCGGTCACCAATATGCCTGCATTGCGCCGGCCTGACATTTCCGCCTGGCGCGGAACACTTGCTCCGCGCCGGTTTCTCAAATTCGCCTCGGTGGGGCTCGCGGCCACAGTGCTCTTCGCGCTTTGTGCCAGCCTCTTCACCAGTGCCGGGTCAACATACCTGCCGCCGGCCACAGCCTCCGTCGCCGCCTATGCGGTCGCGGCAATATTCTCCTATCTCGGCCACAAGTTCTTCACCTTCATGTCGGCCGGCTCGCATCAATTCGAAGCGCCGCGTTTCGCCGTGCTGACCGGATTCGGCCTTGCCATCGCCTATCTTCTTCCGCTGCTCCTCGTCGGGCAGTTCGGCCTGCCGGTCGCGATTCCGATACTGCTCACCTGTGTTCTCATTCCGGTGGTCAACTTTGTTGTTCTCGAACGCTGGATCTTTTCCGGCCGATCAGCGGCGGGCCTGGACGGTGATCCGGAGCGGGTGCCGGTCTTGGGGAAATCCGATACTTGAAAAGAGACAGAGCGGCGATACGCCTCGACTTGAAAGTCCGCCGCTCTAGCCAGGATAGGTCACCCGTCTCAGCGTCAGGTTGATCCGCCCGCCATTCCTGAGCAGTGCCGAGGTCGACGCATAGATGCGGTCGACGCCGTGAAAACAGAGGCGGCCTTCGCCGCCAAGCACGACGACATCGCCGCTTTTCAGCCTGAACGATTTGGTGCCGCCTTCGCGCGTGCTCTGGCCGACCCTGAACAGGCAATCGTCGCCCAGTGAAACGGAGACGACCGGCGCGGAGAAATCAATCTCGTCGCGGTCTTGATGGAGGCCCATTTTCGCGTCCGGCGAATAGAAATTGACCAGGCAGGCCTCCGGGGGATGGGGATAGGCGGACACGTCCCGCCACAGCTCCAGCAGCACGTCCGGGATCGGCGGCCAGGGCGTTCCGGACACCGGGTGCGTCGGCTGGTAGCGATAGCCGCCCTCCTTATCGGTGACCCAGCCGAGCGAACCGCAATTGGTCATGCGCACGCTCATCTCCTTGCCGGTGCGCGGCATGGCCGGCACGAACAGGGGAGCCTCCTGCACGACCCGTCTCACATCCTCGACCAGCGCTTCCTGCACCGCACGGGACAGATAGCCGGGCATGTGGCGGACGCCTTTGGGCAGAACGAGCATGGTCGCTTGATCCGTTGGTCTGCAAACAACCAGAATGCCACCATCAAATGAAAACGGCGACCCGAAAGCCGCCGTTGTCGATTGGCCGTCGCCGATCTGGTCAGGCCCGATCTGGTCAGGCCCGATCTGGTCAGGCCTGGTCGAGATCCGGTACGCGCAGGACCTGCCCCGGATAGATCTTGTCCGGGTGGGTCAGCATCGGCTTGTTGGCCTCGAAAATGATCGTGTTCTTCGCACCCTTGCCCTTGCCGTAGCTCTTTTCGGCGATCTTCCAGAGGTTGTCGCCTTTCTTGACCGTGTAGAAGGTCGGTTCCTTGGCCGGGGCAGCGGGTGTGCCGGATTCGGGTGCGGCGACTTGCAATTCATCCGCCTGCACCTTGGACACGCCGAGCGTGTTGCCAACGGCGATGACCGCCTTTTCGAAGATCGATTGATCCTTGACTACGCCTTTCAGGACAGCCGTATCGCCTTTGACGACGACTTCGACATTGTCGGTGCCGAGCGCGTGCGAATCGAGTTCCTTCTTGAGCGTATCGGCGGTCGGCTCCGGCTCATCGTCGCCGAAGCCGAGCTTCTTGCCGACGCCCTTGACGAAATCAAACATGCCCATCTGTGGTCTCCCTTGCTGTGGCGAATACCAAACTTGCCACCTGCAACCTTGAATTGGAAGCCGTCGACCGCGCGATCGATGTCGCGCCTGCCGCATCGATTTTCGAAAAGCACGATGTGGATACAAAATGTCAGGCGTATTTTGTGCGTCCAAGTGGACGTACGTCGCTCTAATCGTCGTCCACCCGGCCACGCAGTTTCTTGATTGTTCCGCGTCCAGCCTTGGTCTTCAGCCGCCTTTCGACCGCGCCTTTCGACGGCCTCGTCTTCTTGCGCGGCGGCGGCGGCGGTTCGGCGGCCTTGGCGACCAGTTCCGCAAGCCGCGCCCGGGCGTCCGCCCGGTTCTGCTCTTGCGTGCGGAAGCGTCCGGCCTCGATGACGATGACGCCGTCCTTGGTGGCGCGTTGGCCCGCCAGCTTTATGGTTCGCTCGCGGACGCGCTCCGACAGGCCCGGTGCATTCGCCGCATCGAAGCGTAATTGCACCGCCGTCGCCACCTTGTTGACGTTCTGACCGCCAGGGCCGGACGAACGGATGAAGTCCTCGTGCAGGTCATCCGGATGGATCACCGCATCGTCGGCAATGATGATCTTGTCGTCGGCGCTCATGCCGCAGTCATGGCGCGGCAGGCGAAAAAAGAAAAGGCCCGATCCCCGGGTCGGGCCTTCCCGATCCCGGTCCGGGCCTTGAGGTGCAGATATCCAGCCGGCGATTATTCCGCGGCTTCGCGCATGCGCGGCGCGGCGCCGAGCACAATGGCGTCGACATGAGGTTCGAATTTTTCGAAATTGACGGCGAACATCCCGACCAGCCTCGCCGCCTGCAGGTCGTAGGCTGATGTATCGGCCCAGGTCGATCTCGGATCGAGAATGGCGCGGTCGACGCCGGCAACCGCCACCGGCACATCGAAACCAAAATTGGCGTCGGTCCGGAAATCGGCCCCTTTCAGCGAGCCGTCGAGTGCCGCGGCAAGCAGCGCTCGCGTCGCCTTGATCGGCATCCGCTTGCCGGTGCCGTACGCGCCGCCGGTCCAGCCGGTGTTGACCAGCCAGCAATCGACACCGTGATGGGCGATCAGTTCGCGCAGCAGATTGCCGTATTCCGACGGATGGCGCGGCATGAACGGTGCGCCGAAACAGGTCGAAAACGTCGCTTCGGGTTCGGTGACGCCCTTTTCGGTCCCAGCCACCTTGGCGGTGTAGCCGGAGAGGAAATGGTACATCGCCTGCGCAGGGGTCAGCCGTGCGATCGGCGGCATCACGCCGAATGCGTCGGCGGTCAGCATGATGATGTTTTTCGGGTGACCGGCGCGGCCCGTCTTGCTGGCGTTGGGGATGAAGTGGAGCGGATAGGCGCAGCGCGTGTTTTCAGTGAGACTGCCGTCGTCGAAATCCGGCACGCGGCCCGCATCGAGCACCACATTCTCCAGCACCGTGCCGAAGCGTTGCGTGGTGGCGAAGATCTCCGGCTCGGCTTCGGCCGAAAGCTTTATCGTCTTGGCATAACAGCCGCCTTCGAAATTGAAGATGCCATGCGGACCCCAGCCGTGCTCGTCGTCGCCGATCAGCGTGCGCGACGGATCGGCCGACAGCGTCGTCTTGCCGGTTCCCGAGAGGCCGAAGAAGATGGCCGCGTCTCCGTCGGCGCCTTCATTGGCCGAACAATGCATCGGCATCACGCCCTTGGCCGGCAACAGATAGTTGAGCACGGTGAAGACCGACTTCTTCATTTCGCCGGCATAGGAGGTGCCGCCGATCAGCACGATCATGCGCGAGAGATCGACGGCGATCACCGTTTCGGTGCGGGTGCCGTGGCGAACCGGATCGGCGCGGAACGACGGCAGGTCGATGATCGTCATGTCAGGCACGAAATGCTCGAGCTCGGCGGCTTCCGGACGAATGAGCAGATTGCGGATGAACAACGAGTGCCAGGCAAGCTCCGTGACGACCCTGGTCGTCAGTTTCAAGTCCTCATCGGCGCCGCCGACCAGGTCCTGCACATAAAGATCCTTGTCTGCTGCATGGGCGCGAAAATCGGCGAGCAGCGTTTCGAACTGGGCCGGCGACATCGCCTTATTGTTGTCCCACCATACACGCGGCCCGGTGGTCTCGTCACGCACGACGAATTTGTCCTTGGGCGAGCGGCCGGTGTGCTGCCCGGTCTCGGCGACCAGCGCGCCATGCGCGGTGAGCCGGGCCTCGCCGCGGCGGACCGCTTCCTCGTAAAGGACGGCTTCGCCGAAATTATAGCGCACCGCGCCCGTGGTCTTTAGGCCGATCCGATCGATCGCCCATGCGGGATTGCGTTTGCCGGCTTCCGACATGAGGGGTTCCTTCTTCGATTTGCAGCATCCTGGCCGGCGAATTTCCGGAGCCCCCACGAAGGAGACTGTAACGGTGAGAACCAGAAAAGCCAAATGATATCAAATAATTAATCGATTTAAATATTTTGAAAGTTGTTTAAATCGTTTATATGTGCAAAAAATCAGGCGGTTGCCCAAAGGATTGGCGGTCTTTAACAGTCCAATCCATGTTGAGGTGAGATTGTGGCCGCCGGCATGCCGCTCGTGACAGCGTACGAAGCCTGTGCCACATTTTGTACCTAATTTGTCCTGCAAAAGCCCCTTCTCGACCAAAGAAGGGACAGCTCATGAGGGAGCCACTTGAAATGGCAACAATCGCGCTTGTCGACGACGACCGCAACATTCTGACGTCGGTGTCGATCGCCCTCGAATCGGAGGGGTATCGCGTCGAAACCTACACGGATGGGGCGTCGGCGCTGGAAGGCCTGGCGGCGCGCCCGCCGAATCTCGCCATCCTTGACATCAAGATGCCGCGCATGGATGGCATGGAGCTTCTGCGCCGGATGCGCCAGAAATCCGACCTGCCGGTGATCTTCCTGACGTCCAAGGACGACGAGATCGATGAGCTTTTCGGCCTCAAGATGGGCGCCGACGACTTCATCCGCAAACCCTTCTCGCAGCGTCTTCTGGTCGAGCGGGTTCGCGCCGTGCTGCGCCGTGCCGGCGCCCGCGAGGCATCGGCCAAGACGCCCAGCCAGCAGGCCCGTTCGCTCGAGCGCGGCCAGCTTGTCATGGATCAGGAGCGTCACACCTGCACCTGGAAGGGCGAGCCGGTGACGCTTACCGTCACCGAGTTCCTGATCCTGCATTCTCTGGCCCAGCGCCCCGGTGTGGTAAAAAGCCGTGATGCGCTGATGGATTCGGCCTATGATGAGCAGGTCTATGTCGATGACCGCACCATCGACAGTCACATCAAGCGGCTTCGCAAGAAGTTCAAGGCCGTCGATGATGACTTCGAGATGATCGAAACCCTTTACGGAGTCGGATATCGGTTCCGCGAAGCATGAATTGATGCATGTCGCCCAAAAGTGGTCCCGGTTTTGCGACAACGACATGCTCAAAACTAAAGACTGAGCGGGGGCTGCTATTCGATGGCAGTGGACGTAGAGCGAGTGAGACGGACGGGCGCCCGGCGCCCGTCGCGGATTCTGCCGGCATTCCTGTCGAGAATCACGGTGCCGATGCGCCGCTTCCTCGGCCACCATATCTTTTCCAGCCTGACGCGGCGCATTCTCTTCCTCAACCTCGCCGGCCTGGCCGTCCTGGTCACCGGCATTCTCTACCTCAACACGTTTCGCGACGGGCTGATCGATGCCCGCGTCGAAAGCCTGATGACCCAGGGCGAGATCATCGCCGGGGCGATCGCGGCATCGGCGACGGTCGAGACCGATTCGATCAGCATCGATCCGGAAAAGCTGCTTGAACTGCAGGCCGGCGAAAGCCTGGGCCCCGGCTCCGATCAGCTCGACAATCTCGATTTTCCGATCAATCCGGAGCGCGTCGCGCCGGTGCTTAGGCGCTTGATTTCGCCGACACGGACGCGCGCCCGCATCTATGATCGCGAGGCCAATCTGTTGCTCGATTCCCGTCATCTCTATTCGCGTGGCCAGATCCTTCGCTACGACCTGCCGCCGGTCGACGCGGAAGAGCCCGACCTTCTGGAACGCATCCAGAAGTTCGTCTTCGACTTCTTCCGCAACACCGCGCTGCCGGTCTACCATGAACAGCCGGGCGGCAATGGCGCAGCATTTCCGGAGGTGGTCAAGGCGCTTACCGGCAGCCCGTCGACCATCGTGCGGATCTCCGAACAGGGCGAGCAGATTGTTTCGGTCGCCGTGCCGATCCAGCGCTTCCGCGCCGTCCTCGGCGTGCTGATGCTGTCGACGGAAGGCGGCGACATCGACAAGATCGTCGCGGCCGAGCGCAAGGCGATCCTGCGCGTCTTCGGCATCGCCGCCCTTGTCACCGCGATCCTGTCGATGCTGCTCGCCTCGACCATCGCCAACCCGCTGCGCCGGTTGTCGGCGGCGGCGGTCAGGGTGCGGCGCGGCGTCAAGAATCGCGAGGAAATCCCGGATTTCTCCGACCGGCAGGACGAGATCGGCAATCTGTCGATTGCCGTGCGCGACATGACCAATGCGCTCTACGCCCGCATCGAGGCGATCGAAAGTTTCGCGGCTGACGTCTCGCACGAATTGAAGAACCCGCTGACCTCGCTGCGCAGCGCGGTGGAGACCCTGCCGCTGGCCAAGAACGACACGTCGCGCGGCCGGCTGATGGAGATCATCCAGCACGACGTCAGGCGGCTGGACCGTCTCATCACCGACATTTCCGACGCCTCCCGTCTTGACGCCGAACTCGCGCGGGAAGACGCAGGAACCGTGGATCTCAAGAAATTCATCACTGATCTGGTCGACGTTTCGCGCACTGCGACGCGCAACAAGAAGACGGTTGACATCGAATTCAAGGTCGCCAAACTGCCGCAGGGCGTCAAAGGCTATTTCGTCGCCGGCCATGATCTGAGGATCGGCCAGGTCATCACCAATCTGATCGAGAATGCCCGCTCCTTCGTTCCTGAAGAGCGCGGCCACATCGCCATATCTCTGGCGCGCGCCGGCAAGGTCAACATCATCACCGTCGACGACAATGGTCCCGGTATCAGGGCCGACAACATCGACCGCATTTTCGAACGCTTCTACACCGACCGGCCGGCCGGCGAGGCGTTCGGCCAGAACTCAGGCCTCGGCCTGTCGATCAGCAGGCAGATCGTCGAAGCCCATGGCGGCACGCTGACCGCCGAGAACATCCCGGGCACCAAACCCGGCGAGATCAAGGGCGCGCGCTTCATCGTGACACTGCCAGCGGAAGGCTGATCTGTGCGCGCTGAAAACATTCACGGAACGGCTCTGCTGATCGGCGAGCGCGGCGTCCTCATCACCGGACCGTCCGGCGCCGGCAAGACGACGCTGGCGCTGACACTCCTGGATCATTGCCGCGCGCGCGGGCTGTTTTCGCGGCTTATCGGCGACGACAGGCTGCTCGCCGTGGCCCACGCGGGGCGGCTGGTCTGTCGCGTGCCGGCGACCATCGCCGGTCTCGCCGAAGTGCCTGGGTTCATGCCGCGCCCGCTGCCGTTCGAGCCGGGTGGAGTGATCGACCTGCATGTCCGGCTGGTACCGAAGGCAGAAATGGCCCGTTTCCAGGAGGAAATCAGCGAGCCGGTGGCAGGCTGTCCGGTGCCGCGTATCGACCTTGCCGAGCGCAACGCCGCCACGGCCCTGCCGGCGGTGATGGCGCGGCTGTCGATCGCGCCCTTTTTATGATTCGGTTCCGGTTTTTTGCTGCAATGCGTCAAAATGGCCTGGGCCTGTGCAATTTTGGGCTTGTCAACGCCTCTCGCGTCGACAAGATAGCGCTCCCGCCGCCTGGAATGGCCGGCGAGCATGAAACGCCTATGAACCGGCGATGACGGGAGCCACCAAAGAATGATCGGACTCGTGCTTGTAACGCACGGTCAACTGGCCGCCGAATTCCGCCATGCCGTGGAACATGTCGTCGGGCCACAAGACAGTTTCGAGACCGTGGCGATCGGCGCCGACGACGATATGGAGCAGCGCCGCAGCGACATCGTCGACGCCGTTGCTCGTGTCGACACGGGGGCGGGCGTCATCGTCTTGACCGACATGTTCGGCGGTACGCCCTCCAATCTCGCCATTTCGGTGATGGAATCCGGTCGTACCGAAGTCATTGCCGGCATGAACCTGCCGATGCTGATCAAGCTGTCCAGCATTCGCAAGGGCGACAATATGAGCGCAGCGCTGGACGAGGCGCAGGCGGCCGGCCGCAAATACATCAATGTCGCCAGCCAGCTTCTGAGCAGCAAATGAACGCGCTGTTGGCCAAGAAGGGTGACATCGTCCGGGAATTTCCAATCGTCAACCAGCGTGGCCTGCATGCCCGCGCCTCGGCGAAGTTCGTTCAGGTCGCAAGCGGCTTCGACGCCTCCGTCCAGGTCGAGAAGGACGGCGTCACGGTTGGCGGCACCTCGATCATGGGCCTCATGATGCTGGCGGCGAGCCCCGGCTATTCGATCCGCGTCACCGCCAGCGGCCCGGAGGCCGAGCAGGTGATCGACGCGCTGGAGCAACTGGTCGCCTCCCGCTTCGGCGAGGAGTCCTGACGCCCAGAGCGCCGCCCCTCATTTGGACGCGCAAAGGACGCTATGGCACTTTGAATTTGCGCATAGGCTTCCGGAAACCGATTCCGATTTCGCACCGAGGCGCCTCCGAAGACATGCACGGATAAAGATTTCTTTATATCCATTGTCGTCAGACCGACGATCTGCTAGTCAGGCCAGCAACTCGCGCCCTTCGACACGCCCTCCGGCGTGGGCGCATCCCGAAGACATACTTGATCGGAGCACTGCCATGACGGGTAGCAATGACTATGTGGTCGCCGACATCTCGCTTGCCGGCTGGGGCCGCAAGGAGATCGAGATCGCCGAAACTGAAATGCCGGGCCTGATGGCCTGCCGCGAAGAATTCGGTAAGGCGCAGCCGCTCAAGGGCGCGCGCATCACCGGCTCCCTGCACATGACCATCCAGACGGCCGTGCTGATCGAAACGCTGAAGGCGCTCGGCGCCGATATCCGCTGGGCCTCCTGCAACATCTTCTCGACCCAGGACCATGCGGCCGCGGCCATCGCCGAGGCCGGCATTCCGGTCTTCGCCGTCAAGGGCGAGACGCTCGAGGACTACTGGGTCTACACCGACAAGATCTTCCAGTGGGCCGATGGCGGCACCTCCAACATGATCCTCGACGATGGCGGCGACGCCACCATGTACATCCTGATCGGCGCGCGCGCCGAAGCCGGCGAGGATGTGCTCTCCGATCCGGGCAGCGAGGAGGAAGAAATCCTGTTTGCCCAGATCAAGAAGCGTATGGCGGCATCGCCCGGTTTCTTCACCAAGCAGAAGGATGCGATCCGCGGCGTCACCGAAGAGACGACGACCGGCGTCAACCGGCTCTATCAGTTGCAGAAGAAGGGCCTGCTGCCGTTCCCGGCGATCAACGTCAACGATAGCGTGACCAAGTCGAAATTCGACAACAAATATGGCTGCAAGGAATCGCTGGTCGACGGCATTCGTCGCGGCACCGACACGATGATGGCCGGCAAGGTTGCGGTCGTCTGCGGCTATGGCGACGTCGGCAAGGGCTCTTCGGCGTCGCTCAAGGGCGCCGGCGCCCGCGTCAAGGTCACCGAGGTCGATCCGATCTGCGCGTTGCAGGCGGCGATGGACGGCTTCGAAGTCGTCACGCTCGAGGATGCCGCCCCGACCGCCGACATCATCATCACCACCACCGGTAACAAGGATGTCGTCACCCTCGACCACATGCGGGCGATGAAGGACATGGTGATCGTCGGCAATATCGGTCACTTCGACAACGAGATCCAGGTGGCGTCGCTGCGCAATCTGAAGTGGACCAACATCAAGCCGCAGGTCGACATGATCACCTTCCCGGACGGCAAGCGGATGATCCTTTTGTCGGAAGGCCGCCTGCTCAATCTCGGCAACGCCACCGGCCACCCGAGCTTCGTCATGTCGGCGTCCTTCACCAACCAGGTGCTGGCCCAGATCGAGCTGTACACCAAGCCCGGCCAGTATCAGAACCAGGTCTATGTCCTGCCGAAGCATCTCGATGAAAAGGTCGCGCGCCTTCATCTCGACAAGCTCGGCGCCCGGCTCACCGAGCTGTCCGGCGAACAGGCCGCCTATATCGGCGTGACCCCGCAGGGACCGTTCAAGCCGGAACACTACCGCTATTAACCACAGCGGAAATTACCACTAGATATTGAGGCCGGGCGATTGACTTTTCGCCCGGCTTTATTTTTGCGCTGATTGATTCTTCACGCCGATTCGCGCAAGCGCTATGGTGCTGATTCGCGGGGCCGGGGGACGAGGGCCGACCCCGCATCAGGGCGGTCTTGTATTCAGGCGGCGAAGAGGACCAGGACATGCCGGGGGATTACCCGCCTTGCGCGGGACAGGCCGTTTCCGGCGGCCACAACGATTCGGTGACCACGGGTTCCGCTGCCAGAGGCGGGAGCCTCTTATGGCGCGCTGGCAGCCGCGTCGGAAAATTGCTTGCTTCTTCCGCGCTCGCCGGTCCGCTGCTTGGCCTTTCGGCACATGCTGGACCCGCTGCTGCGTCCAAAGCCGGGCTGTCGGTCAGCACCGTCGAGGTCATGCAACTCGCGATGTTTGTCGGCGTCATGGGCGCGGCACTTGTCTCAGCCATTTTCCTGATCCGCGAACGAGCGCGTACCTCGGCGCAGAATGTCGAACTCAGAGCCCGCTTGGCCGACGTCAACGCTGCGCTGCAACGCTCCGAGGCGCTGCTCAATCTGCGCGGCCAGCGTGTCGTCGTATGGGCCTCGGAAAACAAGAAGCCCGAGCTCGTCGGGACATTGCCGGTTGAAAGCGGCGCTCCGGAAGACCGTGCCGCCTTCCTCGCCTTCGGCCGTTGGCTGATGCCGCGCTCGGCGGCGGCGCTCGAAAATGCCGTGGCGGGACTGCGGGAAAAGGCGAAGCCGTTCGATCTCGTCCTTGAATCGCAGGCCGGTGCGCCGCTCGAAGTGCACGGGCGCAAGGGCGCAGCACACGTGGTCGTCCGTTTCGTCTCGCTTTCAGAAACGCAGCGAAGCGAGGCCAGGCTGAAAATCGAGAACCAGCGTCTCGCCGCCGACTATGACACCATGCTCGGCCTTCTCAACGCACTCAGCATGCCAGCATGGCTGCGCATGGCGAACGGGCGGCTGAAATGGGTCAACCGCGCCTATGCCAAGGCGGTCGAGGCGGAAAACGCCGAAGCGGCGGTTCGCGATGCGAAGGAATTCTTGGGTAGCCAGGCGCGCGATGCGATCGCTGCACAGCACAAGTCGCATGCCGTCTTCGAGCAGGCGCTTTCCACTGTGATCGAAGGCGACCGCCGCATGTTCGCCGTGACCGACTTCGCCGGCGCGGACGGTTCGGCGGGTCTTGCCTGCGACACCAGCGCCATCGAAACCATCCGTAACGAATATGAGCGGACCGTGCGGAGCCACGCCGACACGCTCGATCAGCTCAACACCGCCGTGGCGATTTTCGATACCGACGAAAAGCTGCGGTTTTTCAACCAGGCGTTCCAGAAATTATGGGGTCTCGACAGCGGCTTCCTGCACAGTGCTCCCGACAACGCCTTGTTGCTCGACCGGCTGCGCAGCGAAGGCAAGATCGCCGAGCAGCCCGAATGGCGGCGCTGGAAGGAAAGCCTGCTTGGCGCCTATCGCGCGGTCGAGTCGCAGGAACATTGGTGGCATCTGCCGGACGGCAAGACCATCCGCGTCGTCGCCAATCCGCAGCCTAAGGGCGGCGTGACCTGGGTGTTCGAGAACCTGACCGAGAAGATGGACCTCGAAAGCCGCTACCAGACCGCGGTGCGGGTTCAGGGCGAGACGCTCGACAATCTTGCCGAAGGCGTGGCCGTGTTCGGCCCGGACGGAAGGCTCAGATTGTCGAACCCGGCATTCGCAGCACTTTGGGGGCTGGACGCCGACGCAGCCAAGCCCAACGTTCACGTCTCCACCATCCGCGATCTGTGCGACCGGCGCGCGCCGGACAGCCCCTGGCGCGGGTTCGTTGCCGCCATCACCGGTTTCGACGACGAGCGCCGCGACCGCCACGGCCAGACCGAGCTGAACAACGGCACCGTGCTGCGCTACGCGATGATCCCGCTGCCCAACGGGCAGGTGATGATGACCTTCGTCGACGTCACCGACAGCGTCAATGTAGAGCGTGCGCTGAAGGACAAGAACGAGGCGCTGGAAAAATCCGACCAGCTCAAGAACGAGTTCGTGCAGCACGTCTCCTACGAATTGCGCTCGCCGCTGACCAACATCATCGGCTTCACCGAGCTTCTTTCGCTGCCGTCGACCGGGCCATTGAGCCAGAAGCAGCGCGAATATGTTGAGCATGTCGGATCGTCTTCCTCGGTCCTGCTCACCATCGTCAACGATATCCTCGACCTGGCGACCGTGGATGCCGGGATCATGGAGCTCGATATCTCCGAAGTTCACGTCGACCGGACCATCGCTGCCGCTGCCGAGCTTGTCTCCGAACGGCTGGAGGAGCATGCGATCAGGCTCAAGGTCGATGTGGCCACCGCGCCGAAGACGTTCCACGGCGACGAAACCCGCATCCGCCAGATCCTCTACAATCTGCTGAGCAATGCCGCGAACTACGCTCCGGAAGCGAGCACCATCACGCTCGCCTGCCGCTCGCTTGCCGAAGGCGTGGAATTCTCCGTTCACGACGACGGTCCCGGCATGCCGCCGGACCTGCTCGATTCGGTGTTCCGGCGTTTCGAACCGCGCACCAATGGCGGCCGCCGGCGCGGCGCCGGCCTCGGCCTGTCGATCGTCAAGAGCTTTGTCGAGCTGCACGGCGGCAGCGTCCGCATCGAGACCGGCAAGGGCATGGGCACAACCGTCATTTGTGCCTTTCCCGACACGCCGTCCGGCATCCGCGCGGCGGCCGAGTAGCGCGCTCGATGGCAAGCGTGGTGCTGGAGCGTTTTCTCGCCGACGAGGCCGCGACCGCAAGGCTGGGCGAGGATCTGGCCATGTCGCTTCGACCCGGCGACGTGCTTGCGCTCAAAGGCGATCTCGGCGCCGGCAAGTCGAGTTTGGCGCGGGCCCTGATCAGGGCAATGACCGACGATTCCGGTCTCGACGTGCCGAGCCCGACCTTCACGCTGGTCCAGAGCTATGAGGCGCGCATTCCAGTCCATCATTTCGACCTCTATCGCCTGTCCTCGGCGTCCGAACTGGATGAACTGGGTTTCGACGAAGCACTGGCGCAAGGCGCTGCCCTGGTCGAATGGCCTGAACGGGCAGAGGACTATTTGCCAGAGACTTCGGTTCTGATCGAACTGGTCCATCAGGACGACGGGCGCCTGGCGAGATTGTCGGGACAAGGCGCTGCATTCGAGCGCGCGGCGCGATCGCTGGCCATGCGCGATTTTCTCGAAAGAGCTGGCTGGGGCGAAGCGCAGAGACGCTATTTTATCGGCGACGCCTCGGCCCGCTCCTATGAGATCGTCTCGCTGGCCGGCCTGCCGCCGCGCGTGTTGATGAACTCGCCGCGGCTGGTGCTCGGGCCGCCGGTCCGCGACGGCAGGCCCTATGCGGTGATCGCCCACACCGCGCAATCGGTCTCGGCTTTCGTCGCTATCGACCGGGCGTTGCGGGCCGGCGGCATCAGCGCCCCGGAGATCCACGCGCAGGACCTGGACCAGGGCTTTCTTCTGCTCGAGCATCTCGGCTCGGAGGGATTTCTCGGCCAGCACGGTCAGCCGGTGGCGGAGCGCTACGCGGCGGCGGCCGAACTGCTCGCCATGATGCATGGCAAGGCATGGCCCGATCGCATCGAGGTCGCGCCCGGCGTCTTTCACGACGTGCCGCCTTTCGATCGCGACGCCATGATGATCGAAGCCGAATTGCTGGTCGACTGGTATGTGCCGGCGATATCAGGCGGCCCGGCAAGCGATGCTTTGCGCGCCGGCTATAACAGGGAATGGGATGCGGTCCTCAACCGGCTGGAAGGGCGCGAATACACGCTTATGCTGCGCGACTTTCATTCGCCGAACATCATCTGGCGCGGCGACCGTACCGGCCACGATCGCCTCGGCATCGTCGATGTCCAGGACGCGCTGATCGGCCCGTCCGCTTACGATCTCGCCTCGCTGGCCATGGATGCGCGCGTTACCCTTTCGCCTGAGATCGAGCGGCGGACGCTCGACGCCTATATCGCTGCGCGCCATAAGTCTGGCGCTTTCAACGAAGACGAATTCGTCGAGACCTATGCGATCATGGCGGCGCAGCGCAATTCGAAGATACTCGGCATTTTCGTCCGGCTCGAAAAGCGCGACGGCAAGCCCTATTATCTAAAACACCTGCCGCGCATTCGCGACTATCTCCGGCGAGCGCTGGCGCATCCCGGGCTGGCCAACTTGCGGGATTTCTACGCCGCCCACGGCTTGCTGGAGGAACGGTCGTTGTGACGGCGCGCCTCAAGACCGCAATGGTGCTTGCCGCCGGGCTGGGAAAGCGCATGCGGCCAATCACCGACACGATGCCGAAGCCGCTGGTCAAGATATCAGGCAAGACATTGCTCGACTGGAGCCTGGACAGCCTGGCCCACGCCGGCGTCGACAAGGCCGTGGTCAACGTCCATTATTTTCCGGAACAGATCGTCGCCCATGTCGCCGCGCGCCGCGCCCCGCGGGTCGTCATTTCCGATGAAAGCGAAAGACTGCTCGATTCCGCCGGCGGCATCGTCCATGCTTTGCCGGAACTGGGAGGGGCTCCTTTTTACATCGTCAACGCCGACACCTTCTGGATCGACAGCGGCGTGCCCAAGCTTGCCCGCCTCGCCCTTGCGTGGGACGCGGCGAAAATGGATATTCTGCTGATGCTCGCGGATCCCCAGTCAGCAACCGGACACAGCGGCGGCACGGATTTCCTGATGTCGCCGGACGGCGCCTTGCGGCGTTCGAAAGGCGACCCGACAGGCCTGATCTATGCCGGTGCGGCGATCGTCCATCCCAGGCTTTTCAAGGATGCGCCGGCCGGGCCGCATTCGCTCAACGCCTATTTCGATGCGGCCATCGCTGCCGGTCGCCTGTTCGGTATGGTGATGCACGGCCATTGGATCACCGTTGGCACGCCCGACGCCATTCCGCTTGCGGAAGCGGCGGTTGCCGCCGCTCTTGCTGAGTCGCCCAGCGCTTTCACCGAGTTGAAATGAGCGGCTCCCGCCGCGTTTTCTCAATCCCGCCCGGAGCGCCGTTTCTGCCGACGCTGGCCGAGGCTCTGCTGTCAGGGCGGCTCGTTCCCGATTTCCGCTTCGACGGCGACCCGCTGGCGCTGGCCGACGCCACCATTTACGTGCCGACGCGCCGCGCCGCGCGGGCGCTGCGCGGCGTTTTCGTCGACCGTCTGGGCAGCCGCTCGGCTATCCTGCCGGTCATCCGCCCGCTCGGCGAGTTCGACGAGGACGAGGCCGCGTTCGAGGCCGACGCATCGGCGGCAATCGACCTCGCGCCGCCGATCACTGCTGCCGAGCGGCTGCTGCTGCTGGCGCCGCTGGTTCGCGCCTGGAAACGCCGCCTGCCGGCGCATGTCGCGGCACTTTTCGACGAGGAGATCGTCGTGCCGGCCTCCGCCGCCGACGCCATCTGGCTGGCGCGCGACCTGGCCCGGCTGATGGACGAAATCGAGACGGAAGGTACGGACTGGACCAGGCTCGCCGATCTGGTGACCGGCAACCTCGCCGGCTGGTGGCAAGTGACGCTCGACTTCCTGAGCATCGTCACAGAAAACTGGCCGAATCTCCTCGAAGAACGCAACCGCTCCAACCCGGCCGCGCATCGCAATGCGCTGATAAGGCTGGAAGCAGCACGGCTGAAGCGCAATCCGCCGGCCGGACCGGTGATCGCCGCCGGCTCCACGGGTTCCATTCCCGCCACGGCCGAACTGCTTGCGGTGATCGCCGGCCTGCCCAGCGGCGCCGTCGTGCTGCCCGGCCTCGACCTGATGCTGGATGAGCCGTCTTTCGCGGCGATCGCCGCACCTGGCGCCCGGCCGGCCTTGCTTGGCCACCCGCAATACGGCCTGGCAAAACTGATCGGCAAGATCGGCGTGCTGCGCGGCGATGTCGGGGAGATCGCCGTTGCCGAAAGGCCGCTCGCGCTGCGCGCCGCTCTTGTCGGCGAAGCGCTGCGGCCGGCCGAGACCACCGAGCTGTGGGCGCAGACGCGCGCCCGCTTTACGGCCGGCGATATCACCGAGGCCTTCGCCGACGTGACGCTTCTCGAAGCCGCCGGCGAGCGCGACGAAGCGGTGGCGATCGCCGTCGCGCTCAAACGCGCCGTCGAACAGCCCGGCCAGCGCGCCGCACTCGTCACCGGCGACCGCGCCTTGGCGCGGCGCGTCTCGGTCGAGCTCTTGCGGTTTGGTGTCGTCGCCGACGATTCGGGCGGCGCGCCGCTCATCAACACGCCAGCCGCCGGCCTGCTCAGGCTGGCGCTTCAGGCCGCGTTCCGGCCCGGCGACCCGGTCGCTCTGCTGTCGCTGCTCAAGCACCCGCTGCTTGGCCTCGGCCTGGAACGCACAAGCGTCCGTCACGCGGCGGAGATCGTCGAACTGGTGGCGCTGCGCGGCGGCACCGGCCGCCCCGACGTCGCCTCGCTGCCGGAGCTATTCGAGGCCCGCCTCACCGGCCTGGGCAGCACCCGGCCGCCCTTCTGGTTTTCCCGCCTGACTGTGCGAAACATCGAGCGCGCCCGCGAATTGCTCGTTCGCCTTGCCGATGCTCTGGCGCCGCTGACCGCCTTTCGCAGTCAAGCCGAAGCCGATCTTGCCGAATTGACCCGGGCCAGTGTCGTCGCGCTCGAAAGTTTGGGCCGCACCGCGGACGGCAGCCTGAGCGAACTCTATGCCGGCGACGCCGGCGAGAAGCTTGCCGAGCTTTTGCGCGGGCTGGTCGCCGCCTCGTCGCCGTTGTCCTTCGCGGCTGACGAATGGCCCGATGTAATGGAGGCGCTGATCGCGCCCGAAACCGTCAAACCGGCACAAGGCACCGACCGGAACATCGCCATCTGGGGTGCACTGGAAGCCCGGTTGCAGAACGTCGACACACTGGTCGTCGGCGGGCTCAACGAAGGCGTGTGGCCGCGCAAGCCGGAAAGCGACCGCTTCATGTCGCGTCTGATGAAGACCGGCATCGATCTCGAACCGCCCGAACGGCGCATCGGCTTGGCCGCCCATGATTTCCAGATGGCCATGGGAGCGAAGAAAGTGGTGTTGGCGCGCTCCGCCCGCTCCGGCGACGCGCCGGCAGTGCCGTCGCGCTGGCTACAGCGCCTCCTGACGTTGATCGGTAAGGACCATGCGGCGGTGCTTCGCCGGCGTGGTGATGAATTCCTGTCCTGGGCACGGGCGCTCGATGCCGCGGAAAGGAGAGATTTCGCGCCGCGGCCGCAGCCGAAGCCGCCGCTGACTGTGCGGCCGCAGCATTTCTCCGTCACCGAAATCGAGACGCTGCGCCGCGACCCTTACGCGATCTATGCCAGGAGGATTCTCGGCCTGATGCCGCTCGATCCGGTCATCCGCGACCCGGGCGCCGCCGAGCGCGGCACGCTGTTTCACGCCATCCTGCACCTCTTCACGGCCAGGGTCGCCGACCCGCTTGTGCCGGAGGCGCTGGATGGTCTTATCGCCGCCGGCCGCGAATGTTTTACCGAGGCCGCCCTTCCTCCCGATGTCGAGGCGGTGTGGTGGCCGCGCTTCGAAAAGCTCGCCGCCGGCATCATCGAATGGGAGCGCGGCCGCGCCTTCGCCGTGACAATGCGGCACGCCGAGGAGCGCGCCGAGAAAACCGGCGTCGGCCAGTCCGGCGTGACGCTGTCCGGCTATGCCGATCGTGTCGATCTCCTGGCCGGCGGCATGGCCGACATCCTGGATTACAAGACCGGCTCCTCGCCGTCCAAGGCGCAGGCTCATACGCTCCTTTCGCCGCAACTGGCGCTCGAAGGCGCGCTGCTCAGGCGCGGCGCCTTCAAGGGGCTTGGCGCGCGCGAGCCGTCGCAGCTGGCCTTCATCAGGCTGAAACCGAACGGCGAGGTGTTCGAGGAATCCATCCTCGAATACAACCGCAAGCCGCGAACCGCCGCCGATCTCGCCGAGGAGGCCTGGGTGCGGCTTGAAAAACTGCTGATCCACTATGCCGACCCGGCGACCTTCTATCTGTCGCGCGCGCTGCCGTTCCGCGAGGGCGAGACCGATGGCGACTACGACCATCTCGCCCGCGTGCTCGAATGGTCTGCCGGCGGCGACGCCGACGACGAGGGAGGGGAGGCATGAAGAAGGCCTATCCCATCCCGACCGACACCGCCGCCAGCCAGGCAAGCGCCTCCGACCCGCAAAACTCCGCCTGGGTGTCGGCCAATGCCGGATCGGGCAAGACCCATGTGCTGGCTCAGCGTGTTATCCGGCTCTTGCTGCGCGGCACCGATCCGTCGAAGATCCTGTGCCTGACCTACACCCGCGCCGCCGCCGCCAACATGTCGAACCGGGTGTTTTCGACTTTGTCGGAATGGACGGCGCTTGGCGACGTCGAACTGGCGGCAAGGATAGCGGCGCTGGACGGTCGCCAGCCCGATCGCGAAACCGTGCGCCGCGCGCGCCGGCTGTTCGCCGAGGCGCTCGAGACACCGGGCGGGCTGAAGATCCAGACCATCCACGCCTTCTGCGAATCGGTGCTGCACCAGTTTCCGCTGGAGGCCAACATACCGGCCCATTTCGAAATGCTCGATTCCCAGATGGAGGCGTCGCTCTTCGCCGCCGCCCGCCGCGACATGATCTCGGGCACTGCCGCCGGCGATGCGGGGCTGGCCGAGGCTTTCGCCGCCATTCTGGAACGCGGCGGCGAACATGGGCTCGACGCCTTGCTGGCCGAGATCGTGCGCAAGCGCGACGGCTTGCGCGCCTTCATCAGCGCTGCCGGCGGTGATAGCTTCCGGGCGCTGTTCGACGAGTTTAGGTTTCGCGCCGGCCAGACCGCCGAAGGCCTGGCGGCGTCCGTCTGGCCGCTGCCGGGCTTCCTGCCGGACTATTTCGTCACCTTTGCCCGCGCTGCCGAAGCCGCCGATGCCCGCATCGTGCTGAACAATTTGCTGCCCTACGCCCATCTTGCCTTCGCCGAGAATGATCCGGTTCGCCGGCTGCAATTGTTGGCAAAAGCCTTCCTGCGAGCCGATGGCGAGCCTTACGAGCCGGCAAAGACGTTCAAGAAGGCGTTGCTCGACCGATTGCCGGATCTTGCCGAGCGCTATCTCTCAGCGGCCGATGCCATTCTCGAAATCTCCGATCGATTGGCCTTGTTCAGGATGGTCGAGGGCACACGTGCCGCGCTGACCATCGCCGACTGGCTGATCGCCCGCTACGAGCACTTGAAGCGCGCCCGCGGCTTTCTCGACTTCAACGATCTCATCACCCGAACGGTCAATCTTCTGGCGCGGCCCGACGCCGGTCCTTGGGTGCAATACAAGCTCGACCAAGGCATCGACCATATCCTGCTCGACGAGGCGCAGGACACCAGTCCCGACCAATGGGAGGTGGTGAAGCGGCTGGCGGAGGAATTCTTTGCCGGGCTCGGCGCGCGCGACACGGTTCACCGCACGGTCTTTGCCGTCGGCGACGAAAAACAGTCGATCTATTCCTTTCAAGGAGCGGCGCCCGACTCCTTTGCCGACTCAAGGCTGCTGTTTGCCGGAAAGGTGCGCGACGCCAACGCCGCCTTCGCCGATCTCAAGCTGACCTGGTCGTTCCGCTCGACCGACGACGTGCTTGCGGCGGTGGACCGTGTCTTTGCCGACCCGGTCGTGCGGCGCGGCATCAGCCACGATCCCGACCCGCTGAACCACAAGGCGATTCGCACCGATGCGCCGGGCTATGTCGAGGTCTGGCCGTCGATCGGTGCCGACGTCGTTGACGAGCCCGACGACTGGACGCAAGCCGTCGACCACGCCCATGCGCCGGCGGTGCGTGTCGCCGAGAACGTCGCGGCAACCATTGCCGGCTGGATCGGCGCCGACGAAATCATCGAAGGCCGCGGCAAGAAGCTTCGGCCAGGCGACGTGCTGGTGCTGGTGCGCAAGCGCGATCGCTTCGTCCATGCGCTGACGCGCGCACTGAAGCGCCGCGACATCCCTGTCGCCGGCGCCGACCGGCTCAGCCTGCCCGGCCATATTGCGGTAAAGGACCTGATCGCGCTCGGCCACTTCCTCGTCCAGCCTGAGGACGATCTGTCGCTTGCCGCCGTGCTGCGCAGCCCGATTTTCGATGTTTCGGAAGAGACGCTTTTCGCGCTTGCCGGCGAGCGGCCGTCCGGCCTCTCGTTGATCGCCTCGTTCAGGCAGCATGCCGGTGAAAGCGCTGCCTTGGCCGCAATCGCTGCCCAACTCGACACTTGGTCCGATGAAGCCGCATTCAAGCCGGTGTTTGAATTCTATGCCGGGGCTCTCGCCCGCGACGGCCTGCGCAAGAAGATGATAGCGCGGCTCGGGCCGGAAGCCGGCGACATCCTCGACGAGTTCCTGAGCTTCTGCCTGGCCGAGGAACGGACCGGCCTGCCGGGACTGGAATCCTTCCTGTCGACGCTGGAAAATGCCGGCCCCGAGATCAAGCGTGAAATGGACCAGACCCGCGACGAGGTTCGCGTCATGACCGTGCATGCCGCCAAGGGCCTGGAGGCGCCTGTCGTGTTCCTGGTCGATGGCGGTTCCGCCCCGTTCAGCGACCAGCATCTGCCGCGACTGATGCCGTTCGAAGGCTCGGGCGACCATTGGGACGGCAAGGGCTATCTCTGGCGCTCGGCGAGCGATGTCGCCAATGGATTTTCGCGGGCCGCTTCGGTCCGCGCTCGCGAGCTGGCCGACGACGAATACCGCCGGCTGCTCTATGTCGGCATGACCCGGGCCGAGGACCGGCTGATCGTCTGCGGCTATCATGGCAAGCGGCCGCCGAACGCCGGCACCTGGCATTCGATCGTCAGCCGCGCGCTGGTCGGCGCACCCGAAAGTGCTGAGCGGCAGCACCCCGCCACCGGCGAGACCGTGCATCGGTTTCACGTGACAAAATTGCCGCCGGTCGGACATGCGGCTGCCGAAGAGGCGCGGCAGACGACACAGTTCGAGCCGTTGCCGAAGAGCCTGTTCCAGCCCTTGCCGCCCTTCGAGGATCTGCCGCGGCCGCTGTCGCCGTCCGGCGCCTCGGCGCTGATCGACGAGGCCAAGCAAGCGGTGATCGACACCGGCTCGCCGGTGCTGGACACCGAGGCGGAGCCTGGCTTTGCCGTGATGCGGGGGCTGGCGCTGCACAAGTTGCTGCAGATGCTGCCGGGCATTGCGGAGGCCGAACGCCGCGATGCCGCGGCACGCTACCTCAAGCGCGCCGGGGCGCAATGGCCTGAAACCGAGCGCGACAAGGCCTTGGCCTCGGTGGCGACGATCCTTGCCGACAGCCACTTCGATCAGCTGTTCGCGTCGAATTCACGCGCTGAAGTCGCGGTCATGGGCAGCCTGGAGGTCAAGGGGAAGCTGCGCTCGATCTCCGGCAAGATCGACCGGCTGGCGGTCACATCAGGCAAGGTGTCGATCGTCGATTACAAGACCAACCGGCCGGCGCCTGCAACCCTGGCGGACGTTCCACCGGCCTATGTCCTGCAGCTCGCACTTTATCGCGCGCTGCTCCAGCCGCTTTATCCCGAGCATGAGGTCTCGGCGGCGCTGCTGTTCACTGAAGCACCACGGCTGATCGAGCTGCCGCCGGCGGTCATGGACAACGCTCTTGCCCGACTCACGGGAGCGTGACACAACAGCTGCTTGAAGAAGGGCGCCATCACCACCACATTTGGTGCGCCAATAACTCTCGAAAGGATTTTCGCATGGCCACCGTCAAGGTCGACAAGAGCAATTTCCAGACCGATGTGCTTGACGCCAAGGAGCCTGTCGTCGTCGATTTCTGGGCGGAGTGGTGCGGCCCCTGCAAGATGATCGCGCCGGCGCTGGAAGACATCGCCATTGAACTCGGCAGCAAGGTCAAGATCGCCAAGCTCAACATTGACGAAAATCCCGAGCTTGCGGCGCAGTTCGGCGTGCGCTCGATCCCGACGCTGATGATTTTCAAGGGCGGCGAAATGGCCGACATGAAGGTCGGCGCCGCGCCGAAGACGGCGCTGTCGCACTGGATCAACGGCAATCTCGCCTGACCCGACTGAGAATTTCGCAGACAAGCCCGGCCCTCGCGCCGGGCTTTTTTGTTGGCGTCACCGATCTGCCGATCTGGCACTCGCCACTTGCCGCCTCATGTTCTTGTCTGGCTTAAAGCAGGAGAACGATATGAGCGGATCCGCCAAGGCCACCGTCTTCATCGACAATGAGCGGGTTATCGTCACCGAATACCGCTTCGCGCCGGGCGACAACACCGGCTGGCACCGTCATGCCCATGATTACGTCATCGTGCCGCTGATGGACGGCAAGCTCAAGCTCCAGACCAAGGACGGCGAATCCTTCGCCGAAATGAAGAAGGGGGCGCCCTATTTCCGCAAGGAGGGCGTGGAGCATGACGTCATCAATGCCAATGAGGGCGAGTACGCCTTCATCGAGATCGAGCTGAAGTAACGCGGGAGCAGGCCCTCGCAACATCGCCGGTTGAGGCAGGACGGTATTGGGAAGAGTTCGCTTGAATGCCACTCATATTGACGCTACATTACGTCACAAAATGTGTGGATTGAAGGAAGGCTGAGATGGCTCTGGCCCAGTACGCGGACGGTGGGTTCTTTGCCCCAAGAAAAATCGCCGAGGCGCTACGCACTACCAGCGAGGAAGTGGCCCGGACTGCCGGGCTCGGTCGCGACGCCGTTCAGCGCAAGGAACGCATCCGTTCCGACAGAACGCAGCGCCGCCTGCGCGAGATGATTGAAATCATCAACAAGGTCGAACCGCGCTTTGGCTCGGCGCTGATGGCGTATGCCTGGTACCGTTCCGAGCCTCTGCCCGGCTTTTCGGGACAGACGGCCATGCAGCTTGTGCGCGGCGGGCGGGCCGCTGAGGTGCTTGAATATGTCGATGCGATCGATGCCGGCGTTCACGCCTGACACAGCTGATGCACTACCGCGGCAAACTGTTTCGGGCGATCAACCCAATCTACGCACGTGAACCGCTCTCGGGGCGCGGCGCCGCATTGTTTGGCGGGCGGTTCAACCCGAAGGGCACGCCGGCGCTCTACACGTCGCTGACCGTCATAACCGCTCTGCGCGAGGCCAACCAGGTCGGCAATCTCCAGCCGACGACGCTCGTTTCCTATGACGCCGAAATCGCAAGTGTTTTCGACAGCCGGGACGAGGCCGCGCTCAAGGAAGAAGGGTTGGATGCAACAGCTCTTGCCGACAGCGCATGGCGGGATCAGATGCAGGCAAGCGGAGAATCAAGAACGCAGGCTTTAACGCGCCGATTGATTGCGAAGGGCTATCCAGCCATGCTTGTTCGCAGCTTTGCGGCCGGCGCTGTCGAGACGGATCTCAACCTCGTTCTATGGAAATGGGGCGATGATCCTCCGTGGCGGCTCGCGCTGATCGACGACGAAGGCAGACTGTCGTGAGAAGCGCAATGACTTGGCAATCGCTCCCGCGTTCGAGAGCGTTCAGCTTTCGATAGAACCGCCGAACCGCTCTAAGTATTTGTTTTACGCAATTCCCTAGGGAAAGCGCGACGCGCTTTTCCCAGGAAAACCGCGACGCACTTTTCCTGGAATTGTTCTGGCCTCTTTGGTACCGGAGGTCCGGCAGAATAGATCAGGTCGGCGGTGTGCCGTTTTCGGCCAGCACCGCGCCGGCCAGATAGAGCGAGCCGCTGATCAGGATGCGCGGCGGCGGTCCGTCCCATGTGTCGCGCAGCAGCATCAGCGCATTGGCGACGGAGCTCACCGGTTCGGCCGACAGGCCGGCCTCGACGGCGCGGATCGCCAGTTCGTCATTCGGCACGCTGGCCTCGCTGAGGCTCACCGGCACCGTGTAGACATGCCGCACCAGACCCTTGAAGGCGCTGAAATAGCCGCTCTGGTCTTTGGTGTTGATCATGCCGGAAATCAGGAACAGCGGCCGCGGGTTCTTTTCCTCCTGCTCGGCAAGTGCTTCGGCGACGACCACGCCGGCGCCCGGATTGTGGCCGCCGTCGAGCCAGATGTCGGCGCCCTTCGGCGCCAGTTCCGTCAGCCTGCCTTGCGGCAATTTCTGCATCCGCCCCGGCCAGGTGACATTGGCCATCGCCTTGTCGGCGACGCGATGGCTGATCTCGAAGCCCGCCGCCTTGACCGCCGCAATTGCCGCCGCCGCATTGGCGAACTGGTGGCGCCCTGGCAGCCGCGGCGGCGACAGGTCCATCAGCCCGTCTTCGTCCTGATAGACCATCCGGCCGTTTTCCTCGAAGGCGAGGAAATCCTGGCCATAGACGAAGGCGGGACAGCCGAGCCGCTCGGCGGTTTCGATAAGCACCTGCAACGCCGTTTCGCTTTCCTGCGCGCCGATGACCACCGGGCAACCGCCCTTGATGATGCCGGCTTTTTCGGCGGCGATCAGTTCGACACGGTCGCCGAGAAAGGATTCGTGGTCGAGCGAGACCGGCATGATCACCGACACCGCCGGCTCGCTGATGACATTGGTGGCATCGAAGCGGCCTCCAAGGCCGACCTCGATGATGACGGCATCTGCCGGATATTCGGAAAACAGCAGGAAGGTGACGGCGGTGAGGATTTCGAAGACGGTGATCTTCTGGCCTTCATTGGCTTTGGCGACGCGGGCGATGGCGTCGGCGAAGACCTTATCCTCGACCAGCCTGCCGCCGCCGTCGGCGGCCAGCCGGTAGCGCTCATGCCAGTTCACCAGATGCGGCGATGTGTGGACATGGACGCGGTGGCCGGATGCTTCCAGCAGCGCCCGCGAAAACGCGGCGCAGGAGCCCTTGCCGTTGGTGCCGGCGATGTGGATGACCGGCGGCAGATGGTCCTGCGGATTGCCCAGCCGCTCCAGCAGCCGCGAAATGCGGTCGAGCGAAAGATCGAAGCCCTTCGGATGAAGCGACATCAGGCTTTCGATTTCGCGGTCGGCTGCAAGCGTGGTCATGGGAGAATCCTAGCGCATGACCCCGAAAATCGAAATCGGAAAGCATCATGCGCGAATCAAGATGCTACAGCGCCACAGATGGCGCGCAATCGCGGTTCGCGACGACGGATGTCGCGTCAGGCTTGCGGGCGTGCTTCCGCCGGGAGCGCCACCGGCGGCAGAATTTCCGGTTCCAGCGGCTTTTCTTCTTCCGGCAGCTTGAGCAGCATTTTCAGGAGCCGCGCGATCGTCTGGCGCATCTCCAGCCGCGACACCACCATGTCGACCATGCCGTGCTCCATCAGATACTCGGCGCGCTGGAAGCCGTCGGGCAGTTTTTCCCTGATGGTCTGCTCGATGACGCGCGGCCCGGCAAAACCGATCAGCGCGCCGGGCTCGGCGATGTGCACGTCGCCCAGCATGGCGTAAGAGGCGGTGACGCCGCCGGTGGTCGGGTTGGTCAGGACGACAATATAGGGGAGACCGGCTTCCTTCAGCCGATCGACGCCGATCGTGGTTCTCGGCAATTGCATGAGCGACAGGATGCCTTCCTGCATGCGGGCGCCGCCGGAGGCCGCGAACAGGATCAGCGGCCGCTTGCGTTGCACAGCGATCTCAAAGCCACGAACGATGGCATCGCCGGCTGCCATGCCGAGCGAGCCGCCCATGAAGGCGAAGTCCTGCACGGTCACCACCACCGGCAGGCCCTCGACGGTCCCCACCGCATTGATGATGGCGTCCTCCAGCCCGGTCTTGGCCTTGGCCTCCTTCAGCCGGTCGGTGTAGCGCTTCTCGTCGCGGAATTTCAGCGGATCCTGCACCACCTTGGGGTTTTCGAGCATCTCGTAATTGCCGTCGTCGAAGAAGAATCTCAGCCGCTCCTTGGCCGAGATCTTCATGTGATGGCCGGAGGACGGGATGACGAACTGGTTCTGCTCCAGGTCCTTATGGAAGACCATCTCGCCGGTCTCCGGATCCTTGATCCAGAGGTTCTCAGGCATGTCGGTGCGCCGGCCGAGCATCGAATTGATCTTCGGGCGAACGTAGTTGGTGATCCAGTTCATCGCTTCGGCTCCTGTCCTGACGAAGACGTAGGAAGACTATTCGGCGGCAGCAAGGCGGGCCGCGCGCACGCCTTGCGAAAGCCCGCTGACCAGCGTGGCGACCGCCTCGGCCGGGTCGGCGGTCTTTTCGCCCTTCGGCCCCAGAACATTGGCGACCGCATTGACGATCGCGGTGCCGACGACGACGCCGTCGGCCGACGCCCCGATGATGCGTGCCTGCTCGGCGGTCTTGACGCCGAAACCGACGCAGACCGGCAGGTCGGTATGGCCTTTGATGCGTCTGACTGCCGCGGCGACCTTGCCGGTGTCGGCAAGCGCCGAGCCGGTGATGCCGGTCATCGACACGTAATAGACAAAGCCGGAGGTGTTCTGCAGCACCTTGGGCAGGCGCCTGTCGTCGGTGGTCGGCGTCGCCAGGCGGATGAAATTGATGCCGGCCTTCAGTGCCGGAATGCAAAGCTCCTCGTCCATTTCCGGTGGCAGGTCGACGACGATCAGCCCGTCGATACCACTGGCCAGCGCATCCCTGAGGAAGCGGTCGACGCCGTAGATGTAGATCGGATTGTAGTAGCCCATCAGTACGATCGGCGTTTCATTGTCGGCGGCGCGGAATTCCGACGCCATCTTCAACGTCTTGACCAGCGTCTGGCCGCCTTTCAGCGCGCGCAGGGCGGCCGCCTGGATCGCCGGGCCGTCGGCCATCGGATCGGAAAACGGCATGCCCATTTCGATGATATCGGCGCCTGCCTTGGGCAGCGCCTTCATGATCGACAAGGCGGTGTCGTAGTCCGGGTCGCCGCTCATGAAATAGGTGACGAGCGCCGGGCGGCCCTCGGCCTTCAGCTTGGCCATGCGGCGGTCGATGCGGGTGGTCATGATCAGATCTCCATGCCCAGCATATTGGCCACCGTATGTACGTCCTTGTCGCCGCGGCCGGACAAATTGACGATGACGATCTGGTCCTTGTCCATGCCGGGTACGATCTTCACCGCATGCGCGATGGCATGGGCGGATTCGAGCGCCGGGATGATGCCTTCGACGCGTGTCGTCAGCTGGAATGCCTCCAGCGCCTCGTCATCGAGGATCGGCACATAGTCGACGCGGCCACTGTCGCGCAGCCAGGAATGCTCCGGTCCGACGCCGGGATAATCGAGGCCGGCCGAGATCGAATGCCCGTCCATGATCTGCCCGTCGCCGTTCTGCAGGAGGTAGGTGCGGTTGCCGTGCAGCACGCCGGGCGCGCCAGCGCTCATCGAGGCGCAATGCTCGATGCCATCGAGGCCGCGGCCGCCGGCCTCGATGCCGATGATGCGAACCTCTTTGTCGTCGAGGAAGGGATGGAACAAGCCGATGGCGTTCGAGCCGCCGCCGACGGCGGCGATGATCGTGTCCGGCAACCGGCCTTCCTGCTCCAGGATCTGGGCGCGCGCCTCGGTGCCGATCACCGACTGGAAGTCGCGCACCAGCTCCGGATAGGGGTGCGGGCCGGCGGCGGTACCGATCAGGTAATAGGTGTCCTCGACATTGGTCACCCAATCCCGGAGAGCTTCGTTCATGGCGTCCTTGAGCGTACCGTGACCGGCGGTCACCGGCCGCACCTCGGCACCGAGCAGCTTCATGCGGAAGACGTTCGGACTTTGCCGGGCGACGTCGGTAGCGCCCATATAGACGACACACGGAAAGTCGAAACGCGCCGCAACGGTGGCCGACGCCACGCCATGCTGGCCGGCGCCGGTCTCGGCGATGATACGCTTCTTGCCCATGCGCTTGGCCAGCAGGATTTGGCCGAGGCAGTTGTTGATCTTGTGCGAGCCGGTGTGGTTCAAATCCTCGCGCTTGAAGTAGACCTTCGCGCCGCCGCCCAGGCCCTTCGCCGAGGAAACCTCACGAAGATGCCTGGTCAGGCCTTCGGCGAAATAAAGCTTCGACGGCCTTCCGGCATAGTGGGTCGAAAGGTCCGTCAGCTCGGCCTTGAAATCCGGGTCGTCCTTAACCTCGTTCCAGTGCCGCTCCAGGTCGAGGATCAGCGGCATCAGCGTTTCGGCAACGAAACGACCGCCGAAGATGCCGAACATGCCCTGTTCGTCGGGTCCGGTGCGGAAGGAATTGGGTATCGCCGGCTTGTTCATCGCCGATCTCCTACTTCTTGTTTGGAGCATGTCCTTGTCGGAAAACGGTTTCCACTTTTCCGGGACATGCTCTGGGTTCTATCCTTCAGGCTGCGCGTGTGTCCCGCACGGCTCTGACGGCCCGGAAAAACTGTTCGATCAGCGTCGGATCCTTGACGCCCGGCGCGCTTTCCACGCCCGAGGAAATGTCTAATCCGGGCGGGTTGGCAAGCCGAAAAGCGTCGCCGATATTGGTGGCGTTGAGTCCACCGGAAAGCATGTAATCGACGCCTGCGTCAAGGCCGGCCAGAACGCGCCAGTCGAAGGCAATGCCGTTGCCGCCCGGCAGGTCCGAACCTTTCGGCGGCTTGGCGTCGAACAGGAAACGGTCGGCAATGCCGACGAAGGGTGTTATCCGCTCCAGATCGGCAGCCTCGCTGACCGGCAGCGCCTTCATCACCTGCAGGCCATAGCGGGCCTTGATCTCGGCCACCCGCTCGGGTGTTTCCGAGCCATGCAGCTGCAGCATGTCCGGGCGCATTTTCTCGACGATTTCATCCAGAAACGCATCGCCGGCGTCGACCGTCACGGCAACCGCCTTGGCCTTGCCGATTGCCGCTTCGCGCAAGTGGCCGGCCTCCGCCGGCTCGACATAGCGCGGGCTTTTGGCAAAGAAAATAAAGCCAACATGGCTGGCGCCGCCGGCCAATGCCGCGGCCAACGCCTTGTCGGACTTCAATCCGCATATCTTGATGTCAAGCGCCATGACGCGGGGATTGGCACGAAACGGCAAAAGAGTCGAGAAAAAGCGCCATGTTTGCCACCAGCGCTGAACGCGCTACCTTACTTCAGACAGCACAGGCGGGAGCAAACAAGCATGGCAGACCAAACCGTCGCCCAACTCAGGCAAAAGCTCGCGCAGGCCCGCGAGGTCATCGCGCATCTGATGGACAAGGCCGCCTTCAATGGCGCCGAGGCACACCGCGCGCTCGACTATTTCAGCAACGATGCCGTCGAGAAGAATTTCTTGCCATGGCCGCGCCATACCGACGAGGGCTTGCGTCCTGAAGAGCTCAACGCCGCCAACGACGACTGATCGGGCGATCTACTCGAACATGATCGCTTGCAGCACGCCGCCATTGCGCTTGAGCCAATCCTTGCAGCGCTCGGTGTCGGGGCAGAGCTGCTCGCACAATTTCCAGAATTTCGGGCCGTGGTTCATCTCCTTGAGATGCGCCACCTCATGCGCGACGAGGTAGTTTATGACCGGTCGCGGCGCCATCATGATGCGCCAGGAGAACGACAAGTTGCCCTCCGAGGTGCACGATCCCCAGCGGCTCGACGTGTCCTTGAAGCGGATTGCCTTGGCCCGCTTGCCGACCGCCCCGGTATGCTTGACCACCAGCGCTTCGATCTCGCGCTTGGCTTCGCGCTTGAGAAAATCGGCGATGCGGCGCGGCAGGTGCACGCGATCGCCATGCACGATCATCAGCGGACCGCGTTCGTCGCGCGACAGCGTCACGGTCCCGCGTTTTGAAGGCTCATGAACGATGCGATGCGGCACGCCGCGCACCGGTATCTTGATGCCCGGCCGCACCTGCGGCCGGTTGGGCACCTTGGCCAGCCGCTGCTCCAGCCAGTCCTGATGGCGATCGAGAAATTTTTCCACTTCGCCTCGGCGCAGGCCCGGCGGCACGGTGATGCGCAGACCACGGCCGCCGGAATCGATGCGCAGCGTCAGGCGCCGTGCCCGGTCGCTCTCGACGATCTTGAGCGGCAGCGTGCGGCCGGCGACACAATGCTCCCGCTCCACGACGGGGGCGGGCCTGGGTTTGGTCAGGTTGCGGAAGATGCCGAATGACATGGGCGGGACGATACGTGATTCGAGGAAAACGAATAGAACAAAAAAGAAACGGCGCCGCTGACGCGACGCCGTTTTTGATTATTTATGTCAGGCCAAGTGCGTTACTCGTCCAGTAGGCCTGGCGTGGATTTGCCACCGTTGCCAGTCCCCGACGAGCCGGTCGATCCACCAGTTGTAGGAGATGTCGGCTTGTTGCGGTTCGCCATGAAGCGATCGAACTCTTCCTGGTCTTTGGCGCGACGCAATTCCCTGGCATATTCGTCGAACTCGCTCAGCATCTCGTCGAGCTTGCGGCGCTCTTCATTGAGCCGCTCGAGTTCTTTTTCGCGCCAGTCGTCGAAAGCGACGTTGCCGGTGCGGGCGGAGCCGTGGCCCCAGCGCGCCGCTCTGTCGGAACCGCGGCGGCAGCCGGCGAAGATGCCGTCGGTCGCGCGGTTGACGTCGCGCTTGAAGCCGTCAAGCCGGTCGCCCCAGATGATGTAGGCGAGCATGGCGAGGCCGAGCGGCCAGAACACCATGAAGCCGATCACCATCAGTGCGATGGTCGCCGGCGTCCAGGCCGGACGGATCAATGCAGATGTGTTCATTTTCTCCCAATCCTTCAGTTGGAGACAGCCAATCCCGGCTGCGTGGAATCGAAATGGGATGGGAAAAACGGCGATTCAAGACAGCCACAGCCAAAACTGGACAAGCATTTGAAAATGATTATCGCTTTTTGAGCGTTTCAAGGAAAAGAACGACCAGGCCCGCGATCAGGGTGGCGTTGCCGCCGACGGTTCTGCAGCGAAACCCGGCGCCGGTGCAATGGCTGATGCTTCGGATGTCCATTTCAAAAATCCAGGGGTGCGTTGTCGACGACCTCTTTCATCACGAAGAACGTTCTCGTCTGGCGAACGCCGGGCAGTGCGATCAACTGGTCCCCGTGGATTCGGTTGAAATCCGCCATGTCACCAACCCTGATCTTCAGAAAGTAATCGAAGTCGCCTGCCACCAGATGGCAGTCGAGGATGAATTTCAGTTTGGCGACGGCCTTTTCGAAGTCCGCGAAACTCTCCGGGGTCGAGCGGTCGAGGACGACGCCCACCATCACCAGCGCGCCTCTGTCGACCTTTTGCGGTGTCACTACCGCCCTGACATGGCTGATATAGCCTTCATCGAACAGGCGTTGCGTGCGGCGGTGGCACGTCGCCGGGCTGACAGCGACCGACTGCGCCAGCTCCGCATTGGTCAGTCGTCCATTGCCCTGAAGCAGGCGCAACATTTTCAGGTCGATTCGGTCGAGCGGTGCGTGCATGGAAGATTCTTCCATTATTCGGATTTAGGATCGAAACTATATGACTTTTCAACGCCATGAAACGAAATCTGGGATATTTTAGGCTCGAATTTTGAGAGCACCTTTCAAGGCAAAGCTGATAGCGTTCATCCCATCACACCGCAGCGAATTGGAACAAGGGAGGCACTCTCATGCTCGAGAAATTCGAACGCTATCCGCTCACCTTCGGACCGACCCATATCGAGAAACTGGAGCGGCTCGGCGCTCATCTCGGCGGGAAGGTCGATCTCTATGCCAAGCGAGAGGATTGCAATTCCGGCCTCGCCTTCGGCGGCAACAAACTGCGCAAGCTTGAATACATCGTCCCGGACGCGATCGCCTCAAACGCCGACACGCTGGTGTCGATCGGCGGCGTTCAATCCAACCATACGCGCATGGTGGCGGCCGTCGCGGCGAAGATCGGCATGAAATGCCGTCTCGTGCAGGAAAGCTGGGTACCCCATGAGGACGCCGTCTACGATCGCGTCGGCAACATCCTTTTGAGCCGGATCATGGGCGCGGATGTCCAGATGGTCGATGAGGGCTTCGATATCGGAATCAGGGAAAGCTGGGAACAGGCGATCGCGGATGTGAAGGCCAAGGGTGGCAAGCCCTATCCGATTCCGGCCGGGGCTTCGGTGCATAAGTATGGCGGCCTGGGCTATGTCGGCTTCGCCGAGGAGGTGCGCGCCCAGGAGAAGGAGCTCGGCTTTACCTTCGACTACATCGTCGTTTGTACCGTCACCGGCTCGACTCACGCTGGCATGCTGGTCGGCTTCGCCAAGGACGGCCGCGAGCGCAAGGTGATCGGCATCGACGCATCTGGCACCCCGGCGCAGACCAGGGCGCAAGTGCTCAAGATCGCGCAGAACACCGCGACGTTGGTCGAACTCGGTAAGGAGCTCGATGAGGACGATGTCGTTCTGATCGAGGATTATGCCTACCCGGTCTACGGCGTCCCCTCGCAGGAGACGAAGGAGGCGATCCGTCTCTGCGCGCGCCTTGAAGGCATGATCACGGATCCGGTCTATGAGGGAAAATCCATGCAGGGCATGATCGATCTCGTGAAGAAGGGTTATTTCCCCAAGGGATCGAAGGTGCTCTACGCCCACCTCGGCGGTGCTCCAGCCCTCAACGGATATGCCTACACATTCCGCAACGGCTGAATCTACCCCGCCTGCCGCGCCATGGCGTCGACCGCCCGCACCAGCATGTCGAGATCCTGAGGCCGCGACAGGCGGTGGTCGCCCTCGGGGATCAGCGACAGCGTGACGTCGTCGGCCGGCAGCAGGCCGACGAGTTTCAGCGCATGGCTCGGCGGCACGTCGGCATCGGCCAGCCCTTGCAATATGTGGACGGGGCAATGGGTGTCGATCGGCCCGGTCATTGTCAGGTTGTTGCGGCCATCCTCGATCAGCGCTCGGGTGTAGATGTAAGGCTCGGCCGAATAGTCCGACGGCTCCGCGAAAAAGCCCTTCTTGGCAAGATCGCGCTTCTGCGCTTTGGTCAGCGCCGGCTCGACCAGCTCTGCGGTGAAATCCGTCGCCGGCGCCAGCAGCACCAGGCCGGCGATGCGGTTCTGGCCTTCCTTGTGCAATTCTTGGCGCAATTCCTGGATCATGCGCAGCGCGATCCATGCGCCCATCGACGAGCCGACCAGGATTTGCCTGCCTTGCGTGAAATGGCGGAAGACAGCGAGGCTTTGCGAAAGCCATTTCGAGACGGTGCCGTCGGTAAAGGCGCCGCCCGATTCGCCATGACCGGAATAGTCGTGGCGCAGGAATGCCCGGGCTTGCCCGCTCGCCCATTCCGCCAGCTTCTCGGCTTTGGTGCCCAGCATGTCCGACTTATAGCCGCCGAGCCAGACAATGCCTGGCGCGGCACCCGCAGCGCGCCTGACAGCGATGCTGGTTCCGTCGACATCGAGAAAAACCGGTGCGGTCACGGCGAACTCCTCACGCAAGTCTGCGGCGAACTCCTCACGCAAGTCTTTTGACACAGCAGGCGGTTCAACGAAAAGTGCTCGGCAAGTTTCTTCGTTTGGTACAGGCAGAAGTCAGGGAACAGGTGATTTCCTGTGAACGCTGTGCTATTGACTCCGGCCGCGCGCTCACCACATTGGCGCGTTCGCAATCTGATTTGAAAATCCCGAACGAAACGGCTCAAGGAGACCACGACCATTCGCAGACCTTTCAAAGCAACGGCGCCCACCAAGGAGGGCCCGCGCTCCAACCGTGACATCCGGGTTCCCCGGGTCCAACTTATCGACGCCGAAGGCCACAACCATGGCGATGTCTCCATCAATGACGCATTGCTGCTCGCCGAAGAGGCTGGGCTCGATCTGGTCGAGATATCGCCCAACGCAGTGCCGCCCGTCGTAAAAATTCTCGATCTCGGCAAGTTGAAATACGCCAACCAGAAGAAGGCGGCCGAGGCGCGCAAGAACCAGAAGGTCATCGAGATCAAGGAGATCAAGATGCGCCCGAACATCGACAGCCATGACTACGAGACCAAGATGAAAGCGGTCCGGCGGTTTTTCGAGGAAGGTGACAAGGTCAAGCTGACATTGCGCTTTCGCGGCCGCGAGATGGCGCATATGGAACTCGGCATGCAGCTTCTGAATAAAGTTCGTGAGGAAGTGGCGCCCATCGCCAAGGTCGAAGCCGAACCGAAACTCGAAGGCCGCCAGATGATGATGGTGCTGGCGCCCCGCTAAGCGTTCCCGTCGAAAGCAAAGGCCGCTTCGGCGGCCTTTTGTTTTGTTTTGTCTTCGCCATGATTTCTCCGCAAGTTGCATCGACAAGGATTCGGGTTGCCGGTCCTCGCGGCGAAAGGTTTGTCCCATGGCCGCTGCGGCACGTTCTCCGATTGAACAGTCGTTCGACGAAATGGGCCGCTATCAGCGGCGCCGGCGCGTCCTGCTGGCGCTGCTGATCGGTGCTTTTTGCGCTTTGCTGATCTTCGGCGGCTCCACGCACGATGAACTAGGCCACGAACGCATAGAGGGGCAGTACGGGATCGCCCTGATATTGATCGGGATCGGCGGGCGGCTCTGGTCGATCCTCTATATCGGCGGCCGCAAGTCGGCCGAAGTGGTTGCCACCGGCCCATATTCGGTGATGCGCAACCCGCTGTATTTCTTCTCCACCGTAGCGGCCGCCGGCATCGGCGCCCAGACCGGCAGCGTGATCGTCTCGGTGGCGTCGGCGGTTTTGTGCGGGGCCGCGTTCTACATCGTCACGCTGCGCGAGGAACGGCATTTGACGACTGTGCTCGGGGCGCCGTACAAGGACTACATCGCACGGGTGCCGCGGTTTTTTCCCAATCCCCGGCTTTATCGCGATCAGCCTGAGGTCACCTTCCCACCACGCATCTTCAATCACACGCTGCGCGACGGCTTGATGTTCCTGGCTTCCATACCGTTTTTCGAACTCATCGAGTCCGGACAGGAAAGCGGTGTAATTCCCGTCCTCTTCTGGCTGTATTGAGTTGCGGATGCCAGCAAAAGAAGCGACATGCATTAAATACGCCTGAATCATCCTGCAAAGGCGTCCCGGCGATCGGCGGCGCGCCTGTTTTCTTGGCCAGACGCTGCGATCGCTGGCGAAGTTCCTCGACGATCGGATTCCCGACATGCTTAATGAAGTTAAATCGGCGCGGGCCGAACAAGCGCAGGCCAAGCGTGCGCTGGGCAGGTATCAGCACGCACGCAGGATGGTGCTTGCCGCCCTCGTGGTCGTCATGTTCGCAGCGCTGCTGTTTGGCCAGTCTGCTTTTCCTCCCGAAAGCGTGCCGCACGAAACGATCGAAATGGTCGGCGTCCTGCTGATCTTTCTCGGCATTGTCGGGCGCTTGTGGTCAACGCTCTATATCGGCGGACGCAAATCCTCCGAGGTGGTTACCGGCGGACCCTATTCGATCACCCGCAATCCGCTCTATGTCTTCTCCTCGATAGCTGCCGCCGGCGTCGGCGCGCAGATGGGCTCGATCACTGCGGCGATCGGCTTCGCGGTGATTTGCGCCGCCGCCTTTCATGTCGTCATCGGGCGCGAAGAGAAGTTCCTGAAGGAAGCCTTCGGTACTCCATTCCAGGCGTATATGGCGCGGGTGCCGCGCTTCTTCCCGAAACTTTCGCTGTATCAGGAAGGCGACACCGGCAGCTTCAAGCCGCGCCTGCTGCGGACGACGCTGCTGGACGGACTGGTATTCCTCGTTGCCCTGCCGTTTTTCGAATCGATCGACGGCGCCCAGCAATCGGGCATACTGCCGGTGCTGTTCCGTTTCCCATAGGCACAGGGTGTTGCGCGCCGGCCCGCTTTGACGTATAGCACCGCCGTTCCCAAAAACCGCCCGGCAGGGCATGCCGTGGCGGTTTCATTTGCTTTTCGGGCTTTGGTCGGCCTGAAGCGAACAAAAAGCGCGATGATGCGCACATAAACGGAGTAGCAAAATGCCCAAGATGAAGACCAAGTCAGCCGCTAAGAAGCGGTTCAAGATCACAGGTACGGGTAAAGTCCTGTCGGCTGCGGCCGGCAAGCGTCACGGCATGATCAAGCGTTCCAACAAGTTCATTCGAAATGCCCGCGGCACGATGGTTCTGGCTGAACCGGATGGCAAGAAGGTCGTCAAGAATTTTCTGCCGAACGGCCTCTAGGGCATTCGGTCTGGACAACGTTTTAAGGAGATCATGACATGGCACGCGTAAAAAGAGGCGTCACTTCGCACGCCAAGCACAAGAAGGTCCTGAAAGCCGCCAAGGGTTTTTATGGCCGCCGCAAGAACACGATTCGCATCGCCAAGCAGGCGGTGGAAAAGTCGCTGCAGTACGCCTACCGCGACCGCAAGAACCGCAAGCGTTCGTTCCGCGCTCTCTGGATCCAGCGCATCAATGCCGCGACCCACGAGCATGGCCTGACCTATGGCCGCTTTATCGACGGTCTCAACAAGGCCGGCATCGAGATCGATCGCAAGATCCTGTCGGACATGGCCATCCACGAGCCGCAGGCATTTGCCGCACTTGTGGCCAAGGCCAAGGTCGCGCTCGAATACCTCAAGAACACCACGCCGAACGCTTTTGAAAGCGCTGTAGCCTAACCAGCGCCTTCCCAAGCACTTCGACACTTGATTTGGGAAACCCGCGCTGGCAGGGCTGGCGCGGGTTTTTCTTTGCCTCCAATCGGGCCTGAAACATGAGTGACATGGAAACCCTCGAAAATTCCCTGATGACCGACATCGCGTCGGCCGCCGACGAGGCCGCGATCGAAGCAGTTCGCGTTGCAGCGCTCGGCAAGAAGGGCTCGGTCTCAGACATGCTGAAGACGCTCGGCTCGATGAGCGCAGAAGAGCGCCAGATAAAAGGCCCGGCTATCAACGGCCTCAAGAACCGCATCACCGAGGCGCTTACCGCGCGCCGCGCCGAGCTGAAGGACGTGGCGATCGCGGCACGGCTCGCGGCGGAAAAGGTCGACGTCACATTGCCTGTGCGGCAATCGCCGGCCGAGCGCGGTCGCATCCATCCGATCAGTCAGGTCAGCGACGAGATTGCCGCGATCTTCGGCGACCTCGGCTTTGCCATCGCCGAAGGTCCCGATATCGAGACCGACTATTACAATTTCACCGCGCTGAATTTCCCGGAAGGCCATCCGGCGCGCGAGATGCACGACACCTTCTTCTTCCAGCCGGACGAGAAGGGCGAGCGCAAGCTTTTGCGCACCCACACCTCTCCGGTGCAGATCCGCACCATGGAGGTGCAGAAGCCTCCGATCCGCATCGTCATCCCCGGAAAAACCTACCGGCAGGACTCCGATGCCACCCATTCGCCGATGTTCCATCAGGTCGAGGGACTGGTGATCGACAAGACGGCCAATGTCGCCAACATGAAATGGGTGCTGGAGGAGTTCTGCAAGGCCTTCTTCGAGGTACCGCAGGTCAAGATGCGCTTCCGGCCGTCCTTCTTCCCGTTCACCGAACCCAGCATGGAGGTGGACATCCAGTGCGACCGTTCGCGGCCGGGCGAGGTGCGCTTCGGCGAAGGCTCCGACTGGATGGAGATCCTCGGCTGCGGCATGGTCCACCCCAACGTGCTCCGCTACGGCGGGCTCGATCCCGACGAGTATCAGGGCTTTGCCTGGGGCATGGGCATCGACCGCATCGCCATGCTGAAATACGGCATGCCGGACCTGCGCGCCTTCTTCGACGCCGATGTGCGCTGGCTGTCGCATTACGGCTTCCGGCCGCTCGACATGCCGACGCTATTCGGGGGCTTGAGCGCATGACGGCGGCCCACACCGGCGGCTGCCGTTGCGGCGCCGTGCGGTTCGAGGCTTCGGCCGAACCGCACCATGTCAGCTATTGCCATTGCGGCGATTGCCGGCGGGCCAGCGGCGCGCCGGTATCGGCTTTCGTCGGCTTCATGACCGAGCAGGTCGCCTTCACGGGCAAGGCGCTGAAGATGTTCGAGAACGGGTCGGTGACGCGCTCCTTTTGCGGCGTCTACGGCTCGCCGATCGCCTATGTCGACGAGCGGCTGGCCGACCATATCTATTTCGTGCTCGGCGCCATGGACATGCCGGCCTATTTCAAACCGACGCACCATGCCCATGTGCGCGAGCAACTGCCCTTCCTGCACATGCCGGACGACTTGCCGCGCCATTTGAAGACCAGCGTGCCCAGACCATCAGACGGAACACAGTCATGAAACTCACCCTCTCCTGGCTCAAGGATCATCTCGAGACCGACGCCTCGCTGGCCGAGATCGTCGAGCGGTTGACCTCGATCGGTCTCGAAGTCGAGCATGTCGACGACAGGTCGAGCCTGAAGCCGTTCGTCATCGCCAAGGTGCTGACGGCGGTGCAGCATCCCGACGCCGACCGGCTGCGCGTGCTGACGGTCGACACCGGCGACGGCAAGGCCCCGGTGCAGGTCGTCTGCGGTGCGCCCAACGCCCGCGCTGGCCTGATCGGCGCCTTTGCAGCACCCGGCACGTATATTCCCGGGATCGACGTGACGCTGGCGGTCGGCAAGATCAGGGGTGTCGAAAGTCATGGCATGATGTGCTCCGAGCGCGAGCTGGAGCTTTCCGAAGAGCATGACGGCATCATCGACCTGCCCGCCGATGCGCCTGTCGGCACCAGCTACGCCGCCTACGCGCATCTCGACGATCCGGTCATAGAGATCAATTTGACGCCGAACCGTCCGGACGCGACCAGCGTCTATGGCATCGCCCGCGATCTGGCGGCGAGCGGACTCGGCCGCCTCGTCGGCGGCGCGATCAAGCCGCATGCCGGCGACGGCATGTGCCCGGTCAAGGTGAAGATCGAAGCACCGGAGCTCTGCCCGGGCTTCGCGCTCAGGCTGGTGCGCGGCGTGAAAAACGGCCCGTCGCCGAAATGGCTGCAGCAGCGGCTGATCGCCATTGGGCTGAGACCGATCAGCGCGCTGGTCGACATCACCAACTACGTCACCTTCGACCGCGGCCGGCCGCTGCATGTGTTCGACGCCAACAAGGTCGCCGGCAATCTTACCGTGCGCCGGGCGCGTGACGGTGAAAAGGTGCTGGCGCTCGACGGCCGCGAATACACGCTGACGCCTGACATGTGCGTCATAGCAGACGAGGACGGCGTCGAATCGATCGCCGGCATCATGGGCGGCGAGCATTCCGGCTGCGACGAGAACACCACCGACGTGCTGATCGAATCCGCACTATGGGATCCGATCACCACGGCGCGCACCGGCAGGACGCTAGGCATCATCAGCGATGCGCGTTACCGGTTCGAGCGCGGCGTCGACCCTGAATTCATGGTGCCCGGGGTGGAACTGGCCACCAAGCTGGTGCTGGATTTCTGCGGCGGGACGCCGACCGAAACCGAAGTCGTCGGCTATGCCGGCCATGTCGAGAAGATCGTTTCCTTCCCGTTGTCGGAAGTGAAGCGGCTGACCGGCATCGAGGTGCCCAGGGACGGGAGTCTCGCCATCCTTTCGCGCCTCGGCTTCAAACCGGAAGGCGTGGGTGATGTCATCAATGTCGCCGTGCCATCCTGGCGGCCGGATGTCGACGGCAAGGCCGACTTGGTCGAGGAAGTCATGCGCATCCATGGCGTCGACAACATCGCCCCGCAGCCGCTCGGCGCGCATGATGCCGTTAACGCAAAAATCCTGACTGTGCTGCAGGTCCGCACCCGTGCAGCCAAGCGGGCGCTGGCCGTGCGCGGCATGATGGAAGCCGTCACCTGGTCGTTCATTCCGGCAAAACATGCCGAACTGTTCGGCGGCGACCAGACCGCACTGAAGCTCGCCAATCCGATCGCCGCCGACATGTCCGACATGCGGCCGTCGCTGCTGCCGGGCCTGATCGCCGCCGCGCAGCGCAATGCCGACAAGGGCATCGGCGATGTCGCGCTGTTCGAGGTGTCGGGCACCTATGAGGGTGATGCGGCCGACCAGCAGCGGCGCGTCGCCGCCGGCGTGCGGCGCGGCACGGCCAAGCTCGATGGTTCAGGCCGCCACTGGGCCGGCAATGCCGGTTCCGTCGGCGTGTTCGACGCCAAGGCCGACGCGATCGCAGCGCTCGAAGCCTGCGGCGCGCCGGTCGAACGGCTGCAGATCGAGGCCGGCGGGCCGGCCTGGTATCACCCAGGCCGTTCCGGCACGATCAAGCTCGGACCGAAAGTCATTTTGGGCACGTTCGGTGAATTCCACCCGAAGACGCTGGAGGGGCTTGACGTTTCCGGCCCGCTTTGCGGCTTCGAAGTTTTCGTGGACGCCGTGCCCGAGCCGAAGGCCAGGCCGACGCGGACAAAGCCGAGACTGGAACTGTCCGCCTTCCAGGCGGTCAAGCGCGATTTCGCCTTTGTCGTCGATAAGGCTGTCGAAGCCGGCACGCTGACCCGTGCCGCCCTTGCCGCCGATAAGAAGCTGATCACCAACGTCTCGGTCTTCGACGTTTTTGAAGGTGCGTCGCTCGGCGCGGCCAAGAAATCGATCGCCATCGAAGTGTCAATCCAGCCGATCGAAAAAACGCTGACCGATGAGGATTTCGAAGCGCTGGCAAAGCGCATCGTCGAGAATGTGCACAAGCAGACCGGCGGCGTGCTGCGGGCATAAATTTGGATTGGAAACAAAGAAAGGGGCGCCGGAGCGCCCCTTCGAATTTTCATCCAGCCGCTGTCTATCCGTTGACCAGCGCCAGCATCTCTTCGGTGTAGCGCTTGCCGGTGACCTTCTCCGGCGACAGCGCGTCGCCGATGGCCGCCACCTCGGCTTGGCTCAGCGCGATCTGTGCCGCTGCCGCGTTCTGCTCCAGATGGCGGATCTTGCGAGCGCCGGGGATCGGCACGATGAAATCGCCCTGATGCAGCACCCAGGCGAGCGCCAGCTGCGCCGACGTCACGCCCTTCTGGGCCGCCATCGTCTCCAGCGTGGCGATAACAGCCGCATTGGCTGCCATGGCGTCGGCCTGGAAGCGCGGCAGAGTGAGGCGCCAATCGCCGGCGCCGAGAGCCTCTGGCTTGGCGATCGTCCCGGTCAGCAGGCCGCGACCGAGCGGGCTGTAGGGAACAAAGCCGATGTCGAGTTCACGGCAGACGGCAAACACCTCTTCTTCCGGATCGCGGCTCCACAGCGAATATTCGCTCTGCACGGCTGATATCGGATGCACGGCATGCGCCCGGCGAATGGTCGCCGCACTCGCTTCCGACAGGCCGAGCGCGCGCACCTTGCCCTCGCGCACCAGCTCGGCCATGGCGCCGACCGTATCCTCGATCGGCACATTGGGATCGACGCGATGCTGGTAGTACAGGTCGATCACCTCGGTGCCCAGCCGCTTCAATGAGGCTTCGGCGACCGCCTTGACGTGTTCGGGGCGGCTGTCAACGCCTGCCATGCGCTCGACGCCATTGCCTTCTTCCAGGATCTTGAAGCCGAATTTTGTCGCGATCGTCACCTGATCGCGCACCGGCTTCAACGCCTTTCCCAGCAGGATCTCGTTCTCGTAGGGGCCATAGACTTCGGCCGTGTCAAAGAAATTGACGCCAATCTCGACGGCGCGGCGCAGCGTGGCGATCGCGTCGGCCTCCGCCTGGCCGCCATAGACGAAGCTCATCCCCATGCAGCCGAGGCCGACCGGATAGACATCAAGTTCATTTCCAAGCTGGCGGGTTTGCATTACGCGTCTCCTTGTTGTGATGCGACGGAAATAGCGTCTTGCATCGCGTTCGATAATCAGCTCTCATTCGCACGGGCTGTTCTAAAAAACAGATCAATGAACCGAACTCACCTCTCACAGCTTGCAGTGTTGGCAACCGTCGCCCAGTGCGGCAGCTTTCGTGGCGCGGCCAGGGAACTGGCCATTGCGCCCTCCGCAGTCAGCCATACGGTTTCCAGCCTGGAAGCGCGCCTCGGCGTCCGGCTGCTGGCGCGCAGCACGCGCAGCGTCGCCCCGACCGAGGCAGGCGCGCAGCTGCTCGAGCGGTTGAGGCCGGCGCTGTCGGAAATCGATCTCGCGCTGGAATCGGCGGTCGAGGCGCGCGACCGGCCGGCTGGCAATCTAAGGCTGACTGTGCCGCGCACCGCTGCCCACCTGGCGCTGACGCCGCGGCTCGGTGCCTTTACATCGGCCTATCCCGACATCGTGCTGGAGATCGTCATCGAGGATCGCTTCACCGATGTGGTCGAGGGCGGCTTCGATGCCGGTGTGCGGCTCGGCGAGAGCCTGCAGCGCGACATGATCGCGGTGCGCATCGGGCCCAACCTTCGCGGCGCCGTCGTCGGCGCGCCATCCTATTTCGCGACCATGCCCAGGCCGCGCCATCCGTACGATCTTGCCGGTCACCGCTGCCTCCGCTTCCGCTTCTCCAGCGGCATCCTCTACCGCTGGGAATTCGAGAAGGACGGCGAGGAGATCGAGCTGGCGGTGCAAGGGCCGCTGATTCTCGACGAGGACCATCTGATCGCCAATGCGGCGATCGACGGCGCCGGCCTTGCCTTCGTGTTCGAGGATTATGTTCGCGATGGCATTGCCGACGGCAAGCTCATTCGCGTGCTGGAGGACTGGTGCCCGCCCTTCGACGGTTTCTTCGTCTACTATCCGAGCCGCCGCCAGATGCGGCCGTCGCTCAGGGCGTTTGTCGATTTCTTCAAGACGGCGGGATAGACTGTTGGCAGTGGAAGAAAGCCGGGGCCGCCGGCGTTTGCTGGCCATGCCCGTATTGATCACAAACGACACCACCCGCTATGGCTGGGCGGCAATCGTCCTTCACTGGCTGATCGCGGCGCTCTTCATCGGCCAGTTCGTGCTCGGCGTCGTCATGGTGCGGGTATCTAGCCAGCGCACCGCCTTCGAGCTGATCCAGCTGCACAAATCCCTGGGCTTTCTGCTGCTCGGCCTGGTGATCCTGCGCATCGCCTGGCGGCTCGGCAATGCGGTGCCGGCGCTGCCGCGCTCGGTCGGGCGCTTTGAGCGCCGGACGGCGGCGCTCGTCCACTTCGCGCTCTACGCGTTTCAGCTCGCGCTGCCCCTGTCCGGCTGGGCGCTGGTGTCGGTGTCGATGCTGGAGATCCCGAGCGTGCCGTTCAACCTGTTCGTCATGCCGGACCTGCCACTCGCGGAATCGGACCCGGCGGAAAGCTTCTGGACGTCGGCGCATTGGTATCTCGCCTATGCCGGCATCGGACTTGTCGCCCTGCATTTCGCCGCGGCGCTGCGCCATCATTTTTGGCTGAAGGACACGGTGCTGACGCGCATGATCACGCCTTCGTCGGATCACAACGCGGAATAGAGTGGGCGGCTCATTCGTTGGTGGGGCGAGGGCGCTAAAAAGCGTTGCCTCCAAAAAAGGATCACGCCCATGGTTGCGCGCATCTTCGGATTTGCGGCGGTCGCCGCTTGCCTTGCCCTGCCTGTTTTCGCGGCGGTGGCGCTCAGCGACGCTGCCGGCAGCTACACGATCAGCCCGGCCGGTTCCAGCATCCGTTTCTCCGTAGGCAAGGCCGGCGGCGGCGGGCTCGCCGGCGCCTTCGCCCGCTTCAAGGGCAGCATCCGCATCGACAACAGCAATATCGGGCGCTCCCAGGTCAATATCACGATCTTTCCCGAAAGCGTCGGCACCGGCCAGCGCCGCGTCGACGCCTTCCTTCGCTCCGACGCGGTATTCGACGCAGCTAACAACCCGGAAATCCAGTTCCGCTCGATCAGCGTGAAACGCACCGGCGACACGTCAGCCCTTGTCACCGGCCGGCTGACGGCGCGCGGCAAGACTTTTCCGGAAAAGTTCACCGCCGAGCTCGCCGGCCTCAAGGCAGGCACGATCAGATTCCATGTCACCGGCCAGGTGCTGCGGTCACGCTACGGCATGGATGTCGGCACGCCGATCTATTCGAACGTTGTCGACTTCGACATGACGCTTACAGGTAGAAGGGGATAGCCTTTGCAGGACCCAAGCTCTGCGGAGGGCAGCGCCGGCACCCGAACAAGCCGCAGACGATCGCCTTGCTCCCTGCCATGCTTCGCATTGGCTTTTCCGCCGATTTCAGGCAAAGCTCGACGTCTGCATTAAAGATGGAGAAGCCTGATGTTCCGATGGGGTGTTTTGTCGACGGCCAAGATCGGCCGCGAGCATCTTTTGCCCGCAATAGTCGAGGCGGAGAACGGCGTGCTGTCCGCGATCGCCAGCCGCGACATTTCGAGGGCCCGTGCCCTGGGCGATCGTTTCGGTGCGCCCCATGCCTTCGGTTCCTATGACGAGCTGCTCGCATCCAAGGACGTCGACGGCGTCTACATCCCGCTGCCGACCGCGCAGCATGTCGAATGGACCGCCAAGGCGATCGAGGCCGGCAAGCATGTTCTGGTCGAAAAGCCGCTGGCCCTCGATGCCAAGGACATTCCGCCGCTGATCAAGCTGCGCGACGCCAAGAACGTGCTCGTCTGCGAAGCCTTCATGGTCGTCTACCACCTGCAATGGATCAAGGTGCGCGAGCTGATCGCCAACGGCGCCATCGGCCGGCTGCGCCATGTGCAGGGCGCGTTCTCCTACTACAATGTCGATCCAAAGAACATGCGCAACCAGCTCGATCTCGGCGGCGGCGCGCTGCCCGACATCGGCGTTTACCCGACGGTATCGACGCGTTTTTCGACGGGCAAGGAGCCGCTGCGCGTCCAGGCGACGATCGAGCGCGACAAGACGTTCGGCACCGACATCTACTCTTCGATCCGCGCCGATTTCGGCGACTTCGAACTGTCGTTCTACCTGTCGACGCAGATGGCGGCGCGGCAGGTGATGGTGTTCCACGGCGAGAAGGGCTTCATCGAGGTGCTTTCGCCGTTCAACGCCGGGATCTACGACCATCATCGCATCGAGCTGCACAACCAGAACCACAGCGAGGCGCAAGTGTTCCGCTTCCCCGGCATGCAGCAATACCGGCTGGAGGTCGAGGCCTTCGCGCGGGCGGCACAGGGCGGCACCGACCGCGTCTTTACGCTGGAAGAGTCGGTGCTCAACCAGAAGGTCATCGACGCCATCTTCCGCGCCGGCGAGAAGGAAGGCTGGGAGACGGTCTGACGATCCGTCAAAGCCGGGAGGAGAGCCGGGGGAGGAGGGAATGGCTGACGATGCCGATGTGATCATTGTCGGCGCTGGCCTCGCCGGCCTCGTCGCCGCGGCGGAACTGGCCGAGGCCGGCAAGAAGACCATCATCGTCGACCAGGAGCCGGAACAGTCGCTCGGCGGCCAGGCGTTCTGGTCGCTTGGCGGCATCTTCCTCGTCGATTCGCCCGAACAGCGGCGCATGCGCATCCGCGATTCGCATGATCTGGCGCTCGAGGACTGGCTGGGCACCGCCGCCTTCGACCGCCCGGAAGATCTCTGGCCGCGCCGCTGGGCCGAAGCCTATGTCGGCTTCGCCGCTGGCGAGAAGCGTTCATGGCTCATGCAGCGCGGCATAAAGTTCTTTCCGGTGGTCGGCTGGGCCGAGCGCGGCGGCGGCAATGCCGTCGGCCACGGCAATTCGGTGCCGCGCTTCCATGTCACCTGGGGCACTGGACCCGGCGTGCTCGACCCGTTCGTTCAGCGCGTGCGCGAGGCCGAGAAAAGCGGGCTGATCCGCTTCAAGTTCCGCCACCGGGTCGACGAACTGATGCGGACAGGCGCTGTCGTAAACGGCGTGCGCGGCGACATTCTGGTGCCGAGCGATGTCGAGCGCGGCCGCAAGAGCTCACGCGATATCGCTGGCGATTTCGAGCTCAAGGCGCAAGCGGTCATCGTCGCTTCCGGCGGCATCGGCGGCAATCCCGAGCTTGTCCGGAAAAACTGGCCGCAGCGGCTCGGCGCGCCGCCCAGGCGCATGATCTCCGGCGTTCCCGACCATGTGGACGGCCGCATGCTGGCGATCACCGAGGCGGCCGGCGGCAGCATCATCAACCGCGACCGCATGTGGCACTATGTCGAAGGCGTCAGGAACTGGGCGCCACTCTGGACCGACCATGCAATCCGCATCCTGCCCGGCCCATCGTCGCTGTGGCTCGACGCCCGCGGCAAGCGCCTGCCGGTGCCGCTCTATCCCGGCTTCGACACGCTGGGCACGCTCAGCCACATCATGAGCACCGGCTTCGACTATTCCTGGTTCATCCTGACCCGAAAAATCATCCAGAAGGAGTTCGCGCTGTCGGGCTCCGAGCAGAATCCCGATCTCACCGGAAAAAGCTGGCGCCAGGTACTCGGCCGCGCCACGTCAGGCGTTCCTGGTCCGGTGAGGGCGTTCATGGAAAAGGGCGAGGATTTCATCGTCGAGCCTGATTTGCCGGCATTGGTCGCCCGCATGAACGCACTTGTCGGCGGCGAGCCGCTGCTTGAGCTGGCGCAGGTCGAGCGCGAAATCCGCGCCCGCGACCGGCAGCTCGACAATCCGTTCTCCAAGGACATGCAGATCACCGCCTTGCGCGGCGCCCGCGCCTATCTGGGCGACCGGCTGATCCGCACGGCCAAGCCGCACAAGATGCTCGATCCTGCCAATGGCCCGCTGATCGCAGTCAGGCTCAATATCCTGACCCGCAAAACGCTGGGCGGCTTGCAGACCGATCTCGACAGCCGCGTGCTGGACGCCGAGGGCCATCCGGTTGAAGGACTGTATGCCGTCGGCGAAGCCGCCGGTTTCGGCGGCGGCGGCATGCACGGCTATGCCGCGCTGGAAGGCACGTTTCTCGGCGGCTGCATTTTTTCCAGCCGCAGCGCCGGCCGCGCCGCGTCACGCGGGGTAGGGTGAGAGGCAGAGCAATCGCTTCTGAGCAATTCTGGACGTCGGCGCTGCCCCTCACCTGCCTGCCGGCATCCTCTCCCCGTATAGTGACGGGGAGAGGGGCGCTCTCATCAGAGGTTTCGCCAATATCCAACATTGTAGAATGTGCGCCAAGATTGCGGCCACCCCCTTCTCCCCGTCGCTATACGGGGAGAAGTGCCCGGCAGGGCGATGAGGGGCAGCGCCAGGATCGGCAATAAGCCCTGAGCGATCTTCCTGAGAGGAACGCCGCGCCAGCCGTGGTCCCGGCTACAATGGCGGCTATCTCTCACCAGATCCATTCACCCCGGCCCAGAACCGCCACGGCGTCGACGATCCGGGTAAAGCTCGAGCGGGCGCGGCCGACCGTATGCCTGGCTCTGAGATAGCCATGCACCAGACCCGGCTCCTCCAACCAGAAGGCGTATCCCTCCGCCGCGACGATGCGATCGCGATAGGCCTCGCCGTCCGACGACAGCGGGTCGCATTGCGCGGTGATCAGCACGGTCGGCGGCAGATTGGCAAAATCGGCGTCGGCCAGCGGCGACAGCGTGAGATCGCCGGTGCGGTCTTCGCCGCCGGTCCTGATATTCGTGTAGAAATCGAGGTCGCGCACCGTCAGCATCGGCGCCTCGGCATGGGTCACGTAAGAGCCTTGCGAGCGGTCGCCGCCAAGGCCGGGATAGATCAGTACCTGGCCGATCGGCCTTCGCGCATGGCCGCGTGTTGCGTGGCTGACCGCAGCGGCGAGATTGCCGCCGGCGCTGTCGCCGCAAAGCAGGATCGGACGCTTGTAAATCGTCGCCGCCCATTCGAAGGCGCTGATGGCATCGTCGAAGGCGGCCGGATGAAGATGTTCCGGCGCCAGCCGGTAGTCGACCGAAACCACTTCATACCCGGTGCGGCCGCAAAGCTCGGCGCAGATATCGTCATGGCTGTCGAGCCCGCCGAGAATAAAACCGCCGCCGTGGAAATAAAGCACCATCGCCGCCGCTTCCGGCGCCGGGGTGCGATAGATGCGGATCGGGATCGGATGCGAGGGCGTGACAATGGCGGTGGTCTCCGCCGTAACCCCTTGCGGATGGCCGGCAGAGAACTCCCGGCACATGCGGTCGTAGATGTCGCGTTGATGGTCGATCGTGTAGTCGATCGTGTCTGGCGGATAATAGGAATTGGTCCGCTCGATGAAGGCCCAGGTTTCGGCGTCGATCAGCTTTTTGTAGTCGGTCATGGGAACTCCGTACCTCTCCATCGAGGAGAGCGTAAAAGTGGAGCCACTACTTCCCCTTCCACACCGGGTCGCGCTTTTCGGCAAATGCGCGAAAACCCTCGAGATTGTCCTCCGAGCCGTACAGTGCGTCAACCGCCGGCAATTGGCGGCGCGTCACCCGGTTCATCGCGTCCTGGAAGGTGAGCGATTCGGCGACCCGCGCCGTCTCCTTGATCGCGGCAAAGACCAGCGGCGGCCCGCTGGCCAGCAGCCGGGCGACCTCCCAAACCCGGTCCTCCAGCCTGTCCTTGGGCAGCACCTCATTGACCAGGCCCCAGCCATGCGCCTCGGCGACATCCATCCAGCGGCCGGTGAGCAAAAGATCCATGGCGACGTGATAGGGAATGCGCTTCGGCAGCTTGATCGTCGCTGCGTCGGCCAAAGTGCCGGCACGGATTTCGGGCAGCGCAAAGGAGGAATGATCCGACGCGTAGATGAGGTCGCAGGATAGCGCCAGCTCGAAACCGCCGCCGACCGCCATGCCGTTGACGCAGGCGATGACCGGCTTGTTGAGGTCGCGCAATTCCTGCAGCCCGCCGAACCCGCCAACGCCATAGTCGCCGTCGACCGCATCGCCGCCGACCGCGGCCTTCAGGTCCCAGCCGACGCAGAAGAACTTGTCGCCGGCGGTCTTGATAATGGCGACCCGCAGACCCGGATCGTCGCGGAACGCCTTGAACGTTTCGCCCATCAGGCGCGAGGTCTTCAGGTCGATGGCATTGGCCTTGGGCCGGTCGAGCGTGACTTCGAGGATGGTGCCCTCGCGGCGGGTGGTGATGACGTCAGACATTCTTTTTCTCTCCAAGCACCAGCAGCGCGTCGGCGATCCAGGCGCCTTTGCCTTGCGCGCAGACGATCAGCGGATTGATGTCGAGTTCCTCGATCTCGCCGGCATTTTCCTGCACGAAGGCGGCGATGCCTGATATCGCATCGATCGCGGCCGCGACATCGGCCTTGGGCCGGCCGCGATAGCCTTCGAGCAGCGGGAACAATTTGAGCCCGCGCAATGCCGCCTCGATGTCGTCGCGTGTCGCCGGCAGCATCAGCGTGACGCTGTCGCGCAGCAGTTCGACGAGCACACCACCGGTGCCGAGCGTCATAACCGCGCCGAACATCGGGTCGCGGGTGAAGCCGACGAGCAGTTCGGCGACGCCGTCGCGCACCATGCGCTCGACATAGAGGCCGGTGCCGAGTGCGTCGAGATCATGGGCGGCCGTGCTGACGGATTCGGCATCCCTGAGGTTAAGCCGCACCGCGCCAAGCTCGGATTTATGGGTGACGCCCAAAGCCTTCAGCGCAACCGGAAAACCGAGCGCCATCGAGGAGATCACCGCTTCGACCGCATTGCCGGCGCACTCGCCCCTGGGCACGGGAAGCCCGGCCTCGATCAGCCGCGCTTTCGCCTCGGCCTCATCAGGCGTGACATGGTCGCTGGCCAGCGCACCTGACGCGGAGGTGTCGATCGGCTGCGCCTGCGGCTCGCGCCAGGCCCAGCCGATGAAGGCGGCCGCGTGGGCGGCGTCCATTGCCTCGGAAATGCCGAACAACGGCACCATGCCGCGTGCCATCAGCCCGGCGGTGTATTCCTCGGGCAGGTTCTCCGGCAGCGAGGAGACGATCGCGCCCTGCGCCTTGTTGGTCTTCAGCGCCGACTCGAAGGCGCGCAGCGTCGTCCACCAGTCGGTATCGGAGCAGCGGTCGGGGCGCGGGAAATCGAGCACCAGCATGTTGAGGTCGAAGCCGCCCGACACCATGGCGGTGAAGGTGGCGGTCATCGCCGGCTCGTTGTTCCAGATGAAGGTGTGGTAGTCGAGCGGGTTGGCCACCGCAACCAGCGGCCCGAGCGTCGATTTGACGTGGGCGCGATGCGTGTCGGTCAGCGCCGGGAAATTCACCCAGCGGCCTTCTGCGCTGTCGGCCATGACAGACGCTTCGCCACCCGAACAGCTCATCGACGACAGCCGATAGCCGGGCAGGGGGCCGGTGACGTGCAGGAGCTTGAGCGCCTCGATGAAGGCAGGGATGGAATCGACGCGGGCGATGCCGAGCCGCTTTAGGAAGGCGCCCGAGGCAGCGTCCGAGCCGGCCAGCGACGCGGTATGCGAGACGGTCGCTTGCCGCGCCTGCTCGGAGCGGCCGACCTTCATGGCGATGATCGGTTTCTTCAGCTCTCGCGCCCGCGCGGCCAGCCTTTCGAAGCCGGCTACTGAATCGAAGGCCTCGATATGCAGGCCGAGCGAAGTGACGCGATCGTCCTCGATCAGGCCGAGCGCCATTTCGGAAAGGCCGGTCTGTGCCTGGTTGCCGGCGGTCATCAGAAAGGCGATCGGCAGGCCGCGCTTCTGCATAGTCATGTTGATGGCGATGTTCGACGATTGGGTGATGATGGCGACCCCGCGGCCACCCTCGGCCAGCCTGATACCGCCATGCTGGTCGGGCCATAAAAGCGCGCCGTCGGCATAATTGATCAGGCCGTAGCAGTTCGGCCCGATGATCGGCATCTGGCCGGCCGCTGCGACCAGTTCGGCCTGCAGCCGCTCGCCGTCCTCGTCATAGGCCTCGGTCTCGAGAAAACCGGCGGCAAAGCAAACGGCGCCGCCGGCACCGCGCTCGGCCAACGCCTTGACCACTTCGATGGTCAAATGCCGGTTGACGCCGACAAAGGCAGCGTCCGGCGCTGCAGGCAGGTCGGCCACCGAGCGATAGGCCTTGCGGCCGGCGACCTTCTCCTTGGTCGGGTGCACCGGCCAGATCTCGCCGGCAAAGCCCATCTTGATCGACTGCGCGACGACGGCGGCAGCCTGCGCGCCGCCGAAGACGGCAATCGTTCGCGGGCGCAAAAGGCGCTCAAGTTTGTGCATCGATCAGCCCCCGAACGGGCGCAGCAGCGCCCGCGAGATAATGTGGCGCTGGATTTCCGAAGTGCCTTCCCAGATGCGCTCGACGCGGGCGTCGCGCCAGATGCGCTCCAGCGGCAGGTCGTCCATCAGCCCCATGCCGCCATGGATCTGGATTGCTTCATCGGCGACGAAGGCGAGCATTTCGGTGGCCTTCAGCTTGGCCATGGCCATGTCCTGATCAGTGACGGTGCCCTGATCGTACTTCCAGCCGGCTTCGAACACCATCAGGTCGGCCGCCTTCAGTTCGGTCGCCATGTCGGCGAGCTTGAACGATACGCCCTGGAACTTGCCGATCTGCTGGCCGAATTGCTGGCGCTGCGCGGCGTATTCGACGGCATGGCCAAGCGCCCGCTCGGCCCGGCCGAGACAGGTGGCGCCGACCTGCAGGCGGGTTGCGCCAAGCCACGAATTGGCGACGTCGAAACCCTTGTGGACCTCGCCGAGAACTTGGGCGCCGGGCAGCCGGCAATCGTCGAATTCGAGGATGGCGTTGGTGTAGCCGCGATGCGAGACATTGCGATAGCCGTCGCGCACCGAAAAGCCCTTGGTGCCCTTGTCGACGAAAAAGGCGGTGATCTTCTTGCGCTTGCCGCGCGGCGTCTCCTCTTCGCCCGAGGCCATGAAGACGATGGCAAAGTCGGCAAGGTCGGCATGGCTGATGAAATGCTTGGTGCCGTTCAGCACCCAGTCGTCGCCGTCCTGAACGGCGGTCGCCTTCATGCCGCGCAGGTCGGAGCCGGCACCCGGCTCGGTCATCGCCAGGCAGTCCCATTTCTCGCCGCGAATGCAGGGATAAAGGTATTTCTCGCGCTGCTCCGGCGTGCCGGCCAGAAGGATGTTGGAAGGCCGCGCCACGCAGGTCCAGTGCAGCGCGTAATTGGCGCGGCCGAGCTCTTTTTCGTAAAGCAGCCAGGTCACCGTGTCGAGCCCGGCGCCGCCGACTTCCGTTGGCATGTTGGCGGCATAGAGCCCGGCTTCGATTGCCTTGGCCTTGATCTCCTCGATCAGCTCACGGCGCAGCACGCCGGTGCGCTCGACTTCGCGCTCATGCGGGTAGAGTTCATTCTCGACGAAGGCGCGCGTGGTCTCGACGATCAGTTTCTGTTCTTCGGAGAGGCCAAATTCCATAGTATTAGCCTTTCTTCTTTTTCTTCGGCTTTTCAGCCTTGGCTTTTTCGGCCGCCTTGGAAGCGGTGGGCTTCTTCGCCGCAAGCTTGGCGAGCTGCTTGGTATAGTCCTTGTGCAAGGCGCCGGCGCCCCAGCCCTTGCCCTTGTTCTGTTTCGACAGCGCCTCCATGATCGCGACCAGATTGTCGTCGCGGATATTTTCGAGCTCACGGATCGACAGGCCATGCGCCTGGTCGTCCGACTGGGTGGCGATGAGGTCGACCAGTTCGTCGTTGAACTCCGGCACATCCATCAGCTTGGTCCATGGCCATTTCAGGCACGGTCCGAACTGCGCCATGAAGTGGCGCATGCCGGCTTCGCCGCCGGCGACGCGGTAGACCTGGAACATGCCCATCTGCGCCCAGCGCAGGCCGAAGCCATAGCGCATGATGTCGTCGAGTTCCTCGACCGTGCAGATGCCGTCCTTGATCAGCCACAGCGCCTCGCGCCATGCCGCCTCCAGCAGGCGGTCGCCGACAAACGCCTCGATCTCCTTGCGGATCACCACCGGCTTCATGCCGATCGAGGCGTACATCTCCTTGGCGACTTCGATCGCCTCGGGAAAGGTCTGTTCGCCGCCGACGATCTCGACCAGCGGCAGGAGGTAGACCGGGTTGAACGGATGGCCGACGACCAGCCGCTCCGGATGCTTCTTCATCGCCACCTGCATGTCGGTCGGCTTGATGCCGGAGGTCGAGGAGCCGACGATGGCGTTGGCCGGCGCATAAAGGTCGATCTCGGCCAGCACGCGGTGTTTCAGGTCGAGCCGTTCCGGTACGCTTTCCTGGATGAAATCGGCATCGGCGACGGCATCGGCGATGGTCTTGGCAAAGGTCAGTTTGCCCTCTTTTGGGAGGCCGTCGGGCAGCATCTGCTTGTAGGCGCGGCGCGCGCCTTTCATCACTTCGCCGACCTTGCGCGCGGCTTCGGGGTCGGGATCGAAAATCGACACGTCGATGCCGTTCAAGAGCAGCCGCGCCACCCAGCCGGCGCCGATGACGCCGCCGCCGATGGCAGCCGCCTTGGTGATGATGCTCATGCGGAGGCTCCGGTTCTTGTCCTGGCTATTTCCAGGTCGATGAGAGGCACGCGCTCGCCGGCGCGGATCACGGTGGGGTCATAGGCCCTGCGCGCAAACACTTCGAGCACGAAGGGCCGGAAGAAATCGGTCGGGAACGTGTCGTAATCCGGATCGAAGCTCGACTGATCCCAGCGCTCGCAGAACTGGTCGCAATCGTCGAAATAGTGATGGCCTGCGAAACGGTCGCGCGCATGGGGATTGCCGCCGAGATGGTGGGCGTAATAGAGGCGCTGGAAGTCACCGTGCTTTTCCACCACCCAGGTGCACTGCTCGCGCACGAAAGGTTTTAGGATCGAAGCTGCATATTCGTCGTGATTGTAGGGTGCGTAGATGTCGCCGATGTCGTGCAGCAGCGCGCAGGCGATCCAGTCGGTGTCGGCGCCGTCGCGCCATGCGCGCGTCGCCGCCTGCAGCGAATGGCCGAGCCGGGTGATCTTGTAGCCGGACAGGCCCTCGTCGAGCTGGACAAGCGCATCAAGCAGCCGTTCGCCGGTCTTCGCCGCATAGTCGATCTCGTGCTCGGTGAGGAAGGCGTAATCGTCGCGGTCGCCGTCCTTCATGGCGGTGAATTTCACGGTCTTCATCGGCGGCTCCTCCCTACCGATTCCCTTTTCAAAGCGGCGCGCGCTTCGTCAGATTGAGCTTCTTGCGCACCTCGTCCGGGCCGATGACCCTTGCGCCCATGTTCGACACGATGCTGACCGCCCGCTCGACCAGCTGCGCGTTGGTCGCCAGCACGCCCTTGTCGAGCCAGAGATTGTCCTCGAGCCCGACGCGGACATTGCCGCCGGCCAGCACCGCGGCGGCGGCATAGGCCATCTGGTTGCGGCCGATGGAAAACGCCGACCAATTCCAGCTCGACGGCACATTGTTCACCATCGCCATGAAGGTGTTGAGATCATCCGGCGCGCCCCATGGCACGCCCATGCACAATTGCACGAGAGCATCCGGATCCAGCACCTTTTCCTCGACAAGCTGCTTGGCAAACCAGAGATGCCCGGTGTCGAAGGCCTCGATCTCCGGCTTGACGCCGAGCGCCGTCATCATGCCGCCCATGGCGCGCAGCATGCCGGGCGTGTTGGTCATGACATAGTCGGCTTCGGCGAAGTTCATCGTCCCGCAGTCGAGCGTGCAGATTTCCGGCAGGCACTGGCGCACATGTTCCACGCGGTTGGTCGCGCCGCCCATATCGGTGCCTTTCTCGTTGAGCGGCAGCGGATTTTCCGGCGAACCGAACACCATGTCGCCGCCCATGCCGGCGGTCAGGTTCAGCACCACGTCGACCTCTGCAGCACGGATGCGCTCGGTTACTTCGCGATAGAGCTGCACGTCGCGCCGTGGCTTGCCGGTTTCGGGGTCGCGCACATGGCAGTGGACGATCGCCGCACCCGCCTTTGCCGCATCGATGGCCGAATCGGCAATCTGCTTGGGCGAACGCGGCACATGCGGACTACGCTCCTGCGAGCTGCCGGACCCGGTCACGGCACAGGTAATGAAAACCTCACGGTTCATCGTTAGCGGCATGGACTTTCCTCCCAACCAGCACAGACGGCCCAATCAAACATGGGCCTGATCGAACAGACGGCAACAATGCCTGACTTGCCGGAAACTGTTTTGCGTTTTACGAAGATCGCATGATGAAAAACGAAAAGCCTTCGATCTTTCGCGCCGAACGCTCGCCGCTCAAGGTAACGCTTCTGATATTTTCCGGGTCGTCGATCATGTGCGTGGCATCGGCGGTCGATCCGCTGCGCGCCGCCAACCGTATTGCCGGCGAGACGCTGTTCGATTTCAGGCTGGTTTCGGTGACCGGCGAAGCGCCGGTCACCACGTGCGGCCTGCCGGTTGCGGTCAGCGGCCGCTTCGATGCGGCGGACACGACCGATGTGCTCGTCGTCGTTGCCGGTTTCGGCACGCAGAACTATGCCACGTCGGCCCTGCTTGCCGGCCTGCGCCGGGCGGCGCGCGCCGCACGCGCCTGCGGCGGTGTCGAAGCCGGCACCTGGCTGGTCGCCCGCGCCGGCCTGCTGGAAGGGCGCAGCGCCACCACGCATTGGGAGGACATGGAAGATTTCTCGTCGGCCTTTCCCGGCGTCGATGTCCGCCCCGACCGCTACGTCATCGACGGGCCGGTCTTCACCTCGGGCGGTGCTTCGCCGACCTTCGACCTGATGCTGCATCTGATCCGCACGCGGCTCGGTATGGCCGTCGCGCTCGATGTGGCAAGTGTCTTCATCTACGACCAGGCGCGCGCCGCGACCGACGCGCAGCCGCTGGTCTCGCTCGGCCGCCTCGACGGCTACGATCCGCGGCTGGCGCAAGCCATCCGGCTGATGGAAGCCCATGTCGACCAACCCTTGACCATCGCTGCTGTGGCAAAGCGCGCCGGGGTGACGGCAAGAACGCTGGAAAGCATCTTTCGCAAGTCGATCGGCGAGACGCCGGGCGCCTATTATCTCAGGCTGCGGCTGGGTGCCGCGCGCCGGCTGGTGGTCGACACGCGCGTGGCCATGGCCGATATTGCCGGGCGGACAGGGTTCTCGTCCGCCGCGGCATTTTCCAGGGCGTTTTCAAGAGCTTTCGGCGAAGCGCCGGTCAGGCTGCGTAGGGGATAGTCGGGATTAGGCAGCGTCCTGGCGGTCGCTTTTGCCGTCGATGCGCGAGCGCATCTGTCTCGCAAGATGGGTCTCAAAGCGGCTGGCGACCGCGCGATCCCATTCGTTTGCACTGCGCGCACCGTGCTTCGGATGCGGCAGCGCCATCAGCCGGTCGATAATCGATCCGGCCTCGCCAGATGAGAGCAGGGCGTCGATTTCGCGTTCGTGCTGCATATCGTTTCGCCTCCTTCTTTCCGTTCCCGCCACAAACCACACTATACGAGATTCGTGACGGCTGTTTGAAGGCAAGAGCGAGGCGATTGAGGGGCGGTGCGAGGCAAAACCTTGTCGTCGGTTCCGCCCTCGCGCAAAGCTGTTTCGCGCCGGCGGATCGGCAAGAGACCCGCCGGTGCGACACCTCAGACGTACCGGTTGACGACATTCTCGAGCAGTTCCTGGCGGCCGGATCTGGGCTGCGGCTCGATCTTCTTCTTGACGACGCGTTCGGTGATCTCCTCCAGCGTCCGCTTGCCGGCAAGCATCGCCTTGGCCTCGGCCGAGTTCCAGCCGGCATAGCGCTCGGCCAGCGGTCCCGACAGCGCCTTGTCCTCGACCATGCGCGCGGCGGCCTTGAGGCCGCGTGCGCAGCAATCCATGCCGCCGATATGGCCAATCAGCAGATCCTGCGGATCGAGCGACTGTCGCCGCAACTTGGCGTCGAAATTGGTGCCGCCGGACTTGAAGCCGCCGGCCTCCAAGACCTGGTAATAGGCCAGCGCCATTTCCGGCACATTGTTGGGGAACTGGTCGGTGTCCCAGCCCGACTGGTAGTCGTTGCGGTTCATGTCGATCGAGCCGAAGATGCCGAGCGCACTGGCCAGCGCCAGTTCATGCTCGAAGGAATGGCCGGCCAGGATGGCATGGCCCTGCTCGATGTTGAGCTTGACCTCCTTCTCCAACCCGAAGCGTTTCAGGAAGCCGTAGACCGTGGCGACGTCATAGTCGTACTGGTGTTTTGTCGGCTCCTGCGGCTTCGGCTCGATCAGAATGGTGCCCTTGAAGCCGATGCGGTGCTTGTAATCGACGACCAGGTTGAGGAAGCGGCCGGCCTGTTCCTGTTCGCGGGCAAGGTCGGTGTTGAGCAGCGTCTCATAGCCCTCGCGGCCGCCCCACAGCACATAGTTCTCGCCTTTCAGCCGCTTGGTGACATCGATGCAGTGTTTCACCGTCGCTGCCGCATAGGCAAAGACATCCGGGTCGGGATTGGTGGCGGCACCCGACATGAAGCGGCGGTTGGAGAACAGGTTGGCCGTCCCCCAAAGCAGCTTGACCCCAGTCTGCTTCATCTTCGCCGCAAAGTGATCGGCGATCTCATCGAGGCGCGCGGCACTTTCGGAAAAATCTTTTCCTTCCGGCCGCACATCGGCATCGTGGAAGCAGAAGTAGGGGGCACCGAGCAGCGCAAACATCTCGAACGCGACATCGGCCTTGAGCTTGGCCAGCTCCATCGTGTCGGTGCCGCCGGCCTTGGCAAACCACGGCCGCTCAAAAGTCTGGCCGCCGAACGGATCGCCGCCCGGCCAGGCGAACGAATGCCAGTAGGCGACGGCAAATCGCAGATGGTCTTCCAGCCGCTTGCCGGCGACAATCTCGTCGGGATTGTAGAACCGGTAGGCCAGCGGATTGGTCGAATCCGGCCCCTCGTATTTGATCTTCTGGATGTCGCCGAAAAAGCCGCTGGTCATGATTGTCTGTCCTCTCGCATGGTTCTGTCCTGATTACCTCAGGCGTAATTGGTTTCGCGTGGGCCTTGGATGAAAACGGTCAGGTCAAAGCCACTCAACAAAGGAGACAGACCATGACCGACCTCAACACGATCGCCGAAAATTACATCACTGCCTGGAACGAGAGCGACGCCATGCGACGGCAAGCCTTGCTCAAGGCGGCCTTCACCGAGGACATCAGCTACCGCGATCCGATCATGCAGGGCGACGGCCATGACGGCGTCGCCGCACTGATCGAAGGCGTCCAGCAGCGTTTTTCCGGCTTCCGGTTTTCGCTGAAGGGCAAGCCGGACGGGTTTGGCGACACGATCCGCTTCTCGTGGAATCTCGGGCCGGAAGGCACGGATTCCGTCATCGAAGGCACCGACATCGGCGTCATCGAGAATGGCCGCCTTAAAAGCGTCACCGGCTTTCTCGACAAGGTTCCGGCACAGTGACGTCATCTCAGGCCTCGGCGGGGGTGGGAAACCACTCACGCCGTGGCGGCCTTGATGGCTGGGTAAAGCAAGCGGTAGCGTTGATAGGCATCCGCATAGGCATTGCTTAGTGCGGCGACCGGTTCGATGGTGGCATCGGTGGCCGGCGCCGTGCACACTGTGAGCGGATCGGCGCCCGTCGCCGCGATCATGCCGAGTCGCGCCGCACCGAAGGCAGCGCCGAAATCGCCATCGGCCGGAATGTCGACGGGCAGGCCGAGCGCGGTGGCGACTGCCTTCAGCCAATAGCGCGAGCGCGAGCCGCCGCCGATCGCCGTCACCCGCGTCAGCGTCGTGCCGGCCGTGGCCAGGGCCTCGAGACTGTCGCGGAAGGCGAAAGCCACACCTTCGACTACCGCCCGGGTCAGCACAGCGCGGCTCGATTCATGCGCAAGCCCGGTGAACGCGCCGCGGATGGCCGAGTCATTGTGCGGCGTACGCTCGCCGGAGAGATAGGGCAGGAAGGACACGCCGGTCGGCGCTTTCAGCGTATCGCCGAGTTCCGCGGTCAGCTCGCCAGCGCCTTTCCCCGATATCTCCGACAGCCAGTTGAGCGAATCGGTTGCCGACAGGATGACGCCCATCTGGTGCCAGGTGTCGGGCAGCGCGTGGCAGAACGTATGCACCGCGCTTTCCGGGTTTGGCAGATAGGCGGCGTTGGCGGCAAACAGCACGCCTGACGTGCCAAGCGAGACGAAGGCCTGGCCGGCGGCGACCGTGCCCATGCCGCAGGCCGACGCCGCATTGTCGCCGGCGCCGCCGGCGATCGGGATGCCGGCCTGCATTCCCCATTTCGAGGCCAGTTCGCTGCGCAGGGCGCCGGCCTTCTCAGTGCCATCGACCAGTGACGGCATCTGCTTCTCGTCGAGCGATGTGGCGGAAAGCAGGTCGGATGACCAGCCTCGCTTGCCGACATCGAGCCAGGACGTGCCTGCCGAGTCCGACATCTCCGAAATATGTTCGCCGGTGAGCCAGAGCCGCAGGAAATCCTTCGGCAACAAGACCTTTGCCACTTTGGCGAAAACATCCGGCTCGTTGTTTTTCACCCAGACCAGCTTTGGCGCGGTGAAACCGGGGAAGACAATGTTGCCGGTCAGATTGCGAAAGCGCGGATCGGCGTCGAGCTTGGCCGCCTCGGCATGGCTGCGCGTGTCGTTCCACAGGATGCAGGGGCGCAGCACCTGGTCGCCGGCATCGAGCAATGTAGCGCCGTGCATCTGGCCGGAGAGGCCGATGCCTCTGATGGCAGCGAGCTGCTCCGGATGGGAAGCCTTCAGCTCGGCGATCGCCTCCTCGCAGGCGCGAATCCAGTCAGCGGGGTTCTGCTCCGACCAGCCGGGATGCGGCCGCGAAACGTCGAGCGACGCATGGCCGGAGCCGATGACGCTCTGCCCGGCGTCGATCAAAAGCGCCTTGACGCCCGACGTGCCAAGATCGAGGCCGAGATACATGGTGTCCTCCCACTGCCATTAATTTTTTCGGATCTCGAAAAAATCTGACTTCGCAGTTTTTAAGACAAGATCCACCTCCGGTCAATTCTCCGACAAATCGGCGGCCCGCCGCGAGAACAGCGCCGAGAGCGGACTGTCCGGCCGTGCCAGCGCGCGTTCCGCGGCAAGCGCACTCGCCAGCGCATGATCGCCGGAACGCAACGCCGCTTCGATCAGCGTCAGGTCGATGACGTCGCGTTGCGCGTGGCTGCCGCCGAACCGGTGAGCGATCGCCCGGATTGGCCGGATCAGGCGCACCGTCTCGATGTAGTTGCCGTCGCCGAATGCTTTGATGGCGAGCGTCAAGGGATGGCCGACGTCGCGGGTGAAGGCGGCGTTGTCGTCGTTGCCGTGCATGGCCTCGCTCTGCGCCTCGAGCAAGGCGCGAACCGGCGCTTCTTGGCCGGCGCCGATGAACGCCATCATCGCGTGGGCATCGTTGAAGGCATAATTGCCGGCGCTGGCCTTGGCCCAGTTGGCGGCGAGCGCCGCCCAGCGGGCGCCGACATCGACGCCGCCGAGATGCAGCCGCCACAGGATCGCCGAAGCGTCGACCATGTTGAGCGCCAGCGTCGAGCGCTCGCCGTAGATCGGCCCGTCATAGAGCGCCAGCACCTGTTCGGTCTCGCCGAGATCGTAGTGAAACAGCGCCAGATGCCACCAATTGTGCACTTGCAGGAAGCTTTCCTTTGTCCACGCTTCGGGGTTGGCTCGCATCCAAGCGATGCCGTCCTTTTGCCGGCTCTGCATTTCCATGACATGGGCGACGGCGTGCTGTGCCCAGCCGTCGCGCGGCTCGATGTCGACTGCCATGCGGCCAAGCCTTTCGGCGCGCGCAAAGTCGCCCATTTCCTCCAGCCCGAACGCCTGCATGCCGAGTATGGCGTGGTAGCCTGGCATGCCGCTTTGCCACGACGGCAGCGCGCGGCCGATGCGGTCGCGCAGCATGCGGGCATTGCCGGTGAAGAAATCGATCTGGTGCCCGGTCTGCAGCGCCAGCGCATCGAGCGGAAACTCGATGGCGATATCCTCGAGCAGACGGGCGGCTTCATGCCAGCGTCCTGCGGCAAGACGGCCGAGCGCAGCGACATGCGCCTGCTCACGCGGCGTCGCCGCAAGCGGCAGCGACGCCTCATAGCAAGTCCCGGCCACGGCTGTCGCCTCACGCTCGGTGGCGAGGCCGAAGAGATAGCCCTTGAACACATGCGCCATGACCAAGTCGGGATCCTCGGCGATGGCGCGATCGACCGAGCCGACCGGATCGCCGATGAAGCATTGCAGTTCGCGGACAGCCTGGCTGTAGGACGAGAACCCGGCCTCGGTTGCACCCGAAAATGTCAGGCCGAATGCGTCCCTGACTGGCATTTCATGTCCTCAATTGCCCGAGCGCATCGCCACCGTCGCGATGCCGGCGCCGACCAGCAGCGTGCCGCCGGTGCGGTTGAAGATGCGGATCGCCAGGGGATTACGCACGACGTTGCGCGCCCTTGCCGCGATCAACGCGTAGCCGAAGGCATTGGCGAAGGCGAGCGCCAGGAAGGTCGTTTCGAAGATCAGCATCTGCGTCCAGAAGTCGGCGTGCCGGTCGAGAAACTGCGGCAGGAAGGCGACGAAGAAGGTGATGCTTTTCGGGTTGAGCGCGGTGACCAGCCAGGCATGCGCCATCATCTTGGCCGACGACACCGCGTCTAGGCGCGGCTCGGCCTTGAGCGTGCCACCGGCGCGAAACAGCTTTACGCCGAGATAGATCAGATAACCGGCGCCGATCACCTTAAGCAGCGTGAATACGGTGGCCGACGCCGCCAGCAGCGCGCCGATGCCCAGCATCGACAGCGTCATCGCCGTGAAGTCGCCGAGCGCCACGCCGACCGCCATCGGCAGCGCGCTGCGCCAGCCCTGGCCGAGAGCATAGGACACGACCAGAAGGATGGTCGGGCCGGGAATGACAAGAAGGATCGTCGAGGCGGCGGCAAAGGCGGCCCAGTTTTCGAAGGACATGTTCGTCTCCTTGAGCTCAAAGAAAAGGATAAATCCTTGGACTCGCAAAGATGTAAAGGGGCAGCATCGAAAATGTGCGGCGCGACGGCTCGGCCCGGGAGGTTAAGGAAGGGCAAGACGTCTTCACGCTTTTTCAACCATGATTGGTGAAAATGCACTCTATCCGGCCGGACCGTGTTTCCCGCCGACAGCGTAGGGTTTGGGTAGATGCGTGAGTTGCCGCAAGGTCTGACGCCGCCGTACAATGGCGACGAAATCGAAATCGATATTTCCGAAATCCAGCTTTCCCGCCGCGCAGTGTTGTCCGGCGCCGGTGCACTGGCGCTGCTCGGCGTCGCCGGCTGCAGCCAGACGCTCGATTTGTCGGCGCTGCAACTCGACGGCGTCACCACCGGCGCGATCACCCCCATCCGCCCAAGCATCAGCGTCGACAAGAACATCACCAGTCCCGATGTGATGTATGCCTCCGTCACCGACGGCGGCTTCACGCTGCCGGAAGTGCCCTACCTCAAAGTCAAGCCGGAGTTCCGTCGCCAGATCGTCGTCGACCCGACCGGCGAGCAGCCCGGCACCATCGTCGTCCATTCGCAGGAGCGGCTGCTCTACCTGGTGCAGCCCGGCGGTGATGCGATCCGCTACGGCGTCGGCATCGGCAAGGAAGGCTTCCGCTGGTCCGGCCGCGCCAACATCCAGTACGGCAAGGAATGGCCGACCTGGACGCCGCCGGCCGAGATGATCGCCCGCAAGCCGGAACTGGTGAAATGGCAGGCCGGGCAACCCGGCGGCCTCGACAACCCGCTCGGCGCGCGCGCCCTCTACATCTACCAGAACGGCCACGACACCGGCTACCGCATCCACGGCTCGCCCGAATGGTGGAGCATCGGCCAGGCGATGTCGTCGGGCTGCGTTCGCCTGATCAACCAGGACATCATCGACCTCTACAGCCGCGTCTCCAGCAAGAACCCGGTCGTCGTCGTCTGACCCTCCCGGTTGTCGTCTGATCTGATAGCGTGGCCGGCGCGGCCGCTCGACTCTCCCGTTGCGTGATCTCGCAAGACAGGCGAATGTGCCTGCAAAGCCACTGCTCGGGAGACGTGAAGCATGTCCGGAACTTTTGTGATCGCGCAAGGCGGCGGCCCGACCGCCGTCATCAACCAGACGATGGTGGGCGCCGCGCTCGAAATCCGCAAGCGGCATCCCGGCGCTAAGGTCCTGGGCTCGATCCATGGCGTGCGCGGCATTCGTGACGGCAACTATGTCGATCTCTCAGCCATTCCAGAGGATCGGCTGCGGCTGATTGCGGCAACGCCGAGCGCCGCGCTTGGATCGACGCGCGACAAGCCGGATGACGCCTATTGCGAGATCATCCTCAATGGTCTGAAGAAGGCCGGCGCCGACGCGTTCATCTATATCGGCGGCAACGACACGTCGGGCACGCAGCAGATCCTGACCGATGCCGCCGGCGGCAAGATGGCTTTCGTCCATGCGCCGAAAACCATCGACAACGATCTCGAGGAGAACGACCACACGCCCGGCTTCATTTCGGCAGCCGAGTTCGTCGCCGGCGCCTTCCTCTCGGTCGACCTCGACTTCCGTGCTCTGCCGGGTATCTATGTCGGCATAGTCATGGGGCGGCATGCCGGCTTCCTCACCGCCGCCGCTGCCGCATGGCAGCTTGACCCCGACAGCGGCCCGCATCTCATCTATGTGCCGGAGCGGCCGTTCTCGGCTGCGGCCTTCATCGACGACGTGCGCGCTACGCTCGACCGCCACAAGCGCTGCATCGTTGCCGTGTCCGAAGGCGTCAGCACCGCCGACGGCAAGGCACTGGTCGAAAGCCTTGTGCCGGCGGAGAAACTGGAGCGCGATGCGCATGGCAACGTCAAGTTGTCGGGCAGCGACCTGCCGGCCGCCCTCGAGCGCGCGCTGGCCGAAGGATTGCCGGGCAAGCGGGCGCGTGTCGATGCGCTCGGCTACATGCCGCGCGGCTATGTCGGCGCCATCAACGCCGTCGATGCGCAGGAAGCCTTCGAGGCCGGCGTTTTTGCGGTCGCTGTCGCCGAACAGGGCGGCGGCTCGGTGGCGCTGCAATATGACGGCAAGAAAACCGTGCTGAAGAAGGTGCCGCTGCAAAACGTCGCCGGCAAGACCCGCCACATGCCCGACGATTTCATGCTGCCGCAGGTCAACCAGCTCTCCGATGCCGGCATGGCCTATCTGAAGCGACTGGTTCCCGAAAAATACAAGGTTGGAAAACCGTTCGTCTGATGCCGGCTCGCTTCTGATGCCGGATATTGACTGGTTCAGCAAGACGAAGATCGACGCCGTTACAACCATGCTGACCGAGCCGTTCGTGCATGATTTCGTGCGCGCCAACATCTGGCATCTTCGCGGCCGCGACGTCGACCTGCTTGTCGACACCGGCATGGGCATCCGCCCGCTGGCGCCGGAGATCGACACGCCGGCGGGTAAGCCGCTGCTCGTCGTCGCCACCCATATCCATCTCGACCATGTCGGCTCGCTGCACGAATTCCCGCTGCGGGCCGGGCCGAGACACAGCGCCGCGTATTTCAACAGCATGGATGACGCCGTCACCTACGCCCACATGTTCCACGATCTCGACGGCGCCGTCTCGAAGCTGCCGGCGCCCGGCTGGAAAGCTGCCGATTACAAAATTCCGCCGGCGCCGCTGACGCGAACACTTGACGAGGGCGACACGGTCGATCTCGGCGACCGGCAATTCCGCGTGCTGCACCTGCCCGGCCATTCGCCCGATTCGATCGCGTTGTTCGACGAGGCCGACGGCCTGTTCTTCGCCGGCGAAGCCATCTACGACGCGATGCTGATCGACGACCTGCCGGACTCCGACCGATCAGCCTATCGCCGGACGATGCAGCGGCTGCTCGATCTGCCGATCCGCATCGGGCATGGCGGCCACGGCCCGAGCTTCGACGCCAAACGGATGCGCGAGATCGCCAACGGCTATCTCAGGCGGACAGACGGGATCGGCGCATAAGAGGCTTCGATGGCCGGCAGGACAGAGCCGGGAAGAGATGCGAGCTCGTGATCCCTGTCGGCAATTTGTTCTTGCTTTGTGCATTATGTTATCGATTTCCGCATAGTGCTGATCGCGCCAACAACCCGCCGCCAGGCGGGTTTCTTGTTTCAGGTCGGCGCTACTCCTCTTCATCAAGGGTTCGACTCCAGCCATGCATCTGGCGAGCGGGCGACACCGACCCGATAAATTAAATCTTCGTAATATCATCTGGTAACCGCGATCGCCGCCCTAGATACGGGGGCTGTCGATCCGGTCGGCTGCCTCCAGGCGAGACAGGCAAGACGACCCTCGACACGTCCGTCAAGATTCTGGTTGCCCGGCAGAGCATCTTCGAGAAGACTGGTGAAGGCCGACAGACGGCCTCAAGCAAACGGATTGTCTCGATGGTCACCCGCGGCTTCTCTTCAGGACGAAAGCCCCCTACGGATGCGGATGCGCGCATCCCGCCCGGGCAGTATCTCGAGCAAGGATTCCCGGTGCTGTCGGCCGGGCCGACGCCGCGCGTGCGCACCGAGGACTGGTCGTTCACGCTCAAGCACGGACCGCGGCCGATCAAGAGGTGGAACTGGACAGAGTTCAACGCACTGCCTTTGACCAAGATGACGCGCGATATCCATTGTGTCACCGCGTGGACCAGGTTCGACACGGCGTGGCAGGGCGTGCTGGTCGACGATATTCTGGCGGATGCCGGCATTGATCCACTGAGCCCCTTCACGCTGGCGCTGTCCTTCGACGGCTACACCACCAACGTGCCGACGAAAGATCTCACCGCCGGCAAGGCGATGGTGGCGCTGCTTTACGAAGGCAAGCCGATCACGCCGGACCATGGCGGCCCGGCGCGGCTGCTGGTTCCGCATCTCTATTTCTGGAAATCGGCCAAATGGCTGAACGGGCTGCAGTTCACCGAGCGCGACGAGCCCGGGTTCTGGGAGTTGCGCGGCTATCACATCTATGGCGACCCGTGGCGCGAGCAGCGCTATACGGGCGATCCATGAGCGACGGGCCGGCGGCGCAGTCGCCCTGGCAGACCGTCACCATCCGACGCATCGAAAAGCGCACGCCGCGCGTCACCAGCTTTTTCCTCGAGCCGTCGCGGCCCTTCGCCTATCGTGCCGGGCAGCATGTCGATGTCAGGCTGACGGCGCCGGACGGCTATCAGGCGGGTCGCTCCTACTCGATCGCCTCGGCACCGGAAGCCGGCGAGACGATCGAACTGGCGATCGAAAGGCTCGATGATGGCGAGGTCTCGCCGTTCTTCCACGATATCGCGGCTGTTGGCGACGAGGTCGAATTGCGCGGACCGCTCGGCGGCCACTTCGTCTGGTCCGACGGCGACGGCGGCCCGCTTCTGCTGGTCGGCGGCGGGTCCGGCGTGGTTCCGCTTATGGCGATGATCCGCCATCGCGCGGCGCGCAGATCGGCGGTGCCCGTGGCACTGGTGTTTTCCGCACGGGTCTGGGGCGAGGTGATCTTTCGCGACGAACTGATCGACTTCCACGATCGTCGGGACGGCTTCGATCTGGTGCTGACGCTGACCCGCGAGGCCGCCCGGCGCCCGGCGGACTATTCGCGGCGGGTCGATGCCGCGATGATAGAGCAATCGATGGTGCGGCTCTCCGCGCCGCCAAGATTCGCTTTTGTCTGCGGCTCGAATGCTTTCGTGTCGGCCGCCGCTCAGGCGCTGATCGATGCCGGCGTTCCGGCAGGCCTCATCCGCACCGAGCGCTATGGGGTTTAATGCATGTCGCGCAAAAGTGTGCAGCGGTTTTGCGATAACGACATGCATAGAAAACGACAACGTAAAGCGCGTCGCATAAGGCCGGCCAAACGCGACGCGCTTTAGCCGCCTCGCCGGTCAGGCGTCGATTTCGAGCGCCGTCAGTGGCTTCGTACAGCAGGCAAGGATGAAGCCATCATCGATCTCGTGATCGAGGATGCCGCCATTGTGGCTCATCTCGACTGTGCCCGAGACCTTTTTCACCTTGCAGGTTCCACACAGGCCGAACTCGCAAGCCGCTGGGATGCGCACGCCCGAAGCGCGCGCCGTCTGCAGCACGGTCTGGCCGGCAACGCAGTCGGCATCGACATCCGAAAGCGAGAAGCGGATCGGCGTTGCGGCCTCGGCAGGTGCCTCGACCCCGCCCTCTGCCGGCCCACCCTCTGCCGGCCCACCCTTTGCCAGTGATGTGAACGGGGCCAGTTTTTCCTCCACCACTGGGGCCGCAAAGCTCTCCTGATGATAGTTGGCCAGGTCGAATCCGGCCGCCTCAAGCATCTGCTGCACGGCGCGCATGAACGGGTCGGGACCACAGCAGAAAATTTCGCGCTCGCGAAAATCGGGCGCCAGCAGCGGCAGCCGTATCGCGTCGATCCGGCCCATATGGCCGAACCAGCCCTCGCGGCTGGAGCGCTCCTCGATCATGAAGCCAAGCGTTAGGCCCGGCATGCGGCTGCCGAGCAGTTCGAGCTCCTTGCGGAAGATGATCTCCTCGGGCTTTCGTGCGCAGTTGACGAAGCCGACATCTGTCCATGGCGCGCAGTCGTTCAGCCAGCGAAGCATTGACATCATCGGTGTCACGCCGGAGCCGGCCGAAATGAACAGATACTTGGCCGCGGGGTGGCTGTGCAGCGAAAAGTCGCCGGTCGGCCCATAGGCTTTCACGTGAACGCCGGGTTTCAGATTGTCGAACATCCAGCGTGTGCCGAGGCTGCCGGCCTGCGCTTTCACCGTCACCGCGATCGAGAACGGCCGCGACGGCGAGGACGACAGCGTATAGGTCCGCATCAGCGGGCCCTCAGTGGTCGGCAGTTCAAGCGTCACGAACTGCCCCGGTCTGTAGCGGAACCAGGTCTGGTTGTCGGAGCGGAAGGTGAAGGTCTTCACGTCAGGCGCCTCGTCGCTGACGCCGATCACTTCCAGCACCTGAAGCCTGTCGTTCCAGGGCGCCATTTCGTCGAGATGGCGGTAGAGCCCGAGATCCGTCATCGCATTCATACCCTTGACCTTTCTCAGGCGACGCTGCGCAACGCCGGCCGGCCGTCCTCGGCAAGGCGCGGCCCGATGAAGGAGGCGTACCATTCGACGAACTGGATGACGCCGCCCTCATGCAGTTCAGAATAGGGGCCGGGCTCATAGGCCGGCGACAGGATGCCGAAGGCGTTTTCCTCGACGATGCGGCGGTCCTGATCGTTGGTCTCGGTCCAGACATGGGTGAGTTCGGCGAGATCGTAATCGACGCCTTCGACCGCGTCCTTGTGGACGAGCCATTTGGTGGTGACGGCCGTTTCCGTGGCGCTGATCGGCAGCACGCGGAAGGTGACGGCATGGTCGCCGAGGATGTGGTTCCAGGTCGTCGGATAGTGATAGAGCAGCAGCGAGCCGATGCGCTCGGTCGAAACGCTGTCGGAAAGGTTCTTCTTCACCGCGCGTCTTCCCGTCATCGTGTAGCTGACGGCATCGCGCAGCAGCGGCGCGCGGGTGGCGCGATACTGCCCGGCCGGATCGATGCGGAACTTGCTTGGCAAGCCCGCCGCCTCGCATCTCGCCCAGTGCGCGAGCATCTCCGGATCGCTATCGGCGCCCTGCACGCCAGTCACGGTCGGCGCTTCCGGGAATGTCTTGCACAGTTCCGGATGGTTGCCGGCGCAATGGTAGCACTCGCGGTTGTTTTCCCAGACGAGCTTCCAGTTGCCCTTCTCGACGATGGTCGATTCGAAGGCGATTTTTGCCTCCCGCAGCCGGTGCGGCAGGAGGTAAGGCTCGATCATGGCGCGCATCGGCGCGAAATCGGCGGGCTCCTTGGCCAGGCAGATGAAGATGTAGCCGCCAACGCTTTCGCAAGCCACCGGCTTCAGGCTGAACTGACTCTTGTCGAAGCCGTCCGCCATCTGCCTTGCGAACAAAAGCCGGCCATCCAGCTCGTAGGTCCACTGGTGATAGGGGCAGACGAGCTTCGCCGCCGTGCCTTTGTCAGCGTTGCAGACGCGGCTGCCGCGATGCCGACAGGAATTGTGGAAGGCATTGATCCTGCCTTGCTGGTCGCGGACCAGCACGACCGGATAGTCGCCGATCTGGGCAGTGATGTAGCTGCCCGGCTTCGGCAACTCGCAATCGTGGCCGATGAACAGCCAGTCGCGATACCAGATCAGCTCCATGTCGAGCTTGAAGAAATCGGCATCGGTATAGAAGGGCTGCTCGAGCGAATAGCCTTCCCTGCGGCCGTGCAGGAGCCTCAGCATATCGTTGCGCGCATCCATGTCCTGTCCTCATAGCCGTCGCATCGGCCCGAAATCGGAATCGATTCGGAAAGCACGATGCGCAATTCATAGCGTTGGAGCGTACTTTGTGCGTCCAAATGGACGCACGTCGCTCCAAAGACTGAACTGGTGGTGATGGAGGAAGGATCGCTAGCAGGCCGGCGACAGGCCAGACATGCATTATCCACCTCTTGACCGCCCACCGCGATCAGTCGAGTCTAGAAATCTCGGGCTGGTTTCCGGGCTCTGGAGTGTCCTTGCGGGCTCATCGCGACACCTTCCCGGGCTTGTGGCCCAGTGGTCTCCCGTTGCGACTTGAACTCCACCACCGTTGCGGGGGCAGCGCCGGGTTCTGACCGGCTTCCCAATTCTCCGCTTCGTCGTCACCAAGCGGCACCTGAGTTGGCGTGATCTAATCATGAGGGCTGGCTGACTGTCGGCATGAAAGCGACATCGTATCCATGCGGCGCGACACGGCCGGCCATAAACCTGTGGGCCGGGGTTTGAGGGGGATGAAATTGCACCCGGGCTGCGAGCGCTGCCGGTTCTGAAAGCACGCAGGATGTTAACCATTGAGGGCGCCTAATGGTTAACGATTCGACAACAACTCGGCACCGGCTTTTAAGCCGCTTCTAAAATCGAACCGAACGGTTCGTTTCTGTTGACAATGCGTGCATGACGCTGTGAACGCAGGTCCGGCAATCCGTCAAATGGTCGAATGGCGCCTTTGGCATAAGCCTCTGAAAACTAAACGTAAAATAACACTATTAGAAGCATCTGGTACAATTTCAAGATGTAGATTCTTGGTCCACACGGAACAACTTAGTGATTGGAATCCGCCGAAGGGCCTTCCCACATCGGGGGCTGTCCGAACGACGCGAATTCCTCCCAAGACACGCCGCTAGACGGACGGAAAACTAAAGATACTGGAGTACTAAAAATGAAAAAGATTGCTCTTACTGCCGTCGCCGTTCTGGCCATCACCGGCAGCGCCTTTGCTGGCAGCGACCATTATGGGTCCAACGGCGCCAACCAGCCGACCGCTGCGGTCGACAGCTCGTACACGGCTTCCATTCAGAAGCCGGCTCACGCTGAAAAGCCCGTTGTCCAGGGCGCCGATCGCAACCTTTTCGGCAACAATTAACAGCTGATCCCAAACAGCAGCACGGCGTTGTCTTTCATAACGACTGCGGCCGCCGCGCTGAGGGGATACGAATCCAGGAGTACTAGAAATGAAAATGATCATTCTTGCCGCCGCCATTCTGGCCGTCTCCGGCAGCGCTTTTGCCGGCAGCGACAATTTTGGATCGAACGGCGCCAACCAGCCGGCCGCTGCGGTCGACAACAGCTCGTACACGGCTTCGATTCAGAATTCGGCTTCGGCGCAAAAACCGGTTCCGGCTGACGAGAAGCCCGTCCACGGCAGCGACCGTAACCTCTTCGGCAACAACTAATGTCGATCCTAACAGCAGCGGCGGCATTTGCCCGCCGCGCTGGTGGAACACGAAAAATCCAGGAGTACTGAAATGAAGAAGATCGTTCTTGCGACCGCCGCCGTTCTGGCCGTCGTCGGCAGCGCATTTGCCGGTAGCGACAATTATGGATCGAACGGCGCCAACCAACCGGCCGTTGCGGTCGACAGCTCGTACACGGCTTCGATCCAGAATTCGGCCCCGGCGCAGAATCCGGTTCCGGCTGACGAGAAGCCTGTCCACGGCAGCGACCGCAACCTGTTCGGCCGCTAACATTGACCTGAACGCACAAGAGCGGCGGGCTTTGCCCGCCGCTCTTGTTTTTTTGCCTTTTTTTTTGCCTTCGCCAAACTGCCTGTATCCAGCAGTTAGGCCGCCTTTGCTTCCGCCTTGTGGAGCGTGAAGGAATGTCCGTCGGCGTCGAAAATGTGCAGGTCTCCTGCATCGGCATTCAACCGCAGCGCAGCACCCCGCTTGACCTCGACATTGCCGGGCAGCTTGGTCACCAGCGGCAGGTCGGCGCGGCCGATGTCGACATAGACGAGCTGAACCTCGCCGAGCTGCTCGACATAATCCACCGTTCCCTCGAAAAGATAATCCGCGCCGGTGGCGATCATCAGATCCTCCGGCCGCACGCCGAAGCTGACCGAAGCGCCCTTCGCCGACGCCGGCGTGGCGATCGGCACCGTCGCCTTGCGCCCGCCGACATGACTGACGACGGTCGGGTCGCCTGATTTGTCGATTGTCGCCGGCAGGATGTTCATTGCCGGCGAGCCGATGAACTGGGCAACGAACAGATTGCCGGGTTTCTTGTAGAGATCCATCGGCGTGCCGACCTGCTCGATATGGCCCTCCTTGAGCACAACGATGCGGTCCGCCAGCGTCATCGCCTCGACCTGGTCGTGGGTGACGTAGATCATCGTTGTAGCCGGCATCGACTCCTTGAGCTTGGCGATCTCGATGCGGGTGGCGACGCGCAGTGCCGCGTCGAGGTTCGACAGCGGCTCGTCGAACAGGAAAACCTTCGGGTTGCGCACGATGGCGCGGCCGATGGCGACGCGCTGGCGCTGGCCGCCCGACATCGCCTTGGGCAGGCGGTCGAGATATTTTGTCAGCTGCAGGATTTCCGCGGCCTGGCGCACCCGCTTGTCGATCTCTGCCTTGCTCTCCTTGCCGATCTTCATCGAGAACGCCATGTTGTCGTAGACGGTCATGTGCGGATAGAGCGCATAGGACTGGAACACCATGGCGATGCCCCGCTTCGACGGCGGCACGTCGTTGACCACCTCGCCGTCGATCCGGAGCTCCCCGGAGGTGATTTCCTCAAGCCCGGCGATGGACCGCAGCAAGGTCGACTTGCCACAGCCGGAAGGGCCGACGAAGACGATGAACTCGCCCGACTTTATGTCGAGGTCGATGCCGTGGAGAATGTTGAGATTGCCATATGATTTCTTCACTTGCCTTAGCGTGACATCGGCCATGATTCCCTCCAGTGAATTGCAAATTCAGTTGACACGCCCCAACCAGGCGCCGTAGCCGCCGAGGCGGATAGAGCCGACGCCAGTCTGTCCCGAAAACCCGTGCCCCGGCAAGGGTTGCAGCGAGCGTCCGCCGAGATCGATTTCGGCCGGTCGGCTGCCAAGATTGAAGGCGCAGACGATCTGCTCGTTGCCCTCGCGGCGCGTGAAGGCGACCGTATCGCCCTGGCTTTCGATGAAGTCTATTTCGCCCTTGGCCAGCGCCGGATGCGAACGGCGGAAAGCGAGAAAGCGCCGGTAGTGTTCGAGCAGCGAGCTGTCGTCGCCCTGCTGCACATCGACCGCTTGCGATAGGTGCTTGGCGGGCACGGGGAGCCAGGGCTTTACCTTGGAGAAGCCGCCATTGCCGTCGGCGCCATTCCAGACCATCGGCGTGCGGCAGCCGTCGCGGCCCTTGAACTCCGGCCAGAAGCGGATGCCGTAGGGGTCCTGCAGGTCCTCGAATTGCAATTCCGCTTCGCCAAGGCCAAGTTCCTCGCCCTGATAGATGCAGACCGAACCGCGCAGCGACATCAGCAGCGCCGAGATCACCTTGAGATAAGCGGTCTGGTCGGCCTCGCCCGCCGCCCAGCGCGAGGCAGTGCGCATCACGTCATGGTTGGAGAAGGCCCAGCACGACCAGCCGTCGCTCGCAACCTTGCCGAAGGCTTCCAGCACCGAACGCACCTTTGCCGCGCTGATCTTTTCGGGCGCCAGGAAGTCGAACGAATAGCACATGTGCACGCGCTTGCTGCCGGCGGTATAGGCCGCCACCACCTCGAGCCCGCGCTGCGAATCGCCGACTTCGCCGACCGCCGCCGTCGCCGGATATTCGTCGAGCAGCGCGCGGAAGCGTTCTAGGAAGCCGAGATTTTCGGGGCGGCTCTTGTCGTAGAGATGGTCCTGGTAGTTGTAAGGGTTGACGGAAGGAGCGGTCTGGTCGTTGCGCTCTTCGGGCGGCAGCGGCGGATTGTCCTCCAGGCCCTGGCTGTGGAAGTAGAAGTTGATGGTATCGAGGCGGAAGCCGTCGACGCCGCGCTCCAGCCAGAAGCGGGTGACATCGAGCAGCGCATCCTGGACCGCGCGGCTGTGGAAGTTGAGATCGGGCTGCTCGGCCAGGAAATTATGCAGGTAATATTGCTGGCGGCTGGTGTCCCACTGCCAGGCCGAGCCGCCGAAGATCGACAGCCAGTTGTTGGGTGGCGTGCCGTCGGGCCTGGCGTCGGCCCAGACATACCAGTCCGCCTTCGGATTGGTTCGGCTCGAGCGGCTTTCCCTAAACCACGGATGGATGTCGGCGGTATGCGACAGCACCTCGTCGACCATCACCTTGAGCCCGACCCTGTGCGCCTCGGCGGTCAGGGCATCGAAATCGGCCAGCGTGCCGAACATCGGATCGACGTCGCAATAGTCTGATACGTCGTAGCCGAAATCCTTCATCGGCGACTTGAAGAACGGCGAGATCCAGATGGCATCGACGCCGAGCGCCGCGATGTAGGGCAGCCTGCCGATGATGCCCTTGAGGTCGCCGATGCCGTCGCCGTCCGAGTCCTGGTAGCTGCGCGGATAGATCTGGTAGATCACGGCGCCTCGCCACCAGTCGCGGTCGACTGCGAGGTCGGGTCTCAACGTCGCTTTCACAGCGGATTGCATGAGCTCAACCTCCCTTCACCGAGCCGGCAAGCAGCCCGCGGACGAAATAGCGCTGCAGCGAGAAGAACACGATCAGCGGCACGACGATCGTGATGAAAGCCGATGTCGTCAGGATCTCCCAGTCGCCGCCGCGCGAGCCGAGCAATGCGTTGAGCTTGGCGGTCAGCACGATCTGGTCGCCCTCGGTGCCGAGGAAAACCATCGCGACCAGCAGGTCGTTCCACACCCACAGGAACTGGAATATGGCGAAGGAGGCCAGCACCGGAAACGACAGCGGCAGCACGATCTTGACGAAGATCTCGAAATCACTGGCGCCGTCGATGCGCGCCGATTCCATGATTTCGCGCGGCAGGCCGGCAATGTAGCTTCTGAGGAGATAGATGGCGAAGGGCAGGCCGAAGCCGGTATGCGCCAGCCAGATGCCGAGATAGGTTTTCGACGGCACGCCGAAGAAGCTGCCGACGCCGTTGTAGAGCTTCAGCAGCGGGATCAGCGACATCTGCAGCGGCACGACCAAGAGGCCGATGATCACCGCGATGAGCAACGCCCGGCCAGGAAAGCGCATCCAGGCCAGCGCATAGGCCGCGAACGCCGCGATCAGGATCGGGATGACCGTCGCCGGAATGGTGACGGTCAGCGAATTCATGAAGGAGCGGCCGATGCCTTCCGAAAACAGCACCGTATTGTAATTGTCGGTGGTGAATTTCGGCGGCGCCGACGAGGCGTAGTAGACGCGCTGGCCGCGCTCGCCCTCAAAGGGCTTCGGTGAGGTCATGACGAAACTGCCGTCGGCGTTGAGCTGCAAGGTCTCGCCGTCGCCAAGATCGGCTGTCGTGCCGGCGGGATATTGCGTCGGCGCCGCCGACTTGACGCCGAAGGCGCTGATGTCGCGGGCCGGATCGTCGCCGAAGATGTTGCCCTCGAGGACGAACTTGCCGTCCTTCTCGACTTGCGCCGAGGCGGGTGGCAGCCGGCCCGCTTCCGTCTGGGTGGAACTGGCGAACGAGTTCCACCAGCCCGAGGCGATGATCTGATCCTTGTCGCGAAGCGATGAGACGAGAATGCCGAGCGTCGGCACGGTCCAGATCGCGACGAAGATGAAGACAGCGATATGGACGCCGAAACGGCTGGCAAAGGACTTTCCGGTCGCCACGGCCATCTCAATGTCCTCCCGTTTCTTTGTTGGCCTGGCGGATGTTCCAGACCATGATCGGAATGACCGCGATCATGATGATGATGGCGATGGTGGCGCCGCGGCCGAAATCGCCGCCGCCGCGGAACATCCAGTCGAACATCAGATTGGCCAGCACCTGGCTGTTCCATTGGCCATTGGTCATGGTCAGCACGATGTCGAAAACCTTCAGCACCAGGATGGTGATGGTGGTCCAGACGACGGCGATCGTGCCCCAGATCTGCGGCACCATGATCTTCCAGAAGATCTGGAACGGATTGGCGCCGTCGATGACGGCCGCTTCCAGCGTCTCTTCGGGGATACCCCGCAAGGCAGAGGACAGGATGACCATGGCAAAGCCGGTCTGTATCCAGATCAGGATGATCATCAGGAAGAAATTGTTCCAGAACGGCAGCGATATCCAGACCTGCGGCTGGCCGCCGAAATACTGGATGATGGCGTTGAGCAGGCCGATCTGCGTCTGGCCCGCGCCGCGATACTCGTAGATGAATTTCCAGATGACGCTGGCGCCGACAAACGAGATGGCCAACGGCAGGAAGATGAGGCTCTTGGCGATAGTGCCCCACCAGATCTTGTCGGTGAGGACAGCGATGATCAGCCCGAGGAAAGTGCAGGCGGCAGGCACGACCGCCAGCCAGATGATGTTGTTGAGGATGGAAGTGCGGAACTCGCGGTCGCCGAACGCCCATTCATAATTGGCGAAGCCGACGAAGTTGGCGCCACCGCGATCGAGGAACGACAGCCTGAGCGTCTCCACGACCGGGTAGATCAGGTAGATGGTTAGGATGATCATGGCCGGGCCGACGAACAGCCACGGCCGGATCATCCCCTGCCGGCGCAGATTGTCGATGGCTGCAGCACCTGCAACGCCGCGCGACGGGAAGATGATGTCCACCAGCTTGTTGGCGCCCCAGAAGTAGGCGACGCAGCCGCCGACGCCGACGATGATGACGAATATGGCCGAGAAAATCTGAGCCGCCACGGGTCCCTCCCTCTGCGCATGATCCGCCAGTCGAGAATGGCTTTGGCGACGGATCATGCGCCGATTCAGTTGTTTGGAACGCGACCGGATGCAAGGCGGGGTCTTGCTGGTCGCGCGTCATGCCGGAATGTGCTCATAAACAAAGATTGCTGCGGCGCGGGCCGCCGGTCGGATCCGGGCCACTGAGGCCCGGATCCATTCAGGATCGGCAGTCCGCACGTTCAGCTGGGACCGCCTACTTGATCGCGTCCCAGCTCTTCTGGATGTCAGTGGCGACATCCTGGGCGGACTTGCCGCCGACGAGATCGATCATGCCGGTCCAGAAGGCGCCGGCGCCGATCTTGCCCGGCATAAGGTCGGACCCGTCGAAGCGGAAGGTCGAGGCTTCGGCAAGGATTTCGCCCTGCTTCTTCAGCGCGTCGCTGGCATAGGCGTCCTTGTTGACCGACTTGAATGGCGTCACGAAGCCGCCTTGGGCCATCCAGATCTCATGGGCGAGCGGCATCTTCAGGAATTCGATGAACGCGCGGGCACTCTTGCTATCCTTGGTGATCATGGCCAGCGTGCCGGCGCCGAGCACCGGGGTGCCGAGGTCGGGCTTGGAAGCATAAGGTGGGAAGTAGAAGAAGTCGGCGTCCTGGCCGATCTCAGTGCCTTCCGGGAAGAAGGTCGGGATGAACGACGCCTGATGGTGCAAATAGCATTTCGGCGGCACCGAGAACAGGCCTTTCGGGCTGTCGCGGAAGTCGGTCGCCGCCACCGCCTTGGCGCCGCCGTCGACCATCTTGTCGTCGGTCGCGATCTTGCCGAAAATGTCGATGGCGTTGACCACCGCGGGATCGCTGAATGGGATCTCGTTCTTCACCCACTTGTCGTAGGTCTCGGGCGTCTGCGTGCGCAGCATGATGTCCTCGACCCAGTCGGTCGCCGGCCAGCCGGTGGCGCCGCCCGAACCGAGCCCGATGCACCATGGCGTGCCGCCGTCGGCGATGATCTTCTTTTCAAGCTCGGCGAGCTCTTCCTGCGTCTTCGGCACCTCGTAATCGGCTTCCTCGAAATTGTCCGGCGAGTACCAGACCAGCGATTTCACGTCGGCCTTGTAGGGGAAGGCGAAGAAGCCCGGCTTGCCGTCCTTGTCGTTGAAGGTGCCGAGATCGACCCATGACTGGCCGGCGCCGTAATTGTCCTTGATCCAGTTGGCGGTGTCGTCGCCGAGCGGCGTCAGCAGGCCCTTGGACGCCAGATCCTGGATCAGGCCCGGCTGCGGCAGCACCGCGATGTTGGGCGGGCTGCCGGCCTGCGTGTCGATGACGATCTGCTGCTCGTAATTTTCCGACGACGAGTATTTGATCTCAGCGCCGGTGGCCTCCGAGAAATAGTCGAGAACGGTGCGCACAAGGCCCTCGTCCTCGCCGCGCCATGGCCCGAAGATCGATAGCGTCTCGCCCTTGAGGTCGACCTTCTTGAGCTCTTCGTAGTTCGCCCAGTTGAAGCGGGGGTCCTCACCCGGCTTGAACTTCAGTTCGGCTTGCGCCGGTGCGCCCAGGGCGAGCGTGACAAAAGCGGCGCTCAGCAGAAGCATTTTCGTCATAGGTATTCCCTCCCAGTGGTGACAAACACCGGACGGAACCTCCATTCCGTCCGCCGACGCCGCAGGACTGTGACTCAGTCGGAAAGGAACCGCAACCTTTCGAAGAGCCTTCCAAAGCGCTTTGGTCATTTCGATCACGCCACTGAATGGATCAGGAGTCAAGAGGGAGATAAGCTAATCGATTTAATTCTGCCGACATAAGGAGCAACTAAATTGCGATGCAGTATGGTTTTTTGGCGCTGCAGCAGCAAATTTTGCTTCAAACCGGTCAGAAACAGTGCTTATGGTCTTAGATGCAGCAGCGCTGCCGTGGCGGGGCCGACAATCCATTGTTAAAAGCGCTTTGAGGCTTGGAGGCCTCCGGTGAACCTCAAACAGCTTTCCCACATGCTGGCGCTTTCGCAGACAACGGTAAGCCGTGCGCTCAACGGCTACCCGGAAGTCAACGAGGAAACGCGCCGGCGGGTGATCGACGCCGCCAAGCGCCACGGCTACCGCCCCAACCCGAGCGCGCGCCGGCTGGCGACCGGCAAGACCGGGATGATCGGTTATGTCTTGCCGACCGGGACAACCGTCGACATCGACCCGCATTTCGTCGAATTCCTGTCGGGTCTCGGCGACTACGCCCGTTCGCACGAACTCGACCTGGTTCTGTCACCGGCCGATGCCGACGACCAGGAGACGACCTACCGGCGTATCGTCGCCAACCGGCAGGTCGACGCCGTCTACATCTCCTCGCCGAGGCCGGCCGACCGGCGAGTGGCGCTGGTCAGCACGCTCGGCATCCCCTTCATCGTCCATGGCCGCAGCGAGGGCCTGGATTTCGACTACCCCTTCACCGACATCGACAATGAGGGCGCCTTCCACGAAGCGACACGGCTACTCGTCCAACTCGGTCACCGGCGGCTGGCGCTGATCAACGGTGACGACCGCGAGACCTTCGCCATTCACCGCGAGCGTGGCGTGCGCCGGGCGCTGGCGGCGAGCGGTCTGGCGCTTGGCGAAGGCCATGTCTGTTCCCTCGCCATGACCGAGGAGAACGGCTACCGCGCCGCCAGACGGCTGCTCGAGCGGAGCGATGCGCCGACGGCGATCGCCTGCTCCAGCCTGATCATGGCGCTAGGCGTCGTGCGCGCGGCGCGCGATCTCGGCCTGACCATCCCCGGCGACCTGTCGCTGATCGCCCATGACGACGTTTTCCCCTGGCTGAAGCCGGAGAATTTTTCGGTGCCGTTGTCGACGACGCGTTCGTCGATCCGTTTGGCCGGCGCGCGCGTCGCCGAGCGGCTGGCGGCGCGGATTTCCGGATTGGAGGAGGGCGCCCGCGGCGAAGTCTGGCCGGTCGATCTGGTGGTAAGGGGATCGGTCGCCGGCGCGCCGACGTAAGGGTCAAATCCTAATCGCTCTGAACGACGGAGTTCGACCCTCTGCGGAAGTTCGCTGGCTTTGGCCGAACTCACGCCTTACGACCCAAAGTCGGACATTCCGGGCTCTTATTTGCTTCCAGATAGCGGACCTCACCGCCATGGCGTTTCGCGGGCCTCCGCGAGCTCCCTTCCGGCCACTGGTATTCGAGGCCGCACTGTCAGCTGCGTATCACAGGGAAAAGCGCAAAAGCGATCTGTCCAGCAAGGCCGAGCAGATGGGCGGGCTCCGCATAGAGCGCCATATGCCCGATGACCGTGCGCCCCGAAAGCACCACCGATAGCGCCGCTTCGGTCAGCATCAGCAGCACGAAGGCCACCGCGCCCGTGCCCGCGGCTTCGGATAGCGATAGTTTGCGGCCACGGAGCAGCCAACCGCAGATGATCCATGCGGCGGTCAGGATCACCGGCAGCTCGACCGCCACGGCGCCGAGTTCATCCAGCTGCGGAACCAGGACCAGCATGCGGATCGTGCCGAGCGCGAAGCCGACTGCGAAGACAGAGGCGAAGTAGAGCGCGCCGAGACGAATGGCCCTCATGGGGCGATCACCGACCGAACAGGACGCCGCAGCGAGCGCGGCATCGGCTGCGCGTAGCCGAATCGCAGCACGAGATCGGGCCGGCGGTTGCCAAGCCCGAGAAGGGACTGCAGTTCCCGGCGGACAGACGGCACTTCGACCGGCTGGTTCAGATGCGCGTGCCGGATGCCGAGAGCGGTCGCCTGCAAGGCAAATCGCTGGTAGCTGCGCCCCGCCCGAACCCAGTGTGCGGGATCGTCGCGCTCCGAAACGAACACGGCAAGCCCGCTGCTCGACCGTACCTGTCTTGCGTACCGGTCGTTCTCCGCATCGGGTTTGAAGAAAACACCGAACATGATCCGGCCGAGGAAGGTCGGCAGCGACGGGTTTCCCGAGCAGCCGGAATAGAGCCCGTCACCCATCTCGATTGCCGCGCGGGCGTTAAAGCGCAACCAGGATCCCAGCTCCTCGGCAAAGGCCGGGTCCGAGACTTGGGTAGCGTTTGCTGCAAGGATCAGTTCCAGAACCTGTTCGATCTTCGCGCGATCCTCGATCAGCAGCAATTCGCACCCGGCAACGCGCGCCGCAACTTGCATTGCGCTGAGATCGCTGCGGGGTACCGGGCGCCCGCTGAAATCCGACCGCGTGCACTGGCGTTCGAGGATCGCGTCGAACAGCCCGTCGCGGTTTCCCACCTGCCCGAGCGCGATCTCGATGCGCGCCTCGCCATCGGTAGCGAATTCCATCGCCGAGGACCGCCCCGCAGCGCCCGCCGCCAGCATCAGGTTCTCTGCTGCGCAACCCAGCGAAGCGTAGAGGTGGTGGTGATCGGAATCGGCCACTGGCAGGGCGCGTGCCATGTCGGGTAGGATCGCAACCCCCTCGGTCGTCCGGCGGAAGCGCCAAGCCTGCGCATTGTGGCTGTTGGCGGCGAGTGTGGTGTAGTGCACGAGCCCCATGAACTCGGCCGGGTCTCGGTGTGACCAAAGCGCAGCGGTGGCGGCGTCGTAATCAGGTCCTCGGTTCAGCATGAGAGCGCCTCCTCCGGCAATTGCGGCAGCTCCCCCGGCAATCAGGATAGATCGGCGCGAAATCATGGAGCCCCCATTTGGCTATGGTTGACCGACGCCGTCACCGGAGAGCACCCGCCTGCGGCAGTTGCAACCGGCGGACAATCAGCGCGTCGGCGGCGACCAGGATGAGGAGCGAGAAGATCGCTGTGGCAAGAAGCGGCACCTGCGGGACTGCATAGCCGCCGAGCTTATCGGCTGCAGCAAGCGCCTGCACGACACCGTAGACGCCCAGGAAATTGTGGAAGGCAATGGTCGCGTAGACATCTCGCGAGGCGAAGAAGAACGCGCTCGTCGCGAGGCCCACAACTGTGAGAAGCACGACCATGCCGATCGTGTCGAACGGAGGACTGTGGGCGAAGTGGTAGACACCGAAGAGCAAGCTTGCGACCACCGCGGCACCTGCAGCAGCGACCCAGCGGGAGCCGCCGAAAACCCCCTTGAGAACGCCGCCCACCAGTGCCCAGCACACGAGCACCTCGGCGACGGAAACGACAAACACCTGGGCATAGGCGTTGAGGATCACCATCGGGTTCGTGGAAGGCGCTCCCTGAATGAAATAAAGGCCGAGCCCAAGGGCAGCGCCCATCGCGATCCACGGAATCGAAGGTGAGCGCCGACCGAAACCCGTATGCTCCTGGTTCACGCCGCCGGAGGAGATCACGAACCTCAGCATGAGAAGCGCGCCTACGATGCCGATCGCAAGATTGGCGACCACCACATAGGCGAGCCGGTCAAAAACGGCCTCGGGCCTCAGCAGCGTTTGGATACGCCCTTCGAGAAAGAAGGTCGCGGCCGTCCAGACGACATAGAAGGCAAGCGCCAGGATTATTGCGTTTCGCACCTTGACCGGCATTCCGAGTCTCCCGGCTGAACAACTGCCGCCAGTGACTATCAATGGATGAGCGGCCTTGCGTTGATTTCCATCAAGACCCACAGACAGCCGGACTCCGCGCTGCCGTCTGGCTTCCCGCCCGGTCGGGATACGCGCAGTTGAGCCAGGTCAATGGCCTCGGGAAAACGGACAGGTAGATTGTCGGCGATCGATCTGCGGAGCATGCCATGTCCCACGCCGCATCCCGTCGCGCGGCAGCCAGTCAGGATGCGAGCGCCATCCTGCCGTTCCTGCTGATCACCTTTGGAATGGCCTGGGGGCTGATGGGGCTCTACCTGGCCATGCCCGACCGGATCGAAGCTAACTTCGGTCCGGTTAGCGGCAGCCATCCGTTGTTCATCCTGGCCGTCTACGCCCCGGCCATCGCGGCGGTGGTTCTGGTGCTCCACCACGGCGGGATAGCCGGGCTGAAGGCGTTTCTTTCGCGCCTGTTGCTGTGGCGAATGGCGGCGGGTTGGTGGGCCTTTCTCCTCCTCGGCATTCCAGCCGTCTCTTTCCTTGGCGCGGCCCTGGGCGGCACGCTGGCGGGCTGGGCCGGAAGCCTGCCGGAGGCGGGCCCGTTGTTGGCGGCAACCGCCTTCATGCTGGTCCTCGGCCCGGCGGAGGAATTCGGCTGGCGTGGATTTGCCCAGCCGCTCCTCCAGCGCAGGATGGCGCCGGTCCGGGCCGGACTCGTCCTCGGGCTGATCTGGGGCGTCTGGCACCTGCCGGCATTTTATCTGTCGGGGCTGGTGCAGAGCGAGTGGAGCTTCATGCCCTTCCTCATAGGCTCCGTCGCCGTCAGCCTCATCCTCACGGCAATGTTCAATGCCGCACGGGGCTCCATCCTGCTCGCCGCGCTGTTCCACTTCCAGCTCAACAATCCCCTTTGGCCGGACGGGCGGCCCTGGGATATGTATCTCTTCGCCGCCGTCGCCGCGGCTGTCGTGTGGATCGACCGCAAGCGGATGTTCAGCCGCGCAGGAGCGGCGACCGATGTGATTCCCGGAAGCGACAAACCGTTGCGGTAGATCAAGGCGCGTCGCGTCGAATCAAGCAGGCTACGCTTCGGCGGGTGCCGCCGGTCGCTGTTGCGAGCCGGTGAGCCGCGCCTTGTTCTTGCCGTCGGGGTCACATCGAATGCGCAGCCTGCTCCTGGCCCTCTTGATCGTGCTGGTCGCGTCTGCGGCGGCGATCTGGTTCCTGTTCGACCGCGACATGAGGGAGCTCGAGGCTCGCCTGCTGGGGCGAAGCCAGTTGGTCGAAACGTCCTTCGGATCCATAGAGTATGCCTCCCTTGGCAACGGCCATCCGGTCCTCGCCATCCATGGCAGCGGCGGCGGCTTCGATCAGGGGCTGGAGTTTGTCGGCCCCCTCGCGGACCATGGCTTTCGCCTGATCGCGCCCTCGCGCTTCGGCTATCTGCGCACGCCGGCCCCCGCGGACTTCACGCTGGAACAGCAGGCGGACGCCTTTGTCGATCTCCTGGACCATCTGGGTCTCGACAAAGTTGTCGTCTTCGGCGGGTCGGCGGGTGCGCTGTCGGCGATGCAATTCGCGATCCGGCACCCCGAGCGCTGCGAGGCGCTGGTGCTTCTCGTTCCCGCATCCTATGCGCCCGACCGGCGGCCGAACGAGTCGGGGGCCGAAAGCCGTTTCGCGGAGACCGTCATGATGACCGCGTTGCGCTCCGATTTCCTTTTCTGGAGCGCCATCCGGCTTGCGCCTGATGCGATGACGCGCCTCATTCTCGCCACAGAGCCGGCTCTGGTCCATGCCGCCAGCCAAAAGGAACAGGCGCGCGTGCGCGCCGCTCTTAAACACGTCCTGCCGGTGAGCCGGCGGGCCGAGGGGCTCTTGTTCGATTCCCGCACGGCCGGCAATCCGCCGCCGATGGAGTTGGAGAAGATCGCCTGTCCCGTGCTGGCCATCAGCGCCGAGGACGATCTTTACGGAACCGCGGCCTCCGCCCGCTATGTGGTAGCGAATGTCCCAGCCGGAAAACTGCTCCTGTACCCGCGAGGCGGCCATCTCCTCGTCGGTCACAGCGAACAAGTCTGGCGCTCCGTCGCGTCTTTCATGCGGAGGTATTGACCGATGTGAATGTTGCAGGGGGATCCCTCATGACTGGCGACCAGCTTGTCTGCCGTCCCGAGCGCATTCCGAGACCTTCGGTGGAAGTTTCCCGGATCAGCCGCACCTGGATGTGTTTGATTGTCAGACGCGATGTGCGAAGGACCGCTAATTGGGCACCCTGCCCGTTGAGGCGGATCGGGCGAACGACAAAGTTCCACCCATTTCGGTCGTTGGCGGCAGCCAGTTGATTGAGTTTCGACATGCATAAAAGCAGAAGCGTTTAAGCCTACGCCTATTCCTTCGCTGCCTCGGCCGCCTTTGTGTCCAACAGGCCATAGCCGAAATCATTGTCCCGTCCCTTGGGGCCGAGATCCCTGGCGGTGGCGGCCAGCGCCTTCTCGACCCAGTCGGCGGAACGGTCCGGCGCAGCATGCAACAGGTTGGCGATGGCGCCGGTCACGATGGCTGCGGCAAACGAGGTGCCGGTGACCACATCCGAACCGGCGCCGCTCGGCGCCACCATCTCGACGCCGGGAGCGGAGAGGAAGACGTAGGCGCCGCGATTGGCCTGCTGCATCAGCCCGTCCTTGGCATCGGTGGCGGTCACCGCGATGACGCCGTCGAAGGCGGCCGGGTAGCCGTAGGGCGCCTTCGGTCCATTGTTGCCGGCGGCGGCGACCAGCACGATGCCGAGCGCCCGGGCATTGCGGCAGGCGACGCCGAGCAGATCGTTCTTCGGGCCGACGAAGCTCATATTGATGATGCGGACATCCTGCTCCGCCGCCCAGTCGAGCGCCGCCAGGATGATGTCCATGGTCGATTTGCCGCCCTCGAAGGCGCGGGCGTGATAGATCCTGGCGCCCGGCGCCATGCCTTTGAGTGCGCCGACGCCGGCGATCAGGCCGTCGATCGAGGTGCCGTGATCGCGCGCCTCGATCGGCACGTCGGGCATGGCGTCGAACTGATCGGCGATGACGCCGGACAGCGCCGGATTGGTATCGTCGATGGCGGTATCGATGACGGCGATGCGTACATTCTCGCCACTGGCCTCTCTCGAATCGAGCGCGATGCGTTCGAAGGCATAATTGACGACGGTGGCTGCCTGCTGCAGCGCGTAGATATGGTTGGGCTCGCGCCGCAAGGTGCGGCCGTCGGCGGCAAGCTGCGCCAGCACGACGCCGACCGGCCGGCCATCGGGAATACCGAAGCGCACCAGCGTGGTGCCAAGCAGCTGAGACTGGCGCTGCGAGCGCACCTCGAGGCCAAAGGAAGCTGCGATCTGCTGGACGGCATCGCCAACCACCGTCACCAGCACCTCGTCGGGCACGAAATCACCGATGACGGCGCGCGGCGGCTCGGCCGCGACGAGATCGGTGGGCGAAACGATCGGCCCGCCCGCTGCCGCGGCTTGTATCGCTGTCGCACCGGCGGGCGGGACCGGCTGCGGCAGCGCACCGCTGGCCGGATCGCGGCGCGGATCGGGCGTCGGCAGCGGAGCCTGGCCGCCGCCGACCGGATTGGGGAACAGGTCGACGATCAGCGCGGGAAGAAAGACAGCACCTGTGGGGCCGGCGCCAGGCTTTTCGCCGCCGCCATCCTTTGTGTCGTCGTCGACGCAGTCGGCCGCCGCCGTCCCTCGGTTGAGGCAGTCGATTTCCGTCTGCGTGAGGTTCGGGTCATTTGTCTGCGCCAAGGCAGGCGCTGCGGCGATTGTTGCCGCCGCCACCAGGAGCGCCGCAAATCGGACGACCGCCCTAGCCACCATCGACCGGTTTCCTTCCCTCGACCACAGCCTCCGCAAAAGGCTGGGCGGCAACAAGGCCGAGCACTTTTTCATAGTCTGCTGCAGTCGTGGCCGGGATGCCAAGGCGGAACACGCCGTCGGCGGTCGGCCCGCCGGCAATCTTCAGCTGGTGTTCGCCAAGAAAAGCGACAATGTCGGCCATCTTCGCATCCAGCTTGAACTTCACCAGCGCGAACGGCATTTTCGCCAGATCGCCTTGCTGGCCGGCAATTTCGAAATCGCTGTCCATGCCGCCGGGCTGCTCAAACGACTGCACGACAACAAGCGCCAGCAGAGCCGCGGCTGCAGCCCAGGCGAAACCGGCCGGCACCGCGGTGAAGCGGCCCCACATCTGCGCCAGCCAGGAGGATGCCGCCGGCGCGCGCACCGGGCCGGCCTCGGCGTCGAGCGCCCGGGCGAAGCGGCTGAGCGCATCGGTCGGCGGACGGATCGCCTCATTGGATGCAGCGGTGCTGGAGAATTCGGCTTCGGCCTCGCCGAGTGCGGCAAGCGCTGCCGGGTCGGTCGCCAGCCATTCCTCGACGGCTTCGAGCTCCGCACCTTCAAGCGAGCCGTTCAGATAAAACGGCAGCAGCGTTTCCATTTCATCGCGGCGCGACATCTTTTCAGCGGCGCTCATGGCCACCCCCTGTCGTAACCGGCGGCCTTGAGGGCCTCGCCGAGTTTCTTGCGGGCGTAGAACATCCTGGTCTTGACGGTGGCGACCGGAATGCCGAGCACCTCGCCGATCTCGCTCACCGACTGTCCATGGTAATAGGCAAGGTCGATCACCGTGCGGTGCTCTTCCGGCAAGGCATCGACAAAGCGCCGCAAGGCGGCGCCCTTGTCTTCCTTCATGGTGACGACTTCCGGCGTGTCGGCGCCGTCGGCGATCTGGGCCGCGTCATCGTCGTCGATCCAGTCTTCCTTTTTCTTGCGCAGCGACGACAGCGCCTTGAAGCGGGCGATGCCGAGCAGCCATGTCGAGACTTCCGAGCGACCCTCAAAGCCGGGCGCCTGGCGCCAGAGTTCGAGAAACACCTCGTTGGCGATATCGTCGGCCATCATTTCCGATCCCGTCTGGCGCACCACGAAGCGATAGACCCGCGCGTGGTGGCGCATGAACAGGAGCCGCACGGCGGCACGGTCGCCCTGCGCGACCCGGCCGACAAGCGCGCGATCGGTCTCCGTCGCTGCCATCATGGCCGGTCGAGCCGCCTGGCTCCTGTCTGCTCTGTCGCCGATCGGCCCAAAAAGGTTCACCGCTTTCCGCCCGGATTCTCTGAAAGCTAGCCGAAGAGCGGCCACGTTGCCAGAGATCTCCTTCTCTCCGTCTCTATACGGGGAGAAGGTCCCGGCAGGGGGATGAGGGGCGGCGCCAGCGCTCGCTGTTCACACTGAGCGTTCGCGCTGCCCCTCACCCTTACCCTCTCCCCGTAAGCGACGGGGAGAGGGGACGCGAACGTTGGTGGTCGCCTCCATCAGCTCAAAAACGGCCGTGCCTTCATTGTCGCGGGGACCGGCACGCCAAGGCGCGCAAGCACCGTCGGCGCAAGCTGCAGCTGATCGAGCAGCGTATCGGCCTCCGGACCCTTGCCCTGTCCGAAATAATACAGAGCAAAATCCTGCATCTCGTTGTCATGGCCGCCATGATGGCCGCGATCGGTCTGGCCGTGATCGGCGGTGACGATCACCTCGTAGCCGGCTTCCCGCCAGCGCGGCAGGAAGGTGGCCAGCATGCCGTCCATCGCATAAACGGCATGGTCCATCTCGTGGCAGTCGTGGCCGAAGCGGTGGCCCATCGAGTCCAGTGTGCAGGTATGCAGGATGCCGTAGTCGATGCCGTGGCGCCTGGTCAGCATGGTCAGCGTCGCGAACAGGTCGATGTCGCTCGGCGTCATCTGGTTGCGGGCGTTGTAGCCGGTCATCGTGTGGAAACGGCCATACGTGATCGGCCCGCCCGGCTCGTCGAATTCCATATCCTCGACCAGATCGAAAGGATAGGCCCGGAAGAATTCGGACCAGTAGGAATGGGTGACCGCGCCGGTCTTGCCACCGGCCTTGCTCACCTCGGAGAAGATATCCGGTTGCTCGACGCGAAACCGGTTCTCGTTGGTCAGGATACCATGCACCTGCGGCGCCACGCCGGTGTGGATCGAGGCATAGCAGCAGGCCGAGGTCGACGGCAGCACGGAACGCATCTTCCAGATGCGCGCTTCGCCCGATTGCACCCAGCCTTCGAGATTGCCCATCAGCCGGCGCCAGTTGCGGTAAGGCACGCCGTCGAGGATGATCAGCAGAAGTTTTGTCGTCAGCGCCACCGGGGTGCTAGTTCCCCGCGCTGGCCATGCGCCGTCCCTTGATCGCCTTTTCCAGCCAGCCGATCTCCATTTCGGGGACCGAGGACAAGAGAAGGTCGGTGTAGGCATCGAAGGGCGGCGCCAGCACCTGGCTCTTAGCGCCGTAGCGCACCACCTCGCCGCGATACATCACCGCGATCGAATCGGCGATCGACTTCACCGTGGCGAGGTCGTGGGTGATGAACAGATAGGCGACGTTTTCCTCTTTCTGCAGCTCGAGCAGCAGCTTCAGGATGCCGTTGGCCACCAGCGGGTCGAGCGCCGAGGTCACCTCGTCGCAGATGATCAGCTTCGGCTTGGCGGCGAGCGAGCGGGCGATGCAGACGCGCTGCTTCTGCCCCCCGGAAAGCTCGGCCGGGTAGCGGTCGATGAAACCCTTGCCCATCTCGATTTTGTCGAGCAGCTCGGCGACGCGGGCGTCACGCTGTCTTCCACGCAGACCGAAATAGAATTCGAGCGGCCGGCCGATGATGGTGCCGACGGTCTGGCGTGGGTTCATCGCCACGTCGGCCATCTGGTAGATCATCTGCAATTGCCGCAGATCCTCCTTGGGCCGGTCGGCGAGCCGGTTGGCGAGCGGACGTCCATCGAAGGTGACGGTGCCCTCTTCGGGCGGCAGAAGGCCGGTGATGGCGCGCGCCAGTGTCGACTTGCCCGAACCGGACTCGCCGACGACAGCCAGCGTCTGGCCCGGATAGATGTCGACCGAGACGTTCTTCAGCACCTTGATATGGCTGCGGCCATAGGCGGCGGTGATGTTCTTGACAGACAGGAACGGCGTCGTGCCGGGCCTCTGCTCCTGGTGCTCGATCTCATGCACCGAGACCAGCGCATTGGTGTATTCCTGGCGCGGTTCCTTGATGATCTGGCGGGTGCCGCCCCATTCGACCAGCCGGCCGTGACGCAGCACCATGATCTCGTCCGAGACCTGGGCGACTACGGCGAGGTCGTGGGTGATGTAGAGCGCCGCGACATGGGTGTCGCGGATGGCGTCCTTGATCGCCGCCAGCACGTCGATCTGCGTCGTCACGTCGAGCGCCGTGGTCGGCTCGTCGAAGACGATCAGGTCGGGCTCGGAGCACAGCGCCATCGCCGTCATCACGCGCTGCAGCTGGCCGCCCGACACCTGGTGCGGAAAGCGCTCACCGATGCTTTCGGGGTTCGGCAGGCTGAGCTTCTTGAACAGCGCGATGGCGCGTTTTTCGGCCGCCGCCCGTGTCGCCGTGCCATGCAGCAGCGTCGCCTCGACCACCTGGTCCATCAGTCTGTGCGCCGGGTTGAAGGCGGCGGCAGCCGATTGCGCGACATAGCAGACCTCGCGGCCGCGCAGCTTGCGAAAGCCCTCCTTGCCGCCCTTGAGGATGTCGCGGCCGTTGAGGATGACCTCGCCGCCGGTGATACGCACGCCGCCGCGGCCATAGCCCATCGACGCCAGGCCGATGGTCGACTTGCCGGCGCCGGACTCGCCGATCAGGCCGAGCACCTTGCCCTTCTCGAGCGTCAGCGAGACGTCGTGGACAAGCACGATATTCTTGGGCGCCTCACCCGGCGGGAACACCGTGGCCTCGATGCGCAGATTGCGGATGTCGAGCAGCATGGACTTTGGTCGCTGGTCGGCCACTACCCGCGCCCTCCCTTGAGGCTTGTCGTGCGGTTGAGCACCCAGTCGGCGACAAGGTTGACGGAAATCGCCAGCATCGCGATCGCCGCCGCAGGGATGAGTGCCGCCGCTATGCCGAAGACGATGCCGTCCTTGTTTTCCTTGACCATGCCGCCCCAATCGGCGCTAGGCGGTTGCACGCCAAGGCCGAGGAAGGACAGCGTCGACAGGAACAGCACCGCATAGATGAAGCGCAGGCCGAGTTCCGAAACCAGCGGCGACAACGCATTGGGCAGGATCTCGCGGAAGATGATCCACATGCTGCCTTCGCCGCGCAGCTTGGCCGCCTCGACGAAATCCATGACGTTTATGTCGACGGCGACCGCTCGCGACAGGCGGTAGACGCGGGTCGAGTCCAGGATACCCATGACCAAGATTAGCGTCACCAGATTGGTTGGCAGCACCGACAGCACGACGAGGCCCATGATCAGCGTCGGGATCGACATCAGGAGATCGACGAGACGCGACATAAGCGTGTCGAACCAGCCGCCGAAAACCGCCGCGGAGAAGCCGAGGATGGCGCCAAGCGAGAAGGACAGCGCGGTGGCCAGCACCGCGATGAACAGCGTGACGCGGGCGCCGTAGATCATGCGCGAAAGGAGGTCGCGGCCGAGATTGTCGGTGCCCAGCCAATGTGTCGCCGACATCGGTCCCCAGACGTCGCCGACGATCTCGCCATTGCCGTACGGCGCGATCCAGGGCGCGAAGATCGCTGCCAGCACGAACAGTGCCGTCAGCAGCAGGCCGATCAGCGCAGGGATGGGGATGCGTTTTATGTCGAGCATGCCCGCTCCCCTATTTCGGATGTCTGAGACGCGGATTGGCGACGATCGCCGCTATGTCCGCAATGATGTTCAGGCTGATGTAGACGGCGGCGAAGATCAGGCCGACCGCCTGCACCACCGGCACGTCGCGCTTGGTGACATGGTCGACGAGGTATTGCCCCATGCCCGGATAGACGAAGATCACTTCGACCACGACGACGCCGACGATCAGATAGGCGAGGTTGAGCATGACAACGTTGATGATCGGCGCAATCGCATTGGGGAAGGCATGCCTGCGGATGACGGAAAATGCCGAAAGCCCCTTGAGCTCGGCGGTTTCCACATAAGCCGACTGCATGACATTGAGGATCGCGGCGCGCGTCATGCGCATCATGTGGGCGAGCACCACCAGCGTCAGTGCCGCCGCCGGCAGCATGATCGCCTGCATGCGCTCGCCGAAAGGCATTCCGTCATAGACGGTCGAAATGCCGGGGAAGATCTGGTATTTCACGGCAAAGAAATAAACCAGCACGTAGCCGATGAAGAATTCGGGAAACGACGTCGAGGCAAGCGCCAATCCGGAGATCAGCTTGTCGACCCAGCCATTGCGGTAGCGCACTGCAATCAGGCCGAGGATGATCGCCAGCGGCACGGCCACGACCGCCGCCCAGAAGGCGAGGAACAGCGTGTTCCATAACCGCCCCTGGATCGACGTCGCAATATCCTGACCGCTCGACATCGCCGTGCCGAGGTCGCCGGTCACGACGCCGCCGAGCCAGCGGAAATAGCGGATAAAGGCGGGATCGTTGAGGCCGAGTTGCTCGCGCAGATTGGCGAGCGATTCCGGTGTCGCCGACTGCCCAAGGATGGCTTGCGCGACATCGCCGGGCAGGATTTGGGTGCCGGCGAAGATCAGGACCGATACGGCCAACAGCAAGAGGATGCCCAGCGCAATGCGCTGGGCCACCAGTTTCACGATGGGTGAGGACATATCCGCAAGGCCGGGCTCAGGCTTCGAGCCAGCACTTTGCCAGTGCGTAGCCGTTCATCAGCTCCTGATGCGGATCGTCGACCCAGCCGGCGACCTTGGCGCCCGTCGCGTCGATGAACTGGTTGAACATCGGCAGGATCAGGCCGCCCTCGTCGCGCACAAGGACAGCCATGTCGTGGTACATCGCTTTGCGCTTGTTCTCGTCGAGCTCGGCGCGGGCCGCCAGCACCATCTTGTCGAAATCCGGGCGCAGGAAACGGGTATCGTTCCAGTCGGCCGTCGACAGATAGGCGGTCGAATACATCTGGTCCTGCGTCGAGCGGCCGCCCCAGTAGGAGGCGCAGAAGGGCTGCTTGTTCCAGACTTCGTTCCAATAGCCGTCGCCCGGTTCACGCTTGAGCTCGATCTGGATGCCGGCCTTGGCGGCGCTCTGCTGGAAAAGCTGGGAGGCGTCGACGGCGCCGGGGAAGGCGACGTCCGAGGTCCTGAGCAGCACCGCCCCGTCGTGCCCCGACTTCTTGAAGTGGAACTTGGCCTTGTCGGGATCATACTTGCGCTGCTCGATTTCGGTGAACAACGGATAGGACGCATTGATCGGGAAGTCGTTGCCGAGCGAACCATAGCCTCTGAGAACCTTGTCAAGCATCTCCTCGCGGTCGATCGCCAGCTTTAGCGCCATGCGCAGGTCGTTGTTGTCGAACGGCGCCGTGTTGCAATGCATAATGAAGACGTAGTGACCCGGCCCCGCATGGTTGCGGATGGTGACGCCGGGCAGGCGCTTGATCAGGTCGACGATCTTCGGCTCGACGCGGTTGATCATGTTGACCTGGCCGCCCTGCAGGGCCGAGGTGCGCGCGGTGGCATCGTTGATGACGATGATCTCGATCTGGTCGGCATGGCCCATCTTGTCGCCCTGCCAGTAATTGGCAAAGCGCTCGCCGCCATGGCGCACGCCGGGCTCGTTGGTGGTGATCTTGTAAGGCCCGGCGCCGATGCCAGCATCGGCCTTGTCCTTGCCGCCATTGGGCTGGACGATCAAATGGTAGTCGCTGAGCAGATAGGGCAGGTCCGCATTGGCTTCCTTCAGCGTCAGCACGACTTCCTTGCCGCTGGCCTTGATGCTCTCGATGCCCTTCATGTAGCCGAGCGCGCCCGACTTCGATTTCTCGTCCGAATGGCGTTCGAGCGTGGCCGCCACGTCCTCGGCGGTCACCGTCTTGCCATTGTGGAATTCGATGCCGTCGCGGATCTTCAGCGTCCAGACCTTGGCGTCGTCCGACGAGCCGATCTCCTCGGCGATGCGGTTCTCAAGACTGCCTTCCGGAGACAGCTCGACGATCAGTTCGCCCCACATCTTGCCGAAGGCGAACGGCACCTGCGTCATGAACAGGGCCGGATCAAGGCTGTTGGTGGACTCGCCGCCGACCAGGCCGGCCTTCAGCGTGCCGCCCTTGACCGGACCCGCGGCGCGCGCTGCACTTGAAAGCAGCGAATTGGCAAAGGTCGCGGTGACGCCGAGCGCGGCGGCGCGGCCGAGAAAGTCACGACGGCTCAGTTTGCCGGATGCGACGCGCCGGCTTAGAAATTCCAGTTCGTTCGACATGTTGAGTTCCTCACTCTGTTGGTTCGACCTTATGGTCGTTTTTATGGTTTCTTGTGAAGAGAATAATGACCGCAAGGGAAGGCCGTAAGCAAGACCGAATGCGACATGCCGTGGCGTAAATCGTACGTCGCAATTGGACCAATCCGCATAAGCGCTCAAAGCATTGCGCGCGGGATTTTCTCTTCGAAATTTCGCTCGAAAACCAGTTCCTCACCTTCATAGGCTTCGATTCTGGCGCTAACCATGAAGTTTTGCGCGTCGGACCGCATCTCGGCTGATGTTTCGGTGCGCACCGACCATCCATTTCGCGACAGCGTCTGCGTCCAATGCGTCTTGCCCGACGCCGACAGCGGATTGTCGGGATGGATCGCCCATGTCTCACGGGCAATGCTGCCATTGGCGAGGCCATGCTCCAGATCGCGCACCTCGCCGAAATCGTCGACGATCGAAAGCGTAATGATTCCGGTCTTTTCGTCGCGATCGATATGACGCTCGGAATTGGCGGCGCGGACCGTTTCGGTTGCCCAGGGCGAGGCTGCTTCTGGTGAGGGGAAACCGACTTCATCGCCTTGCGCAAGCGGGCGCAGCGGCAGCTTCAGCGTTGCCGCCGACAGGTTGAGCCGGACCGGATCCGGCGATGGCCAGATCATCGGCCAGTAGGCGTTCGAAACGGCAATACGCAGGCGATGGCCTGATGGCACGCGATAGGCGCATTGGTCGAGCACCACCCGGGCGCTGACGGTTTCGCCTGGCACCAGCGCTTGCGGGAATTCGTGCGAGTTGTGGTGCGTCAGGTTGAGCACGCCATAGGAGATCAGCTCCGACGCGCCGTCGGGATGCACGTCGCACAGCCGGATCGCGATGTTCGCTTGAGGCCGGTCCGACGAAACCCTGACCAGCACTTCCGGCGCACCGACAATGTCGATCGCCTCAGTCAGCACCGGCTGGTCGAAACATACCGACAGCGCATCGTCGGGGCGCTGGTCGCCGGGCAGTTCCGGGCCGAAGGTGAAGGGAAAATATTCGCCGCCGGCAAGGCCGCAGCTTTGCGGCGAAGCGACGATGGCCGGCTCACTGCCTTCTGGGATCAGCTCGATCGCTTGCGCCTCGATACGGGACGACGGCCATTCTTGTTCCGCGACCCAGCGGCCCGGCCGCTCGGGATGCCAGCGTGCCGGGCGGACGCTGTCCATGACATAGGCGCGGTAGGCCGGGTCGGCTTCGACGCCCGTGTCGATGTCCTTCAGCCAGCGGTCCCACCAGCGCAAGGCCTCCTGCAGGAAGCCGATGCGCGGTTCGGGTGCGGCATAGTGAGGGTATTTGTGGATCCAGGGACCGACGATCCCTTTGACCGGCGCCTCGATATTGGCGGCGAGATGGGAAATGGTATTTCGATAGCCGTCATGCCAGCCGCCGATCGACAGCACCGCGGCTTGGATGGCGGAATAGTCCTCGCAGATAGAGCCGCGCTTCCAATAGGCGTCGCGGTGCTGATGCTTCAGCCATAGCGGCGCCAGGAAGGGCTGGTTCTCCAGCCGGGTCAGCCACAGGTCGCGCCAGCGATTGTCGCCGGCCAGCAACGGATCCGGCGGCCGCGAGGAATAGGACAGCATGGTCGAGGCCCAGCCGAAATTCTCGATCAGCAGGCAGCCGCCCTTGTAGTGGATGTCGTCCGCATAGCGGTCGACGGTCGAGCACAGGCTGATCACCGCCTTCAGCGCCGGCGGCTGCTTGGCTGCAGTCTGCAGGCAGTTGAAACCGCCCCAGGAGATGCCCATCATGCCGACATTGCCGTTGCACCAGGGCTGGGAAGCCGCCCAGGCGATCACGTCGCAGGCGTCCTGCAATTCCTGCTCGGAATATTCGTCGTCCATAAGCCCTTCGGAATCGCCATTGCCGCGCATGTCGACGCGGATCGAGGCGTAGCCGTGGCCGGCGAAATAGGGATGCGTCAGCTGATCCCGAAAGATCGTGCCGTCGCGCTTGCGGTAAGGCAGGTGCTCGAGGATCGCCGGCACCGGATCGTCGCCGGCATCGGCCGGCATCCACACCCGCGCCGACAGCCGGCAGCCATCCGGCATGACGATGCCCATGTCCGGAAATTCGACGACCTTGCGGGGAAATTCAGTGACGGTTTTCATGCGGCGCTCCTGGCAGGCCGCATGATGGAGCCCAGGCCTGCCGCGTCGTGGGCCAGCCAACGAATTCGGCTGGTCAATCCGCGTCAGCTCAGCGGAATGTCGTTGTCGGCCTTGCTCGCCTGATAGGCGCCGGACAATTCGTCATAGCGTGTGGAGATTTTGCCGATCCGCGTTTCCAGCCGCTGGCGCTCGGCCTCGGGCAGCGATCGCACCATTCTGCGGATCGAAAAGCTCTTCCAGTAGGCGTTCTCGGCATTGTAGCCGCCGGGGTCGAGGGTGAAGACCTCCTTCAGGATATTCAGGTCGTGCGGGATGGCAAAGCTGTCGCGCGAATCCTCGTGCGAAAACAGATAGTAGAAATTGTCGAAGCCGGTCCAGGTAATCGCCGACAAGCAGAGCGAGCAGGGTTCATGCGTGGCCAGAAAAATAGCGTCCTTGGTATCGACGCGCTCGGCCTTCGGCATTTCGTAGAACCGCTTCAGGCAGTGCACCTCGCCGTGCCAGAGCGGGTTTTCCGTCTCGTTGTTGGTCTCGGCGAGCACCAGCGAGCGGTCGTCCTTTCTCAGGATTGCCGCGCCGAACAGCTTATTGCCGTGGGTGACGCCTTCCGCCGTCTTCGGCACGATGTCGTGCTCGATGACGTCGAGCAGGCGATCGATCAGCGAGACGTCGGCCATCAGGCGGTCCCGTCAGGGAGATCGATCTCATAGGCGTGCGAGAAATGACACTCTTCGAGGTTGGAGCCGTCGCCACCGCGGTCGACGACGAGAAAGTCCTGGGCCTCGCCGATCGGCGTCAGCACGCCGTGCCACCGATTGCGCGGGTAATTGACACCCTGCCCGGGCGCGGTGATGAAGGCGTGCGGCTCGCCCGGGCCGTCCTCGCCATCATGGCAAACGACGACCAGGAACGGCCGTGGCGACAGCGGGATGAAAGCCTGGCTACCGAACGGGTGTCGCTCGACCATGGTGAGCTTCAGCGGAAAATCGTAAGGCGTGCCGCGCACCATGGAGATCAGTACACACGCATTCGGCCCCAACGCTTGCGCGGTGGCGAGGTCGTGGAAGCGCTCGGCCTTGCCGCCATTGATCGGGTAGTGATTGTCGCCGCCCATATCGATGACGTCGCCGAATTCGGCGAAGGTCTCGCGGGTCAGCGGCCGGGCGAAGATGCGGGTCATGGCGCGCGCCTCGCGACGCCGGCGCCGCCAAGGTTGGCTTGCCGGTTGACGTCCTTGTAAAGCAGGTAACGGAACTGGCCCGGACCGCCGGCATAGCAGGCCTGCGGGCAGAAGGCGCGCAGCCACATATAGTCGCCGGCCTCGACCTCGACCCAGTCCTGGTTGAGGCGATAGACCGCCTTGCCCTCCAGCACGTAGAGCCCGTGTTCCATCACATGAGTCTCGGCGAACGGGATGACGGCGCCCGGCTCAAGCGTGACGATGGTGACATGCATGTCGTGGCGCATGTCGGCCGGATCGACGAAGCGCGTCGTCGCCCATCTGCCTTCGGTGCCCGGCATCGGCGTGGGCGCAATGTCCCGTTCGTTGGCGAACAAGGCTTGCGGAACATCGATGCCTTCGACGGCGTCGTAAGCCTTGCGGATCCAGTGAAAGCGGACAACAGCGCCGCTCTCGTTGCGAACGGTCCATCCGCTGGCCGGCGGCAGGAAAGCAAAGCCACCCGGCTGCAGGACATGTTTCTCGCCAGCCAGCAAAACGGTCAGCTCGCCCTCGACCACGAAAAAGGCACCCTCGGCGCCGGCATCCGGTTCAGGCCGGTCGCTGCCGCCGCCGGGCGCGACCTCGACGATATATTGCGAAAACGTCTCGGCGAAGCCGGACAGCGGGCGCGACAGCACCCAGACGCGGGTCTTTTCCCAGAACGGCAGGGCGCTGGTGACGATGTCCTGCATCACTCCCCTTGGAATGACGGCATAGGCCTCGGAGAAGATAGCCCGGCCGGTCAGCAGCTCACTCTGGCCTGGGTGGCCGCCCTGCGGCGCGTAGTAGAATCGGTCGGCCATCTTGATCGTGTCCATGAGTTCAAAGCCTATTGCGAAGCCAAAGCCTATGCGGAAGCCAAGCCTATTGTGGGAGCATGTCCTGGAGGCGGAGCAGCGCGATACGCTCGACCTGTTTGCAGGCGGTGTCGAATTCAACGTCGTGGCTGTTGCCGCTGCGCGCCTCGAACTCCGCCAGGATTTCCGCCTTGGTCTTGCCTTTCACCGCGATAATGAAGGGAAAGCCAAAGGAAGTGACGTAGGCGGCATTGAGTTTGGAGAACAACTCGCGCTCTTTGTCGGTCAGCGCGTCGAGCCCGGCGGAAGCCTGTTCCCTCGTCGATTCCGCCGACAGCCGCTTGGCCTGCGCCAGTTTGCCGGCGAGGTCGGGATGAGCATTGAGCACTGAGAGCCGCTCGGCCTCGCTGGCGCCGCGAAAGACACGGCACAACGCATTATGGAGACCGCCGGCGCTGTCATGCGCTGGGCCGAGTTCCAACTCGTAGGCGCGCTCGGCGATCCACGGCGAATGCTCGAATACGCCACCGAATGCATGGACGAAGGCCTCGAACTCCATTTTCGACGGGCGCAGCGCCGGCCGCCGGAACGGATGGGTCTCTTTCCAGTGCCTGGCGATATCGATGCGCCGCGCCAGCCAGACCCTGTCGTGCGATCTGACGTAGTCGACGAAGCGCTTCAGCGCCGCGATCCGGCCCGGCCGGCCGACGAGGCGGCAGTGCAGACCAATGTTCATCATGCGCGGCCGCCCCTCCTTGCCCTCGGCATAGAGCGTGTCGAAACTATCTCTGAGATAGGCAAAGAACTGGTCGCCCGAGTTGAAGCCCTGCGGCGTGGCGAAACGCATGTCGTTGGCGTCGAGCGTGTAGGGGATGATGAGCTGCGGCTTTGCCGACCCGTCCGGCCCGTCATGCTCGAACCAGTAGGGCAACTCGTCGTCATAGGTGTCCGACACATAGTCGAAGCCGCCTTCTTCCGCCGCCAGCCGCACGGTGTTGATCGACGTGCGGCCGGTGTACCAGCCTGCCGGCCGCGCCCCAGTGACCTCGTAGTGCAGCTGGATCGCCGCTTCCATGTCGCGGCGCTCGTCCTCCGGCGCATGGTCGCGGTAGTCGATCCATCTCAGCCCGTGCGAGGCGATTTCCCAACCGGCCTCCTGCATCGCTGCGACCTGGTCGGGCGAGCGCGCCAGCGCTGTGGCGACGCCATAGCAGGTGACCGGCACCTCAGCCTTGGTGAACAGGCGCAGCAATCGCCAGAAGCCGGCGCGGGCGCCATATTCGTAGATCGATTCCATGTTCCGGTGACGCTGCCCAGGCCATGGCGCGGCGCCGACGATCTCGGACAGGAAGGCTTCCGAAGCCTTGTCGCCATGCAGGACGCAGTTCTCGCCGCCTTCCTCGTAATTGACGACGAACTGCACTGCGACATGCGCCCCGCCGGGCCACTTCGGATCCGGCGGATTGGCGCCGTAGCCGCGCATGTCTCGTTCGTACCGCATCGTTGCTCCTGCCGGGTTGTGTGATCAGGATAGTCGAAAGCGCCGCTTGCGCATTCCCCCGAAAATTTTGAAAGTGTTTTTGCAGCACTCCGCTCGACCGGGACTTATGCATCGCCTTTAATTGGCGCACAATTCGTCAAACATGTTCGTCTGTATCGGGCATGTTCGACTGTACCTGGAATGGGAGCAGCCAGTGGCGGAAACGTCGAAAGCCGAAGGCGGACGTCTGACGACCCATGTCCTCGACACCGCGACCGGCCGGCCGGCGGCAGGCCTGTCGATCGAGCTTTACCGCATCAACGACGATATGCGGACGCATCTGAAGACGACGGTCACCAATGCCGACGGCCGCTGTGACGCGCCGCTGCTTGCCGACGCGGAATTCCGCACCGGCGAATACGAGCTGGTCTTCGCGGCCGGCGACTATCTGCGCCGGCAGGGATTGAGGCTGCCGGAACCGGCCTTCCTCGACAGCGTGCCGATCCGCTTCGGCATGGCCGAGCCGGTGCACTATCATGTGCCGCTGCTTATATCGCCCTATGGCTATTCGACTTATCGAGGGAGCTGACACATGGCCGGGCTCAAGACACGCAATGAGATACGCTTCATCTTCAATGGCGAGCATGTTGCGCTGGCCAGGGTTGCGCCTGAGGAGACCTTGCTAGACTGGCTGCGGCTCGAGCGCACGCTGCGCGGCACCAAGGAAGGCTGCGCCGAAGGCGATTGCGGTGCTTGCACCGTGTTGGTCGGAAGGCTCTCAGCCGGCCGACTGGTCTATGAAAGCGTCAATGGCTGCATCCGCTTCCTCGGTTCGCTCGATGGCACGCATGTCGTGACCGTCGAGCATCTGCGTGGCGACGGCGATAGGCTGCATCCGGTGCAGCAGGCGATGGTCGATTTCCACGGCTCGCAATGCGGCTTCTGTACGCCGGGCTTCGTCATGTCGCTTTACGCTCTGTGGATGCGGTCGCCGGAGCCGTCGGATGCGGCCATCGAAAAGGCGCTGCAGGGTAATCTCTGCCGCTGCACCGGCTACGAGGCGGTCGTGCGGGCGGCGCGCGCCATTTCCAGTTACGGCAAGGTGGCGAAGGACCCGCTGGCGGCAGAGCGCAAGGCGATCGCCGAGAAGCTTGCGGCCATGAAAGACGGTGCGCGCATCGAGATCGGCGCCGGTAAGCAGCGGCTGGTCGTGCCGGCCAATGCCGACGACCTTGCCGCCGCGCTCGCCAAGGAGCCGGGCGCCACCGTCGTTGCCGGTTCGACCGATGTCGGCCTGTGGGTGACCAAGCATATGCGCGAGATTTCGCCGGCGATCTTCATCGGCAATCTCGACGGGCTCAGCGCGATTTCCGAAGACAAGGGCGTCATCTCGATCGGCGCCGGAGTCACCTATACGGAGGCGTTTTCGACGCTGGCGAAACGCATCCCGGCGCTCGGGCCGCTGTTCGATCGCATCGGCGGCGATCAGGTGCGCAATATGGGTACGATCGGCGGCAACATCGCCAATGGCTCGCCGATCGGCGACACGCCGCCGCCGCTGATCGCTTTGGGCGCGCAGCTGACGCTGCGCCGGGGCAACACGCGGCGGACGATCCCGCTCGAAGACTTCTTCATCGGCTATGGCAAGCAGGACCGGCAGCCGGGCGAGTTCGTCGAGGCCGTGCATGTCCCGGTACCCGCGAAAGGCACGAAGTTTGCCGTCTACAAGATCACCAAGCGTCGCGACGAGGACATCACCTCAGCACTTGGCGCGTTCCTGCTGACCCTGGCCAGCGACGGCATGGTGACGGATATTCGCATCGCCTATGGCGGCATGGCGGCAACGCCGAAGCGGGCTTTTGGCGTGGAAAAGGCGCTGCTCGGCAATCCCTGGACGGAGGCGACGGTCGAGCAGGCGATGGCCGAGTACGCCAGGGACTTCACCCCGCTGACAGACATGCGGGCGAGCGCCGAATACCGGGCTTTGGCGGCGCGGAACCTGCTGTTGCGCTTCTTCGCCGAGACCAGCGGCACCAAGGCGCCGATCCAAATATCGCGGTACGAGGCGGCGTAATGACCACGCACGCTCCCAACCTCAAGGCGCAAAAGATCTCCGGCGGCGTTGCCACCGACCAGCGCCATGATTCCGCGCACAAGCATGTCCGCGGCACCGCCATCTATATCGACGACATGCCGGAACCGGCAGGCACGCTGCACGGCTGCCTTGGGCTTTCGACGGCCACGCACGCCACCATCGCCAGCATGGACCTGTCGGAGGTGCGCGCCGCGCCCGGCGTCGTCGACGTGCTGACGGCAAGCGACGTGCCGGGCGAAAACGATATTTCGCCGACCGGCCGTCACGACGAGCCGGTGCTGGCCGCCGGCAAGGTGCAGTTCTTCGGCCAGCCGATCTTCTGCGTCATAGCCGAAACCCGGGAGCAGGCGCGCCGCGCCACAAGGCTGGCCAAGGTCGAATACAAGGAGTTGCCTTTCGTCACCGACATCGGCGTGCTTGATCCCCGCAAGGACAAGCTGGTCACGCCGCCGCTGACCCTGAGGCGCGGCGATGCAGCGGCTGCGATCAAGGCGGCGCCGCACCGAGTCAAAGGGCAGATGCGGGTCGGCGGCCAGGACCATTTTTATCTCGAAGGCCAGATCGCCATGGCCATTCCCGGCGAGGATCAGGACGTCTCGATTTATTCCTCGACCCAGCATCCGAGCGAAGTCCAGCACATGGTCAGCCATGCGCTCGGCGTGCCAAGCCATGCCGTCACGGTCGAGATCCGCCGTATGGGCGGCGGCTTTGGCGGCAAGGAAACGCAAGGCAACCAATTTGCCGCGCTCGCGGCGATTGCTGCGAAAAAACACCACCGCGCGGTGAAAATCCGGCCCGACCGCGACGACGACATGATCGCCACCGGCAAGCGCCACGACTTCCTCGTTGATTACGAGGTTGGCTTCGACGACGAGGGCAATATTCTCGGCGTCGATTTCATGTTCGCGGCGCGCTGCGGCTTCTCGGCGGACCTTTCAGGCCCGGTCACCGATCGCGCGCTGTTCCACTGCGACAATACCTATTTCTGGCCGGCGGTTCATGCTCAATCGGCGCCGCTCTACACCAACACCGTGTCGAACACCGCCTTCCGCGGCTTCGGCGGGCCGCAAGGCATGGTCGGGGCCGAGCGTGTCATCGAGGAGGTCGCCTTTGCCCTTGGCAAGGACCCGCTCGAGATCCGCAAGAAGAACTTTTACGGCACCTCAGACCGCAACATCACGCCCTATCACCAGACGGTCGAGGACAACATCATCCACCGCATCGTCGCCGAACTGGAGGCGAGTTGCGACTATGTGCGGCGTCGCCGCACCATTGAAGCCTTCAACGCCAACAGCCGCTTTATCAAGCGCGGATTGGCGCTAACGCCGGTCAAGTTCGGCATCTCGTTCACCGCTACGCATTACAACCAGGCCGGCGCGCTGGTGCATGTCTACACCGACGGTTCGGTGCATCTGAACCATGGCGGCACCGAAATGGGGCAGGGCCTCTACGTAAAGGTGGCGCAGGTTGTGGCGGAAGAGTTCCAGATCGACCTCGACCAGGTCAAGATCACCGCGACGACGACCGGCAAGGTGCCGAACACCTCGGCGACCGCCGCATCGTCCGGCTCCGATCTCAACGGCATGGCGGCGCAGAATGCAACCCGGCAGATCAAGGAGCGGCTGACCAATTTCGCCGCCGAAAAATACCAGCTGCCGCGGGACCAAGTGCTTTTCCTGCCCAACCGGGTGCGCATCGGCAACCAGGAGATCGCCTTCGCCGATCTCGTCAGGCAGGCCTACATGGCCCGCATCCAGCTTTCGGCGGCGGGCTTCTACAAGACGCCGAAAATCCACTGGGATCGCGACAAGGGGGAGGGCCGTCCCTTCTACTATTTCGCCTATGGCGCCTCCTGCTCGGAAGTCTCGGTCGACACGCTGACCGGCGAATACATGGTCGAGCGCACCGACATCCTCCACGAGACCGGCCGCTCGCTGAACCGCGCCATCGACCTCGGCCAGGTCGAGGGCGGTTTCATCCAGGGCATGGGCTGGCTGACGACGGAGGAACTTTGGTGGGACGACAATGGCCGGCTGCGCACCCATGCGCCCTCGACCTACAAAATCCCCTTGGCCTCGGACCGGCCGAAGATCTTCAACGTGACTTTGGCCGATTGGCCGGAAGCGAGCGAGCCGACGGTGCACCGCTCCAAGGCGGTCGGCGAGCCGCCGCTCCCGCTCGGCATGTCGGTGCTGCATGCTCTGTCGGATGCGGTGGCGAGCGTTGCCGACCACCGGATCTGCCCGCGCCTCGATCCACCGGCGACGCCGGAGCGTGTGCTGATGGCGATCGAACGGCTGAAGAGGGAAGCCAAGACCGGCACGTGAACTCGGCCTCCGAACCCAGAAAGCGTGCAATTCAGGCCGAAAAACTCTATATTTCCCGATAGGGAATGCGAATGATGACCTCGAAAGTGCAAAGCTTGAAAGCCTTTCTTGCCGACGCCGGCCGGGTCGCCCTGGTCGAGGTGGCCGGGACAAAAGGTTCGACGCCGCGCGAGAAGGGCGCCTTCATGCTCGTCTCGGGCGCGGCAAGTTTTGGCACGATCGGCGGCGGCCAACTCGAATACATGGCAATCGACAAGGCGCGGCAGCTGCTCTTCTCCCTCCTTGAGGGGGGTGAGGAGAGGTCGGCCAATGGCCGAGAAAAAGCCAACGATTTGGCTTTTTCAGCGACGAACGCCCGGAGCCATAGCGAAGGGCAGGCCGCGAAGCGGCCAGAGGGGGTCGTCTCAGAAGGCACCGCCAGAGCGTCAAGCACTGCCGCGGCAGCCCCACCCGACGGCTGCGCCGCCACCCTCCCCTCAAGGGGAAGGGATGTCAGCGCCATGCTCGACATCCCGCTCGGGCCGGAGATCGGCCAGTGCTGCGGCGGCAGGGTCGAGGTGTTGATCCGGCTGGTCGATGCCGCGCTGGCGCGAGAGCTGGTTACTGCGGCGGATGCCGAGGCGGCGCAGCTGCCGCATGTCTATATCTTCGGTGGTGGTCATGTCGGCCAGGCGTTGGCCTCGGCAGTGGCCTTGCTGCCGGTCCGTGTCGTCGTTGTCGAGACGCGGGTCGAGGCGCTGGAGGGCATGCCGGACACCGTCGAAACCAGCCTGACGCCTATGCCCGAGACGATGGTGCGCAAGGCCCCGGCCGGGGCCGCCTTTGTGATCCTCACACACGACCACGCGCTGGATTTCCTGATCGCCACCGAGGCGCTGAAACGCCGGGATGCCGCCTATGTCGGCATGATCGGCTCGAAGACCAAAAAGGCGACGTTCAGGAGCTGGTTCCTGAAGTCGGCGGACGGCAGCGAGGCGGAATTTGCCCGCCTGGTCTCGCCGATCGGCGGTGATGCGGTTAAGGACAAGCGCCCGCAAGTGATCGCGGCACTGGCCGCAGCCGAGATCATGATGGCGCTGGCCGCGCATGCCATGGCATCAGCAGCTCCGCACCCCGCCTCTCGTGGCAAAGCGATGGCCGGCTGACGGCCAAGCGCCCACAGCGTGCTGCTCACTCCGGCCGTCTCAAACCCAGATGGTCGCGTAGCGTGCTGCCTTCATAGTCGGTGCGGAACAGGCCGCGCCGCTGCAGCTCCGGCACGACGAGCGCGGCAAAGGCGTCGAGTTCGCCGGGAAAATAGGAGGGCATGACGTTGAACCCGTCGGCCGCGCCGCCCTCGAAGCGTGCCTCGAGCTCGTCGGCGATCTGGGCCGGCGTTCCGACGACGCGCCAGTGGCCGCGAGCGCCGGCGAAATGGCGCGCAAGCTGCCGAATGGAGAGGTTGTCCCGGCGCGACTGCTCAATGACGAGCGCTTGCCGGCTCTGCATGCCTTCGCTGGGCGGCAGCTCCGGCAACGGCCCATCGATGGGATAGCGCCACAGATCTGAGATACTGAGATAGCTGGAAAGCAGCGCGACGCCGACATCGTCAGGGATCAGCTCCTGCAATTCCTCGTATTTTTCCTGGGCTTCAGCCTCGGTTGCCGCCACGACCGGCGCGACGCCCGGCATGATCTTGATGTCGTCCGGCTCGCGCCCATAGGTCGCCAGACGCCCCATGAGATCATCGTAGAAGGCCTTCGCTTCCTCGAATGTCTGCGCCGCCGTGAACACGACGTCGGCGGTCCGGGCGGCAAGATCCCGGCCCTCGTCCGATGCTCCGGCCTGAACCATGACTGGTGCGCCTTGCGGCGAGCGCGGCAGGTCGAGTGGGTCGCGCACCGAAAAGCTTCTGCCGTCGTGACCCGGTCCGGAAACCCCGTCAAGCTTGCCTCGCCAGAGTGCGGCAACCACGGCAGCGAATTCACGGGCGCGCTCGTAGCGGTGGGCATGCGGGCGCAGGCCGGTCGAGCCGAAATTGGCGGCCTCGATGTGGCTGGCCGAGGTGACGAGGTTCCAGCCGGCGCGGCCGCTGCTCAGATGGTCGAGCGACAAGAAGGTCCGCGCCAGCCCGTAAGGCTCGTTGTAGCTCGTCGACGCCGTGCAGACGAGGCCGATGCGGCTGGTCTGGACCGCAAGAGCCGAAAGCAGGCTGATCGGTTCGAAGCCGATCGAGCGTGACGTCTGGCTGGCGATGTTGATATCGGCCTCGCGCACGCCGGCGGCGTCCTCGCAGAAGATCATGTCGAATTTCGCCGCCTCCGCCGTTCGCGCCAGCTGGATGTAGTGCTCGATCTCGACGCCTGCCGTCACATGCGCTTTTGGGTGGCGCCAGGCGGCAATGTGGTGGCCTGTTGCCCACAGGAACGCCCCGAGCTTCATCTGACGTCGATGGGCGGTCATCGTTCATCTCTCCCAGCAAGTCCGAGATGGGAGCGCAGCGTCGCGCTGGGATAATCCGACCGGAGGAGGCCGCGACGGCGAAGCTCCGGCAGCACGAGGTCGACGAAATCGTCGAGCACAGATAGCGTCGGTGGAATGAGTATGTTGAAGCCATCGCAGCTTTTCGATCGGAAGGGCTCTTCGAGCCTGTCCGCGATCAGGTCCGGCCTGGCGGCCATGTCAGCACCCGGCGCGACGGTCATCAGCACCTTTGTCGCGCCAGGACTGCGCCCGAACGCAAGCGCGTGGCGCTTCAGATCGTCGGGCTTCGCGCCCGCGATCGATGGCTCGTCCAGCAGGATGACATCGGCGAAGCGGGGGGCGATCTCCATGTCAGGCTCCGACAGGACTGACATGACGAGCACCGGGGTATCCTGCGGCGAGCGTGCAACGTTCAGTGGCCCGCGCACAGAGAAAAACTCGCCCTTGTAGTCGAGCAGGTGCATCTTTTCGGGATCGAAGAAGCGGCCGCCGCGCTGGTCGAACAGCAGGGCATCCGCATCCCAGCCTCTCCACAAGCCCCGCACGATCCCGATGAATTCTTCCGCGCGTCGGCGGAAATCGTCGCTGGAAAACCCTTCCGGACGGCTGAAATTGGTCGCCTCGCGCGGATCGGGGACCATGCTCGCGTGCCACCCGGCACGGCCATGGCTGATGACGTCGAGCGATGCGAAACGGCGCGCGAGGTTGTAGGGCTGGTGGGCGACCGTCGACGCCGCGGCGACGAGGCCGATCCTGCTGGTAATCGTCGCAAGCGCTGCCAGCAGGGTCGTCGCTTCGAAGGGCACTTGGCGGTTCGGTGCGTCGCCGCCTGCAGCCGGCGCGGAATCGGCAAGCAGCACCATATCCAGCCCGGCCGTCTCGGCCTTTTGCACAAACCGGGCCAGAAGAGTGAAATCCGGACCGGCGTCGGATGGAGGGGAAAGAGCGCTTTCCGGAAACAGTGAAACGGCGAGATGCATTTTGGCACCGCTGGCCATCGGTCTTCCCTGGTGAGTGAATTCCGCTGGGACTATCTTCGCCGGCTTGACGGGACGCAACCGGCCAGCCGGCGATCATTTGCCTGCCAGAATGTCCTTGATCAGCCGTTGGCAGCGCTCGGCCATGAAATCGAGCAGCAGCCGCACCTTCGGGTCCTGCAGCTTCTTGTGCGGGTAGACGGCGGCGAACTGCACCGGTGTCGGCGGCGTGTCGGGCAGGATCACCTTCAGCCGCCGGTCGCGGATGAACGGCTCGACCTCGAAGCGCGGCTTGTTGATGATGCCGCGGCCGGACAGCGCCCAGCCGGTCAGCACGTCGCCATCATCGGTGTCATAAGGCCCATGCACTTCGAATTTCCGCGGGCCGTCGGCCGTCTGCAGCGTCCAGACGTATTCGCGCGAACCCGAATAGCGAAGCATCAGGCAGTCGTGCTTCTTGCCGATCAATTCCTGCGGCTCGGTCGGCTCACCGCGCGCCTCAAGATATTTCGGCGCCGCCACCAGCACCCGCTCGCATTCCATGATGCCGCGCATCCTGAGGCTGGAATCCTCGATAATGCCCAGCCGGAAGGCAACGTCGATGCCCTCCTTCATGATGTCGACATTGTGGTCTGAAAGCCTCAGCCGCACCTCGATATCAGGGTATTTGTCGTGGAAATCGGGGATGCCCGAGGCCACCAGCCGCCGGCCGAGGCCGAGCGGCGCTGTCACCTTGATGGTGCCGCGCGGCTGGCCGGACAAAGCGCTGACCGCGGCCTCCGCCTCGGTGACCGCCTCAAGCACCTGCTTGGCGCCGGAGTAGAACACCGTGCCGTGCTCGGTCGGCATTAATTGCCGCGTCGTGCGGTTGAACAGCCTGACACCAAGGTGCTTTTCGAGCTCCTTGATGCGGTTGGAGGCGACCGCCGGCGAAATGCGCATGTCGCGGCCCGCCGCCGATAGATTGCCAAGCTCGACGACGCGGACGAAAACGGCGATGTTGTCGAGGTAGGCCATGCGGCTTAGGGCTCTCATACGGCTGCGTAGGGATAACCCTAGTATTTTCCATTTTTTTTTGAAAGTCATCGTGCAGCTCGGCCCTTTCCGTTTGCGCTCCAGTCCGTAAAGTCAGCCGATCGGCAGGGACGACTTTTCAATGTTGGATTTCGCGATTTTCTGGGACTGGCTGAGTTTCGCCGTGCGCTGGCTGCATGTCGTAACCAGCATAGCCTGGATCGGTTCGTCCTTTTATTTCGTCGCGCTCGATCTTGGCTTGCGCCAGCGTCCGGGCATGCCTGTCGGCGCCTTCGGCGAGGAATGGCAGGTGCATGGCGGCGGCTTCTATCACATCCAGAAATATCTGGTGGCGCCGGCCGAAATGCCCGAGCATCTGACCTGGTTCAAATGGGAATCCTACGCCACCTGGCTTTCGGGCTTTGCCATGCTGTGCGTGGTTTACTATGCGGGGGCGGACCTGTTCCTGATCGATCCCAATGTGCTTGCCATGTCGGTGCCTACAGGCATCTTGCTGTCACTGGCGACGATCGGCGTCGGCTGGGTGGTCTACGATCTCTTATGCCGTTCGCCGCTTGGCAACAGCGACACCGGCCTGATGCTGGTGCTCTATGGCGTGCTGGTGTTCATCGCCTGGGGTCTTACCCACCTGTTCACCGGCCGCGCCGCCTTCCTGCATCTTGGCGCTATCACCGCAACGATCATGTCGGCCAATGTCTTCATGGTCATCATCCCGAACCAGAAGATCGTCGTCGCCGACCTGATCGCCGGCCGCAAGCCCGACCCGAAATACGGCAAGATTGCCAAGCAGCGCTCGCTGCACAACAATTACCTGACGCTGCCCGTTTTGTTCCTGATGCTGTCGAACCACTACCCGCTGGCGTTCGGCACCGAGTTCAACTGGGTGATCGCCTCGCTGGTTTTCACCATCGGCGTGCTGATCCGGCACTATTTCAACACCATGCATGCGCGCAAGGGTAACCCGACCTGGACCTGGCTGGCTGCCGCCGTCCTGTTCGTCATCATTATCTGGCTGTCAACGGCGCCGAAAATGCTGACCGGCGAAGTCAAGGCGTCCTCGGCGGCACAGGTCTATGTCGCCTCGGCGCACTTTCCCGCAGTGCGCGACACGGTGCTTGGCCGCTGCTCGATGTGTCATGCGCGGGAGCCATCCTACGAGGGCATCTATCACGCGCCGAAAGGTGTGATGCTCGACACGGACGCCGGTATCGCCGAGCAAGCCCGCGAGATCTACCTGCAGGCCGGCCGCAGCCACGCAATGCCGCCCGCCAACGTCACCCATATCACCGACAAGGAGCGCGCGCTGCTGGTGGCATGGTTCGAGCAGGCAGGGAAATAAGCATGACCAGCACACTCTTGCGCGGCCGCACGCTGTCCTTCCTGCGCTGGCCTGAGACCGTCGACGACCATTCCGCCTGGCGCTACGAGGATGACGGCGGCCTGCTGCTCCGCGACGGCAGGATCGTTGCCGCAGGCGCCTATGCCGACGTCGAGAACAAGGCTGATGAAGGCGTAAAAAAGATCGACCACCGCCCGCACCTGCTGCTGCCTGGCTTCATTGACGCGCATGCGCATTTTCCGCAGATGCAGGTTATCGCTTCCTACGGCGCCGAGCTGCTCGACTGGCTGAACACTTACACCTTTCCCGAGGAAACCAAATTCCAGAACGCCCAGCATGGCCGCCGCATCGCCAGGCTGTTCCTCGACGAGATGGTGCGCCACGGCACGACGACAGTCGCCGCCTATTGCTCGGTTCACAGGGAATCGGCCGAAGCGTTCTTCGCCGAGTCGCATGACCGCAACATGCTCAACATCGCCGGCAAAGTGATGATGGATCGCAACGCGCCGGAGGGCGTGCTCGACACGCCGCAATCGGCCTATGACCACAGCAAGGCGCTGATCGCCGAGTGGCACGGCAAGGGGCGCCAGCACTATGCCATTACACCGCGCTTCGCCATCACCTCCTCACCCGAGCAACTGGAGATGGCGGGCGCCCTCTGCCGCGAATATCCCGATCTGCACATGCAGACGCATCTGTCGGAAAACCACGCCGAGATTGCCTTTACGCTGCAACTCTTTCCGCAGGCACACGACTATACCGATGTCTACGAGCAATACGGGCTGCTCGGGCGCAAAAGCCTATTCGGCCACTGCATCCATCTGTCGGAACGCGAGGCGGATGCGCTTTCGGACACCGGCTCGGTGGCCGTGTTCTGCCCGACCTCGAACCTGTTCCTCGGCTCGGGCTTGTTCGACTACCAGCGCTACCGCAGGCGTGACAAAGCCCTCCGCATCGCGGTCGCAACCGATGTCGGCGGCGGCACCAATTACTCGATGCTGCGCACCATGGACGAGGGTTATAAGGTGATCGCGCTGAACGGCGAGAAGCTCAACCCGTTCCAGTCGTTCTACCAGCTCACCCGCGGCAATGCCGAGGCGCTGTCGGTCGTGGAAAAAGTCGGCACGCTCGACCAAGGCAGCGATGCCGACATCATCGTCCTCGATGCCCGCGCCACGCCGGCCATGCGGCTGCGGATGGAGACGGCGGACACGCTGGCGGAGGAACTGTTTCTGCTGCAGACGCAGGGCGACGACCGCGCCGTGCGCGAGGTCTATGTCGCCGGACGGGCGGCAAAAACGGATATGGCGGTTTAGCTATCCCACACGTCCTGGCTTGACCCGGCGGCAACCATCGGTCAAAGCGTGGAGTTGATAGGGGAACGACATGGCCGTTGCGGACGATATTGCTCTGATCCAGAAACAGGAAGCCGAGCTTGTCTTCCCGGCCTTTGATGAGGCTGTCGCCTTCAAGATCGGCTCGGCGATCCGCGACCGGGCACTAGCCGAGAATCTGCCGATCATCGTCGATATCAGAACCTTCGACCGGCCGCTGTTCTACGCGGCAATGCCGGGCTCGAACGCCTCCAATCCGGATTGGGCGCGGCGCAAGATCAACGTAGTGCGGCGGTTCCTGAAAAGCACCTACCGCATGGTGCTGGAGCAGCAGCGTCCTGACCGCAGCTTCAAGCCGGGCGAGGGGCTCGACATATCAGACTACGTGCTGGCCGGCGGCGGTTTTCCAGTCACGGTCAAGGGCGCCGGTGTGATCGGTGTGATTGCGGTCTCGGGCCTGCCGGAACGCGAGGATCACGGCGTCGTCGTCGATGCGCTGTGCAGCCATCTCGGCGTCGACGGGTGCGAGCTGGCACTGCCGCCGGAAGCAAAATGACCGAGATCGATCCCAAGACCTTCCTCACCGCCATCTTCAATGCCGCAGTCGCCGCTGCCGATCCCCAGAGGACCATCAGGGATCACCTGCCGGCAAGGCCGAAAGGGCGCACCATCGTCGTCGGTGCCGGCAAGGGTTCGGCGCAGATGGCGGCGGCTTTCGAGAAGGTGTGGGACGGGCCGATCGAAGGGCTGGTCGTCACCCGCTACGGCTACGCTGCGGCATGCCAGCGCATCGAGATCATCGAGGCGGCGCATCCGGTGCCGGACGTCGCAGGGCTCGAAGCGTCGCGCCGGCTGCTCGAAAAAGTTCGGGGGCTGACCGCGGATGATCTGGTCGTGGCGCTCATTTCCGGCGGGGGCTCGGCGCTGCTGCCGGCGCCCGCGGAAGGTCTGACGCTGGCCGACGAGATCGCCGTCAACGAGGCGCTGCTCGCCTCCGGCGCGCCGATCGCCGCCATGAACACTATCCGCAAGCATGTTTCCATTATCAAGGGCGGTAGATTGGCCGCGGCCGCCTATCCGGCCAAGGTCATGTCGCTGGTCATCTCCGACATTCCGGGCGACAATCCGGCGCTGGTCGCTTCCGGTCCGACCGTTCCCGATTCGGGCAGCCGCCAAGAGGCGCTGGCATCGATCGCCGCCTATGGCATAAAACTGCCGGCTGCGGTGATGGCGCATATTAATTCGCCGGCCGCAGATGCGCCGCGCGCCGACGATTCGCGTTTTTCGCGCAACGAAGTGCATCTGATCGCCTCGGCCGGCGTATCGCTGGAAGCGGCTGCAGCCGAAGCCAGGCGCTATGGCATCGAGGCGGTCATCCTCTCCGATTCCATCGAGGGCGAGGCACGTGAGGTCGGCGGTGTCCACGCTGCGATCGCCCGCGAAGTCGCGACGCGCAACCGGCCCTTCCGAAAGCCCGTGTTGGTTTTGTCTGGTGGAGAGACGACGGTGACTTTGCGGGCAAGAGGCAAGGGCGGCCGTAACAGCGAGTTCCTGCTCGCCTTCGCTATCGGCATCAGCGGCATGGATGGCATCCACGCGCTGGCCGCTGACACCGACGGCATCGACGGCTCTGAGGACAATGCCGGCGCCTTCGCCGATGGCTCGACGGTGTCGCGGATGCGGGCGACGGGCGTCGATGCTAAGGCCATGCTCGCCGGCAACAATGCCTGGACGGCATTCAACGCCGTCGGCGATCTTTTTATGCCCGGCCCGACCGGGACGAATGTCAATGACCTAAGGGCGATCCTGATCAGATAGGTTCAGGCCGCCATCAGCTTTTTTACCGCCTTCATATCCTGCAGGAACCGCTCGCGCTCGGCCTGTTTGTCCGCCGGCTCGCGAATACGCAAGATGAAAGACGGATGGATCGTGACGAACACGCGCAAGCCATCGTCGCGCTGCACGACCGTGCCGCGCATTTTCATGATCGGCACGACCTTGCCGAGCAGCGACTGCGCCGCCGTTGCGCCGAGCGCCACCGCCAGATTGGGCTTTATGAGATCGAGCTCCTTGTCGAGCCACCAGCGGCAGGCCTGCACCTCGCCGGCATTCGGCTTGGAGTGGATGCGCCGCTTGCCGCGCGGCTCGAATTTGAAATGCTTGACCGCATTGGTGACATAGACTTTCAGCCGGTCGACGCCGGCATCGTCAAGGATGGCATCGAAGACCTTGCCCGCCGGCCCGACGAAAGGTTTGCCGGCCAGATCCTCCTGGTCGCCAGGCTGTTCACCGACGAAGATCACCTTGGCCTCGTCGGGCCCTTCGCCGAATACTGTCTGTGTCGCGTTGCGCCATAGCGGACAGCGGCGACAGGCCTTCGCCACTTCGCTGAGTTCGGGAATGGTGCTTGCGCCATCGTCTTCCGCCGCCTCAGGCAATTCAGGCTTGGGCCAGCGTCTTGCCTGCACCTCGGCGTGGTGTGGCGTGGGATTTGTCTGCATCCTGGCGATCATGGCTGATGCGGCCTTGTCCGCTGCTGCGATCAGACACGCAATGAGCAAAGCCCGCGGAAGGTTCCGTCGAAATTACACTGCCTTGCCTTCACCGGCGGATGGCCGAGAACGCGATACCCTACACCTCGTGCAGATAAAGGTGATAGTCCAACTCGCTGACCGTACGCGCCACCCGCAGATATTCGGATTGCTTGATCGCCACAAATGTACGGTGCAGGTCTTCGCCCAGTGCGCCTTTGAGGAACGTCGACGCGCGCGCGGCCTCGATCGCGGCGCGCCAGTCCACCGGCATGGTCGTGCGCGTGATTGCCGATTCGTAGCCATTGCCGGTGGTTTCGGGGCCGGGATCGAGGCCTTCGTCGAGACCCTTAGTGATGCCGGCCAGCACAGTTGCCGCTACCAGATAGGGGTTGGCGTCGACGCCCGACGGCCGGTGCTCGATGCGCCGGTTTTTCGCATCACCCGCTGGCACGCGCAGCGCCACCGAGCGGTTGTTGACGCCCCAGGTCGGCGCCACCGGCGCATAGGATTGCGAAACGAAACGCCGCCATGAATTGGCGTGCGGCGCAAACACCAGCATCGATTCAGCCATGGTCTGGATGAGGCCGCCAAGGCCGCGCAGCAGCGGCAAGGACCAAGTCTCGCCGCTGACCTCAGTGAAGACGTTCTTGCCGGCCTTGTCCCGCAGCGAGACATGGAAATGCATGCCAGAGCCGGCATATTTCTCGATCGGCTTGGCCATGAAGCAAGCGGTGACGCCGTGGCGGCGCGCCTGTGCCCGCACCAGCCGCTTCAGCATGACGAGGTCGTCGGCCGCCCGGATCACATCGTTGCGGTAGTTCAGTGTCAATTCGTACTGGCCGGGCGCATATTCGGAAATGACAGTCTCGGCCGGGATGCCTTGCACCTTGGCCGCGGCATAGATGTCGGAAAACAGTGGCTCCATGCCGTGCAGATGGTCGACGGAATAGACCTCGGTCTTGGCCGAGCGTCGGCCGTCGAGCACCGCGTGTGCCGGCTGCACCTTGCCGTCGGCGTCGCGCTCGTTGGCGAGCAGGAAGAATTCGAGCTCGAAGGCGCCGGCCGGATGCAGGCCCTTGGCCGCCAGTATCTCCACCTGACGGGCCAGCGCCAGCCGCGGATCGGAGGGCATGGGCTGACCGTCGAGATGATACATCGCCATCAGCACCTGGCCGCGCGGCGGCTGTGTGCCGAACAGCGGCACCAGCGTGCCGGGGATCGGCCATGCCCGCAGGTCGCCGTCGCCGGTCGCCCAGATCAGCCCGGTCTCGTGAACGTCCTCGCCGGTGATGTCGAGACCGAGGATCGAGATCGGCATGTGCCGGCCGCCCTCGAAGATGCTCTTCAATTCGTGCCGGCGCACGATCTTGCCACGCCCGACGCCATTGGCGTCGGTCAGCACGATATCGAATGCTTCGATTTCGGGATGGGCGTCGAGAAAGGTCTGCGCCTCGGCAGGCGTCGAGCCCGAAGGTGATGTCATAATGGCGTTCAAAATTTGCTTGTGCGCTTCTCTCATGTGCAAGCTTGTCTCATGCCGCGAGCCTTGCCGCAACCGCGCCGAAGGCGGTGATCAGGCGGTTGACCTGGGTGGCGCTGGTCGCCGGCGAGATCAGCATCATGTTGTGGAACGGCGCAATCAGCACGCCGCGATTGACCAGTGCGACATGGATAGCCGCTTCGAGCCCCGGCGCGTGCGCCGTTTCCGCCTCGCCGCCATTCCTCAGCGGGCCAGGTGCGCAGATGAACTCGACGCGCGCGCCGACTCGGGCAACATGCCAGGGCAGGCGGCAACGGTCGATGACGGCGGTCAGCCCTGCGTCGAGCCGCCGCGCCAGATGGTCCATATGGTCGTAGTTCTCCTCGGTCATCACCTCTTCGAGCGTGGCGCGCATTGCCGCGAACTGCAGCGGATTGGCCGACAGCGTCGTACCCATGCCGGAATAGCCTGGTTCCTTGGTGCTGTTATAGTCGGTATAGCGGGTGGCGACGTCTTCGCTCATCCCCCACACGCTGGCCGCCACGCCACCGGCGATTGGCTTGCCGAGCACGAACAGGTCCGGCTCTAAACCGTGTTTCCTGGTGTAGCCGCCCGGACCGGTCGAGATCGTGTGCGTCTCGTCGATCAGCAGCAGGGTGCCGGTTGCGCGGGTGAGGCGGCGTAGCGCGTCGTGGAAGCCGGGTTCGGGCAGCACCATGCAGGAATTGGTCAGCACCGGCTCGGTGATGACGCAGGCTATATTCTTATCCCGGAGCACGGCCTCAAGCGCCGCCACATCGTTGAACTCGATGACATCCGTTGCCCGGCTCAGGTTCCGGAATTCGCCGGCCAATCCCGGCCGATTGACCCCTCTGCCGTCGACCAGCCGCACCATCGTCTCGTCGACCGAGCCGTGATAGCAGCCGTTGAAGACCAGGATCTTTTCCCGACCGGTGATGGCGCGGGCGACGCGCAGCGCAAAGCGGTTGGCATCGGTCGCCGTCGTCGCGATCTGCCAGAACGGCAGGCCGAAGCGCTGTTGCAGCAGCGGGCCGATGGCGAGTGCGTCTTCCGAAGGCAGCATGAAGGTCAGGCCGCGTCCGGCCTGCCGGCGTATGGCGTGGGCGACCGGCGGCGGCGAATGGCCGAACATCGAGCCGGTGTCGCCGAGGCAGAAATCGTCGAGCCGGTTGCCGTCGATATCTGTGATGGTGGCGCCTCTGGCGCTGTCGACCAGGATCGGGAACGGCGTCGGCCAGTCGTTCATCCAGTGCATCGGCACGCCGCCGAAGAAGCCCGGCAGGCCACTGCCGGCCTTCGCTGCCGATTTCGGCCGCGCCTTTCGGAAGGCTTCTGCTTCGGTCTCGCGCAAATCGGCGATGCGGGCGGCGCTAACGCCGCCGATGGACGTCTTTGAATGGTCGATTGTATGCATGAAAGCCCCTCTCATACGTCACTCTGCCAATCGGCGTCCGGAACCGCAATTGGCCGCACAGCTGTCCTGCATTGGTTCAGCGGCCACGGTGGAGAGGACTGGCGCTTGACCTGCGGGCATCCTCCGGCATCAATGGGGGATAGGGGTTTGTGGCTTGGGGGAAGAAAGATGCGGACGATCTTCTGTGCAACAACGCTGCTGTTGTCGGCCGGCTCGGCGTTCGCCACCGGCGGCATCTGGTGCTCGGCCGAGGATGCAGCGGTGAAATTCCAGGTCGAAGCCGGCGTCACCAGAGGCATGGGCGGTCCAACGTTCAACTTTCGCGGCGATCTCGAAATTCTCGGCAGACCCGTCGGCGACGATTTGCGCAAGACAGTGTTCGAGGGTTCCAACCTCACGCAATACTGGCTCGACGGCAAGGAATTGCGGCTGCTCGTCTATCGCGAGCACGAGGTCGCAAACACCTACAGCTCTGTCGAACTGACGATCGTGACCAAGTCCAGTGAAGAAGGCACCTATGACGGGCGCTATTCGCTAGCCATCTATGACGGCACGGCTGACACGGGTGGCGATGGCATGCCTGCCCCGTTGACCGGCGAAGTCTCCTGCGGGGCCGAGTAGAGAACTCGCGGTTATGCGGAAATATCGATGACGCCGCAGTCGCCTGCGGCGCTGCCGAAGGCGACGCGGCGTTCCTCCTTGTCCCACATCATCGAGGTGATGGCGCCCTTGCCCGGTCGGCGCAGAAGCACTTCCTTGGCGTCAGCGAAACGCACCGCCATCACCATTCCGTCGTCATAGCCGACGGCGACGACATCCTGGCTTGGATGGCAGGCAACCGAGGTCACCATGGCGTTGCCGCGCGTGCCGAGTTCCAGCGGCGCCTTGCCCATCGGCCCCTCCTTGCCCGAAAACGGCCAGACGATCGCCGCCGGTGCGCCGGAACTGGCCAGCCATTTTCCCTTGGCGCTCCACGACAGGCTTTTGACTTTGCCGGGATAGCCGCTCATGCGCATGTGCTTGCCGTCGGCCAGCTTCCAGCCATGCAGGGCGTTCTCCTGCATGGTGGTGACGAGGAAGGCGCCATCCGGCGAGAAGGTGATGCCGGTATGGGCGCCGGCCCATCCCAGCTCGACTGGCTTGCCGTCCGCGGCCGGGAAATGCAGCGTCGCGCCATTGTAGCGGGCGACGCCGAAGCGCATGCCCTTGGGCGAGAACGCCAGCCCTTCGACCGAACGCGGATGCATGAATTCTTTAGTCTTGCCGTTGGCAAAGCGCACAAAGGCGATTTTGCCCGAGGCATAGGCGACGGCGTCTTGTGGTCCGGCGGCGACGCTGGTGATCCATTTTTTCCCGGCGCTTGCCAATTCTGCCGCATTGCCACCGGCGGTAACCGAAAAAATCTTGCCGTCCTCGCCGCCGGTGATCAGCCGGTCGTTGGCCGCATCGTGGAAGGCGGCGAGCAGCCCGTCATTGGCCTGCGCCGTCTTGTGGCCATGGTCCAGCCGATGGATTGTGCCGTCGGCCAGTGCGAAATGCGGTACGTCGCCAAGGAAGACGGCGGCGACGCAATGGCCATCGAGATCAAGCGGGGCGACTGTGGGCATGAGAGACTATTCCATTCGAGATTTCGGCCGGTCGTCTACCCCCGCCGGGAGCCGCCAGCGCGGGTAGGTCCAGCTCTCCTGCTCCCCCTTGTGGGAGAAGGTGGATTGGCGCGCAGCGCCAAGACGGTTGAGGGGTGCTGGACGGAGTGCCGTCGTTGCCAAGCTGGAACACCCCTCACCCGACCGAGCTTCGCTCGGCCACCTTCTCCCGCAAGGGGAGAAGGAAAGAAGCGGCAGCGCTAGCGTTATAAGGCCTGGAAATCAAGCGGCCTGGCAGGCGTCGAAGCTCTTCTTAAGGCGCTCGGCGTCGAGCTCGCGGCCGATGAACACCAGCCGGCTCTCGTGCTTCTCGCCGTCCTTCCAGGCGCGCTGGTGGTCGCCCTCGATGATCATGTGGACGCCCTGGATGACGTAGCGCTCGTCATCGCCCTTGAGCGCGATGATGCCCTTCAGCCGCAGGATGTTCGGGCCTTCCATCTGGGTGATCTTCTCGATCCACGGGAAGAATTTCTTCGGGTCCATCTCGCCGCCGCGCAGCGACACCGATTGCACCGTCACGTCATGGATATCGGAAGGGTGCGTGTGATGATGGTGGTCATGCCCGTCATGGTGATGATGCCCATCATGATCGTGATCGTCATGGTCATGATGATCATGGTCGTCATGCGCCTCGAGGAAGTGCGGATCGTTCTCCAGCGCGCGGGAAAGATCGAAGGCGCCACGGTCGAGCACCTCGGACAGCGCCAGGCCGGCGCGGGTGGTGCGATGAATCCTGGCCGCCGGGTTAATCGCGCGGATCGTCGCCTCGACCTTGCTCAGTTCCTCCGGCGTGACGAGATCGGTCTTGTTGAGCACGACGACATCGGCAAAGGCGATCTGGTCCTCGGCTTCGCGGGAATCCTTCAGCCGCAACGGCAGATGCTTGGCGTCGACCAGCGCCACCACGGCGTCGAGCCTGGTCTTGGAGCGCACATCGTCGTCCATGAAGAAGGTCTGCGCCACAGGCACCGGATCGGCGAGACCGGTCGTCTCCACCACGATGGCGTCGAAACGGCCCGGCCGGCGCATCAGGCCCTCGACGACGCGGATCAGGTCGCCGCGCACCGTGCAGCAGACGCAGCCATTGTTCATCTCGTAGATTTCCTCGTCGGATTCCACGATCAGCTCGTTGTCGATGCCGATCTCGCCGAACTCATTGACGATGACGGCGTAGCGCTTGCCGTGGTTTTCCGAAAGGATGCGGTTGAGCAGCGTCGTCTTGCCGGCGCCGAGATAGCCGGTGAGAACGGTTACGGGGATCTGCGTCGTCTGTGCATCGATCATGTTGGGCCTCGAAAAGGATTGTTGGCTCCATATAGGATGTGCGCCGTGCTTTTGCACGCGGCAAACCGATGGGCCAAACACGTCGCCAACATTGCCGGACTTTCCCAACATCGCTGAACTTTCATTGGCGCTGGCGGATCTCACTGCCTAGATAAGAACAAGGCAGCTTGCTCGAAAGAAACCAAAGGAGGGGCCGAATGTCCGACAAACCGTCCCCGTTGAGCCGGCGTCAGGCGCTCGGCTTCATTGCCGTCAGCGCCGGCGGCGGTGTCTTCCTTCCGGGCATCGCGCTGGCTCAGCAGGCCTCGCCCTATGCCGGGCTTGCCCTGTTCGATAGCGGTGCCGGCGTTTGCGCGATCACGCCGGAAGCCACCGAGGGGCCGTTCTATTTCGACCCGAAGCTCCAGCGCGCCGATATCACCGAAGGCAAAGCGGGCATTGCCCTCAATGTGCGGCTGCAGGTGGTCGACGCGGCCTGCCGACCGCTTGCCGGCGCGCGTGTCGACATCTGGCATTGCGACGCGCAAGGGCACTATTCAGGCTATCCGGGACAAGGCGACGGCCAGGACGTCGATACGTCAGGCCAGAGTTTTCTGCGCGGTTGGCAAAAGACCGACGAGAGCGGTATCGTCTCGTTCGCCACAATCTATCCCGGTTGGTATCGCGGCCGCACCACCCACATCCACTTCAAGGTCTTCCCCAACGATAATTTGGTGATGAGCGGCCAGCTGTTTTTCCCCGATAGGCTGAGCGAGCAGATATTCACCACTGTCGCGCCTTACACCGACCGGTCCGGCAAGCGCGATACGTCGAATGCCAGGGACGGTATCGCGCGGCGCGCTGGGCCGCTGTCGCAGGCCGCGCTGCGCGAGGTGGCGGACGCCTACCAAGCCTTGATGATCGTCGCGGTGAAGGATGGTTGAGTCTCGTCGTGTGTGGAGTGCTCCTGCTGCAAGCGTCCACCTCTACTGAAAAGTCGTTTGTCATCTAACTGAAATAAACATCTGGCATTAGCCACGGCGGACACCGCATTGCTTGCCGGCAAAGCTGTTTTGCAAAGCCGGATCTTTTTCGATCGTCGATTGCCAACCGGGCGGCTGCCTCTATGCTGTCCGCACCGGTTCGGCCGAAGAGGGATGACCATGGCCAAGGCGGACAAGACTGCGACAATGAGCCGGCTGCATTCGGCGGCGCGGCTGGCACGTACTGCGCTGGCGGCGCGGCTTCTAGGGCACGGCTTCTATGCCGGTCAGGACCAGATCATGCTCGCGCTCGACCGTGAGGACGGGCAGACGCCCGGCAACCTTGCCGGTCGCCTCGGTGTGCGCCCGCCGACCATCACCAAGACCATCAACCGGCTGCAGGCGCAGGGCTTCCTGGAAAAGCGCGCCTCTTCCGCCGATGCCCGCCAGGCCCATATCTTTCTGACCGACACGGGCCGCGAAATCATTCATGCCATCGAGAAATCGGTGAAGAAGACCGAGAAGCAGGCGCTGAAGGGTCTCGATAAAAAGGACCAGAAGGCGCTGTTCAAGCTGCTCGCCCGCGTTGAGGCGAACCTCTCGAACGGCGAGATGGTTCTCGTCGATGATGAGATCGACGCTGACGAATGATCAGCGGCTGACGCCATCAGGCAGCGGCTGCTGACGATCCATGGACCAATGCCGACCAGCGGCCCGGCGTGACACCGAACGCTTTCTTGAAGTGCCTGTTGAAATGACTTTGGTCGCTGAACCCGGCCGCTATCGCGATCTGCGCCAGTGGCTCGCTTGCCTCGATCATGCGGCGTGCTCGTTGTAGCCGGCGCATCAAGAGAAAGCGATGCGGGCTGGTGGAGAAGGCAGCACGGAAATGCCGCGATAGGGCGTAGCGATCCAGCCCGGTGATCGTCTCCAGCTCGTCGGAGCGGACGATACGGAAAACATTCTCTTCCAGAAAGTCGCGCGCCAGGCTGGCTGCGCGCCATGCTGTCCTTGGGATCGGTTTCGCCGGCAGGCCTGCATGCCGTGCCAGGCTTTGCATCAGCTGCGCAATGAAGTCGGCGACAAAGAGATCGTCCAGCTTCTGGTCCAACGGCCCCAGCGCCGAAAGCAGCGTCGTGCGGAAGACAGGATCCGTCACCACGGCATCCCTGACGAAAGGCAGCGATCCGCCTATCGTATCGAGGCAGTCCAGCACGACGGACGGCTCCAGATAAAGCATCCTGTAATGCAGGCCCTCTTCGGTGCCGGCACCGCCGTCGTGCAATTCGTCGGGATGGAGCACGATAATCTGGCCGGGCAGGCTGTGATGCGTCGTGCCGCGATAACGGAAGGTCTGGACGCCATGCAGCGTCACGCCGATCGCATAGGTATCGTGACGATGGAGATCGAAGGCGCTGCCGTGGAACCGGGCTTCGATACGTTCCATGCCGGTGGAATCGGGTGCCGAGATGACGCAGTTCTCAGCCGCATCAACGCACAAACGTCCAAGACCTTGGAAGGCCTCGCCATCTAGAATGTGTGACATCGCTTCATTCACAAACCTCGAATGGCAAATGTCTCATGTTCGACACGAAATTTGCAATCGTGCTGCAGGATGATCTTCCCGTCTGGCAAAAGCTCAACGTCACCGCCTTCCTGACCAGCGGCATCGTCGCGCAGTATAGCGACATCATCGGCGAACCCTATCGCGACCGCGCCGGCAATATCTACAATCCGCTCTCGATCCAGCCGGTCATCGTGCTTTCGGCCGATCGCCCGACGCTCAGTGCGATCCACCGGCGGGCGCTGGACCGCGGTGTGACGACCTCGCTCTACGTCGACGAAATGTTTTCGACCGGCCATGACGCAGCGAACCGCGCCGTGTTTGCCGAATTCGCACCCGACGACGCCAAGGTCGTCGGCATCGCGGTGCGTGCCGAAAAGAAGCTTGTCGACAAGATCACCAGGGGCGCCCGTATGCATCCCTAGTGCACGTAGTCAGCTGTTGTTGTGCCAGCCTCTTTTGGCTTGCCGGCAGGTGACAATTGCCTCAAAGGTAGGGCTCTGCCCTGCTTCCCATCCGGCCTGAAATTGAGTGCTCTCCCAAGACAAGACGAAAGCGCGACGCCTCCGGCGGCGATCCTCTGCATGCTTTCCGTCTATGTTTTTTTCACCTTCCTCGACACCAGCAGCAAATATCTTGTAATGGCCGGCGTATCGGCGCTGATCGTCGCCTGGGCTCGCTTCGCCGTCCATGTCGTGCTTGTTGGTGTCTTTCTGCGCGGATGGCGCGAGCCGGCGCGCTTTCGCGCCAACAATCTGCCGGCGCATATCCTGCGCGGCGCCTTCCTGTTCGGATCGACCATTTGCAACGTTATGGCGCTGCGAACCTTGCAGCTGGCCGAAACCACCTCGATTTATTTCTTCGCGCCGATGGTGATCACAGCAATCGCCGGTCCTTTGCTCGGTGAATGGGCTGGTTGGCGGCGCTGGCTGGCAATCCTGAGCGGCTTCGTCGGCGTCCTCATCATCACCCGGCCAGGCGTTGGCGTCTTTGGCGTCGGCCATCTCTTCGCGCTCGGCTCGATGCTGTCGAACTGTTTTTACATCATCATGACGCGGCGCATGTCGGCCACGGAAACCTCGGAGAGCCTCATTCTCTTTTCGGCCCTGGCGCCGGCCGTACTTCTCCTGCCGATGCTGCCGTTTTCGCTTTCGCTGTCGCAGGATGGCTGGCACTGGTTCATCCTGCTGATGCTTGGCGTCTTCGGCGCAATCGGCCACTGGCTCCTGGTTCAGGCCTATCGTCTTGCCACCACCACGGCATTGGCTCCCTATCCCTATTCACAGATGATCTGGATGATCATTGCCGGCTGGATTGTCTTCAACCAGTTTCCCGACCGCTGGACGCTCGTCGGCGCGGTCGTCATCGTCGCGAGCGGCCTTTATATCGTCCGTCGCGAGCACCGGCTTCGCGTGCGCAACCGAGCCGCGCTCGACGTCGAGGTGGAAGCGCTGGCAAAAAAACTTTGATTTGTTCCGGAAGGGTGGCATAAGGCCGCGTTTAAACTGTTTAGACCATGATCCCGAAAGGTGGCATCCGGTTTTCGCTGGAGATCGTGGATCAGCTCTAGATCGTCGGGGGAGCGCAAGGCGCTGGCACAGAAGATCAAGCTTTCGACGATCGCGGATGCGCTCGGTGTGTCCACGGCCACGGTCTCGCTGGCTCTGCGCGACAGTCCGCTGGTTGCCGGAAACACCCGCGACCGCATCAAGGAACATGCCCGCGCCATCGGCTATATCTATAATCGTCGTGCCGCCAGCCTGCGCACCTCGCGTTCGGGCATCGTCGGCGTCGTCGTTCACGACATTATGAACCCGTTCTTCGCCGAGATACTGCGCTCGATCGAAAGCGAGCTCGATCGCAGCCGGCAGACCTTCATCCTGTCGAACCATTACGACCAGCTCGAAAAGCAGCGCACCTTCATCGACACGCTTTTGCAGCTCGGCGCCGACGGCGTCATCATGTCGCCGGCCATCGGCACGCCGCCCGAAGACATATTCATGGCCGAGGAAAACGGCCTGCCCGCGGTGCTGATCGCGCGCACCGTCGAAGGCGCCGACGTGCCGGTGTTTCGCGGCGACGATGCCTACGGCACCGGGCTTGCCACCAACCATCTGATCTCGCTCGGCCATAAGCGCATCGCCATGGTCGGCGGCACCGACCAGACCTCGACCGGCCGCGATCGCTACCAGGGCTATGTCAATGCTATGGAGGCGGCCGGGCTGGAGGTCAGGCCGTCCTGGCGCATCGCCGGTCCGCGCACCAAGCAGGCCGGCTTCGAGGCCGCCGGGCAGTTCCTTGCGCTGAAGGACAAGCCGACCGCCGCCTGCTGCTGGAACGACCTCGTCGCCATCGGCCTGATGAACGGTATTGCGCGCGCCGGGCTAGTGCCGGGCATTGACATCTCCGTCACCGGCTATGACGATCTCGAGGAGGCGGCGATCGCGACGCCGGCGCTGACCACCGTGTGGAACGGCCAGCGTGAAGTCGGCCGCCGCGCAGCCAGCGCGCTGCTCGACAAGCTCAATGGGCAGATGGTGCGGCCGTCGCAGGAACTGATCAAGCCGGAACTGCATGTGCGCCAGTCGACCGGCAAACCGGTGGAGCGTGCATGACAAAAGCCGAACAGCAGCAAGCAGTCGCCATTCTGGTGCCGGGCCAGTTCAACGACCACGCGGTCGGCCGCATCGACCGGACGTTCAGCTGCGTCTGGATCGAACGGCCTGAAGTGTCGCTGGTCACCGACGAGATGCGCAAGACCGTGCGCGGCATTGCCGCCTTTGGCGGGATCAACGCAGCCCTCATCGACGCGCTGCCGAACCTCGAGATCATCGCCAATTTCGGCGTCGGCTATGATTCGGTCGATGCCCGTCACGCCGCACAGCGCGGTGTCATGGTCACCAACACGCCTGACGTGCTGACCGAAGAGGTCGCCGACACGGCGATCGGGCTTTTGATCAACACCATCCGCGATCTGCCGCGCGCCGAGACCTGGCTGCGCGACGGCAGTTGGGCACGCAACGGCAACTATCCGCTAAGCCGGCTGACCTTGCGCGGCCGTCGTGTCGGTATTTTCGGCATGGGCCGCATCGGCCTTGCCATTGCGCGCCGGCTGGAGGCCTTTGGGCTGCCGATCGCCTATCACAATCGGCGCCGCGTCGAGGGCCTGGCCTACGAATACCACGGCACGCTGAAAGGCCTTGCCGAGGCGGTCGATACGCTGATCTCGGTGGCGCCCGGCGGCGCCTCGACGGAAAAGGCGGTCAACGCCGAGATCCTGTCGGTGCTTGGCCCGGATGGCGTCTTCGTCAACATCGGTCGCGGCAGCACGGTGGACGAGGCAGCTCTTGCCGCAGCCCTGGCCAATGGCACCATCGCAGCTGCCGGGCTCGACGTCTTCGCCGATGAGCCGAACGTGCCGCCGGCGCTGCTCGCCGCTCCCAACACCTCGCTTTTGCCGCATGTCGGCTCGGCTTCGGAACATACCCGCCGCGCCATGGCCGATCTGTGCGTCGACAATCTGATTTCCTGGTTTTCAGAAGGGAGGGCGCTGACGCCGGTGCCGGAAACGGAAAAGGTCAAGGCGCGCAGCTGAGCGGCACGCTTTCCTATTTGTTAACTACGGCTTAACGCTTTGAAATCATTCTTCATCTATCGCCAGCTTGCGGAGAACGCAGATGAAAGCACTTGCTGCATTGATGGCGGTGGCCGCGCTGTTCGGCAGCGTTCACCTGTTTCACGGCGGCAGCGGCGAAGGCCGCACAGCCGCCGATGAGCCAACGCCGTCGCCCGACGACTACAGGCTGGTGGCCAATGGCGACGAAGCCTCCTGCGCGCTCAAGCGCGGCCCTGAGGTTTCGAATGGCCTGTCGCTGTTGACGGTCACTGCGAATTGCCGCCGGGTCTTGCCCGGCATCGAGCGCGCGAAATTCTGGCGTGAGCAGGATGACGGCACGGTCACCTTCAGCGCGAACGGCATCGACCCGATCGTCACTTTCGGCGTCGCCGACGGCGACGGTTATGAATCCTACGCTCCAGCCCTGCCGCTGCTGTCGCTGGCGGCCGGCCGCGATTGATGTTGACGTCCGACCGCTGAACTATTCAGCGGCGGCTCGCGTGCCGAATTTCGCTGCGGCGTGCAGGCGCACCGCGTCGCCGAAGGCGCGGAATATCCTTGCCGAGACGCTGTCCGACTTGACCCAGTATTCGGGATGCCACTGGACGCCGACGGCGAAAGCACGGGCGTCCCGCACCGAAACCGCCTCGACCGTGCCGTCAGTGGCGACCGCCTCTATCTGCAGCTTCGGGCCGAGCCGGTCGATGGCCTGGCGGTGCACCGAATTGACCATGATGTCGCCCGCCCCGAAGACGCCGGCGAGGCAGGTCCCAGGCTTGATCGAAATGGACTGGCGTATGGCGAAGCGTTCGTCCTGATTGTCGCTCGCCGGAGCGCGATGGTCCAGAGATCCCTCGCGCTCCTGAATCTCTGTGGCCAGCGTGCCGCCGAGCGCCACATTCATTTCCTGGATGCCGCGGCAGATGGCGAGCAGCGGCACGCCGCGCTCCACTGCCTTGCGGATCAACGGCAGCGTCGTCGCGTCGCGGGCAGGATCGTAGGGACCATTGGCCTCGCTGGCATCGCCGCCATAGAGCGAGGGATGCACATTGGACTTCGAACCGGTGACCATGACGCCGTCGACCGATGACAGGAGTTCGTCGAAATCGAGCCGGTCGCCGAAGGACGGCACCAGCACCGGGAATACGCCGGCGCCCGAAAGCGCCGCCTCCAGATATTGCTGCGGAACGGCATGCCAGGTGTAGTTATCGAACTGGCGGACGTCGGTCGATATGGCGACGAGCGGCTGCTGCATTTTTGATCCGGGTTCCATTCAGTGCAGGGACATATTCTGCCTTTAAAATAGGCGATCCGAAGGCGCTTTGCCATGACAAGTTCGGCATGTCGCATGGTCCACGGAAACGGCGTTAGACTTAAGTTGCAAGAGGTGCGTTCGCGCCGCGAATTTCGCGGAAACGCCGCCGGCAAACCGGCTGCCATGGCTGGACTCGACTTCTTGCCCGTGTATTGTCTGCCGCGAAGCCGATCCGGGGCACAGAGCATTTCCCGAACATCGGTCTATTGATCCAATAGGGAGGACTTCATGGATCGTCGATCATTCATCCGCAAGGCCGGCGCGACCGGTGTGGGCGCCGCGGCGGCTACAGCAGCCCTTGCCGCGCCGGCTATCGCCCAATCCAATCCGAAAGTGACATGGCGCCTGGCGTCGTCCTTCCCGAAATCTCTCGACACGATCTACGGCGGCGCCGAGGTCTTTTCCAAGATGCTTGCGGAGGCAACCGACGGCAACTTTCAGGTCCAGGTCTTCGCCGCAGGTGAACTCGTGCCCGGCCTGCAGGCCGCGGACGCCACCACCGCCGGCACTGTCGAGGCCTGCCACACGGTGGCATATTATTATTGGGGCAAGGACCCGACATGGGCGCTGGGCGCTGCGGTTCCGTTCTCGCTCAACGCGCGCGGCATCAATGCCTGGCATTACCACGGCGGCGGCATCGACCTGTTCAACGAGTTTCTCGCCACGCAGGGCCTTTTTGGCTTGCCGGGCGGCAATACCGGCGTGCAGATGGGCGGCTGGTTCCGCAAGGAGATCAACACCGTCGCCGACCTTTCGGGCCTCAAGATGCGCATCGGTGGCTTTGCCGGCAAAGTGGTGGAAAGGCTCGGCGTGGTGCCGCAGCAGATCGCCGGCGGCGACATCTATCCGGCGCTGGAAAAAGGCACCATAGACGCGGCCGAGTGGGTCGGCCCTTATGACGATGAGAAGCTCGGATTCTACAAGGTCGCGCCCAATTATTATTATCCCGGCTGGTGGGAAGGCGGGCCGACCGTCCATCTGATGTTCAACAAGGCGAAATACGAAGAGCTTTCACCGGCCTATAAGGCGCTGGTGCACACCGCCGCGCAGGCCGCCGACGCCAACATGCTGCAGAAATACGACCTTCTGAATCCGGCGGCCGTGAGGCGGCTGGTGTCCGGGGGCGCCAAATTGCGCCCGTTCAGCCCGGAAATCTTGGCAGCCTGCTTCGAAAAGGCAAACGAGGTCTATGCCGAGATGGAAGCCTCGAACGCGCCGTTCAAGAAGATCTGGGACTCGATCAAGGCGTTCCGCAAGGAGCACTATCTCTGGGCGCAGGTGGCCGAGTACAATTACGACACCTTCATGATGGTCCAGCAGCGCACCGGCAAGCTCTGATAACAGTTACGGCGCCACGCGCTCTTCGGACGCGTGGCGCCGTCACACTTCGATTTGTCGGATCAGCGCGGCACAACGAGCACCTTGACTTCGCCTGGCGCAGGCGGATTGGCGATTACCGCAGTCGCCTCCTCAAGCGTCACATGCCGTGAGATGAGCTTGTCGATCTCGATCGCACCCGAGGCGATGAGATCGGCGGCCCGGCGATGCATAAACGGATTGAGAAACGAACCCAGGACCCTCAATTCCCGGAACAACAGGTCGAAAGGTTCGAACTCGGCCTTCATGCCTTGAGGCATCACGCCGACGATGACAACCGTACCGCCGGCTTTGGCCAGCCGCATCGATTGCTCGACTGTCTCTCTTACGCCAGCACATTCGAACACCACATCGACACCGCCTGGCATCAGGCCCGACGCACCGACGACCGTGTCGATGATATCGCAAGCGCTTGGGTCGACCGTCGCCGTTGCGCCCAATTCTTCGGCGAGGGCACGCCGCGAGGCCTGGCGCGTCGACAGGATGATTGTCGTCGCGCCGGCAAGCCTCGCCAGTTGCACGGTGAGCAGGCCGATCACGCCGCCGCCAAGCACGGCGACCGAGGAGCCGGGTCTGATCTGCGCCAGGTCCAAGCCATGCAGGCAGCAGCCAAGCGGCTCGCAGAACGCGCCATGCGTCGGCTTCAGGTCTTTCGGAAGGGAGAAGGCCTGCTTCTGAGGCAGCACGACATATTCGGCGAAGCCGCCGTCGCGGCGGATGCCGATGGCAATCAGATTATGGCAGAGATTGAAGCGACCGGCACGGCAGTGCGGACAGCTCCCGCAGGCGATGTTGGGATCGCCGGTGACGCGATCACCTACGGAAAAGCCGGACACAGCCGTTCCAATCGCCTCGACGATCCCGGAGAATTCATGTCCGAGCGTCACCGGCGGCATGCAGGGAAATTCGCCATGGAACAGATGCCGGTCGGTGCCGCAGACGCCGCATGCCTCGATCCGCACCAGGAGATCGTCCGGCCCGGCGGCCGGTTTGCCGACCTCCCGCAGGGCGATATTGCCTACGCCCTCCAGCCGCACCGCTTTCATCTCTGTTGCGCCTCCGGCATCAATTGAAACTCGGCGGTTGGGACAGATCGGGTGCTGGCGCTGCTGGCTTGGCAGGCGGCGTTTCACCGAAATTCGGCGGCTGCGACAGGTCCTGCGTGCCTGGCGCCGCAGGCGCGGCCGGTGCCGTGCCATCCGCCGGCGGTGTCGCGAGGGGCGACAGGCCGAATCCAGGCATTTCCGGTACCTGGTAATCGATCGTGCCCGGATCGACTGGCGTGCCCTTGTAATGCATCACCATCTGCGGAAAGGCGATGGTCAACCCGATCATGATGACCTGGATGCAAACGAAGGGAACCGCCCCCCAATAGATCTGGCCGGTGGTCACCGGTGCGGTCTGCTTGCCGGTGAGGCGATCCAAATAGGGCACCCGGGCGGCGACCGAGCGCAGGTAGAACAGCGCGAAGCCGAAGGGCGGGTGCATGAAGCTGGTCTGCATGTTGACGCCGAGCAGCACGCCGAACCAGATCAGGTCGATGCCGAGCTTGTCCGCGGCCGGCGCCAAAAGCGGGACGATGATAAAGGCGAGCTCGAAGAAATCGAGGAAGAAGGCGAGCAAGAAGACGAGGATGTTGACGCCGATCAGGAAGCCGACTTCACCGCCCGGCAGCGATGTCAGAAGGTGTTCGACCCAGATATGGCCGTTGACGCCGTAGAAGGTGAGCGAGAACACCCGCGCGCCGATCAGGATGAACAGCACGAAGGACGACAGCCGCGTCGTCGACGCCAGCGCCTGCTTGATCACGTCCAGCGACAGCCGCCCTTTCATCGCCGCCATGATCAGCGCGCCGACGGCGCCCATGGCGCCGCCCTCGGTCGGGGTGGCGATGCCGAGAAAGATGGTGCCTAACACCAGGAAGATCAGCGCCAGCGGCGGAACCAGCACGATGATCACTTGCTGCGCCAGCCGCGACATCATGTTGATCTTCAGGCGCTGGTCGGCGATCGCCACGACGTAGATGAAGACCACGCCGATGGTGGCGCCGAGAATGTCGGCGTTTTGGCCCTGCGACGGCGCAAGATAGCGATAGGCCGCGTAGGAAACCACGACTGCCGCCAGCACCGCGACCAGCAGCGACAGGACACCGTGGCCGAGCGTGCGGGCCTCCAGCGGCAGGGCTGGCATCGACTTCGGCCGGGCAATCGACATGATCACGATGTACATCGTGTAAAGGCTGGTCAGAATCAGCCCCGGGATCAGCGCGCCCGCATACATGTCGCCAACCGAGCGGCCGAGCTGGTCGGCCAGAACGATCAGCACCAGCGAGGGCGGAATGATCTGGGCGAGCGTGCCCGATGCGGCAATCACGCCGGACGCCACACGGCGGTCATAGCCGTAGCGCAGCATGATCGGCAGCGAGATCAGGCCCATCGCGATGACGGAAGCAGCCACCACACCCGTGGTTGCGGCAAGCAGCGCGCCGACGAAGATCACGGCATAGGCGAGCCCGCCGCGGATCGGTCCAAACAGCTGGCCGATCGTATCGAGAAGGTCCTCGGCCATGCCCGATCGTTCGAGCACGATGCCCATGAACGTGAAGAACGGGATGGCCAGCAGCGTGTCGTTCGACATCACCCGGCTGCCGTAGAAATTGTCCGGCAGTGCGTGCAGCAGCGGCCAAGCGAGATTGATCGAGCCGCCCGAATAGGGCGACAGGAGGACGCCGATAAAGAAGAACAGCAGGCCGTTGGCGGCGAGCGAAAATGCGACTGGATAGCCGATCAGCAGGAAGATGATCAGCGAGGCGAACATGATCGGCGCCATATTCTGGGCGATGAACTCGATCACGAGCGCACCTCTTCGGCGAGCGCTTTCGCTTCGAGTTCGGCCTGCTCATGTACCGATATGAACGGGGTGGGATCGTCCATGTCGCCGCGCATGATGGCGATCTTCTTGATGATTTCGGAGATCCCTTGGAGCGCGAGCAGGAAAAAGCCTACCAGCAGGATCGCCTTTGCCGGCCAGATGATCAGCCCGCCGGAATTGTTCGACATTTCGCCGCTGCGAAACGACAGCGAAACATAGGGGACGAAATAGATCACCATCAGCGTCACGAATGGCATCAGGAAAAAGAGGTGACCGAGAAGGTCGATCCAGTGCTGTACGCGGCGCGAGAACATGCCGTAGACGACGTCGATGCGGATATGGTCGTTCTGCTTCAGCGTGTAGGCAGCGGCCAGCATGAAGGCGGCGCCGAACAAATACCACTGTAGTTCCAGCCAGGCGTTCGATGACATGTCGAACGTCTTGCGGATGACCGCATTGGCGGCGCTGACCAGGATTGCCAGCAGGATCAGCCACGACACCCATCTGCCGATGAATTCGTTCACGCGATCAATGGTTCTGGATAGAGCGAGAAGCCCTGCCATGCATTCCTCCCTTATGTCAGCGGCGCGCCGATCCTGCTTGTTTTCCGTCGCCTCGCTGTGGCCCAACGGTATGCCGTGCGTGGCCCGGCGGGTCAACACAGCGCAGATCGAGTAAAACAATCTTGTGAAGTGAGGAAGGGGCTTGTGAGATGAGGAAGCGGCGAAACAGCTGCCTGACCAGCGCATGACCCGAAAATCGGAATCGATTTTCGCTGGGGATCATGCGCAAAACCAAAGTGCTACAGCGCCCTTTGCGCGTCCGAGAGACGCGCGGCACTGTAGACGTCATGCAGCCAAAGTCTACTCAGGTCTGATGCAGTCAGACGATCTTGCTCTGGTCGCGACCGGCGCCGATCAGCACCAGCATGGCGACGAGGAACACATATATCCAGCCATCGCGCCATTCGAGCGGAAAATAGCCGGCCCACAGCGATTCGGCCATGCCGAAAGCGGCAGCGCCAAGTGCTGCCCGCAACGGCGAGAGATAGCCGCCCACCGCCGTCACAAACAGGATTTTCAGCCCGTAGACCAAACCTGTGCCGAAGCTGATGTTGCCGTAGTAGAAGGCGGCGAGCACGCCGGCCAGTGCCGCGCAAAGGCCGCCGAAAAGCACCGCACGCCGAAGCACCGCGCGAACATCGACGCCGCACATCGCTGCCGCCCTGGGATCGTCGGACACGGCGCGCCAGCGCCGGCCGAAGCTTGATCGGGCAAACGCCCAGGCGGCGAGCCCGATAGTTGCCGCGACGACAGCGCAGTCGAGCAACTGGATGAGCGTCAGCGTGGCATTGAAATTGGCCCCCCGTGCAAAAATGATGGGCTGGGCCAGCATTGGCGGCAGCCACAGATCATGGGTGTCGGCGGCGATACGGCTGGCTTCCGACAGCGCCAGCAATATGCCGAGCGTCGTCACCACGATGGCGTTGGGCGAGCGGTCGGCCAACGGTTCGAAGATGCTTCGCGACAAGACACGGCTGAGCAGCGCCGCATAAAGGAACGCCGCAGCTACGCCGAGCGCGACGGATGCAAACAGCGTCAGCCACAGCGCCTGATAGCCGAACGCCGCGGTGAGGATCATCGTATGCCCGCAAAAGGCAAACAGCGCCCCATAGGCAAGATTGGTGCGGTGCAGGATGCCGTTGGTCAGCACGTAGCCGAAGGCAAGCAATGCGTAGAGCGCGCCCGAATGCAGCCCGTTCAGAACCTGCTGGAAGAAATAGAGCATGCAATGTCCTCGATGCATGCCCCGCAATCGGGGCGCAGCGGTTTGGGACGAACGACATTCTCAAGACAAGGCAATGGCGATTGCCTCCGTGACGAGCGTTGCACCCGGAATCTAACTTGTCAAACGCGATTTATCGGTTAGATTCGCCATATGGCAGTATCCTGGATTCCGCACCGCTTCACCGGTGGCATCCTTGCGCTCGACACGGCGAACACCGTCGTCTTGCGGAACGATCCGGAGAAAACCTTCGACCGGCTCAAAGATCCGGCCGAGATCGCCCGCTTTGCCGAAGCGGCGAGCGGGTTTCGCGCCGCCGAGCTCGGCGGCAGGCCGCTCGTAGCGCCGGCGCCTGAAAAGATCGCGCCGGTGGTGCTGTCGATCAGGGAGACGACCGATCGGCTGTTTCGTCGCGCGGTTTCGAAAGGTGCGATCGCCACCGGAGACATGCCTGAATTCCTTGCAGCCTGCGCCGACGGACTCGCCCAAAGCCGCACCGAAATCGGGAGGCCCGGAAAACCGTTCGGCAATCCGGCGACGCCGATTGCCTTCGAGGCGGCGCTTGCGGTCTCGGCGCTGTCGCTGCTGCACGGCGACACAATCGCCAGGCTGAGGATATGTCCGAACTGCAGCTGGCTGTTTGTCGACAAAAGCCGCAATTCCAGCCGCCTCTGGTGCGACATGGCGGTGTGCGGCAACCGACAGAAGGCAAACCGATACTATCGCCGCCGGACCGCGGCGAGGGAGATCACCAATGTGTAAAAGATACTCGCGCGCGATGATTGTCGTTGCGGCGTTGTTCGCGGTGGCCGCGCTCGGCGCCTGCCGTGACTCCGGCAAGGACCAGCTGTTCGCCATTTCCGGGAAGCTGTTCGAGTTCAACTACCGGCTGGGCATCGCCACCTATGTCATCACCATCAATCCGCTGCGGCCGGTGGGTGAGGGACAGGTCGCCGTGGTCTCCTTCCAGAACCCGGCCGGTGGTGATCCGATCATCGTCACCCAGAAAATATGGCCGAAGCTGCCGCATGTGACGCTGACCAGCCCGCCGCTCACCTGCGTCGTCAAGGACAAGCCCTATGCGGTGTCGATCCGCATCGAGGATTCCAGCGGCAAATTGCTGCAGAGTTTCGAGACGACACTGACGTCCTCGCTCGACCAGTCGATCCTGCCCGACCGGCCTCTCGTGGTCGGGCCAGTCTACGAGCTCAACAAGGACCTGGCCGGCCATGTCGACGGCAAGCTGCCCGGCGAACCGAAGCCCAGTTGCCCAAAGGCTGCATGATGCGTCACCAGTGGCACTGACCGCCGCCGGAATTTTCGTGCTCGGCCATCCTCCCCGACAGGCGTTTCGTGGCGCCACACGGCCGCGCAGGGATCATTTGTTGCGCCTCCTCTGGCATCTTCGATTTTGTTTGACCTCCCCGGCAAGGGAAGAAAGACTGTAGGCACTCGACTCCGACGTTGGCTGCGCACCTCTAGCCGTGGCCGCACAGGAAATGCCTGATGACGCTGTATGATGTCGCGCTCGACGACAAGTTCGACCTGGGGAAGGAGCGCATCTTCCTTTCCGGCGCGCAGGCGGTCATCCGCATGCTGCTGATGCAGCGCGCGCGCGACCGCCGGGCTGGCCTGAACACCGCCGGCTTCGTCTCCGGCTATCGCGGCTCGCCGCTCGGCGGCCTCGACATGCAGCTTTGGAAGGCCCGGAAACAGCTCGCCCAGTCGGACATCGTCTTCCAGCCCGGCCTCAACGAGGAACTCGCGGCCACCGCCTGCTGGGGTTCGCAGCAGGCCGAATTGCTGGGTGAGGGCACGCATGACGGCGTCTTTTCTGTCTGGTACGGCAAGGGACCGGGCGTCGATCGCTCCGGCGACGTGTTCCGCCATGCCAACCTCGCCGGCTCGGCTAGATATGGCGGCGTGCTTGCCCTGATGGGCGACGACCACATGGCCGAATCCTCGACCAACGCGCACGCCACCGAATTCCTGTTCGTCGACACCATGGTGCCGATCCTCAATCCGGCGGGTGTCCAGGAGATCATCGACTATGGGCTCTACGGCATTGCCATGTCGCGTTTTGCCGGCACATGGGCGGCGATCAAATGCGTCAAGGACAACATCGAATCGACGGCTTCGGTCGATGCAGCGCTCGAACGGCTTGATGTTGTCATCCCGGACTTCGACATGCCGCCTGGCGGCCTCAACATTCGCAACGAGATCGACATGCTCGGCCAGGAGGAGCGGCTGCATGAATATAAGCGCGCCGCCGCTTCGGCCTTCATCCACGCCAACGGGCTGAACCGGATCGTCTATTCCGGTGGCAGCAACCCGAAGCTTGGCATTGTCACCATCGGCAAGAGCTATCTCGACGTCCGCCAGGCGCTGGAAGACATCGGCGTCGACGAGACCGCCGCCAACCGCATCGGTATCAGGCTGTTCAAGGTCGGCTGCCCGTGGCCGCTCGACCTGCAGCACATCGCCGACTTCGCTCGCGGCCTCGACACCATCGTCGTCGTCGAGGAGAAACGCTCGCTGATCGAGGTGCAGCTGCGCGAGAACCTTTACGGCACCGCCATGCAGCCGGTCATCGTCGGCAAGAAGGACGAGCGCGGCAACGGACTGTTCCCGGCCAAGGGCGCGCTCGATCCAAACGACATCGCCATCGCGCTCGGCGAGAGAATCTTGCGAACGATTGGTCCGTCGGACGAGATCGCCGCGCGGGTGGCGAAACTTCGCCAGTTCCAGGCGATGCTCGCCGACACCACTGACATCGCCTCTCGCACGCCCTTCTTCTGCTCCGGCTGCCCACATAATTCATCGACCAAGGTGCCCGACGGCTCGCTCGCCGCCGCCGGCATCGGTTGCCATTTCATGGCGCTGTGGATGGACCGCAACACCGTTGGTTTCACCGCCATGGGCGGCGAGGGCGCGCAATGGATCGGCCAGGCGCCGTTCTCGAAGCGCGACCACATCTTCCAGAATCTCGGCGACGGCACCTACAACCACTCTGGTGCGCTGGCGATCCGCTTCGCGCTGTCGACCGACGCCAACATCACCTACAAGATCCTCTACAACGACGCCGTCGCCATGACCGGCGGCCAGCCGCACGAGGGTGGCCTGACCGTGGATATGATCGCCAGACAGGTGCGGGCCGAGGGCGTCGAGCGGATCGCCATCGTCACCGACGAGCCGGACAAATATACCGGCAAGATCGAATTCCCCGCCGGCGCCACCATCCATCACCGCGACGACCTCGACCTCATCCAGCGCGAATTGCGCGTGGTCAGGGGTGTTTCCGTGCTGATTTACGACCAGACCTGCGCCGCCGAGAAACGCCGTCGCCGCAAGCGTGGCACCTTCCCAGATCCCGACAAGCGCGTCTTCATTAACGAACTGGTCTGCGAAGGCTGCGGCGACTGTGGGGTGCAGTCGAATTGCGTGTCGATCCAGCCGGTCGAGACCGAATTCGGCCGCAAGCGCAGGATTGACCAGTCGAGCTGCAACAAGGATTTCTCCTGCATCACCGGCTTCTGTCCGTCCTTCGTCACCGTGCATGGTGCCAAGATCAGGAAGGCCGAGGGTATGGCCGGCACGACCGATCCGCTCGACGGCGTGCCCGCGCCCGCTGAATTTCCGCTCGGCCAACAGGACTGGGCGGCGATCATCGACGGCATCGGCGGCACCGGCGTCGTCACCATCGGTGCGGTGCTCGGCATGGCGGCTCATCTCGAAGGCAAGGGCTGCGCCATGATCGACATGGCCGGCCTTGCCCAGAAGGGCGGCTCGGTGTTCACCCATGTCCGCATCGCGCGCAGCCCGGGCGATATCCATGCCATCCGCGTTTCGGCCGGCAAGGCCGACCTTGTGCTTGGCTGCGACCTCGTCGTGTCGGGCGCTCAAAAGGTGCTCGCCGCGGTGCGTGAGGGCCACACGATCTTCCTCGCCAACACCGCCGAGATCATGCCCGGCGAGTTTACCCGGTCGGCAGATTTCTCACTGCCTGTCGAGCGGCTGAAAAAGGCGATCCGCACTGCCGCCGGCGACGATAAGGCGCATTTCTTCGACGCCACCCGCACCGCCACCGCGCTGTTCGGCAGTTCTCTCGGCGCCAACATGTTCATGCTTGGCTTCGCCTTCCAGCATGGCGGCTTGCCGCTGTCGGCCGAGGCAGTCGAAAAGGCGATCGAGCTCAACGGCCAAGCCGTGGCGATGAACGTCTCAGCCTTCCGCTGGGGCCGCCGCGCCGCCCACCAGCCGGATTTCGTGCGCGGCCTCGTTGCCCAGCCGGGCAAGACCGCACAGACTGCCGCTGCCGCCGAAACGCTGGACGACATCATCGCCCGCCGCGTCGCCTTCCTCACCGCTTATCAGAACGCTGCCTATGCCACGCGCTACGTCGACAGACTGGCCGCGTTGCGCAAGGCCGAAGCCAGGGCGATGCCCGGTTCGACTGATGTGACCGAGGCCGCTGCGAGGAACCTGTTCAAGCTGATGGCGATCAAGGACGAATACGAGGTGGCGAGGCTCTACACCGACGGCTCCTTCGCCGCCGAGCTGGGCAAACAGTTCCAGAGCTACGACAAGCTCGAATTCCATCTCGCGCCGCCGATGAAGGGCAGGCGCGGCAAGGACGGCAAGCCGAGGAAGTCGAGTTTCGGTCCCTGGATGATAAAGGGGTTCCGCCTGCTGGCAGCGATGAAAGGCTTGCGCGGCACGGTCTTCGACGTGTTCGGCTACAGTATCGAAAGGCGTATGGAGCGGCAGCTTCTTGCGCAGTACGAAGCCGATCTGGAGCTTATCGCCGGCGCGCTGGCGCCGGGCAAGCTCGAGGCCGCGGCCGCGCTTGCCGCGGTGCCGGCGCTCATTCGCGGCTATGGTCACGTCAGGCAGGCCAGTGCCGAAAAGGCCGCTGGCGAGCGCCTAAGGCTGCTCGATCGCCTGGCAAAGACGCCGGTTCGGCCAGAACTCCAGGCCGCCGAGTGATCGATACGCCTTGTTTACCCGAAGAATAGCTTCCCCGGCGTCAACCGACCTGACTGTGTGGCCCGAAACGGCCTCTCTAAATCTTTCTTAAGGCGAATGTGACACAGCTTGGCTCCCCAGGGTTGGGATTCAGGCGTGAATCTGAAAAGAAAAAACGAGATTCCGGTCGACGTCTATATCCCGTTCGTGGAAACTCTGTTTCGCGACGGGGTGACGCTTTCGATCGGCATTCTCGCGCAAACCTTCCTGATCGGACTTGTCTGGTGGAAGAACGGCGATCCGCGCTACCTGCTTGTTGCAATCGCGATGATCCTCGTCGGCATATTCCGCATGAGGAACTTCCGAAAATACAACAATTTGCCACCACCGACGACCTGGGAGGAAGCGCACAAGCGCGAAAACGATTATATACTCTACGGCTCCCTGCATGGGCTTACGCTCGGGGCTTTTTGCCTGCTCGGCATCTACTTTGCGCGCGACGATTTCGCCGAGATCGCCTCCGTTTGCCTGACGCTGGCGACCGCGACCTCGATTGCCGGCCGCAACTACGGCTCGCCGCGCATGGTGACCATCCTGACCCTTGCATTGACCTGGCCCATCTCGCTGGGCTTCCTGCTGCGCGGCGATATCTATCATGTCCTCCTTGGCCTGCTGTCAGCGCCGTTCCTGTTCGCGATCCGCAAATTCGCCAATACGGTGCGCGATGTGCTTTTTGCGGCGGTGTCGGAGGAGAAGAAGGCGAACAGCCTTGCCCAGCGCTTCAATCGGGCGCTGAACACCATGTCTCATGGCCTTGTCATGCTCGGCCCCGACGGCCGGGTGGCGGTGGCCAACGCCGAAGCCGCGCATCTGATGTCGCTCAAATCGCCCGACGCACTGCTCGGGCGATCGATTCACGGTCTGCTGATGCGCGGCGTTGCCGGCGGCATGCTGGCGCCGAAGGACTGCCGCTACATCGAAGCCCAGCTTACGCGCGCCCTGCGCGAGGGCCGCGACCGCAAGGTTCTCGTCTCGCTCGGGAACGGTCAGCACTATGAGTTCTCGGCGCGTGAAGGCAGCCAGGAACTGGGGGTCATCACCTTCGAGGATGTGACGGCCCGCGTTGAGGCGGAAGACAAGATCCGCTTCATGGCGCGCTATGACAACCTCACCGGCCTGCCCAACCGCGCATATTTCCACGAGCTGATCGGAGAGGCCATGGCATCCGGTGACCTCGAGCGTCTCTGCGGGCTCGCTGTGCTCGACCTCGACGACTTCAAGAGCGTCAACGACACGCTTGGCCACCCGGTCGGCGACGGATTGATCTACGCCGTCGCTGAACGGCTGGCGGCGGTCGCCGGACCAAGCGTCACCGTCAGCCGTTTCGGCGGCGACGAGTTCATGATCTTCTTCGACCGCGTCGAGGACGAGAGCCATCTGTCCAGCCAAATCGACGAGATTTTCATTGAGCTGCAGGGCGAGGTCGACGTCGCCGGCCATGGGCTGCGCATTCAGGCCAGCGGTGGCGCGGTGCTGTCGAGGGTCAGGGATACCGATGTCGACGCCATGATCGTCAAGGCGGACCTCGCGCTCCACAAGGCCAAGGAACTCGGCAAGAATACTTGGCGGTTGTTCGAGGCGTCGATGGAGGCCGCTTTCCGCAACCGTCAGCTGATGAAGGCGGATCTGCGCACCGCGGTAGAAAGCAAGGGGTTGCGGGTGGTCTACCAGCCGATCGTGGCGATGAGCACGATGCGTATAGCCAGCTGCGAGGCGCTGTGCCGTTGGGACCACCCCGATCTCGGACCAATTTCGCCCAGCATCTTCATTCCGCTGGCGGAAGAAATGGGCATCATTTCCGAGATCAGCACCTTCGTCCTGCATGCGGCGTGCACCGAATGCGCCAAATGGCCCGCACAAACCAGTGTCTCGGTCAATCTCTCGGCCAAGGACTTCCGCAGCCGCGACGTTATCGAGAAGGTTCGCCATGCGCTTGCCAGTTCCGGTCTCGCCGCCGGCCGACTGGAGATCGAGGTCACCGAGACGGCACTGCTCGACGACAAGTCGCTGACGCGTCAGTATATCGAGGAATTGAAGCGGCTTGGCGTGCGCATCGCGCTCGATGATTTCGGCACCGGCTATTCGAGCCTGAGCTATCTCCACAAACTTCCGCTCGACAAGATCAAGATCGACCGTTCGTTCCTGATGGACGTTACCCAGAACAGCCGTTCGCTCGAACTGCTCAAGGGCATCGTCAATCTGTCACGGCCACTGGGGCTTTCGGTGACAGTCGAGGGCGTCGAGACTTTCGAGCAGCTCAAGATCCTTGCCTTGCAGGTCAAGCCGGACCTGGTTCAGGGATTCCTGTTCGGCTCGGCGCTAAGCGCGTCCGGTATCGAGACCATGTCAAGCCCGGTCTGGCCCTTCGCCAAGGACATCAAGACGGCCAGGAAGGCGACGCATCCCTGATTTCATGGAAGAATCTCGTACTTTAGTATAATTTTTACACTCATTAACCTTAATAGCCGGTAAACGATCTCTATCTTGTTTTCATCTTTACAACTTACGACCCTGCCGTAGTGTTGATCGCGGCGGCAGTTCCGGGGATTGAGTTTTATGGTTGTTGAGTTGATTTCGCCTCGCCAGGCGGCGGGTGCGGACGGGAGTGATGCGTCCGACACTATGTCCAGCTTTGCCAGGAATGTTTCGGCGATGCTCGAGCGGACGGAATACCGTCGCTGCGACAAGGGCGAAGACCTCGAGGACATTTACCGCCTGCGCTACAAGTCGTATCGCTCCAACGATATGGTGCCCGACAACGAGAACCATACCATTCACGACGAGCTCGACGACGCGCCGAATGTCTTTCGTTTCGGCGTCTACATCGACCAGGAACTCGTCAGCACGCTGCGCATCCATCACGTCACGCTGGCGACGCCGATGTCGCCTTCCACCAAGGCTTTCGGCGATATCGTCATGCCGATGCTGGCCGAGGGATTGAGCTTCATCTGTCCCAGCCGGTTCGCCTCCGACCCCGACTGGTCACGCGTCTATCCGCAAATTCCCTACCTAACATTGCGGCTCGCCGGCATGGCGTGTTTCCATTTCAACGCGCCTTACTGCCTGTCGACCATTCGCGAGGACCACGCCGGCTTCTACAAGCGGATCTACTATTCCGAGAAGATCAGTGAGGCCCGCGCCTATCCCGGCGTCTACAACAAGGTCGTGCTCTACCGTGCCGACGTCGATGCGATCCGCGAGCGGTCCCTCTCCCGGTTCCCGTTCTTCCGTTCGACTCCGATGGAGCAGCGCATGCTGTTCGACACGCCCAATGTTGGTGAACTCGCGCCGCTGACCATACTGCCCACAGCCAAATATTTTCGCGAAGCCGCATGATGTATGTCGCCCAAAAGCGCGCAGCGGTTTTGCGACAACAACATGCGCCTAAACAAGGCAAGACATTCGGCAACTTTGCAGCCAGGCGATGGAGCTTTCCGGCCGCTTCGGCGTTCCGGCAAGCGCGCCGGTGGCGCATGAACGACGTCGACCCGCATAGCGTTGGCGGCAATCCTATCGAAAGGAAACGAGATGACCATATCCACGCTCGCACTCACTCCGCTGATCTCGCTGATTGCCGGCGTGCTGATCCTGGTGATGCCGCGACTCCTCAACTACATCGTCGCCCTCTATCTGATCGTCGTCGGCCTGCTCGGCCTGTTTCCGCAGCTTGCCGGTTGATGTGACAAGCCTCAGCCGCAAGGAAGCGCAAGGCGGCAGCCACGGTCACCTCAGGAACATCCTCTCTGCATCGGGCAGCTTCAACTTTCCTTTGAGGCTGTGTCTCCAGCGATGCGGCAATAGCGCCATTGCCCTCGGCCTGGCTTTTCGCTATGTGCCTGAAAGATGTCTTCGAAGGGGTATTCCTATGGCTGATCACTCGCCGACCGGTCCTGTCGAACTAGGCGCGAAGATGGACTATGCCGAGCACGACCGCACCTATGCCGGCTTTGTCATGCTCGCCAAATACGGGTCGCTGTTTTGCGCCGCCGTGCTTCTGGCAATGGCTTTCGGCTTCTTTGCGGGCGGCTTCTTCTCGGCATTTGTCCTGTTCGTTCTGATCCTCGCCGTCGGCGCTTTCATTCTCCGGTAAATTCTTCAAAACCCTTGCCCGTGACATCGCCGGAAGTCCGGCCGGCGTCCTGCGCAGACAGGTTCCAGCCGAAAGGATCATGCGGTGGGACAGACGGTTTTCATCCCTCGTGAGCTCGATGCGAACGAGCCGCGCGTTGCTGCCTCGCCCGATACGGTGAAGCGGCTGGCGGGGCTAGGGTTCGACGTGATCGTCGAAAGCGGCGCCGGCACGGCATCGCGCATTCCTGACGACGAGTTCGGTAAGGCCGGCGCTGTGATCGGTAAGGCCGCCGATGTCGCCAAGGCCGATGTGGTGCTGAAGGTGCGCCGGCCTAGTGAGGCGGAGCTGAAGGCCTATCGCTCGGGCACTGCCGTCATCGCCATCATGGATCCCCATGGCAACGATGCTGCCGTCGATGCTCTGGCAAGGGCCGGCGCCACCGCCTTCTCGATGGAGTTCATGCCGCGCATCACGCGCGCCCAATCGATGGACGTCCTGTCCAGCCAGGCGAACCTCGCCGGCTATCAGGCGGTGATCGACGCGGCTGCCGAATATGACCGGGCGCTGCCGATGATGATGACGGCGGCCGGCACGGTGCCGGCGGCGAAAGCCTTCATCATGGGCGTCGGCGTCGCCGGCCTGCAGGCCATTGCAACTGCGAGGCGGCTTGGCGCCGTCGTCACCGCCACTGACGTGCGCCCCGCAGCCAAGGAACAGGTCGCCTCGCTGGGCGCAAAATTCCTCGCGGTCGAGGACGAGGAATTCAGGGCGGCAGAGACGGCTGGCGGCTACGCCAAGGAAATGTCTAAGGAATATCAGGCCAAGCAAGCGGCACTGACCGCCGAGCACATCGCCAAGCAGGACATCGTCATAACCACGGCGCTGATTCCCGGTCGTCAGGCGCCGAAGCTCGTTTCGGCGGCGATGGTCGCCTCGATGAAGCCGGGCTCTGTGATCGTCGACCTCGCCGTCGAGCGTGGCGGCAATGTCGAAGGCGCCGTGCCCGGGCAGGTGGTGACCACGGCCAACGGGGTGAAAATCGTCGGTCATCTCAACGTGCCGGGCCGCGTCGCGGCCTCCGCCTCGCTGCTCTATGCCCGCAATCTGTTCGCCTTCGTCGAAACCCTGGTCGACAAGACCACCAAGACGCTCGCCATCAACCGCGACGACGATCTGGTCAAGGCGACGATGCTGACCGATGGCGGCAAGGTCGTGCATCCGGCTTTCATCGGCAAGCCGGCGGTGATGATCGCCTCGGCCGAGCCTGCGAAGCCCGCTGCTGCAGAAAAACCGGCCGCGCCAAAGAAAGCTGCCGCGTCCAGGAAACTTGCCGCACCCAAGTCGCTCGCTAACAAGCCGAAAGGGATCGCGTGATGGACCAGACCTTGCAGAATGCCCTTGACCAGCTCGATCAGGCGACCGCCGCCGTCCGTCTCGCTGTGCAGGATCTGGCCACAGCTCCAGGCGGCACCGATGCGGCGGGCGACGCCGCGCACGCGCTGTCCGGCGGGGCGATCGATCCGTTCGTCTTCCGCTTCGCCATTTTCGTGCTGGCGATCTTCGTCGGCTATTACGTCGTCTGGTCGGTGACCCCGGCGCTGCATACCCCGCTGATGGCGGTCACCAACGCCATTTCCTCGGTCATCGTCGTCGGCGCGCTGCTTGCCGTCGGCATCTCGGCGTCCGGCATCGCCACCGGCTTCGGTTTCGTCGCGCTGATGCTGGTCTCGGTCAACATCTTCGGCGGTTTCCTCGTCACCCAGCGGATGCTGGCCATGTACAAGAAGAAGGACAAGTAGAGCGCCATGAACGCCAACTTCGCCTCCTTCCTCTATCTGGTCTCCGGCATCCTGTTCATCCTGGCATTGCGCGGCCTGTCGCACCCGACCACGAGCCGTCAGGGCAACATGTATGGCATGATCGGCATGGGCATCGCCATTGCCACCACGCTGGCGCTGGCGACCCCTTCGGCGGGGGGCTTCGGCCTTATCGTGCTCGGCCTTTTGATCGGCGGCTCGGTCGGCGCGATCACCGCACGGCGCATCGCCATGACCTCGATGCCGCAGCTGGTCGCCGCCTTCCACTCGCTGGTTGGCCTTGCCGCCGTCATGGTGGCGGCTGCCGCCGTCTATGCGCCGGAAAGCTTCGGCATCGGCGCCGTCGCCGACATCCACGCCCAGGCGCTGATCGAGATGAGCCTCGGCGTCGCCATCGGCGCCATCACCTTCACCGGCTCGGTCATCGCCTTCCTCAAGCTCGACGGCCGCATGTCGGGCAAGCCGATCATGATCGGCGGCCGCCATTTCATCAACGCCGCCCTCGGCATCGGGCTGATCGTGCTGATCGTGCTGCTGGTCACCACCGAGTCCAAGCTGGTGTTCTGGCTGATCGTGGCGGCATCACTCGTTCTTGGCGTCCTTCTCATCATCCCGATCGGCGGCGCCGACATGCCGGTAGTAGTCTCGATGCTGAATTCCTATTCGGGCTGGGCAGCTGCAGCCCTCGGCTTCACGCTCGGCAATCTGGCACTGATCATCACCGGCGCGCTGGTCGGCTCGTCCGGCGCGATCCTCTCCTACATCATGTGCAAAGGCATGAACCGGTCATTCATCTCGGTCATCCTCGGCGGCTTCGGCGGCGAGACTTCCGCCGCTGCCGACGACGGCATCGAGCGCACGGTCAAGCAGGGTTCCGCTGACGACGCCGCCTATCTGATGATGAACGCCCAGAAGGTCATCATCGTGCCGGGCTACGGCATGGCGGTCGCCCAGGCGCAGCATGCGTTACGCGAGATGGCCGACAAGCTCAAGGCCAATGGTGTCGACGTGAAGTACGCCATTCATCCGGTCGCCGGCCGCATGCCCGGCCACATGAACGTGCTTCTGGCCGAAGCCAATGTGCCCTATGACGAAGTGTTTGAGCTCGAGGATATCAACTCCGAATTCGCGCAGGCCGACGTCGCCTATGTCATCGGCGCCAACGACGTCACCAACCCGTCCGCCCGGGACGACAAGAGCTCCCCCATATTCGGCATGCCGATCCTCGACGTCGACAAGGCTCGCACCTGCCTGTTCGTCAAGCGCTCGCTCGGCTCCGGCTATGCCGGCATCGACAACACGCTGTTCTACAAGGACGGTACCATGATGCTGCTCGGCGACGCCAAGAAGATGACCGAGGAAATCGTCAAGGCCATGGATCACTGATCCAGATTCGCGGTCCAGTGCACCGCTAATTGCTCGGAAGAAAGCCCGGCTCCGCGCCGGGTTTTTCTTGACTTGAACATCCGGCCTGCAGCGTCTTTGCTCCCATGCCGGTTTCAGCGCTACGATGGGCAAATTCTGTTCCGGGCTTTGTCACCAACGGAGGCAATGGTGTCCGACCCTCATCCTGTTGCGTCGTCGGCCAGGACCAGTCCGCCGGCCTCCGGAAAGGCGCCGCGCAAGCTCAGCCAGGCCGTGGTGATCGTGCATGGCATGGGCGAACAGCGACCCATGGGCACGCTGAGGGAATTTGTTCAGGCTGTTTGGAGTCACGACCCTGCTCGCGTGCCGTTTTACGCCCGTGTCGCCGATTCGGGCGGTCCCGCCGGCTCGAAGATCAACCAGAGCTGGATCACGCCTGACAGCCGCACGAACTCGCACGAGCTTCGCCGGATCACCACCCCTTACGATGTCGATGGCCGCCGTACTGATTTCTACGAGCTTTACTGGGCCGACATCACGCAAGGCACGACGCGGGGCCGGCTTGCGGCCTGGGTGACAAATTTGCTCTGGCGCAAGCCCGCCGACATTCCGCGCGACGCCCGCGGGCTCTATGTCGTTACGCTTCTGGCCGTCATAACAGTCTTGGGCGCGGCCCTCGTGCTCGCGACCTCGGCCTTGCAAGGGTATATTTCCTGGACCACGGGGATGCTCGTCACGATCCTGGCCTCGTTCGTCGTCTGGTCGGTGGACCGGTTCGGTCTTCCTTATTTCGGTGATGTGGCCGCCTATGTCCGTGCTGAAGCGGCCACGGTCGAGAAGCGCGCGCTTGTCCGCGACCGCGGCCTGACGCTGCTGAGGCGTCTCATGATGGACGATGGCTACGACCGAATCGTGCTGGTCTCACACAGCCTGGGATCAATCATCGCCTATGATCTGCTGCAGATATTGTGGGCCGATTTCAGGCCGCGAAAGCTGGAAGCGGTCCGCGACAAGGCGAGGCTGAAAGCGATCCGCGCCGTCGACAAGGCTACGCTCAACGCCGATGGCTCTGCGTGGCCCGACAGCTTGGATGACCTCTCCGGATTCCGGCGAGATCAATGGGAACTCTATCGCCAGCTCCGCGCCAGGGACGACGATCATCCATTGCCGTGGAAGATCAGCGATTTCGTCACGCTCGGCAGCCCGCTGACCCACAGCGAATTTCTGGTGACCTACAATCTCGCCGAATTCAGGCGCGGCGTCGCTGAGCGGCTGTTCTCGGCGTGTCCGCCAATCGCCGATACGGCGGCCGGTGGAACCGTCCTCTATCAGGAAGGGCGCAGCCGTTCGGGCAAGCCGCAGCGGGCGGTGCATCATGGCGCTGTGTTTGCCGCGACGCGCTGGACCAACATTTTCGACAGGGGCAATGGCTGGCTGACCGGCGACCCGATCTCCGGACCGATGGCGGAAAATTTCGGTCCCGGCGTGGAGAACATTCAGGTCGAGCTGCGCAGTTCGCTTGGCCGCATCTTCACCCACAGGCTCTACTGGTCGCTGAAGGCGACCGGCGTCGAGGTCGCGGCAGCCGCCGGCGCGCCGCCGCGCTCACACATCGACGTGCTGCGCGACGCGGTCGATCTCGGCCGCAAACTGGAGCCAAGCCAAGCGGTGTCCACGGTTTTTGCCGGAAAGTAAGAGTCGGCGCTCGTTCCGGTGAACCGGCGCTGGCAATCACCCCATCGAAACAGCATGTCTATGCAGGGGCAGTGTCCCTGCAAAGAAGAAACCGTCAAGCACCGATCAACGGTTGGTCAGAAAGATCGCCTCCTCGTCGTCGCGCTGCCTGCCGCCAAGGGCTGCCGCGGCGCTTGCGATGAAAGCGCCGACAACCAGCGACAGTGCGCCAAGCAGCGCGAAGGTGGCACCGGCTTTCCTGGCGGTATCGGCAGCCTGCTGAGCCTGAACCTTCGCCTCTTCGACCCTGGCAAGCACGGCATCGACACGAGCCCTGGCGTCCGGTTCCGACAGCCCGGCTCGGGCAGCCACCAGCTGCGACAGATAGGTCTTGTCGTCGGCAGACACTTCTCCTGCTGCTGCGCTCGCGATCAAAATGCGCGAAGCCTGCGCCGTCGCCGCCGCATCGCTCTCCGGGTTGGCGGCAGCAAGCCTGGCCGCATCGGCCGGGCGGAACAATGCATCGACGAAGTACGACGTTGCGTTGTCGGTCGCGGCGCCTCCGGCGTTTGCAGTGGCACCTGCCGAAGCGCCCATTGCCGCGCCCGACGCGACTGTCGAAGCGGCCTGGACGCCGGTTCCGACAGCTGCGGAAAGCGCCGAGCCGAGCACGCCGGCGACGAGCAACGTTGCAAGCGCCCAGGCGAGGAAGCCGTGGGCGGTATCGCGGAAAAAGACTTCATCGGTGTGGACGCCGACCCATTTGGTGCGCAGGCGCCCGGCAAGATAACCGCCGGCAGCCGACGACAGCCACTGCACGATGATCAGCCACGCGGCGGTGGAGGCCGCGAAAGTTGTGACCGATGTGCTCAAGCCGGACCACGGCGAAACCATGGTCAGCCCGAGCCCGGAGCCGAGCAACATCAGGATCAGTGTTAGCCCCGAGGCAGCAAGGGCGCCGGCCACGATCGGCCCCCAGCTGACAGCGGTGGAAGAGGATTCCGTCGGTGCGGAAACGTCGACAGCCGTTAGGGTTGACTGCATGTCAGCCCCCTACCGTGCGAAAAGCATGATGAGAATAATGATCGGAATCGGGACTCCGAGAAGCCAGAGCAAAATGCCACGTCCCATGAGTGCCTCCTGCGGCGATTGTGATCAATCACAATGCCTTGGAAGGCTTTCCGTTCCGGCCGGCCCTCAGTGAACCTTTGTGCGATGCAGCAGACATCATTGGCAGGCCTAGGTCTACCAATGATGTCTCAAGCGCTTGAAATTGAGCGTCCGGCCTGGGGTTTAAATATCCAGATTGGCGACGGACAGCGCGTTTTCCTGGATGAATTCGCGCCTGGGCTCGACCTCGTCGCCCATCAGCCTCGAAAACAGGGAGTCGGCGTCCGTCGCGTCATTGACCTTGACCTGCAAAAGCGAGCGCACATTCGGATCGAGCGTGGTCTCCCAGAGCTGCTCGGCGTTCATTTCGCCGAGGCCCTTGTAGCGCTGCATGGTCAGGCCCTTTCGTCCGGTGGCAAATACGGCGTTGAGCAGCGCCAGCGGTCCCGAGATGGTTTCGGACAAATCCTTGCGGCGCAGCACCGGCGGCTCGCCATAGACTTCTGCCAGGCGAGGCGCATAGCGGTCGAGCTGGCGGGCGTCGGCCGAATTGATCAGCGCGAGATCGAGATGCGCGAACTCCTTGACGCTGCGCACCGTGCGCTCGAACACATAGCCGCCGACCCCTTCGTTTGAGGTCGACATGCGGCCTGTCCAGCCGCGTTCAGTGTCCTCGGCGATGATGTCGAGACGCCGGGCGACGCGATCGGCCATGGCGTTGGCCCGGCCGAGATCGGCGAAAACGTCCGGGTTGAGCGCGCCGGCAATGGCCGCCTGCTCGACCACGCCTCTGTTGTAGCGCGTATGCAGCCCGTTGATGAGCTGGCGCACCGCCAGCGCATCGTCGATGGCGCTGCGCAGGTCCTGTCCGGCCCGCACCTCGCCGGTGCTGAGCGCAAGCGACGCCTCCTCCAGCCCCGAGCCGATCAGAAATTCCTCGAAGGCGCTTTCGTCCTTGAGGTATTGCGAGCTCTTGCCGCGCGTCACCTTGTAGAGCGGCGGCTGGGCGATATAGAGATGGCCCCGCTCGATCAGCTCGGGCATCTGCCGAAAGAAGAAGGTCAGCAGCAAGGTGCGGATGTGGGCGCCGTCGACGTCGGCGTCGGTCATCAGGATGATCTTGTGATAGCGCAATTTGTCGGCGTTGAACTCGTCCTTGCCGATCGAAGTGCCGAGCGCGGTGATCAGCGTACCGATCATGTCGGAGCCTAGCATGCGGTCGAAGCGAGCCCGCTCGACATTGAGGATCTTGCCGCGCAGGGGAAGAATGGCCTGGTTCTGACGCGAACGGCCGCCCTTGGCCGAGCCGCCGGCGCTGTCGCCCTCGACGATGAAGATTTCGGACTTCGCCGGATCGCGTTCCTGGCAGTCGGCCAGCTTGCCAGGCAGCGAGGTAACACCGAGCGAGCTCTTGCGGGTGATGTCGCGCGCCTTGCGCGCGGCTTCGCGCGCCGCTGCCGCCTGGATGACCTTCTCGATGACCACCTTGCCCTCGGTCGGGTGCTCTTCGAGCCAGGTGCCGAGCGCCTCGTTGACGAGGCCTTCCACCACCGGACGGACTTCGGACGAGACCAGCTTGTCCTTGGTCTGCGAGGAGAATTTCGGGTCGGGAACCTTGACCGACAGCACGGCAGTCAGCCCTTCGCGGCAATCGTCGCCGATCAGCGCCACCTTCTCCTTCTTGGTGAGGCCCGAGGATTCGCCGTAGCCGGTTATCTGGCGCGTCAGCGCGCCGCGAAAGCCGGCAAGATGCGTGCCGCCGTCGCGCTGCGGAATGTTGTTGGTGAAGGCCAGCACGTTCTCGTGGTAGCTGTCGTTCCACCACATGGCGACCTCGACGGTGATGCCGTCACGCTCGGCTTTGATCGCAATCGGCTTGTCGATCAACGGTTTCTTGACGCGATCGAGATATTTGACGAACTCCTCCAGCCCGCCATCATAGTGCAGCTCATGGCGCACGACGTCGGCATGGCGGGCATCGGTCAGAACGATGCGCACGCCGGAATTCAGGAAGGCGAGTTCGCGCAGCCGGTGCTCCAGCGTGCCGAAGTCGAACTCGACCATGGTGAACGTCTCGGCTGACGGGAAAAAGGTGATCTCGCTGCCGCTGCGCCCCTCATAGGTGCCGGAAACCTTGCGCTGTTCGTAGGTGCCGGTGACCCTCAGCGGCGCGTCGGCATTGCCGTGCGTGAAACTCATCTCGTAGATCTGGCCGTTGCGGCGGATCTTCAGCTTCAGCCAGCCCGACAGCGCATTGACTACCGAGACGCCGACGCCGTGCAGACCGCCGGACACCTTATAGGAGTTCTGGTCGAACTTGCCGCCGGCATGCAGCTGCGTCATGATCACTTCGGCCGCCGAAATGCCTTCGCCGGTGTGGATATCGGTCGGAATGCCGCGGCCATTGTCGATGACCGTCACCGAACCATCGGGGTTGAGCGTTACCGTGACAAGGTCGGCATGGCCAGCCAGCGCTTCATCGATGGCGTTGTCGACGACCTCGTAGACCATGTGATGCAGGCCCGACCCGTCGTCAGTATCGCCGATATACATGCCAGGCCGCTTGCGGACGGCATCCAACCCCTTCAAAACCTTGATGGAATCGGCGCCGTACTCGGCCTCAGCGCCGTTGGCGTTGTCGATCTGATCGCTCATGAAAACCTGTCTGATTGATGCCGCACATCCAGCGCAAAAAATCGGCTCCGAATCGCGCGTCTTTGATGTCCTAGATATAGGTGCAAAAGGCGGTTTTTCCAAGGTTTGCAAGCATTTCCGAATGGAAGAAGAGCATGCTCGGCCGGCCATGGCATCGGACCCAAAAAGTGGACCGGTCTTGGGAACAGAGCGGTGGCAACAAGAGCAGGCCGTCCTATCCCGGCAATCAGGGACTTTCCAGTGCCCCGGTCACATCCCGGAGAGGCCGGCGACATGGACGCTTGCCTTGCCAGCCACTACATTGAGGTGACCAGCGGAGCACACCATGGACAGTCAGCCCGCCCCCTTCGTCCCGCCGGCACCGAAGCCGCGTACCTCGCCACCTTCGACGCTGGAGATGATCCGCATCGTCTATCGCAATCCGCTCGAACTGTGGGGCGAGCCGACCTACAACCAGCCTTGGATTTCGGTGACCGGCATCGGCGGGCCGCTGGTCATCGCCAACGACCCCGGCCTCATTCGCCACGTGCTGGTCGACAATGCGAAAAACTACAAGATGGCGACGGTGCGTCAGATGATCCTGCGGCCGATCCTGCGCGACGGCCTGCTGACCGCCGAGGGCGAGGTATGGAGGCGCTCGCGCAAGGCGATGGCGCCGGTGTTTACGCCGCGCCACATCTTCGGTTTTGCCGAGCCGATGCTGAGGCGCACACGGGAGTTCGTCACGCGCTACGAGGGCGGCGGCACGTCGGACATCGCCCATGACATGACGCTGCTTACCTTTGACATCCTGGCCGAGACGCTGTTTTCCGGTGAGATATCAGGTGAGCCGGGCAGCTTCGCCAAGGAGATCGACCGGCTGTTCGAGACCATGGGCCGCGTTGATCCGCTCGATCTGTTGCGGGCACCCGATTGGCTGCCGCGCCTGACCCGCATCCGCGGCCGCAAGACCATGGCCTATTTCCGCAAGATCGTCACCGACACGGTCAAGATGCGCGAAGAGCGGGTCAAGCGCGATCCGGACAAGGTGCCGCAGGATTTTCTCACGCTTTTGCTCAAGGCGGAGGGACCGGACGGGCTGACGCGCGCCGAGGTCGAGGACAACATCATCACCTTCATCGGTGCCGGTCACGAGACCACGGCGCGTGCCCTTGGGTGGACGCTCTATTGCTTGGCCGAAGCGCCTTGGGAGCGCGAAAAGATCGAGCGCGAGATCGACGCGGTGCTGGCGCGCGAGCCCGATCCGACAAAGTGGCTCGACGCCATGCCGTTCACCCGCGCCGCCTTCGACGAAGCGCTCAGGCTTTATCCGCCGGCGCCGTCGATCAACCGCGAGCCGATCGAGCCCGAAACCTGGAACGGCCTCTATATACCGAGGCGCGCCGCGGTGCTCGTCATGCCCTGGGTTGTTCATCGCCATCGCAAGCTGTGGGAGCGGCCCGACGCCTTCATGCCCGAACGCTTCCATCCGGGAAATCGCGAGAAGATCGACCGCTTCCAGTATTTGCCGTTCGGCGCCGGTCCTCGCGTCTGCATCGGCGCCAGCTTTGCCATGCAGGAGGCGATCATCGCTCTGGCGATTATGCTGTCGCGTTTCCGCTTCGACACCACCGCCGAGACTAAGCCGTGGCCGGTGCAGAAACTGACGACGCAACCGCAGGGCGGCCTGCCGATGCAGGTGACGCGGCGCCTCTAGTGAGCGCCTGATTGGCTAGGCCGCCGTCTTGCGCTGGAACTGGCCCGCGGACCGGTAACGCCAGAGATAGCTGGGCAGGATGCTGCCGATCGACTGTGGCTGGATATCGAGACCGGCGAGCGTCCTGTTTTCCCTGGTGGCCGCTTCCGACACGATGTTGTGCTCGCGCAATTGCAGGACCTGATCCTTGGTCAGCAGCGGATTGGGCAAAAGCCCGAGAATCGATGCCTGCATGTTCGCCACCCACCACGGCACCGACACCAGAAGTCGCTTGCGGTCGATCATGGCAAGCATTTCCTGCATGCATTGCTTGAAGGTGAGTACCTGCGGCCCGCCAAGCTCATAGATCCGGCCGCCCTGGACTTTGCCGTCGACCGAGCGCGCCACCGCTTCGGCGACATCGCCGACATAGACAGGCTGAAATTTGGTCTGCCCACCGCCGATCAGCGGCAGGACCGGCGAATAGCGCGCCATATTGGCGAACCGGTTGAAGAAACTATCCTCCGGCCCGAAATTGATCGACGGCCGGAAAATGACGGCGTCCTCGATCGTCTCCAGAACCGCCCTTTCGCCGAGCGCCTTGGTGCGCGCATAGTCCGATTGCGCGTTCAGATCGGCGCCCAGCGCCGAGATATGGGTGAGGCCGGCGCCGTCGGCGCGCGCCGCTTCGGCGACCGCGTGTGCACCGAATTCGTGGACGGACGTGAATTTCTGCCGGCCGCTCTCATGCAGGATGGCCACGAGGTTGACGACATGGTCGGCGCCCTGCACGGCCCGGTCCACCGACCAGCGCACGCGAACATTGGCCTGCACCGGCTGGATCTGCCCGACATTGCCGAGCGGCTGCAGATGGCCGGCGAGATCGGGCCGGCGGCAGGCGACCCTGATGCGGCAGCCGCGCCTGGCCAGCGCCCGCACGACGTGGCGGCCGACAAAGCCGGAGCCGCCGAACACGACGACGAGCTTTGGGGTCTGCAGGATTTCGGTCATTGCGGGCTCCGGCGCAGTTTCCAGTTTTACTGGTGCTTGACTGAAGCCGTTTCTTAGTCCGTTTCGCACCAAAGGCAAAGGGCGACGATAAGTCGCCGGGGAGCCCTGTTTCCGACCGCGTCAGAACGCCCTGCCGATGCGTGCGTCGACCGATTGGCGGTTGCCGCCGCGAATGACGAAGAAAAACAGGATCGCCGCCCACAGCAGCGATTTTTCGGCGCCCGAAAAGCCCTCGCCCATAGTGACCCAATGGAACCAGACGGTGACCAGAAGCACGAACAGCCCGGCGAAGGCGGCCGGTCGGGTCAGAAAGCCTATGGCGATGAAAATGCCGCCGAAGAATTCGGTGCAGGCCAGAAGCACCGACCAGAAGGCGCCGGGATAAAAGCCGAGGCCCTCGACCATCTCGGCGGCGCCGAACGGATTGGTGATCTTTTGCGAGCCGTGAATGGTGAGGAAGATGCCGGCCACGGCGCGCAGCAGCGTCTCGCTTGCGTCGTGCAAGGCCGAATACAGGCCGCCAAGGGCCGGGATGACAAGGCTTCTGCCGGAATTTTCAGTGGTTGCGGACATTGGGACTCCTCTTTTTACCGTTCCTTCAAACGCCCGATGGGTTTGGCCATGTCAAATGAACAAAAGGTGACCGCAGAAAGCATGTTTTATGCTTTCTGCGGAAACGCAGAAAACCCCGCCGAAGCGGGGTTTTCCGGGTGACTTCCAAGGTCGGAGTCAGGGTCCGACGAGGCGGCCTGAGCTGAGACGGTATCAGGACGGCGTCAGACGCCCGCCCCAGCCCTGGACATTCGACCGGATGTCACCGCCCGGGCAAACCCCACCCCGGACAGGCATTGGTCGCGGCACCGCGCAAAAAGGTTCAACGGCGGCGAAAAATCGCAGACACTTTTTAGGAAGAATACCGGGCGGCGAATTCGGAGATGCGCTGCACCACGGCTTTCGGAGCCGTTATGCCCCGTGCGGCCGCCTTCTCTGCCGCTTCGGCCCTGGCGCGGCCGGGCACATGCACGCCGTAGCGGCGGCGCAACCGGTCGAGCTGATCCTTCATGCGTTTCTCGAAATCCGCATCGAGCAGCTTGGGCTCGACCGCCAGCACGAAGAGGCCGGTTCCCGGGCTGTCCGGTCCGCCGCTGAACCATGGCGCATCGAGCGACCAGTTGGCGCCTGACAGACCCGCTGCCAGCACTTCGACCATCAGCGCGATGTTGGCGCCGCGCTGGCCGCCGAAGGCAAGCATCGCGCCTTTCATGGCGGCCGCGGGATCGGTGGTCGGGTTGCCGCTCGCGTCCAGTGCCCAGCCTTCTGGAATTTTTCTGCCGTCCTCGGCCGCCTTGCGAATGTTGACGAAAGCGGTGGCGCTCGACGACTGGTCGATCACCAGCGGCGCTCCGTCGGCGGCGGGCGCGGCGAAGGACATCGGGTTGGTGCAGTAGACCGGCTTGACTGAGCCAGAGCCGGCAAGCACGGCGGGCCCGTTCGTCGCGGCGAAGGACACCAGTCCCAGCGCGGCCAGCCGCCCGGTGAAATAACCGAGCGCGCCGCATGTATAGGCGTTCTTCTGCGAAAAGATGGCGACGCCGAACAGGCGCGCCGCCTTGGCGAGATCATCGATCGTGCGGTCGAAGCCGGTATGCGCCAGACCGCCGCGCGCGTCAGAGAGATAGACCGCCAAAGCCGGCCTGGTGATGACCGGCTCGGCCTTGCCGTCGATGCGGCCGGCCTCCAGCGCTTCGAGATAGTCGATGAAATGCGACAAGCCGACCGTCGACAGCCCTTCCGCCTCGGCCGCTACGATGGAGGCTGCAAGCGACTGCGCCGCTTCTTCATTGGCGCCAGCGCCGAGCGCCGCCATCCGGCACAGCCCTGTCGCCTGGTCGAGACTGAGTTGCATTTTCGTAAGTCCTGAATTCGTGAAACTGTCTCGATGTCAGCCGAGCCGGTTCGGAATCCGCGCCTCGAGCCGGCGGAAGCCGAAGACCAGGATACCGGTGATGGCCATATAGACCAACGCCAGAAGCAGCAAGGGTTCGTAGGTGACGAACAGATCCTGGCGCACCCTCGAGGCTACGGCATAGATGTCGACCATGGTTATGGTCGCCACCAGCGGTGTTGCCTTCAACTGGAGAACGGTTTCGCCGGCCAGCGTCGGCAGCGCCCGGTGGATCGCCTGCGGAAGCCATACTCGCCTGAACATTTTCCAACGGCCCATGCCGAAAGCTCGGGCCGCCTCGAGTTGACCTTTCGGTACGCCTGCGAAGGCGCCACGCATTACTTCGCCTTCGTAGCCAGCATAGGAAATCGTCAGCGAAAGAACCGCGTAGGGCCATGCCTGCCTGAGAATGGGCCAAAGAAACGACTCGCGTATCCACGGAAATTGCGGAAACAGCGAACCGAGTCCGAAGTAGAGCAGCCAGAGCTGGAGCAGCAGCGGCGTACCACGAATAACCGTGCAGAACACCTTGGCCGGAACGCTCAGAATCGGCGGGCCGATCACCTGCGCGAGGCCGAGGGGGATAGCGAGCGCGATGCCCAGAGCCGACGTCACCACCAGCAGCCATATGGTCCGCCATATGCCCTGCAAAGCCAGCGGCAGATAGGTGGGCAACCAATCCCAGCGCATGAGGAAAATCGACGCCAATATGATAACCAGCGCGATCAGGATCAGCGCTATCCGATGTGGCCGCATCCAGAGCGAAGCTCGGGCGGCGGCGTTAATGACCGGGGTTTCGGCAGCCGCCATCAGTGAGTTCCCGCGATCGAAGGCATGCCGCGTCGCGCCCAGCGCTCAACACGCCCGATGACGACGTTGGAGACGAGGGTCAGAACGAGATAGAGCGCGCCCGCCGCCATGAAGAAGGTGAAATAAGCCTTCGTCGCGCCGGCTGCCGTCCGTGTGGTTTGCGTCAGTTCATTGACGCCGACGATCGCGAGAAGCGCGGTGTCCTTGGTGGCGACCAGCCACAGATTTGCCAGCCCTGGGATGGCGAAGGGCAGCATCGCAGGTAGCGTGATACGCCTGAGAAGCAGGCCGGGGGGCATTCCATACGCCCGCGCGGCTTCGATCTGGCCCTGCGGAATGCCGAGAATCGCGCCGCGCAAGACTTCGGTAGAGTAGGCGCCCTGCACGACCCCGAGCACGCCTATCCCGGCGACAACACCGTTGATATCGATTGCGGCATGGCCGAGCGCGGTGAGCAACTGGTTGATGAGGTCGGTACCAGCGAAATAAAGCAGCAGGATCAGCACCAGTTCGGGCACGGCGCGGACCACGGTGGTGTAGACTTCCAGCAGGTCACGGACCACCGGCCCGCCATAGAGCTTGCCATAAGCGCCGCCGACGCCGATCACGAGACCGACTCCAAAGGAGCCGAAAGCAATTCCGACGGAGTTTGCCAACCCCTGCAGAAGGCTGAGACCCCTGCCGTTCGGCGGCTGGAAGGAAAGCAATTCCAGCGAACTGGCTCCGAAGATGGTGGCGAGAACGTCGCTCAGCTTATGTCCCCTGGACTTCCGGGTTGAGGCGCCAATGATGTATCAAGCCGGACCTGCCATCGCGACGATGGCGGCTAGGCATGCCCGGCTTGATGCCGCTGCCGTCAGTTGGACTGCGACTCTTCGCCGTAGATGTCGAAGTCGAAGTACTTCTTGGTGATTTCGGCATACTTGCCATTGGCGCGGATGGCCTTGATTGCGGCATTGAGCTTGTCCTTGAGCTCGGTGTCGCCTTGGCGTACGCCGGCGCCGACGCCAGGCCCGAGCACTTGAAGATCCGGTGCGACATAACCTTTGAGGTCGCAGCACGCTTTGCCTTGATCCGACTTCAAAAATGCGTCGAGTGCGATCGAATCGGCCTGAGTGGCATCGATCCGGCCGGCGGCGAGATCCTGATTTGCCTCGTCCTGCGTTTGGTATTCTTTGATCTCGGCAGCATCGGTGAAGTGCTTCTTGGCGTAAGCAGCGTGCACCGTGGACGCCTGAACGCCGACTATCTTGGCTTTCAGCCCCTCTGGCGTCGCATCGAATTTCTGATCCTTGGCGCCGATCACCGCAGTCGGCGTATTGTAGTATTTCTCCGAAAAATCGATTTCCTTCTTGCGTTCGTCGGTAATGGACATCGAATTCATAATCGCGTCGATCTTCTTGGTTTTAAGCGCCGGGATAAGGCCGTCCCACGGGACTGGCGTCAATACGCAATCCAGCTTGGCTTCGCTGCAGACGGCATTGACGATGTCTACTTCCCAGCCACCCCAGTTGCCGGAAGCGTCCTGCGAGTAAAACGGCGGATAGGCTTCAGGCGAAAAACCCACCTTGATCTGTTCGGCGCTTGCCGAAAATGCGCCAGACAACGCGATCAGCGTGGCCGCGAGCGCCGTTTTGAGAAGAGGTTTCATTTCTTCATTTCTCCCGTTTTTTGGTTTTGACGTTCCCGTCTGCTTTTCTCGCAAGTCATCCCACATTGCGCAGAAACTGCTTCAGCCTTTCGGATTTGGGCGCGCCGAAGATCTGCTCCGGCGGCCCTTCTTCCTCGACCAGCCCATTGTAGAGGTAGACGACATGCGTCGCGACCTCGCGGGCAAACTTCATCTCGTGGGTCACCAGCACCATGGTGCGGCCTTCGCGCGCCAGATCGCCGATCACCTTCAGCACCTCGCCGATCAGTTCCGGGTCGAGCGCCGAGGTCGGTTCATCGAACAGCATGACGCGCGGATTGATGGCCAGCGCCCGGGCGATGGCCGCACGTTGCTGCTGGCCGCCCGATAGATAGGCCGGATAGACGTCGCGCTTTTCGGCTAGGCCGACGCGGGCGAGCAGCTTTTCGGCCTCGGCGATGGCCACATCGCGCTTGACGCCCAGAACATGCACCGGAACCTCGATGACGTTCTCGATCAGCGTCATGTGGCTCCACAAATTGAAGTTCTGGAAGACCATGCCGAGCCTGGAGCGGATGCGCTCGATCTGCTTGCGGTCAGCGGGAACGGTGTGGCCGTGACTGTCGGCCTTCATCCGGATCTCCTCGCCATTGACGCGGACGATTCCGCTGGTCGGGTTCTCCAGGCAATTGATGCAGCGCAGCAGGGTCGACTTGCCCGAGCCGCTGCCACCGATGATGGCGATGACCTCGCCGTCGCGCGCCGACAGCGAAACGCCCTTCAGCACATGCAGTTCGCCGAATCTTTTATGCAGGTTCTCGACATGGATTGCTTCGGCGGCGTCGTTCTGCGCCGTGTACTTCAGGGCGGGGGCCGTGCCTTGCGCTATCACCTTTGGAGTGCCTCACGAAGCGGCTGGACCCGTCGCTGCTGGAATTTTTTACCCATTACCATCACTGGACAGACTTCTCATTCTCAAGATGGACCGTTCCGCTTGCCTCCGTCAACCATGCTTTTTTGGACCATTGATCGCGGCTCGCTGAATGGCTATTGGCTGAATGGGATGTTTCAGGAGCAGTTGGTGGGTAAAGCATACGGGTCGCAGTCCATGGCCGGGCCCCTGCAGCGCGTGCTGATGCGGTCCGCCGCAAGCGCCATGCCCCGCGCCAAAGCATCGGAATGGCATTATGGCCCGGGCTTCGATCCGCAAAAGGCCGCGGCCCAGCATCAGGCGCTGACGACGCTGGTTCTGGCATCCGGCGCCGAGATCGAATGGCTGACCGACACCGATGACGGGCTTGCCGATTCCGTCTTCACACACGATCCTTCGTTGATGACCGACCACGGCGCCATCATTCTTGCCATGGGCAAGGCGCTGCGCCTGGCTGAGCCCGGCCTGCACGAGGCGGCCTACAAGCGCATGGGCGTGCCTATCCTCGGCCGCATCGAGCATCCCGGCCAAGTCGAGGGCGGCGACTGCGTCTGGGTGGATTCACGGACGCTGGCCGTCGGCCGCGGCGTGCGCACCAACCAGGACGGCATCCAGCAACTCGCCAACCTGCTCACACCCAAGGGTATCCAGGTCTATGGTTACGACCTGCCGCTCTGGCATGGCGAGGAGGCCTGCCTGCATCTGATGTCGGTGATCAGTCCGCTCGCCGACGATCTGGCGCTGGTCTATGCACCGCTTTTGCCGGCTGCCTTCTACCAGATGCTGCGAGCGCGCGGCATTCGCCTGGTCGAGGGCGACGCCGAGGAGTTCTTCGCCTCCAACGGTCTCAGCCTCAATGTGCTGCCGACTGCGCCGCGCGAGGTGATCGCCGTTGCCGGCTTCCCGAAGACCGCGGCGGCCATGGCGGCCGCCGGCTGTAGGGTTTCGACCTTCGAGGCGGACGCGCTGTGCATTGCCTGCGAGGGCGGACCGACTTGCCTCACACGTCCGGTGCTCAGACAATGACGACAGTCGGCGAAGCGCTCATCACTTTGCTCGAAGCCCATGACGTCGACACGGTCTTCGGCATTCCGGGTGTGCATACTGTCGAACTCTATCGCGGGCTGGCGCGCTCGAAGATCCGCCACGTCACCCCGCGTCATGAGCAGGGCGCCGGCTTCATGGCCGACGGTTATGCGCGCGCCAGCGGCAAGCCTGGCGTCGCCTTCGTCATCACCGGACCGGGACTGACCAACACCATCACCGCCATGGGCCAGGCCCGCGCTGATTCGGTGCCTATGCTGGTGATCTCAGGCGTCAATGCCACGCCGACGCTGGGCAAGGGCCTTGGCCATCTGCACGAACTGCCCGACCAGCGTGGCATGATGGAGAAGGTGGCGCTGTTCTCGCACCGTGTCACCGACGCCGACGAACTGCCGGGCGTGCTTGCCCGCGCCTTCGCCCTGTTTTCGTCATCGCGCCCCGGTCCGGTCCATATCGAGATCCCGACCGACATCATGGTCAAGCCGGCGGACGGCATCGCAGCTTTGCTGACCAATGTCGCGCCGCCCGAACCGGATGCGGCGGCGATAGCAGAGGCGGCAAGGCTTTGCGCGGCTGCCCGCCGCCCGCTGATCCTCGCCGGCGGCGGCGCCAAGAGAGCCGAAGCGCCGCTGAAGCGTCTCGCCGAAAGGATGGGAGCGCCGGTTGTCCAGACGGCCAATGCCCGCGGCCTGCTGCATCGCCATCCGCTTGGCGTGCCGGCGAGCCCGAGTCTGAAGGCGGTGCGTGCGCTGATGGCCGAGGCCGATCTGGTCATTGCCGCCGGCACCGAACTCGGCCCGACCGACTATGATGGGTATAGCGACGGCGGCTTTGTCCTGCCGACCAATCTGATCCGCATCGACATCGGCGCCGACCAGCTTGCCCGCCGGCCGGCCCGGATTTCGATCCAGGCCGATTGCGGCGTAGCACTCGAGGCGCTGCTTGCCGAAATCGGCAAGGGCCAGCCGCCATCGGACGACGGTCCGGCTCGCGCCGCTGCAACGAGGCAAGCGGCCTTCGCCGAAATCAGCCCGAGCCTCCAGGCGCAAACACGAGCCGTCGAGGCGATCCGCGATGCGTTGCCGGGCTCGATTATCGTCGGCGATTCGACCCAGCCGGTCTATGCCGCCAACCTCTATTACGATCACGATCGACCGGGCAGCTGGTTCAACGCCGCCACCGGCTTCGGCGCGCTCGGCTATGGTCCGCCGGCGGCGATCGGTGCGGCCCTTGCCGTGCCTGATGCGCCGGTCGTTTGTCTCACCGGCGACGGTGGTTTCCAGTTCACGCTGCCGGAACTGGGCGCCGCGCTTGACGCCTCGGCGCCGGTGATCTTCGTCGTCTGGAACAATCGCGGCTATCGCGAAATCGAAACCTCGATGCTCGATGTCGGCGTCGAGCCGGTCGGCGTCTCGCCGGCGCCGCCTGATTTCTGCAAGCTGGCCGAGGCCTATGGCATTGCCGCCGAGCGGCTCGCCGGCATCGGTCATCTGGCGGACGCACTCCAGCGCGCGCGGGCGACCGGACTGCCCTATGTCATCGAGATCCCTGTCGATTGAGTGCTGTGGCAGCGTCTGCTTGGGATGCGATCCTCGTCGGATGGCCGCCGGCTTGAGGCGCGTAAACGACACTGTGTCATCGAGATTTCGGTTGAGTGAACACGCGAAAGGCGCGACCTTCGGCGGCGGCGCGGCATATGAGTGACTGGAGCGGTCGAAGATGACGGATACACTGGACGGCAGGCATGTTGTGGTGACCGGCGGCACCGGAGCGCTCGGTGGCGCGGTTGTCGGCAAACTGCTGGAGCAGGGTGCGGTCTGCCATGTGCCCAATGCCCATGCTGCCGCGCCCGCGCATTTTCCCTTCCCGGCACATGAGCGCGTCAGGCTGGCGCACAATGTCGATCTCGCCGATCCCGCCAAGGTCGATGCGTTCTATGCCAGCGTTACCGATTTGTGGGCATCCATCCATCTGGCCGGCGGCTTCACCGCTGCGCCGGTCGAGAAGATCGAGCCCGCGTCCTTTGCCGAAATGATGGATACCAACGCCCGTACCACCTTCCTGTGCTGCCGCGCGGCGATCCGCTCGATGCTGGAATCTTCCGTGTCAGGGCGCCTCGTCAATGTCACGGCGCGCGCCGGACTCGACCTGCGGCGCGGTTCCGGCATGGTCGCCTACGCCGCCAGCAAGGCGGCGGTCGCGGCAATGACGGTGGCGATGGCGGAAGAACTCAAGGGCAAGGGAATCCTGGTCAACGCGGTCGCGCCCTCGACGCTCGACACGCCGGCCACCCGGGCTGACATGCCGGCAGCCGATTTCGGTAAATGGGTCAGCCTCGAAGCGGCCGCGGAGGCCATTGCCTATCTCGCTTCGCCGGCCAATCTGGCGATGAGCGGCACGCTGGTGCCACTTTACGGCAGGGTCTGATCTCTCTTTGTATGTGTGCGGATTTCCAAAATTGGTCCAATGCTCTGGCCATGGCCAAACAAAAACCCCGCCGGGTCGCTCCGGCGGGGTTTTTAACAGGTCGCGCGAGGCGCGACGTTAGTGGACTTAGCTGCCCTGCTTCTTCAGCGCGGCACCCAGGATGTCGCCCAGCGAAGCGCCGGAGTCAGTCGAGCCGTACTGGGCGACCGCTTCCTTCTCTTCGGCGATTTCCAGCGCCTTGATCGAGACCTGCAGCTTGCGGGTCTTCTTGTCGAAGGCGATGACGCGGGCGTCGACCTTCTGGCCGACCGTGAAGCGCTCTGGGCGCTGCTCGTCGCGGTCGCGGCTGAGGTCGGAGCGCTTGATGAAGGTCTCGATGCCGCTCTCGACGAGCCGCACTTCCAGACCGCCATCCTTGACGCCGGTGACCTCGCAGGTGACGACCGCGTTCTTGCGCAGTTCGCCTGAAGTCGCCGCCTCGCCGGCCGTGTCCTTGGCCAACTGCTTGATGCCGAGCGAGATGCGCTCCTTGTCGATGTCGACGTCGAGCACCTGCGCCTTGACCATGTCGCCGCGATTGTACTCCTCGATCACCTGCTCGCCCGGACGGGTCCAGTCGAGGTCGGAAAGATGGACCATGCCGTCGACATCGCCTTCGAGGCCGATGAACAGGCCGAATTCGGTCTTGTTCTTGACCTCGCCCTCGACCTGGCTGCCGACCGGATGGCTGCTGGCGAAAGCCTGCCACGGGTTCTCGAGCGTCTGCTTGAGGCCGAGCGAAATGCGGCGCTTGGCCGGATCGACCTCGAGCACCACCACATCGACTTCCTGCGTCGTCGACAGGATCTTGCCGGGATGCACGTTCTTCTTCGTCCACGACATTTCCGAAACGTGGATGAGGCCCTCGATGCCCGGCTCCAGCTCGACGAATGCGCCGTAGTCGGTGATGTTGGTGACGGTGCCCTTGATCTTCTTGCCGATCGGGAATTTCGTTCCGATCTCGGACCACGGATCGCTCTCGAGCTGCTTCATGCCGAGCGAGATGCGGTGGGTTTCCTGGTTGATGCGGATGATCTGCACCTTGACCGTCTGGCCGATGTTGAGGATCTCGGTCGGATGGTTGACGCGGCGCCATGCCATGTCGGTGACATGCAGCAGGCCGTCGATGCCGCCGAGGTCGACGAACGCACCATAGTCGGTGATGTTCTTGACGACGCCTTCGACCACCTGGCCCTCTTCGAGGTTCTGCACGATTTCCGAACGCTGTTCGGCGCGGCTTTCCTCGAGCACGGTACGGCGCGACACCACGATGTTGCCGCGGCGGCGATCCATCTTGAGAATCTCGAAGGGCTGCGGATTGTGCATCAGCGGGGAGACGTCGCGGATCGGGCGGATGTCGACCTGGCTGCGCGGCAGGAAGGCCACGGCGCCGTCGAGATCGACGGTGAAGCCGCCCTTGACCTGGTTGAAGATGACGCCTTCGACGCGCTCACCCTTGGTGAACTTCTCTTCGAGACGGACCCAGCTCTCTTCGCGGCGGGCCTTTTCACGGGAAAGCATCGCTTCGCCAAGCGCGTTCTCGATGCGCTCGACATAGACCTCGACCGAGTCCCCGACCTTGAGCGTCGAGTCCTTGCCCTTGACGCCGAATTCCTTCAGCGGCACGCGGCCTTCGACCTTGAGGCCGACATCGATGATGGCCATGTCCTTTTCGATCGCGGTGATCGTGCCCTTGACGACCTGGCCTTCGCCGGAATGGCCGGCGGAAAATGATTCTTCGAGCAGGCTCGCGAAATCATCGCGAGTGGGGTTTGCAACTGACATAGTTTCTCCTGGAATGCCCCGCATCTCAAGCGGGACGGGCGCCGTGGGTTTGCGTTGCGTTGGCCTGCCGGCGTTCCGGGCTTCAGAAAAGCCCTTGGCCGCCTAAGCGGCAATTCCGGCGCATGAAAAATGCTGGCAGGCTGGTTCGTGCACCCGATATAGGTTTCTTTTCGCCGCCGACAATCGGCAGCGGGAGGAAAACCCAGCTCAGGCTTTGTTTCTCTTGGCCAGAACGTCGTCGATGATCGCCCTGGCCGCCAGGAACGCGGCTTCTATAGCCATTTCCGACGTGTCGAGCAAGTGCGCGTCGGCGGCAGGCTTCAGCGGCGAGTCGGCGCGACCCATGTCGCGCTCGTCGCGCCGCAGGATATCGGCGAGGATTTCGTTGAAATTGGCGGTGCCGCCGATGCTCTCGATCTCGGCCAGCCGCCGCTCTGCCCGCACTTCGGCGCTGGCCGTCACATAGAGCTTGATGTCGGCGTCGGGACAGACGACGGTGCCGATGTCGCGGCCGTCGAGGACGGCGCCCGGCGGCGCCTTGGCGAATTCGCGCTGCTTTTCGACCAGTACGCGCCGCACCGAAGGGAACACCGCCACTTTCGAAGCCGCCTCGCCGACCGCATGCGCCGACAGCACCGACCGGTCGAGCTTGGCCAGGTCGACCTGGCGGGCAGCGGTTTCGGCGGCCGACACATTGTCGAGCGGCAGACCGAGCCGAAGCAGCGCATGGGCCACAGCGCGATAGGTGAGGCCGGTGTCGAGCAGGTTCAGCCGGTAGTGGTCGGCCAGCCTTCGCGCCAGCGTGCCTTTGCCGGCGCCGGCGGGTCCGTCGATGGCGATGGTGAAGACGTGTGTCATTGACGGCTCAACGCTTTGTCCGCCCGGCAACAAGCCCTCGCGCCTTCGTCATCCCAGGGCGCAGCGAACACGTAGCGGAGCGAAGACCCTGGGATCCATGCCGTGGCATCAGCCAAAGAGTGCTGCCAACCAGAATTCAGCATCGCTGCGGCGCTCTGATGTCCAAGGTTTGCGACTGCCATGTCACTCAATCTCCGCGCCCAGCCCCTTCATCAGGCCCATGAATTCCGGAAAACTTGTCGCTATCATCGTTTGATCATCGATGGTCACAGGCTTTTCCGTCGCAAGCCCCATCACCAGAAAGCTCATGGCGATGCGGTGGTCGAGATGAGTCTGCACGATGGTGCCCTGTCCATTGGGATGCTGGCCCAGTCCCTTGCCTCCCGGCCTTCCGTGCACGGCAAGCGAGGCCTCGCCCTCGGTACAGTCGACGCCGTTGAGCTTCAGTCCATCGGCCACTGCCGACAGCCGGTCGGATTCTTTCACCCGCAGCTCTTCCAGTCCCTGCATCAGCGTCTCGCCCTCGGCGAAGCTGGCGGCGACAGCAAGCACCGGATATTCGTCGATCATCGTCGGCGCCCGTTCGGGCGGCACGGCGACCCCCTTCAGCTCGGAATAGCGCACCCGCAGATCGGCGACATCTTCCCCGCCTTCATTGCGCGGGTCGACAATGTCGATCCGGGCGCCCATTTCCTGCAACGTCAAAAGAAGACCGGTGCGGGTTGGGTTCATCAGCACGTTTTCGATCGTGATGTCGGAGCCCGGCACGATCAGCGCCGCGACCAGCGGGAAGCCGGCCGAGGAGGGATCGCCCGGCACCGCGATGGTTTGTCCGGTAAGCTTGCCCTGGCCCTCGATGAAGATATGGCGCACGCCGCGCTCATCGGTCTCGACCGACAGATTGGCGCCAAATCCCCTGAGCATCTTTTCGGTGTGGTCGCGCGTCATCACCGGCTCGATGACGGTGGTGATCCCAGGCGTGTTCAGCCCGGCGAGCAGTACCGCCGACTTCACCTGCGCCGAGGCCATCGGCACACGGTAGGTGATGGGTGCTGCGTGCTTGGGCCCGCGCAGCGTGATCGGCATGCGGTCGCCGGGTGTGGCTTTCAGCACCTGCACGCCCATCTGGCGCAGCGGCTCGAGCACGCGGCCCATCGGACGGCCGGACAGCGAAGCGTCGCCGATGAAGGTGGTTTCCATGTCGTAGGTGCCGACCAGACCCATGGTGAGGCGTGAGCCGGTGCCGGCATTGCCGAAATCGAGCGGACCTTCCGGCTGCAGCAGCGCGCCGTTGCCGGTACCGCGGATCACCCACTCAGTGCCGAGCTTTTCTATATGCGCGCCCATTGCCTTCATCGCGGCGCCCGTGCGCATCACGTCCTCGCCTTCCAGCAGGCCGGTGATGCGGGTCTCGCCGGAGGCGAGGCCGCCGAACATGAACGAGCGGTGCGAGATCGACTTGTCGCCGGGCACCCGCGCCGCGCCTGAAAGCGCTGACGATTTGCGGGCGGTGGCCGGTTTCGGGGCGGCAGTATGCGACATGGCTTTTCCCTGCGTGAAAATGCCGGTGGCCGGCCTTTTTCTTTTGGTTTGGGCGGTCTCGTATCACGGCGGACGGAAATGGTCATCCCCTTGCAAGAGGTCGCTCAACGCGGCGATTTATGACGCTGGCTTTAGGCTTTGACAGCGCCGCAAACTGTGGTTATGGGGACCAAACTTTCATCGACGAGGCTTGCTGTGGCAAAACCCGAACTTGGCACCAAACGCATCGACCCCGAGACGGGTCAAAAATTCTACGACCTGAATAAGGATCCGATCGTCTCGCCCTATACCGGCAAGAGCTATCCGCGTTCCTATTTCGAGGAAGGCAAGATCGCCGCCCTCGAGGAGGAAGAGGAAGTTGCCGAGAAGGAAGTGGACGCCGAGGAGGAAGAGGGGGTCGAGGTCGTCTCGCTCGAAGAGGCGGACGAGGATGCGAAAGCCGACGATCTGCCCGATCTCGGCGATGACGAGGACGATGTGGACCTCGGTGACGAGGACGACGATACTTTCCTCGCCGACGAAGAGGAAGAAGACGACGATGTCGCCGACATGATCGGCGTCGGCGACGACGACGACGAAGTCTGATCCGGCCTCTGGCGCAAGCGCCTGCCGACTTTCGCGGCGTCTTAATAAAAAGCGGCTCTTGAAGGCTTGATATTGACGGAAGGCGGGGTTAGAAGCCGCTGCACTAACGGCGCGGTCTCAACCCGCGCCGGATCTCTTCGCCGGCAACGGCGCCGGTAGACTGCCGGAGTGGGGCCATAGCTCAGTTGGGAGAGCGCTTGAATGGCATTCAAGAGGTCGTCGGTTCGATTCCGATTGGCTCCACCAGTTTTCTCTTGGGTAGTCGTTGTAGGCCTGCCTATCACTCGCAGGCCGACAACTCGGGCGGGCCCCCTGAAAAATTTCGCTGTATTTCGGTTAGCCTGAAGCTGAAGACCCCGGCAATCACCAGGGCTTTCAGCACACTAACTGCTAATAATACCAGGCCCAAACCCAAACACGCCTGCGAAAGCACCGTCTGCGCGGAAAGCCATTTCGCCAGACACGACGACAGATCCTTCTCCAAACGCGCCGCCGGCGCCGCCGCCTGCGGTGCCACCGCCGATGGCGGACCGGCTCCGCTTGAGTATCTTCATCCTCGAAGGCTTCCGTATCCGGCGCGTCGAGTTCATCGAGGATGCCACGTCGGGCGCCAGGTACGCCGGCTACCGCGTTGATGGGCCGAACTGCGCTCGCAAGGGCTGCTGCCCCAGCAATGCCAAACATTCCTGTCAAAAATGATCGCCGATCCATGGAAACCTCCAATCTTCTAGGCAGCGAGACAAGGTTCGCAAACTGAAAGATAGCGCAGGCGATAGAAAAGCAAAGTAGACCCCACGAATGGTATTTAAAGAAGCTTAACGGGTCAGCTCCGCGAACATATGGCAGTGCCCGAAGCGATAACTGCGTCAATTCTCAACATGCCGCATTGCACAATCGCGCGGCGTGCGCAAAATGCGGCATGATCCGGAAATCCCTCACCGTCCTGGTGATCGACGAAAACCACATCCGCGCCTCCATCATTGAGGCGGGATTGCGGGAGGCCGGGCATGAGCAGGTCACGGTCGTTCACGACGTTGCCGGAATAGCGCGGCGCATCGCCGAGATCGAACCGGACGTAATCGTCATCGACCTCGAAAATCCCAACCGCGACATGCTTGAAAACATGTTCCAGCTGTCGCGCGTCGTGAAGCGGCCGATCGCCATGTTCGTCGATCGGTCGGATCAGGCTTCGATCGAAGCTGCGGTGGCCGCGGGGGTCTCCGCCTATGTCGTCGACGGGCTGCGCCAGGAGCGCGTCAAGCCGATCCTCGATATGGCGATCAGCCGCTTCAACGCGTTCTCGCGGATGGCGCGCGAACTGGAAGAAGCCCGCAGTGAATTGGAGGACCGCAAGGTCATCGACCGCGCCAAGGGCATCCTTATGAGGTCGCGCGGCCTGTCGGAGGACGCGGCCTACACGCTTCTGCGCAAGACCGCCATGAGCCAGAACCGCAAGATCAGCGAAATCGCGCAGAGCCTGGTGACGGCGGCAGGCCTTCTGGATCCCGGAGAGAGTTGAGCATGGCGGCCGAACACCAGATCAATGCCGGTTTCATACCGCTCTTTGACAGCGCGGTTCTTGTCGCAGCGCGCGAGATCGGCTTTGCCGCGCGCGAAGGCGTCGACCTGACGCTCAGTCGCGAGACATCCTGGGCCAACATCCGCGACCGCATCGCGATCGGGCATTTCGATCTGGCGCATATGCTGGGGCCGATGCCGATCGCCTGCAATCTGGGGCTCACGCCACTCGCCTCCGATACGATCGTGCCGTTCTCGCTGGGACTGGGCGGCAATTGCGTAACGGTTTCGAACGTGGTCTGGGCGGGCATGGCCGCGCACGGCGCCTTGCCCGACCTCGATCCGGCGCGAGCCGGCAAGGCCTTGGGAGCGCTAATCCGTGAACGGGCAAATGCCGGTCGCGACCCGCTGCGCTTTGCGGTCGTGCATCCGCACTCCGGACACAATTACGAACTGCGCTACTGGCTCGCGGCCTGCGGCATCGATCCGTCGCGCGAAATAGAAATCGTCATCGTGCCGCCGCCCTTCATGGCCGACGCACTCGCCGCCGGCAGGATCGACGGCTACTGCGCCGGCGAACCCTGGAACAGCGTCTCGGTTGTCGCCGGCACCGGCCATATCGCCACGGTCAAGGCCGCTATCTGGAAGACCAGCCCCGAAAAAGTCGTCGGCGTGCGCAAGGCCTGGGCCGAAAAACACCCCGAAGCCCTTTCAGCCCTGCTGCGCGCGCTCCATCACGCGGCGCGCTGGTGCCAGAATCCGGCAAACCGCGGCGAACTGGCCGCGCTGATGGCGCAGCCTTCCTTCCTCGGAGTTTCGCCGGCGTTGCAGATGCCGATTCTGACCGGACATCTTGCGCTAGGCGGCGCGGAACTGAGCGTCGAGGACTTCTTTCTGACTTTCGGCAAGGCGGCGAATTTCCCCTGGAAGAGCCATGCGCTGTGGTTCTACACGCAGATGGTCCGTTGGGGGCAGATCAAGCACAGCGCTGCCCACATGGCGCTCGCGCGCGACACCTACCGGCCCGACCTCTATCGCGCAGCGCTGAAGCCGCTCGGCGTCGCCCTGCCTGGAGCCAATGCCAAGGTCGAGGGGGCCCTGACCGCTGCCACGCCGGTCGGCTCGGCCGGCGCCAGCCTCGTCCTTGGTCCGGATGGTTTCTTCGACGGCCGCATCTTCGATCCCGACAGGATCGACGACTATCTCGCTATCCGCGACTGGGCGATGCCGACGAGTTGAGCATTCCTTGCGCACTATCGTGCACTGCACAATTTTTGTGCTACTGCACAATGATCGTGACTGCCGTATGAGCATCGACAATCCGGCGCTCCAGCCTTTACGCCCGCGCGCTCGATTGTTTTTATTGCTTAATCCACCGCTTCTTCCAGCTGGCACGGTTCCTGCGTAGTAATCCATAGGCCTTCACGGCCACGGAATACGGCGTCCAATGGCGGGCGCCACAGGCAAAGCTGCCGCTCAGGTCACACGCGATCCGGATCAACGGACGCAGCGGCCTGGCCGGCGGCTTTTTTTGTTTTGGTCGAACACGCAATCGACGGCGCAGATCCCAAGCCGCGCCCAACCGGAGATGACGATGACGAAACGCATCAAAACCCAATCCGCCCTCAAGGGTGTAACGCGCCGCGATTTCCTGATGATGAGCGCGGCCACCGCGGCAACGCTGGCGGCGGCACGCGCGCTGCTGCCGTCCGGCGCCTATGCGGCGACGGCAGCGCCGGAAGTCACCGGCGCCAAGCTAGGCTTCATCGCGCTGACCGATGCAGCGCCGCTGATGATCGCCAAGGAGAAGGGCCTGTTCGAAAAATTCGGCATGCCCGATGTCGAGGTGCTCAAGCAGGCCTCCTGGGGCGCGACACGCGACAACCTGATGCTCGGCGGCGAAGCCAACGGCATCGACGGCGCCCATATCCTGACGCCCATGCCTTACCTGATGCATACCGGCAAGGTGACGCAGAACAACCAGCCGATGCCGATGGCGATCGTGGCGCGGCTCAACTACGACTGCCAGGCGATTTCCGTCGCGCAGGAATATGCCGGCACCGGCGTCGGCCTCGATGCCTCCAAGCTGAAGGACGCCTTCGCGGCCAAGAAGGCCGAGGGCAAAGAGGTGAAGGCCGCCATGACCTTCCCGGGCGGCACTCATGATCTCTGGTTGCGCTACTGGCTGGCTGCCGGCGGCATCGATCCCGACAAGGATGTCTCGACCATCGTCGTGCCGCCGCCGCAAATGGTCGCCAACATGAAGGTTGGCAATATGGACGTGTTCTGCGTCGGCGAGCCGTGGAACGAGCAACTCGTCCATCAGGGTGTCGGCTTCACCGCCACCACGACAGGCGAACTCTGGAAAGGCCATCCGGAAAAGGCGCTCGGCCTGCGCGCCGCCTTCATTGACAAGAACCCGAACGCCACCAAGGCGATCCTGATGGCCGTCATGGAAGCCCAGCAATGGTGCGAAGCCATGGAAAACAAGGACGAGATGGCGGCCATCATCGGCAAGCGGCAATGGATGAACGTGCCGACCGCCGACATCATCGGTCGCCTCAAGGGCGACATCAACTACGGCAATGACCGCGTCGCCACCGGCACCGACCTCTACATGAAGTTCTGGAAGGGCGGCGTGTCCTATCCATTCAAGAGCCACGACAGCTGGTTCCTCGCCGAAAACATCCGCTGGGGCAAATTCGCGGCGACCACCGACATCAGGGCGCTGGTCGATCAAGTCAACCGCGAAGATCTGTGGCGCGAGGCGGCCAAGGACCTCGGCGTCGCTGCGGCCGACATCCCGGCGTCTTCATCGCGCGGCGTCGAGACCTTCTTCGACGGCAAGATCTTCGATCCGGCCAATCCGTCCGCCTATCTCGACAGCCTGAAGATCAAGGCATCGGCCTGACGTCGCTGGCAAGCGGCGCCAGTGGCGCCGCTGTCACTCCAATGCTCAAGGAGCTTTTTGCGAAAATGTCTATCCAAGCCATCGAGGACGCCAAGGTGAAGGCGTTCCCCACGCCTGCCAAGCCCGCAGAGGTCATAGCTTTCACCGCCAAGGTGAGGCGCCGCTTCTATCCCGCCGCGATCGCCGGCAAGCTGGCAAGCACGCTGGTGCCGCCGGCAGTCGTCATCGTCGTCATGCTCGTCATCTGGCAGATCGCCTGCTCGTCGCCCAACGCCAGCTTGCCGCCACCCAGCCAGGTATGGAACGAGGCCTACGATCTGATCGCCCATCCCTTCTTCGATTATGGTCCGCAGGATATCGGACTCGCCTGGCGGGTGCTGATCTCGCTCCAGCGCGTCGCCATCGGCTTCGGCCTGGCTGCAATCGTCGGCGTTGCGCTCGGCGCGCTGGTCGGCCAGTCGATCTGGGCGATGCGCGGCCTCGACCCTGTGTTCCAGATCCTGCGCACCGTGCCGCCGCTCGCCTGGCTGCCGCTGTCGCTGGCCGCCTTCCGCGATTCCAGCCCATCGGCGATCTTCGTCATCTTCATCACCTCGATCTGGCCTGTGATCATCAACACCGCCGTCGGCGTCCGCAACATTCCAGAGGATTATCGCAACGTCTCCCGCATCCTCAGGCTCAACCAGCTCGAGTTCTTCGTGAAGATCATGGTGCCGGCCGCGGCGCCTTACATCTTCACCGGCCTGCGCATCGGCATCGGTCTGTCCTGGCTTGCCATCGTCGCCGCCGAAATGCTGACAGGCGGCGTCGGAATCGGCTTCTTCATCTGGGATGCCTGGAACTCGTCGCGGCTGCCCGACATCATCGTTGCGCTCGCCTATATCGGCATCACCGGCTTTTGCCTCGATCGCCTTGTCGCGGCGGTCGGCGCCTTCGTCACCCGCGGCACAACGGCAAAGTGAGGAGAGGGCAATGACGGCCTATCTGAAACTCGACCATATCGACAAATCCTTCACCCGCGGCGGCCAGGTCAGCGAGGTGCTGAATGACATCCGGCTGACCATCGACAAGGGCGAATTCGTCTCGATCATCGGCCATTCCGGCTGCGGCAAGTCGACCTTGCTCAACCTGATCGCCGGGCTGACGAATGTGTCCGCCGGGGCGGTCCTGCTCGAAGACAAGGAGGTCGACAGCCCCGGTCCTGAACGCGCCGTGGTGTTCCAGAACCACAGCCTGCTGCCATGGCTCACCGTCTACGAAAACATCAACCTGGCAGTATCTAAGGTCTTCGGCCGCACCAGGAGCCGGGCCGAACGGCACGACTGGATCATGCGCAATCTCGACCTCGTGCAGATGGCGCATGCCAGGGACAAGCGGCCCGCCGAAATATCGGGCGGCATGAAGCAGCGCGTCGGCATCGCCCGCGCGTTGGCCATGGAGCCGAAGATCCTGCTGCTCGACGAACCCTTCGGTGCGCTCGACGCGCTGACGCGCGCCCATCTGCAGGACGCGGTGATGGATATCCATTCGAGGCTTGGCTCGACGACGATCATGATCACGCACGATGTCGACGAGGCGGTGCTGTTGTCCGACCGCATTGTCATGATGACCAACGGCCCGGCGGCAACCATCGGCGAGGTGCTTCCCGTGCCGCTGGCCCGGCCGCGCCGCCGCGTCGAGCTTTCCTCCGACCGGACGTTCCTGCGCTGCCGCGAGGCGGTGCTGAAGTTCCTCTACGAACGCCACCGCTTCGTTGAAGCCGCGGAGTAGCTCAATGACCGAAAAACTCGTCATCATCGGCAACGGCATGGCGCCCGGGCGGATGCTGGAGCATCTGTTCGAACAGGCACCCGGTCGCTACCAGGTCACCATCTTCAACGCCGAGCCGCGGGTCAATTACGACCGCATCATGCTGTCGCCGGTGCTGTCCGGCGAGAAGGCCTTTGAGGAAATCATCATCCATGGCGACGGCTGGTACATCGCCAACGGCATCACCCTCTACAAGGGCCACAAGATCGTCGCCATCGACCGGACGGCGAAGACCGTCACTTCCGACCACGGCGTCACCGAGCCCTATGACAAGCTCGTCATCGCCACCGGTTCGGTGCCGTTCATCATTCCGGTGCCCGGCCATGACTTACCGGGCGTGCTCACCTATCGCGATCTCGACGACGTTCAGGCCATGCTGCTCGCCGCCCAGTCAGGGGCCAAGGCCGTGGTCATCGGCGGCGGCCTGCTCGGGCTGGAGGCGGCAGCGGGCTTGAACTCGCAAGGCATGGACGTCACCGTGCTGCATGTGATGCCGACGCTGATGGAGCGCCAGCTCGACCCGGCGGCCGGCTATCTGCTGCAGCGCGCCGTCGAGCAACGCGGTATCAAGGTCGTCACCAAGGCCAACACTCAGGCGATCACAGGCAAGGGCAAGGTCGAGCAGGTGGAGCTTGCCGACGGCACCATCATCCCGGCGACGCTGGTCGTCATGGCGGTGGGCATCAGGCCGAATGCAGCGCTGGCGAAAGAAGCCGGCATTGCCGTCAATCGCGGTATCGTCGTCGACGCCGGCATGCGCAGCAACGATCCCAACATCTACGCACTCGGCGAATGCGCCGAGGTCAGCGGCCAGGTCTATGGGCTGGTAGCACCCCTCTACGAGATGGCGCGCGTCGCGGCCAGCCAGCTTGCCGGCAACGAGGCGGCGGCTTTCGTCCATATGGACACGCCGACCAAGCTCAAGGTCACCGGTATCGAGCTTTTCTCGCTCGGCGACTTCGCCGAGGGCGAGGACCGCCAGGAGATTGTGCTGCGCGATGCCGCCGCCGGAATCTACAAGCGGCTGGTGCTTAGGGATGACCGCATCATCGGCACCGTTCTCTACGGCGAGACGGCGGACGGCGCGTGGTTTAACGACCTCAAGAAGAAGCAGACCGACATATCGCAAATGCGCGACACGCTTATCTTCGGCCAGTCCTACCAGGGAGGTGCCTCCCTGGACCCTATGGCGGCCGTTGCAGCCTTGCCGGATGATGCGGAAATCTGCGGCTGCAACGGCGTTTGCAAAGGAAAAATCACCGGTGCGATCACGGCCAAGGGCCTGACGTCGCTAGACGACGTGCGTGCCCACACCAAGGCGTCCGCGTCCTGCGGCTCCTGCACCGGGCTGGTCGAAAAGCTGATGGTGCTGACCATCGGCGACAAATACAATCCGGCGGCGGTGCAACCGATGTGCGGCTGCACCACGCTCGGCCATGACGAGGTCCGCCGGCTGATCAAGGCCAAGAGCCTGAAGAACATTCCCGCCGTCATGCAGGAACTGGAATGGACCACCTCCTGCGGCTGCGCCAAATGCCGGCCGGCGCTCAATTACTATCTCGTCTGCGACTGGCCGGACGAGTATGCCGACGACTACCAGTCGCGCTTCATCAACGAGCGCGCTCACGCCAACATCCAGAAGGACGGCACCTATTCTGTGGTGCCGCGCATGTGGGGTGGCGTCACCAATGCCACCGAACTGCGCGCCATCGCCGACGTCGTCGACAAGTTCGAGATCCCGATGGTCAAGGTTACCGGCGGACAGCGCATTGACATGCTCGGCATCCGCAAGGAAGACCTGCCGGCGGTGTGGGCCGATCTCGGCCAGGCCGGCTTCGTCTCCGGCCACGCCTATGCCAAGGGACTGCGCACGGTGAAGACCTGCGTTGGTTCGGACTGGTGCCGCTTCGGCACCCAGGATTCGACGGGGTTCGGCGTCCGCATCGAGAAATTCATGTGGGGTTCGTGGACGCCCGCCAAGGTCAAGATGGCGGTCTCGGGCTGTCCCAGGAACTGTGCGGAAGCAACCTGCAAGGATGTCGGCGTGATCTGCGTCGATTCTGGTTACGAGATCCATTTCGCCGGTGCTGCCGGCCTCGACATCAAGGGCACAGAGGTGCTCGGCCTGGTCAAGACCGAGGACGAAGCGCTCGAGCATATCGTGGCGCTGACGCAAATGTATCGCGAACAGGGCCGCTATCTCGAGCGCATCTACAAATGGGCCAAGCGCATCGGCATCGCCGAGATCAAGCGCCAGATCATGGACGATGGCGAGAAGCGCAGGGCCTATTTCGACCGCTTCGTCTTTTCGCAGAAATTCGCGCAGGTCGACCCGTGGTCGGAACGCGTCTCCGGCAAGGACAAGCACGAATTTCGGCCGATGGCTTCGGTCGGTTTCGCGCAGGCGGCGGAGTGACCGTGATGAACTGGGTATCAATCGGCTCGATATCGGACATTCCGCGCCGCGGCGCGCGCTGCGTCGCCACGCCGCAAGGCAAGATCGCCGTCTTCCGCACCGCGGAGGACCAGGTCTTCGCCATCGAGGACCATTGTCCGCACAAGGGCGGGCCGCTCTCGCAGGGCATCGTCCACGGCGCGGCGGTGACCTGTCCCCTGCACAATTGGGTGATCTCGCTGGAGACCGGCAATGCGCTCGGCGCCGATGAAGGTGCGGTGCGCACCGTTCCGGTGCGGATCGAGGGCGAGCGTCTGTTCATTGCGCTGGAAGCGCTGGCCAGCCGCGCGGCCTGAGCATGAAGATCGACGAAGCGCGCGAGGTGAGGACCACCTGCCCCTATTGCGGGGTGGGTTGCGGCGTGCTGGCGAAGGTCGCCGCGGATGGCGAAATAACCGTTCGCGGCGACCCAGACCATCCGGCAAATTTCGGCCGGCTCTGTTCCAAGGGCTCGGCGCTGGCGGAGACGATCGATCTCGATGGCCGGCTGCTCTATCCGGAGATCCACGGTCGCCGCACCGGCTGGGACGAGGCGCTCGACCTCGTCGCCTCGACTTTCTCGCAAACCATTGCCGAGCACGGCCCCGACGCGGTCGCCTTCTACGTTTCCGGCCAGTTGCTGACCGAGGACTATTATGTCGCCAACAAGCTGATGAAAGGCTTCATCGGCTCGGCCAATATCGACACCAATTCGCGCCTGTGCATGGCTTCGTCGGTTGCCGGCCATCGCCGCGCCTTCGGCTCCGACACGGTGCCGGGCAGCTATGAGGATCTGGAGCTTGCCGATCTGATCGTGCTGGTCGGCTCCAATCTCGGCTGGTGCCACCCGGTGCTCTACCAGCGCATTGCCGCGGCCCGGGAAAAACGGCCCGAGATGAAGGTGGTGCTGATCGATCCGCGCCGCACGATGACCGCCGATATCGCCGACATGCATCTGGCGATCGCGGCCGATGGCGACGTCGCGCTGTTCACCGGCCTGCTCGCCTATCTTGGCAAAAATGACGCTCTGGACCGCGCCTATATCGCTGCACATACCACGGGCTTCGAAGGCGCGATTGCCGCCGCCTCGGCGCTCGACCTTTCCGGCATCGCCGCTGCCACGGGCCTCGGCGAGGACGAGCTTGTCCGCTTCTACAGCCTGTTTACCGCGACGGCGAAAACGGTGACCGTCTATAGCCAGGGCGTGAACCAGTCGTGCTCGGGCACCGACAAGGTCAACACCATCATCAACTGCCATCTCGCCACCGGCCGCATCGGCAAGCCCGGCACCGGGCCGTTTTCGGTGACCGGCCAGCCCAACGCCATGGGCGGCCGTGAAGTCGGCGGCTTGGCCAACATGCTGGCGGCCCATATGGAGATCGAAAACCCCGAACACCGCGGCCGCGTGCAGCGCTTCTGGAGCGCGCCGGCCATCGCCAAAAAACCCGGCCTAAAGGCGGTCGAGATGTTCCAGGCGGTGGCCGACGGGCGTATCCGGGCGCTGTGGATCATGGCGACCAACCCGGTCGATTCTATGCCGGATGCCGATGCCGTCGAGGCGGCGATCAAGGCCTGCCCTTTTGTCGTGGTGTCGGACGTGCTGGCCATGACCGACACGGTCCGCCACGCCCATGTCCGGCTGCCCGCCGCCGCATGGGGCGAGAAGGACGGCAGCGTAACCAATTCGGAGCGCCGCATCTCTCGCCAGCGGGCTTTTTTGGCCACGCCCGGCGAGGCAAGAGCCGACTGGTGGATCATCGCCGAAGTGGCCAAGCTGATGGGTTTTGGTGAAGCGTTTTCGCATGCGTCGGCGGCCGATATCTTCGCCGAGCACGCCGCGGTGTCGGCATTCGAGAATGACGGCGCGCGCGATTTTGATATAGGCGCGTACGCCGGTGTTGACGCGGAGACCTATGAGGAGTTGGCGCCATTCCAATGGCCAGCACCGGCCTCACCCTCCCCCTCGAGGGGAGGGTCGGCGCGCGCGTTGAGCGAAGCGAAACAAGCGGGACGGGGTGGGGTCGGTGGAGCCTCTCCGACCCCACCCCGGCTCTCTCGCCTTGCTGCGCAAAGCTCGCTCGCCGACCCTCCCCTCAAGGGGGAGGGTATCCGCTTCTTCGCCAATGGCGGCTACTACACGCCCGACCGCAAGGCGCGTTTCATCGCCATCCACCCGACTGCACACATCCGCACCAGCCCGGACTATCCGCTGATCCTCAATACCGGGCGGGTTCGCGACCATTGGCACACCATGACGCGGACCGCCAAGAGCCAGCGGCTGTCGCAGCACATGGCCGAGCCCTTCGCCGAAATCCATCCGCTGGATGCGCAGCACTTCGCCATCGGCGATGCCAGCATCGTGCGCGTCTCGACTGTGCACGGCGAGGTGCTGGTTCGCGCGCTGGTGACAGCGCGGCAGCGCCCGGGATCAGTCTTCGTGCCGATGCACTGGACGGACCAGTTCTCAGCGCGTGCTCGCGTCGATGCGCTGGTGGCACCCATCACCGATGCGATTTCAGGCCAGCCGGCCTCGAAGAATATTGCCGCCCGCGTGGAACGCTTTGCTGCCGCCGCCTTCGGCTTCGCCGTGCTTGCCGAACGGCCGGGCTCGATCGACGCCGACTATTGGAGCCTCGCCCGTTGCGCCGCCGGCTGGCGCCTTGAGCTTGCACTGGAAGCTGGCCGGGATTGGCCGGTTTTCGCAGCTTCGCTTTTTGGCGCGGGCGCGCAAGGCGAGACGCTCGCCTATCATGATGTCGCCGGCGGGCACCATCGCTTTGCCCGCTTCGCCGGCAGCCGGCTGGCTGGCGCGCTCTATCTTGCGCCCAAGCCGGTCGCGGTGTCGCGCAGCTGGGCGGTGGAGCAGTTGAGTGCGGACCATGCCGATCGGCGCGGGCGGCTGGCGATCGTAGCCGGGCGGCCGGGCGGCAATACCGTCGATCGTGGCGCCGTCGTCTGCTCCTGTTTCGGGGTCGGCGCCAATCAGATCGCGGAGGCGGTACGCGGCGGCTGCACCAGCGTCGAGGCGATCGGCGCCACCCTGCATGCCGGCACCAACTGCGGCTCCTGCCGCGCCGAGATCAGGACCATCATTGAGGCGCGACGCCTTCAAGCGGCGGAGTGAGGGCGTCGAGAAACTCTGTCGCGCCGGGCCTCGACGCTTACCAGCAATTTACAAACCATGGGCTACCAACGTCCTTATTCGATTCGTTCCGAACAGGACCCTTATGAGCAAAGCCCTCACTTCATTCGCATTGGTCGCCATATTGACGGCTTTGCTGATGGCGCTCAGCCTGGCAGTGGCCAGGCATGGCTATCCCTATGGTGCGATCGGCGCAAAACGCCTGGACGACGTCGCCGATGCCGGAACGTTTATCCCGCTTGCATCAGTCTACTTCTTCAGCGCGCTGCTCATGATGATCCTGCCGATCAGAGCCGCCAGCTTCGTCCTGACGAACGCTGCGGATGCGATCTTCTGGACAGTCATCGTGTTGTTCGCGGCCATCATTGGCTGTCTCGCTGCCAGGTGGGCTTTCGATCGGGGCAACATCTTGCCGGCGCTGCTGAACTGGCGCTTCCTGTTTGTCGCAGCAGTCGTCGGATGCCATCTTTTCATGAACGAGTTGCGCCGCAATATCCTGCTGAGAAGCCTGTTCTTCGTCATCTTCGCCGCTGCGACACTGGCCTCTCTGTTCTGGTCGTTCGCCATCTGAGAAACCGATGCAGGCGCTGGCTTGCGGCTCAGTTCTTGTCGACTGGCTTCGAACGCATCCGCGAAACGGTCTCGCGTTCGGCCCGCTTCGAACGCATCGGCGGCAGGCCGCGGTCGATCAGGTCCATGTCCTCCAGCACCATGTCGCCCATGCGCCTGAAGGCGATGTCGAGCGCGCCGGCCCGGTGGGCCGAGCGCAGGAAGCCGGGCAGCGTGCGCACGGGATGATCCTGCGCCAGCGGCTCTTCCGGAAACACGTCACTGGCGGCGACGATATGACCGCTGCGAACGGCCCCCATCAACGCCGGAAAATCGACCACACCGGCACGGCTGAGCAGGATGAACGCGGCTCCAGTGCGCATTCTGGCAAAGGCGTCAGCGCCGAGAAACCCTTGGTTTTCGCTGGTCACTGAAGCGACGACGAAGACGAAATCGCTGGTCGACAGAACCGTGTCGAGCGTAGCCGGCTCGACGCCGTTCTCGATGAGGATCGACGGTGGCAGCCACGGATCGAATACCCTGGTCCGCGTGCGAAAGCCTAACAGCAGCCGGTTGAGCGCACGGCCGAGATCGCCAAAGCCGATGATGCCGACATCAGCACCGGACAGAAGCCGCGCCTTCCGGTTGCCGTCGCCGCCCCACAGCTCCTTGCCCTCACGAAACGCGAGGTCAGCGTCGACGATGTCCCGGGCGAGGTTGAGCGCCATGGCGAGGCCGAGCTCGGCCACCGGCTCGGCAAAGACCAGGCCGGTGGTAACAACATGGATGCCGCGCGAAAAAAGCGTCTCATACGGCATGTTGTTGATGAGGTTGCTCTCGACATTGAAGACGCAGCGCAGTGTTCGCATCTTGTCGAGCGTCTCCGGCGCGATCGGCGGCTGGCCGACGATGTAGCGCGCCTCGGCGAGCACGTCGGCCGGCAGGGCCGCGACGCCTTCTGGCGACGATTCGACGATACGATACTTGGCGCGGAATCTCGCCAGTGCCTCGGGCGTGAAAATCAGGTCGAGCGTGCGCGGCTCGGGCGCGCTGATCACCAGCGGCAACACGCTGTCGGACATGGCGGCTCCTCCCGGTGCGATCCGCGTCGCACAACACTAGAATCAGCTTTTATCGCCTCGACACCTAGCACATGCCTGTCGAGCAAGAGAACTTTGCCACCGGCGGCCTTGCGGTGTGGCGGCCGGTGGTCCAGATAGACGGCAATCGAAGGACGACAAGGAAGACAGCGACATGATCCCGTTTCGAAAGAACCTCATCGGTGGCGAGTGGGTGGGCGATGCCGGCTCCCGCAACATCAACCCGTCCAATCTCGACGACGTGGTCGGCGAATATGCGTCGGGGGACGCCGAGCAGGCGCGGCAGGCCATCGCGGCGGCGAAAGCGGCATTTCCGGATTGGTCCCGATCGGGCCTGCTGGCACGCCATGCGGTGCTGAGGAAGGCGTCGGACGAGATCACCGCGCGTAAAGATGAAATCGGCCGGGCGTTGGCGCGCGAAGAAGGCAAGACGCTGGTCGAGGGCATTGGCGAGACCGTGCGGGCCGCCCAGATCTTCGATTTCTTTGCTGGTGAGACGCTGCGCCTGTCCGGCGAGCTGGTTCCAAGCGTGCGGCCCGGCGTCGGTGTCGAAATCACGCGGGAGGCGGTCGGCGTCGTCGGCATTATCACGCCGTGGAATTTCCCGATCGCCATTCCGGCGTGGAAAATCGCTCCTGCCCTGGCCTACGGCAACACCATCGTCTTCAAACCGGCCGAGTTGGTTCCGGAGAGCGCCTGGACCATTGTCGACATCCTGCACCGCGCCGGCCTGCCGAAGGGCGTGCTCAATCTCGTCATGGGCAAGGGTTCGGTGGTCGGTCAGGCCATGCTCGACAGCCCGGACCTCAATGCCATCACCTTCACCGGCTCGGTCGGCACCGGCAAGCGCGTAGCTGCCGCCAGCGTAGAGCACATGCGCAAGTTCCAGCTCGAAATGGGCGGCAAGAACCCGCTTGTCGTGCTCGACGATGCAGATCTTGCGGTCGCCGTCGACTGCGCAATCAATGGCGCATACTTCTCGACCGGCCAGCGCTGCACGGCATCGTCCCGCCTGGTGGTGACGGACGGCATCCATGACCGCTTCGTCGACGCGATGAAAGATCGCCTGGGCAAGCTGGCCGTCGGCGACGCTCTCGATGCCAAAACCCAGATCGGACCGGTGGTCGACCAGAGCCAGTTGAAACAGGATGAAGACTATATCGCCATCGGCCGCCAGGAAGGCGCCGATCTGGCCTTCGGTGGCGAGCGGCTCGATCGCGAAACCCGCGGCTTCTACCTGCAACCGGCGCTGTTTACGCAAGCCACCAACGCCATGCGCATCTCGCGCGAGGAGATCTTCGGGCCCGTGGCCAACGTCATCCGCGTCAAGAACTATGACGAGGCGCTGGCGGTGGCCAACGACACGCCGTTCGGGCTGACGTCGGGCATCTGCACGTCGAGCCTCAAGCACGCCACGCATTTCAAGCGCAACTCGGAGACCGGCATGGTGATGGTCAATCTGCCGACGGCGGGCGTCGATTTCCATGTGCCTTTCGGCGGCCGCAAGGGATCGAGCTACGGCCCGCGCGAGCAGGGCCGCTACGCGGCGGAGTTCTACACTACGGTGAAGACTGCCTACACGTTCGGCGGCTAATCATATCGGTGACTTGCCCGTCCAAATGAAATCGAACATGCGAGCAGGCCAATGATTTCCTTCCCAGCAAGCGCGAGTTGCTGGGAAGGGCGAACGTCTTCGCGCCCGACACGACAGGGACAGCTGGCGATAGCCGTCATTCCGCACGGTCCTTGGGAGGGCTCGCCGGCTGCGATAGCCAGCCGCCGCTGAACCCGGCCTTGCACAGGCCGCGACGGATATGCAGGCTCGACCGCATCAGGTCCCAGATCAGGCGCGAGCGGTGGTTTTCGATCATCAGCACGACGATACCCTGGTCCAGTCCGTAATGCGCATCCGATATCCAGCCGCTCGGCCCGAACTTCCGCCGGTTCGCCAGCGTCGGGTTGAAACCGCTCGGCACCCTGAAACTGTCGACCACCTCAGGGTGGCGTTCTCTGAGGTGGCGCAGCGCCGGCAGGCAGATTTCCGGCGCGAAGGGCAGCGATGCGAGATACGACCACGGCGCTATCGTTCCGTCGTCGGGGCCGAACGGTGCGCCGCGCGCCGCGTAGCCGGAAAATTTGCGCGGTCGGCGCTCGATCTTCGCGCGGAAGTTGCCGGGTCCGTCACCCGCCGAAAGGCCCCAGAGTCCTTCGCCGTAGCCGTCGTACCCCGAGGGGTTGTGCCGCGCATAATCCCGATGAAGGTAGGTCGCGCGGCGGCTGTTTTCGAAATAGTCCGAGTTCTTCTCCCGCATGAACGCATCCCGGATGCCGTCGAAGTCGATCCAGGCATGCGAGAACTGGTGCATGAACAGCGGACCGCCGTAGAGCACGTCGTAGCCGTAGATGTTTTCCCATCGATATGTCGCCGTCCAGCCGGCATAACTGTCGTCCGAGGCTGGCTTGTCCGGGGAGGCCATTGCCAGAACGTAGAGCATGGTCGCTTCGTTGTAGCCTTCCCAGCCATAACGCAGAAAGCCGCTCTTCGGCTTCCAGCCCTGTCGCAAGGTCGAATTGCTGCCTTGCGCCCATCGCCAGTCGACACGCCGATAGAGGACTTCCGCCAGTTCGCGGATTTCGGTTTCTTCGTCATTGTCGCCCGTGAAATAGGCGCCAGCCACGAGCACGCCAGCCATCAAAAGCGCAGTGTCAACCATCGACAATTCGCATCGCCAGGTGCGCAGGCCGGTCCGGATGTCGAGGAAATGATAATAGAAACCCTTGTGGCCGGTGACGTCGTCACCATTGCCTTGCCGGCTGTTCCAGAAGAAGCGCAGTGTGGCGAGCGTCAGCTTTACGGCTGCATCTCGAGTCATCCAGCCACGCTCGACCCCGACCGGATAGCAGGACAGGGCGAAGCCGACGACCGCGATGCTTGCCGGCCAATTTGGCCGCGAGGTGTCGGCAACCAGCCCGTTCTCCGGATTCACGGTTTCCAGAAAATAGCCGAAGGCCGCGCACTGGAAGCGGTCGAGCAGGTCTTCGTCGGACAGCCGAGGTTCGACCCTAAGCAAGCGACGGGAACTCCAGTCTGGCGGCCTTGGCGGTAGATCGCCAGACTTGCTTCAATAGGTGGCCCGGCCGCCGGAAACGTCGAAAACGGCGGCCGTCGTGAAGGAGCATTCCTCGGAAGCGATCCACGAGATCAGCGCCGCCACCTCCTCGACCTCGCCAAACCGCGCCATCGGTATCTTCGACAGCATGAAATCGATGTGCTGCTGGCTCATCTGCTGGAAAATCGCGGTGCGCACCGCCGCCGGCGTGACGCAGTTCACCGTCACCTTGGTCTTGGCCAGTTCCTTGCCCAGAGACTTGGTCAGGCCGATCACCGCCGCCTTGGAGGTGCTGTAGGCAGAGGCATTCGGGTTTCCCTCCTTGCCGGCGATCGAAGCGATGTTGACGATCCTGCCGTAATTGCGCTCGAGCATGTGCGGAACAAGCGCCTTGTTGCAGAAGAAGACGCCGTTGATGTTGATGTCGATAACCCGGCGCCAATCCTCCACCGAATAGGCCCAGGTCGTCATGTTCGGTCCGGTGATGGCCGCACTGGTGACCAGGATATCGACCGCACCAAGGGCATCGATCGTCTGCCGGCCGGCCTGTTCGACCGCCACGGGATCGGCGACGTCGACAGTCACGCCATGCAAATCGGCAATGACAGCCTTGGCCTGCTCGATGTGGGTGGGGTCGCGATCCCAGACGCAAACGCGCCCGCCTTCCTCGACTATTCTTTGCGCAACAGCCAGACCGATGCCCGAGGCGCCGCCGGTGATCACGGCCGAACGCCCGGCAAACCGTCCCGCGAAACTCATCGGCATGTGTCTTCCTCCAATCGGCGGCGAATGTGAAGTCAACCGCAGAGAAGTTCAAGTCGGGATTGGCTCCTCCCAACAGGTTCATACTTGGCCCGAGGCGGTAGGAAAAGTCCCGGCAGGGCTAGAGCGTCGGGCTAGCTGGAGTTACGCCGCGCGCACCGGGTTCAGACGTTCTTGATCGATATCCAATGGTTCAGCCGCTCCGCGATCAGTTCCACTCGTCGCTGGTTGTCGCGCCCGTCCAGGATGCTCAAGTCCTCCGGCTCGGCGCGCAGATAGACACCGGAGGTGCGGGCGTTCAGTTTTGGCTGTGTGTCGGCTCGCGTGGTGAAGTATCCGGACGCGCGATCGGCGGACTCAAGCCGGATCTCTCCTGTCCCGTACAACTGCGACGCGTTCGCGTCCAAGGGCCGTTCTCCATTCCAAAAGTAGAAGATGCCGGCAGGCTCCTTTCTCTCCTTTACCGCTTCGCTCCAGTATCTCGCGGACAGACTGCCATTCTCTTGCCATGAGCGGCCGGCTAGCTCCAGCGCACCATAGCGGTCTCGCGAGATACGCAGGAGGCTCACGGCGGAAGGCTCCTTCACGGTCCGCTCCGACAGGGAAAACTGCCACCAAAGACCCTCTATTCGGGCGGCGCGGCCCTCATTTTCGATCGCTTTTCGCAGCTTTTGGTTGACCGCTCTCATCTCGGCGGCGGTTGTCGCTTCGCCGTACCTCACGGACGTCAGGCCGAGGAGATCGCTTGGAAGCTTGGAGCCGTTGGCATGGAGGATAAACGTTCGGCGCATTCCGAGGACACCGCCGAAAAGGCCGGCTTCGAAGACCACATTGTCTCGCGGAGAAGCTTGAGCGGATACAGGGGCAGGTGATGCCGGCAGGCTTGCACTCGTCCAGTCGTCCTGGGCGAACACAAAAGCAGCAAAGTCGACTTCACGCGTAAGCTCAAGGAGGCGCTCCAGTGTGGTTGTCCCGGGATTGAAGGATGTCGTCCAGGGTTCCACATACGCGATGTCTTCAAGACCGCGTGTCAGCGCCTGCAGCAGTTTTTTCTGCTTCCCCGACGAGCCCAGGAAGATTCGAGGTTTGTCCATCCGTTTGCTCCAGCCCAGCAGACCGGGACCACCAGCGTCTGCCAATTATCCCTGCGGCCATCGTCTGGTTGTCCCCGCCATAGCGTACGCGGAGGGCCTCATTCATTGCAACGGATGCAAGGAATGCCGGCTGCTATTTTTCGGTCCGGTGCTGAAAGAACTGCGAAAACAGTTCCGCGCGGTGGTGATGGCCGAGCTTCTCATGAATCCGGCGGCGATGGCTCTTGACCGTGATGCCGAGGCGCTCACAATCTTTGGAGCCAGAAGCCGGCCTGGATGCTCGGTTCTTGCCACACGGCCTGTCGTGGCCTTTTACCGCCTTCCCGTGGCGTCCTTGTGGCTGTTTTTGCCTCATTTGGGTGACAGGCTGCAGGGGATGGGTTATATTGCACTGCACAATGGAAGCGTTCGCGCCTGGCGCGGCGGCGAATCGGCATTGAACTGCATGGACGGGAATTCGCTACCGAGATGAAGATACCAAAATCTCTGTTGGTCGACCCGGAGAAGAGCACGGTCTATGGCACATTTGCTGTTGCCATCTCCATTTGGGCGTTCTCCTACTCCTCCGTTTTCGGCCAGATCCTGATCCTGGCCTATTATGCGGTCTGGCTTCCCCTAATCATGGTAGATTACCGGCGGCTGTTGCGACATGCCTCCAGCGCGTGGCTGCCTCTGGCGTTTGCAATCTACGTCTGCCTCTCGGTGTTCTGGTCGGATGCTCCCGGCATCACGTTGAGGACGGCGATCCAGTATTGCTCCCATATCACCTGCGCCTACATCGCCGCGCGCACCGTCAGCGTTCGGACGTTGACAATAGGCTCACTGATCGGGATCTTTCTCGTCCTGCTCTACTCGCTTATGGTCGGGGGTTATTCCTATGATGGCCTCGACGGGACGTATAATTTCGTCGGCGCATTCAGCTCCAAGAACCAGATCGGCTTTGTCGCCTCCCTTGGCATCTATTTTTGCGTTGTCTTGCTGACCTTTCTCAGGCGCGGCCGGATCAGCCTTTTCTTGACGGCGCCCGTCCTCGTCCTGTCGGCCTATCTGCTGGTCATTTCGCATTCAGCCACCTCGATGGCTTCGATACCGGCGGTTCTCGCTCTGGTCGCTCTGCTTGCCATGGCGAAGAAGCTTTCGCTCCGCTACCGACGAGTGATTTTCCTGGTCGGCGCATGCGGGCTGGTCGCGGTCACCGCGGTTGCCTTTGCGGGGCTTCTGGATTTCGTCCTTGGCGTCTTCGGAAAAGATTCCACGCTCACCGGACGGACCTATCTCTGGGAGCAGGGCTGGGGTGCGGCGCAGCAAGCGCCGATCCTCGGCGTCGGCTACGCGGGCTATTGGGTGCAGGGTTTCGCCGAGGCCGAACGGCTTTGGAACGAATTCTACATCACGACCCGAAGCGGCTTCCACTTCCACAACACCTATGTCGAAGCGCTCGTCGAGCTTGGCTATGTCGGGGCGACGCTGATTTCGCTGATCATCGTGCGCACGCTGTGGGGCCACATATCGGCGTTGATATTCAGGACGTGGCAGGCCGAATCTGTGATTCTTGCCGGCGTGATGGTGCTTCTGTTCATCCGGTCCTTCGTCGAGGTCGAGACCCTCAACCCCTACATCATGGGCTCCTTCCTCCTGTATTACAGCTACTTCAAACTGGTGAAGGTGCCTGTCGCCCGTCCTCGGTGGACGGCGGCGAGCCTCGCGGAACCAGAAACCGCAAAGGGCTAAGAAAAGCGCAGAATGTCACCTTGATTTCGTTCGTTAAAATTACCGTCAAAAACGAATGTAATCTTGGGGCGCCACAATTTCGCGAATTATTCGGGCGGGATTTCCTGCAACCAGGCTTCGCGGGGGTGCACTTTTGGTGACCACAGAGCCGGCTCCAATTACGCTATGATCCCCGATTTCGACCCCAGGCAGGATTATTGAATTTCGGCCTATCCAAACATTATCCCCAATCAGGACAGCTTTCGCTTTAACACCGGCACCCTCTTCGACCTCATGATAGTTTGAGTCTTGGATTACAACCGAATCGCCAATAAGGCATCCTTTTCCGATGCTTACTGCGACAGATGCGTCGATCGTAACTCCGCTGTTAATAAAAGATCTAGAGCCAATTGACAGACTTGCGTTCCGGCGTGCATGAAACCAGGACCGTGACCCAAGCCCTCGAAACGAAACGCGAGAGCCAAATCTAAAATTGCCTTTTCCTGCTATATGAGGCGAGACACCAAGTACCGAAACTCGATCGCGTATTTCGATACCCCTCACCGCCCAAATGAATGTAATTATTGCGCCTTTAATATACCTTCTAGCACGATAGATATTCACCACGCTTCCCCCACCGATTGGCACTTCTCGCCGAGAAGCGTGCATCTATGCGGACGGCCTCGGCACGACGCTCCCTTTGAGCGTCAGCTGACGATGGGGTATTCGATCGCTCGAGTTCTATTGGCTAGCCATTGGCGCCAGCTTCACCTTGATCACGTCCCCGGGCAGCACGGGCGTGTCTTCACTGGCGGCAATTTCGCTGGTCTTGCCGTCGACCACCCGAACCAGGGCAAAGGACATCGTTGGCTCTTCGCCGTCGCGATAGCGTTGTAACGCCGGGTTCCCCGACATGGCTTCGGCCATCAGGCCGGTTTGCATGTTCATCTTGAGCATCGTCGCACTGAGATCGGCTTCTACCTGTTGCCGGTCGGCGGCGAGGCTCGCATTCTGAGTGTTTTCCAGGTCGATGGCATCCTGATTGGCCTTGCTGATCGACTGCTTGGCGGTAAGGATGGCCGTGTCGTAATCCAGGATCTGGCCTTCCAGGTCGGCGATCGTTTGTTGCGAAGTCAGAACCCGCGTGTTGACGACAAGGCCTTTCTGCGCCAGCGAGCCGATGCCGCTGAGCTGTTCCTTTGCCAGGTCGACCTGCCGCTGCTGGTTGACGATCTTTTTCTGCAGCGAATCGATCTCGCTCTGCAGTAGCTTCTTCAAATCGTCGAGCGCCTGAAGGCGCAGTTTAAGCTTCTTTTGATCAGCCGTCAGGATCGCCATCTCGTCCGCAACGACGCTTGCCACCTTCGGATCGTTGGCCACCTCCTTCGGCACGTCGAATGTCGGCTCGTCCGCCATCTCCGCTTCAATGCGCGCGCGCCTGACGATCAGCCGGACCCGTTGGTCTTCGAGAACGTCAAAATCGCCCTTGGCATTGATCATGTCGCGATCGTACCGCTGTCCTTCGGGGGCCCGCCGGACACCGCCGGCGATGCTCATCGCCCTCAGGACGGTCAGACCAGGCACGTAGGGATACTGGCCAGGCGTCTGGACCTCCCCGGAAATGTAGAATGGCCTGTACTCCGCCATTTCGACGGAGGCTTCCGGTCGGTCCGCCAGGGCGAGCTTGCGCTGGAGCGCCTGGCCGATCGCTGCCGCGATCTCGGATGTGGTCTTGCCGGATGCCGGCATTTCGCCGACGAACGGCACGGACAATGTTCCGGCCGGGCCGACTGTGTACTCTCCGTTGACGGCCGTCCAGTCGCGGAACGTGCCTTCAACGGTCTGCCATTCGGCCACGCGGATGGTCAGCTTGTCCTGCGATCCAAGGCGATACTCATCGGCGGCGGCGAGTTGGGGAATGGTGAGCGCCAGCGCGAGGCAAGTGGTCATAAGCCGCATCCGCCGCATGCGATTGCTAACAATGCCGGCGCAGGAGATTTCGAAGATATCTGTTTTCAACTGTACGTTTTCCGATCCGCTTTAGCCCCGCCCGATCAAACTTGCTGCAGAATTCTTGGCGTCTGGACAGTCACTCTTCCACACAGAACCGGCTCCCGGCCGGTCAGTAGCAGCCCCGCGACATCCAGACGGCAGGCACAGTCTTGATGATGATGCGAATGTCCTCGACCAGCGACCAGTTCTCGACATAGTGGCGATCGAATGCGACGCGGCTGTCATAGGAAACGTCATTGCGGCCGCTGACCTGCCAGAGTCCGGTCAGTCCGGGGCGCGATTTCAAGTAATAAACGGCCGAACTGCCATAAATTTCGAGCTCGTCTCGCACCACGGGGCGAGGACCGACAAGGCTCATGTCACCCTGAAGGATGTTGATGATCTGCGGCAGTTCATCGAGGCTGAGCTTCCTCAGCACGGCCCCGACGCGCGTGACGCGCGGATCGTTCTTGAGCTTGCGGGTGGCTACCCATTCGGCGTTGGCTTCCGGGTTGGCGGCAAGATATGCCGCCAGCACCCGTTCGCCATCCTGAACCATGGTGCGAAATTTGAGGCACGGGAAAATCCGTCCTCCCCGACCGATCCGGCTGTGACCGTAGAAAATCGGCCCGCCGTCGGACAACTTGACAAGCAGCGCGACCATCACAAACAGCGGACTGAGAGCACAAACAGCGGACTGAGAGCAACCAGGCCAATCAGTGAACCGGCGATATCGAAGCTGCGTTTGAGCAGGCCGCCGATCGGTGGAAAGTCGATACCGGCCTGCGAAAAATTCGCGTCGGCCGGCTTGGCTACGTCCCTCATGCGTAAACTCCATACGTTGAACGGATGGTTACCGCACGATATCAAAAAAATGCTGCATCGCAACACACAATTTCTTGAGCGCCTGAAATAATCACGTCATGACTTGACTAAATAATAAACCGATCCTGCACAATTTTTTGCCTTTATGGCGAGTTCGTGACAAATTTTGGGCAACCTTGAAAAATCTAGTGCCTTTTTGAGGCTGATTTGGGGCGTATCGCTCTTTGTGCCGCGTCCTTGAGCATTGTCGTGCTGTAGTTTTGTAAATTATAGAGCGATTTCAAAGTAAAGTACTGATTAATATTGTAGCTCTTACTGAATTGAGTCCATACCGAGTGATTGGTCGCGATGCCGATGTGTGCAATGCAACATGGCCGAGTCGATCCCGCGAACTTATCCAAAATAATTTGCGGTTGGCCTTGCCCGCTATTGCACACCTTAATAGAGTTGCAAATTGTTTCTGTCAGAGTATGGACAGCGTGGGAAGGCCGGAAGCAACTGGCCAAAGAAAGCGAGTGGCCTCAACAAGCTCGCATGGGGAAGGGGAGGCTCGGGGTGGGTCGATCATCGATTTTTGCCCGAGCACGTTGACGGGCTGTCGGGTATGTCGCTACCAAAATTCATTGTCGGCATGATTTTCGCCCTGGCGATCGTGGTCGCCTGGTCTTATCTCGACGGCGCTTCGCTAGGCACAACGCTTTTTCGCGCTATAGCCTGTGCCATTGTCATCCAGTTGGGCTACTTTCTGCTGGTTTTCGTCATGGTGGTCAGAAATTCCCCGACGTCGGCTGATAAGATTCGTGATGCCGAACGAACGCTGAGTTCGACCGAAGTGGCCGACGGCGAGAAGTTCAGTGCCAGGAGAAGCCTGCGCTAACCTGACGACAGAAAGCGTCGGCCGGATTGCTGGCGGACCGCTCGCCCGACAGCATGCTGGGCAACGGGCTTCCGGATTTTCCTTCAGCCTCGGATCCTCTGACTCAGCTCTAATTTTGCCCAAACTCTGTCGATCGACCTGGTGATCAGCAATTCGAGTGCGCTGACGGTCCATCCATGATGAGCAGGGACGGTTTGCGAAGCAGTCCGTCTATCGCGGGCATTTCACCGCCCTATCGATTTGCGCCATTACGACACCGTCAGGAAAGACTGGACGGCGCGAATGATTTTGACGATGCTTTGCTTCGCAATTGCAGCATAAGCGCCGGCTGGCGCTTCTTTTCAAACAGCCGGACAGTCAGTGAGAACGAGGGCTGCATTGGACATCAAACCGGGGGCGGCGAGAAATTCGGAGCTATCTGTGCAGTCGAGAGGCGAATTGATGACAGAACCCCAGGTCTGCGTGATCATCGCCGCCCGCAACGCGGCGCGGACAATTCCGGTTGCCATCGCATCGGCATTGCGCGAGCCGGAGGTGGCCGAAGTCGTCGTCGTCGATGACGCCTCCACTGACGATACCGCGAAAGTCGCTCGGGGGGCCGACGATGGCAGCGGCAGGCTTTCCGTCATCCGGTTCGACGTCAACGGTGGTCCTTCCTTCGCCCGCAACGCCGCGATCGCCAGCTCCAAATCGCCGTTCATCAGCATTCTGGACGCCGACGATTTTTTTCTCGAGGGCAGATTTCGCGAGTTGTTCGCCAGCGCCGATTGGGATTTCGCTGCGGACAACATCATGATGATCAGGGACGATGCGGCGACCGACGTCTCGAAAATCACCGCTCCGCGGTTTTCGGCCGATCCGGAATTTCTCGATTTCGAGCGTTTCATCGAAGGCAACATCTCCAGTCGCCGTGTGCAGAGAGGTGAGTTGGGTTTCCTCAAACCGGTGATCAGCCGCGCTTTTCTTGACCGACATGGACTGCGCTATGACGAAAACCTGCGGCTGGGCGAAGACTATGAACTCTACGCGCGCGCGGTTGCTTGCGGGGCGCGCTTCAAAGTCATCAGGTCCTGCGGCTATGGCGCGATCGTTCGCGCGGACTCGCTGAGCGGCCAGCACAAGACGCAGGACCTCAAGCGTCTGGCCGACGCGGATCTGGCGCTGCTGACGATCGATAGTTTGCCGGAAGGCTCTAAGGCCGTGCTCAGAAGGCACGAACGGCAGGTACGCGACAAATATCGGTTGCGAAACTTCCTCGACGTGAAGAACGAGCAGGGGCTGACATCGGCTGCGGCCTACGCCCTGGCCAGCCAATCCAACCTCATTCCCATTCTTCGCGGCGTGGCCGCCGACAAGCTGGATGCGCTGTTTCGCCGCGCCGGCTTTGCCTCGAAGCAGCCTGTGCCGCCGCTGCGCTTTCTCATGGCCGCAACAAGCCCGGTCGGCGAGCCTTGATCTGGTCCGCAACCGGCGCCTTGCCGATCATGTCAACAGGTCCTTACCCTGCTTCAAAGTGATGCGAGTTGCCGATTCGCCGCACTAGGTGGTTGCCTACTCGCTTTGGGGATGGCATGTATGTTGCGGTGCAGCAATTTTGATTGGCTATTTGAAACGGCCCGAAAATGTCCCCCTGTCAGAGGAGCTGGACGATGCGACAAGACTTTTTTGTCCCGGACGGGCACAGGGATAGCCTTAGGCCGGCTATGACAGGAAACTAAGAGCATGGCCTCGATATTTGGCTTCAGATCAAGGGATCCGGCTCGAGACAGGCAGACCGACATGTCGCGCCTTGACCGCCTGGCAAAGCTGCTTGACCAGATCGCAGCCGAGGTCGAGGCGGAGAAAAACGGCCTTGAGAATCGCTACCGGACAAAGGCCACCAACGCGGCCTTCCTGGTCGAGGCGATGGAAAATGGGGCGACCTCCTCCAGCAGATCCTCCGAGGTCAGCGAGCTGACGAAGTCGATCCTGAACTACGAGCGGCGCATCGTGGCGCTCGCGCGCCAGAACGAATTGATGAAGGATCTCCGTCATTCGCTGGATGCAATTTTCGACGAAAGCGCCCAGCGTAGCTCGACCGCCAAGGCTGATTTCGCCAAGCCGGCCGCCGGCTCGGGGTGAACTTCAACATCCCTGGGTGGCCCACAGGCAGGAGGTTGGTGTCACTGGGCAAGTTAAGAGGCAGCACAAGGAAGGTACTGGCAGAAGGTCAAGGTCAGCTCGTTTGGTTATGGTTTGAAGACTTTGGGTTGGGGTGCAGCACAAAGATGAGTTTGGTATGAACGCGGATCCGAAAAGCACGTCCACCCGAGCAACCGGCGGCAGGCCGCTCACGCGCTCGATCAGGCAAGGGAACCTGAGGCAGCTATGTTCGGGCGGCGCGTTTCTGCTGCTCGCACTCGGCAGCCTGGTTGCAGGCCCGACCCCTTCCCATTCGCAGGACATCCCGACTGCGCCATCGTTCGTCGATGATTTCACCAGCTTCGATCGTGCGCGTTGGTACATTGCCGACGGCTGGACGAACGGCAAGCACCAGAACTGCACCTGGTCCAAAAGCCAGGTCCGGCTTTCCGACGGCATGCTGACGCTCGGTTTCGAAAAGCGGAAACTGAAGGATCGCGACTTTGCCTGCGGCGAGGTCCAGACCAAGCAGCGCTTCGGCTATGGCACCTATGAGGCGCGGATGAAAACCGATGCGGGCTCCGGCATCAATGCCGCCTTCTTCACCTACATCGGCCCCACTGACAAGCAGCCGCATGACGAAATTGACTTCGAGGTGCTGACGAAGGACACCTCCAAGGTGCAGGTCAACGCCTATATAGGCGGCAAGGGCAAGAACGAGAAATTGGTGGATGTAGCCGGCGGTACCGACAAGGCTTTTAACGACTACGCCTTCGTCTGGGAGAAGGACCGGCTGCGCTGGTACGTCAACGGCCAACTGGTGAACACGATCAAAGATCCGGCAAAGCTGCCCACTCATGCGCAAAAGATATTCTTCAGCCTGTGGGGCAGCGACACGCTGAAGAACTGGATGGGACCGTTTTCGGATCCGGGTCGAAAACTCACCATGCAAGTGGACCGTGTCGCATTCACGGCGCTAGGCCAGCCATGCCAGTTTCCAGAATCGCTGGCATGCAGCATAAAGTAAAGACTAATCTGAACCGGCCGGACCGAAAGCGCTCCGAAGTCTTGAACAGGAATGAAACCAAATGAATTTGACGGTCTTTGGAATTGGCTATGTCGGTCTCGTGCAGGCGGCGGTGCTTGCCGAGGTCGGACACCAGGTGGTGTGCGTCGACATCGACGTGAAAAAGGTCGAGCGGCTCAATCAGGGCCTCATCCCGATTTTCGAGCCCGGGCTCGAAAACCTCGTCAAGGAGAACCACGCGGCCGGCCGCATCAAGTTCACCACCGATGCCGCCGCCGCCGTCAAGCATGGCCAGATCCAGATGATCGCTGTCGGCACGCCTCCGGGCGAGGATGGTTCGGCCGACCTCAAATATGTGCTGGCCGTTGCCGAGGCCATCGGCCGGGAGATGGACGCGCCCAAGATCGTCGTCGGTAAGTCGACCGTGCCGGTCGGCACCTGCGAGAAGATAAAGGCCAGGATCGCCGCGACGCTGAAGGCGCGCGGCCGCGAGGATCTGGGTTTCGACGTCGCATCCAATCCGGAATTCCTCAAGGAAGGCTCCGCGGTGGCCGACTGCATGAAGCCCGACCGCATCATCGTCGGCACCGGCAGCGAGGATACCGAGGCGGTGATGCGTGAGCTTTACGCTCCGTTCAACCGCAACCACGAAAAGATGATCGTGATGGATGTGCGCAGCGCCGAGTTCACCAAATACGCGGCCAATTGCATGCTGGCGACCAAGATCAGTTTTATGAACGAAATGGCCAACCTGGCCGAGGAACTCGGCGCCGACATCGAGGAGGTCCGCAAGGGCATCGGCAGCGATCCGCGCATCGGCTACCACTTCATCTATCCGGGCCTCGGCTATGGCGGCTCATGCTTCCCCAAGGACGTGCGCGCCCTGATCAAGACCGCCGAAGGCGTCAAATTCGATGCCAAGCTGCTGCGCGCGGTCGAGGAACGCAACAACGAACAGAAGTCGGTCCTGTTCGACAAGGTGAACCGCTATTTCAAGGGCAATCTGAAGGGCAAGACCTTTGCGCTGTGGGGCCTCGCTTTCAAGCCCAATACCGACGACATGCGCGAGGCGCCGGCGCGTGTCTTGATGGAAGCGCTCTGGAAGGCCGGTGCCAAAGTGCAGGCTTACGATCCCGAGGCGATGCAGGAATGCCAGGCCATCTACGGACTGCGCGAGGATCTGCTTTTGTGCGGGACCAAGGAGGCAGCGCTGCGTGGCGCCGATGCGCTCATGATCGCAACCGAGTGGAAGAACTTCCAGGCGCCGTCGTTCGACGCGATGAAGGATGCGCTGATCACGCCGATCATCTTCGACGGCCGAAATCTCTACGACCCCAAGGTCATTGCTCGCTACGGCATCGAATATCACAGCATCGGCAGGATGGCGGCGTGAGATCATGCGGGAAAGCCTGTTGCCATGACAGCGGGACACGACGGAGGCTGGCGGGAACTGATGGATATCTTCTGCCTTCGTAAACCGCTTTTGAACAAACCCAGAATGCGACAAGGAGCCGGACCCATGAAAGTCCTTTTTGCAGGTGGCAACGGTTACACTCCCCAGTTCAGCGGCGGTGTCCAATCCAGCACCCACCATCTGGCCGAAAAGTTGCTTGAACATGGCCACGAGGCATCAGTGCTTGCCGCGCTGTTCGGCCAGGGCGTCTTTGGCTACAAGGCGCGCGCCAAGATGAAGCTTCTGAGGCAGCGCGCCGTCATCGACAGCTATCCCGGTTACCCTGTGGTGCGGGCGTGGTTTCCCTGGGAAGCGGCGCGCTTTGCCGTCGAAAGGCTCGATCCCGACGTTGCCGTCGTGCAGTGCCACAAATCGGTGCCGATCGGAAAGGCGCTGCAGGCGCTTGGCGTGCCGCTGGTCGTCTATCTGCGGAACGTCGAATTCCACGAATTGGGCGGGGATCTGCGCGAGCTGCATTCGGCGCTTTATATCGCCAATTCCGAGTTCACAGCGCGCACCTACAAGGCAAAATTCGACATCGATTCGACGGTCATACCGCCGACCATCAATCCCGCGCTCTACAGCACGCCCACGACAGGCGAGTTTGTTACACTGATCAACCCTTACAATGAAAAAGGGTTTGAACTCGCGGTGCGCATTGCCGGCCAATGCTCCGAAATTCCGTTCCTGTTCGTCGAAAGCTGGAAGCTCGACGACGACCACCGGGCACAGATCGAACGGACCATCGCGCCGCTGCGCAATGTCAGGCTGGAAAGCCGCACCAGCGACATGAAGACGGTCTATAGCCGCACCAAGATCCTGCTGGCGCCCAGCAAATGGGAAGAGGCCTGGGGGCGCGTGGCATCCGAGGCCCATTGCAGCGGCATTCCGGTCGTCGGGTCCCGGCGCGGCGGCCTGCCGGAAGCGATTGGCGCCGGCGGCGTGGTGCTCGATTATGACGCACCGCTCGACGACTGGGTCGCGGCGATCAGGCGGCTGTGGAACGACAGCCAGGAATACGAACGGCTCTCGGCGGCGGCACGTGAATTTTCCGAGCGGCCGGCACTGCATCCTGAACGTCAGTTCGCGACCTTCTTTTCGATGCTCGACCGGGCGGCCCAGCAGGGTTCGCGCCAAGCCGCCTGATTAATGCATGTCGCCCAAAAGCATGCCCTTGAGGCTTGAACCGAGGTTGCGCAGCGGTCGGATGAATTGCAATTTCACTGAGCGACATCAGTTCGCCTGTAGCCATGAATTGTCATGACCAGTTTGTCCGACGCCGGCATCGGCTCCCATTTGCCGGCCCAACCTGCGTCCATTACCGCGCCTGCCGCAACCCATAGATCGAAGTACGCCTTCATGGGCTTGTTCGGAAAGGCACCGCCCAGAGTGTCAGCCGGCGTAACCACGGCAGCTTCTTTGCCGTCAATGAGGAAAGCAACACGTTTTCCCGCCTCATATTCTATGCCAAGGCGGTATCTTTTCCCCGAGAGGTCGCCGAGTTGGATCCACTTTAGCCAAACGCTCTTGTGCTGATTGTCGACGTTTGCCCAAACATTGAGCTGTAGTCCTTTCGTGCCCACGAATTCAAAATCGATTTCCTCATGGGCTTTGTCGTTAAAAGTCCAAAGCGGAGCTGCAACAAGCCCTGGCTTCATCGTCGGGAGAGTGACATCCACTTCCCACCTTGCCGATGAAAAGTCCGATTTACCGCCGGCTACGACCTGTGCGGAAGCTTTCTCGCTGACAGTAAGCTGAAGCGCGCCGTCAACGATTTTGGCGTTCGCCGCCTTCCAGTCATAACCTCCGAGCTTGGGCTCGCCCCACTGCGATGGCACGAAGGGATTGTTATACTTCCAAAGTTGGAGCTTGACCGCTGACCAATCCGGAAGCTTGTCAACGGCAGCTTCAGCGTCTCCTGCTGCAACACTCTCTGCCACGGCTCGCCTATGAACCAGTTGCAATGCTGCCGAGGCAGCAAGAAGAGCCGACAGTTGTCTGCGTGTGAAATTCATGCGTCTATCTCCGATGGCAGATTCCAGCTTTCCCGACGGCTCATGATGGCCGTTCGTGGTGACCGGCGAACCACACCGTAGATGGTGAAATCGGCGGCATGATGTCCCTTGGCCACAGTTTTGGCTCGACATCTAAGCCGGTCGTTTGACCCGGCTCTTCAGTGTCTCATAGCCGCGTTCGCCAAGCAGCCTGCGCGCGACGATCTTGATGGCCGTCTTGCGCCCTTCCTGCGAATTCATCTGTTTCAAACTGCCTGGAAAGTTGCGGGCGATCCGTCCAAGTGCAGGCAGCGACAGCGAGTCGGGATAAATGACAAGATGCGTTTCCACGCACAGCACCGGTTTGCCGGAAAGCTCGGCGATCTTGAGGGCCTGCTGGTGCTCGCTTTCGATGACCAGCATGGCATCGGACTTGCGCTAGAAATCGGCCTTGAAATTGCCATGCACGCCAAGCCGCTGCCGCCGCTCCGCCTTGCTCGGCAGTCGAGCATGATCAGCTTGTCGTATTTGATGTCGTGCTTTGGAGCCATGCTTCGGTGTGGTTGCGGTATTTCTCAAGCCGGCTGGTGACCAGCCATCCGATCTTGCGGGTCGGGCCAAACAGCGGCAGCGCCTCGCTCAGGAATTTCTCGTATGCGGGTCCGTCGTCGACCTGGTTTTTCAGTGTGCAGAGCGGTGATTTTGCCGGTGCGCGCATTCACTTCAGCTCGCTCGGCGCCGGCGCGGGCGGCGTCCGCGCCGGCAGTAGCTTCACAGCTTCCCACAACGATATGGCAATTTTCCCGACACCGCATCAAAAATGTTGCAACGCAACAAAACAGCCCGGAAATTCGGAGCGACAGTAGGCTATCCGAATCCCAGGAAGGAGCACGATACGACTGCGATAGCCGTCGAGCGTTCATGCACGCCAGGCCATCCGGGGTGGCAAGACGCTGAGCGATGCTGCCGGCGGGCCACCGTGGCGCGGGGATATCTTCTGCTTGTCGGGTTCAAGCGGCAAGGCTTCCGGAGATGAAGCATCAAGGGCCGGGTCGAGTTGCACAGGTTCTTTGGTTCGCTCCAACGCCACACGGTCGTAAAGCGCATCGAGGAATGCGCCCGCCGGTTCCGCGGCAAACATGGTCTCTGCCGTCCACCGGGCTTGACGTCGCAGTGGCGCCATCAGCTTCGGCTGACCGATATATGTGTTCAATCGTTCCATGGACAGGCAAGCGAGGCGCTCGACCTCATCCTGGAAATATTGGGCAAATTTCGCCTCGCCGCGCGAGTTGTATCCCGGATTCCACCAATTGCCGAGATCGTTGAGTCTCATGGGTAATGAGATTCCGTTGACACCATCCTCCAGGAATTCAGGCAGGGCACAGACCCCCGTTCCGAGAACCGGGGTGTGTTCCGACATCGATTCTATCGCCGAGTATCCAAATGTATCGCCGAAGGTGGCTAGGATGCCAAAATGCGAATTGCGCAACAATCGTCGCACCGAATGGTTTGGCAACGCGCCATAATGCTGGACATTCTTCAGGTCGAGCAACTTGATATACTGGTCAAAGAATCCTGGAGTTGTCGGATCCGTCCATATGCCGCCGCCTACCTGCAGACTCGAAACGATGTTCACTCGGATAGGCAAATTCTGCTCTATTGCTTTTTCCGCGATCTTGACCGCGACGCAGCCGCCCTTACGGCCAAAATGGGCGCCGACGAACGTCAGCACAAGTTCCTCCGCGGTGTTCTCAAACATCGCATCTTCCACGGCAGGCACGACGATGTTCGGATGGCGGACCATCAGCTTGTCCGTCAGAAGGCTTACGTTCGGATTGTCGGCGTGCTGACCCAGAAAACACCTGCGGGCAAAATGCGACAAGGCAATAATGCGGCGGCAGCCGGGGTTCGCAATCCGCGACGCCAGGTAACGAGCCATCGGCCCGCGCTTGCGAAGGGCGAACTGACGCGGCAAATGGGATTCGAACGAGATGATGAATTTCGAAGGATTGACCGGGATCCGGTTGAAGGCATGCACCAAGTCGACGGACAGGGCAGGCTCGATCAACGTCACACCTTCCAACTTCGACGAGACCAGGTTGAACGGTAGGAACCGCTTGCGCAGGATTGTATGTCTGGAGACGCGCGGCGTAACGAAACTGGTCGGATATTTGTCGTTATAGACGGCAATACGAAGAGATTTGGCCATGCCTTAACCACCGTATCCAAACAGCGGGATAGGGGATTTTAGCGAACTGCCCTATGGGCGCAGAACTGCCAAATCCTGCAATTCCACTGGAACCAAATAAAGGCGCATGAACCCCCCGGCCCCAATTCTCACCAACTTCTCGTCATATGAAAACCGATTTTTTGCTGCAACGCAATAGAACATTCGGGCGGCCTAATGTTTGTGCGGTGCGCAACAATCGCTTAATTCGCTACATAACACCAAAAATGTTGCGATGCAGCAAAAGCTGTAATAGCATCCCTGCGGGCGGGCCAACAGCGGTCGAGTTTTCATGCTGCATGTCTTGTACTTGGTACACGACGTCTCCGACCCGGCAGTGCGCCGGCGGATCATAATGCTTAAGGCAGGCGGCGCCCAGGTCACACTGGTGGGCTTCCGTCGGACAGCAAGCCCGGTCGCCGACGTCGAAGGCTTGCGCCCGATCGACCTTGGCGCGACGCGCGACGGCCGATTCGCCCAGCGGCTGGCAGCAGTCACAAAGGCGGCGGTCTCGATCGGCTCGAACCTCGGCTCGATGCCGAGACCCGACCTCATCATCGCGCGCAATCTGGAAATGCTGGCGCTTGCCCGGCGTGCCAGATCGGCTTTCCAGGCGACGGTGCCGATCGTCTACGAGTGCCTCGACATTCATCGCCTTGTGCTTCGCGACGACTTTTTGGGCAAGGCGATGCGCGGCGCGGAACGCTATCTGGCCAGGGATGTAATGCTGCTGGTGACCAGTTCGCCGGCATTTATCGCCAACTATTTCAAGCCGTTTGGGCAGATTGCCGCGCCGGTCGAGCTGCTCGAGAACAAATATTTCGAGCCTGCCGCGGTTGCGCTGGATGATCGCATGGTGGCGGATGATCCCGTCGCTCCGCCTTGGCGGATCGGCTGGTTCGGTGCGCTCCGGTGCCGCCGCTCCCTGGAGCTTCTGGCCGAATTTTCCCGACGGCTCGACGGTCGCTTCGAAATCGTCCTCAGGGGCCGCCCGGCGCTTTCCGAATTTCCGGATTTTCACGGTTTTGTCGAAGCCGAGCCCTGGCTTTCGTTTGGCGGGCCCTATCGGAACCCCGAGGATATGGCGACGATCTACCGCGAGGTCCATTTCTCCTGGGCCATCGATTTTTTCGAGCAGGGGCTGAATTCCGAATGGCTGCTGCCCAACCGTCTCTACGAGGGCTGCCGCTTCGGCGCCGTGCCGATCTCGATGGCCAACACCGAAACCGGCCGGTTCCTCGACCGGCAGGGTATAGGCGTTCTTTTGCCTCAAGCCACGCCTGAGGCCCTCGAAGCCGCCCTGGGGGATATGGACGAGCATCGTTTCGGGATGTTGCGGGCGCGTGTTCTTGCCCGCAATCCGCGAACCTGGAGCCATGATCGCAGCGATTGCCGGGCGCTCGTCGAAAAGCTTCGCGGGTTGACGGTTGTGCAGGGTCCGTATTCTGCCCAGGCACTGGCTTAGGATGGCTATCGATGGACGTGGGCCGATGATGCCAACCGAAAAGCTTGCGCCCAGCCTGATCGTGATTCCGTGCCTGAACGAAGCGGCTCACATCGGTGCGCTTGTTCATGAGCTTCGACCGTCGGCCGAGAGGCTCGGTGCCCGGATCGTCGTTGCCGATGGCGGCAGCACGGACGGCACGAGGGCAATCGTCGAGGAGATTGCCGGGAAAGATCCGCGGATCATCCTTCTTCACAATGAAAAGCGCCTCCAGAGCGCGGCGATCAATCTCGCCGTTGCCAGTTACGGCAAGGGGGCTGAATATCTCATTCGCATCGACGCGCATGGCGGCTATCCCCCCGACTATTGTGATCGGCTGGTCGAGGAGGCGCTGGCCACCGGCGCCGATTCGGTCGTCGTCTCCATGCTGACCAGCGGCAGCGGCACGGTGCAGAAAGCTGTGGCGGCTGCACAGAATTCCAAGCTCGGCACGGGCGGCTCGAAGCACCGGCATCTCTCAGTGGGCGAGTGGGTCGATCACGGCCACCATGCGCTGATGCGGATATCGGCCTTCAAGGCGGTGGGCGGCTATGACGAGACGTTCAGCCACAACGAGGATGCGGAGCTCGACTATCGGCTCCGTCAGGCCGGTTACCGAATCTGGATGTGCGGCAAGACGCAAATGATCTATTACCCGCGCGCGTCGCTCGCCGGCCTGTATTTCCAGTATCTCGGCTATGGCCGCGGCCGCGCAAAGAACGTTCTCAAGCACCGCATGATACCGAAGGTCCGGCAGATGGTGCCGCTTCTGGTGTTCCCCGTTGTCCTTTTCTCTGCCTTTTTCTTCGTGCATTGGTTGGCGGTCGTGCCGCTTCTGGTGTGGGCGTCGGTTTGTCTCGGCTATGGCGTGTGGACTGCCATCAGCCAGCGCAATCCGGACAGTGCGCTTGCTGGGATTTCGGCGATGGTCATGCATTTCGGCTGGTCCGTCGGTTTCTGGCTGCAACTGCTTGGATCGCGATCACAGCGTAGGAGGGTAGCGTGATGGGTGTGGCCGAAAAAAACCGCAGCATCGACATCTGCGTCTGCACGTTTCGGCGGCCGGAGCTTGCCGACACGCTTCGCTCCATTGCCGCCCTGGAGGAGCCTTCGGGATTCGACATCCGCGTCATCGTCGCCGACAATGATGACGGGCCGACTGCCGAGCTGCTGGTGGCGACGCTGGCGGAGACGTTGAAGCTGCCGATCAGCTATCGTCATTGCCCGGCGCGCAACATCTCGATCGCCCGCAACGCCTGCCTCGACGCCAGCATGGCGGATTTCGTCGCCTTCCTCGACGATGACGAAACGGCATCGTCCAGATGGCTCGCCGAACTGGTTGCGACGGCGGAAGTGAGTGGCGCTGCCGCCGTGCTCGGACCGGTGCGGGCGCGCTATCGGCCGGATGCGCCCGCCTGGATGCGCCGCGGCGATTTCCACTCCACCCTGCCGGTCTGGGTGGGCGGCGAGATCCGCACCGGCTACACCTGCAACGTCCTGCTCAGGATGGGCGCCGACAGCCTCCGCGGCCGGCGGTTCAGCCTGGCGCGTGGCCAGACCGGTGGCGAGGACACCGAATTCTTCGATCATATGGTCAAGGCCGGCGGTCGCATCGCCTTTTCGCCGCAGGCCTGGGTCGATGAAGTGGTGCCGCGCGCCAGGGCCGCATTCGACTGGCTCCGCCGCCGCCGGTTCCGGGTCGGGCAGACGCATGGGCACCTCCTGGGGCGCGACGCGAGTGGCCTCGCGCTGGTCAGGCAAGTCGGCCTCGCCTCGGCAAAGGCGGTCTACTGTTTCGCATTAGCAATCCCGGTCGCCATCAATCCCGTGCGCAGGAACCGCAGCGTGCTTCGTGGCATCATGCATGTCGGCGTCGTGAGCGGTCTCGTCGGTGTGCGTGAAATCCGCCAATACGGCCTGCCATCGCCGCAGGAAGGGGGCAAGCGTGCAGCCTGACGTCACCTTTGTCATTGCCGCCTACAATGCGGAGCTGACCATCGAGCGGGCGATCGCCAGCGCCATCGCCCAGCGCGATGTCAGCGTTGAGGTGATCGTCGTCGACGACCAGTCGCGCGACCGGACGCTCGATCTGGCGCGATCCTACCCCGAGGATATCGTGCGCGTCGTCGCCCTTGCACAGAACCGTGGTCCCGGCGGCGCCAGGAATGTCGGCCTTGAGCTTGCCCGCGGCCGGTGGGTCGCGGTCCTCGATTCCGATGACGCGATCTATCCCGGGCGGATCTGCACCATGATTGACCGCGCGGAGAAAGCTGGCGCAGAGATCGCGGTCGACAATCTCCAGGTCGTTCGCGAGGACGGCGTTGCCGACGAGACGATGTTCCCGGCCGACTATCTCGAGGGCTTAAGTGAAATCTCGCTGGCGGACTATATCGCCGGCAATGTGGTCTTCGAATCCAGGTTCAATCTCGGCTATCTCAAGCCGATCTTTCGGCGACGCTTCCTGAACGAAAACGGGCTTCGCTATGACGAAGGCCTGATCATCGGCGAAGATTACATCCTGCTGGCCAGTGCTCTGGCCAAGGGCGGCAAATGTGTGGTCGAGCCGACGACCGGCTACGTCTACCATATCCGGACCGGCTCCATTTCCCGCGTGCTCGAACTTCATCACGTCGAGGCGATGCGCAAGGCCGATCTCGCCTTCGCCAGAACCCATTCGATGGACGCCAAGGCCGAGGCCGCTTTCGCAAGGCGCACACGCAGCCTGCGCAAGGCGGCGTCGTTCCTTTCGCTAGTCCAGCACATCAAGGCGCGGTCCCCGCTCAAGGCGGTGTGGACGGCGCTCAGCGATCCGGCGGCCGTTCGGCATATGAGCATGCCGATCGCCGTTCGGCTGCGAAGGGTGGCGGCACAATTTGCCGTGGGTGCGGGGGAGGTGAAAGGTGCAGGCAGGTGAAAACAGTTTTCGCGGCCTGCGACAGGTTGAAGTCGATCTCCTCAGAAGGAATATGCAATGAAGAAAGTCAGGAAGGCAGTCATACCGGTAGCGGGGCTTGGAACGCGATTCCTGCCGGCGACCAAGTCGATGCCGAAGGAAATGCTGCCGGTCGTCGACAGGCCTGTCGTGCAATATGCGGTGGACGAGGCGTTCGAAGCCGGCATCGAGCACATTGTCTTCGTGACGGGCCGCAACAAGGCGGTCATAGAGGATTATTTCGACCTGCATCCAGAATTGATCGGGACTTTGGAGCAGACCGGCAAGACGGCGCAGCTTCAGGCGCTCGAAAGCCTGCTTCCCGTGGCTGGTGCGACGAGCTTCATCCGGCAGCAGTCGCCGCAAGGTCTCGGCCATGCGGTATGGTGCGCCCGGGAAGTCATCGGCGACGAACCTTTCGCATTGCTGTTGCCGGACATGGTGTCCTTCGGCGGGCGTGGATGTCTCGCTGAAATTGCCGACCTCTATGCACAGACCGGCGGAAACGTCATCGCCGTCGAGCGCTGCGATCCGACCGAGACCAGCAAATACGGCATTGTCGGCTGCGGCGCGGATGTCGGCTCGGGCTTTGAGGTCACCGCCATGGTCGAAAAGCCAACTCCAGCCAATGCGCCGTCGAACTACTACATCAACGGCCGCTACATCCTGCAGCCCGAGATATTCGCGCTACTCGGCAATCAGCAGCGCGGCGCCGGCAACGAAATCCAGCTGACCGACGCCATGGTTCGCCTTGCGCAGAGCCAGGCTTTCTTTGCCCAGCCCTTCAACGGCCGGATGTTCGACTGCGGCTCGAAGGAAGGGTTCATCCAGGCCAATATCGCCTTTGCGCTGGCGCGTGACGACATGAAGGGGCCAATCTTCGAGATGCTTGAGGAGTTCGTCCGGTCGCATGAGCGCCGGGTGGAAGCCGCATAATGCCGATTTTTTGGGAGCATTAGCATATGGACGGTGACGCAAGACATGCCGATTCGCAGCCGCCCGGGTTTCGCGTTGTCTGGCATGAAGCTTGCGTCGTATATGGGCTGATGCTCCCGATCTTGCTTCAGCGCCTGCAAACGAGAGCATCGGACCCAAAGTAGAGAGCGGTTTTGGAAATCCGATGCTCAAACAAGAGATAGAGCGGCGGCACAGGTCGACTTGAGGGACCGCCGCTCTAGATGCAAACTAGAATTGGACCGAAGATGAATTATGCCAATTTTCCTCTCGACAAGAGGAAACCATTGCCGAGTTCGGACGCTGTCAGCGCCGACGATTTCATCGATGTCGAGCGCCTGCTCAGCATGGCAGCAAGGCAGGCAAAGGTGGTCGCGGCATGCGCTGCCATCGGTCTTTTTCTGGGCGTGCTCTATTTGCAGACCACGCCTCCCACCTACATGGCGACGAGCCGCGTGCTAATCGACGAAGGCTTGAATAAGGTCGTTGACGAGGTCTCGGCGGCGTCGGTCAGCATGCAGACCGAGTCCGCCATTCTGAGCCAGATCGAAATTCTCCACTCGGCGAGGTTGGCGGCGGTAGTCGTCGACAAGCAGAAGCTCGATCAGAACGACGCCTTCTTGTATCCTCCGACGTCGGCCGTGTCGAAGGCGGCCGGCTTTGTGCGCGGCGTGATCCGGTACTTCCGTCCCAGCCCCGCCGTGGGTACCACCGACGTCACCCAGCTTGATCCGGCGACGCGTGACGCGATGATTGCCTCGTCACGCCGCGATTACGCGATCCTCAAACTGCAAAACGAAGTGCAGGCCGAGCGCATCGGTCGAAGCTATGTGATCTCCATCGCCTACCAGGCGACGGATCCCACCCTTGCAACCGCGATCACCAAAGCCTATGCCGACGCCTATCTCGCGGATCAGCTCGATGCGAGCTTCGATGCGACCGAGCGGGCGGCGGTCTGGCTGCAAGGCCGGCTGACGGAGCTTCGCGAAAGTTCCCAGGCAGCGGCGCTCGCGGTCGAGAAGTTCAGGGCCGAACATGGACTGGCCGTCGACGACGGCCAGTTGATCAGCGACAAGCAACTGTCGGACCTCAATGGCCAGCTCATTGAGGCGCAGGCCGACACCGCCCGTGCCAGCGCCCGCTACCAGCAATACAAATCGATCGTCGAAAGCGGTTCGGACAACGCATTCAGGGACGCCGCCATATCCGCCGACCAGCCGGGCAACTCGGTCATTTCAACGCTCAAGACCCGCTATCTCACTGTCGCCAAGCGGCAGCAGGATATTGAAGCCAATTTCGGGGCCGAGCATCCCCAGGCGGTCGCACTTGCCAAGGAAAAGGCCGACATATCGGCGCAGATTTTCGGCGAGCTGAAACAATTGACCGAAAGCTACCGTAACGAATACGAAGTCGCTCTCGCGCGCGAGACGGCGCTCCGCGCAAATGTCGCGTTAGCGGCGGGCAAGAGTTCCATCGATAACCAGTCGCAGGTCAAGCTGCGCGAACTGGAGCAGAAGGCAACGGCGCTCTCGACGCTCTATCAGACATTCCTTGGCCGCTACGAGGAAGCCTCCCAGCAGCAATCCTTCCCGGTCGGCAAGATCCGCGTCATCTCGGACGCGACGCTGCCGCAGTCCGCGGCAACCCCGCGCACGTCCATGGTGCTGGGACTTTCGCTTGTGCTTGGCCTGATTATGGGGGCCGGGGTTGGTGGGCTGAATGAATTCAGGGAGCGGTTCTTCAGGACCGGCGAAGACGTTCGCGATCGCGTCGGCCTCAAATTCCTTGGCTACCTGCCGATCATTGGCAGCAAGGTCGCCAAGGACGACAAGCGCGATGACGGTCAGGCGGACGTCAAAACCGCCCAATCACCGTCAGCCGCTGAAAGACGCGCGCGCATGCGGGTGAGCATCGACGCCCCGGCATCGATGTTTTCCGAAACGCTGCGCAGCGCCAAGATTGCCTTCGACGTCGTGATGGAAGGGCAAGGCAGCCGGGTCATCGGCGTGATCTCGGTTCTTCCCGGTGAGGGCAAGTCGACCGTGGCGGCGAATCTGGCCGGACTGCTTGCTGCCAACGGGTCGAAAACCCTGCTGGTGGACGGCGACCTGCGCAACCCCGGCCTCAGCCGCAGCCTTGGCATGGAGGCCGAGCAAGGCCTGATGGAGGCGGTAGTGAGCGGGCAGACCTGGCAGTCCGTCGGCAAGATCGACCGGCAGACCAAGCTGGCGATTGTCCCGGCTGTGCCGCGGGGTCACTTCTCGCACACCAGCGAGCTTCTATCGTCGGCCGGGATGCGGCGTTTCATCGACAATGCCAAGGAGACCTTCGAGTACATCATCGTCGATCTGCCGCCGCTCGGCCCCGTGGTCGATGCCAAGGCCTTTGCTCCGCTTGCCGACGGATTCGTGCTCGTAACCGAGTGGGGGCGCACGCCGCGTGCGATGGTGCAATCCATACTGAGTTCGGAACCCTATATCGCCAACAAAATCGTCGGCGTGGTTTTGAACAAGGTCGATTTGAAGAAGCTGGCGAAGTATGGATCGATCGGCGGCTCGGAAAAATTCTTCGACAGATATTCGACCTACTATCTGGAAAAATCGGAAGCGCGGACGAAAGCAAACACCTGAGGCCGGTATATAGGAACGGATCTTGAGCAGATCGTCGTCGTCCCATGCCGATCACGATGGCCACGACCTCCATCAGATGGAAGCGGCCCAGCCACAGCAAGGTCCAGACGACGGCGTAAAAGGCGATCTCGATGCCGAGCGTCCAGTAGACGCTGTCGACCCAGGGCGAGTAGGGAGCGAACACTGCCGTGGGTCACGGCATCCGTCGGCCAGCTGAGCCCGACGAGGAGCAGCACCGCCGCGGTGACCGGCGCAGATCCAGACCGCCGGCGCCAGCCGCCTCACCCTCGCCTCGGAAACCGCAAGGCGGTCGAGTTTTCGGCGCTGAAGGCGATGACGAAGCCGCTGATGACGAAAAACACTTGTACCCCGACCCATCCGGAGCCGAGCATCTCCAGTTGCGGATGCGGCGGGATGCCGCCGGTGGCCCGTGCCGAAACGCCGGCGGGAAAGGCCCACACCCAGGAACCATAGTGGTAGAACATCACGAGGACTGCGGCGAGAAATCGAAGTATGTCGACGCCGCCAAATGTGGTTTTTGCTGAGCCATGCCGTAGGTGGGCGCCCCGACAAAACTGCATGGCGATTTGCTGCATTGCACAATAGCCAATTGGCTACCGGCGGGCTGTCGATGGTCCGATGTCTTTACAGGCCGATTCCGCGTCCCTTCAGCGCCGCGGTGATTTCGTCGAGAATGACCGGGTCATCGATGGTCGCCGGCATCGTCCATTCTTCCTTGTCGGCAATCTTCTGCATGGTGCCGCGCAGGATCTTGCCGGAGCGCGTCTTTGGCAGGCGCTTGATCGTCACCACCGTCTTGAGGGCGGCGACCGGGCCGATCCGCTCGCGCACCAGCGTGACCACCTCGGTCTCGATGGAGCCGGTGTCACGCGCGACACCCGCATTCAGCACGACGAAGCCGAGCGGAACCTGGCCCTTCATCGCATCCGCGATGCCGATGACGGCGCATTCGGCAACATCGGGATGCGCGGCCAGCACCTCCTCCATGGCGCCGGTCGACAGCCGATGGCCGGCGACATTGATGATGTCGTCGGTTCGGGCCATGACGAACAAATAACCGTCCTCGTCCATCATGCCGGCATCCGCCGTCTTGTAACAGCCGGGGAATTCGTCGAGATAGGCTTGGCGAAACCGGTCATCGGCATTCCACAGCGTCGGCAGGCAGCCGGCCGGCAGCGGCAGCTTGACCACGACATTGCCCAACGTGCCGCGCGGCACTTCGTGGCCGGCATCGTCGAGCACGCGGATGTCGTAGCCGGGCATCGGCACCCCGGGCGAGCCGTATTTCACCGGCAGCAGGCCCAATCCGGCTGGGTTGATGGTCATCGGCGAGCCGGTCTCGGTCTGCCACCAATGGTCGATCACCGGCACGCTCAGTTTCTGCTCCGCCCATTTGATGGTTTCCGGATCGGCGCGCTCGCCGGCGAGGAACAGCGTGCGGAATTTCGACAGGTCGTATTTGGGGACGAATTCGCCCTTTGGGTCCTGTCCCTTGATGGCGCGGAAGGCGGTCGGCGCGGTGAACAGCGCGACCACGCCATGCTCTGATATCACCCGCCAGTAGGTGCCGGCGTCGGGCGTGCCGACCGGCTTGCCTTCGAACATGACGGTCGTGCAGCCATGCAGAAGCGGGCCGTAGACGATGTAGGAATGGCCGACCACCCAGCCGACATCGGAAGCCGCCCAGAACACCTCGCCCGGCTTGACGCCGAACTCGTTCTCCATCGACCATTTCAGCGCAACCATGTGGCCGCCATTGTCGCGCACGATGCCCTTGGGCTGGCCGGTCGTTCCGGACGTGTAGATGATGTAGAGCGGATCGGTGGCGAGCACTGGAACGCAGTCGACATTGGCGCCTGCGGCCCGCTCACGGGCGACGGCGTCGGCATAGTCGATGTCGTGGGTTTCTCTGAGCTCGCAGGGCAGCTGGTCGCGCTGGAGGATGAGGCAGGCCTCGGGCTTGTGCCGCGACATCTCGATCGCCTTGTCGAGGAGCGGCTTGTAGGCGACGACGCGCCCGGGCTCCAGGCCGCAAGAGGCGGAAATGATCAGCTTCGGCCTGGCGTCGTCGATGCGCGTGGCGAGCTCATGCGAGGCAAAGCCGCCGAAGACGACCGAATGCACGGCGCCGATGCGGGCGCAGGCAAGCATGGCGAACGCCGCTTCCGGCACCATCGGCATATAGATGATGACCCGATCGCCTTTCTGGACGCCGCGGTTCTTCAGCACCGACGTCAGCGCGACCACCTCGCGTTTCAGTTCGGCATAGGTGAATTTCCTGGTCGTGCCGGAAATCGCGCTGTCATGGATCAGCGCGATCTGATCGGCGCGGCCACCCGCCACGTGGCGGTCGACGGCGTTGAAGCAGGTGTTGCAGGAGGCGCCGCCAAACCAGCGCCCATAGACGCCGGCATTCGGATCGAAGACCGTGTCGAACGGTGCGAACCAGTCGATGGCTTTGGCCGCATTCGCCCAGAATTTTTCCGGGTCGCGTTTCCAGCCGTCATAGACCTCGTGGTAGCGTGACGCCATCCGGCTTCCTCCCCAGGAATGTCTGCTGTCTTTGAAATAGCGTATGCTGTTTCTGCAAGCATATGCAATTTCGTCTTTTGGCGTTCTCGCCTTGGTCGCAAATACCCGGCACGATGGTCTCGGGTCATAATTTGGGTCTGGGGTCATATGGGGCAAGGCGCAATGAAGTTGCGATGCAAGGTTGGATCTGCCGTATTGGCGGCGATGCTGTTGATGGTCGCTTCCGCCGCTCAGGCCGGCGATGCGGCGGCACGGCGCATTATCGGCTTTTCGCCGGACGGTACCTACTTCGCCTTCGAACAGTACGGCACGCTCGACGCCGGTGCTTCGAATTCGGGCTGGTCGGAGATCGACATCATCGACACGCGCACCGATGAGTTCGTCGGCGGCAAACCGATCCGCATCGTCGACGAAACCGAGGATGCGACGCTCACTCTCGATCAGGCGAGGGCACAGGCTGCCGCGCAGGCGGCGCCGATCCTCGCCCAATATGCCATAGCGGCGCGCGGCGAGCGGACGGCCTTGGACAGGTTCACCTTTCCGGACGACATGGTCGCTTACCAAGACATTGCGCGCCTCGAGCAGGTCTCGCAGAAATGGCTTTCGCCGACCTATGACGAGCTCGGCATCTCGATCATCCAGCTCGACCAGCTACTTGCCGACAGCAAGATGGATTGCTCGTCGAGTTTCGACGAGCAGCAAGGCGCCACGGCCGGCAAGGCGTTCGGTTTCCGCCTGACGCTGCAGGCACAGGATGGCAAGCCGTTCCAACTGCTGCATGAGGACAAGACCGTGCCCGCCTCGAGGAATTGCCCGACCTCCTACAGCCTGTCGGAATCCTATGCATTCACCCCGGACGGCAAACCGGCAGTGCTTGCCGTGCTCGTGCAACGCTTCAGCCAGGGATTTGAAGGACTGGACCGCCGCTTTATCGCCGTGACCGGCCAGCTGCGTTGAAAAGCGCCTGCTTGCGCTCAAATACGGTTCTAAAGCGGCAGCGCCGCGAGCATGAGGCCGACACCGCCGGCGATCAGCAAGGCAGCGGCCAGCGCCTTTCTGTGACGTTCGAAATCCGTCGGCGCTCGATCCCAATTGTAACGCATGTTCTGCCCTCCCAAAACCGCCGGGTTCCTTACCTTACCAAACAGAGCAACATTGTGCCTAACTCACCACACTGGCCTGATAGCGCATGACAGTTTTGTCACCGACTGTTGTTGGGAGTCTTTGCGAAGGGCCACTTCGCAGACTGAAGCGGGCTTTGCTTTTTAACCGCCGCTTTTTGTCGTAAGCGGCAGCGCGGTGTTGGCGGTTCTACATCCCCCAGCGCAGCGCAGCCGTATGCACCGGTGCGTCCCACAATGCGGTCGTCTCGTCGTCGACCATGGTCAGCGTGATCGAGCAGCCGGCCATGTCGAGCGATGTCACATAGGACCCGACCAGTGAGCGAGTGACCGTCACGCCGTTTTTCCCGAAGATTTTCCGGGCGCTGTTGTACATCAGATAGAGCTCCATCAGCGGCGTGCCGCCGAAGCCGTTGACGAAAAGCAGCGCCGGGCCTTTTGCCCTGTCGCCGAGATCCCCCAGGATTGCTGCGCAGATCTCCTCGGCGATGGCATCGGCGCTCTTCAATGTGTCGCGGCGGCGGCCGGGCTCGCCATGAATGCCGACGCCGAACTCCATCTCGCCGTCGCCGATATCGAAGGTCGGCTTGCCGGCCGCCGGTACCGTGCAGCTGGTCAGCGCTATGCCCATAGACCGCGTTGCGCCATTGACGCGTTCGCCAAGCGCCTTCAACGGCTCCAGTGCCATGCCTTGCTCGGCTGCGGCGCCGACGATCTTCTCGACCACCAGTGTACCGGCAACGCCGCGCCGGCCAGTGGTGTAGGACGAGTTCTCGACCGCGACGTCGTCATTGGTCACCACTTGCATGACCCCCTCCGACATTTCGGCTGCCATCTCGAAATTCATCACATCGCCCTCGTAGTTCTTGACGATAAACAGGCAGCCGGCGCCGGTGTTGACCGCCTCCGCAGCCGCCAGCATCTGGTCCGGCGTCGGCGAGGTGAACACCTGACCGGGGCAGGCGGCGTCCAGCATTCCATGGCCGACCAGCCCGCCATGCAGCGGTTCGTGGCCAGAGCCGCCGCCGGAAATCAGCGCCACCTTGCCGGGCTTGAGCGCCTTGCGGCGAACGAATTTGTGCTCGTCGCCCAGCACCAGTATGTCGGAGTGCGCGGCGACGAAGCCGTCGAGGCTTTCGGCCAGCACCGTGTCGACCGAATTCAGAAATTTCTTCACGACCGTCCTCCCGAAATGGCCAGGCGTGGCACGACTATGTCCCGCCCTTGCCGGCGATGCTGGTGATCTTCTGGATGAAATCGTTGACCGCCCGGTCGAGCGCTGCATTCTGCTTGTCGTCGCCGAAATCGGGAACGATCAGCGAGACATGCCGCGTCTTGCGCATGCCTGATGCAACCGACATTTTTCCGGGATGCGCCTGATGGTAGGCGGCAAGAAAATGGTCGCGTTCGGCCGGGCTGAAATGGCAGACGGAGAAAATAGCCGGCAAATGTTTCGACGGGATCGGGATCGAATAGGCCGGGCTGGAAATCTGCGTGACGAAGCTGCGGTGCTTGCCGAGCGCATCGGCCAAGCGCTGGCGCATGCCGGACGGGCGCTGTTCGAGGACCTGCGACAGGATCATCTTATAAGCGCGGATCGCCTCTTCGGAGCCGGGTTCGGGTGTCTTCTCGGCCATGCCCGCGCCTAGATCGAAACGTCCGCAATGGCCGCCTTGGCCATTGCGAGTTGGGCGGGAACCACGGAAAGGTCACGCAGGCCGGCCTCGATCAGCGCCGGGATCGCCGCCGGATCGCCGCCGGCGTCGCCGCACAAGCTGACCGGAATCTTTTGCGCGCGGCCGAACGCCGCAACCGAGCCGATCAGCCGAAGCACGGCCGGATGCCTGATCGAATTGAGATGCGCAACCGAAGCATTGTCGCGCGCCGCCGCCATCACATATTGGGTGAGGTCGTTCGAGCCGATCGACAAGAAAGCGACCTCGGCAAAAGCCTCAGGAGCGATCGCCACCGATGGCACCTCGACCATGATGCCGAGCGGCGGCATTTTTTGCGCGACGCCGCGCGCGGCAAGCGCGGCCTTCTCTTCCGCGAACAGGGCGGCGGCACGCTGATATTCGTCCACAACGGCGATCATCGGGAACATCACCTTGAGATTGCCATGAATGGCGGCGCGCAGCAGCGCCCGGATCTGTACCCGAAAAACCTCCGGCCTTGCCAGCGATAGCCTGATGCCGCGCAGGCCGAGAAACGGATTGCCCTCCTCGACGGTGAAGCCCGGCAGCGGCTTGTCACCGCCGGCGTCGACTGTACGAATTGTCACCGGTCTGTCTTCAGCCCATTCGAGCACTTTGCGGTAGGCTCGATATTGCGTTTCCTCATCCGGCAGCGTCTTGCCGAACAGGAATTCGGTCCGCATTAGCCCGACGCCGTCGCAGGTCGAGACATCGATGCTGTCGACATCGGACGGATCGGCGATGTTGACATGCACTCGCACCGCCGTGCCGGCTTTCGTTACTGCCGGCCGGGTCAAAAAAGTTCTTGCCCGGTCGCGACGTGCCGCGAAAGAGGACGATTTTCGCCGGAACGCGTCGACCTCCGCCCTTGATGGCGCCAATATGACGCCGCCATGCTCGGCATCAAGCAGGGCGACGCCGGCAAGATGAGCCGGCGAAGCACCGAGCCCCACGATCATCGGCACGCCGCGCGAGCGCGCCAGCATGGCGACATGGCTGGCGGCACTGCCCGCTTTCAGCGCAATGCCGCCGCCGGAACTCCAGTCGGTTTCGAGAAAGCGCGTCGGCGCGATGTCCTCGCCATAGAAGATGGCTCCTGCCGGCGCCGCAGCCTCGCTCTCTTCGGTCAGTGCACGCAGCACCTGGTCGCGTATGTCGTGCATGTCGGCGGCGCGCGCCCGGAAATAGTCCTGATCGGACGTCTCGTAGCCCACAATTTCGGCGTCGAGCGCCTGCCGCCATGCCGTATCGGCCGGCTGGCCGACGGCAATCGCGGCAAAGGCCGGGCCGGTCAGTGCATCGTCCTCCAGCATGGCGAGCTGGAATTCGAGAATTTCGGCTGCATCGCCCTCGGTCGCTTCGACGAGCGTCGCAAGTCGGCCGGTCGCTGCCTTGATTGCCGTTCCGAGCGCGAGCCTCTCGTCAGCGGCGGTCGCTTTACGGTTATAGCGCGCGACAACCGGATCGAGGTTGAACAGCGGCCCTTCGGCATAGCCGGCCGAAGCCGGAATCCCCTTCAGCCTAAGCGGTTCGGGCATGGTCCACGCCCTCGTCGAAGTCGCGCCGCACCAGTTCGACCAGCGCGCCGACCGCTTCGCCGGCGCCGTCGCCCTTGGCTCTGAGATGCAGCACCGTGCCTTTCGGCGCCTTGGCCGCCATCACCTTGACGATGCTCTTGGCGTCGAACCAAGGCCCGTTGGCGGCGAGCGCCACTTCGACGTCGGCTGAAAATGTTTTGGCGAGCTTGGTGAACTTCACCGAAGGGCGCGCATGCAGACCGACCTCGTGGGTGATCAGGACTGTGGCTTCGGCGGATGCGGACATTGAGTCAAAATTCCTGTTCATTCACGACGGCGACAATTCGTGTGCCGTCGCCACCACTTCCCTGAGCGAGGCGCCGCCGGACGCCTCCGTCGCCGCCATCACCGCGCCTTCGACGATCGGCGCGTTGCAGACGATGATCTTGTGCGCGCGCGGCTCGCCGATCATCTCGACCGCCATCTCGCTGTTCGTCTCGGCGCCGCCAAGATCGACAAGTATGGCGACACCGGCCTCCGACCAGGCCTTGTCGATGGCGCCCATGATCGCCTCGACATTGGTTCCCAGCCCGCCATGGCCGTTTCCGCCACACCATGCAAGCGGCACTTCGTCGCCGACCATCTGGCGCACCATTTCGGCCGTGCCTTCGGCGACCAGCGGTGAATGCGATACGATAACGATGCCGACATTGCTCATGCTTGCCCCTCGATGCTTTCGACGACGGCCCGCACCAGAAGCGCGACCGAGCGCCCGCCGGCATCCATGTGGCCGATCGAGCGGTCGCCGAGAAACGAGGCGCGTCCGCGCAAGGCTTTCATCGGCACGGTGGCAGCGGCCGCATTGTCCGCGAGATCGGCGATTTCCGCCCCGGTTTTTCCCTGCAGCAGGGCGTCATGCACCGGCTTCAGCACGTCGAGCATAGTCTTTTGCCCGACCTGCGACTTGCCCCTGGCTGCCACCGCCTCGATTGCCTTACCGAAAGCTGCCGCCAGATTGGCGTGATCCGGCTCAGCGGAAATCTCCTTGCCGAGCGCCATGAACAGCGTCCCGAACAGCGGTCCCGATGCCCCGCCGACCGTCATCACCAGCTTGGTGCCGATCGCCTTCAGCGCCTCCGGCAATGGCTTTGCCGCGAACGCCTCGGCCTCAGCCCGCACCGCCTCGAAGCCGCGCTTCATATTGAGCCCATGGTCGCCGTCGCCGATCGCCTGGTCGAGCGCGGTCAGCTCGTCCGCGTGAGCTGCAATCGTGTCGGCGGTGGCTGGTATCAGCGTCTTCAGGTCAACCTTGTCCATCGTCCCAGTCTTGTCCAGCGTCCCAGGGCTCATCGGTTTGCAATCCTGTTGCCGGCCTGGTCGAAGAACAGCGGCGCCCGGTAACGAATAGCCACCCTGTCGCCTTTTTCCAATTGCGTGTCGGGGTCGGTCAGCGTCACCAGCTTTTTGCTTCCCACCGTCACATGCAGGTGATTCTGGTCGCCCAGATGTTCGACCCAGTCAACAACGCCGTCGGCGGGGCCGTTCGATGCCTTGCCGATCGACAGATGTTCTGTACGCGCACCGATCGTCTTGGTTCCCGCCGGCATGTCGCCATCGGGCAGCAGGCCGGTCGGCAACAGATTGATCGCCGGCTGGCCGAGCCTTGCGGCGACATGAAGGTTTGCCGGCTCGGAATAGATCGTCCGCGGCGTGCCGATCTGCACCAGAACGCCATCGGCGAGAATCCCGATCCGATTGGCCATCGTCATCGCTTCGATCTGGTCGTGCGTGACATAAAGCATGGTAGCGCCGACCTCGGCCTGAATGCGCTTCAGCTCAAGCCTGAGGTCGGCGCGCAGCTTGGCATCGAGCGACGACAGCGGCTCGTCCATCAGGTAGATCGAGGGCTTGCGCACTAGGGCGCGTCCGATGGCAACGCGCTGCATCTCGCCGCCGGAAAGTTTGGTGGAGCGGTTGGAGAGCTTGTGGTGGATACGCACCATCCTGGCCACATCCTCGACGCGGCGGCGCACCGCGTCCTCGCTCAGCCGCCGCGCCGGCGAGCGCAGCGGAAAGGCCAGGTTGTCGTAGACCGACAGATGCGGATAGAGCGAATATTGCTGGAAGACGAAGGCGGTGTCGCGCTCGGCAGGCGACAACATTGTCGCATCACGGCCGCCGATATGGATTGAGCCCGTATCCGGCCGTTCCAATCCTGCGATAAGCCGGAGCGTCGTCGTCTTGCCGGCCCCGGTCGGGCCGAGCAGCACGACGAATTCGCCATCGGCGACGTGCAGATCGAGAGTGTCCACGGCGACATGCTCGCCGAAGGCTTTTGTCACGCCTTTGATGTGCACGTCAGCCATGATGCGCTTTTCCCTGGGAGGCCCCGTCATGGATTGCGGTTCGCACCGCGCGGCCGGATCCCTTCTCGAACAGCGACAGCCGTGCGCTGCTCAGCGCCAGGCCGACATGGTCGCCCGCATTGAGCCGGATTTCGGCCGGCACCCGCGCCTTGATGATGCCGCCTGATGTCTCCACCGCAACGATCTGCGTGGTGCCGAGATATTCGGTGCCATAGATGGCGCCGCGCAGCTTCGAGCCATCGTCGAAGCGGATGTGTTCCGGCCGGATGCCGAGCGCCATGTCGGTCGACGCGATATCCTCGCGCACCTCCGGCACTGCCACCTTGGCGCCTTGCACCACGATCTCCCTGGCGCCCTTTGAAAGCCCGCCGCCAAAGCCGAGAAAATTCATCGGCGGCGAGCCGATGAAATCGGCGACGAACATGGTCGCCGGCCGATCGTAGATTTCGCGTGGCGTGCCGAATTGTTCGATGACGCCGTGGTTCATCACCGCTATCTTGTCAGCCATCGACATCGCTTCCATCTGGTCATGCGTGACGTAGACCGTGGTGGCGTGGATGCGGTTGTGCAGTTCGCGCAGCTCGTGGACCATGAGATCGCGGAATTCCGTGTCGAGCGTGCCGAGCGGCTCGTCCATCAGGAAGCATTTGGGCCGCCGCACGATGGCGCGGCCGAGCGCCACGCGCTGGCGGTCGCCGCCGGCAAGGCCGGAGACTGATTTGTTGAGCAGATGGTCGATGCGCAACAGCTTCGCCGTCTCCTCGACGCGCTGGCGGATTTCGATGCCTGGCATGCCTTGCGCCAGCAGCGGGAAACCGATGTTCCTGCGCACATTCATATGCGGATAGAGCGCGAACAGCTGGAAGACGAAGGCGATGTCGCGCTCGCGGGCACGCCGCATGGTGACGTCCTCGCCACCGAGCAGGATCTTGCCGCCGGTCGGCAGTTCGAGCCCGGCAATCATGCGCAACATCGTCGTCTTGCCGCAACCCGACGGCCCCAGCATGACGAAGAACTCGCCATCCCCGACGACGAAGCTGGAATCCTGCACGGCGACGAAATCGCCGAATGCCTTTCTCAGATGCTCGACCCTGATCTCCGCCATCGTCTACTCCGGAAACTTCGAGACGATGATGAACATCGCCGTGCCGGCAAGCATGGTGATGAAGGAATAGGTGTAGAGCGGCAGCGCGAAGGGCTGGAACAGCATCAGGAAGCCAATGGCGATGATCGCGGTAGCGATATTCTCCATCAGTCCGCGCCTGAGGGCGCGCGGCCAGGGAGAGCGTTTGGTATGGGTACGACGGGTCATGATGACAAGCTCCGCGACCCCTTCTCCCCGTCACTATACGGGGAGAAGGTGGCCCGAAGGGCCGGATGAGGGGCGGCGCCAAAATCTGAAAAGCTTGCGCTGCCCCTCACCTGCCTGCCGGCATCTTCTCCCCGTAAACGGGGAGAAGGGGCGCTGCCGCGGCGCCGCTTCCATATCTGCTGCTGATTCGCCGTGTTGCTCATTTGCGCACCGCGCCGAAGGTAATGCCACGCAGCAATTGCTTGCGGAGCAGGATGGTGAACACCAGGATCGGCACCAGGAAGATCGTCGTGCCCGCGGCGACCGCCGGCCAGTCCTGGCCGCCTTCGCCGATGATGGTCGGGATGAAGGGCGGTGCGGTCTGCGCCGTGCCCGAGGTCAAAAGGGCGGCGAACGCATACTCATTCCAAGCGAAGATCAGGCAGAAGATGGCTGTCGCGGCAATGCCGGTGGTCGCCTGCGGCAGCACGGTGCGCCAGAAGGCCTGCAGCCGCGTATAGCCGTCGATCATCGCCGCTTCTTCGTATTCGCGTGGGATCTCGTCGATGAAGCCCTTCAGCAGCCACACGGCCAGCGACACGTTGACCGCCGTGTAGAGCAGGATCATGCCGAGTGCGGTGTCCGACAGGCCAAGCTCGCGGTACATCAGGTAGATGGGAATAGCGACCGCGATCGGCGGCATCATCCGCGTTGACAGGATGAAGAACAGCAGATCGTCGGCCAACGGCACCTTGAAGCGCGAGAAGCCATAGGCCGACAATGTGCCGAGGAACACCGCGCAGAAGGTCGAGCCGAAGGCGATGATCAGCGAGTTTATGAAGCGCGGCATGAAGTTGGACGGCCCGGCGATCACCATGTTGCGCTTGCGCACTGTCTCGTCGCAGACGCCCGTAGCCGGTCCCAGCGAGTTGATGTATTCCGGTGTCTGCCGGGTGCGGGTCGAGAACAGATTGCAGTAGCCCTCGAGGCTCGGCTGGAACAGGATCTTCGGCGGATAGGCGATCGAATCCGGCGGCGTCTTGAAGCTGGTGGCGAAGATCCACAGCAGCGGCACGATCGAGATCAGCGCGTAAAGCACGATGATCGTGCCGGCGACGCGCTTCGACGTGGCCGAGGGTGCGACGACCGAATGGGCTGACGTCAGGCTCATCTCTGCTTCACCTTGTTGAGCGCTTTGACGTAGATATTGGCCAGCCCGAACACCGCGACGAACAGGATGATGGCGAAGGCTGAGGAATAACCCGTCCGCCAGCTTTCGAAGGCCTGCCGCTTCAGCGTGATCGAGGCGACTTCGGTGGTCGAGCCCGGTCCGCCGCCGGTGAGCAGGTTGACCATGTCGAACATCTTGAAGTTCTCGATGCCGCGGAACAGCACCGCCAGCATGATAAAGGGCAGCGCCATCGGCAGCGTGATCGACCAGAACTGCCGCCAGTTGGAGGCGCGGTCGACCTCGGCCGCCTCATAGATGTATTCGGGGATCGAGCGCAGCCCGGCGAGACAGATCAGCATCACGTAAGGCGTCCACATCCAGGTGTCGACGATAACGATCGACCACGGCGCCAGCGACACGTTGGAGAGCATGCCGATCTGCGTTGCCGGAATGCCGGTGACGAATGAGATGGCATAGGCGAACAGACCGATCTGCGGCTCGTAGAGGAAGCGCCAGAAATTGCCGACCACCGCCGGCGACAGCATCATCGGCACGAGAATGATGGTCGTCCAGAAGGCGTGGCCACGAAATTTCCGGTCGATCAGCCAGGCCAGCGTGAAGCCGATCAGCGTCTGCAGCAGGATGGTCCAGAACACGAAATGCGCCGTCGTCTGCATGGCGATCCAGATGTCCTGGTCACCGAGGATGCGTTTGTAGTTCGCAAGGCCGACGTTCCTGACCACTTCGTTGGGGCGATTGGCGCGGTAATTGGTGAAGGAGAGATAGATCGCCCAGAACAGCGGGAAGATGTTGATGGCGAGCAGCAACAGGATCGTCGGCGAGATGAACAGCCAGGCGAGGCCTTTGTCGCTGATGCCCCGGACCTTGCGGGCCAACGGCTCAGGCGTAGCCCGGGCAACGCTGTCCGCAGTCCGATTGAGCATGGTCAGTCCCGCTTCGGTCACTTGGTCGTCTCGACAATGGAATTTATCTGAACTGTGTCCCGTGCCAAGGGCGGCACGGGACACGCGGCATGGCTCGGGAGGAGCCGATTACATCTGCCCAACTACATCTTGCCATCGTCCTGGAAGACCTCGGTCCAGTCCTTGACCAGGCCGTCGAGCGCATCCTTGGCCGAACCCTGGCCGGCGACGACATAGTCATGGAAGCGCTTCTGCGACGCCTGCAGCAGCGGCGCATAGCTGGGCTCCGCCCAAAAATCCTTCACGATGGCCATGGAGTCGAGGAAGGTCTGCGCGTAAGGCTGGCTGGCCGGGAAGCCTGGATCTTTGACGACTGCGTTGAGGCAGGAAAAGCCGCCGAGCGACCACCATTTGGCCTGCACGTCCTTGTTGGCGAACCACTTGATGTATTTGAGCGCGGCCTCCTGCTTGTCCGAGTAGGAGACCACCGAGATGCCCTGGCCGCCAAGCTGGGCGAATTGATTGCCGTCAGGACCCTTGGGATTGGCGAAATAGCCGATCTTATCGCCGCCGACATTTTCGTCCTTCTGCAGGCCTGGCCAGGTAAAGGCGAAGTTCATATGCATCGCCACCTGGCCGGATTTGAAGGCATCGACGCCTTCGCCCATGTAGCTGTTCGAGGCGCCGGGAGGCGTGCAGCAGTCATAGAGCGCCTTGTAGAGTTCCAGCCCCTTCACCGATTTCTCGGAGTTGACAAAGCCGTCCATCTCGTAGGGCTTGTCGGGATTCTCATAGTTGAAGCCGAAGCTGTAGAGCACGTCCATGGCGCCCATGGTGATGCCTTCGGAGCCGCGCTCGGTATAGATCGACGCGCCATAGACGGTTTTGCCGTCGATCTCGCGCTTCTGGAAGAACTCGGCGATCTGCTTCAACTGGTCGAAGGTCGTCGGCGCGGCGAGATCCCAGCCGTACTTTTCCTTGAATTCCTTCTGCAGTTCCGGCTTGGAGAACCAGTCCTTGCGATAGGTCCAGCCGACGACATCGCCCATGGCCGGCAGCGCCCAGTAGTTCGGCGAGTTCTTCGGCCATTCCGAATAGCCGACGACGGTCGCCGGCACGAAGTCGTCCATGCTGATCTTCTCCTTGTCGAAGAAGTCGTTCAGCTTGACGTAATGGCCGTTCTGGGCTGAGCCGCCGATCCACTGGCTGTCGCCGATGATCAGGTCGCACAGCTTGCCCTTGGAATTCAACTCGTTGAGGAAGCGATCGGCATAGTTGGTCCACGGCACGAACTCGAATTTCATGCCGATGCCGGTTTCCTTGGTAAAATCCTTGGACAATTCGACAAGCGCGTTGGCCGGGTCCCAGGCTGCCCAGCAAAGCGTCAGATCTTCCGCCTGCGCGACGTTCGAAGCGGCTGTCGACGCAAGCATCGCCGAGGCCAGTCCCAACGTCAGTTTCCCCGCCGTCAGTTTCAAGGTCGATTTCATGCCTTCCTCCCATTTACGAAACGCGTCCGGATGACGGTTTCAAAAACCTCAACCCCCTCCTCAGGGGTCCAAACATGGCGACTCGGTTGAGCGCCGGATGTTTAGTAATTTTGTTTAGTGATGCAATTTTTACTAAACAAGGCAAGCGAATTCGTCGCTGCGCTGCAGCATGGCGCATCGGTCGCTTGGTTCAGGAAAGGCGGGTGTCAGATCGTCCGGCGCGCGGGCGCCGGCTCATTCGACCGTTTTGGTGCTCACCGTCACCGGCCGGATCACTGGGGCCGGCGGCAGCAGGGCGCGGATATCGGCGAAGGGGAAGATCGGTTCGAAGCGGAAGGCCTCGGCGAAGGAACCGGCCGCGCCATTGCACTGGCCGGCGCGAAACGCGTTCTGCGTGCGCGCCGCATCGGCGAAACGTTCGGGGTCCTGCGACTGGTGCGCTCGGATCGCCATCGCCTTGAGCTCGAAATGCCCGGAGATATCGACATAATGCGTCGGCGAAAAGCCGGTGCCACCGAGCGTATCGGCATGCAGCACCGGGACAGTGAAGGATGCCGCGATGCGCAGGCCGTCCGACAGCGCACGGTGGTCGCCATGATAGTCGTTCGGCGCATGGGTGATCGCCAGATCTGGCTTCACGTCGCCAATCAGCGCCTTCAGCGCCGCGATCAGCGCGGCATCGGCAACCAGCGCGCCATCCGGAAAGTCGAGGAAGTGCGGTGTTGCGCCAAGCAGGTCCGCCGCCACAGCCGCTTCCTCGCGGCGGGCGCGGGCGAGTAATTCCGGATCGCCCTTCCCGCCCTTGGCGCCATCCGTGGCTATCGCAAAAACCAATTCTGCGCCTTGTGCGGCATAGGCCGCCATCGTACCGAACATGAAGATCTCGATATCGTCCGGATGCGCACCGAGCGCCAGTATCTTCACTCTGCATTCTCCCTGGAACTGGAATAACGTGGACGAACGGAATTCTGCTCGCCAAGCTCCCTATGCAAGCTGTTCATGCAACGATGCCGTTGTCAAAAGCCTGGGCGGATCGCGCCGACGCATTATTCGCAGATCCTCGGGCCAATGATCCTGGACGCGTTCTCCAGGAATATCCAGATCTTCGTCGCCAGATTTTCTGTCGCCAGATCTTCTGTCGCTTGTCGGCCTCGCCGTCATTGGCGGCATCGGCCTTTTGACGATGGTGCGCGAGGAGGTGAGGCTCGGCACGGTGCGCGGGAATCCGTTCTCGCGGACCCGGCTTTGAGTTGGCCCGCCCCGGTTGCGCGGCGACCGCCACCGCTGATATGCGGGCGCTGCGGATCCGCCGCAATTGGATGGATGCATCCTTGGAACAATGACCAGAAAACCCTTGCCGGAGCTTCCGGTCTCCGCCGTACTGCCGGCGCTCAGCGAAGCGCTCGGCCATGGCAACAGCGCCGTGCTGGTGGCGCCGCCCGGCGCCGGCAAGACGACGCTGGTGCCGCTGGCGCTGCTCGACGCGCCGTGGCTCGGCACCGGAAAGATCATTCTGCTGGAGCCGCGCCGGCTCGCTGCCCGCGCTGCTGCCCGCCGCATGGCCGAACTGCTCGGCGAGGAGCCCGGCGAAACGGTTGGCTACGCCATGCGCATGGAAAACCGCACTTCTGCGAGGACCAGGATTCTCGTCGTCACAGAGGGCGTGCTGTCGCGGATGATCCTCGACGATCCGGAGTTGCCCGGTGTCTCGGCGGTATTCTTCGACGAGTTCCATGAGCGCTCGCTCGACGGCGATTTCGGGCTGGCGCTGGCGCTCGACGTGCAAGGTGCGCTGAGGCCCGAGCTGCGATTGCTGGTGATGTCGGCGACGCTCGACGGAGCACGTGTCGCGCGGCTGCTTTCCGGCGCCCCGGTGATTGAGAGCGAGGGCCGCGCCTTTCCCGTCGACATCCGCTACGACGAGCGGCCGGCCGGCATCGCCATCGAGGACGCCATGGCCAAGGCGATCCGCGCGGCCCTTGCCGATGAGAGCGGCAGCGTGCTCGCGTTCCTGCCCGGCCAGCGTGAGATCGAGCGCACGGCCGAGCGGCTGCAAGGCCGCGTCAGTGCCGACACCGATATCGTGCCGCTCTACGGCATGCTCGACAACAAGGCGCAGGACGCCGCGATCAAGCCGGCGCCGTCCGGCCGCCGCAAGGTGGTGCTGGCGACCTCGATCGCCGAGACCTCGATCACCATCGACGGCGTGCGCGTCGTCATCGATTCCGGCCTGTCGCGCCTGCCGCGCTACGAACCGGCCAGCGGCCTGACGCGGCTGGAGACGGTGCGGGTCAGCAAAGCCTCGGCCGACCAGCGCGCCGGCCGCGCCGGGCGCACGCAGCCGGGCGTCGCCATCCGGCTGTGGCGGGCCGAGCAGACGGCGGCGCTTCCCGCCTTCACCCCGCCGGAAATCCTCGAAGCCGATCTGTCGGGGTTGATGCTCGATTGCGCCGCCTTCGGTGTCGTCGACCCGGTGAGCCTTTCGTTCCTCGATCCGCCGCCGGCCCCAGCACTCAACGAGGCAAGGTCGCTGCTTCGTGCGCTCGACGCCATCGACGAGGCAGGGCGCCTGACGGAATCGGGTGCTGCGATGCGCAGGCTGGCGCTGCCGGTGCGGCTGGCACACATGGTCGCCGACGCGGCAAAGACCGGCCAGGCGTTCGAAGCGGTCATGCTTGCCGTGCTGCTCACCGAGCGTGGCCTTGGCGGCGATGGCGCCGACCTCGAACGGCGGCTGATGCGGTTCCGATCCGAAAGATCGCCGCGCGCCACCGCCGCGCGGCAGCTCGCCGAGCGGTTGGCGAAACAGGCCTCACCCTCACCCTCCCCCTCGAGGGGAGGGTCGGCGACCGAGCTGAGCGCAGCGAAGCGAGAGGGACGGGGTGGGGTCGGTAGCGAAGGGCGCGACCGCAAAACGGTGCCTTCTGAGGTGACCCCCTCCGCCGCCTTTGGCGGCACCTCCCCCTCGAGGGGGGAGGGTAGCAGCGCCGGCGCGCTCCTCATCTATGCCTGGCCGGATCGCGTCGCCAAGGCGCGCGGCGAGCGCGGCCGTTTCGTGCTGGCCAACGGTTCGGGCGCCATGCTCGACGCCGCCGATCCGCTGGCGGGCGCGGCCTGGCTCGTCGTCGCCGATCTGCAGGGCAAGGCGCAGAACGCCCGCATCACGGCAGCAGCGGCGATAGATGAGACCGACATTCGCGCTTCGCTTGCGCAAAAAATCGAGACAAGCCGCGAAACCAGCTTCGACCGCGACAGGCGCGCGGTGCGCGTGTGCGAAACCGTTCGCCTCGGCGCCATCACGCTGTCCGAACGTATGCTGCCGCCGCCGGCCGGCACTGAGGCGGATCGCGCCATCCTCGACGCCTTGCGCCAACACGGGCTGTCGCTTTTGCCCTGGGGCAAGGAGGCTGAAACGCTGCGTCAACGGCTCGGCTGGCTGCATCGCGGCCTCGGCCCGCCCTGGCCCGATGTTTCCGACGCCGCGCTCGACGATAGCCTCGACGACTGGCTGCTGCCGTATCTCTCCGGCGCGGCGTCCTTTGCGGCGATCGATCCGGGCGTGCTTTCGGCCGGCCTTATGGCATTGGTGCCGCACGATCTCCAGCGCAGGATCGAGGCACTGGCACCGACCCATTTCGACGCTCCGTCCGGCAGCCGCGTGCCGATCCGCTATGATGGCGAATGGCCGGTGCTGGCGATCCGCGTGCAGGAGTTGTTCGGTCTCGACCGGCATCCCGCGATCGCCAGTGGCACCGTGCCGCTGACGCTCGAGCTTTTATCGCCGGCGCACCGGCCGATCCAGACAACCCGCGACCTGCCCGGCTTCTGGCGCGGCTCCTGGGCCGATGTGCGGGCCGAGATGCGTGGCCGCTATCCCCGGCACGTCTGGCCGGAGAACCCGCTTCTCGCCACAGCCACCAGCCGCGCCAAACCGCGGGGGACCTAGCCTTTATCCTTTTCCGGCTATAAATCCTTGGCCATGATAAACATCCTGCGGGCGCCCGACTTCCAGCAAAGCCAGCGGCTGCGCCTTAACACGCTGATCAGGCTGCGCTGGCTTGCCATCGTCGGCCAGAGCCTGGCGGTTATCGTCGTTGCCTATGGGCTGAAGTTCCCGCTGCCCGTCAGTCCCTGCTTCGCGCTGATCGCCTGTTCGGCCTGGATGAACCTGTTGCTGACCTTCCGCTATCCGGCGGCGCATCGGCTGACCCCGCTGCCGGCTTTCGCCATCCTGACCATCGACAGCCTGCAGCTTGCCGGCCTGCTCTACCTGACGGGCGGCCTCACCAATCCGTTTTCAGTGCTGGTCACCGTGCCCGTGGTCATCTCGGCGACGTCGCTGCCGCTGCGCCTGACCGCCATCCTCGGCGCGCTGGTGATGATGGCGGCGAGCCTGCTGGTCTTCTTCCATCTGCCGCTGCCCTGGTACGAGGGCGCGCCGCTGGAGATGCCGTTCATTTATGTCGCCGGCATGTGGATGGCGGTGTTTTCCTCGATCGCCTTCACCGCGATCTATGCCTTCCGCGTGGCCGAGGAAGCCCGGCTGCTCGCCAACGCGCTTGCCGCCACCGAGCTGGTGCTGCAGCGCGAGCAGCATTTGTCGGCGCTGGACGGTCTGGCCGCCGCCGCCGCGCATGAGCTCGGCACGCCGCTGGCCACCATCACGCTTGTCGCCAAGGAGATGGAGAAGGCGCTCCGCAACGACCCAAAATACGGCGAGGACGTGACGCTGCTGCGCTCGCAGAGCGAGCGTTGCCGGGAAATCCTCATGCGCCTGACCAGCCTGTCTTCCGAGGGCGAGGCGCATCTCTCCCGCATGCCGCTGACTTCGCTGGTCGAGGAGATGACGGCCCCGCACCGCGATTTCGGCATCTCGATCAAGCTTCGCCCTGGCGAGCGCATCGGCCCCGAACCGGTCGGGCGGCGCAATCCCGGCGTAATCTACGGCCTCGGCAATCTGGTCGAGAATGCCGTCGACTTTGCCCGTAAGAGCGTCACCGTGCGCTGGAGCTGGAACGAGGCCGCCGTCACCTTCTCGATCACTGACGACGGGCCGGGTTTCCCTCCTGAAATCATCGACCGCATCGGCGAGCCCTATATGTCGACGCGGCAGGGCACCGAGGCCGGCGGCGGCCTCGGTCTGGGGCTTTTCATCGCCAAGACCTTGCTTGAACGCTCGGGGGCCACGCTCGATTTCCGCAATTCAAACGAACCGGGCGAGGGCGCCGTCGTGCAAATATCGTGGCCGCGCAGCGTCTTCCTCAACCCTGAATCGGCTTCGGCCACCATGTTTGACACGGCTTGAATTGGACAATAGCGCTCCAAAACTATATCTGCGTAAAAATCGGGCAGCAGGAATTTAGAAGACGATGAACGGCGACGAAACGACTGGCGCAATGGTTGAAGGCGAGGACACCTCGCTGCTGATCGTCGACGACGACAAGCCGTTCCTCACGCGCCTTGCCCGCGCCATGGAAGCCAGGGGTTTCGTGGTCGAGACCGCCGAGAGCGTCGAGGAGGCGGTGGCCAAGGCGCGCGCCAACCCGCCCGCATATGCCGTGGTCGACATGCGGCTCGCCGACGGCAACGGCCTCGACGTCGTTGCCGCCATCCGCGAGAAGCGCGACGACGCCCGCGCCATCATTCTCACCGGCTATGGCAACATCGCCACCGCAGTGACGGCGGTGAAGCTGGGGGCCGTTGATTATCTGTCGAAGCCAGCCGATGCCGACGACGTTTTCGCGGCCCTTACCCGCACCGCGGGCGAACGCGCCGCGCCGCCTGAAAACCCGATGTCGGCCGACCGCGTGCGCTGGGAGCACATTCAGCGCGTCTACGAAATGTGCGACCGCAACGTCTCCGAGACCGCGCGCCGGCTCAACATGCACCGTCGCACGCTGCAGCGGATACTCGCCAAGCGCGCGCCGCGCTGACGCCTGACCGAACCGAAGGTTCGTGTCGGCGAATGGCGGAATCGGCTTTCGCTGGGGATCATGCGCAAAATCAAAGTGCTACAGCCTCCTTTGCGCGTCCCAAAGGACGCGCGGCGCTGTAGAGACTTGCCCTGCCGTCGGTGTTTGCGCATCATCGCACGAGGCAACACCGGCCCTGCCGGCCGATAGGACGGAGAGCAGATGCAGGACCAGAAGCAGCGGCCGGCTTCCATTTTTCGCGAATTTCTCAGTAGCGAGGCGGCCGGCGGCATCGTTCTGATGGCAGCCGCAGCCCTTGCCCTGATCGTCGCCAATTCGCCGCTGTCCCAGGCCTATTTCGACGCCCTTCACGCCTATCTGGGACCGCTCAGCGTATCGCACTGGATCAATGACGGCCTGATGGCCGTTTTCTTCCTGCTGGTCGGCCTCGAGATCAAGCGCGAGATGCTGGACGGACAGCTCTCGACCTGGCCGCGGCGCGTCCTGCCCGGCATCGCCGCCGCCGGCGGCATGCTGGTTCCAGCGCTTGTCTACATCGCCATCAATCGCGACAATCCAGCCGCTCTGTCCGGCTGGGCGATCCCGACCGCCACCGACATCGCGTTTGCGCTCGGCGTACTGTCGCTGCTCGGCACTCGCGTGCCGGGGTCGCTGAAGGTATTCCTCACCGCCCTGGCCATCCTCGACGACCTCGGCGCGGTCGTCATCATCGCGGTGTTCTACACAAGCGGCCTGTCGCTCGCCTTTCTCGGCGCTGCCTTCGCGGTCATCGCTCTGCTCATCATGCTCAACCGCATGCGCGTGCTGACGCTGCTGCCCTATCTTGTGCTTGGCGTCATTCTGTGGGTGCTGGTGCTGAAATCGGGCGTTCATGCCACGCTCGCCGGCGTAGCGCTGGCCCTGACCATACCCCTGAAGATCTCCCCGGGTATCAGCCATGATCTCGACCATTCGCCGCTGCATCGGCTCGAACACGGGCTGCACAGGATAGTGCCTTTCGTTATCGTCCCGATCTTCGGCTTTGCCAATGCCGGCGTTTCGCTGGCCGGCCTGAGCGCTGCCGCTCTGGTCGAGCCGCTGACGCTGGGCGTCGCCGCCGGCCTCGTCGCCGGCAAGCTGGTCGGCGTGTTCGGCTCCTCGGCACTTGCCATCAGGCTCGGCTTTGCCGATCTGCCGGTCAATGCCGGCTGGCTGCACATGATCGGCATTTCGCTGCTCTGCGGCATCGGCTTCACCATGAGCCTGTTCATCGGCCTGCTCGCCTTCGCCAGCAATGTCGAGCTGCAGGACGCGGTTAAGGTCGGCATCCTCGCCGGCTCCTTCATCGCCGCGATACTCGGCGCCGCCGTGCTGCTGGTCGCGCCGGCGGCGAATGGGGCGGAAGAGGATTAGACCGGCGGCAGGCCGAAGGCTGCAAACAGTTCGGGTCCGAGCGGCGGCACATAGGTCGTCAGGGAGGCGATTTTGCCGTCGGCGGGTTCAATAACATGCAGCGAGTGGGGTCGCCATACAAGGTCACGATGGTCCAGTGCATAGACCCCGACAGCGGGCTGGCCGTTGGCTCGGGTGGCCACCGTGCGATAGCCCGCAAAATTGCCCCACACGGTCTCGATGAAATCGCGAATCGCCTTGCGCCCTTGGTACCATTCCCGCCATGGCGGCATGTGGTAGGTGGCGTCTTCCCTCAAGAGTTCGATGAAGCCGTCGAGGTTGGCGGTCTGCCAGGCCCGCATGTAGCGTTCGAGCAGAAGGCCCTCTTCCGGACTGGACCGTGGCCACTGCACGGGGCGTCCCTGAGGGTATCGCTCGCCAAGCGTTGCGCGGGCCCGCTGCAAGGCGCTGTTGATCGAAGCGGTCGATCCACCCAGCAATTGCGCCGTCTCGACCGCAGACCACCCCAGCACGTCGCAAAGCAACAGGGCGGCCCGCTGCCTGGGCGGCAGAAGCTGGATCGCCGCGACGAAGGCAAGTTGAACCGCTTCACGGGTCTCGTAGCGCGCTTCCGGACCGGGCTCGCCGTCAACGAGGTTCGGAAGCTCGGCGTCCGGATAAGGCTCCAGCCAGGTGAACTCGGCAGACCCGTCGACGGCCCGCCCGTCGGAGGGCGGCCGTTCGGGTTGTTGGAGAATGCGATGCGCTGTCGACCTCGCCTTGATGGCGTTGAGGCAGCTATTGGTGGCGATCGTGTAGAGCCAGCCGCGAACCGAGCCTCGTCCGTCGAACTGCGACCGTGCGCGCCACGCCCGCAGGAAGGTGTCCTGCACGAGGTCGTCCGCCTCGTGCAACGAGCCCATCATCCGGTAGCAGTGGAGCTTAAGCTCGCGGCGATGAGCCACTGTCAAGCGCTCGAAGGCCAGCCGATCGAGGACCGACCGGCCCGATGGCTCAAGAGGGCCAGGAGCGTCTGTCATGGGAAGCCCGGCGGTGCTGAAGTCGGCTGGCATCCTGCGCGCCTCATGCCGCCGCCGCAAGTCCACTGCCGCTCACCACGAACGAGCTGCCCTGAGCCTGGCCGGTGGCGAGCGCGATTGCAGCTCGTGCGACATCGGCCGGCGTCTGCATGTCGGTCATGCTCGCCAGGAAGTCCGCCGGGCTAATGCCCACATAGGCCGAAATGCCGTCGATGCCGCGATCGCCGACGCCGGTGCCCGGCATGATACGCGCCGGCGAAAGCGCCATGAAACGCAGGTCGTAACCAAGTCGGTCCGATTCCTTCTGGCTATGACCGGCGAGGAACACCTGCATGCGTTTTGCGCCGGCATAGCCGCCAGAGTTCGGCGGTCCGCCGCTGAATGCCGCGCCGCTGGAGATCAGAACCACCCGGCTCCCCGGCTTGAGCCGACCCTGGAGTGCCGCCTTGCAGAACAGGAACGATGCCTTGACGTCCATTTCCCAGTTTGCCGAGAAGTCCTCCCAGCTCTGCTCCTGGACGGGCGCGGACGGCGCGAGGGCGCCGGCGCAGATCACCAGGACGTCTGGCTCAAGCGCCGCGAAAACCGCATCGGGTGCGGTCTCTTCGGTGGCGTCGACCGCAAGCGTCTTCACGCCTGGTGTTTCCCGGGAGAGCTCTTTCAGGGCGGCTGTGCCACGAGCAACGGCAAGGACTGTTGCTCCCTCGCCAAGCGCGGCTTCCACGATCGAGCGGCCGACACCCCGGCTGCCTCCGATGACGACGACATTCTGACCCTGTAACGATCCCATGGATCACCTCTCTTTCCGCCGCCGGACCATTCCAGCGCCTATTGATCAGGACAGCGCAGGCAGGCGGAAATCATCGGTGCGAGATCAAAAATTGTATCGAGAGGATCGGCAGGCCCGCATGAAGGCGTGGTCCGACGCCAACGCTAGGTGGCGACGTGCGAGGCCTGTCGCCGACGCGGCGCACTCCTACTCGCTCTCGCCCTCCAGCGCCGGCACCGCCACGCCGGCGAGTTCCGCCGCGAGCAGCCGCGCTGCACCGGCCCGCGCGATCCTCAGCATCAGCGCCTTGCGGGTCGCCGCGGCCATGCGGTGCTCGGGCGCATCGCGCAGGATTTCGGCGCCATAGCCGTCGGAAAGGATAAAACCGCATTCCTGCGGAAAGATCTCCGAGGGCACGCCGGGATGCGTGGCGAAGAAGAAACGGTCGGAATGCAGCCGGTAGTCCGGCCATTTGCGGTCGACCCTGAAATCCTCGATCGAGGACTTGATCTCGATGATCCAGATGTCGCCCTGCCGGGTCAGCGCGACGAGGTCGGCGCGGCGCCCGGTCGCCAGCGACAGTTCGGGCAGCACATGCGCGCCCATTTCCTTGAGCAGCCGCTGCACGCCGCGCCGAACCAGCATCGCGCGCTCCGACTGACGGCCGTCGATAAGGGGGTTGAGAGGGACAGGCGAGATGATTGGCATGGCGGCACCATGCCAGATTCTGTTCACGGTTTGAACCCGTTTTCTTCAGGCGATTATATGGTTGACAAACCCAACGTGATTACGTAGGGTAAGGGCATAGGAGATTTCCATGTCCGTTCTGTCCCGCCCCGAATTCCACGACGAAGCCAAGGCATTCGAACACGTCGAGGCGATCTTGTGGCCGAATGGTCCGGTTTGCCCGAAATGCGGCTCTGTGGACAAGCACTACAAATTGAAGGGCATCCGCACCAAGCCTTCCAAGAAGAACCCGAACGGCGTCGAACGGCACGGTCTCTATAAGTGCAGCGCTTGCCGTGCGCAGTTCACCGTCCGCATGGGTTCGATCTTCGAGGAAAGCCATTTGCCCCTGACCAAGTGGCTACAGGCTATTCACCTCATGTGCGCCTCCAAGAAGGGCGTCAGCGCTCACCAGATGCACCGCATACTCGAATGCACCTATGAAGCCGCTTGGTTCTTGTGCCATCGCATTCGCCTTGCTATGGCGTCTGGCGACCTCTCCCCGCTTGGTGGCAACGGCAAGACCGTCGAAGTAGACGAGACGTACAGCGGACGCCTCAAGGGCACCCCGGTCAGGCGTGGTGGTGGCGCTCACAAGAACACTGTGGTTACGCTTGTCGAGCGCGGTGGCCGCGCCCGTTCGTTTCATGTCGATACGGCCCGCATTGGAACGATCATGCCAATCGTCCGCGCCAACATCGCCAAGGAAAGCGCACTCATGACCGACGAGTCCGGCATCTATCGCCGCGTAGGCCAAGAATTCGCATCGCACGATTTTGTGACGCACTCCAAAGACGAGTATGTTCGCGGCACCATCCATACCAACACGGTGGAAGGCTTCTATTCAATCTTCAAGCGCGGCATGAAGGGCGTTTATCAGCATTACGCCGAGCACCACCTGCACCGCTACCTTGCCGAATTCGATTTCCGCTACAGCAACCGCATTGCCCTTGGCGTTGATGACGGCACCCGCGCCTTTATCGCGTTGAAAGGTGCCGCCGGTAAGCGCCTCACCTATTATAGACCTGCTTGACGACAAGCGACGACACTTCCGCAAATCCGTGCAATTGGAGCTTCCACTTTGGCGGTATGCGAGGCGCAGCAAGAAAAGGCCGGGGACCTAGTCCCCGGCAGTTAGGTTGGTCGGAACGGCTAGGCGGCTACGCCGCTAGCGCCGTCTTATCGGCTGCGATAGTGGCCGCAGACGGATTCTATGCGTCCGAAACGGAAGCGCGTGTAGGGATTGACCCATATCATCGCGACACCCTCTTTTCAGAGTGTGGGCCTTGAAAAGAGGCGGCAAAGATGCGATTCTCAGGGTGTTGTGATCCTGGGTCGCGGGGCTTTACCGCCCTTTCCGACTGCTGGTCATTCTAGAGCCGCCTCACCGTTGCAACCGGTTTGGCGGCTTTTCTCTTAGTCTCCCCTCTGACGCCAATGGCCAGAGCGCGAGGGGCTAAGCAGGTCTCTTCATTCCAGATCCTCTCGGAATCATGTTGGCGGCTTGCCGCGCGCGGGAATAGGCCACATCTGCCTTCGTCAGTCAATGGCCAAGCCACCGCTTAGTGCGCGCTAACCCGTTTTCGGCATAACATTCTGCTATTGCCAATTTCCGCATATATCTATATGAAGGCTATCCAAAGTTCGATAATTGTTCTTTTCATTTTTTTGAAGAAAGGGAGCCTCTCCGATGAACACAGAGTTTGAACATCAGGAAGAGCAGACGACGGAAGAAAGTTCTGGACCGCAGGAGCGCGAGCGCTCAACGATACAATTCCCCTACATGTCTCTTTCCGATGCGCTCGACGTGGTTCGAACGCTCCATGACAACGTCGGGCAGGGTGAAGCTACCGAAGACCAGCTTGCGGCATGGATGAACCTCAGCCCAAAGAGCAGCGGCTTCCGAGTGCGTATTGGAACGACGCGAACGTTCGGCCTCATGGAACCGAATGGGCCCGGTCTCAAGTTGACAGCGCTTGGGCGCGCGTCAGCCGATCCCGCTCAGGAGCGCAAGGCAAAGGTCGAAGCCTTCTTGACGGTCCCCCTCTACAAGCTTGTTTACGAAAACTACAAAGGCGGTGTCGTGCCGCCGGCGGCGGCATTCGAGCGGGATATCAAAACTTGGGGTGTGGCTCCGAAGCAGACATCACGCGCTCGTCAAGCATTGGAGCGCTCCGCAGAGGAAGCGGGATTTTATGAGAGTGGGCGCAATCGCTTGGTGATACCGGCATCAGCTTCCTTTAAGGCCAGCGATGAGGGCGGCAGCAAGGGCGGCAGCGGCAGTGGGAGCGGCGGAGGCACCGGTAACGGCGGTGATGCGCCAACGCTAGATCCTATTATCAAGGGCCTGATAGATCGCCTGCCGCCACCAGGAACCGACTGGCCGAAGGCAAAGAGGAAGCTCTGGCTCCAAATCCTCGAAAATAGCTTCGATCTGGTCTATGAGGATGACAGCAAGTCGGGAGATGCGTTCCAGTGACGAAAAAGTCCGCGCCGAAGGCGGCGGGAAAAACGCAGATTGAGAAGTTTCGCGAAGCCGCGCGTGAACTGAAAACTGATCAGTCAGACGCCGCCTTTGAAGCCGTGGTGAACAAGATCGCGAAGGCGCCGAAACTCACCAACGAAGCGATAAAAGAACTGGTGCGCCGGAAGCGCGAACAGGCGAAGGATTAGGCGCGCGGGACCGACCGAAAGGGCGAGATGACGCGCAAGCGGCGGTCAAAGTACTCAATCATGTATGGTGATAGCTCTTCGCTCTGGTCATTGCCGGGGTAAACAACATACCCATCCTTCGAAACCAGCTTGGTCACGGGGACCATGCCGATATCCGGGTCCGCTTGAATACCAGAACGACAAGTTCCGCCACCTTGAGACTTCAGCCAGAACATGTACTGGCCGAGGGTTGCCACCCTTTACGCGACCATCTTTTGTTCGCGGCTCACTACTCGGTCCTCGTATAGGACACGAACAGTCTCAGGAGCCGGCCCAAGGTCAAGCAAATTGCGGCCCTCCGCTTTCGCGTCGCGAGCTTCCGCGTTCAGCGCAATGCCAAGACGCCGCGACGCTTCTTCGGGGGTGTCCCCTTGAGCGGCGATATCAACCTCTAAGGCTTGGGCGATGTAGTGGTCGCCGTCTTTGAAGACGACCAACCGAATTGCGGTCTTGTCCATCATTAACGCTCCTTCTCCGACGTTCGACCGGGGAAGTCCTCCCTTGCGTTTATCGTCGGAGTGTATGCGAACACGTTTATCCACACAATATGGCGTAGTTATTGCATCGCAGCAAACTATTTCGCAACTGCGAATGCGCGACATGGTGCCATATTGGTCCTTACCAAACTGTGAAATCGGACGCAGGTTCCAACGCAAACGGCCCGCCTTGTGGAGGGGCAGGCCGATACAAGTCCTGTAGCGCTGGCCCAACACTATTCAGCGCCTTGGGTTTGTCAACCAGGTAATCGCCTTTCTTCAGGCGATTATCTGGTTGACAAACCCGGCCTTCAACCAACGGGGATCACGCCCTCCAGAGCAATGATCCTCGTCTTTGCGCAGCGTTCACGGATAGCTTTGAGCCGGCTGTACTCTGGAGAGCCGTACCATGCCATGAGCGAGGCCATGTCCGGAAACTCGACAATGACCAGGCGATGAGGTTCCCAATCGCCTTCCAGCACTTTGGTGGCTCCGCCACGAGCGATGTACCGTCCCCCATAGCGCGCTTCGGTTGCTGGCACATCCCGGCGGTATTCCTCGAAAACGGCGGCATCGGTTATGTCTACATCAGCAATGAGATACGCTGCCATTGGCCTTACTCCCTGAAGCCAGTGAAGCACCTCCATTAGCGGCCCCGCAACTAAGCCACCGGTACTACGCCTCGGAAACGACTCGCCTCTCCCTGTATCGGGCGCTTTACTACAATCGTTGGGGGCAGCTCTGGGAGGAGACGAGCCATGCCGATGTATCTCACGCAATTCAGCTATACGCCCGAACCTGGGCGCGCTTGATCGAAAACCCCGAGGATCGACGCGAGGCGGCCCGTTCTACATCGAATCGGTGGGCGGAAAGCTACACGGGTTCTGGTACGCCTTCGGAGAGCACGATGGCTGGAATCTATGGGAGGCTCCAGACAACGTTTCGATGGCATCTGTCATGCTGGCTATCGGTGCGGGCGGGGCGCTCAGCTCGTATGAGACCACCGTCCTCCTAAGCGTCGAAGAGACGATGCAAGCGCTTGGGAAGGCTAAGTCGATCCGGTATCGCCCGCCGGCGGCAGTCGTCGATCGAGAAGCCGAGATTGCGCGCGCGGCGCAAGAAAGTCAGCCGGTGGATGTCGTCGCCGCAATAATCGCGGTAGCCGTTGCCGGCGCGCGCCGGACGGATCAGGCCGATCTCCTCATAGTAGCGGATGGTCTTGGCCGGCAGACCGGAACGCTGGGCGGCATCTCCGGCATTCATGACAGCTCCTCGACTTCCGGCGGGTTGGCGGGCCGCCCCATTGAATTCATTACATAATCTTATGGTAGCCGTTGCCGAAAAGCCACAGTTGCCGACTTACCGGCACGTAAGCCCCTGCATATAGGCATCGCCCGCTTGGCAAGCAAAGCAAATGCCAGCATGAATGATGGCGACAAAGCGGCCGTCTCGTGCCGCTACCTTTGGGCGGGGCATCGGACCTTTTCATGCGCATGAAGTCATTCGCAATCGTCGCCGCACTTGCGCTGTCGACGGCTATTGCTGGTTGCAGCACCATCGGCTCGCAGATATTCACCAACAACTATGGCCCGATGACCGATGCGGGCTATCGACTGCCGCGCATTCCGATCGAAAAGGTGCCGTTCAAGTACCGTCGGCAGGTCGTTAGCTACGACACCGATGAAAAGCCGGGCACCATCGTCGTCGATACGCAGAACAAGTTTCTTTACTACGTCATGGGCGGCGGCGAGGCGATGCGTTACGGCATCGGCGTCGGCCGCGAGGGTTTTGAATGGCGCGGCACCGCCCGTATCGCGGTGAAGCGCGAATGGCCGACCTGGACGCCGCCTTCGGCGATGATCAAGCGCCAGCCGGAGCTCGCCAAGTTTGCCGGCGGCATGGAGCCGGGATTGACCAACCCACTCGGCGCGCGCGCCCTGTATCTGTTCAACAGGGGCGGCGATTCGGGCTACCGCCTGCATGGCAGCCCGGAGTGGAACTCAATCGGCAAGGCGATGTCGTCGGGCTGCATCCGGCTGATGAATCAAGATATTATCGAGCTTTACGACCGCACCTCCGTCGGCGCTAAAGTGATAGTCTTGTAAAAACTTTCTTACGCGGACCGTCTAGGCAACAAATGGACGTCGCAGAACAGAAAACCGGGCACTTTAGCCCGGTTTTTTGTTATCGCGCGACAGGCGAATTGACGTTTTTTGAGTCGTTAAGAGACCTGTTCGACCTGCTGCACCTCGGGCACAAAATGCCGGAGCAGGTTCTGGATGCCGTGCTTCAGCGTCGCCGTCGACGACGGGCAGCCGGCGCAGGCGCCCTTCATGTGCAGGAACACGGTGCCGTTCTCGAAGCCGCGGAAGGTGATGTCGCCGCCATCCTGGGCGACGGCCGGGCGCACCCGCGTGTCGAGCAGTTCCTTGATGGTGATGACCAGTTCCTCGTCGGCCTTGTCGTAGAATTCGCCGGTCTGGCTGGTCTCGGCAGCGGGGCCGGCCTTGGCCATCACCGGCGCGCCGGACATGAAGTGCTCCATGATGGCGCCGAGGATCGCCGGCTTCAGATGCTGCCAGTCGGGGCCGTCCTTGGTCACGGTGATGAAATCATAGCCGAAGAAGACGCCGGTGACGCCGGGGATCTCGAACAGCCGGCCGGCCAGCGGCGAAGCCGTAGCGGCGCTGTCGGCATCGCGGAAATCGGCGGTGCCTTCGACAAGTACTTCCTTGCCGGGCAGGAACTTCAATGTCGCCGGATTTGGCGTCGATTCGGTCTGGATGAACATGGATGTCTCCGTGCCCATTCGGGCAGATAGTTTGGAATAATTCTAAATAGGCCTTATCGGCGGGACATTCAAGCGAAAGGCATCGCCGGAACGGCCGCCCGAGAGAATGAATTTTCTTCTACCGCGCCGTGCGTTCAATTGGACGCGCAAAGCAAGCTGTAGCACTTTGATTTTGCGTTAGGCCAGGCTGTCGATTTCTTCGTCCGACAGGTTCTGCGGCACCACCGTCACTGGAATGGGGAAGGCGGCGCCCTTGCCGGCGACAGCACCGACCAGCGGACCCGGCCCCTCCTTGCCGGCGCCGGCCGCAAGCACGAGGATGGCGATATCCTGGTCTTCCTCGATCAATTTGTGGATCTCTTCGGTCGGCTTGCCTTCGCGCACCACCAGTTCCGGCTCGATGCCGAGTTTCTGGCGCACCTTGTTGGCGTATGCATCAAGTGCGGCCCGCGCGGTGGCGGTGGCCTCCTCGCGCATGATCTTCTCGACACCCAGCCAATGCTGGAAATCATCCGGCTCGATCACGTAGAGCAGCACCAGAACGCCGTTGGTGCTCTGCGCGCGCTTCGAGGCGTAGACGACGGCCCTCTCGCATTCGGGCGTGTCGTCGATGATCGCCAGGAACTTGCGGCGATGGCCGGCTTCGCGGCTGAGGCGTTTGGAGACCATAGTCACCCTGTTCGATGGTTTCGGTCGCAATCTGCCACCGCCACGGCCCGGCCGCAAGCGACCGGCAGATGTAGCGATGCTGGTGCGTTAGAGCGTCCTTGGCGCGTCCAAACGGATGCGCGGCGCTTAAGGTTCAGCTTTGCAGCAGGCCGATGATGTCGCGCACCGTCTTCATCGTCGCCTCGGCCAAGGCGCCGGCCCGCTCGCCGCCATCCCTGAGCACCGCGTCGACATAGGCGCGGTCATCGCAAATGCGGCGCATCTCGCCGGCGACCGGCGCCAGCTTTTCCACGGCAAGGTCGGCCAGCGCCGGCTTGAACACTGAAAACTGCTGGCCGCCGAACTCCTCCAGCACCGCCTCCTTCGATATCTCGGCCAGACCCGCATAGATGCCGACCAGGTTTTCGGCTTCCGGCCGGTTGACCAAGCCGTCCAATTCCCCGGGCAACGCCTCGGGGTCGGTCTTGGCCTTGCGGATCTTCTTCGAGATGCTGTCGGCATCGTCGGTCAGGTTGATGCGCGACAGGTCCGACGGGTCCGATTTCGACATCTTCTTCGAGCCGTCGCGCAGCGACATGATGCGCGCCGCCGGTCCGCCGATGATCGGTTCGGTCAGCGGGAAGTAACCGTTCACCGTCTCCTCGCCGACCTTCATCTCGACGCCGACACCAAGGCCGGCGATGCGGTCCGAAAAGTCGTTGTTGAATTTTTGCGCGATGTCGCGTGTCAGCTCCAGATGCTGCTTCTGGTCATCGCCAACCGGCACGTGGGTGGCGCGGTAGACGAGGATGTCGGCCGCCATCAGGCTCGGATAGGCAAGCAGCCCGAGCGATGCATTCTCGCGGTCCTTGCCGGCCTTGTCCTTGAACTGGGTCATCCGGTTCATCCAGCCGATGCGGGCCACGCAGTTGAAGATCCAGGCAAGCTCGGCGTGCTGCATGACCCGCGACTGGTTGAAGACGATGTGCTTCTTCGGGTCGATGCCGGAGGCGAGAAACGCCGCGGTGATCGAGCGCGTCTGGTCTTTGAGATCGTCATGGACAAGCTGCGCGGTCAGCGAATGCAGGTCGACGACGCAATAGATGCAATCGGAGGTGTCCTGCAGGGCGACGAATTTCTTGATGGCGCCGAGATAGTTGCCCAGATGCAGATTGCCGGTCGGCTGGACGCCGGAAAAGACAAGTGGCTTGAAGGCAGGCTGATTGAAGGCGGGCTGATTGGAGTCAGTCATGGTGTTTCCCTGGCTTGTGGAGGGCCGTTTCGCGCGCGGCGAAAGTCTTTCGACGGCGCGCTTATGGACGAGAGCGGGGAGCGGATCAAGAGGCTGTTGGCGATCGCGGCAGAGCAATTTGCTTCAGGTCCGATTGCTTGTTCGATGTTGTTGGCGCCGCGCTTCTAGCGCCTGTCTCGGCTTGACAGGTCGGCGCTGCCCCTCATTGCCCTGCCGGGCATTTCTCCCCGTATAGTGACAGTATAGTGACGGGGAGAAAGACAGCGTCATCGACGGTTTCGCCAACGACAAGCGTTGCAGGAAGGGCGCCGAGGGGCAGCCAGCTTCTTTCCCCCCGTTTACGGGGAGAAATGCCCGGCAGGGCAATGAGGGGCGGCGCCGAATATGTATGATAGGGTGGAACATATTCTGCAAACGATCTGACGGGAAATGGATGACCGTCTCCAACGAGAAAGCTTTGGAGCGCCGACATGGCCGCGAGACGCCACTGGAGACAGCGGCGCGACTTCGGGATGAACTCGGGATCGAACTTAACAAGCAGGCACGTAAGCCGCTGCCGCGCCCGGTCTATGACGAATTGTCCGGCGAAGACTGATGCTTGTCGACGGGGGTCGCTACGGCTAGGTTTACGGATCTGGAGACTATTCCCTAGTCGAAGGGGAGCCCTTCCGCCTGACATTGCGCCGGATCATGCCGAAATCGGCGCCGCCGGTGGCGAAGGCGGTGACGAAATAAAGCAACGCTCCGCCGGCAACCAGCGCGAGAAGCGTCGTAGCCTTGACGACCAGCGGTGAGCCCGAGGCCAGTTGGGCGGCAAACCAGTGCTCGGCAAAATAGAGCGCCGCCCCCATCACCGCCGCCGACAGCACCAGCCGTGGGATGCGTCTCATGAGTGGTACGTCGCGGCCCCAGTGACCGCGCCGGATCAGCACGCCGAGCAGCATCAGCGCATTGACCCAGCCGGCGACGGCCGAGGCGACGGCGATGCCCGGCGCGCCCATCTGCGGAAACAGCGTCAGCGCGGTGGTAATGTTCACCGCCACTGAGATGGCGGCGAAGATCATCGGCGTGCGCGTGTCTTCGCGGGCGAAATAGCCGGGCGTGAACGCCTTGATCAGCACAAAGGCCGGCAAACCCAAGCCGAAGATCGCCAGGATTGCCGCCACGATTGGCGTCGAGTTGTTGGCGGCAAATGCCCCACGTTCGTAGACCAGCCCCACGATCGGCTCCGACATGACCAGCAGTGCCGCCGCCGCCGGCAAGGTCAGGAACAAGGTGAACTCCACCGACCGGTTCTGCAGATTGGCCGCTTCGATCAGATTGCCTGACTTCAGCGCCCGCGACAGTTCGGGCAGAAGCACGATGGCGACGGCGACGCCGACGACGCCGAGCGGCAGCTGGTAGATTCGGTCGGCATAGGCGAGCGACGACACCGCACTGTCCTGCGCCGAGGCGATCGCGGTGCCGATCAGCTGGTTGATCTGAGTGATGCCGCCGGTGATTGCCGCCGGCAGCGCCAGGATCAGCAGCCGCTTGACATTGGGTGTCATCTTTGGCCTGCGGAAACCGATCGAGATGCCGGCATGGCGCACCGCCACCCAGACGATCGCCAGTTGCACCAGCCCCGCCGCCAGCACGCCCCAGGCCAGCGCGAAGCCGACGGTGCGCGCGTCCGATCCCTTGTGCCAGGAATAGGCGAGCACGCCGATCAGGATGATATTGAGGAACACTGGCGCCACAGCCGCGGCGAAATAGCGGCGCAGCGAATTCAGCATGCCGGCCATCATGGCGCCGAGCGACATGCAGATCAGGTATGGAAACATGATGGTCGCAAGCCGGACCGTCATCTCGAATTTTCCCGGCGTGTCGGCAAAGCCCGGCGCCACCAGGTAGCGCACGATCAGCGGCATCGCCAGTTCCATGGCAATGGTCAGCGCCAGCAGCGCCGTGAACAGCACGCCGAACACCTCTTCCGAAAAGCGTCTGGCGCCATCGGTGCCGTGGGTCTCGATTTCCTTGGCGAACAGCGGCACGAAGGCGGCATTGAAGGCGCCTTCGGCAAACAGCCGGCGAAAGGTATTGGGAAACTGGAACGCCGCGTTGAAGGCGTCGGCGATCGGCCCGGTGCCGAGTGCGGCCGCCATCAGCATCTCGCGGCCGAAGCCGAGGGCACGGCTCATCAGCGTGCCGGAAGCGACCGTCGCGAACTTTTTGACAAGGCTCATGCGTCTGGAGACTGCCTGCAGGATTGGGACAAATAAATGGTGGTTGTCACTCGGCCGCGGCCTTGGCCTTGCCACCGCGCTCCGGCACGGTGCCTTCGAGAACCGCGACCAGTCTGTTTCGGATGGCGGCCATGCGCGTCGGGCTGTCGATCTTCTGGCCGGTGAGATCGGTGACATAGAAGGTATCGATGACCTTTTCGCCGAAGGTGGTGATGTGTGCCGACGCGATGTCGAGCGACAGGTCGGACAACGCCCCGGTGATCTCGGACAGCAGGCCCGGCCGATCCAACCCCTCGACCTCGATCACCGAGAACCGGTTCGACAGCGTGTTGCGGATTTCGGCGCGCGGCGGGATGCGGAAGACCTTGGCGCCGCGCCGCGGCTTGGTGCGCTTCTCGATCATCTCCGGCAACCAGCTCTTGCCCGACAGCACATCCTCGATCAGGCGGCCGACGCGCCCGGCGCGGCGGCGTTCGTCCTCGTCGCGGTCGAATTCCCTCGAGATCAGGATGGTGTCCAGCGCGCGGCCATCGGCGGTGGTGAAGATCTGCGCGTCGACAATGTTGCCGCCGGCCGCCACACATGCCCCGGCAATGACCGAAAGCAGGCGGGGATGGTCCTGGGCCAGCACGGTGATCTCGGTCACCGCCTCGAACTGATGGGTCTTGATCATCGTGGCGAGCTTCTTGCCCGCCGCATCCGCCTCCCGGATGAATTCGGCGTGGCGAAGCTGGTCGGCGAGATCGACCGTCAGCAGGTAGTTCTCGTAATGCAGGCCGACATAGCGCTTGCGGGCTTTTTCGGACCAATCGGCAAGCGCTTCGGCCAGCCGCTCGCGTGCCGCCGCCGTTCGCTCGGCGCGCGACACTTCCGAAAATCCCCCGGTCAACAGCAATTCGGTCTCATAGTAGAGCGTGCGCAGCAATTGGCCTTTCCAGCCGTTCCAGACGCCGGGCCCGACGCCTCTGATATCGCAGACGGTGAGGATGAGCAGTAGCTTCAGCCGTTCGACCGACTGCACGATCGCGGCGAAATCCTCGATCGTCTTGCGGTCGTTGAGATCGCGGGTCTGTGCCGTCATCGACATGACGAGGTGGTTCTCGACCAGCCAGGCAACTGTTTCGGTGTCGGCCGCCGACAGCCCCATATGCGGGCCGATGCGCCGCGCGATCCGGGCACCCACTTCGGAATGGTCCTCGGGCCGTCCCTTGGCGATGTCGTGCAAAAGCACCGCGACGTAGAGCGCCTCGCGGCTTTTCTTCAGCCCCGGCATCAGCGTGTGGGCAAGCGGGTGGATCTTTTCACCGTCGCCACGCTCGATCTCGGCCAACACGCCGATACAGCGGATCAGGTGCTCGTCCACCGTATAGTGGTGATACATCGAGAACTGCATCATGGCGACGATCTTGCCGAAATCCGGGATCAGCTTTGCCAGCAGTCCCGCCTCGTTCATGCGCCTGAGATTGAGTTCGGCATTGCGGTCTGACGTCAATATGTCGAGGAACAGCCGGTTGGCTTCCTCGTCGCGCCTGAGCGCCTTGCCGACGAGGCCGAGCGAACGGGTCAGCAGCTTCAGCGCATCGGGGTGAAATTCCAGCCCGTGCTTGTCGGCGAACCAGAACAGCCTCAAGAGATTGACCGGATCGCGCTCGAACACCAGGTCGTCGGCGACGTTGATGCGATGGTTGTCGATAATGAAATCGGACGTGCCGGCAAGCTTGCGCTTACGGCGCGAGAAGGTGAGGAAGATGCGGTTGAAGCCCGGCACATGCTTGGCCTGCTCTTCCTCGAGTGCAGCGCAGAAGATGCGGGTGAGATCCCCGACATCCTTGGCGACGAGGAAGTAATGCTTCATGAAGCGCTCGACCGCCGACAGGCCCGGATGTGTGGTATAGCCCAGCCGCTCGGCGATCTCGCGCTGGATGTCGAAATGCAGCCGTTCCTCGGCTTTGCCGGTGAGGAAATGCATGTGGCAGCGCACCGCCCACAGGAAATCCTCGGCCTTCTGGAACTCCCGGTATTCGGTGCCGGTGAAGACGCCCTTGTCGACCAGCTCCTCGCCGGTGCGCACCCGGTAGAAATACTTGCCGATCCAGAACAGCGTCTGCAGGTCGCGCAGGCCGCCTTTGCCGTCCTTGACGTTGGGTTCGACCAGATAGCGGCTTTCGCCGGCCTTGGCATGGCGCTCGTCGCGTTCGGCAAGCTTGGCCTGCACATATTCGGGCCCGGTCGTGCGCACCACCTCGCGGTCGAAACGCTGCAAGAGCTCGTCATAGAGCTTCTGCTCGCCCCACAGGAAACGCGCTTCCAGGATCGAGGTGCGGATGGTGATGTCGATGCGCGACAGCCGCAGGCATTCGTCGATGTTGCGGGTGGCGTGGCCGACCTTCAGCCCCAGATCCCAAAGTATGTAGAGCATGTATTCGACGATCTGCTCGCCCCATGGCGTCTGCTTGTAGGGCAGCAGGAACAGGAGATCGATGTCGGATCCCGGCGCCAGCGTGCCGCGGCCATAGCCGCCGACTGCGATGACGGCCATGCGTTCGGCCGATGACGGGTTTTTGACGCGATAGACATGGGTGGCGGCGAAATCGTAGAGCGCGCGGATGATCTCGTCCATGAGATGCGACAGCCGGGCGGCGCAGGCGGTGCCACTGCCGTCGTCCATCAGCATGCGTTCGGCGATGCTGCGGCCGGCGGTCAGCCTGCCCTTGAGAAGCTGGAGAACACCGGCGCGCGCAGCCTTGCCGGAGCCGTCGCCTGCCGTGGCCGCGGTCAGCGCCGTCATCTCGCAGCGCAAGGCTTGGCTGTCGATCAGTTCATCGAGCTTTAGAGAGATTCTTGCCATAAGTGCCGTTCGGCCTCGCCGTTTTGGCGGCGTCTATAGCGCGTTTTCGCGGCGCTGGGTATGGGGCGGACGGACACGCTCTCCACGAAGTCGTCGATGGCATGCGGCGGCGGCTGGATGCGGGATTGTCCGCCGGTGGTTTGGCGCGCCTCGGCAAGAAAAACAGAAATTTGGTTCTTGACCTTCCAGTCACTGGAAGCACTACCTCCGTTTCAGAACCGAGACACAGGGGCATTTCCGCATGACGCATTCCGACCATGACCATCACGCCCATAGCGGCTGCTGCGCGGCAAAAGCTGTTCCGTCCGTCGCCGACGCCGTCATTCGCGATCCGGTCTGCGGCATGACCGTCGATCCGGCCGCCGGCAAGCCGACAGCTGAGCATGGCGGCCATCTCTATCATTTCTGCAGCGAGCGCTGCCGTTCGAAATTCACGGCCGAGCCGGAAAAGTACCTTACCGCCACCGACCCGGTCTGCGGCATGCGTGTCGACCGTGCCGCCGCGAAGCACTTTTCCCGGCATGAAGGCCAGGGCTTTTATTTTTGTTCGGCCGGCTGCAAGGTGAAATTCGAGGCGGAGCCGGCAAAGTATCTTGGCGACAAGCCAGAGCCGCAGGCGATGCCGAAAGGCACGCAATACACCTGCCCGATGCATCCCGAAATCGTCCGCGACAAGCCAGGCGCCTGCCCGATCTGCGGCATGGCGCTGGAGCCGATGGGCGTGCCGACCGGCGATGAGGGGCCGAACCCGGAACTGGTCGACTTCACGAGGCGGTTCTGGGTGAGCGCCGTGTTGTCGGTGCCATTGCTGATATTCGCCATGGCGCCAATGCTCGGGGTGACGTTTAGCGCCTTCGTCGAGGATTCGGCGAAGATCTGGGTGGAATTGGCGCTGGCCAGCCCGGTTGTGCTGTGGGCGGCATTCCCTTTCTTCCATCGCGGCTGGGATTCGGTTCTCAACCGCAGCCCCAACATGTGGACGCTGATTTCGCTCGGCGTTGGTGCGGCCTATCTCTACAGCGTCGTCGCCGCGCTGTTCCCGGATATATTTCCGCACCAGTTCCGCGGTCATGAGGGCACGGTGCCGGTCTATTTCGAGGCGGCCGCCGTCATCGTGGCGCTGGTTTTCCTCGGCCAGGTGCTGGAGTTGCGCGCCCGTGAGAAAACCGGCTCGGCGATCCGCGCGCTGCTCGACCTCGCGCCGAAGACCGCGCGGCTGATCGGCGAGGACGGTTCCGAAAACGACGTGCCGCTCGACACGGTCAAGGCCGGCGATCGCCTGCGCATCCGCCCCGGCGATGCCGTGCCGGTCGACGGCATCGTGCTGGAAGGCCGCTCTTCCATCGACGAATCGATGCTGTCAGGCGAGCCGCTGCCGGTCGAAAAGACCGAAGGCGACCCCCTCACCGGCGGCACGCTCAACAAGAACGGTTCGCTGATCATGCGCGCCGAGAGGATCGGCGCCGAAACCACGCTGGCGCGGATCGTCGAGCTCGTCGCCAAGGCGCAGCGTTCGCGCGCGCCGATCCAAGGTCTGGCCGACCGCGTCTCCTTCTATTTCGTCCCGGCCGTCGTGGTGGTTGCGATCGTTGCGTTCATCGCCTGGGCGACCTTCGGGCCGCAACCCAGCCTGATCTTTGCCATCGTCTCTGCGGTCTCGGTGCTGATCATCGCCTGTCCTTGCGCGCTGGGGCTTGCCACGCCGATGTCGATCATGACCGCCACGGGGCGCGGCGCGCATGCCGGCGTGCTGATCAAGGATGCCGAGGCGCTCGAACGCTTTGCTTCGGTCGACACGCTGATCGTCGACAAGACCGGCACATTGACCGAAGGCCGGCCGAGATTGACCGACTTCGTCGCCGAAGGCATAACGCAGGATGATCTGCTGGCATTTGCCGCCGGCCTCGAAAGAGGCTCGGAGCATCCGCTGGCCGAGGCGATCGTCGAAGGCGCCCGTGAACGCGGGGTAAAAATTCCCGACGCCGGCGGTTTCGAGGCGGTGACCGGCAAGGGCGTTTCCGGCACGGTGTCGGGAAAGAACGTCGCGCTCGGCAACGCGGCGATGATGGCCGCTCTCGGAATCGATATCGCATCCATCTCGACCAGCGCCGAGGCGCTGCAGGCCGAGGGCAAGACTGCGATGTTCGTCGCCGTCGGCAAGAAACTGGCCGGCATCGTCGCCGTCGCCGACCCGATCAAGGCGACGACATCAGAAGCGATCAAGGCGCTGCACGACCGCGGCCTCAAGATCATCATGGCGACCGGCGATGACGAACGCACGGCGAAAGCCATCGCCAGCAAACTCGGCATCGACGAGGTGCGTGCCGGCCTGCTGCCGGAACAGAAGAGCGCGCTGGTCGAGGAGTTGCGCGCCAGGGGCGCCGGCGTCGCCATGGCCGGCGACGGCGTCAACGACGCGCCGGCGCTGGCCGCCGCCGATGTCGGCATCGCCATGGGCACCGGCGCCGATGTCGCCGTCGAAAGTGCCGGGATCACGCTGGTCAAGGGCGATCTCAACGGCATCGTCCGGGCCCGCACGCTCGCCCAGGCGACGATCCGCAACATCCGCCAGAACCTGTTCTTCGCCTTCCTCTACAACGTGCTTGGCGTGCCGGTCGCCGCCGGCATGCTCTATCCGCTCACCGGCACGCTGTTGTCGCCGATGATTGCGGCAGCGGCGATGAGCCTGTCCTCGGTTTCGGTCATCACCAACGCGTTGCGGCTCAGGACGTTGAAACTCTGAGCCAAGCCTCCAGATAGAAATTCGTTCAAAAAAGGAGATCATGAATGACCTTGGCCAAGAAGATCGTGCTGCTGCTGATGGCGGCCGGAATGCTGCTTGCCGTTTTCCTCGAAAGCATTCCGTCGCAAGCCCAGGAGATGAAACACGACATGGGGGCGCACGACATGGGCGCGATGGGCGCGCAAAGCCCCTCGACCGACGGCTACAAGGCGGCGATGGACAAGATGCACACCGCCATGATGGCGATCACACTTTCCGGCAATGCCGATGTCGATTTCGCCCGCGGCATGATCCCGCATCATCAGGCCGCAATCGACATGGCCAAGGTCGAGCTTGCCAATGGCAAGGATCCGGAAATGCGCAAAATGGCCGAAGCGGTGATCGCGGCGCAGGAAGCCGAGATCAAGCAGATGCAGGATTGGCTGGCCGCCCACCCGGTGAAGTAGACATCAGGCAGCGCGCGGGAAATCCGGGGTGGATTTCTCGCGAAGGGTGTGCTGCCATCGGGCGTCGACTGGAGCGCGCCATGCCATCAACGATAAGAACCACTACATTGCCCTCGGGCGAAGCCGTTCCAGTGCTGGGTCAGGGCACGTGGAAAATGGGCGAGGATTTCAGCCGCCATGCCGATGAGGTCAACGCGCTGAAGCTCGGGCTCGATCTCGGCATGACGCTGATCGACACCGCCGAAATGTATGCCAGCGGCGGGGCCGAGGAGGTGGTGGCGGATGCCATTGCCGGGCGCCGCGACGAGGTGTTCCTGGTCTCCAAGGTGCTGCCGTCCAACGCCTCGCGCACCGGCGTGCCGGCGGCCTGCGACAGAAGCCTCAGGCGTCTGCGCACCGACCGTATCGATCTCTATCTGCTGCACTGGCCCGGCAGCATGCCGCTGGCGGAAACGGTCGAGGCCTTCGACGCGGTGAAAAAGGCCGGCAAGATCCGCCACTGGGGCGTCAGCAATTTCGACACCCATGAGATGGAGGAACTGGTCAGCCTGCCGGCCGGCGACAGCGTCCAGACCAACCAGATCCTCTACAATCTGTCCCAGCGCGGCCCCGAATTCGACCTTGCGCCCTGGAGCCGGCAACGCGGCATTCCGCTGATGGCCTATTCGCCGGTCGATCAGGGCGTATTGGCGCGCAATACCAGGCTCGAAGCCATCGCCGCCCGCCACAATGCCACGGCGGCTCAGTTGGCGCTGGCCTGGCTGATGGCACAGGACGGCGTCATCGCCATCCCAAAGGCCGGCAGGCAAGAGCATGTCCGCCAGAATGTCGCTGCGTTGGACATCGAGCTCACCTCGGAAGATTCCGCAGAAATCGACCGTGCCTTCCCGCCGCCGACCCGCAAGCGCGGGCTGCAGATGATTTGAGGGTTTGCCGCAGGACCCAAGGTCGCGTTCCCTGCGCTATCGTACGAAGCCTGACTACTTCCCCGCCATTCCCTTCAGCCGATACAGCGCTTCCAGCGCCTCCCTCGGCGTCATCTCGTCGGGATTGATCTCCCCTAGCGCCGCGCTCAGTCCATCGCTCTTTGCCGGCTTCGGCGCCTCTTGTTTCACCGCCACCGAAAACAGCGGCAGATCGTCGACCAGCCGGTTTGCCTTGCCCGAAACCTCGCCAGCTTCCAACTGGTGCAGTACTTCCCTGGCCCGCCCGACCACCGCTTCCGGCAGGCCGGCCAGACGCGCCACCTGCACGCCGTAGGAGCGGTCGGCGGCACCCTTGCCGACCTCGTGCAGGAAGACCACGTCGCCCTCCCATTCCTTGACCCGCATGGTTACGTTGTGCAGCCGAGCGAGGTTGCTGGCCAGCGCCGTCATTTCGTGGAAATGGGTGGCGAAGATCGCCCGGCAGCGGTTCTTCTCGTGCAGATACTCGACCGCCGCCCAGGCGATCGACAGGCCGTCGAAGGTAGCGGTGCCACGGCCGATCTCATCCAGGATCACCAGCGCGCGTTCGCCGGCCTGGTTGAGGATCGCCGCCGTTTCGACCATCTCGACCATGAAGGTCGAGCGGCCGCGCGCCAGATCGTCGGAGGCACCGACACGCGAAAACAGCCGGTCGACGACGCCGATATGGGCTGATGCCGCCGGCACGAAGGAGCCGGTCTGGGCGAGGATGGCGATCAGCGCGTTCTGCCTGAGAAAGGTCGATTTGCCGCCCATATTGGGGCCGGTCAGCAGCCAGATCGCGCCGTTCTTGGCATCGCCTTCCGGCGATAGATCGCAATCATTGGCGACGAACGGTCCTTCGCCCGAACGCCGCAGCGACTGTTCCACCACCGGATGCCGTCCGCCCGAAATTGCGAAGGCGAGGCTGGCGTCCACCACGGGCCGGCACCAGGCTTCGCTTTCGGAAAGCAGCGCAAGTGCCGCCGACACGTCGAGCACGGCAAGCGCTTCTGCGCCAGCGCGGATCTTGTCCGCCTGGCCGACCGCTTCCGCCGTCAGCCTGTCGAAGGCGGCAAGCTCGATCGCCAGCGCCCGGTCGGCGGCATTGGCGATCTTCGATTCCAGCTCGGCGAGTTCGGTCGTGGTGAAGCGCATGGCATTGGCCATGGTCTGGCGATGGATGAAGCGCGCCTTCGCCCCATCGCTGCTCGTCATGATCGCATGGTGGTTGGCGGTGACTTCGATGTAATAGCCAAGCACATTGTTGTGCCGGATTTTCAGCGAGCGGATGCCGGTTTCGTCGATCAGCGAGCGCTCCAGCCCGGCAATCACTTTTCGCGACTCGTCGCGCAGTGCCCGCATTTCATCGAGTTCAACGTTGTAGCTGGAACGGACGAAGCCGCCGTCGCGCTTGAGCAGCGGCAGCTCGTCGCCGAGCGCCTGCGTCAGATGCTCGGCCAGCGGACGTGGCAGCGCCTCGATCGACGCCAGCGCCGCCGCCAGTTCTTGCGGCAGGGCGGTCGCCCCGAACAGTCCGGCAATAGTGCCGGCAGCCTCGAACCCGGCACGCAGCGCGCCGAGATCGCGCGGGCCGCCGCGGTTGAGCGCCAGCCGCGACAGGGCGCGAGGCATGTCGGCGACGCTCTTCAGGCTCGCCCGCACCGCCTGGCACAGTTGTGTCTCGGACCGGAAGAACGATATCGAATCCAGCCTTGCGCCGATTGCTGCCGGATCGGTCAGCGGCGCCATCAGCCGGTCGCCCAGCAGTCGCGCGCCGCCGCCCGTCACTGTGCGGTCGATCGCCTTGAACAGCGAGCCCTCGCGGCTGCCGGACAGGGTGCGCAGCAGTTCCAGATTGGCGCGCGTCGCCGGATCGATGAACAGCGTCGAGCCTTGCTCCTCGCGTTCGGGCCGCGACAGCGGCGGCCGCTCGGCCTTCTGCGTCTTTTCGACATAGGCGATGGCGCCTGAGATCGCCGACAGCTCGGCGCGGGAAAACGTGCCGAAACTGTCCGGCGTCGCCACCTCGAAGAAACGGGCGATCCGCCCGGCGGCCGACGCCGAGTCGAACAGGCTCGGCGGCTGCGGAGTGGCGACCCGGCCGAGCACGTCGAACACCGGTTTCAGCTCGGGATCGTAAAACACCGGATCGGCGACGATCAGCTCGCGTGGGTCGACGCGAAAGACATCGGCGAGCAGCCGGTCTGCGGTGGTCTCGGCAACGCGGAAGGCACCGGTCGAGATCTCGATCCAAGCCAGCGCAAAACTTCCTTGGTTCCCTGTCGCGCTGCCGCGCTCCCCGCCTCTTGCCTCGGCCCCGCCTTTGACCCGGCTAAGCGCCATCAAAAAACTCGATTCCGACGGCGCCAGCAATTTGTCCTCAGTGATGGTACCCGGCGTTACCAGCCGCACCACGTCGCGGCGCACCACCGATTTGCCGCCGCGCTTCTTCGCCTCGGCCGGATCCTCGATCTGCTCGCAGACGGCGACACGGAAGCCTTGTCCGATCAGCTTCTGCAGGTAATCGTCGGCGGCATGTACCGGCACGCCGCACATCGGGATGTCGAGGCCCTGGTGCTTGCCGCGCTTGGTCAAGACGATGCCGAGCGCCCGGCTCGCCTTCTCGGCATCGTTGAAGAACAGCTCGTAGAAATCGCCCATGCGGTAGAACAGCAGGGAATCCGGGTTCGCCGCCTTGATCTCGATATACTGCTCCATCATCGGCGTCGCCGGCGCAAAGGCCGGCGTAGCGCTGTCGCTGCGGATGGGCGTTTCGTCGTTCAAGAAGCTGCTTCCAAAATTTTCCAGGCCATCTGCTTGGCGGTTTACAGCGGCGAAGTGTAGCCTTAATCCCGAACGTTCCACAAAAGAAAGCATTGCACCCGCCTCAAGCGGTGCCGCACGGGTGAGGAAATCGAAAGCATAATGGCCAGGAAAACCGAAAACCCCGGACCCTCCGTCAGTGCGCAGGAGGCGCTGGAATTCCACGCCATGGGCCGCCCCGGCAAGCTGGAGATCGTCGCCACAAAGCCGATGGCCACCCAGCGCGACTTGAGCCTTGCCTATTCGCCGGGCGTCGCGGTTCCGGTGCTTGCCATCGCCGAGGATCCCAGCCGCGCCTTCGACTACACGGCGCGCGGCAACATGGTCGCCGTCATTTCCAACGGTACCGCCATCCTCGGCCTCGGCAATCTCGGCGCGCTGGCCGCCAAGCCGGTGATGGAAGGCAAGGCGGTGCTGTTCAAGCGCTTCGCCGATGTCGATTCCATCGATCTCGAGGTCGACACCGAGGACGCCGAAGAGTTCATCAATTGCGTGCGTTTCCTTGGGCCCTCCTTCGGCGGCATCAACCTGGAAGACATCAAAGCGCCGGAGTGCTTCATCATCGAGCAGCGGCTGCGCGAGCTGATGGACATACCGGTCTTTCATGACGACCAGCACGGCACCGCCATCATCTCGGCCGCCGGCCTGATCAACGCGCTGGAAATCACCGGCCGCGACATGAAGACCACGAAAATGGTCTGCAACGGCGCGGGTGCGGCTGGCATCGCCTGCATCGAGCTGATGAAGGCGATGGGCTTTGCGCCTGAAAACATCATCCTGTGCGACACCAAGGGCGTCGTCTTCCAGGGCCGTACCGAAGGCATGAACCAGTGGAAGTCGGCGCATGCCGTCAAGACCGACGCGCGCTCGCTAGCCGAGGCGCTGGACGGCGCCGACGTGTTTCTCGGCCTGTCCGCCAAGGGCGCACTGACCACCAAGATGGTGCAGTCGATGGCCGAGAAGCCGATCATCTTCGCCATGGCCAATCCCGATCCGGAGATCACGCCCGAGGAAGTCGCCGAAATCCGCACCGATGCCATCATGGCCACCGGGCGTTCGGATTATCCGAACCAGGTCAATAACGTGCTCGGCTTCCCCTACATCTTCCGCGGCGCGCTCGACGTGCGGGCGACCACTATCAACGACGACATGAAGATCGCCGCGGCGCGGGCGCTGGCCGAACTGGCGCGCCAGGATGTCCCCGACGATGTCGCCGCCGCCTACCAGGGCATGCGGCCGAAATTCGGCCCCAACTACATCATCCCGGTGCCGTTCGATCCGCGCCTGATCTCGGCCATTCCGATCGCGGTTGCCAAGGCAGCGATGGAGTCCGGCGTCGCGCGCAAGCCGATCCTCGACCTCGACCGTTACGCGCAGGAGCTCTCCGCCCGCCGCGATCCGATCGCCTCGACCCTGCAGCGCATCTACGACCGCGTGCGCCGCCAGCCCAAGCGCATCGTTTTCGCCGAGGGCGAGGAGGAGCAGGTGATGCGCGCCGCCGTCTCCTACGTGAACCAGCGGCTCGGCACCGCCATCCTGCTCGGCCGCGACGACATCATCAAGGAGAATGCCAGGAACGCCGGAATCGAGCTGAACAAGCAAGGCATCGAGATCATCAATGCCAGGCTGTCGCGCCGCAATGGCGTCTACACCGACTATCTCTACGAGCGCATGCAGCGCAAGGGCTTCCTGTTCCGCGACTGCCAGCGCCTGATCAACAACGACCGCAACCATTTCGCCGCCTGCATGGTGGCGCTGGGCGATGCCGAAGGCATCGTCACCGGCGTCACCCGCAACTACTCCACGGCGCTCGACGACATCCGCCGTGTCATCGACGCAAAGCCCGGCCACCGCGTCATTGGCGTTTCGATCGTGCTGGCGCGCGGCCGAACCGTGATCGTCGCCGACACCGCCGTGCACGACATGCCGAATGCCGAACAGATTGCCGACATCGCCGAGGAAGCCGCCGGCTTTGCCCGCCGCATGGGTTATGAGCCAAGGCTCGCCATGCTCGCCTATTCCACCTTCGGCCACCCGCAGGGCGAGCGCTCCGAACGCGTCCAGGAAGCGGTGCGTATCCTCGACAAGCGGCGCGTCGATTTCGAGTATGACGGCGAGATGGCCGCCGACGTGGCGCTCAATGCGCGCGCCATGGCGCAATACCCGTTCATCCGGCTGACCGGCCCGGCCAATGTGCTGATCATGCCGGCCTTCCACTCGGCCTCGATCTCAACCAAGATGCTGCAGGAACTCGGCGGCTCGACGGTCATCGGCCCGCTGCTGGTCGGCCTGGACAAGCCGGTTCAGATCGTCTCGCTCAACGCCAAGGATAGTGATATCGTGAATATGGCCGCGATCGCGGCGTATACGGCGGGGGCTTGAGAAACGGGCAGCAGCGCGCGCCCCTCCTTCTCCCACAAGTGGGGCAAGGAAGAGACGTCGAGCCCTAAATCAGCCCTGCCAGCTCGGCCTCGCGGCGCAAATTCTGCCGAGGCCTTGGCCCGATCTGCTGGATGACCAGCCCGGCCGCCAGCGAGCCGAGATCGCCGCACTCCCTCAGGCTGCGCCCTTGCGTGTAGCCGTAGAGGAAGCCGGCGGCATAGAGGTCGCCGGCGCCGGTGGTGTCGACCAGTTCCCGGATCTTGGTCGCATCGACGGTGACGGTCTCGTCGCCGCGCACGATGACCGAGCCCATTTCCGAGCGGGTGACGGCGGCGATCTTGCAGTCCTTGCGGATCTGGGCCAGCGCCTCGTCGAAGGAGGCAGTCTGGTAGAGCGACTTGATCTCGTGGGTGTTGGCAAAGACGATGTCGACCGTACCCGAGCGCATCAGGTCCAGAAACTCGTCGCGGTAGCGGTCGACGCAGAACGAATCCGACAGAGTCATCGACACTTCGCGGCCGGCGGCATGCGCGAGCTTCGCCGTCTGCCGGATCGCTTCCTTGGCGCGCGGCGGGTCCCACAGATAGCCCTCGAAATAGGTGACCGCCGCCCCCGAGGCCTTGTCTGCCTCGACATCCTCCGGTCCGAGCTCGACGCAGGCGCCGAGATAGGTGTTCATTGAGCGCTCGCCGTCGGGCGTGACGAAGATCATCGAGCGCGCCGTCGGCGGTTCGCCTTTGAGCGGCTTGGTGTCGAAGGCGACGCCCTGCGCATGGATGTCATGAGCGTAGATTTCGCCGAGCGCATCGTTCGAGACTTTGCCGAAGAAGGCGGCGCGTCCGCCGAAGCTGGCGACACCCGCCGCCGTGTTGCCGGCGCTGCCGCCGGAGGCTTCGATGGCCGGGCCCATGCGGCTGTAGAGCAGCTCGGCGCGCCTCGTGTCGATCAGGTTCATCGCGCCCTTGATGATGCCGTTCGTCTCCAGGAATGCCTCGTCGCACTGGGCGATGATGTCGACAATGGCATTACCGATACAAAGCACGTCATAGGTCGGCATCAATGAGTGTCTCCGCGAAAAACCACCGGCCTTCTGGCACACCGGCCGCGGGCGGGTCTAGCGATTTGATGCGGCTTTGCCTAGGGTCGGGATCTATTTATCTGGTCGATCGGCAGATGCACCGCATCGTGCTGTGCCTGAGCCTTGCCCTGTCTCCGCCTGCCTCGGGGATACCAGCCATGGATTGGAAACGCCGTGATCCCTAGCGCCGCCCGCGCCGCCGCCAGCCGGTTGTTCTCGCCCGAATTTCGCTCGGTGTTCGTGAAGACGCTGGGCCTGACCTTGCTGGCGCTCGCCGCGCTGTGGTTCGCCATCGAGGGCCTGTTCGAATGGCTGGCCTGGCCATGGATCGACGCATGGCTGCCCAGCCTGCCGTCCTGGGCCGGATGGCTGGGCGTCATCGTCGCCGGGATCGGTCTCGCGCTGGGTTTGGCGCTGCTGATCGCGCCGGTGACGGCGATCATCGCCGGCCTGTTCCTCGACGACGTCGCCGAAGTGGTCGAGCGCACCGACTATCCCAATGACCCGACCGGCCGCGCCATGCCGGCACTGCGCTCGATGGTGCTGGCGATAAGATTCTTCGGCGTCGTCATCGTCGGCAACATCGTGGCCTTGCTGCTTCTGCTGGTGCCGGGCATCAACATCGCTGCGTTCTTCATCGTCAACGGCTATCTGCTGGGGCGTGAGTTCTTCGAGTTCGCCGCCATGCGTTTTCGCCCGGAGGCCGAGGCACGGGCGTTGCGCAAAAAACATGCCGTCACGGTGTTCCTCGCCGGGCTGGTTATCGCTGCCTTCCTCACTGTCCCGCTGCTCAACCTTCTGACGCCGCTCTTCGCCGCCGCCATGATGGTGCATTTGCACAAGGCGATCAGTGCGCGGGAAGCGGCTTAGGGCGTGCTGATATTCGGGTGCTGCCGGCTTGCGAATGGCGGTTTCCTATGCTTCCGGTACGCACCCAAACGTTACGCTCCGTTCCGGTTCTCGGAACCCACCTTTCTCAGCGCGGGCTGACCTGAATCTCAGCACACCCCCGGCGCTAGCGTAAAAGAAAACCGCGTCCCAGCTCGTCGTCGGGTTCGACGATGAATTCGGTCCGGCCGCAGTAGTAGGCGCGGCCGCCGACGCGGGCGATAATGGCGTCATGCAGCCCGGCTTTCGCGGTCCTCGCCACGCTGCCGGAAAAGCGCGAGCCTGCAACACTCTCGAACAGCCGCGTCTGGCCGGCGATTTCGCCCTTGGCATGCATTGCCGCCAGCCGCGCAGTGACGCCCGAGCCGGTCGGCGAACGGTCGACCTCGGCCTCGGCGAAGACGCAGATGTTTTTGGTCGGGGTATCGGAAAATGCGTCCTGTCCGTCGGTCAGGATGGTGCCGTAGAGAAAGGCAAGGTCGGCATGGTCGGGATGCGACAGCGGAAACTCGGCCTTCAGTTTCCCGGTCAGCATTGTCGCCGCATCGACGAAATCGCGCACGCGGTTCCTGCCGAATTCCAGCCCGAACTGGCGGCAATCGGCGAGCGCATAGAAGGCGCCGCCATAAGCGATGTCGAAGCCGATCGAACCGAAGCCCGGCAATTCGATCTCCTGGTCGCGGGCGAACAGAAAGGCCGGCACGCTTTCGAACGACACCGCGCCGGCCTTGCCGTCCTGCACCTCGACCGAGGCGACGACCAGCCCGCACGGCGCTTCGATATTGACTGTTGTCACCGGCTCCTGCCGCGCCACCAGCCTCTCGTCGACGGCGTAGCGGCCGAGCGCGACGATGGCGTGGCCGCACATCGTCGAATAGCCCTCATTGTGCATGAACAGCACGGCGAGGTCGGCGCCGGGCAGGTCGGGCTCCACCAGCAGCGCGCCATACATGTCGTAGTGGCCGCGCGGCTCGAACATCAGGATCTTCCTGAGATGATCGAGGTGGTCGCGCACATAGGCGCGCTTTTCCAGGATCGTGCCTGCAGGGATCTTGGGATAGCCGCCGGTGACGATCCGCAGCGGCTCGCCGCCGGTGTGCATGTCGACGACGGTGAGTGTCATGCGTTGGGTTCGGCAAACAACGCCTGCAGCTTGCCGAAAGGCATGGCGGTGCGGGTGAAGCCGAAGGTGCCGTCCTGCTGGATCTCGCGCGCCGCCGTCTCCAGCATGCCGAAGGCGAAATTGGTCAGCCAGGGCCCGAGCGAAATGCGCTTGACGCCTGCCAGGGAAAGATCGGCGATGGTGAAGCCGGGCCTCACCATGACGTTGACCGGCTTGGTCAGCGCCGAGCAGACGGTTCGCACCGTCTCGATGTCACTGATGCCCGGCGCGTAGAGCACGTCGGCGCCGGCCTTCTCGAAGGCCTGCAGCCGCTTGATCGTGTCGTCGATGTCGGGCTTGCCCCATAGAAAATTCTCAGCCCGCGCGGTGAAGACGAAATCGTGCTTCAGCGCCCGTGCCGCCTCCGCTGCGGCGGCGACGCGCTCGACGGCATGCGAAAAATCATAGATCGGCTTGTCGGGCTCGCCGGTGTGGTCCTCGATCGAGCAGCCGGCGAGGCCCGCGGCCTCGGCCGCGAAGATGGTTTCGGATGCACTTGTCGCGCTGTCGCCCTTGCCCTTTTCGAGATCGGCCGAGACCGGCAGGCCGGTCGCCGCCGCCACCTCGCGGCAGTGGTGGATCATCGCCTCGAAGGTCACCGCGCCGTCGGGCATGCCGCGCGAAAAGGCAAAGCCGGCGCTGGTCGTCGCCAGCGCCTTGAAACCGAAGGAAGCCAGCAGTTTCGTCGTGCCGACGTCCCAAGGGTTGGGCATGACGAAGATCGAGCTGTGCAGGTCGCGAAAGATTTTGCCCTTGTCCATGGATGCTCCCCAGAGTGCGAAGCGCATTTTATCCCGCCACTGCCCGCCGGGCAAACGAATGCGATTAGCTCAGAAGCGATTGGCGTTCTCTCCTGCCAATTTGTCCAGTGCGTCGGACCCCTTGACGTAGGCGGTCCCATTCCAATGGTAGGTGACGGAGATGTCGCGCGAGGAAGGCTCGGGCGCCGGTTCGTCGCAGCTTTCGCCATTCGGCAGGGTGGCATCGGTCACCGTCGCCTTGATGGCCGCATAGGGCTGGCCGTCCGCAATGGTCTGAAACGCCAACTCCTGCGTGCGCTTGTAGGCGCACAGTGACTCGTCGAACGTGTAGATCATGTCGATCAGTTCGAACCTGTCGTCGCGGACCAGGATCAGCGGCGTGCTCACATAGCCCTGGCTCGAATTGAAATGCGTGCTCAGGGTGATGATGGCGTCATCGCTGGGCCCAATCGGCAGCTTGCCCGGATCGCGGAAATAGGTGCTCCGGTCGACGGCGACATTGACAGCGTCGAGCAGTCTCGGCCTGCTGGCAAGATCGTAGAGCGCCAGCACCGCAAAACCCTCGGCGCTGTCGGAGGAGCTCCCGAGGTCGAACAGCATGGCCAGCCGATCCTTGCCGCCTGCCTTGATCGGGAGCACGCCAGCATCAGAAAAGCCCGACGTTACGGGCGGCGAGCCACCGCTATCCGGACCCTCGATATGGCGCATCTCGATCGGCATGGAGCCCCGATAGAAGCCGTCCTTGTCCGCCGCCAGATCGGGAATGACCATCCTGGCGAGGTCGAGATAGGTCGTGTCTTTGTGGCTGGGAACGGCGCGGCCAAGGTCCGGGAAACTGACGCCTTGGGCGCCGGCCGCGGTCCACAGGCACGGCAGCAGCAAACAGGCGAGAATGAAGCGAATCAGGATGGAATTCATGCGCTGGCGCCTCCACTGTCGAGCGTTCGCAAGCTAGCACGGACGACCGAGGCGTACAGTCGGATAACAAGCTCGAATATCAGATCAGTGGATCGGCACCAACCCGGCAAGTTCGCGCATGTCGTCGAACAGGATGCCGCCGGCCTCGGTCAGGCCGTCGCGGTCGGAATGCGGGTCGCCGTAGTAGGAAAATACGCGCATGCCGGCGGCAATGCCGGCTAACGTCCCGGCGACGCTGTCCTCGATGACGATGCAGTCGGCGGGCGCGAAGCCCATCGTGCCTGCAGCATGCAGGAACAGGTCGGGAAACGGCTTGCCGCGCGAAACCATGGTCGAGCTGAACAGCGCATGCTCGAACAGCTGCAGCAGCCCGGTCTGGCCGAGCGTGATGTGCATTTTCGAAACCCGTGCCGATGAAGCGACGCAAGTTGCTATGCCGGCAGCGTGCACGGCTTCGATGAACTCCCTGACATAGGGGACGGCTTCGACGCCATGCGCGAACAGGTCCGGCAGGCCGGCGTTCCAGCGTTCGACGAAATCGGCGCCGAGGCTGACGCCGGTCGCCTCGACTTCCTTCTGAACTGAGACCATGGAGCGGCCAGAGAAATTCTTGCGGCAATATTCGAAGCTGGCCGGGTAGCCGGCAGTGCTGAGCCATTCGGCGAGGCGTCGATTGGCCAGGTTCTCGGTATCGACCAGAACCCCGTCGCAATCGAAGATGACGAGTTTGGGCATTCTCATTTCACTATGCTCATCAGGCCGTGCCGGTCGATCCGAAGCCGCCCGAGCCGCGCGTCGTGCCGCCGGCCAATGTGCGCTCCTCGACCGTCGCCTGCATCACGGACGCAAAGACGATCTGGGCAATCCGCATGCCGCGCGTCACTGCGAAATCTTCGTCGCCGAGATTGATCAGCAGCACCTTGACCTCGCCGCGATAGTCGCTGTCAATGGTGCCCGGCGTGTTGAGACAGGTGAGGCCATGCTTGAAGGCGAGGCCTGAGCGCGGCCGGACCTGACCTTCCACGCCCTCCGGGATCTCCAGGATCAGCCCGGTCGGCACCAGCGCGCGTTTTCCCGGCAGGATCAGCAGCGGCCGATCGTCCGGCACCGCGGCGCGCAGATCCATGCCGGCGGCGCCCGGGCTTTCATAGGCGGGAAGCGGCAGGCCCTCGCCATGCGGCAGCCTGACGAAGCCGACGGCCGGACCGATGACGGAGGAGGTGTAGAGGGCTGCGCGCATGAGGCTGATCCTATCGCTACCAACGCCGATTCGGTCAACTCGGCGGCAATGCTATCAACGGCTTTCTTTCAGCGCAGTTCCACTTCAGCGCAGTTCTACGGGAACGACCGTCGTCTCCTTGATCTCCTCCATGACGAAGGAGGCCGAAACATCCGACAGCGCCACCTTGGCGATCAGTCGCTGATAGAGCCGGTCATACGCCTTCACGTCGGCGACGCGGGCACGCAGCACGTAATCGAGGTCGCCGGACATCCGGTAGACGCCGGTGATCTCGGGAAAACCGGTGACTGCCGCCCGGAATTTTTGCAGCCAGTTCGGATCGTGATTGGAGGTCCGGATCAGGACGAACACCGAAAGGCCGAGGCCGAGCTTGTCCGCATTGACCAGCGCCACCCGGCCGGTAATGACGCCGTCTTCTTCCAGCCGCTTGACCCGGCGCCAGCAGGCGTTGCGCGATAGCGACACCCTTTCCGACAGTTGGTCGACCGACAGCGTACCGTCGCGTTGCAGTTCGGCCAGCAATCTTCGGTCGATCTCATCGATTTCCAGCGGCATGTGGGATTTTTGTCCCAATGATTGGCAAAATACAAGGATATTTTGGGATCAATGAACCGGCGAGGCGTGTCAAGATGCGCAAGATCGGGACTTCACGCGCTGAAAGGGGACCAGCATGAGCACACGGCTTGCAAGACTTTTCACCTCGCACCCGGCCAAAGTGGGCGAGACCTATTTCAGCCATATGGCCTTCGCGGCGTGGTTCTGCTCGCGCCTGTTCATGGCAGCGTTCGCCGCGCTCATTCACGCTTTCTTGCCGTTTCTGTTTGAGACTACGGCCAGCCGAATCGTTCGCGAGCTCTATGAGCGCACGCACAACAGAGGCACACACGCGATCAAGGAGAATGCGGCTCTCATGGATCGCGCCTGAGGGAAGAGTAAGCGATGTGCCGCTGGGCGGCCTATCTTGGCGAAGCGGTTTTCCTCGAAGACATCGTCACGGCGCCCTGCCATTCGCTTATCGCCCAGAGTCATTGCGCCCAGGAAGCCAAGTCGCCGACCAACGGCGATGGCTTTGGCCTTGCCTGGTATGGCGACCGGCCCGAACCGGGTCTCTATCGCGACATCCTGCCGGCCTGGTCCGACCCCAATCTGAAGAGCCTGTGTCGCCAGATCAGGTCCAGCCTGTTCCTTGCCCATGTGCGCGCCTCGACCGGCGGCGCCACTAGCCGCATGAACTGTCATCCCTTCACTGCCGGCCGCTGGTCGTTCATGCACAACGGCCAGATCGGCGGCTTCGAAACAATCCGCCGCGCGCTGGAAAATTCGCTCTCTGACGCGGTCTTCGCCCAGCGCGAAGGCACCACCGATTCCGAACTCTTCTTTCTCCTGATGATCGACGAAGGGTTGTCGGGTGATCCGGAGGGCGCTGTTCTCCGCGCCACCAGCCGCGTTATGGACGCCTCGCGCCACGCCGGCTTCGAACCGGCGCTGAGACTTACCGCCGCCTTGTCGGACGGCGAATCGCTCCACGCGGTGCGCTATGCGACCGATGCCCACGCGCCGACGCTCTACACCTCCGTCTTCCGCGATGGCGGCGGGCGATGCCTTATGTCGGAGCCTTTCGACCGTGATGGCGGCGACTGGCAGCCGATACCGCCCTCCAGCTTCGTCACCATCACCAGAGACGGCATGATCATTCGCCCGTTTGCGCCGAAGCCGGTAAGACTGGCGCTGGCCGTGTAGATCCCTCGCTATCGCGGCAACATCGCGGGACGGCGCCGATCTCAGCAGACCCTCGCAGCGCAATTCCGATCAAGCACCGCCAGTCCTCGAATGCTGAATTCGGCTTGAAGACGCGCCGTAGCCCGCCATTTGGCGAGGCTGGCGCCGCTAGCAAGCCGGAGCAATGGTCATGGACCTCGTCTTTTCCTCGACTATCGAACTCGCCGCCGCGATCCGCGACCGCAAGATTTCCGCCGTGGAAGCGCTGGACGCGCATCTGGGTGAGATCGACAGGCACAATGAGGCGGTCAACGCAGTCGTCGCGCTCGACAGGGAAGGGGCTCGCGCTCGAGCGAAGAACGCCGACGAAGCCCAGGCGCGCGGCGACGTTCTCGGGCCGCTGCACGGTGTGCCGTTCACGCTGAAGGACACGCACGAAACGTCAGGCATAAAGACCACGGTCGGCTTCCCGGCCTTTGCCGACTATGTGGCGAGAAATGACAGCCCGGTCGTTCTCAGGTTGAAGGCGGCCGGCGGCGTGCTGGTCGGCAAGACGAATGTCGCAACGATGCTGGGCGACTGGCAGTCGAACAATCCGCTGTTTGGCCGCACCAGTAATCCCTGGGATCTATCGCGCACCGCCGGCGGCTCCAGCGGCGGCGCCGCGGCAGCACTTTGCACGGGCATGACGCCATTCGAACTCGGCAGTGACATGCAGAATTCGATCCGCCTGCCTGCCGACTTCTGTGGCGTCTACGGCCTCAAGCCGACCGAGCACCGCGTCTCCCTGGCCGGCGCCTTTCCCGATCCCAATGGTGCGCCGCGCAGTGTGCGGCTGATGTCCTGTATCGGTCCGCTGGCCCGCAACGTCGAAGATCTGGCGCTGATCCTGGGGATCATCGCAGGGCCGGATGGCAGCGACGCCGACCTTAAGCCGGTGCCGGTCGAGGACATGCCGAAGCTTGATCTCAAGACCCTGCGCATCGCTTTCGCGCCGGCATTTCCGGAGTTTCCGGTGGCCGGCGAGATCAGGGCCGCGGTCGAGAATCTGGCAAGGGAGCTTCAGTCTGCAGGCGCGACTGTCGAGGAAGCAAGACTGCCGACGCTCGACTTGCATGACGATCTGACGCAAGGCGGTGCGCTGATCGGCATGATGCTGGAGGCTGCGCAGCTGGAGCCGCCGGAAGAACCGACACCGGTCTCGCGCTGGTTCGAGGCGCTCGCCCGCCGCGACCAGTCAATTCTTGCCTGGGACCGCTTTTTCGAAGGTTGCGATGTCTTGCTTTGCCCCGTCGCCATGACCACGGCCTTCCCGCATTGCGAGCCGGGAACGCCGATCAAGGTCGATGACAGCGAGCAGAGCTACTGGATGCTGCCGGCCTACGGCGCGGTGTTCAACTACAGCGGCCACCCGGCACTGTCGATGCCCTGCGGGCAGGACCGCGACGGCCTGCCCATCGGCCTGCAACTGGTCGGCCGCCGCTGGTCGGAAGCGCGGCTGCTCGGCGTCGCCAGGGCAATAGCGCTGCTGAGCGGCGGTTTCCGCCGTCCGCCCGGCTATTGAGCAAACCGCGTCAGCCCATACGGCTCAAGCAGCGGGTCGCGCGCGTCGTCGAGGATTTCCCGGGCGGCGAACAGGCCGACGGCTGGAGCCAGTGTGATGCTGGAATGCATGACCGCGACATAAAGGCCGCTCAGGCCTTCAGCCCGTCCGATGATCGGAAAGCCGTCGATCGGCGTCGGCCGATAGCCGACGGTGTGGAAATCCAGTTCCAGCCGGTCGGCGTCGCGCAGCATGCTCTTCATCGCCGCAAACAGCTCGCGACCGGTGGCTGCGGTATCCATTCCCGGATCGGCGCCGCCGAAATCCGAGCCGGCGATGATGCGGCCCTCGGCAGTCTGGCGCATGTGCAGCCGATCGCCGATCACCAAGCCGTTGAGCAGCTTTTCGTAGGGGCGTGAATGGACGATCAGGCCGGGCGGCGTCTCGATCGGCAGTTTTAACCCGGCCGTCGCCGCAATTGCCGGAGAGCCGGCGCCCGCTGCGATCACCACCTCGTCGGCAGCGATCCGTCCGCCTGACATATCCACGCCGGTAATCCTGCCATTGGTCTGCACCAACGCGGTCACGGCCGTTCCGCCCACCACCCGCAGGCCGCGCTGCTCGGCATCCACCAGCAGCGCCTGCGTGGCCGCGACCGGCTCGGCGACGCCCTCCTCTGCCACGTGAAGGGCGAAATCGGGAAGCTCGGTCAAATTGGGTTCTATACGTGCGGCTCCCACGCGGTCGACTCGCTCGATGCCGTAGCCCCAGCCGGAATGCTCGATGGCATAGGCCTCCAACTCGGCCGGCGGCAGGTCCCAGCACAGGCCGCCGCACCATTCCAACGGAATGCCGGGCACGTCATGCGCAAGCCGCGTCCATTCGGCCATCGAACGGGTACGCAGCCGGAAATACGGCTCTGGATTGCCCCAACTGGCATTGATCCAGGCAAAGGAATTCGGGGTGGCGACGCCGCCGGCGCCGCTGTCGGCAACCACCGTCACGTTCGCGCCGGCCTTCGCCAGATGCCAGGCGACAGACGCGCCGATGATGCCGGCGCCGACGACGATGACTCGCTTGGCTGCGCTCATGGATGGTCCTTTGTCGAATCGGGTCTTCTGATGTCGTTGCGGCGACCCTATCTCAAGACCGGCCATCCGCCCAAAATTGTTCGACAGGCTGCAAAAGCGCTGCTAGAAGCCCGCGCACCACATGGGATTCCATAAATTGGCTGAAGACATCACGAACGCGGTGGCGCGCCGCCGCACTTTCGCGATCATCGCGCATCCGGACGCCGGCAAGACGACTCTGACCGAAAAGCTGCTGCTGTTCGGCGGCGCCATCCAGCTTGCCGGCGAGGTCAAGGCCAAGAAGGATCGCATCCAGACCCGGTCGGACTGGATGAAGATCGAGCGCGAGCGCGGCATTTCGGTCGTCACCTCGGTGATGACCTTCGAGTATGAGGACAACGTCTTCAACCTGCTCGACACGCCCGGCCACGAGGATTTCGCCGACGATACCTATCGCACGCTGTCGGCAGTCGATGCGGCGGTCATGGTCATCGACGCCGCCAAGGGTATCGAGCCGCGCACGCTGAAACTGTTCGAGGTCTGCCGGCTGCGCGACATCCCGATCATCACCTTCGTCAACAAGATGGACCGCGAAAGCCGCGACCCGTTCGAGATCCTCGACGAGATCGAGCAGAAGCTGGCGCTGGACACCGCGCCGATCACCTGGCCGATCGGCCGCGGCAAAACCTTTTCCGGTACCTATCATCTGGCGCTGAACGCGGTACGCAAGGGCGACGCCGAGAAGGACCGCACGCCGGTCAACGGTCCCGATTCCAACCGCGTCGCCGGCCTGTTGCCGGAAAACGAGCGCGAAGGCTTTATCGAGGAGCTGGAGCTGGCGCGCGAAGCCTGCCGTCGGCTCGACATCGATTCCTTCCGCGAGGGTCATTTGACGCCGGTCTATTTCGGTTCGGCGCTGCGCAATTACGGTGTGCGCGACCTGATCGAGGCGCTTGGCGCCTACGGGCCGCCGCCGCGCGCGCAGGAGGCAGATACCCGCAAGGTCGAGGCGACCGAGGGCAAGATGACCTCGTTCGTCTTCAAGATTCAGGCCAACATGGATCCCAACCACCGCGACCGCATCGCCTTCGTCCGCGTCTGCTCGGGCAAGCTCGAGCGCGGCATGAAGGCCAAGCTGGTGCGCACGGGAAAACCGATGAGCCTGTCGGCGCCGCAATTCTTCTTCGCTCGCACCCGCGTCACCGCCGACGAGGCTTTCGCCGGCGACGTCGTCGGCATCCCCAATCACGGAACGCTGCGCATTGGCGACACGCTGACCGAGGGAGAGGAGATCCTGTTTCGCGGCGTGCCGAACTTCGCGCCGGAAATCCTGCGCCGCGTTCGCCTCGGCGACGCGATGAAGGCCAAGAAGCTGAAGGAAGCGCTGCACCAGATGGCCGAGGAAGGCGTCGTGCAACTGTTCTCGCCGGAGGATGGTTCACCGGCAATCGTCGGCGTTGTCGGTGCACTGCAGCTCGACGTGCTGAAGGAGCGGCTGAACTTCGAATACACGCTGCCCGTCGATTTCGAGATGTCGCGTTTTTCCGTCTGCCGCTGGATATCGGCTGACGACAAGGCCGAGGTGCATCGCTTCATCGACGCGCATCGCGGCGACATTGCCCGCGATCTCGACAACGACCCGGTGTTCCTGGCCCAGCACGCCTTTTCGCTCAACTACGAGGCCGAGCGCTGGAAGGCGATCCGCTTCGCCGCGGTCAAGGATTATCAGGTCCGCGACAAGGCGGCTTGAGCACTCTTCTCCTTCTCCCCTTGTGGGAGAAGGTGTCGCCGAAGGCGACGGATGAGGGGTGTTCCAGGGAACACCGACGCCTCATTCTGTCCAACACCCCTCAACCGTCTCGGCGCTGCGCGCCGATCCACCTTCTCCCACAAGGGGAGAAGGGAAGATCGGACGTCTCGCTCACCCCCTGGCTGCCTCTTCGATCTTGGCGATGTCGATCTTGGTCATCTGCATCATCGCCTGCATGACACGGCCGGCCTTTTCCGTGTCGGGGTCCTGCAGCAGCTTTGGCAACTGCTCGGGAACGACCTGCCAGGAGACGCCGAATTTGTCCTTCAGCCAGCTGCATTGGCTGGGCTCGCCACCGCCCTCGATGAGCCTGTCCCAGAAATAGTCCACCTCCTCCTGCGTCTTGCAGTCGATGGACAGTGAGACCGCCTCGGTGAACTTGAATTGCGGCCCGCCGTTGAGCGCCTGGAACTGCACGCCGTCGAGCTCGAAATAGGTCACCAGCACCTTGCCCTCATTATCGCCGCTGCCCTTGGGCCAGCGCATCACGCTCAGCACCTTCGAGTTCTTGAAGATGGAGATGTAGTGGTTCATGGCCTCCTCGGCCTGGTCGTCGAACCACAGGCAGGGGGTGATCTTTTGCATTTGCTTGCTCCTCGGGCTGGGATTTGCCTTTGTTGTCACTCGTAAAACGGCGACTGGCGATTGATGCCGGTTCCCGCCGTCTGTCCAAGGACGTCCGGGCAAAACACGATCCGACAGCGCCTCTGACTTTTTTACTGCCTGGGCCGGCTTACTGTCTTGGCTCAAGATCCCGGCGCATCGCAAAACCGTGGCCAGACCAGACCGCGGCGTATATAACGCCGCTCAATTCCGGTTTTCCGCGCCTGTCCGGGCGCGACGCAGACAACAAGGACAATGTATGCCCGCCTATCGCTCCCGCACCACCACCCATGGCCGCAACATGGCCGGCGCCCGCGGCCTGTGGCGCGCCACCGGCATGAAGGATTCCGATTTCGGCAAGCCGATCATCGCTGTGGTCAATTCCTTCACCCAGTTCGTGCCGGGCCACGTCCATCTCAAGGATCTCGGCCAGCTGGTCGCCCGAGAGATCGAAAAGGCAGGAGGCGTCGCCAAGGAGTTCAACACCATCGCTGTCGACGACGGCATCGCCATGGGTCATGACGGCATGCTCTATTCGCTGCCGTCACGCGAGCTGATCGCCGACTCGGTCGAGTACATGGTCAATGCCCACTGCGCCGACGCGATGGTCTGCATCTCCAATTGCGACAAGATCACGCCGGGCATGCTGATGGCGTCGCTGCGTCTCAACATCCCGACCGTCTTCGTCTCCGGCGGCCCGATGGAAGCCGGCAAGGTGGTGCTCGCCGGCAAGGCGCAGGCGCTCGATCTCGTCGATGCCATGGTCGCTGCCGCTGACGACAAAGTCTCCGACGAGGACGTCAAGACCATCGAGCGCTCGGCCTGCCCGACCTGCGGCTCCTGCTCAGGCATGTTCACCGCCAATTCGATGAACTGCCTGACCGAGGCGCTCGGGCTTTCGCTGCCCGGCAACGGCTCGACGCTGGCCACCCATGCCGACCGCAAGCGGCTGTTCGTCGAGGCCGGCCATCTGATCGTCGATCTCGCCCAGCGCTACTACGAGCAGGACGACGACACCGCGCTGCCGCGCAGCATCGCCTCGAAAGGTGCCTTCGAGAACGCCATGACGCTCGACATCGCCATGGGCGGCTCGACCAACACCGTGCTGCACATCCTGGCTGCCGCGCATGAAGGCCAGATCGATTTTGATCAGGACGACATTGACGCACTGTCACGCAACGTGCCGGTGTTATGCAAGGTTGCCCCCGCCAAGGCGGATGTGCACATGGAAGACGTCCACCGCGCCGGCGGCATCATGGCGATCCTCGGTCAGCTCGATAACGCCGGACTGATCAACCGCGACCTGCCGACCGTACATACGCGAACGCTCGGCGAAGCGCTCGACCATTGGGATATCTCGCGCACGTCAAGCCAGAATGTCCGCGACTTCTTTCTGGCGGCCCCGGGCGGCGTGCCGACGCAGGTCGCCTTCAGCCAGGATCGCCGCTGGGACGAACTCGATCTCGACCGGGAGAAGGGGGTCATCCGCTCGGCCCAATATCCTTTTTCCAAGGACGGTGGCCTTGCCGTGCTGAAGGGCAATCTTGCGCTGGACGGCTGCATCGTCAAGACCGCCGGCGTCGATGAATCGATCCTGAAATTCACCGGCCCGGCCAGGGTGTTCGAAAGCCAGGACGCCAGCGTCAAGGCGATCCTGTCCAACGAGATCAAGGCCGGCGATGTCGTCGTCATCCGCTACGAAGGGCCACGCGGCGGCCCCGGCATGCAGGAAATGCTCTACCCGACCAGCTATTTGAAATCGAAGGGCCTCGGCAAAGCTTGCGCGCTGGTCACCGACGGCCGCTTTTCCGGCGGCACCTCGGGCCTGTCGATCGGCCATGCCTCTCCCGAGGCGGCGGAAGGCGGGCTCATCGGGCTGGTGCATGAGGGCGACACGATCGAGATCGATATCCCGAACCGCACCATCCGGCTTGCCGTCGACGATGCCGAACTGGCCGCCCGCCGCGCAGCGATGGAGGCCAAGGGAGCTGCCGCCTGGAAGCCAGAGGAAAAGCGCAAGCGCAAGGTGACGATGGCTTTGCGCGCCTATGCGTCAATGGCGACCAGTGCTGCCAAGGGTGCGGTAAGGTATGTGCCGGAATAGGTCGGCTTCTTCAAAGGGATGACGACAGATGACTTTTGATCTTATCGTCCGTGGCGGCATGCTGCCCGACGGCACGATCGCCGATATCGGCATCATCGGCGAGACGATCGCGGCCATCGAGCCCGAGCTGAACGTTACCGCAGGCACGGCGATCGACGCCCATGGCAATCTGGTCTCGCCGCCTTTCGTCGATCCGCATTTTCACATGGACGCCACGCTCTCGCTGGGCATCCCGCGCATCAACGCGTCGGGCACACTGCTGGAAGGCATTTCGCTGTGGGGCGAACTGAAGCCGCTGTTGACGCACGAAGCGGTGCGCGAGCGCGCGCTCGCCTATTGCGACTGGGCTGTCACAATGGGCTTGCTCGCCATCCGCACCCATGTCGATGTCTGCGATACCAGGCTGCTGGCGGTCGAAGCCCTGCTCGATGTGAGGAAGACGGTCGCGCCCTATATCGACCTGCAACTGGTCGCCTTCCCGCAGGATGGGTTTTACCGCTCGCCGATGGCGCGCGATAACACCATCCGCGCGCTCGACATGGGTGTCGACATCGTCGGCGGCATTCCGCATTTCGAGCGCACCATGGCCGACGGAACGCGTTCGGTGACGGAACTTTGCGAAATCGCGGCAGAGCGCGGCCTTATGGTCGACCTGCATTGCGACGAGACCGACGATCCGCTGTCGCGGCATATCGAACAACTGGCCTATGAGACGCAACGCCTCGGCCTGCAGGGCAGGGTCGCCGGCTCGCACCTTACCTCGATGCATTCGATGGACAATTACTATGTCTCGAAGCTGTTGCCGCTGATCGCCGAGGCAGGCGTCTCGGCGATCCCCAATCCGCTGATCAACATCATGCTGCAGGGCCGCCACGACACATTCCCTAAACGCCGCGGCCTGACGCGGGTCAAGGAAATGCTTGCCCACGGCATCCGCGTCGGCTGGGGCCAGGATTGCGTGCTCGACCCCTGGTATTCGCTGGGCACCGCCGACATGCTCGACGTCGCCTTCATGGGCCTTCACGTCGCCCAGATGTCGAGCCCGGCCGACATGGCGCGCTGCTTCGACATGGTCACCAACGTCAACGCCGCCATCATGGGCCTCGACTATCTTGGCCTGGCGGTCGGCAAGCGCGCCAGTCTCGTCGTCCTCGATGCCGGCGATCCGGTCGAAGCCTTGCGTCTGCGTCCCGAGCGCCTCTGCGTTATCGCCAGGGGCAAGGTGGTGGCCGAGCGGGCTAGGCAGGAAACGCGGCTTTCGATCGCGGGACGGCCGGGAACAGTGAACCGCAGGCATCGCCCGCCCACTGCATGACCAGTAATTGGCAGGCACAACAGGACGTTGGGCCTGCATCAGGCCGCGCAGTCGATCAGATTGATAGGTCCTGATCTTAAGTCTACAGTCAGCCTCCACTTTATGTCGAGGAGGATACCATGTGGCACAAGACGGCGATGGTGGTCGCATTGGCGGCGACCTGTGCAGGCTGCATGACGGCCGAAGACCGTCGTGCCGCGGACGAGGCGAAATGCCGGTCCTACGGCTTCGTCAGGAAGAATGACGCCTTTGCCGAATGTCTGCAGCGCATCGATCTCGCGCGCCGCGCGGACCTGAGAAGTGCCTCGGCTTTCGATCCTTGGGACCGGCCGGTGATCTATCGTCCGGTCATCATTCGGCCACGGCCAAAGTAGGCCGTTGAAGCGACGATCTAGAGCGTCGGACGCAAAAGTGGATAACCGTTTTGGGAAAATCCGATGCTGAAAAGATAGTGCGGCGGTGCGATTCGATTTGGAAGTCCGCTGCTCTGGTGTAGGCCCAGCCGATTTCCGGCTCTGGTCTGGCCGGTCTCCCGATTTCCGCTCGTCAAAGCGGCTGCTTGCGTCTACGACGCTGCTCACCGAGCCTTCATGCGGGAGGAAGCGACATCGGCATGGCACAGCCAACAGCCCAGAATTCGACGATAAGGAACGTGCTGCTCGCTGGCATTCTGCTGATGCTGGCCGGCGATTTCCTGTTTGCATTGAACGATGCGATGGGCAAATGGCTGGTCGCCAGCTTTTCCGTCGGCCAGGTCGTGCTGATCCGTTCCATCGGCGCCTTTTTCGTGCTTGGCCCGATGATCGCGCGTCAAGGCACGGCCAAGCTGTTCCGCATGGAGCGCCTGGAACTGCAGGTCTTGCGCGTCGTCATGACGACGCTCGACACGGCGCTGTTCTATGCCGCCGTCGTCTATCTGCCGCTCGCCGACGTCATGAGCTTCTATATGGCGGGGCCGATCTACGTGGCGGCGCTGTCCCACCTGCTGCTCGGTGAAAAGGTCGGCTGGCGCCGCTGGATGGCGATCCTGGTCGGCTTCTGCGGCGTGCTGATCATGCTCGAACCGTCCTCGGCCGCGTTTTCGCTGTCGTCGATCTTCGCGCTGGCCGGTAGCATTTCATTCGCCTTCGCCATCATCCTCAACCGGCGGCTGCGTGGCACCAGCGACACCTCGCTCGTTACCTGGCAAACCATCGGCACGCTGCTGGTCGGCGGCTTTCTCACCATCGGCAACTGGCAGACGCCGTCCTCGCTCGATTTCGGCGCCATGCTGCTTCTCGGCATCGTCTCCTGCGGCGCGCATCTGATGATTACCAGGGCGCTGAAGCTGGCGCCCGCCTCGACACTGGCGCCGCTGCATTACAGCCTGCTGCTGTGGGCCGTAATCTTCGGGCTGGCCTTCTTCGGCGACATGCCCGGCCCGCGCATCCTGATCGGCTCGGGCATCATCGTGCTGGCCGGCCTGTTCATCTTCCATCGCCAGAAGGTGGTCGATACTGTGCCGCCGGAAAACGTGCCGAAGGGCGTCAACTAAGGTCCAGATTTCTGGTACCTAAGGTCCAGGTTTCTGGTACCTAACCCGCGCGCACCGCCGTCAGATGCCTTGAGAAATCGGCCGTCTCCATCAACGCCTTGCAGCGCGCGAACCGCCCGTCGGCATAGGCGCGGAAATCATCGACCGGATTGCTGTTGGCAAGCTGGATCAGCCCCCACAGCGTCCACAAGAGATCGCACATCGCCTTGTAGATGACGACGCGGCCGCGCTCCGCCGGCGTCGGCTCGCCACCGAAATAGGCGTGCATCATCTCTTCCTCCTGCGCGACGTCGAATTGTCCTTCGACGCTGAGGTCGCCGAGATCCCAGAGCGGATCGTTCATGCCGGAATATTCCCAGTCGACGATCCACATCCTGTCGCCGGTATCGAGAAAGTTTTCGCACAGCGGATCGCAGTGGCAGGCGACAAGAGGCAGCGGATGCGCGGCAAGCGCCGAGCGCACGGTTTCCGCCTCGCGCACGACATCGTGGTAACCGGCAGGCAGGGCGACGTCCTTGGTCGACAGCACCTTCAGATAGTCGTCGATCATTGCGAAAAGCTCGAAGCGGAAGGGAAACACCGCGCCGGATCTGTGCAGCCTGCGAAAGGCCTTGCCGGCGCGCGCCGGACTGCCCGGCCGTGTCTTGAACTTTTCCGGCGACATCGTCTCGGCGCCGGCAACGAAGCGCGTCACCATGATGCCTGTCTCGCCGTCGACATGCAGCAGCTCGGGGCTGACGCCGGCCTTCGCGGCTTCCCGTGCCGCCACCGCCTCGTTGGCGCGGTTGATATACTCCTCCGTGCCCTTGCCGGGAATCCGCAGGCAGACATCTCCAGCCCTGAAGACGAGGTTGGTGAGGCCACCAAGCCGCTCCAGCGGTCCCTCGTAGCCGGCCAGCACGGGAATGGCTGCAAGCGCCGCACGTGCTTCCTCGTCCACCATCGCTTCCGCCCTCTTTGCGTCTTTATTTGTGGCCACGAAGGTTCCACAAATTTCGCCGTTTGGCTATCATCAGCGGCATGCGATTCACTCCAGCGCCGCACGGTCCTGTCGGACGCGGAAGGACGCTGCTGCACTTTGATTTTGCGGACGGGACTGCGATGGCGGACAGGAAAAATGAAGGCGCGCTCGCCGCGGCCTATGCAGCGAAGCGGCCTGAAGAAGTGGCGGCGCTCTACGACCGCTGGTCCGACACCTACGACGCCGACATGTCGGCGGCCGGTTATCGCCATCCGACCATCTGCCTCGCCCTGCTTGCCCGCCACTTGCCGCGCGGCGCGGCACCGCTCCTCGATGCCGGTGCCGGCACCGGGCTCATCGGCGAGTGGCTGAAGATCGCGGGCTATCCGCAGGTCGAGGCACTCGACATCTCGGCGGGCATGCTGGCCAAAGCGGAGCGCAAGGGCGTCTATTCGGCGCTTCACTGCCTGGCGCTCGGCGGCCCGCTGCCTTTCGCCGATAATGCCTATGCCGGGATCATATCGGCCGGCGTCTTCACCTCGGGCCATGTCGGCGCCGAGGGGCTCGACGAACTGATCCGCATTTGCCGGCCGGGCGGGATAATCGTGCTGACCGTCAAGAACACGCTGTGGGATGCGGGTTTTGCCGCGCGGATCGCCGACCTCGATGCGAAGGGCGTCGTCACACGTGCCGAGGAGACGTCGCCCTATGTCTCCATGCCGGGCGAGGCGGACACCGTGCCGAGCCGCGGCCTCGTTCTGCGCGTGAACTGATCATTCTTCCATTCCCCTCGTTAAGGTTCCCGTGCGCTCGATGTCACCAAAAGTGATACTGCTGGCGAAGCCAATTTGGCCGCGGCTAGACAATTGACAGCCCGAGTTTACAAGCAACATGTTGCCCCCGAACTGGGCTTATTTCCGACTTCGCCAGCAGTATCAAAAGTGCCCAAGAGCCGACCTCCTTTACGCCTCCGGGGAAGTCAGGCGGCTTGCAGCCGTCGGTGAAGGTGCGTCAACGCCGGCGTCTGTCCGACATTTCATTGGATTATCCTCCTCAGCACTGCCTTCACAGGGCCGGGCAGGAACCTGCTCAATCGCGACCGCAGACCTCTCGACCTTCTGCGCGACACTCCGGTAATGCACGGGAGCTGCTCGATATACTCTGGCCTTTCGGGGCGATCGATCTCGGGCGATGCGTCCGTAATGGGCGAGGAGAGCAGTGGCTGACTCCGCCCTTTGATAGCAACCAGGGTGATGCGATCCCTCCAGACGACATGCCTGTCCCCTTCTGCAGCCAGCGGCCAGTTGGGATTATGATACTCGTAGGGGTTCAAGCACTCGTAGACGGACGTGAAGCCCACGTGTCGGAGTAGGTTGCAGAGCGATGCACGCGTGAAGAGGAAGGCCTTCGGGTTGTCGAGCGAGTTCCAGAGCGCTGCCAGCTTCTCCTCGGAGGTCGCATCAGTATCGTGTTCCTTGCCATACCTGCCCCAGTAGGTCTTCCCCTTCCAAGTGTATGACGCTTCGTCGCTGAGGCTGATATGGGTATCGATTATTGATATCTTTCCGCAAACCTTCGAGATTCTCTCCACGAAGTCCATGACATCCGGAGCATCCAAGTGGTAAAGGATCCCCAAACATAGAACAACATCGAAACGACCATGGCGCTCCTCGTCGAGGTTGCGCACGTCATTTAGGGCGAGTTCGAGGTTGTCCAGGGAGAGTACCTCCTTAGCGAAGTGCACCTTCTCAAGGTTCGCCTCCCGACCCTCGATGGCGAGCACGTCGGCCCCATGGAGCGCGAACTCGATCCCGTATTGCCCCTCGAGACACGCCAGGTCCAGAACGCGAAGCTTCTCCAACGGCTTCCCGGCAAGATCTGCAGCGATCTGCACGAAGCGCCTCAATCGGGCGTCCCAGTGCGGCTCATCGAACGTGTCAATTTGATCGGCCAGATGGATGGAACCTGCCGTCCAGGGGCCGAACCTTTCGATAATCTTCTGCTTTTTCTCCTTGATTTCGTTTATTTGCATATTGTGCCCTCGTCATAGAAAGACAGTCTCGAACGTGTAGAATCCAGGTGAAACGCTAGACAAGTTTCAGGAAAAGTGAATAGCGTGTTATCTCAGTAACCCTAGAGCGGTTCTCGATCTGACGTACGGACTCAAGCTCAGTGCTTATAGGCGCCGGTTTTGCCGCGCGGATCGCCGACCTCGAGACGAAGCGCGTCGTCACGCGTGCCGAGGAGACGTCGCCCTATGTCTCCATGCCGGGCGAGGCGGACACCGTGCCGAGCCGCGGCCTCGTTCTGCGCGTGAGCTGATTTAGGCTCTGATTCTTGCTCCCGCCGGGTCGTAAAGCGGCTCGATATGGATTTTTGCCGGCGTCCGCTCCAACGCTACCACCAGCTCGTAATCGCCGGAGGCGAGGAAGTCGTCGCTGACGCCGTCGGCGTTGCGCACATAGCCGTAGCCAATGTTCTTGCCGACCGTATAGCCATAGCCGCCGCTAGTCAGGTAGCCGACCGGCTCGCTGTTGCGCAGGATCGTCTCGCGCCCGAGCAGCACGATCTCGCGATCTTCGACCGTGAAGCCGGCAAAGCGTTTTTTCAGCGCGGCGCCGCTGATCTCTTCCAGTGCCCGCCGCCCGAGAAAATCGGTATTTTTGCGAAGTTTCACCGCCCAGCCGAGGCCGGCCTCCTGCGGCGTGTCATTGGGCGTGATGTCGGAGCCCCAGGCGCGGTAGCCTTTTTCCAACCGCAGCGATTCCAGCGCCCGGTAGCCGACCGGGCGAATGCCGTGCTTCTCGCCCGCCCTCATCAGCGCGTCGAAGATTTCGCCCGTCGCCGCGATCGGCATATGCAGCTCCCAGCCGAGCTCGCCGACATAGGTGACGCGCAGCGCCCGAACTGTGTGGCCGGCGATGGAGATTTCCCGCACATGTCCGAACGGGAAAGCGGTGTTCGACACGTCCGCATCGGTCACCGCAGCCAGCACGTCGCGGGCGCGCGGCCCCATCAGCGACAGCGTGCCGTAATCCTCGGTGACATCGGTAAGCGTCACGTCGAGCTCGTTGCCGACATGGTCGCCGATCCACGAGAAATCATGCGTCCTAAAACCGGTGCCGGTGACCACGTAGAATCGTTCTTCGCCGAGCCGGGCCACGGTCAAGTCGGCCTCGATACCGCCGCGCGTGTTGAGAAGCTGCGTGTAGGTGAGCCGGCCGACCGGCTTGGCGATGTCGTTGGCGCAGATCCAGTCGAGCGCCTTCAGCGCATCCGCACCGGTCATTTCGTATTTGGCGAAGGACGACTGGTCGAAGATACCGACGTTCTCGCGCACGTGCCGGTGCTCGTCGCCGACCGGCGCGAACCAGTTTTGCCGGCCCATCGAATAGATGTCCTTCGGCTCGACGCCTTCGGGCGCAAACCAGTTCGGCCGCTCCCAACCGAGTTTGGAGCCGAACACGGCGCGGTGCTTTTGCAGCCGTTCATAGAGCGGCGACACGATCTGTGGCCGGCCCATGACATACTCCTCATGCGGGAAGCCGATCGTGTAGTGCTTGCCATATGCTTCCAGCGTGCGGTCGCGGACCCATTGCCGGTCGCGGTGCAGGTCGGAAAAGCGTCTGATATCGACCACCCACAGGTCGAGTGGCGCCTCGCCGTCGACCACCCATTGCGCCAGCACCCAGCCGGCGCCGCCGCCCGCCGCGATGCCGAAGGCGTTGAAGCCGGCGCCGACGAACATGTTGGCGCATTCGGGCGCCACGCCGAGAATGAAATTGCCGTCCGGCGTAAAACTCTCCGGCCCGTTGATCATCTGCTTGACGCCGACGGTTTCGAGCGCCGGAACCCGCGCGATCGCTTGGTTCATATGCTGCTCGAAATGATCGTAATCGTCGTCGAACAGCCGGAACTCCCAGTCATCAGGGACATCGCCGCCGGGAAGATCGGTCGTCCAGGCTTGCGGGTTCGGCTCATAGCCGCCCATCACCAGCCCGCCGACCTCCTCTTTGAAATAAATGCGGCGGTCGGGGTCGCGGATCGTCGGCGCATCGGTCGCCAACCCGTCTATTCTTTCGGTGACGATGTACTGGTGCTTCACCGGCTGCAGCGGCACGTTGATGCCGGCAAGGGCGCCTACCTGCCGCGCCCATTGCCCGGCACAGTTCACCACCTTGCCGCAGGCGATATCGCCCTTGTTGGTCTTTACCGCGGTGATGCGGCCATCCTTCATGTCGAAGCCGGTAACGCGGACATCCTCGAACAGTCTGGCGCCATGCATGCGCGCGCCTTTGGCCAGCGATTGCGTGATGTCGGAAGGGCTTGCCTGCCCGTCGGTCGGCAGCCAGCTGGCGCCGACGAGATCGCCGGCCTCCAGCAGCGGCCACATTGTCTTGACCTCGGCCGGTGACAGCAACTGCATATCCATGCCGAAGCTTTTCGCCGTCGTCGCCAGCCTCTTATACTCGATCCAGCGGTCGGCATTGGTAGCGAGCCTGAGGCACCCGGTCATCTTCCAGCCGGTGGCCAGCCCGGTTTCGGCTTCCAGCCCCTTGTAGAGATCGACCGAATATTTGAGCACGCGGGTGATAGAGGCCGAAGACCGCAACTGGCCGACCAACCCCGCCGCATGCCATGTGGAGCCCGATGTCAGTTTGCCCTGTTCCAAAAGCACGACATCGGCCTTGTGGTCACGCGCCAGATGATAGGCCGTTGAACAGCCGATGATGCCGCCGCCGATAACGACGATCTCGGCGTGAGCGGGCAATGTCATGATTTCTGTCCGTATTTCGTTCGGTAGTTTTCCAGCGCGGCATCGAGCCGCGTCAGGTTTTCGTCGGTATAGGCAACGTAGTCGATGCCGGGCGCGTCGAGATAAAGTTCGGAAACCATGCTCCACATCGCCTCGCGCAGCAGCGATGCGCATTGCATGGCCGCATGCGAGCGGCGGATCGCCTCGTCCGGCTCCTTCATGAAATACGCAGTCAGGAAGGCGAAGGACTCCTCGTCGTTCATGCTTGCGTTCGAGGCGACGCCCGCGAGGTCGAACATCGCCGTGTTGAAGCCGGCATATTCAAAATCGATCAGCCACAGTCTATGGCCGTCGTCGAGAATATTAGCCGGCAAGAGATCGTTGTGGCCGAAGACGATCGGCAGCAGTTTCTGCGCCCGTTCGAGTTCGTCCGCAAGCGTCAGCAGCCGCGGCAACTCGCTTCGCATGCGGCTGCCGGCTTCCTCCAGCGTGCGCGCATAGTCGCGGATGACATGGAACACCCAGAACATGAAGCCGGCGCCGGAGACATGATTGGGCATCTCCCGATGGAAGCCGCGCATCAGGGCGGCGACGCGGCCGATATTGGCGCGTACGTCTTCCGCGACATAGGTCCTGGCGCCGAGAAATTCCGTCACCAGGATCCCGGGCTCGGAATGGTGGACCGCAGGCGCGAAGCCGGCGGCGTGCGCCGCGCGCGCGGTCATCACCTCGCGCTCGCGAAAGACGTGGTGGAATGGAAAGTCCTGGCCAAAGCGCACGACATGCCGCCCAGCCGCGTCCTTGACCAGATAGTTGGCGTTGCTCAGGCCGCCCGGCAGCGGCGCGATCTCGATGCTGCCGGTCCAGCAGGGCAGGGCGCGGATGCGGTCCTCGGCGGTCACAGGTTCATCCCTCGTTGGGCGGGGTTCAAGACGCCGCGGGCGAGACAAAGATGGCGGCCGGCAGGAGGGCGCAATGCGAAAATCTCGTCGGTGCGGGATGCCAGGATCGGTATCCCGCACCGCACCGACGAGCCCCTGTGCCGGGTTCTTCGACGCCGGCATCCGCCCCCGCGGATTCGAAACAGTCCTTTTCCCTTACGTCAGACGATTTTCCAGACGTTCGGGCAGGCGAATTTTGGTGCGGCTCTGCCATCGTTTTCCCGTGGCAGTTCCGAGCCTGTCACGAGCCAGTGTCACGCCATGTGATCCGGCTTGTCAACGAAAACTTGTGGCTTTTTCTGTCTTCTTGCCCGAATCCTTTAGGATTCCTTGTGAACTGTGGCCGATTTGCCTTAGAAGCAGTCAGTAGCGCAACAATCCGATTGGGCGAACCCGATGATGCATTCGAAGCGACATGGCGAAATCCTGCGTCTCCTGCAGGAAGAGGGCACCGTCACCATCGCCAGCCTGGCCGACCGGCTGGGCGTCTCGCTGGAGACCGTGCGCCGCGACGTCAAGCCGCTGACCACTGACGGTTCGATCCTGAAGATGCATGGCGCCGTCGGCCTGCCGTCGATGGCCGGCGAGGCGCCATTCGAGCGGCGCATGCGCGAGAATGCCGATGCCAAGCGCGCCATTGCCCGCATGGTTGCCGCGACCATCCGCGACGGCGAATCGATCATGCTAGACACCGGCACCACCACCTCTTTCCTGGCTCGCGAACTGCTCGGCCACCGACGGCTGACGGTGGTCACCAACTCTTCCGACATCGCCCGCACGCTGGCTACGGTCAACGGCAACAAGGTCTATATGGCCGGCGGCGAACTGCGCAGCGATTCGGGCGCCGCCTTCGGCGTCTCGGCCATCGAATTCGTCAGCCGGTTTTCCGTCAGCCATGCGGTGATCTCCATCGGCGCGGCCGATGCTGTCACGGGCCTCATGGACTATGATCTGGAAGAGGCGGAATTCGCCCGCATGGTGCTGTCGCGCGGCCAGCGCACGCTTGTCATCACCGACCACACCAAATTCGGCCGCCAGGGCCTGGTCCAGGTCTGCGGCTTCGACGGTTTTTCCGAACTTGCCACCGACCGGTCGCCGCCGCGCGACATTGCCGCTGCACTGGGGCAAGCCGGCGCGCGGCTCAGCATTGTCGGCGACGAGAGCGGGATTTAACCGAAAACCAGCGATTGGTGGGCGCATACGCCCGCGAAGGCGCCATCTGATACGGCGAAGGCGACGTTGTGCATCGATCGTGCCGCGTCTCCGGCGGCATAGACACCTGGGACTGTCGTCTGCTGGCGGTCGTCGACGGTGATCACTGGACCGAGAAGACCTTCCGTGAAGCTGCAGCCGAGCTGTTCGGCAACCGGACTCGCCATGGTGTTGCGCGGCGCGGTGAACAGCGCCTTGACGCCGCCTTTGCGGCCGTCTTCGAGACTGACGGTCAGCCCGCCCGAACCATCCTTTTCCAGTTCGGCCACGCCGGCCGGCTCAAGCCGCACGTTCCGCCTTTCCAGCGCAAGCATCTGTTCCGCGTCAGGCTCGAACACGCCGTTTGCGAACAGCGTGACGTCGCCCCAGTCGGCGATCAATTGCGCCTGATGCACCGCCATCGGTCCGGTTGCCAGCACGCCAAGCGGCCCGCCGGCCACCTCGAAGCCATGGCAATAGGGACAATGCAGCACGCTCTTTCCCCAATGCTCGGCAAGCCCGGGGACATCGGGCAGGATATCGCGCACGCCGGTGGCAAGAACCAGCCGTGCCGCGCCGAATGTCTCGCCGCGATCCGTGGTGATCTCGAAGCCGGCACCGACGGCAGCGGCCTCGTCCGCCAACCCGGCGACGAGCTTGGCTGTCGGATAGGCCAGCAGCTGCCGCCTTGCATCGTCCAGGATTGCGCCGGGTGCGCGCCCATCCTGTCCGAGGAACCCGTGCGAATGCTCGGCAAAACGGTTGCGCGGCTGGCCGGCGTCGATCACCAGGACGTTGCGCCGGGCTCGTGCCGCCTGGATGGCGGCGGACAGGCCGGCAAAGCTGCCGCCCACGACAATCAGATCATACTGCATGGCTGGTCACTCCAATCAACTCGTAACGGCGGCGGAAATCGGCGGCGAGATCGGCGAGCGTGATGCGGCTGAGTTTTTCCGCCAGCAGCCTCTCGGCCTCGACACGAAAATCATCGAGCGCCGCTATCACCGCTTGTTCGACAAGGCAGCCGGGGCTTTCCGGCTCGGTGCCGAACGGCAGCAGCGTTTCGCCAAGCGCGGCGCTGATCTCGGCCAGCGAAATTCTCTCGGGCGCGCGGCCAAGCTGCCAGCCGCCACCATGGCCGCGCGCCGAGGTGACGATGCCGGCGTCGCGCAAGCCGGCGATGGTCCGTCGGACCACGACCGGGTTTGTGTGGATGAATGTGGCGAGCTGCTCGGAGGTCAGCGCGTGTTCCTGCGTCTCGGCCATATGGACGAGAATGTGCAGGGTCGACGACAGTCTGCTGTTTCGTTTCATGTAACTTAGTTAGTTACAATTCTTGCGATCGTCAAGTGATGTCGACCGCCCACTTCCCAGCGCCGCCTCCGCCGTGTTTAGTCCGGCGATGGCCTTCACCATCCGCCAGCTGCAGTTCTTCATCGCCGTCGCCGAGCAGGGCACGGTGTCGGGCGCTGCGCAGAACCTGTCCATCTCGCAATCGTCGGTCACCGAAGCGATCAAGGAGCTCGAAAGCGATCTCGGCGTCGAACTGTTCGAGCGCCACCCGCGCGGCCTCAACATCACCCACAAGGGCCATCAGTTCCTGCGCCACGCGACAAAGATCCTTGCCGACGTTTCCGACGCGCGCCGCTCCTTCTTCGGCGATCAGGCGGTTGCAGGCGGCCGTCTCCAACTCGGCGTCACCTCACTGGTCGCCGGCTATGTGCTGTCCGACCTTCTCGCCCGCTACCGCCGCGCCTATCCGGGCGTCGAGATCTCGGCCATCGAGGACAATGGCGATTACCTCGAACATCTGCTGATCGGCGGCAAGCTCGACATCGCCGTCATGGTCACCTCGAACCTGCGCGACCGCACCGCCCTGCAATCCGAAATTCTCGAAGTCTCGGCCTATCGGCTATGGCTGCCGCTTGGCCATCCGCTGTCCGGCGCCGACATCATCGGCATTGGCGATATCGCCTCGGAGCCGCTGATCATGCTGACCGTCGATGAGATCGAGGAGAATACCGGAAAACTGCTGGCGGCGATCGGCGCTAAGCCGCATGTCGCCTTCCGCACCCGCTCGGTCGAAGCGGTGCGCAGCCTCGTCGCTACCGGCGCCGGCGTGGCGCTGCTGCCCGACCTCGTCTACCGGCCATGGTCGCTCGAAGGCGACCGCATCGAATCGCGCGATATTTCGGGCTCCTTGCCGGTTGTTCAGGTCGGCACGGTCTGGCGGCGCGGCTCCGGCCTGCCCCAGGCCGCGCGCGACTTCATCGGGCTTGCACAATCGCAGCGCATGGTCCGTCAGCGGCCGGAGAAGATTGGTCGTTAGTCTATCGGAAAAACCGATATCGCCTTTCTGACAAATGAATTTGCGAAACCGGAAATTTCACAGCACTTTCACAATCAGGGACCAAAGCCGCCGCGAGAGTGCGGCCCCTCAAATGGGAGATCGACGATGAACTCATTCCTGAAGTCGTGCACTGCATTGACGGTCGCGCTGGCCTTCTCCGGCCAGGCGATCGCCCAGGTCAAGGAACTCGGCAAGGGCGAAAGCCAGGTCAACATTGTCGCCTGGCCCGGTTACATCGAACGCGGCGAAACCGACAAGAACTATGATTGGGTCACGTCTTTCGAGAAGAACACAGGCTGCAAGGTCAACATCAAGACCGCCAACACCTCCGACGAGATGGTTGCGCTGATGAATGAGGGCGGCTTCGACCTCGTCACCGCCTCGGGCGACGCTTCGCTGCGCCTCGTCGCTGGCAAGCGGGTCCAGCCGATCAACACCGATCTCATCCCGAGCTGGAACACGGTCGACGACCGGCTGAAGGATGCGCCGTGGTTCACGGTTGGCGGCGTCCACTACGGCGCCCCCTACCAGTGGGGACCGAATGTGCTGATGTACAACACCGAGGTGTTCAAGGAAGCGCCGAAGAGCTGGAACGTCGTCTTCGAGGAGATGGCCTTGCCCGACGGCAAGTCGAACAAGGGCCGCGTCCAGGCCTATGACGGGCCGATTCACATCGCCGACGCTGCCAATTATCTGATGTTCCACAAGCCGGAGCTCGGCATCAAGGATCCTTACGAGCTGACCGAGGATCAGTACAAGGCCGCCCTCGATCTGCTGCGCGTCCAACGCACGCTGGTCGGACGCTACTGGCATGACGCTGCCATCCAGGTCGATGACTTCCAGAACGAAGGCGTCGTCGCCTCCGGTTCATGGCCCTATCAGGTCAACACGCTGATTGCCGCCAAGAAGCCCGTCGCTTCGACCATTCCCCAGGAAGGCGTCACCGGCTGGGCCGACACGACCATGCTGGCGGCCGACGCAGCCCACCCGAACTGCGCCTATATGTGGATGGAGCACTCGCTGTCGCCGAAAGTGCAGGGCGATGTCTCCGCCTGGTTCGGTTCGCTCCCTGTGGTGCCGGCTGCCTGCAAGGGCAACGAATTGCTCGGCGACGAAGGCTGCAAGACCAACGGCTTCGACAACTTCGAAAAGATCAAGTTCTGGAAGACGCCGGTGTCGAAGTGCGCCACCCAGGACCAGTGCGTGCCTTACTATCGCTGGGTGTCGGACTATATCGGCGTCATCGGCGGGCGGTGAGTTCGTCTCGCTCGTTGTGAGAGTGCAGCCCTGCCCTCACCCTTATCCTCTCCCCGTGAAGAACGGGGAGAGGAGGATCGCGAGCGTTGCGGCTAGCCCCTTGTCCCCGTCACTATACGGGGAGAAGGTGCCGGCAGGCGGATGAGGGGCAGCGCCGTCGCCTGAAATTTGATCAGCCTGGGACAGCCCATGACCTCCGCCGTTTCGTTCGCCAGAGTCTCGCGCCATTTCGGCAGCGTGCGCGCCGTCGACGTGGTCGACCTCGATATCGCGCCGGGCGAGTTCTTCGCCATGCTTGGACCTTCGGGTTCCGGCAAGACGACCTGCCTGCGGTTGATCGCCGGCTTCGAGCAGCCGACATCGGGGTCGATCTCTATTTTCGGCGAACGCGCCGAAGGCGTCCCGCCCTATCGCCGCAACGTCAACACCGTCTTCCAGGACTACGCGCTGTTCCCGCATCTGAACGTGCTCGACAACGTCGCTTACGGCCTGATGGTCAAGGGCGTCGGCAAGCCCGAGCGGCAAAAGGCGGCGGAGGAGGCGCTTTCGCTGGTCCGGCTTCCCGGCTACGGCGCCCGCCGTCCCAGCCAGCTTTCTGGCGGACAGCGCCAGCGCGTCGCACTCGCCCGCGCGCTGGTCAACCAGCCCAAGGTGCTTCTGCTCGATGAGCCGCTTGGCGCGCTCGACCTCAAGCTGCGCGAGAACATGCAGGAGGAGCTGAAGTCGCTGCAGAAGGCGCTCGGCATCACCTTCGTCTTCGTCACCCACGACCAGGGCGAGGCGCTGTCGATGGCCGATCGCGTCGCCGTCTTCAACGACGGCAAGGTCACGCAGATCGGCACGCCGGAAGACATCTACCAGCGCCCGAAGACGCGCTTCGTCGCCGATTTCGTCGGCTCGTCCAATGTGCTGCCGCCGGATTTCGTCCAGCGCTATTCCGGCCAGCATCGCTGGGGCAGCCTGCGCCCTGAATCCATTCGCATCGGCCGGGCGGCGAAGGGCGATGGCGTTGCCGCTCGTCTCGTCTCGACCAATTATCTCGGCGCCACGACCAGACTGGCGCTCGACGCCGACGGCTTGCGCCTGCACGCCATCGTGCCGGCCGGTGCCGCCTTGCCGAAGGAAGGTGAGGCGGTCGTGCTCAACTTCAACCGCGAGCATTTGCATCTTATGGACGAGCCGGCATGATGGCGCTTTCGGCAACTGTCGCTAATAGCCGAGGCAAGGCGCTTCACGGCGCCCCCCTCTGTCCTGCCGGACTGGGGGAGATGTCCGGCAGGACAGAGGGGGGCGCGAAGGAACGCAACCGGTCGAAGAAACCATGACTCTGACCGCTGCCCAGGCAAAACCTGCCCCAGCCCTCCTTCCTCGCGCGCGCGGCTTGCGCGGCGCGCTGTCGGACCTGTTCTGGCGCAGGCCCAAGCTCCTGCTGCTGTTGATGCTGCTGCCGCCGGTGTTGTGGCTCGGCATCGTGTATATCGGCTCGCTGTTCGCACTGCTCTTGCAGAGCTTTTTCTCCATCGACGAGTTCTCCGGCCTCATCAACCGTGAATTCACGCTGAAGACCTATGGCGATCTGCTGCAGGCCGCAAATCTCGACATCATCTTGCGCACGGTGACGATGGCGGCCCTGGTCACGTTCGCCTCCGCGATCATCGCCTTTCCCATCGCCTATTACGCGGCGCGCTATGCGCGCGGCCGCTGGAAGGCGCTGTTCTATCTCGGCATCATGCTGCCGTTGTGGTCGAGCTATCTGGTCAAGATCTACGCCTGGAAGCTCATCCTCGCCAAGGAAGGCATCCTGACCTGGCTGCTCGCCAAGCTGCATCTTCTATGGCTGCTCGATGCCTGGCTGTCGCTACCGATCGTCGGCGGCAATTCCCTGTCGGTGTCGTCCACCGGCACCTTCATCGTCTTCGTCTACGTCTGGCTGCCCTTCATGATCCTGCCGGTGCAGGCGGCACTCGAGCGCGTGCCCGGCAACCTGGTCGAGGCCTCGTCCGATCTCGGGGCCTCGCCCGGCCAGACCTTCCGCAACGTGCTGTTCCCGCTGGCGCTCCCGGGCATCGTCGCCGGCTCGATCTTCACGTTCTCGCTGACGCTCGGAGATTACATCATCCCGCAGATCATCGGCACCTCGCGGCTGTTCATCGGCCAAGCCGTCTATTCGCAGCAGGGCACCGCCGGCAACATTCCGCTCGCCGCCGCCTTCACCGTGGTGCCCATCGTCATCATGGGCTTCTACCTCTGGGGCGCCAAGCGCATGGGGGCCTTCGATGCGCTCTGATGGCTCACCATCCGCTCCTCTCGGCCTGAAGATCGCCGCTGCCTGCGGCTTGTTGTTCCTGCATCTGCCGATATTCCTGATCTTCATCTATGCCTTCACGACCGAGGAAAGGAGCTTCGTCTGGCCGCCGCCGGGGCTGACGACGCAATGGTTCGCCGTCACCTGGAACCGCCCGGACGTGTGGCAGTCGCTGTCGCTGTCGGTCCGTGTCGCCGCTATCTCGACACTCGTCGCCCTGGTCCTCGGCACGCTCTGCGCGGCCGCCGTGTCGCGAACACGGTTCTTTGGCCGCGAAACCATCTCGCTGCTGGTCATCCTGCCGATCGCGCTGCCCGGCATCATCACCGGCATCGCGCTGCGTTCAGCCTTTTCGCTGGCCGAGATTCCGTTCTCGTTCTGGACGATCGTGCTCGGCCACGCCACCTTCTGCGTCGTCGTTGTCTACAACAACGCTGTCGCCCGGTTTCGCCGCACCTCCGGCTCGATGATCGAGGCATCAATGGACCTTGGCGCCGACGGCTTCCAGACCTTCCGCCATGTCGTGCTGCCCAACATCGCCACGGCCCTGCTCGCCGGCGGCATGCTTGCCTTCGCGCTGTCGTTCGACGAGGTCATCGTCACCACCTTCACCGCCGGCCAGCAGCAGACGCTGCCGATCTGGATGCTGGAAGAGCTGATCCGTCCGCGCCAGCGCCCGGTCACCAATGTCGTCGCCATGGTCGTGGTGCTGGTGACGCTGCTGCCCATCCTCGTCGCCTATTACCTCACCCGCGACGGCGACCAGATCGCCGGTTCGGGCAAATGACGTCAAGAATCCATAAGGGAGAGACTTCCATGGACACCAAAATGCTGATCGGCTCGAAATTCGAGAAGGGCACCGAAACCGAGGAGCCGATCCTCAATCCGAAGACGGGGGCCACCATCCTCAACCTGCCCGAAGCGAGCCAGGCGCAGATCGAGGCAGCGGTGCTGGCGGCCGAAAAGGCCTTCGTCACGTGGTCGCGCACCACACCGGCGCAGCGCTCCGGCTATCTCCTAAAAATCGCCGATCGCATCGAGGCCGCGGCACAAGATTTCGCTGCCCTCGAGGCGCTCAATTGTGGCAAGCCAATCAATGCCGTGCTCAACGACGAGATCCCGGCGATCGTCGACTGCTACCGCTTCTTTGCCGGCGCTGTCCGCTCGATGCCCGGCCAGGTCGCCGGCGAATACATCCCCGGTCACACTTCGATGGTCCGCCGCGATGCCATCGGCGTCGTCGCCTCGATCGCGCCATGGAACTATCCGCTGATGATGATGGCCTGGAAGCTGGCGCCGGCGATTGCCGGCGGCAACACCGTCGTCTTCAAGCCGTCGGAGCAGACGCCGCTGACCTCGCTGAAGCTGGCGAAGATCCTCGCTGAAATCCTGCCGGAAGGTGTCGTCAACGTTGTGCTCGGCCGCGGCGACAGCGTCGGCAACACGCTGATCAACCACCCGAAAGTCAACATGATTTCGATCACCGGCGACGTCGCCACCGGCAAGAAGGTGCTGCAGGCCGCAGCCAAATCGGTCAAGCGCACGCATCTCGAACTCGGCGGCAAGGCGCCGGTCATCGTCTTCGACGATGCCGACCTCGGCGCGGTGATCAATGGCCTGCGCGCCTTCGGCTACTACAATGCCGGCCAGGACTGCACTGCCGCCTGCCGCATCTATGCCGGCAAGAAGATCTACGACAAGCTCGTCGCCGACCTTTCCTCCGCCGTCTCAACCATCAAATACAACCGCCCCGACGACACCGAGAACGAGATCGGGCCGCTCATCTCACGTCGCCAGCGCGACCGCGTCTCGAGCTTCGTCGAGCGCGCCTCGGAACTGAAGCACATCGAGATCACCACCGGCGGCAAGCCGGGCGAGGGCTCCGGCTTCTTCTACCAGCCAACCGTCGTCGCCGGCGCGCTGCAGGAAGACGAGATCGTGCGCCGCGAAGTATTCGGGCCGGTTGTCTCCGTTACCCGCTTTTCCGAGGTCGACGAGGCGGTGAACTGGGCCAATGACAGCGACTATGGCCTCGCGTCCTCGGTGTGGACCAAGGATGTCTCGCGCGCCATGGCGACAGCCGCTCGGTTGCAATATGGCTGCACCTGGATCAACACCCATTTTATGCTGACCAATGAGATGCCGCATGGCGGGCTGAAACAGTCCGGCTACGGCAAGGACATGTCACTCTATGCCTTGGAAGACTACACGGCCGTCCGCCATGTGATGGTTGCGCACGGGTAGTCTCCCTTCTCCCTGTTGACGGGAGAAGGTGGCCCGAAGGGCCGGATGAGGGGCAGCACAAGCCTTTGGCAAGCTGGCGCCACCCCTCATCCGCCTGTCGGCATCTCTCCCGGTCACCGCGAGAAGAACTGCTACTCCACGATGCAATAGATGTTCCATAGGCTGGTGCCCGACACGACATAGGGCTGCTGCCTCGTGCAGCGCCCCTGCACAGCGTTTGGCACGTGCCGGGCCGTCGAAGCGCGACATCATCAGCTCGCCATGCATACCTGCCGCGCTGCCACCATGGCGCCCGACCAACAGCCGCCATGTTTCCTGAAAGCGTTGGTTGCGCTCGCTCCCCATGCGGTCGCCGAGCCGCGCCGTATCATTGATGCGGGTCGCCAGAAGAGCGGCCAGCACGCGCTCCGCCTCAGCCACGGCGCGCTCGCCGGTCAGCAATTCCTCGATCAGGTCGGCAACCCGTTCCACATCGCCAGTCCAGATCGGATGATCGCGCCCGGGCACCTCGACCAGCCGCGCATTCGCGATCTTCGTGGCCAGGAAGCGGCTGGCGTCGGGATCGACCGCGCTTCGTTGCGGCGATGGATCAGCAGCGTCGGAGCGCAGATCGCCGCCACGACGCCGCGTACGTCTATCGCGGCATTCATGCGCGCCAGGGCGGCGGCCGCCGTCGGGCTTGCCGGACAGCCGCTCGAAGTGACCCCGCCATGCTTCTTTCCGCCCTTCGCGCCCAGCGCCTTCCGCAGCCGGGTCTTTGCCATCGTCTAGGAGTTCATCGGCTGCCTCACCTACGGCAATACGCATGACGCGGACGGCATTGCCGATCACCAGCGGGGCGTTTCTGGCCTTTAAGTCCGGTTGGCATCTTCTATTGCCCAACTATGGATGCCGCCGACCGCGCCGACGTTATCGGGTCGGTGTGACGCAGGACGATCCTCCATGCGCCATCCTCCCGCCGGAAGATGGTGGTGGTCCGAAGCGCAATCGGCACCACTGTTTCGGCACCGCCGACTTTCGATTGGAACCGCTCGATCTCGATGATGTATCCCAAGTCCGCCGTGGCGTACTCGGAGATGCGCTCAAAGCCAATGATCTCGCCGTCCCGGTAGTTGGTGGCAGCTCGATTCATCGTCTCAGCCGCTTTTGTCCATCCCTTAGCCGGTGGACCGAACGGGTTCGCGATTATCACGTCGTCGCGACGCGAATAGAGGCTCTTTAGGGGCTCAGGATCGCCCTTCACAAAAGCGCCCAACGCCAGATGGTCCTGCTCGATGAATTTCGTTAGGTCGGAGTTCAACATTTCAACGCCCACCAAACTTGGTTACCAAAAAACCAATCATATCGCACATGAATGGCGAGAGCGAGCGGCGCGCCAAGACCGCCGGATTTCAAACTGAGACACTACCCAGCCGCGAGAACGCCGAAAGCCGCTTCAACAGACGGCTGTAGCCTCGTCTTCCCAATGCAGGTCGAGGTTTGAGATGAAGCCCGGCACGAAGACGAGATCGAACGAGCCTTGGCCGACCACCTGATAGGCGATCCGCACGTCGCCGCTAAGGGCATATCGAGTTTCGATCGGCCTCACGCAAATGTCCCGCCCGGCCAGACGATTTCTTGTCGCCAACTATAGCAGAGGCGTACCGTTTGCGGCAGCCAAACTTTAGAGAGTGGGTATATAAGACCTTTGGCGACCGGGAGGCGGTTGTCGGACTATTTCTGCGGAGCGGCGCTCTCGGCCTGCGCAGGCCCACGCCCGGTGTAGCCGATGCTCGTATCGGCCTGTTCTGGGGTCTTGGGCCGCTTGATCTTGGCGGAAGCAGCCACAACGAGTTCGTTGAAGCCTTCACCGCCGCCGTCCAGCATCTCGAATAGCTGCCGCCGCATCCTCGGCTCCCAGAACTTGTTGATGTGCTCGGCAACGCCGGCAATGCCTTCCTCGCGCGGCTTGGAATGGAAGAAATCGGCGATCTGGTTGGCCATGCGCACCAGCTTTTCCCCGGTGCTCATGATGTGTTCTTCGTCATGCGACATGCTTGGCAACTCCGGAAACCACACGACTGGGGTGAGTGAAAATATCGAAATCATCGCCGCGCACCAGCGCCACCAGCGTCATGCCGGCCTCTTCTGCCGTGCGGATGGCAAGCGCGGTCGGCGCCGAGACGGCGATGATGAAGGCGGCGCCGATGGCCGCTGTCTTCTGCACCATCTCCACCGACACGCGCGACGTCACGACCACGGCCCCTGATGCGCCGTCGATGCCGGCTCTCGCCAGCGCACCGGCCAGCTTGTCCAGCGCATTGTGGCGGCCGACATCCTCGCGCGCCATGACGATGCCTTTGCCGGGGATGTAGAAACCGGCGGCGTGGACCGCACCGGTCTCGGCGTGCAACGGCTGCACCTTGGACAGCAGCTTGACCGAGCGGACGATATCGTCGGCTGCGAGCGTAAGATTCGAACCGACGGCGTCGACCGAGCGCATCGCCACCTCGATCGACTCGATGCCGCACAGCCCGCAGCCGACCGGGCCGGCCAGCCGTCTGCGCCGCGCCTCGAAGCGCGTATTGGCCTGGTCCTTCAGCCTGATCTGGATGTCGATCCCGGCGCCGTGATCCTCGACCTCGATCGCCTCGATTTCTTGCGGGGTGGCGATGATGCCTTCGGTCAGGGAGAAGCCGAGCGCGAAATCCTCGAAATCGGCGGGGCTCGCCATCATCACCGCGTGCGTGGTTCCGGCGAAGGAGAACGCCACCGGCGTTTCCTCCGGAACCATGCGGTTCGCGGCTGTGGTGCCGCTGGCGCGATGCGCCAGCCGGGAGATCTGCGTCGTTGCTTTGCGGCGCGCGGCCAAGACTACTCCGCCGCTTCCAGCGGGGCGATGCGCCGGCTCTGGCGGGCCTGCTCGTTATAATCCCTCTGCCATTCGGTCGGCCCGTTGGACGGCGCCACCTGCACGGCCGTGACCTTGTATTCCGGACAGTTGGTCGCCCAGTCCGAGAAGTCGGTGGTGATGACGTTGGCCTGCGTGTCCGGGTGGTGGAAGGTTGTATAGACCACGCCCGGCGACACCCGGTCGGTGATCAGCGCGCGCAGTGTCGTCTCGCCGGAACGGCTCGCCAGCCGCACCCAGTCGCCTTCGCGGATGCCGCGGTTCTCGGCATCGTGCGGATGGATCTCCAACCGGTCTTCGGCGTGCCACATCACATTCTCGGTGCGCCTGGTCTGCGCCCCGACATTGTACTGCGAGAGAATCCGGCCCGTAGTGAGTAGCAGCGGGAAGCGCGGGCCGGTCCTTTCGTCCGTCGCTACATATTCGGTGCGGATGAACTTGCCCTTGCCGCGCACGAAACCATCGATATGCATGATCGGGGTTCCGAGCGGCGCCTTCTCGTTGCAGGGCCATTGCACGGATCCGACACGGTCGAGCAGCTCGAAGGAGACGCCGGCGAAGCTCGGCGTCGTTTTGGCGATCTCGTCCATGATCTCGGAGGGATGCTGATAGTTCCAGTCCAGCCCGACCGCACGGGCAAGCTCCTGCGTCGCCTCCCAATCGGCGTAGCGCGCCTTCGGCTCCAGAACCTTGCGCACCATGTTGATGCGGCGCTCGGCATTGGTGAAAGTGCCGTCCTTCTCGAGGAAGGTCGAGCCCGGCAGGAAGACATGCGCGTAGTTCGCCGTCTCGTTGAGGAAGAGGTCGTGCACGACCACGCATTCCATCGCGGCGAGGCCGGCGGCGACATGCTTGGTGTCGGGATCGGACTGCAGAATGTCCTCGCCCTGGATGTAGATGCCCTTGAAGCTACCGTCGACGGCGGCATCCAGCATGTTAGGAATGCGCAGGCCCGGCTCGTCGTCCAGCTTCACACCCCACAGGCTTTCATAGATGTCGCGCACGGCTTCGCCGGAGATATGGCGATAGCCGGGCAACTCGTGCGGAAAGGAGCCCATGTCGCACGAGCCCTGCACATTGTTCTGGCCGCGCAGCGGGTTCACGCCGACGCCCGGCCGGCCGATATTGCCGGTGGCCATGGCCAGGTTGGCGATCGCCATCACCGTGGTTGAGCCCTGGCTGTGTTCTGTCACACCGAGGCCGTAATAGATCGCGCCGTTGCCGCCGGTGGCGTAGAGACGTGCCGCGCCGCGGATCAGCTCGGGATCGACGCCAGACAATCTGCCGACGGTTTCTGGGCTGTTTTCCGGCAAGGCGACGAACGAAGCCCAGTCCTGGAACTCCGCCCAGTCGCAGCGTTCGCGGATGAAGGCTTCGTCGAAAAGACCTTCGGTGACGATGACATGCGCCAGCGCCGTCAGCACCGCCACGTTGGTGCCGGGCTTCAGCGGCAGGTGATAGGCCGCTTCGATATGTGCCGACTTGACCATCTCGGTGCGACGCGGATCGAGCACGATCAGCTTGGCGCCTTGGCGCAGCCGCTTCTTCAGCCGCGAGGCGAACACCGGATGGGCGGCAGCGGGATTGGCACCGATGATGACGGCAACGTCGGTGTAATCGACAGAGTCGAAGTCCTGCGTGCCGGCCGAGGTGCCGTAGGTCTGGCCGAGCCCGTAGCCCGTCGGCGAGTGGCAGACGCGCGCGCAGGTGTCGACATTGTTGTTGCGGAAGCCTTGCCGCACCAGCTTCTGGACGAGATAGGTCTCCTCGTTCGTGCAACGCGAGGAGGTGATGCCGCCGATCGCGGTGCGTCCGTACTGGTACTGGATACGGCGGAATTCCTTGGCCGTATGGGCAATCGCCTCTTCCCAGCTCACCTCCCGCCAGGGATCGGTGATCTTTTCCCGGATCATCGGCGACAGGATGCGGTCCTTATGGGTAGCATAGCCATAAGCGAAACGACCTTTCACGCAGGAATGGCCGTGGTTCGCCTTGCCCTCCTTGTAGGGCATCATGCGAATGACCTCGTCGCCCTTGACCTCGGCCTTGAACGAGCAGCCGACGCCGCAATAAGCGCAGGTGGTGACGGCCGAGCGCTCCGGCAGGCCCTTGGCAAGTACTGATTTCTCGCGCAGCGCATCGGTCGGACAGGCCTGCACGCAGGCGCCGCAGGACACGCATTCGGACGCGATGAAGTCCTCGTGCATGCCGGCGACCATGCGTGATTCGAAGCCGCGGCCCTCAATGGTAAGCGCGAAGGTGCCCTGCACCTCCTCGCAGGCCCGCACGCAACGCGAGCAGACGATGCATTGCGCGGGATCATAGGTGAAATAAGGATTGGATTCATCGCGGGCGATGTAGTCGACCGCCAGCGAACCATGGCCGGGCGCTACGCCGTTCTCCTGCTTGACGTGGTTGCGGCCGTCAACGCCATAGCGGTTCTCGGTCAGACCGACCGTGCTGGCGACCTTGTCGAACTCGCTGGCGCCTGTGCCGGCCTTCTCGTTCCAGCCGGTCGGGTGGTCGGAGACATAGAGTTCCATCACGCCGCGGCGGATGGCGTTGAGGCGGTCGGTTTGCGTGTGCACGACCATGCCTTCGCCGACCGGCGTCGTGCAGGAGGCCGGCGTACCGCCGCGTCCATCGATCTCGACGAGGCAGACCCGGCAGGAGCCGAACGAGTCCAGCATGTCGGTCGCGCAGAGTTTGGGGATTTCGACGCCCGCTTCCATCGAAGCGCGCATGATCGAGGTCCCCGCCGGCACGGTCACCGACTTGCCGTCGACCGTCAGCGTCACCTGCTGTTCCGCTTCCGAAGCGGGCGTGCCGTAGTCGATTTCCTGGACCAGCGATTTGATGTCGAATGCCGCGTTCATGCCTGTCCGCTCCTATTCCGCTGCTTCGGCGACCGGCGTCGGCCGAAAGTCGTCGGGGAAATGGTTGAGTGCACTCATCACCGGATATGGGGTGAAGCCGCCCAGAGCGCAAAGCGAGCCGAACTTCATCGTGTTGCAAAGGTCGGTGACCAGCGCGATCTGCTTCTCGGGTTCGATGTTCTGAGCGAGCCGGTCCAGCACCTCAACGCCGCGCGTCGAGCCGATGCGGCAGGGCGTGCACTTGCCGCAGCTTTCGATGCTGCAGAATTCCATGGCGAAGCGCGCCTGCTTCAGCATGTCGGCGCTGTCGTCAAACACGACGAGGCCGGCATGGCCGATCAAGCCATCCTTGGCGGCGAACGCTTCGTAGTCGAACGGCGTATCGAACAGCGCGCGCGGGAAATAGGCGCCGAGCGGGCCGCCGACCTGCACGGCCTTGACCGGACGTCCTGTCGCGGTGCCGCCGCCGATATCATCAACGATCTCGCCCAGCGTCATGCCGAACGCAGCCTCATAGAGACCGGGATATTTGACGTTGCCGGCGATCTGGATCGGGATGGTGCCGCGCGAACGGCCCATGCCGAAATCCTTGTAGAAGGCTGCCCCCTTATCCATGATGACAGGCACCGAAGCCAGCGAGATGACGTTGTTGATCACCGTCGGCTTGCCGAACAGGCCCTTGTGCGCCGGCAGCGGCGGTTTGGCTCGCACCTGCCCGCGCTTGCCTTCGAGGCTGTCGAGCAGCGAGGTCTCCTCGCCGCAGACATAGGCGCCGGCACCGACACGGACTTCCATATCGAAGCTATTTGGAGAACCCAGCACGTTAAGGCCGAGCAGGCCGGCCTTGCGGGCGATCTCGACGGCTTTCTGCATGACCGCTACCGCGTGCGGATATTCCGAGCGGATATAGATGAAACCCTTGGCAGCGCCCGTCGCGATGCCGGCAATGGTCATGCCTTCGATCAGCACGAACGGGTCGCCTTCCATGATCATGCGGTCGGCGAATGTGCCCGAATCACCCTCGTCGGCATTGCAGACGATATATTTGCGGTCGGCCGTGGTATCGAGCACCGTCTTCCATTTGATGCCGGTCGGGAAGCCGGCGCCGCCACGTCCGCGCAGGCCGGACTCGGTCACTTGGCTGACGACATCGGCCGGCGTCATGGCCACCGCGTTTTGCAGGCCCTTCAGCCCGCCATGCGCCTTGTAATTGTCGAGCGACAACGGATCTGTGACGCCGCAACGCGCGAAAGTCAGGCGCGTCTGCTTGGCCAGGAACGGGATCTTGTCGGGTGCGCCCAGCCAGCGCTTGTGGTAGCCGCCGGTGAGGAAACCGCTGTCGAACAGGCTTTTGACGTCGGAAGGCTTCACCGGCCCGTACGCGACGCGGCCCTTGTCTGTCGCCACTTCGACCATCGGCTCGAGGAAATAGGCGCCGCGCGAACCATTGCGCACGATCTTGGCCTCAATGCCGCGATCGGCCAGTTCCGCATGAACCCCCTTGGCGACCTTCTCCGCACCGAGCGCCAGTGCACCGGAATCGCCGGGAATGTAGATGCGCGGGATCATGAACGTACCTCGGCAACGATCTCGTCGAGTTTTTCGTCATTGAGCCGGCCGATCACTTCGCCGTCCAGCATCGCCGATGGCGCACAGGCGCAAAGGCCGAGGCAATAGACTGGTTCCAGCGTCACCGAACCGTCGCGGGCCGTCTCGTGGAAGCCGATGCCCAGCAATTGCTTGAGTTTGGCGGCGATCAAGTCCGAGCCCATCGATTGACAGGCTTCCGCCTGGCAAAGCTTCAGCACATGCCGCCCGGCCGGGTGGCGGCGGTAGTCATGATAGAAGGTAACGACGCCGTGCACCTCCGCCTTGGAGATGTTCAACGCCTCGGCGATTACCGGCAGCGCGTCCAGCGGCACATGACCGAACTCTTCCTGGATGCCGTGGAGGATCGGCAACAGCGGGCCTTCGAGGCCCTTCAGCTCCTGGACGATCGCCGCCGTGCGCGACGCGATCTCGGTACTTGCAGGCTGCATCGTCATGCAGCGCCCTCCCTGGTCGTAGTAATCTTCCGCTAAGTGCTTAGGAAATCAGAGGAAACCCACCAAATCAATAAAGCTGATCCGTTGCTCGATAGAAATCTTCTATCGATGCCGGCCGTCCGGCAATCTCTAGCTTACTGGCGGGCGCGGAAATCGTCTGCCAGCGCCATCGCCTCGTCGAGCAGCGCCGAGACCAGCGGTGTGTGAGGCTCGCGCGGTGTCGCCACCAGCCCAACGGTGTGGCTGGCATCCGGCTCGACGATCGGAATGGCCCGGATCGGCTCCGAAAAGCCGAATGTTTCCGAGAGGTTGAGCGGCATGATCGACGACCATTTGCCAGTACGAATATGCGAGAACAGTACGATCATCGAATTGGATTCGAGCGTCGGCCGCACCTGTGTGCCGGCCTCGGCAAGGTGCTGGTCGATGATGCGGCGGTTCTGCATGTCCGGCGTCAACAGGCAAAGCGGCAGCTGGCTGAGCTCCGCCCATGTCACTTTGTCGCGCTCGGAATAGGGGTTTCCGACCGCGGTGATCAGCTGATAGCGCTCGTCATAGAGCGGCACGCTGATCACCCGCCCCAGCGGCTCGTTGTCGAGATAGGTGATGCCGGCGTCGATGTCGAAATTGCCGAGGAGCGACAGCACCTCGATCGAGGTGCGCGACAATACCGAGAAGGTGACGCCGGGATGTTTTGCCCGAAAAGGTGTCGTCAGCCGCGCCACCATGGCCAGCGCCGTCGGGATGGCGGCGATGCGGATGCGCCCCGAGAGGCCGTGGCGCGCCGCCCGCATCTCCTCGCGCATGGTGCGGGTGTCGCCGACGATGCGGCGCGCCCACACCAGCACCTGTTCTCCCTCCGGCGTCAGCCCCTGAAAGCGTGATCCACGCAGAACCAGCATCACGCCGAGCTGGCCCTCCAGCTGCTTGATGCCGGCCGAAAGCGTCGGCTGGGTGACGCCGCACACCTCCGCCGCCCGGCCGAAATGCTCTTCCCTGGCCAGCGCGATGAAGAATTCCAGCTTGTCGATCATGAGCGGACGCTACCCGGCCAAGTGAGGCTGCGCCAGATGCATGCTGTTTTGCTTGGCGAAATCCTCATGCGGCAAAGCTTCGCCGCCGTCCAAGCCTACCTGTCCACAAGGTTCAGAATGTTGCCGTCAGGATCCTTGAACCATGCGACCTTCATGCCGTAGCCGACATGGACATCGCCTTCCATCGTCAAGCCTGGCATCTCATAGTGCTCGAAGGCGACGCCCTTCGATTTCAGCGAATTGACGATATTGCCGATCTCGTCGCCGACCATCCAGGTCACCGCCGTCGCCTTGTTGGTTCCGGCGAACTTCGAGTGATACACATTGATGCTGGTGTCGCCGGATTTGTAGACGATCAGTTCGCCACCCTCGTTGTGAACCTCCGTCAGGCCCAGAACGTCTTCATAGAAGGCCTTGGCCTTGGCCAGGTCCTTCACCGCGAGATTGGCCGTTGCGTTGCTGTTTGCGAGCATGATTGGTCTCCTTTCCTTGCTGGCGAGCACGCCCGAAGCCCTGCAACAAGATAGGGCTGCTTCGTCTTCCGGCGACCGCAGCTTGCGCTATCGGCGTGCCTCTTCCCTAAGGACGTTTCGACTCCCGCAAATCCCTACGAGCAGACGCCAAGTTTTTGAAGCTATGGCCCGTGCGTGTCGTTCCGCCGCTTGGTTCTGTTCGGGAACTGCATTATCTCAGGCGGAAAACAGAGGAAAAGCTGATGCCCGCCGTCCAGGAAAACGTTAGCAAGGAAATCGTCATCGAGCGCCTGAAGACGGTCAACGGACCGGATTTCACCGGCAACATCGTCGACCTCGGCATGGTTTCCGAAATTTTCATTGCCGATGCCAAGGTGTTCTTCTCGATCACGGTGCCGGCTGCCCGGGCCCAGGAGATGGAGCCATTGCGCGCCGCCGCCGAGCGTGTCGTCAAGGCGATCCCCGGTGTCGCCGGCGCCGTGGTTGCCCTCACTGCGGAAAAGAAGGGGGGCGGCATGGAGGCTCCGGTTCCGCAGAGACCCGCCCCCAGGCCCGCGCCGCCGGCCGCACCCGCTGCCGCGCCACGTCCGGCCCCGCATGCTCCAGCCTCGCACAGCCAGGGCAAGCGCGGCGTGCCCGGCATCGAGGCGATCATCGCTGTCGCTTCCGGCAAGGGCGGCGTCGGCAAGTCGACCACTGCCGTCAACATGGCGCTTGGCCTCGCCGCCAACGGCCTGAGGGTAGGCGTGCTCGACGCCGACATCTACGGGCCGTCCATGCCGCGGCTGCTCAACATCCATGGCCGGCCGCAGACCGTCGACGGCAAGGTCCTGAAGCCGATGGAGAATTACGGCCTGAAGGTCATGTCGATGGGCTTCCTCGTCGATGAGGAGACGCCGATGATCTGGCGCGGGCCGATGGTGATGTCGGCATTGACGCAAATGCTGCGCGAGGTCGAGTGGGGTCCGCTCGACGTGCTCGTCGTCGACATGCCGCCCGGCACCGGCGACGCGCAGCTGACCATGGCCCAGCAGGTGCCGCTGGCCGGCGCCGTCATCGTCTCGACGCCGCAGGACCTGGCCTTGATCGATGCGCGAAAAGGCCTCAACATGTTCAGGAAGGTCGACGTGCCGCTGTTGGGCATCGTCGAGAATATGAGCTATTTCCTCGCCCCCGACACCGGCAAGCGCTATGACATCTTCGGCCATGGCGGCGCGCGCCGCGAGGCCGAGCGTCTCGGCGTGACTTTCCTCGGCGAAGTACCGCTCGAAATGGGCATCCGCGAAAGCTCGGATGCCGGCACGCCGGTGGTGGTCTCGAAGCCCGATGGCGCCGAGGCGAAGATCTACCGCGATATCGCCTCGAAGGTCTGGGGCAGAGTCAACGAAGAACGCGGCGCGGCCGAGGCTGCCGTGCCGAGCATCGTGTTTGAGTGATCCCCCCCTTGAGGGGAGGGTGCCTCGCGTAGCGAGGCGGGAGGGGTCGCGTCAACTGCCCCGACCTTCAACTGGGACTAAGAGAGGTGGAGCGCGTCGCCGCGGACCCCACCCGGCCTACGGGCCACCCTCAAGGGGGAGGGGAGCCGCCGACCTTCTCGCCAAAACTCGAAAAAAACTGCCCGGCCAGTTTCTTCGACGTCGATTCGATCAGCCGGCTGCCGAGCTGGGCGATCTTTCCGCCGACATCGGCCTTGGCCGCATATTTCAGGATTGTCGCCTCCGGCCCATCGGCGGTCAGCGTCACATCGGCGCCGCCTTTTGCGAAGCCGGCGATGCCGCCCTTGCCCTCGCCCTGGATGGTGTAGGAATGCGGCGGGTTGAGGTTCTTCAGCATCACCTCGCCGTTGAACGTCGCCTTGATCGGGCCGATCTTGAGCATCACGGTCGCCCCCAACTCGGTGTCGGACTTCTTTTCGAGGCTCTGGCAGCCCGGAATGGTCTGCCTCAGAACGTCCGGGTCGTTCAGCGCTTCCCACACCTTGTGCAGGGGTGCGGCGATGCGTTCCTCGCCTTCGATCACCAAAGCCATCAAAATCTCCCGGACACGAATTGACAAACCCCGATCCCGTCTAGCGTGGGGCCCGATGTATGTCTATCGCACCAAAGTCCGGAATCGGATGGCGCGTGCCTCTTGCCTGCTCTCGCGCGTTGTCATATCGATTTGTCATACAAATACGGAGACCATGATGGCCGGCGCCCCCACGCAGAAAAAGAAATTTCGCTCGCAGGAGTGGTTCGACAATCCCGACAATCCGGGGATGACGGCGCTTTACCTCGAGCGCTATCTGAATTACGGGCTGACGCGTGCCGAACTGATGTCGGGCAAGCCGCTGATCGGCATCGCCCAGACCGGCTCGGATCTGTCGCCCTGCAATCGCCATCATATCGAGCTGGCCAAGCGCGTGCGCGAGGGCATCGTCTCGATGGGCGGCATCCCTTTCGAGTTCCCATGCCACCCGATCCAGGAGACGGGCAAACGCCCAACCGCCGCACTCGACCGCAACCTCGCCTATCTCGGCCTGGTCGAGGTGCTCTACGGCTACCCGCTCGACGGCGTCGTGCTCACCATCGGCTGCGACAAGACGACGCCGGCCATGCTGATGGCAGCGGCCACCGTCAACATTCCGGCTATCGCGCTGTCGGTCGGCCCGATGCTGAACGGCTGGCACAAGGGCAAGCGCACCGGCTCCGGCACCATCGTCTGGGAATCGCGCCAGCGCCTGTCGGCAGGCGAAATCGGCTATGACGAGTTCATGGACATCGTCGCCTCCTCGGCGCCGTCCACCGGCTATTGCAACACTATGGGCACCGCCACCACCATGAATTCGCTGGCCGAGGCGCTCGGCATGCAGCTGCCGGGCTCGGCCGCGATCCCCGCTCCCTATCGCGAGCGTGGCCAGATCGCCTATGAGACGGGAAAACGCATCGTCGACATGGTGCATGAGGATCTGAAGCCCTCCGACATCATGACCCGACAGGCCTTCGAGAATGCCATCGTCGTCAATTCGGCCATCGGCGGCTCGACCAATGCGCCGATCCATCTCAACGCCATCGCACGCCATCTCGGCGTGCCGCTCGACAATGACGACTGGCAGCAGGTCGGCCTCAAAATACCGCTCATCGTCAACCTGCAGCCGTCGGGCGAATATCTCGGCGAGGATTATCATCATGCCGGTGGCGTGCCGGCGGTGGTGGCCGAACTGATGAAGGCCGGGCTGTTGCCCCATCCCGACGCCATGACCGTCAACGGCAAGACGATGGGCGACAATTGCAGTGGGGCCGTCAACGAGAATCTCGACGTCATCCGCACCGTCGCCGAGCCGCTGAAAGCCAATGCCGGCTTCATCAATCTTAGGGGTAATCTGTTTGATTCGGCGATTATGAAGACCAGCGGTATCTCGCCCGAATTCCGCGAACGCTATCTGTCGAACCCGAAGGACCCCGAGGCCTTCGAAGGCAACGCCATGGTCTTCGACGGGCCCGAAGACTACCACGCCCGCATCGACGATCCGGCGCAAGGCATCGACGAGCACACGATCCTATTCATGCGCGGCGCCGGCCCGATCGGTTATCCGGGCGGCGCCGAAGTCGTCAACATGCAGCCGCCGGCCCATCTCATTAAGAAAGGCATTCATGCGCTGGCCTGCATCGGCGACGGTCGCCAGTCGGGCACGTCGGGCTCGCCGTCGATCCTCAACGCCTCGCCCGAAGCCGCCATAGGCGGCGGGCTGGCGCTGTTGAAGACCGGTGACCGCGTCCGCATCGACCTGCGCAAGGGCACCGCCGACATTCTCGTCACCGACGACGAGATCACGCGCCGTCGCGCCGAGCTGCAGAACAGTGGCGGCTATCACTACCCCAAGCACCAGACGCCATGGCAGGAGATCCAGCGCGGCATGGTCGACCAGTTTTCCGAAGGAATGGTGCTGAAGCCGGCGGTGAAATACCAGGATGTGGCGCACACCCGCGGCGTGCCGCGGGACAATCACTAATGCATGTCGCCCAAAAGTGTGCAGCGGCTTTGGGACAACGACATGCATAAAAACAAAGGTCTAAAGGGCGTCGCCTGTTTCAGACGACGCGCTTTAGACGCCCGTCTGCGGCGCTTTCCGCTGGCGGCGGCTTGAACCGATCAAGCCGCCGCTATATGTCTGCTGGGCCCGCCGCTCAGAGATAGCCGGTGATCTCCGGCGCTTTGTCCTGCCTGTCGCGCTTGCCGTCCTCGTAGACAATTGGTGATGCGGCGAGTTCCTCTTCGGTGACGTCATCGAGGCAAGCGACGTTCACCGCCCAGAAATTTCCGCCCATGAAGTCGAGATAGCCGCGCGAGAGAAAATTCGCGCCGCAGTTCGGGCACATATAGTGGTTGATGTCGCCTTCCGGCCAGTTCGACGGCGTCGCCTTGTATTCCCGCATCCGGTCGCGGCCATCCGTCACCCGCACGGCCTCATAGGCCGCGAAGGACTTCCGGTAGCCGAGTTTCCAGCAGAAGCTGCAATTGCATTTGCGGATACCCTCGGCGAGGTCGATTTCGGCTTCGAAACGGACCGCGCCGCAATGGCAGCTGCCGTGATAGGTCTTTTTCATGGTTCTCCTCCAGACGTGTTCTGGCTCGGCCAAACCGGCTCGGAGCCATAGCATCCTCTGCTGCAAGGATGGCGCTTGACAAGCGGGCGCTACAAATCCACGATCATGGCAAGGGGTGCATCGCGACGACCCCGTGAGGCGTCAGCCCAACGTTCGCGTCCAAGCTTCTCTCTCAAGGAGGTGGACGCCATGCCGTCGACAACCGCTATCACCGTATCGCAACTGTCCCGTCTGATTGGTCTGCCGGGTGCGCCCGCGATCATCGATGTTCGCATCGAAGAGGACTACAACGCCGATCCGCGCCTGCTGCCGGCCTCAAACCGGCGTGATTTCAAAACCGTATCGACCTGGGCATCTGAATTCGCCGGCCGCCGAGTGACGGTCGTCTGCCAAAAAGGGCAGAAGCTCTCGCAAGGCGTGGCCGCATGGCTGCGGCATGACGGCATTGCCGCCGAATCCCTCGAAGGCGGTTTCGAGGCCTGGCGCGATGCCAAGGGGTTTTTGGTCCATGCCGGCAAGATACCGCCCCGCGATGAAAAGGGCCGCACCGTGTGGGTGACGCGGACCCGCCCGAAGGTCGATCGCATCGCCTGCCCCTGGCTTATCCGGCGTTTCGTCGATCCGAGCGCTGTTTTTCTCTTTGTCGAGGCGGCCGAAGTGTTGGCCACTGCAGATCGCTTTCAGGCCGTGCCTTTCGACATCGACGATGTGTTCTGGTCACACCGCGGCGAACGCTGCACCTTCGACACAATGATCGAAGAGTTCGGACTCGAATCCGAACCGCTCGATCGCCTCGCCATGATTGTGCGCGCAGCCGACACTGCAAGTCTCGATCTGGTTCCCCAGGCGGCCGGATTCCTGGCCGCCTCGCTTGGCCTGTCGCGGATGTTTCGCGACGATCTGGAACAGCTGGAGGCAGGCATGCTGCTCTACGATGCGTTTTTCCGATGGTGCCGCGACGCCACCGAGGAGACGCACAACTGGCCAAGCGTGAGCATGAGCAAGCCATTATGAGCGCCCGGGCTTCTGACACAGCGGGGGCTTCTGACAAAATGGGGGCTTCGGAGAAAATGGGCGAGATCGTCGAAGCGCCGGCTGCGCCAACCTTCCGCGAAGGCGTAAAGCTCTGGGCGAAAATCGGCCTGGTCAGCTTCGGCGGGCCGGCCGGGCAGATCGCGCTCATGCACAAGGAGCTGGTCGAGGAACGGCGTTGGATCGGCGAGCAACGTTTCCTGCATGCGTTGAACTACTGCATGCTGCTGCCCGGCCCTGAAGCCCAGCAACTCGCCATCTATATCGGCTGGCTGCTGCACCGGACGATCGGCGGCCTGGTCGCCGGGATCCTCTTCGTCGCGCCGGGCGCGCTTGTGATGCTCACCTTGAGCATCCTCTATGCGCTGTATGGCGACGCTCCGCTCGTCGAGGCGCTGTTTTTCGGGGTGAAAGCAGCCGTGCTCGCCATCGTGATCGAGGCGATGATCCGGATCGGACGTCGGGCCCTGAAGAACCGGGTCATGGTTTCGATCGCGCTCGCCGCCTTCATTGCCATCTATGCATTGAACCTGCCGTTTCCGCTCATCATCCTGCTTGCCGGCGTGACGGGCTGGATTGGAAACCGTGTTGCGCCGGCCCTTTTTTCCGGTGCGGCACACGGCAAAGACGCGGTTCCCGACATCAAGGGCGCGGTCGACCTGATGTTCGAGCGCGGCGAGCTGGCCCACACCAGGCCGACGCGATGGCATGCGCCGCGCATCATTGCGATCTGGCTGCCGATCTGGCTCGGCCCCGTGCTGCTGATCTGGGCGTTCACCGGATCCACCAGCGTGTGGACTGAGATCGGTGGCTTCTTCAGCGTCATGGCGGTCGTCACCTTCGGCGGCGCTTATGCGGTCCTTGCCTATGTCGCGCAGGCAGCGGTCGAGTCCTTCGGCTGGCTCGCACCCGGTGAAATGGTCGATGGCCTCGGGCTTGCCGAAACCACGCCTGGTCCGCTCATTCTGGTCCTGCAGTTCGTCGGCTTTCTTGCCGCGTTCCGCCAATCCGGATCGTTGAGCCCGCTGCTTGCAGGATCGCTTGGGGCGATGCTCACCCTATGGGCGACGTTCACGCCTTGCTTCTTCTGGATATTCCTCGGTGCGCCCTACATCGAAGCCCTGCGCGGCAACAAGGCACTGTCGGCGGCACTGGGCGCGATCACCGCTGCCGTCGTCGGCGTCATCATGAATCTCGCTCTGTGGTTCGGCTTGCACGTCATTTTCGGCGAGGTGCGCAACATCGGGCTTGGAATGGACGTGCCGGTGCTCTCATCCATCGACTGGCGCGCGGCGCTGCTGTCGTGTGCTGCCATGATCGCCATTCTGAAGCTGAAGATCGGCATGCTGCCGACGCTTGCGGGATCGGCCCTCGCTGGTGTTTTGTTGCTGGCAGCGAGCGGGTAGCGGCTCCGTGCGGCCGTCGCTTCATTGTAGTTCGGGCATTCGGATAGCAACATCATGGCGCGACGACGCTCTTCCCTAGGCTTCCTCGGAATGTTCGGCCGATCAGGCGACCTCAGGCAACTCGACGCCGCGTTACGCGGCGTCGACCTTCATCCCGCCCTTGTGCCGGAGGGAGCAAAGCTCACCATCGTCAATCTGATGAAGGACCACTGGCCTGACGAGCCGCCACCACAAGCCTATCCACCGGTGGCGCAGCTGCTTGGCTATTGTATTGCCGGACCGGAAGCATTCGAGCAATTCAACGGCCTTCAACATAGGCTGGGTGCGGAGCGCCGGATCGAGGCGGCACTTGAGGCCGAAGACAGCTTCGATGCGCAAATCATACTGATGACGCTGCATGCCAAGCTGATCAGTGGCGAAGTCGTCGAGCGCTACGGGTTGAGGGCCGACTGACCGTTTTGACGAGAAGCGTTCTCAGCCGCCCATGCCGCTGCGCGGCAGATGGATCAGATTGCCGAAGCGGGCGCGCAACTTATCGTCGACCAGCTTCGGGACATGGCGCGGGAAGCGCTCGGCGAGGATGCGTTTCTTCTCGATGATCGCCCGCTGCAAGATGTCGGGCCTGCCTTTCTCGTTCCACTCCTTCGGCGAAAAGCGGTCGCCGACCGCCGGATAGTAATATTCCGTCTGCATCAGCCGCAGCGTCTGCTCGTTGCCGAGATAGTGACCCGGCCCCTTCAGGCAGACGTCGGCGATGGTGTCTAACGACAGCGACTCATCGGTCACTTCAATGCCGCGCACGCAGCGCAGGCAATGGCCGAGCATGTCGTTGTCGATGATCAGACTTTCCAGGCAGAAACCGAGCAGTGAGGCGTGCATGCCGGCCGATTCGTAAACAAGGTTGAGGCCGGCAAGGCCGGCCATCACATCGGTGATGCCTTTTTCGTAACCGGACTGAATATCAGGCAGTTTCGAATCCGTCATGCCGGCGGCCGAACCGCCCGGCAAGTCGTAGAACTGCGCCATCTGGGCGCAGGCAGACGTCAGCACCGCTTGCTCGGCCGAGCCGCCCGACATGGCGCCGGTCCTGAGATCCGAGACGAACGGCCAGGTGCCGAAGATCGCCGGATGCCCGGGTTTGATGGCGTTGACGTAGACAAGGCCGGCGAGCACCTCGGCCACCGCTTGCACTACCGCACCGGCAATCGCTGCCGGCGCCGTGGCGCCCGCCTGGCCGGCCGACAGCAATAGGATCGGAATGCCGCCTTCGACGCAGGCCTCGAGCACGCCGCAGGCGTCCTCGGCGAATTTCATCGGCGGCACGACAAAACAGTTCGAATTGGAGACGAAAGGCCGCGCGCGAAAATTCTCTTCGCCGCCGGCAATCGCATAGAGCATGTCGAGCGCCGGCTTGACGTTCTCGCGCACCGTGAAGGATGTGCCGACATGCTTCGACGTGCCCATCACGCAGGCGTAGAGCGTGTTGAAATCCATGTCGAGCGGATCGGGAATGTCGCGCGGCACCATCGGCCGCTGGAAGAAATGGATGTTGTCGAGTCCTTCGACGATGCGGGCGGCGTCATAGATGTCCTGCAGCAGCGACTCGCGATACTCGCGCTTCTCGACATCGACCAGATGCACCGCGGCGCCTGCCGTGCCGTAATGCACGCGCTTGCCCTGGATCAGCATGTCGTGCTTGGGATCCTGGCCATGCAGGGTGAAGTGGCGTGCGGCCTTCTTGATGGTATCGAGGACGAGCGCGCGCGGAAAACGAATGCGGCCGTCCTCGCCGAGGGTGGCGCCGGCCTTGGTCAGCGCCTCGATGCAGGATGGGATAGCATTGGCGAAACCGACCGTTTCAAGCAGCGTCAGCACCGCTTCGTGGATGCGCTCGCGGTCGATATCGCTGAGCGGCCCGTAGCTTCCGCCTTCGAGGCCGGCGCGTACCGGCTTGATATCGTCGGCAAGTGGCGCCGCCCGCATGGCGCGACGCGCTTCGCGCCCGCCGGAACGCCGCGAACGTTGGTCCGAGGGCATATCCGGCTTCTCAACAGCCACTGACATGGGAGGCACTCCACCTTTAGCTGCGAAGCGGCTGCGGTGGTTGGTCCACCATCGGCCTGCTTCGTCCCCTTATGCCTCGAACTATGCCGCCGGCATTGGCACAGCCTATGAGCCAGCCGGGCCCGTCACATATGCCAGAGCGCTAGGAACCGTGCTCGATCCCGTCACGGCCCGAACGAGGCATCAAGCCGCCGCCGGCCTGCGCCCGGCTGCCGTCGCCAGTTCGCGGATGCCGGGCTCGATGTGCTGCAGCGCAATCGAGGAGATGCCCAGCCGCATAAAGCGCGACGGCTTTTCGGTGCGGTCGAAGAAACGGTCGCCAGGCTCGATGATGACGCTGCGCGAGGCGGCGGCCTCGGCCAGACCGCGCGAATCGGTGCCGCGCGGGCCCTCGAGCCAGAGCGACGCGCCCCCGGCGGAATCGGTCGAACGCCACTCCGGCAAGAAGGCGGTAATCGCATGGATCAGACGCTTGCGCCGTTCGTCGAAGGCGCTCGACAGCCGCCGCACCAGCGCCTCGTGATGGCCAAGCGAAAGGAACAGTGCGACCGCGCGCTGATTGTTGGCCGGCGGATGACGCAGCATGAAGCGGCGTAGCGCACGAAGCTCGGAGATCAGCCCGGCCGAGGCGACGATGTAGCCGAGCCTAAGGCCCGGAGCCAGTGTCTTCGACATCGAGCCGACATAGATGACGCGGCCCGAACGGTCGAGGCTCTTCAGCGCCTGCTGCGGCGCTTCGTCCAGAAGCTGGCTGTCATAGCCGTCCTCGATGATGATCTGGTTGTGGCGATTGGCGCGCGCCAGCAGGTCCTGCCGGCGCTCCGCCGACAGCGGCACCATGGTCGGGCAATGGTGGCTGGGCGTCACGAAGACGAAGCCGGAATCACTGGGAATAGAAGCGGTTACGATGCCGGAGTGGTCGACCGGGACCGGTGTGACATCGGCGCCCGCCAGCCGGAAGATCGAGCGTGCGTCGGGATAGCCGGGGTCTTCCATGGCGACCTTGGAGCCCTTGGTCATCAGCAGCGTCGCCAGCATGTAGAGCGCATTCTGCGCACCGAGCGTGACGATGATCTCATCGGGATTGGCGAAGATGCCGCGCCGCGGCAACAGCCGCGCCTGGATCTGCTCGATCAGCAGCGGATCGTCGCGGTCGACCATGTCGGACGCCCAGTTGCGGATCTCGAGCACGGCGAGCGCCATGCGGTTGCACTCGCGCCACTCGGCGGTCGGGAACAGTGCCGGATCGAACTGGCCATAGACAAAGGGGTAGGACGACTTGATCCAGTTGTCGTGCTTGGCCGGCGGCGGCATGTCGCTGGCCGCGATCTGTCGGCGCGCCTTCCAGTCGATCTCATTGGCCTGGTCGGGCGCCTTCTGGTGCGGTTTGGCCGGCGTTGCCAGCACGTCCGGATTGACGAAATGGCCGCGCCGTTCGCGCGCCACCAGGAAACCCTGGTCGACGAGTTGCTGGAAAGCCAGCACCACGGTGCCGCGCGCCACGCCGAGTTTCTCGGCCAGGATCCGGCAGGACGGAAGCGGCATCGAGGCGGCGATTTGCCGGTCGAGGATGGCGGCGACGATCGCTTGACGGATCTGTGCCTGCAGGGTCTGGCCGGATTCCGCCGAAATCCGGAACAGGCCGGACCATATGGCCGTGTCGTTTCGCTGTGGCATGGAAGATGTTCCTCGATGGCCAGCTTTTTTCACTTGGCTGGACCAGTCGAATGTACCGGTGGCACAAGCTGTTGCGCCAATCAATTTTTCTGATCGCTGGGATTTACGCCAGTGATCCTTCGCTGCACTGCGGCACCCCCAACGTGACGCAACGCGTCATCCCAGCGTGACGCAAACGCGTCATCGCGGCCTGACGCAACGCGTCATCCCCTGGCCTGACGCAACGCGTCATCCCTGGCATGACGCCGTGCGTCATCGCTGCGCATTGAAACCAGTTGATTTCGGCTAGATAGTTTGGACGCGACGACACGCGCCGGAAACATCCGGTCTGGTATGTAGGCATTTCAAGGCTCGGAGTGAGGCAGTGGATCAATCGTCCTTTCAAAAACAGCTCGACGCCCTGCGCGATCACCGTGCGGCCAAATCGGGCAGCATGCGCGAGGCTTTCGCCGCTGATCCGCAGCGCTTCGAAAAATTCTCCGCCACCGACGGCGACCTGCTGTTCGACTGGTCGAAATGCGCGGTCGATGCGCAGACGATGGATATGCTGGGGATGCTGGCGGGAGCCGCCGATCTCGAAGGCCGGCGCGCCGCGATGTTCTCAGGCAAGAAGATCAACGTCACCGAAGGCCGCGCCGTGCTGCACACCGCCCTGCGCAACCTGAACGGCAAGGGCATCGTGCTCGACGGTCAAGATGTGAAGGCGGAGGTTGTCGCCGTGCTCGACGCGATGGGCGTCTTCGCCGATGCCGTGCGCTCCGGCATGGCGGCCGGCGCCACAGGTAAGAAGATCACCGACATCGTCAACATCGGCATCGGCGGGTCCGACCTTGGCCCGGCCATGGCGACGCTGGCGCTGGCACCCTATCACGACGGGCCGCGCACGCACTACGTCTCCAACATCGACGGCGCTCATATCCACGACACGCTGAAGGGCCTTTCCGCCGAAACCACGCTGTTCATCGTCGCCTCGAAAACCTTCACCACGGTCGAGACGATGACCAATGCCGAGACGGCGCGCGAATGGGTCCAGAAGGCGCTCGGCAAGGAAGCGGTCGGCAAGCATTTCGCCGCCGTCTCGACGGCGCTGGAGCTGGTGGCCAAGTTCGGCATCGCTTCCGACCGCGTCTTCGGCTTCTGGGACTGGGTCGGCGGACGCTATTCGGTCTGGGGCGCGATCGGCCTGCCGGTGATGATCGCCGTCGGCCCGAAGAATTTTCGCGCCTTTCTCGACGGCGCGCATGCTATGGACGAACATTTTCAGACGGCGCCGCTGGCCAGGAACCTGCCGGTGCTGATGGGGCTGGTCGGCTGGTGGCATCGGGTGATCTGCCAATACCCGGCCCGCGCCGTCATCCCCTACGACCAGCGCCTGTCCAGGCTGCCGGCCTATCTGCAGCAGCTCGACATGGAATCGAACGGCAAGAGCGTCACCCTCGACGGCGGCGCTGTGACGACGCCGACCGGCCCACTGGTCTGGGGCGAGCCCGGCACCAATGGCCAGCACGCCTTCTTCCAGCTGCTGCACCAGGGCACCGATTTCATTCCGGTCGAATTCCTCGCAGCCGCCATCGGCCATGAGCCGGATCTCAAGCATCACCACGATCTGTTGCTCGCCAACTGCCTGGCGCAGTCGGAGGCCTTCATGAAGGGTCGCACGCTTGAGGAAGCGCGCGCGCAGATGCTGGCAAAAGGCATGACGCCTGCCGAGGTTGACAGGATCGCCCCGCACCGCGTCTTCTCCGGCAACCGGCCCTCGGTGACGATCCTCTACAGACAACTCGATCCGCATACGTTCGGGCGGCTGATCGCGCTCTATGAGCACCGCGTCTTCGTCGAAGGCACGCTCTTCAACATCAATTCCTTCGACCAGTGGGGCGTCGAACTCGGCAAGGAACTGGCGACCGGCCTGCTGCCTGTCGTGGAAGGCAAGGAGAATGCCGCAAAGCGGGACGCTTCGACCGCCGGACTAGTGGGACATATCCACCGATTGCGCGGATCGGAGTAGGGCTTGGCCGAGATCAAGGGAATATTATTCGACAAGGATGGCACGCTTGTCGACTTCAACGCTACATGGCTCGGCGTTGCTGATTTCATGGCTATGGATGCCTCGGAGGGCGACCGCTGGAAGGCCGACAGGCTGCTTGCCGCGGCGGGCTACGATTTCGCCACCAAACGCTTCAAGCCCGACTCCATCTTTGCCTCCGGCACCAACATGGATGTCGTCGAGCTTTGGTTTCCGCGGCTCTCGGATGAAGACCAGATGCTTGCCGTCGCCCGCTTCAACGAGATCACCTCGGTGCAGGGCTCGGCGATGGCGGTGGCGCTGCCGGGCATCGTCGAGACGCTCGGCGTTCTTCACAGGAAATCCTACCGGCTCGGCGTCGCCACCAACGATTCGACCACTGGCGCGGAAAAGACATTGCTGACGCTCGGCGTCGCGCAGCTGTTCGATGCCGCCTATGGTTACGACGCGGTGGCCAATCCGAAACCGGCGCCCGATACGATCCTTGCCTTCTCGGACCTGACCGGCCTGAGACCGGCCGCGATCGCCATGGTCGGCGACAATCGCCACGATCTGGAGATGGCGCGGGCCGGCGGCTGCGGTCTGGCAATCGGCGTGCTCTCCGGCACCGGCACGCGGGAATCGCTATCGCAGATCGCCGACGTCATTCTGGATTCGGTTGCCGACCTGCCTGATTTTCTTTCGGCAAGGGTCAAGGAAACGACCTGAACTCGCAGGGCTACTCCGGCTCGAACGAGAAGACACCGCTCGGCTTCATCGCCGCGCCTTTTGCTTCGCCGACATCCGGCACGCGGTATTCGGCCAGCAGCCGAAGCCGCGAGCGGGGCAGGTAGGCCCGGCCCGGGTCGCCGATCAGCACATTGATGCGTGCGGCCAGGCAGCGGTCGAGGAAGGGGATGACCCGGTCGGCGAGATCTTGCCCATAAAACAAGTCGCCGGCTGCCACGACATCCACCGGCGGCGGCGGACCAGCGGTGATGTCCTGGCCGACGACTGTGATTGCGACGCTGTTCGCCGCGGCATTGAGACCGAGCGCGGCGACGCCGTTGCGGTCGATCTCGGACGCGAGCACTTCGCGCGCTCCAGCCTTTGCCGCGGCGATGCCGACGAGGCCCGACCCGGCGCCAAGGTCGAGCACGCGAAGCCCGGCCACGGACTCCGGCCGATCGAGGATGTAGCGGGCAAGCACCGCGCCGCCGGCCCAGGCATAGGCCCAGTAAGGTGGCTGCGGCTCGGGCCCGTCCTCGTCGGCTTCGGTTCCTTCTTCTTCCGGCTCGGCTGCTTGTCCTACTTGATGCGTGAGCCGCCACAGACCGCTCGCGGGATGGGCTGCATAAAGCCGGATTTCGGGAAGCGCAGGAACAGGGGCGATACGCATGTTCGCCTTTATGAATGTCAGCGGATCGTGACGGGAAAGCGTGTCCGCCGCGTCGTCGACAGTAAGGCAATCGCCCAAAATTCTCCTATCCCCGTAACGCCCGCCGCAGAATCTTGCCCACCAGCGTCTTCGGCAGTTCGGTCCGAAACTCGATGTATTTTGGCCGCTTGTAGCCGGTCAGGTTCTCGCGGCAATAGACGGTCAGCACCTCAGCGGTCAGCAACGGGTCCTTCTTGACGACGAACAGCTTCGGCACTTCGCCTGAATGCTCGTCCGGCACACCGATCGCCGCCACTTCGAGCACGCCCGGATGCAGGGCCACGACTTCCTCGAGTTCGTTCGGATAGACGTTGAAGCCGGACACAAGGATCATGTCCTTCTTGCGGTCGACGATCTTGGTGTAGCCGCGCTCATCCATGAAGCCCATGTCGCCCGACTTGAAGAAACCATCCTTGGTCATCACCTTGGCGGTCTCGTCCGGCCGGTTCCAGTAGCCGGCCATCACTTGCGGTCCGCGTATGCAGATCTCGCCGACTTCGCCGAGCGGCAAATCGTTGCCGTCGTCGTCGCGGATGGCGATCTCGGTCGAGGGCAGCGGCAGGCCGATCGTGCCGGTGAAGGTGCCATTGCTGAATGTGTTGGCGGTGGCCACCGGCGAGGTTTCCGAAAGCCCGTACCCCTCGGTGACCGGGCAGCCGGTCAACGCCTTCCAGCGTTCGGCAACACCCTTCTGCACCGCCATGCCGCCACCCAGCGTCAGGATCAGTGGCTTGAAGTCCAGCTTGCGGAAATCTTCATTGTTGAGCAGCGCGTTGAACAGCGTGTTGAGGCCTGGAAAGATGTGGATCGGATATTTGCCGAGTTGCTTGACGAAGCCGGGAATGTCGCGCGGATTGGGAATGAGTATGTTCTGGCCGCCGAGCTGCATGCCCATCAGTGCGTTCACCGTCAGCGCGAAGATATGGTAGAGCGGCAGCGCGCAGATGAAGTTGAGATGCGCCGGTTTCGGCTTGACCGTGAAGGCGTCCTCGATCCAGAGCGCGTTCTGCGCCACATTGGCCAGCACGTTGCTGTGCAGCAGTACCGCGCCCTTCGAGATGCCGGTGGTGCCGCCGGTATATTGCAGGAATGCGACATCGTCGGCAGCGACCTTCACCGGCTTGAAATTCATGCCGGTGCCTGCTTTCAACGCAGCGTTGAACTTGACATGGCCCGGCAGCGACCAGGCCGGGACCATCTTCTTCACGCGGCGCACGACGAGATTGACGATCGTTCCTTTCAGGCCGCCAAGCATGTCGCCCATCGCCGCGACCACGACATGCTTGACAGCCGTTTGGGCGATCACCGCCTGCAAGGTGTTGGCGAAATTTTCGAGAATGACGATGGCTTGAGCGCCTGAATCCCTGAGCTGATGTTCCAGCTCGCGCGGCGTGTAGAGCGGGTTGATGTTGACCACGACATAGCCGGCACGCAGCACTGCCATCATCGCCACCGGATATTGCAGCACGTTCGGCATCATCAGCGCCACGCGTGCGCCTTTCGGCAGTCCCGTAGACTGCAGATAGGCGCCGAAGGCGGCCGATTGCCGCTCGACTTCCGCATAGGTGATGGTCTTGCCCATGCAGGTGAAGGCCGGCCGGCTGGCATACTGCTTGCAGGCGTCGGCGAGCAGATCGCCGATGGAGCCGAAGGGCAGGGCGCCGATTTCGGCAGGAACGACCTTCGGGTAGCTCTTGAGCCAAGGCCTTTCCGGCGATCCGGCGCCAACCGCTTTCGGCAATCTCTCGGCCGGACCCGGCTTCGACGCCGATGTTGCCGATGTCGGTGCCGCTTTCGGCTTGGCAACGGCTTTGGCCGTCGGCGCCTTTGGCTTGTCGGAGCTGGCCGGTTTTGCGGCAGTTTTGGCCCTCGTTTTCGCGGGGGCCGTTGTCCTTGGTGCTTTTGCCACCTGTCCCTCCCTCGGTTGTTCTTATTGTCTCTGCTTACCCGCCGCGTTGCCTCCGAATGACAAGAGACATCCTCCGCTGCTGCCGGCATCCAGGAAATCCAGCCTGCCATCTATGTATTGCGACTATCGGCAGCCGTGCAAGTCTGCCCCTGCGGCAAGACGGGAAAGAAAATCTTCTGCGCCGACGACAAGCCGATGGTCGCGGTTCCTCACCAACGCCGGGTTGAAGATCAATAAAAAAATGCAGTCGTTAATAATACCGTGATCGGCAGAAATTGACATTTCATTCTCTTTCTCGCGGATTCCGAAGAACTGAATTCTGCTTCCCATGGGGTAGGCAAACGGGGTGTTCCAAAGCCGGAAAAACGGTGCTTATATGCGCGCTTCGCGAGCCTGATAGAGGGGCTTGGAAGAACATCAGGGAGTCCTCCATGAAAAAGAAACTGACTTTTGCGGCCGCGTTGCTGGCCGCAAGCGTCCTCGGCGGCATGGCCAATGCGAAACAGCTTGTCTACTGCTCGGAGGCGTCGCCGGCCGGCTTCGACCCGTCGCCGTGGAGCGGTGGCAACGACTTCGACGCGTCTTCGCGCACCATCTATTCGCGCCTGGTCGAGTTCGAACACGGCAAGACCACCATCACCCCCGGCCTCGCCGAGAGCTGGACGGTTTCCGACGACGGTCTCGAATACACGTTCAAGCTTCGGCCGGGTGTGAAGTTCCAGACCACCGACTACTTCACGCCGACGCGCGATCTCAACGCCGACGACGTGATCTTCTCCTTCGAACGCCAGTGGAAGAAGGAAAACCCGTGGTTCGACTATCTGGCAGGCACCGGCTGGGAATATTTTGCCGGCATGGGCTTCCCGGATCTTCTCAAGGAAATCGTCAAGGTCGACGACCTGACGGTGAAATTCGTACTGAACAAGCCTGAGGTCGCTTTCCTGCCGGACCTCGGCATGGATTTTGCTTCGATCGTCTCCAAGGAATATGCCGACCAACTCGACAAGGCCGGCACCAGGCAGCAATTCACCCAGAAGCCGATCGGCACCGGTCCGTTCCAGTTCGTCGACTACCAGGTCGATGCGGTCATCCGCTATGCGGCATGGGACGGCTACTATGGCGGCCGCCAGAAAATCGACGATCTGATCTTCGCCATCACGACCGATCCGGCCGTGCGCGCGCAGAAGCTGAAGGCAGGCGAGTGCGATATCATGTCGTACCCGGCGCCGGCCGACATCGCCGGCCTGCAGGCTGACCCAAACCTCAAGGTCGACGAGCAGGAAGGCCTGAACATCGGCTACATGGCCTACAACACGACGCAGCCGCCCTTCGACAAGGTCGAGGTCCGCAAGGCCCTCAACATGGCTGTCAACAAGCAGGCCATTCTCGATGCGGTCTATCAGGGCGCTGGCCAGGCGGCCATAAACCCGATCCCGCCGACGATGTGGTCCTATAACAAGGACATCAAGGACGATCCGTACGACCCTGACGCGGCCAAGAAGATGCTGACCGATGCCGGCGTCACGGATCTCTCGATGAAGATCTGGGCAATGCCGGTCAGCCGCCCGTACAATCCGAACGCCAAAAGAGTCGCTGAACTGATCCAGGCCGACTACGCCAAGATCGGCGTGAAGGCCGAGATCGTCAGCTACGAATGGACCGAGTATCGCGAACGCGGCAAGCAGAAGGATCGTGACGGCGCCTTCCAGCTCGGCTGGACCGGCGACAATGGCGATCCGGACAACTTCCTGTTCCTGCTCGGCTGCGATGCCATCGGCCAGTCCAACTATGCGATCTGGTGCAACCAGGACTTCGAGGCTCTGCTGCAGAAGGGCAAGGCAACCACGGACGTCGCCGAGCGCACCAAGATCTACGAGGAAGCTCAGGTCGTGTTCAAGCGTGAGGCGCCATGGCTGACCATCGCCCATTCCAAGGTCTTCATGCCGATGAACAAGAAAGTTACCGGCTTCGTCATGGACCCGCTCGGCATTCATAGGTTCGACGGCGTCGACGTCACCGAATAACTCCTCAGAGATTGGACGGCGGCGCTGGACTTCCGGCGCCGCCGTTCTATGAAGTAAGATGCTCCGCTATCTCCTCCACAAGCTCGCCTTGATCATCCCGACCGTGTTCGGCATATCGCTGGCTGCGTTCGCTTTCGTCCGGCTTCTGCCGGGCGACCCGATCCTGGCCCTGGCCGGCGAGCGCGGCGTCAGCCCCGAACGCTATGCGGAGCTTATCGAGCGGTTTGGCTACAACCGGCCTTATGTCGTCCAGTATCTGGAGTATATCGGCAGGGTCCTGACCGGCGACTTCGGCATTTCGATCGCGACCAAGCGGCCGGTGCTCGGTGAATTCCAGGCACTATTTCCGGCGACGTTGGAACTGGCAACGATCGCGCTGATCATTGCCGTGCTCGTCGGCATTCCCGCCGGCATCTTCGCCGCGATCAAGCGCGGATCATGGTTCGACCAGGCGACGATGGGTGTGGCTCTGACCGGCTATTCGATGCCGATCTTCTGGTGGGGGCTGCTGCTCATCATCTTCTTCTCCGGCTATCTCGGCTGGACGCCGGTTTCCGGCCGCATCGGCCTTCAGTATTTCTTCAAGCCGACGACGGGATTCATGCTGATCGACAGCCTGATCTCCGGCAAGAGCGGCGCTTTCAGGTCCGCCGCCAGTCATCTGGTCCTGCCGGCGATCGTGCTGGCGACGATTCCGCTCGCCGTTATAGCGCGCCAGACGCGGTCGGCGATGCTGGAGGTGCTGGGCGAGGACTACGTCCGCACCGCCCGCGCCAAGGGCCTGGCGCCGCGCCGCGTCATCGGGCTCCACGCTTTTCGCAATGCGCTGATCCCCGTCGTTACCACCATCGGCCTGCAGGTCGGCACGCTGATGGCGGGCGCCATCCTGACCGAAACGATCTTTTCGTGGCCCGGTATCGGCAAGTGGATGATCGACGCGATCGCCAAGCGCGACTATGTCGTCGTCCAGAGCGGCTTGCTGATCATCGCCCTGATCGTCATGGCGGTGAACCTGATCGTCGACGTGCTCTACGCCGTCATCAACCCACGTATCCGGGTGCAGTGAGATGACCGACCAAACCACGGCAGAAGCCACCGCCGCCGCCATTCCGACCGGCGGCCGGCAGCGCGCCTTCACCGAGTTCTGGCATTACTACTCGATGAACACCGGCGCCGTCATCGGCCTTGTCGTGTTCTCGGCTCTGGTGCTGATCGCGATTTTCGCACCGCTGGTCGCGCCGCATTCGCCTGACGAACAGTTTCGCGATGCGCTGCTGACGCCCCCGGTCTGGCAGGAGGGCGGCAAATCGATGTTCCTGCTCGGCACCGACGCGGTTGGCCGCGACATGCTTTCGCGGCTGATTTTCGGGGCGCGGTTCTCACTGTTCATCGGTCTGGTCGTCGTGGTTTTCTCGCTGACCAGCGGCATCGTCCTCGGCGTGCTCGCCGGCTATTTCCGCGGCTGGGTCGATACGCTGATCATGCGCATCATGGACGTCATTCTGGCCTTCCCGTCGCTGCTCCTCGCCCTGGTTCTGGTGGCGATCCTCGGGCCTGGCCTGTTCAACGCCATGCTGGCGATTGCGCTGGTGCTGCAGCCGCATTTCGCGCGGCTCACGCGCGCGGCGGTGATGGCCGAAAAGAACCGCGAATATGTGATCTCCGCCAAGGTGGCCGGTGCCAGTCATCTCAGGCTGATGGTGAAGACGATCTTGCCGAACTGCATGGCACCGCTGATCGTGCAGGCGACGCTGTCCTTCTCCAACGCCATTCTCGAGGCCGCGGCTCTCGGCTTCCTTGGCGTCGGTGCGCAGCCGCCAACGCCGGAATGGGGCACGATGCTGGCCACGGCGCGCGAGTTCATCCTGCGCGCGCCATGGGTGGTGACCTTTCCCGGCCTTGCCATTCTAATCACCGTGCTTGCCATCAACCTGATCGGCGATGGCCTGCGCGATGCCCTCGACCCCAAGCTGAAGAGGTCGTGACCATGCCTCTTCTCGAGATCAAGAACCTCACCGTGTCCTTCGATACCGCAGCCGGACCGTTCATGGCCGTGCAAGGCATCGACCTGTCGATCGAGCCGCGCGAAGTGCTTGCGATCGTCGGCGAATCCGGCTCCGGCAAATCGGTGGCGATGCTGGCGGTGATGGGGCTTTTGCCGAATACGGCGACGGTAAAGGCCGACCGCATGGCCTTCGACGGCATCGACCTGCTTGAGCTCAGTCTGTCCGAGCGCCGCAAGATCGTTGGCAAGGACATCTCGATGATCTTCCAGGAGCCGATCGCCAGCCTCAATCCATGCTTCACCGCCGGCTTTCAGATCGAGGAGGTGCTCCGCTTCCATATGGGCATGGACCGCGCCCAGCGCCGGGCCCGCGCCATCGAGCTGATGAAGCTGGTCGGCATTGCCGATCCGGAAGAGCGGCTGAATTCGTTCCCGCACCAGATGTCGGGCGGCCAGTGCCAGCGCGTCATGATCGCGATCGCCATTGCCTGCAATCCGAAGCTGCTGATCGCCGACGAGCCGACCACCGCGCTCGACGTCACCATCCAGAAGCAGATCCTCGACCTTCTGGTCGGGCTGCAGGCCAAATACGGCATGGGCTTGATCATGATCACCCACAATATGGGCGTGGTGGCCGAGACCGCGGACCGCGTCATCGTCCAGTACAAGGGCCGCAAGATGGAAGAGGCCGACGTTCTGTCGCTGTTCGAGCAGCCGAAGAGCAACTACACGCGCGCGCTGCTGTCGGCGCTGCCGGAGAACGCCGTCGGCGACCGGCTGCCGACCATTTCCGACATGCTGTTCGAACCGGCCCCCTCTGCTGCGGGAGCCGGTTCTCCAACGGGAGCCACGCCATGAGTGTGACGGTTCTCGAAGGCAAGAACATCGTGCGCGATTATCATGTCGGCGGCGGCCTGTTTCGTCCCTCGCGCACAGTGCACGCGGTCAAGGCCGTCTCGTTCAGCGTCGACAAGGGCAAGACGCTGGCCATCGTCGGCGAAAGCGGCTGCGGCAAGTCAACGCTCGCCCGCATCATCACCCTGATAGATCCGGCGACATCAGGCGAGCTCTTCATCGACGGCAACAAGGTCGACATCGCCAGGGATGGCTTGACCAAGGAGATGCGCCGCAAGGTGCAGATCGTCTTCCAGAACCCTTATGGTTCGCTCAATCCGCGCCAGAAGATCGGCGACGTGCTGGGCGAGCCGCTGCTCATCAACACCGACAAGCCGGCCGACGAACGGCGCGATCTCGCCATGAAGATGCTGAAGAAGGTCGGCCTCGGACCGGAACATTACAACCGCTACCCGCACATGTTCTCGGGCGGCCAGCGCCAGCGCATCGCCATTGCCCGCGCGCTGATGCTCAATCCGAGCCTTTTGGTGCTGGACGAGCCGGTTTCGGCGCTCGATCTGTCGGTGCAGGCGCAGGTACTCAACCTGCTCGCCGACCTGCAGGACGAGTTCAAGCTGACCTATGTCTTCATCAGCCACGACCTGTCGGTGGTGCGCTACATCGCCGACGACGTGATGGTCATGTATTTCGGCGAGGCCGTCGAATATGGCTCCCGCGACGAGGTCTTTGCCGACCCCAAGCACAGCTACACCAAGACGCTGTTCGCGGCGACGCCGCGCGCCGACGTGGCCAGCATCAAGGCAAGGCTGGCGAAGAAGAAGGCCGCCTAGAGTCAAAGCCCAACTACTCCTAGATGACCGAGTTTGACCGAAGGCGACCTTCAACAAGCAGAGCAGCAGGTCAAGAAGCGAGCCCATTAGCACTGGCAAAGGGAATACCGGATTCACGCCGAACCTCAGATCAAATCGATTTCAGATACTCGATTAGATCGCTCTTTTCCCGATCGGTCAGATTGAGGCCGAGATGACTGTTGTAGTGCTCGAGTACGTCACCAAGCGTGGCGAACCGCCCATCGTGGTAAAACCCGCCTTTGTGGATCTTCTCGACATCCCACAGGGCACGCAGCGGCGCGGTTCGGTACCTCTCGTCAGGAGAGCGCATCGCTTGGAAATCGTCGATCCCGATCTCCTCCGCCGTGTGCAGGTTCCAGCCCGGCTCCGTGAAGATTGGCGGGACATGGCAGGTGGCGCATCTGGCCTTCTCGTTGAACAGCGCCATCCCGTTCTCTGCAGCGGCACTGTCGAACGAGCCTTCCGGCGGCTTTGGGGTTGGCAGAGAGAGCTGGTAGAAGTGGAGGGCGGGCAGCTTGGCAGTAATCCGGTCTTCGCTGTCCTGCTTGTGGCCTTGCTTCGTTCTGGCGGCGACCGGATACTTCTCGGCGTCGTCCAGCCGCGGATCGTAAAACACGCCTTTCCCATGCATTTCGAGATTGCCTACGTAGGCGTTCCAGTAGCTCACCGTCCCCCAGGAGCCGGTCCACGTGTGGTTGTTTACGCCCGCTAGCCCGAAGGCCGGCGGATTGAGCGTGGCGGCAGTCTTGCCGTCTGGCCGGAAGGCCTTGCCATCGAGATTCAGTTCCGCATCGAATTTTCCCGGCCCCCAAGCCTCTACTGCCTTCTTCACCTCCGCTTCGGGGATCTGCAGCATTTCTACAAAGGCGGTCAGATCCGGCGCCAAGGCCACGATCGCCCCTATATTGAGGTCTCGGTTGGGCCAGCCGTCGAGTCGGTGCCCGATGCCCGGCGCATATGAGTCGTCGACCGTCGAATGGCACACCGCGCACTGAATGCCGACGGAAGTCAGCGTCTTCCCGTCCTCGCCAAAAAAACCGGTTACTCCGACAACGGCGTTGGCTTTGAGCAGGAGAAGCGTGGTGGCCGGGTCCGCGAGATCGACTTCACCTTTGTTAAGTGCCTCGGCCACATCCTTCGGGATGGCGTTCACATCGACCTTCAGGCCGAGTTCGAGGGCCTTTTGCGGGCTGAGCCCTGGTCCTGCGCCACCTAGCTTATCGCCAGCGATCGCGTCGTGAAGCTTGAGCTTTCCACCCCAGAAATCCTCGCTGCCGAACGTATCGAAGCGGAATGTCTCGCGGCCTTCTTCAAGATACTGCTTAGCCTGCTCAGCGGCCGCGTCGTCAAAATCCTTCCCGCTTGTCGATCCCTTCGCGCTCATTTGGGCAGCGGTCGGTATCAGAGTTGAGGAGAGCACGAGAACGGAAAAGCAGGCGATTACCTTAACACGCATGAGCATTGGCAGTCCTCCCTAATAGATTTGCCGGTCGGCAGCCTCCATGGTTGGCCGGATCCAACACAGATCTTCACCGGCGCTCTGCGGCCGATGAGCATTGGATGGTCCCAACTGTCAAAAGGTTCCCGACTTCGCCGCTGCCCGCCGGAGGACCTCCGAGGAGCGATTAAAGATGAAGTCGGCACGACTCGCGCAACCCGTGCTCGGTCGCTCTGCCGCCTAGTGAGCCTGCAATTGCAGAAGACTAATTCCAAGCCGGTCGAGGACCGATTGCATGAGGCGGTCACAAGGCGCGCCCGCAAAGGGAAAGGTGTCGGTAAACACGGTGGCAAGCTTGTCCCGCAGCGTCTCACGCAGCAGCCGGCGCGCGCGATGCAGCCGAGTCTTCACAGTCTGAGGTCGCAAACCGAGAAGGAGGGCCGTCTCCTCAGTGCTCATTTCCTCGACATCGCGCATAACAAACACGATGCGAAAGTGCTCCGGAAGGTCACTGACCGCGCGTTCCAGCAGGCGGCGGATCTCGGCGAGGGCGGATGCCTCCTCCGGGTCAGCGTTGTATGCGCTGAACGGAGCGGGCATGGCTTTGATCGCCTTTACGTCGACCGTCGGTCGCCTTTGCCGGCGGCGGCCCAGCGCCTCGTTCAGCGTGATCCGGGTGAGCCAGGTGGAGAGCTGTGCCTCCGCGCGGAATTCGGACAAATGCATGAAGGCGTGGATGTAGGTCTCCTGGAGCACGTCCTGCGCCTCGGCGTCGTCATCTAGGACGGCGCGAGCGATTCGATAGAGGCGCTGGTTGTGACGTTTTATGATCAACCAGAAAGCAGCCCCGTCGCGCTGTTGCGCGCGATCGACCAATGCCGCATCGTCGAGGTCTTCCACTCTCACTGCCTCGGTCGGTGCGATCGGCTTCGTCATGGTGCTCTCCAAGCGCTTCACCGGTACCTGTGGCGTGCGGGCCAGCTCAACACGAGAGTGCCTGCCGAAGAGATGTTCGCGTCCTGCACGGCCTGTGCGCTGCCAAGACCAACTGTGGATAATGGCGCCGATTACTGAGAATTGTACATCCCTATCGCAATCGCATGCAGCGGCGGCGCGTGATCCGTGCATCGAACCTGAGACGATGGCTGCTATCGCCGAGAGGCGGAATGCAATGGAGTGCTGATGTGACGAGCGACCGCTTTGCGCCATAGCGGGTGTTCGGCCAGCTTCTCCGCAACGAGCTGACCTGGCGCGTTCCTGACGCCTCGTAGCCATTGGCGGCTGCAAGATAATCGAGTTTTGACCTGGAGCGTTTTGCAGCCAAATGGAAGCACTCGCGCGGCTAAAAACAGATAGAGCGAGAGTTCAACCTAAATGCATCTCGCTCCAGACGCCGATCAAGACAGCTTTGCGATGGCGGCGCGCAGCGCCTCGCCGAAGCGCCGGACTTCCCCGACCGTGTTATAATGCACCAGCGAGGCGCGGATGGCGCCGCTGTCCATGCTGAGGTTCAGTCGCTTCATCAGCCGCGGCGCGTACATATGGCCATCGCGGATGCCGATCTGCATCTCGGCCATCGCCTCGACGATCATCTGCGGCAACAGCGCGCCGATGTTGAAGCAGAAGGTCGGCACCCGCTCGTTGAGGCGGGCCTCGTCGGTGACGCCATAGATCGTCGCGCCGCACTCCTTGAGCACGCCGAGCATTTTGCGCGCCAGCACCAGCTCATAGTCGCGGATGGCGTTCATGCCGGCGACGATATTGTCGCGCCGCGACCGGTTGTTCTCGGCCAGGAAGTTGCGGCCGATCGATTCGAGATAGCGCACCGCGGCATCCATCCCGGAGACGTTCTCGTAGATGAAGGTGCCGGCCTCGACCTTGTAGGGCGGCTCGTCGGGAATGAAATCCTCGCGGAAGGTCGGCAGCCGCTTCAGCGTCTCGAAGCGGCCCCACAGGAAGCCCATATGCGACGAGAAATTCTTGTAGCCGGAGCAGACCAGATAGTCGCAATCCCAGGCCTGCACGTCGATCAGCCCGTGCGGCCCGTAATGCACGCAGTCGAGGAACACTTCGGCGCCGGCCGCATGCGCAATGTCAGCCACCGCAGCGACATCGACGATCGAGCCGATCGAATGCGCCGTCACCGTGCTAGCTACGAGGCGGGTGCGGTCGGAGATGAGCGGGCGCAAATCGTCGACATGGAGATTGCCGTCGTCGCGCATCCGCCACCATTTGAACTTCGCGCCGGCTGGCGCCAGCGCCAGCCAGGTCGCGATGTTGGCGTCGTGATCCATGTCGGTGATGACGATCTCGTCTCGCTCCTGAAGCATCTGGCCGATGCCGAGGCTGACGAGGCGAATGAACGACGTGGCGTTCATGCCGAAACAGATTTCCGCAGGACTATAGGCGTTGATCAGCAGCGCCACGCTTTCGCGCGCATCGGCGATCGCTTGGTCCACAGTGACGCTGCGGCTATAGCGGCCGCCGCGCTGCACATTGTGCGCGACCAGATGGTTGGTTACCGCGTCGAGCACGCTTTGCGGGATCTGCGCGCCGGCGGCATTGTCCATGAAGATGAAGTCGCCGGCCTGCTGCAGGGCTGGAAACATGGAGCGGATCGTGTCGACCGGGAAGATTGCGGAGACGTTGCTCGCATTGTGGGTCTGATGCTTGTTCAAGATTGTCTCCTGCGAAGTGCCTGATACGGGAAATTGACAGATGGGAAACTGGCGACGTCAGCGGGTCTTTTCGGTTTTGAAACGGCGTTCCAGCAGGCTGACGAGGCGGACCATCGGCCAGAGAAAGAGGAGATAGACCAGCGCCGCGCCGATCAGCGGCGACGGGTTGGCGTAGAGCGACTGCGCGTTGGTCGCTTCCTTCAGCAATTCGGGCAGCGCCACTGTTGAGGCGAGCGAGGTGTCTTTGAACATCGAAACGCAGTTGCTGGTCATCGGCGGAATGACCACGCGGATCGCCTGCGGCAGCACCACCTTGCGCAAGGTCAGTAAAAACGGCAGGCCGAGTGCCTGCGCCGCCTCGAACTGGCCGCGCGGAATGCTTTCTATGCCGGACCGGAACACCTCGGCCGAATAAGCCGCCATGATGATGGCGAATGCCGTTACAGCGGAGGTCCAGGACGACAGGCGTATGCCGAGGAACGGCAGCGCGTAGTAGATCAGGATCAGCACGACCAGCACCGGCATCGCCCGGAAAATATCGATATAGCCGACCGCCAGCAGCCGCAGCGGCTTCGGCGCGTAGAGCCGTATCAGGCTGATCGCCAGGCCGACGGGAATACCGATGCCGATGCTCAACAGCCCGAGCAGCAGCGTGTTCAGGAAGCCGCGCAGCAGCGCCGGCAGGCTGGAGATCATGACATCGGCGTTGAAGAAGGTCTCGAGCAGCGACATGGGGAGCATTCCCGAAAGATTTGGCGTCCCGCGACGCTAAAGCATGCTGCCGAAACCCGAAATCGGGTTTCGGAACGGATCATGAGTGAAAGTCGAAGGGCTACGGCGTCCGTTGCACGTCCAGGAGGGCGAGCAACGCTGTCCGTGAAATCGTGCCGGTGTGGAAAGCCGGCTCGATTTCAGCCGCTGCCGCTCAGGCCTTCGGGATTGGCATTTCCTTGACAGTCGAAGAATCGGCGGGTGCGTCACTGCCGAACCACTTCTTGTGAATCGCGGCCAGTGTGCCGTCCTTCTTCATCGCCGTCAGCGCGTCGTTCAGCTTGCCGAGCAGCGGGTGGTCCTTGGCCATCATCAGGCCGTACTGCTCGCCGGTCTTGATACGCTCTTTTACGGCGAGGTCCTTCATCCGGGTGAAGGAGTATTCCAGGCCCGGAATGTCGCTGACTGCAGCGTCGACGCGACCGGCGCTGAGATCGAGCAGCAGGTTCTGCTGCGTGTCGTAGCCCTTCACCTCGCTGAACCCGCCGGCCTCCTGGTGCTGCTTGGTCCAGGCTTCGCCGGTCGAGCCGGACAGCACGCCAATGATCTTGCCCTTGAGGTCGGCCTCGGACTTGATCGGGCTGTCGGCCTTGGCGGCGATGCCCATGTCGGAATCATAGTAGGGCTGCGTGAACGCCTGCGACTTCAAGCGCTCAGGGGTGATCGTGATCGATGAGATGGCGACATCGATGCGCTTCGACGTCGTGGCGGCGAACAGCGCCTGAAATCCGAGGTCGGCAATTTCGGTGGTCATGCCGATGCGCTTGGCTGCCTCGTTGACGATGTCGACTTCAAAACCCTCGAAAGCGCCGCTTTCGTTCTTGTATTCGAAAGGCGGATTGGTCGGATAGGCGCCGACATTCAGCGTCTCTTGGGCATAGGCGGCGACCGGGCCGGCGGCAATGCCGAGGGCGGCAGCGAGAAGAAGCAAATTACGGCGAGTGAAGCTCATTTTCGTTCCCTCTGGTTCGGCCACTCCCTGTGGCGCTTTTCACGTCCGCCGCTTTCAGCGCCGTATTTCCGGGCACTGCAGGCGAGGCGGCGCCTGAAGTCAGGATGCGCGGCGTTGCCGCGAGCCGATCAACTGCTGCAGACGCTGCAGCAGTGCGTCCACCGCGTCGTCCGTGGTGACCATACCGGGCGACAGCCTGAGCGTCGCGCCGCGCGCGTCGCAGTAAAGTCGCTCGCGGCGCAGCGTCGACACCGTTTTCACCGGGTCGACGCCTTGCGGCAAGGCCAGCATGACGCTGCCGCCGCGCTGGTCTGGATCGAGCGGCGAGCGGACCGCCCAGCCATTGTCCAGCGCGTAACCTATGATGCGCTCGGTCATGTTGCCGTTCTGTGCGCGGATAGCGTCGATGCCTGTCTCGGCGACCCATTCGAGGCCGGGCAGCGATGCAACACTGGCCAGGATGGCCGGCGTGCCATGGTCGAAACGGCGCGCATCGCTGGCATAGGAAAAACTGTCGAGATCCCAGGAGAACGGGTTCGGCTGGCTGAACCAGCCGCGGAGCTCAGGCCGGCATGTTGCCAAAAGATCGGGCGCCACTTGCAGGATGCCGGCGCCGGAAGTGCCGCACAGCCATTTCAATGAGGTCGAGACGACGAAATCGACTGGCGTCTTCGCAATCGAGAAGGGCGTCACGCCGACCCCTTGGGTGATGTCGACACCGACGATGCTGCCCATCTCCCGGCCATGCTCTGCGAGCCGCGCCACGTCGCAGCGGTGCGAGGCCGTCGAGGTGACGAAGGTCAGCAAGGCCAGACCGACATCGTCCTGCCAGCGGGCGATGAAATCCTCGTCGCGCACCCAGCTCTCGCCCGGCCGCAGCGGCACGGTGTCGAGCACGAAGTTGAAGCGGTCGGCAAGTCCGGTAAGCAGGAAGTGCAGGCTCGGAAAACAGTCGGCCGCGACCAGCAGGCGCTTTCCCGCCAGACGCTCTGACGGCAGGGCGCCGATCAGGCTGTAGAGGGCTGACGTGACGTTCTCGGCGGTGGTCAGGGTACCTTGCGGGGCTTCGATCAGCCGGCCCCAGGCATCGACGAAGCGCTGCCGCGCGGCAAGGGCCGCCGGCCACTGGCCGTCGTCTTCTGCCGACCAGACGCCCGAGAATTCCGACAGGGCAGCAGCCATGCGCTCCGCTTTGCCGGGAAACGTTCCGATCGAATGGTAGAGAAAATAACCAGACACTACGCTTTTGCTCCCTCGTGATCATGTGATCACAGAACGAAATCTGGTTCAATCGCTGGCCGCGAAAGAAATGCGATCCAATAGCGAAAATCGGACGATTTTTTCCGGCCACGAGCGGTCGCGGCTCGGCGCTTTCCGGCATCGATCTTGCGTTCAACCCGCAGCGGAGCTTCAGGAGGCCTTGCCGAATCCAGCGAACTCGACCGGCCTGGGTTCCGGCACGTCGGGGCAGATCGCGCGCAGCGTCTCCTGCGTCGACCTGATGTCGGCAACCACCTCTTCGCGGGCACGAGGAAAATCGCGATCCTTCAGTGCTGCGATGATCGCGGTGTGCCGCCCGGACGGCTCCATCGTGCCGGCGCGCATCAAAGGCGCGACATGGTTTGACAACAGCCGCATATAGGGGCCGAAGCGCAGCCACAGGGTCTCGATCAGCTGGAACAGCACGTCGGAGCCGGAGGCGCGGTAGATGGTGAAGTGAAACTGCTGGTTCTTGGCGATCAGCTCGTAAACGCTGCCGTTGCGCCCGATCGCCTGCTGGTCGGCAGTGATCTGCTGCAATGTGGTTATGTCGGAAGTGGTCAGGCGCGGCGCTCCGAGTTCGGCCGCCAGCCCTTCGACGGCGACACGCGCCCGGCAGAGGTCGTCGAGCCGCGCGCGGGTCACGACCGGTACGCAGGCCGAGCCGTTCTGCGATATCTCCAGCGCATTCTCGGCGGCGAGCCGCCGCAAGGCCTCACGCACCGGCATGTTCGAAGTGCCGAAGGCTTCGGCCAGCGAGGCGATGGTCAGCACCTGGGCCGGATCGAAGCTGCCGACCATCAGGGCATGCCGAAGCTGCTGGTAGACACCATCCTGGACGGTCACACGTCCCGATACAGGTTCAAATCCCAGAGCCACGGTTTTTGGTTTCCTTGGGTTTCGACAGAAGCTATGTGCAAGCGGCACGCTTTGATCGCCCAGCCTAAGCAGGACGTGATCATCTGATCACAGAATATGCGGGGAGCCAAGTCACTCGGCCGTCAAGGCCGAGGCAATGACGATCGAAGTTCCGAATGTTGGTGCTGCCCCTCATTGCCTTGCCGGGCATTTCTCCCCGTGAACGGGGAGAAAGAAGCCGGCCGGAACCTCGGCACTTGATTCTGCAGCGCTGGTGATTGGCGAAATCGTTGGTGAAAGCGTCCCTCGCCCCGTTTACGGGGAGAGGATGCCGGCAGGCAGGTGAGGGGCGGCGCCTACTTCGACAATTGCTTACCTCAAGAGGGCTATCGTTACTCCGGGATCACCGCTGTCGCCTGGATCTCCACCTTGGCGCGATCTTCGACCAGCGCCATCACCTGCATGGCGGCCATGGCCGGGAAATGTCGTCCGATGACCTCGCGATAGGCCTCGCCGATCCCCTTGAGGTTGGCCAGATACTCGGCCTTGTCGGTAAAGTACCAGGTCATCGAGGTAATATGCTCAGGCTTGGCGCCGGCCTCGGCGAGCACCGCGACGATGTTGGTAAGCGTCTGTCGCACCTGGCCGACAAAATCATCGGTTTCGAATTGGCCTTGCCCGGTCCAGCCGACCTGGCCGCCGATGAAGATCAGCTGCCCGCGCGCGGCGACGCCATTGGCGTAACCGATTGGTTTCGCCCAGCCTTCCGGCTGCAGGATGGTGTGCATGTCAAGCCTCCCGATACTCAAACCCGGTCGCAATGTTCAAAATTCGAAACGAGCAATTTTCTGTCGCAAGCTCGGTCTCAGGCCGCTCCCATCACTTGCCTGGCGATGACCACCTTCTGCACGTCGGACGCGCCCTCATAGATGCGCAGCGCACGGATCTCGCGATACAGGCTCTCGATGATGTTGCCCTTGCGGACGCCGTCGCCGCCATACAGCTGCACGGCCTTGTCGATCACCTCTTGCGCCTTGTCGGTGGCGAACAGCTTGGCCATCGCCGCCTCGCGGGTGACACGGGCGGCGCCCATGTCCTTTGCCCAGGCGGCGCGGTAGACCAGCAGGGCGGCGGCATCGACATCAAGCGCCATGTCGGCGATGTGGCCCTGCACCATCTGCAGCTCGGCCATCGCAGCGCCGAACAGTTTGCGCTCGGCCACTCTTGTGATGCTTTCGTCCAGCGCGCGCCGGGCAAAGCCGAGTGCCGCCGCGCCGACCGTCGAGCGGAACACGTCGAGCACCGACATGGCGATGCGGAAACCGTCGCCCGGCTTGCCGATCAATGCCGAGGCCGGAACGCGGACATTGTCGAAGAACAGGCGTGCAAGCGGATGCGGCGCGATCACCTCCAGCCGCTCGGCGATAGTGAGGCCCTCGGTGTCTGCAGGCACTATGAAGGCGGAAAGCCCCTTGGCGCCGGGCGCCTCGCCAGTGCGGGCGAAAACGACGTAGAGATCGGCAATGCCGCCATTGGAAATCCAGGTCTTTTCGCCTGACAGAACATAGTCGTCGCCGTTAGGCGTCGCAGTCATCTCTATACTGGCGACGTCTGATCCCGAGCGTGGCTCCGACAGCGCGAAGGCGGAAATCGCTTCGCCGGCGCGGGTCTTCGCCAGCCAGCGCTGCTGGTCGGGCGTGCCGAACAGGCTGGGCGCGCCGGTGCCGAGCCCTTGCATGGCGAAGGCGAAGTCGGCCAGCCCGTCATGCCGGGCGAGCGTCTCGCGCGTCAGGCACAGCGTGCGCACGTCGAGCGGCCCGGGGTTGTCCGTGTCGAGCGCCGTTGGTTTCAGCCAGCCGTCTTGGCCGAGCTTCGCCACCAACGCGCGGCAGGCGGCATCGACATCGTCATGCGCGACCGGCAGGTTTTTCGCGCACCAGGCGTCCAGCCGCTCGGCAAGCTCGCGATGGCGGTCCTCGAAGAACGGCCAGTTGAGGAAGGACCGGTCAGGCATTTCTGCCTCCGCTATGCTTCGGGCCTCGCGCTCTACGGCGCCCTCCTCTGTCCTGCCGGACATTCCGGCAGGCCAGAGGGGGGCGCTGTCCCGCCAACGTGTCCATTCTGATTGAAGAAAACATCCTCAATTACCCTCGAACACCGGTTTTTCCTTGGCCACAAAAGCCTCGTACGCCCGCTCGAAATCACCGGTCTGCATGCAGATCGCCTGCGCCTGCGCTTCCGCCTCGATCGCCTGGTCGAGGCCCATCGACCATTCCTGGTTCAACTGCGTCTTGGTGATGCCGTGGGCGAAGGTCGGGCCGGAAACGATGCGCGCGGCCATGTCGAGTGCGTCGGCGTCAAGTGCCGCCGCATCGACCAGCCGGTTGTAGAAACCCCAGCGCTCGCCTTCCGCCGCGCTCATCGTCCGGCCGGTGTAAAGCAGTTCTGCGGCGCGGCCCTGCCCGATAATACGCGGCAGGATCGCACAGGCGCCCATGTCGCAGCCGGCAAGACCGACACGCGTGAACAGGAACGCGGTCTTGGCCTCAGGCGTCGCGATGCGGATATCGGACGCCATGGCGATGATGGCACCGGCGCCCACCGCCACGCCGTCGACCGCCGCAATGATAGGCTTGCCGCAGTTCAGCATCGCCTTGACGAAATCGCCGGTCATTCGGGTGAAGGCGAGCAACTCCTTCATGTCCATCTTCATCAGCGGGCCGATGATGTCGTGAACATCGCCGCCCGAGCAGAAATTGCCGCCATTGGGCAGGAACACCACCGCATCGACGTCGTCGGCATAGACGAGGTCGCGAAAAGTATCGCGCAGCTCGGCATAGCTTTCGAAGGTCAGCGGGTTCTTGCGCTCCGGCCGGTCGAGCCGGATTGTCGCGACCTTGCCTTCGACCTGCCAGAGGAAATGCTTCGGCTTGCGGCCGGCCATCTTTGTCATTCCCGTCCCTCCCAATTGCTGCGGAAGGAATTCAGCATGCCGGTCAGCCGGCGCGCCTCGTCCTCGCTCACATTGCCCAGCAGCTCGCCGATCCAGCTTTCATGCGCGGCGGCGATCACAGCGAACGCCTTCGAACCTTCCTCCGTCAACCGCACCATCGAGGTGCGGCGGTCGCCATTGCGCCGGGCGCGGGTAACCAGCCCTTCCGAAACCAGCCGGTCGACGATACCGGTCACATTGCCGTTGGACACCAGCAGGAAGCGCGACAGGTCGCTCATCAACATGCCTTCCGGCGCGCGGTAGAGTGCCGCCATCACGTCGAAGCGCGGCAGCGTCGTGTTGAATTCCTGCCGCAGGCGCTCGCGCAGCTCGGCCTCGATGCTGCGCGAGGCGCGCAACAGCCGCACCCACAGCCGCAGCCGATCCTTGCCGGGTCCGGACGGCGCGGGCAGGGGACCGGCTACCATGTCTCGCCTCCCGAGATCGAAATCGTCTGTCCGGTGATCGATTGGGCAGCATCGCCGCACAGCCACAGCACCGCTGCTGCAATCTCTTCGGGCTGGATGAAGCGGCCTTGCGGGTTGGTCGAGGCAAGGCTCGTCCTTGCTTCTTCAACCGTGCGACCGGTCTTTTCGATGATACGCTGGATGGCGCCTTCCAGCATCTCGGTTTCGACGAAGCCCGGGCAGACGGCGTTGACCGTCACCCCGGATTTGGCCGTCTCGACCGCCAGCGCTCGCATCAGGCCGACGACGCCATGCTTGGCGGCAACGTAAGCGGCGACATAAGGATAGCCTTTTAGCCCGGCCGTCGACGCAACGAAGATGATCCTGCCTGTCTTCCGTGCGACCATGCCGGCCAGCGCCGGCTTCACCGTCAGGAATGCGCCGGTCAGGTTGACGTCGAGCGTGCCCTGCCAGTCCGTGAGCGAAGTCTTCTGCGCCGGGGCGCTGTCGGACATGCCGGCATTGGCGACGACGATATCGATCGGTCCGCGCGCCGCCTCGGCCTGGCTGTAGAGCGACGCCATCGCCGCCTCATTGGTGACGTCGGCGGCGATGCCGAAAATGCGTTCATTTCCCCTGGCGACATCGGCAAGTGCAGCCTCGCGCCGGCCGCAGATGGTGACATCGATGCCGCCGGCGTCGGCGAGCGCCAGCGCGATGGCCCGACCAACGCCGGAGCCGCCGCCGGTGACGAGCGCATGCCGTCCCCCTATCCTTGCGATGGCGCTCATACTTTCAGCCCCGCTGCCGCGTCGCGCTCGGCCAGCCGGTAGATCTGGTCGCGGCCAGGCAGATAGGGATCTGGCCATTTGACGCCGCGGTCGCCGAGCGTGACGGCCGCATGCAGCGTCCAGTAGGGATCGGCGAGATGCGGCCTTGCCATCGCGACGAGATCGGCGCGGCCGGCCATCAGGATCGAATTGACATGGTCCGGTTCGTAGATGTTGCCGACCGCCATGGTCGCCATGCCGACCTCATTGCGGATGCGGTCGGAAAACGGCGTCTGAAACATGCGGCCATACACCGGCCTTGCCTCGGCCGAGGTCTGGCCGGCCGACACGTCGCAGATGTCGACGCCGGCCTCATGCAGCAGCCGCGCGATTTCGACCGCATCGGCTGGCGTCACGCCTTCAATGCCGACCCAGTCATTGGCCGAGATGCGCATTGAAACAGGCTTTTCCGCCGGCCAGGCGACGCGCACGGCATGGAAGACTTCCAAGGGATAACGCATGCGGTTTTCGAGCGAGCCGCCATAGGCATCCGTCCGCTGGTTGGTCAGCGGCGTGATGAAGGAGGACAGGAGATAGCCGTGCGCGGCGTGGATCTCCAGCATGTCGAAGCCGCAGCGCGCCGCCATCTCGGCCGAAGCGACGAACTGGTCGCGCACCATTTCCATGTCGGCGCGGTCCATCGCCTTCGGCAGCTGATTCTCAGGCGACCATGCCACCGCCGACGCCGCCATCACAGGCCAGTTGCCTGATGTCAGCGGCACGTCGGTTCCCTGCCAGCCGAGCCGGGTCGAGCCCTTGGCGCCCGAATGGCCGATCTGCGCGCAGATTTTTGCCTCGGTCTCGGTATGGACGAAATCAACAAGCCGCTTCCAGGCGACCTCATGTTCGGGCGCGTAAAAACCGGTACAACCTGGTGTGATGCGACCTTCCGGGCTGACGCAGGTCATCTCGATATAGACGAGGCCGGCGCCGCCTTTGGCGCGTTCGGCATAGTGGGCGAAGTGCCAGTCGGTCGGGCAGCCGTCGACGGCCTTGTACTGCGCCATCGGCGAGACGACGATGCGGTTCTGCAGTGCCATGTCACGCAGCCGGAAAGGCGCGAACATCGGCGCCCGTCGCAGGCTATTGCCGCCGGCGCCCGCCTGGCGCTGGAACCACTCTTCGGCGCCGGCCAGCCATTCGGCGTCGCGCAGCCGCAAATTCTCGTGGCTTATGCGCTGCGAGCGCGTCAAAAGCGAATAGTTGAACTGCACCGGGTCGAGGCCGAGATAGCGTTCGACCTCCTCGAACCATTCGAGCGAGTTGCGCGCCGCCGACTGCAGCTTCAGCACTTCGGTGCGGCGGGCGTCTTCATATTTGCGGAATGCGGCCTCGAGGTCGGGCTCGGCCTCGACATAGTCGGCCAGCGCCACCGCACTTTCCAGCGCCAGCTTGGTGCCGGAGCCGATCGAGAAATGCGCTGATGCCGCCGCGTCGCCCATCAGCGCCAGATTCTTGTAGGACCAGCGCTCGCACAGCACGCGTGGAAAATTGATCCAGGCCGAACCTCTGATGTGATTGGCATTGGTCATGAGCGCGTGGCCGCCGAGATGCCTGGCGAAGATCCGTTCGCAGACGGCGATCGATTCCTGCTGCGACATCGCGCCGAAGCCGAAGCGCCCCCAGGTCTGCTCGCTGCATTCGACGATGAAGGTCGCGGTGTCTTTGTCGAACTGGTAGGCATGCGCCCACACCCAGCCATGCTCCGTCTTCTCGAAGATGAAGGTGAAGGCATCGTCGAACTTCTGTTGCGTGCCGAGCCAGACGAACTTGCATTTGCGGGTGTCGATATCGGGCTTGAACACGTCGACGAAGGCGCTCCGTGCCTTCGAATTCAGACCGTCGGCGGCGACCACCAGATCGTGGCTCTCCATGTACGTCTTGGGGTCGGCGATATCAGTCTCGAAGACCAGCTTGACGCCGAGCTCGCGCGCCCGCCGCTGCAGCAGGGTGAGCAGGCGCTTGCGGCCGATGCCGCAGAAGCCGTGGCCGGTCGAGACCGTCCGCACGCCGTCATGGATGACGGCGATGTCGTCCCAATAGGCGAAATGCTTCCTGATCCAGACGGCACTGACCGGATCGTTCCTGGTCAGATTGTCGAGCGTTTCGGCCGACAGCACGACACCCCAGCCGAATGTGTCGTCGGCGCGGTTGCGCTCGAACACCGTCACCTCGTGTGCGGCGTCCCTGAGCTTCATCGAAATGGCAAAGTAGAGGCCGGCTGGTCCGCCGCCGAGAACCGCAACCTTCATTCGTGCGATCTCCTCTTCGCTTTCGCCCAGTATCGTGCCTCAGGGAAATTATTTCAAGCTTGAAGTTTCATAATTGAAGCGATTCGTCTCAGATGCCTATGGCGTGCCTGCGGTCAGACCCGCAAGCACGCGCTTGCCGGATCATTTTTCCGGGGTCTTCGGGCTCCACAGCACCGTCTCTGCGTCCTTTTCATAGGCCATGCCGTTGGGATAGCTGATCGCTTCCAGCTGCAAGCCCCAGGGCGCCTGGAAATAGAGGATGCTCTGTCCAGCCGCCGGGCCTTCGGTAACCGGCAGCGGCCCCATACGCGTCTTGACGCCCTTCTCATCGAGATAGGCTTTCGCGGCAGCGATATCGTCGACATAGAAGGCGATGTGGAAGCCGCCAATGTCGCTGTTGCGGGCCTGCAGGTCTCTCTGGTCCGGCGCTGTGTATTTGAACAGCTCGATATTCGAACCGTGGCCGCAACGGACCAGGGTGATCTCCTCGATCACCGCCTTGGGGTCGACGCCCAGAAGATCCTGCATGAACGTGCCCTTGTCGTCGGCGAACGGGCCGAAGGACATTGCCTTCTTGCAGCCGACAATCTCGGTGAAGAAGTCGACAGCCTGCTTCATGTCGGGCACCGTAACCCCGGTGTGATCGTGTCCGCGCATGCCAGGAATGGAATCGGCTGAGGCTGTGCTGATGGTTCCACCGATAGTGCCCAGGACGGCGGCCGCAAGCGTTGCAGTTAGGAGTGCATTCTTCATCTCAGTCATCCTCTCGCGGGACATGGGTGACTTGCCGGGCGCACGCCCGAGGCCCGCTCTTCGGCGTGCGAATGAGATGTGCTGTGAATGATCGTTGCGACCGATGTCATGCCGGCGCCTTCGCCGCGGGCAGCAGCCAGCCGTCATCGATCTCGGGCAGCGGGATGGCTTCGAGAAGATCGCGCGTGTAGGCCTGCTGTGGCTTCTCGAACAAAGCGTCCGTCGCGCTTGCCTCGACGATCACGCCTTCGCGCATGACGATCACTTGCCGGCAAAGCCGCCGAATGACTGACAGGTCGTGGCTGATGAAGGCGACTGTCAGGCCCATTTCGGCGGCCAGATTTTCCAGCAGCGTCAGGATTTGCGCCTGCGTCGAGACGTCGAGGCCGGAGACGATCTCGTCGGCCAGCACGAATTTCGGCGACAGCGCCAAAGCGCGGGCAATGCCGACCCGCTGGCGCTGGCCGCCCGACAGTTGGTGACGGTAGCGGCTGGCGAAACTTTGCGGCAGGCCGACGCGCTGCAGCGCCTCCGCGACACGCCCCTTCAGATTGTCGCCAAACCCGTTTTGCCTGAGTGGGGCGGCGATGATGCTGAAAATGGTGCGGCGCGGATTAAGCGACGACATCGGATCCTGGAAGATCATCTGCAGGTTGCGGCGCAGCGGCCTGAGCTCCGCCTCCGGCAGATGCGTGATATCGCGGCCGTCGAAGATGATGCTGCCGGCGCTCGGCTCCAAGAGGCGCACCAAAGCGCGGCCGAGCGTCGATTTGCCCGATCCGGATTCGCCGACGATGCCGGTCACCGCTCCCCTGGGCAGGTCGAAGTCCAGCCCTTTCAGGATCTGCACCATCGGCGCCCGGCCGATCAGTGGTTTGCGCGTCATATCGGGCAACGTGACCTTCAGGCCGCGCACGGAAAACGCCGGCTCAGCCATGGTGCCGTCTCCAGGCCTGGTCGGCAGCGGCGATCTCCGAGGCCAGTCCGGCCAATACCGCATCGTCCACCGGTTTCAGCGAGGCGAATGGATCGGTGTAGCGCGGTGTCGCCGCCATCAGCGCTCTTGTGTAGGGGTGCTTCGGCGCTGCGAAGAGTGCTGCCGTCTCGGCCTCTTCCACCACCTTGCCGGCATAGAGCACCGACACTTTCTGGCTGACCTTGGCGACGACGCCGAGGTCATGGGTGACGAACAGGATCGCCGTGCCGTGCTCGCGCTGCAACTGCGCAATCAGCCGCAGGATCTGCTTCTGCACGGTCACGTCGAGCGCCGTCGTCGGCTCGTCGGCGACGATCAGCCGGGGCTCGGCGGCGAATGCTGCGGCGATCAGCACGCGCTGGCGCATGCCGCCGGAAAGCTCGTGCGGATAGCATTTGAGGACGCGGTCGGGGTCTCGGATCTGCACCTCGTCGAGCAATTCGCGGATGCGGACGTCGGCTCGCGGCCCACTCCATCCGAGGATGCGCACCAGCCGGTCGGTCATCTGCGGACCGATGCGGCGCGATGGATTGAGCGCGGTCAGCGGGTCTTGAGGGATCAGTGCGGTGCGCGCTCCGATCAGCGTGCGCCTCGCCTTTGGCTGCAGCCGGCCGAGGTCCTCGCCCTCGAGCAGCATATCGCCTTCGACGACGCGCACGCTGGGTGGCAGCACGCCGAGTACCGCCTTGCCGATCATCGTCTTGCCGGCGCCGCTCTCGCCGACCAGCGCTCGGACTTCGCCCGGTTGAACGGAGAGCGACACCGACCGCAGCACGCGCGCGCCATTCGGCAGCACGGCGCTGAGGTTGGTGATGTCGAGGCAAGCGGCTGCGTTCATCGCAGCACCGGATCGAAACGCGCCTTGAGACCCTCGCCGAACTGGCTGAACGACAGCACGGTCAGGATCAGGGTGACCAGCGGGAACACCAGCACCCACCACGCCTGATGGATCGACAGGCGGCCCTCGGCGATGATGCCTCCCCAGGTCGGATCGTCGGTCGAGATCGACAGGTTGACGAAAGACAGGATCGCCTCGACGATCACGGCGATGCCCATTTCGAGCGACAGCAGCGCGACGATCGATGGCACCACGTTGGGCAGCACTTCGCGCAGCATGATGCCGATGCGGCCGTAGCCGGCGATGCGGGCGTTCTCGACATAGTCCATGCGCGCCTGGCCCATGGTCTCGGCACGGATCACCCGGCAGAAGCGCGTCCAGTCGATGACCGCGATGGCGATAATGACCGAGCTCAGACCGGTGCCGAGCACGGCAACCAGCAGGATGGCGAACAGCACCGGCGGAAACGCCATCCAGACGTCGACGATGCGCGAGATGATGCGATCGGCCCAGCCGCCGAAATAACCTGCGATCAGCCCGAGCGTCGAGCCGACCAGGCAGGCGGCCAAGGCTGCCGCGAAGGCGACGATGAAGGCGATGCGGGCGCCGAAGATCAGCCGTGACAGGAGATCGCGGCCGAGGCTGTCGGTGCCGAGCCAGAAGCCGGGCTCCGCGCCGCTCATCCAAAAGGGCGGCAGGCGTTCGAACATCAGATCTTGCGCCAGCGGGTTCTGCGGTGCGATCAGCGGCGCGAAGATCGCGGCAAGCAAAGCCAGCAGCAGCCAGCCGCCGGCCAGCCACAGCCTTGCGCCCGAGCCATGTCTTGAAATGCGGCCCTCATCCATGCCGCAGCCTCGGATTGAGCAGCGCATACATCATGTCGACGGTGAGATTGATCAGCACGAACAGCAGCGCGAAGACCAGCACGATGCCCTGGATCAGCGGCAGGTCGCGGTTGATGACGGCATCGATCGCCATGTTGCCGAGACCTTCATAGGAAAACAGCCGTTCGACGATGACCGTGCCGCCGATCAGGAAGGTGAACTGCACGCCGACCAGGGTGAGCGTCGGCAGCGCGGCGTTCTTCAGCGCCTCGCGCAAAATGACCTGCGTTTCCGAAAAGCCCTTCACCCGTGCCAGCACGACATAATCGAGGTCGAGCACTTCCTTCAGCGACTGCTTCAGGAGCTGCGAAATGATCGCGGCGAGCGGCAGCGCCAGTGCCACGGCCGGCATCAGCATGTGCCCGAGCAGGTCCTTGGTCAGGTCGAAGCGCAGCCGCACCATGCTCTCGAACAGGTAGAACTGGGTGACGAAGGGCAGGTCGAGCTGTGGCGACACCCTGCCGGAAATGTCGAACACCGGCACCAGCACCCCGAACAAAAGAATCAGCACCAGCCCCCACAAAAAGTCGGGAATGGAAAGCGCTGCACCGCTGGCGATGTCGATACCGGCTTCGACCGCCGTGCCGCGTTCGCGCGCCCCGAGGATTGCCGTCGTGCCGCCGATCGCCAGCGCCATCAAAAGAGCAACGATGGCGAGTTCCAGCGTCGCCGGCAGCCGGTTGAAGACCAGCCCCAACACGTCTTGCCGCAGCGAGATAGAGGTGCCGAAATCGCCCCTGACGACGCCGGACAGCCAGATGAAGAACTGCTGGACGATGGTCTTGTCGAGCCCATAGAGCGTACGCAGCCGGGCGATGTCGGCATCGGTTGCACCGGGAGGCAGCATCATCGCGATCGGATCGCCCGGCGCGACGCGAATGACGACAAAGACCACGACGGCGACGCCGAGCAGCGTGATCGCCATCGTCAAAAGACGGATCAGGAATCTTTGCAGCAGCATGGTCGCCCGTATGCCTGGCGGAAAATGCGCGCCGTCATTGCGGACGGCGCGCGGCGATCCCTGGCCGATGTCAGGCCGGGGTCATCAGCGCCGGCAAAAGCGCGCCGGAAACATGCTGCACGACATTGACGCCCTTGGCGTGCACGATCGGCTGCGCATACTGGATCAGCGGCAGCACATAGGCCTGTTCGGCGATGTATTTGTCGACAGCCTTCCAGCCGGCGACGCGCTTGGTCTCGTCCTTCTCGCCCCATAGCGGGTTGATCATGTCGATCAGATCCTGGCTGTCCCACACCGAATGCGGGCTCGGGCCATAGGTGGCAAAGCCGGTCGAGGTGGTCGGATCGCCGATGGCGTTGCCCCAATTGTAGAAGGCGGCCGGGGCCAGCTTGTCGGCGGCGCGCAGCTCGTAGTGCTTGGCGATCTCGTAGACCTCGATCGACGCCTCGATGCCGACCTTGCGCCACATGCCGACGATCGCCTGGACCATCTCGTAATCTTTGGGCTTGAAGCCCTTGGTCGTCTGGATCGTGAACTTGACCGGCTTCTCCGGCGAGTAGCCCGACGCGGCCAGCAATTCCCTAGCTTTTTCCGGATTGTGCTCGACCTTGATCGACGGGTCGTAGGCCTCGTATTCCGGCGTCTCCAACGTATCGATCGGCTGGCCGTAGCCGCGCAGCAGCCGGTCGACGAGCAGCTTCTTGTCGACCGCCATCACCGCGGCCTGGCGGACGTTCCTGTCCAGCATCACATCGATGTCGTTGAAGAAGATCATGCCGATGTCGGAAACGTTATTGCACGAGCCGGCGAGCCCGTCCTTGGCGATCAGGCGATCATATTCCTCATAGGGGATTTCGAGCGTCACCTGCGAAGAACCGGACTCGATTTCGGCAACGCGGCTCGCTGCGTCGGTGACGAACTTGATCGTCACATTCTCGAAGGCCGGCTTGCCGCCCCAATAGTTCGGGTTGGCCTTGAGCCGCAGGAAGGCGTTGCGCTCGAACTTGTCGACCATGTAAGGGCCGGTGCCGATCGGGGCTTTCTCGAAGCCTTCGGCGCCGACCTTCTCGTAGTAGGCCTTCGGCATGATGTAGCCGGTCAGGAACGACATCCACTTAAAATACACCGGGTCGAACTGCACGACATCGCCAGTGATCTTATTGCCGTCGATCTTGAAGTTGTTGACGTTCTTCCAGACGAACTGGATCGGATTGCCTGTCTTTTCGTCGCCCGCCCGCTGCAGCGACCACACCACGTCCTCGGCGGTGAACGGCGAGCCGTCATGCCAGGTGACGCCCTCGCGCACCGTCATCATGATCTTGCTGCGGTCGTCGTTCCAGCCCCATTCGGTGAGCAGGCCCGGCGCAAAGGAAAGGTCCGGCTTCTGCGGGATGAACTGATCGAACACCGACTGGTAGAGGCCCTGGATCGTCGGGTTGACCGCCGAAGGCCCGGTTGTCGGGTCCCAGGACGGCAGGTTGACGTTGTAGGCGATGGTCAGTTCGCCGGCTGCCTTGGCTATTTGCGGCAGGCCGATGACGGTGGCGCCAAGTGCTGCTGCGCCATATCCGAGCAATTCTCGTCTGTTGATTGTCATGGTAGTTCCCCTGTTGGTTTTCTATGCGCGTCGTTATCATGCAGTGGGTTCAGGCTCCTTGGGCAACCGCGCATTGCCTCTCCTTCACCCGCAAGTGTTTTGAATTCTACCTCCCGCCAAGCTGTTGGGCGAGCATATAGCCCGAGGCCGCACCTGTACCGGCGCCCGGCCATGTTGCAGCACCGGTGAGATGCAAATTCATGACCGGCGTATTCCAGCCGGCAAAGCCGCGCGCCGGGCGAAACAGGAAATTCTGCGCCAGGTGATGGCTGCCGCAAATCTGGTCGCCGCCGACGAGGTTGGGGTTCTCGCGTTCGAGGTCGAGGGGCGAGAACACGGCACGGCCGAGGATATTCCGGCGAAGGTTGGGCGCATAGGTCTCGATGATGTCGAGAACGCGCTCGGCGTAGCGTTCTTTGACCTGATCCCAATGAGCTGGCGCGATCTTGCCGGCCGCATCGCTAAAGATTTCGGCGGGTAGCATCCGCACCTGTACCCACAGAACGTGCTTGCCTTCCGGCGCCCGCGATGCATCAACCGCAGTCGGTTGGCCGACGACAAGGACCGGCTCGTCCGGCAGCATGCCGGATATTGCCTGCTGATAGGTCCGCGACATGGCGTCGAGCGACGGCGAAAGATGGACGTAGGCGAATCGCCGAAGCTCGGCGCCGGCGCGCCAGTCCGGCAGATCGTCAAGCGCCAGATGGATCATCATCGTGCCCGGCGCATGTCGGAATTTTTTCATCGCCGTGTCGAAGCCGGCGTCGCCGGAACCGTCAGGCAAAAGCTTTCCGGTTAGCGCCCCGGGTGCAACGCCGGCGATCACCGCCTTGGTGGCAGTATGGGTCTCGCCGGAAGCAAGCCGCACGCCTGTCGCTCGGCCGCCGGACACCGTGATCTCGGCCACCTCAGCACCGGTGCTAATCTGGCCGCCGGCAACGGTGACCATGCCGGTCAGCGCGCGGATGATGGTGTCGGCGCCGCCCTTGCCGAGCACCATGCCGAAGCACTGGTTGGCCATCGATTCCAGATAGGGGAACACCGCGCCGCCGGCGATATCGGGGGCGAAATCGAGATGCATGCCCCAGGTGGCGAGCGTCGCCCTGACATGCGGCGACTCGAAATTCTCCTCGAGCCACGAGCGTGGTGATGAGAGCAGCAGCCGGCCGGTGTCGAGCGCGCCGGCAAGGCCCTTCTTGCGCCAGAGGTTCCATGCGGTGCCGGCCAGCGCCCGCCCGCTCATCTGTGAGCCGAGCAGCCGAAACAGGTGCTCGGCTTCCACCGGGAAGGCGCCGACCAGCCGGCGCCATGTGGCGGCGTCGGTTGCGGAAAAAGTTGCCATGCGCGACGCGGTCTTTTCCAGATCGTTGCTGACGCCGAACCACCGTCCGTCGGGAAAGGCGCTGGCAAAGCAATCGGCGACCGGCGCAAACTCCAGCCCATGGCTTTTCAATTCATTTGCATATTTCTTGTGAAAGGCCGAGCCGGCGAACAGGCTCAGATTCATCGCGCCGAAATCGTGCCGGAAGCCGGGAAGCGTGAATTCGCGGCTCTGGACGGCGCCGCCGATAGTTGTGCTGCGCTCAAAAATCCCGGTATTCCACCCTTTGAGCGCCAGATGCGCGGCGCATGCCAAACTGTTGTGGCCTGCCCCGACGAATATGGCGTCAAACTCGCTCACACCCACCCAACCCATTTCCTTTATGCTTAAAGATAATTGCAGATGCATATGTTTTAGTCTAGTAGGATATTAAGGGCCGCGAAGAGCCGTGATCATCACCAAGAAAGAGGGAATAGAGACCATGGACACGCAACAACTCCTCGGCGAGGTCGCCGGCCAGCTTCTTTCAGGCACCATCCAGGTGGTCGACCTGACGGCGCCGCTCGGGCCCAACACGCCGCTAATCAAGCTGCCGCCGGAGCTGGCGGTGGACACGCCGAAGGTCGAGATCCACGCCATCTCCCACTATGACAAGAACGGTCCGTGGTGGGCATGGAACTGGCTGAAGCTCGGCGAACACTCGGGCACGCATTTCGACGCGCCGCAGCACTGGATTACCGGCAAGGATTATCCGGACGGTGCCACCGACACCATTCCGGTTCAGAATTTCGTCGGCCCGGTCAATGTCATCGACTGCTCGAAGCAAGCCGCCGCCGACAACGACTTCCTGCTCACAGTCGACCACATCAAGGCGTGGGAAGCCGAGCACGGCGCGATCAACGCCGGCGAATGGGTGGTGATGCGCACCGACTGGTATAAGCGCAACGGCTCGGAAGCCGAATTCCTCAACGCCGACGAGACCGGACCGCACACCCCCGGACCGACGGCCGAGGCCATCCAGTACCTGATCAGCAAAGACATCAGGGGCTGGGGCAGCGAGACGATCGGCACGGATGCTGGCAAAGCAGGGGGAATGGAGCCGCCATTCCCGGCGCACAGCCTGATGCACAAGGCCAACCGCTACGGCCTCGCCAGCTTGTGCAACCTCGACCGGCTGCCGCCGAAAGGCGCGATCCTGATCGCCGCACCGCTCAAAATCGAGCACGGCACCGGCAGTCCGATCCGCGCGCTGGTGCTGGTGCCAAGAGCATGATCCCGAAAAGTGATGATCGGGTTCGGACAAGATCATGCTCAAGCAAGAAAACATAGCTTAAGCGATAGGCCACGACGATGAGCGATATCGATCACATCATCGTCGGCAGCGGCATCAACGCGCTGGTCTGCGCGGCGATGCTTGGCGGCAAGGGGGCAAAGGTGCTGGTGCTCGAGCGCAACGATCGCATCGGCGGTTGCATGCGCACCGAGGAGATCACCGCGCCCGGCTTCATCCACGACGTGATGGCGACGACATTCGTCCTGTTCATCACCTCGCCTGCCTATGCGGCTCTGGGCCAGGATCTGGCGCGGCACGGCCTGGAATTCTGCAACACCGGCACGCCCACCGGCGTGCTGCGGCCGGACGGCAGCTATGCCATCCTGCGCACCGATCGGCCCGCCAATGTCGCGGCTGCCAATGCGCTTGCCGCAGGCGATGGCGACCGGCACGGCAGCGACGTCGGCGAGATCGAGCGCAATGTCGGCCTGCTGTTCGGGCTGCTCGGCGGCAGCCTGTGGTCTTACCCCACGACTAGGCTGCTGGCGGGCGAAGCCTGGCGGCGCGGCCCGCGCGGCCTTGCCGCCTTTCTCGGCGATGCGCTGGTGCCGGCGCGCGGCTGGCTGGAGAACACTTACCAGTCGGAGATCACCCGGGCGCTGTGGGCGCCCTGGGTGCTGCATGCCGGCCTTGGGCCTGAAGACGCGTTCTCCGGCCAGATCGCCAGGGTTATCGCCTTTGCGCTGGAAGCTGCCGGCGCGCCGATCGTCAAGGGCGGCGCTGGGAATCTGCTGTCCGCCTTCGAAGCGCTGATCAAGGAGCGCGGCGGCGTGATCCGGACTGAAGGGGACGTTGCCTCCATCATCCAGAGCGGAGGCCGAGCCACCGGCGTACGGCTGGCTTCGGGCGAAACGGTCACCGCGAAGAAGAGCGTCATCTGCTCGGTCACGCCGACCCATCTCTACGGGCGGCTGCTCGGCGACGCGGCTCCGAAAGCCGACCTCGAGGCGGCGCAGAAATACCGCTACGGCAAGGGCAATTTCCAAATCCACTATGCCCTGGACAAGCCGCCCGCATGGCGCGGCGAGGGCCTGGCAAAGGTCGCGCTGCTGCATCTGACACCGGGGCTCGACGGCGTGTCGAAAGCCTGCAACGAGGCCACGCGCGGCATGCTGCCGGAGGTGCCGACCATCTGCGTCGGCCAGCCGCATGCGCTCGATCCTTCGCGCTGTCCGGAAGGCAAGGCGATCCTGTGGCTGCAACTGCCGGAGGCGCCACGCCATATCAAGGGCGATGCCGCCGGCAAACTGCAGACACCGGCCGACGGCCGCTGGACCGACGCGCTGCGCGAGGCCTACGCGGACCGTGCCGAAGCGATCCTCGCCAGCCATATCGACGGATTCAAGGACAGCGTCATTGCACGCCGCGCCTATTCGCCGGCCGATCTGGAAGCGATCAACGTCAATCTGGTCGGCGGCGATCCCTATGGCGGCTCATCGACCATCGACCAGTCGTTGCTATGGCGGCCGTTCAAGACGAGCCGCAATCACGACACCGGGATCAAGGGCCTCTACCATATCGGAGCCTCGACCCATCCCGGCGCCGGGCTTGGCGGCGGTTCCGGCTTTCTGCTGGCGGGGAGGCTGTGATGGAACAGAAGGTTGAAAAGCGCCAGCGCATCTCGACACTGGGCCAGATCGGACTGCAGCAATTCGCGCCCTATCTGATGAACCGCATCATGGGCCGCTACAACGCCACCTTGCGCGACGATTTTCGCAAGCAGGGCCTGACCATCCCACAGGTGCGCACACTCGCCGTGCTGTCGGTGGCCGACGGCGTCACCGTCAACGATCTCTCGGTCTACACGGTCATCGAACAATCCACGTTGAGCCGGACGCTCGACACGCTGGAAGGGCAAGGGTTTGTGCGGCGGGAGCAGGGAGTCACCGACAGCCGCATCCGCCATGTGTTCCTGACCGACGACGGCCGCGCCGAGTTCGGCCGCGCCTGGCCGGCCATGCATGATGCGTTCGAGGCGATGTTCGATGACATCGATGATGTTGAATATGCCGCCCTGATCGCGACGCTGCAGAAGATGCTGAAGAACATTCGCAAGCACGACATCTAGACGTACGCCGCCGCCGGATATCGGCGGCAACGGAAGGAGGCTGACATGGCTGAACGGTCTTTTGCCAAGGAAGTCGAAAAGCTCAGGCTCGGCGCCGGCGAGGAGTTTTCCGGCGAGGGCATTCTCGCCATCACCAAGGCGCTGCTGCAATGCGGCGTCGGCTATGTCGGCGGCTATCAGGGCGCGCCGATCAGCCATCTGATGGATGTGCTGGCCGATGCGCAGGATATTCTGGGCGAGCTCGGCGTGCATTTCGAGGCGAGCGCCTCGGAAGCCACCGCCACCGCCATGCTGGCGGCATCTGTGCACTATCCGATCCGCGGTGCGGCGACGTTCAAGTCGACCGTAGGCACCAATGTCGCGTCGGACGCGCTCGCCAACCTCGCCTCCGGCGGCGTCACCGGCGGCGCGCTGATCATCGTCGGCGAGGATTATGGCGAGGGCTCCTCGATCATGCAGGAGCGCAGCCATGCCTTTGCCATGAAAAGCCAGGTCTGGCTGCTCGACCCGCGGCCGAACCTGCCCTCGATCGTCAAGGCGGTGGAGGACGGCTTCGAGCTTTCCGAGGTTTCCAACACGCCTGTCATGCTGCAGGTCCGCATCCGCTGCTGCCATGTCCATGGCCGTTTCATCGCCAAGGACAACAAGCGGCCGACCATGACGGTGGCCGATGCGCTCGACGCGCCGCGCCGCGACACCGGCCGCATCGTGCTGCCGCCCGCCTCCTTCCTGCACGAGAAGGAAAAGGTGCAGAAACGCTGGCCAGCGGCAGTCGATTTTATCCGCAAAAACAAGATCAACGAGTTCTTCGGTCCCGAGCACGGCTCGGTCGGCATCGTCATGCAGGGCGGTATGTACAATTCGGTCGTCCGGGCACTGCAGCGGCTCGGCCTCGCCGACACCTATGGTGTGACAGACGTGCCGCTCTACGTGCTGAATGCCGTCTATCCCTTGGTCGACGACGAGTTCCTGTCCTTCTGCGAGGGCAAGGACGCTGTGCTCGTCGTCGAGGAAGGCCAGCCCAATTATATCGAGCAGGCTTTCGCATCGATGCTGCACAAGGCCGGGCGTGGCACGAAACTCGTCGGCAAGGAGCACCTGCCGATGGCTGGCGAATACACCGGCCAGGTCATGCTCGACGGCATCGGATCGTTCCTGCGCGCCACCATCCCGCACCTGCTGCCGGGCGAAGTCCGCGCGCCGAACAAGATCGGCGACGGGCTCGATACCGCCGACCTGATCAACGTCGTTCCGGGCCGTCCGCCCGGCTTCTGCGTCGGCTGTCCGGAACGGCCGATCTTCGCCGCCACCAAGCTGGTCGAGCAGGAGCTGGGCAAGCACCACATCGCCTCCGACATCGGCTGCCATCTGTTTTCGATCATGCCGCCTTTCGAGCTTGGCGCTACTACCATGGGCTACGGGCTGGGGCCGGCCTCGGCCTCAGCGTTCAATTCGCCCGATGCCAAGCGCCGGTCGATCTCCTTCGTCGGCGACGGCGGCTTCTGGCACAACGGCCTGACCTCGTCGATCGGCAACGCCGTGTTCAACAAGAACGACGGCGTCATCGTCATCGTCGACAATTTCTATTCGGCGGCGACGGGAGGGCAGGACATTCTTTCATCCCGCGCCGGCAACAAGACGAAATCGACCAAGCATCCGATCACCGAGGCGGTGAAGGGCATGGGCGTCAAATGGCTGCGCCACATCGACCGCACCTATGACGTGACCAAGATGCAGGACACGCTGCGCGAGGCGCTGACGACGGACGAGAAGGGCCCAAAAGTCATCGTCGCCTCGTCCGAATGCATGCTGAACCGGCAGCGCCGCGAAAAGCCGCTGGTCGACAAGGCGATCAAGGGCGGGAAAAGGATCGTCAAGCCGAAATTCGGCGTCGACGAGGACATCTGCACCGGCGACCATGCCTGCATGCGGCTTTCCGGCTGCCCGTCGCTGTCGGTGAAGTCGCTGGACGATCCGCTGCGCGACGATCCGGTGGCGCATATCGACCAGAGCTGCGTCGGCTGCGGCAATTGCGGCGAGGTTGCCGATGCGGCGGTGCTGTGCCCCTCCTTCTACCGCGCCGACGTGGTGCACAATCCCAGCCGCTGGGACCGTTTCCTCGAAGCCGCGCGTCGCGCCACGATCAGCCTCTTGCAGCGGCGCCGTGAAAGCCGGCGCCTGACATTCGCCGATGCTTGACGCCGTCCCCTCATCGCGCTCGAACGCCGGTGCTCCCGAAGACGAGCGCGTCATCAAGCTTGCCGTGCTGGCGGTCGGCGGCCAGGGCGGCGGCGTGCTCGCCGACTGGATCACCGACGTCGCCGAACGCAATGGCTATGTCGCGCAATCGACCTCGGTCGCCGGCGTCGCCCAGCGCACCGGCGCCACGATCTACTATGTCGAGATGTGCCGCGACACCGGCCGCCTGCCGGTCTTTGCGCTGTCGCCCTCGCAGGGCGACGTCGACATCTTGATCGCCGCCGAACTGATGGAAGCCGGCCGCGCCATCATCCGCGGCTTCGTCACACCGGAGCGCACTACGCTGATTGCCTCGTCGCATCGCATCGCCGCGGTTTCGGAAAAGATCGAGCCCGGCGATGGCCGCGCTTCGTCACCAAAGGTGCATGCCACGGCGGAAGCCGCAGCCAAGCGCTTCATCGCCTTCGACATGGAAAAGATCGCCGCCGACAACGGCTCGATGATCTCGGCCAGCCTGCTCGGCGCGCTGGCGGGCTCGGACGCGCTGCCGTTCACGCGCGAAAGCTACGAGCAGGCGATCGGCGCCGGCGGTCGCGGCGTGAAGGCCAGCCTCGCCGCCTTCGGCGCGGCCTGTGATCGCGCCCGCGGCATCGCGAGTGCGCCGGCTCCGGGCGACAAGATCGCAGAGCCGAAAGTTGCGGGGACCGGATCGGGCGGCACGACAAAAGTGAGCGGGCCGGAAGGCCTGCTTAAGGGCTGGCAGGCACTCGCCGCCCGGGTCGCTGCGCTGCCGGCCCCGGTGCGCGACATGGCGCTTCGCGGCTTGAGAAAAGTCGTCGACTATCAGGACATCGCCTATGGCGGCGAGTATCTCGACCGGCTTGACCGGGCCGTCGCCCTGGACGATGCCGGACATGACTTCGCGCTGTCGACCGCAGCGGCAAAGCACCTGGCCAACGCCATGTGCTACGACGACATGATCCGTGTCGCCGATTTGAAGACGCGCTCGACGCGCGACAGGCGCGTGCGCCGCGAGGTCGGCGTCAAGGACGAAACGGTCCTGCAGGTGACCGAATATTTCCACCCGCGCATCGAGGAATTCTGCGGTACGCTGCCGGCCGGGCTCGGCAGCTATATCGAGGTGCGGCCGAAGCTTGCCGCCTTCCTCGACCGCCGCATCAATCGCGGCCGCCGCATCCGCACCGATAGTTTCGCCGGCTTTGCCGCTTTGTGGTTCATCGGCGGCCTGCGCCGCTGGCGCCGCCGCCTGCTGCGCCACAAGGTTGAGACCGAACATCTGGAGCGCTGGTACGCGCTGGCGCTCAGCCATGTCAGGGACGACTACGCGCTTGGCACGGAGATCCTCAACTGCCGCCGGCTGATCAAGGGCTACAGCGACACCCACGCCCGCGCCCAGTCGAAATTCGACCGGGTGCTGTCGGCGCTGGATATGGTCAAGGGCCGCGAGGACGCCGCCGACTGGATCAGGCGCCTGCGCGAAGCAGCACTCAAGGACGAAAAGGGCGACATGCTCGATAGCGCGCTGAAGACGGTGGCCTCGCTGAGCGATGGCCCCGGTTCATCCATTTGATCTGTGGGGTAACTGGTGCCGCTTGCGTGACTCGAACACGCGACGCCGTCGCGCTCGTTCCGGCTGCGCCAGATGCAAGAGCCCGAAATTGCTGATGACGCGGGCGATCGCCAGTGCGAAAATCCGCGTCAAAAAGTGCTTAGCAAGTCACAAGGTCTGTGTGGCCAAAGCCCTTGGAGTAGTCGAGCACGGAGATGACCGTCGGAGTGACGCGGAATATGCGGACATCCTCCGGGGTCGGCATTGGAACTGGCAGCGGCGCGACCTGCTCAGGATACTTCAGCGGAAGCATACGCAAGATCTTGGCCGCTTCGGCCGGATCAGCCACCGCTTTCGCGTGCGCCGCCATGGACAGGCCGGTAATCGCCAACAGATCCGGAGTGTCGTGATCGATCGTCAGCGACACCCGATCATCACGCGCCAGATTGGCCGCCTTTTGGCTGTCCGGGCCGCAGAGGAAGTAGAGGGCGAGGCCTTCGTTCACGTAGCCGACTGTCGTCGCCTGCGGCCAGCCGTCCGGCCTTAGTGTGGCAATCGTCATGATCCGGTGTTGGTCCAACAGCGTCAGGATCTTCTTTCTGAGCTCTTCGTCCATCGGTCGTCTCCATGATCGCGAGCAATCCAAATGCAGAATGGGCAATTATCCGGCCACCCAGCTGCTTTGGCGTTGACGCAAGTCAAACCATGACGCCCGACAAACCAGGCTCCGTTGACGCGGTCGAACACGGAGCCTCAAACGGCAGCGACTCGGGTATCGCAGTGCGAAAATCCACGCCCTTGGCTTTCGCCACCGCGGTCGAGCAACTCGAAACCGGCCTCAGGCGGCCACCGCAAAGGCACAAGCCGCAATTAAGTCGTGGAGACGAGCCGTTTACTGGGTGGACTCTACCTTGGCGACAACGAGCTTGCCTTGGGCGCGCGAGATTTCGAGTGCCTGGCCGGCCCCTGCCAACTCGCCCGGGACCGAGATCACGAAAGCCTGCCCCTCGGTGAGGGTCGCGACGAAGCGTACTGGCAAACTTTCTTCGCCCGCCGCCATCGTGGTGACCACCCGGTAGCCGTCATCCGCCTCCGTGAAGTAGACGACGCCGTGGAAGTTGCCGAGATCGACGCTCCCACCCTGACGGGCCGTGAGTTCGCCGGCAGAAGCGGAACTTGCCACAACGCAAAGCGCTGCAAGAGCTGTGTATCTGAACATCGTATTTCTCCCCATTTAGAATTGTTGTTCGGCTGGATGCTCGCCTTTTGGCTGCATCCAATAAAATCACGCTGCGAGCTGATCCTCGCGGGCAGCCGCGATCATCACACTGGCGAGCAACCCGTAGGCCGCCTCCCAAGCCTCGCGGACCGGCGGCGTAAAAGCTGTGCCGAGGCCGGCCGCCAGCGTCTCGATGAGCGCTTGCCCGACGATCGGGTAATGACGCTCCTCGACGCCGTAGGTCACGTGACGCTTGGCGAGCATGCGCACCGTCGGGAGGATGGTGTCGGCACGGTCCAATCCGTGCACGACGAAGCCCAGGCTCGCCATCAGCTTGGCGCCTTGCTTGGTCATGTCTGTCACCGGAAACAGCGCGCGAAGGTCCGCGTCGATCGCGAACAGGCGGTCATAGAACAGCGCCGCGGCGGCCACGCGAATTGGGACGACCTCGCGAAAACTGTCCTGGACAAGTCTGATCTGGTCGGGTGTCATCGGCGACGCTCCTGCGTTCCTGGCTTGGGGTGACCATCGCCCCAAAGCGTTTCGCGTGCATGTCGCCTGCGCGCAGATGTGTTTCAGTTGTGTCTCGATGGTTTTTCAGTTCGCGCTCATTTGGCTTCTTTTTTGGTAGATCGTACTGAGGATGCCACAGGCCCCGTGCTCATCTCGCTCGATCCGGACCTGGTCATAGTTGAAAACCTAGGTGCGCGCGCCAGCTTGGAACTGCATCGGCAGTCGGTCATTATATCGGGGAGCCGGCGGCTCCTCCCCTATGCCCCCGTTCGGATGGAGATATCATGCTGCGGATATTCATTGCTTCGTCTTTTCTTCTTGCCTTCGGTACGCCCTCGACCACGCTCGCGCAGGACAGCAGCATCGAGAGCGAGACCGGCCGCATCGCGGTCGATACCTTTGCCGAAGGGCTCGAACATCCCTGGGGCGCGACCTACCTGCCCGACGGCGCAATGCTGGTCACCGAGCGTCCGGGGCGCCTGCGGCTCGTCTCGACCGAGGGGGCCGTTTCCGATCCGATCGACGGTGTGCCGGACGTCCTCGCCAGCGGACAAGGCGGTCTGCTGGATGTGGCGCTCGATCCGGACTTTGCCAACAACCGGACGGTTTATCTCTCCTACTCGGAGGAACGCGGCGGCGGCGCCGCCACATCCGTCGGCCGTGGACGTCTGGAGGAGAACGGCAGCGCGCTTACGAACTTCGAAGTGATCTTCCGGCAGGAACCAGCCGTGTCCAGTCGGCACCACTACGGCTCTCGCCTGGTATTCACGCCGGACGGCAAGCTCTTCGTCACGCTCGGCGATCGCGGCAAGGCGCAACAGGCGCAGGACGCGAACAATCATCTCGGCACGGTCGTCCGCATCAATCCCGATGGTTCTGTGCCTGACGACAATCCTTTCGTCGGCAAGGACGGCGCCGACGAAATATGGTCGTACGGGCATCGCAATGTGCAAAGCGCAGCGATCCATCCCGAAACCCGCGTGCTCTGGACGGCGGAAATGGGACCGCGCGGCGGCGATGAGCTGAACATTCCGCAAGCAGGCAGGAATTACGGCTGGCCCGTGGTCAGCTGGGGCCGGCACTATTCGGGCGAACGCATCCCCGATCCGTCGACTCGGCCGGAGTTTGCCGGCTCCATCCATAGCTGGACGCCCGTCATCTCGCCTTCCGGCATGACCTTCTACACCGGCGACATGTTTGCCGATTGGCGAGGCGACCTCCTGATCGGCGGACTGTCGGCGGAAGGCATCGTTCGTGTCAGGATCGATGGAAAGCAGGTCGCCGGCGAGGAAGTCCTCGCTCTCGGCAGGCGTATCCGAGACGTGGTGCAGGCTCCCGACGGCGCGGTAATGGCGTTGACCGACGAGCCGGCGGGAAGGATATTGCGACTGGCGCCGGCAGCGTCGCAGTGATCCCATGCGGCGCGACAGACTTCCGATGGAAAGAAGCGGTAAAAATCTGCCGCTGAATTTGTTGCAGGCCGTTTTTTCGCTCTACCCTCGAAAACCCGCAAAGCCATGAGAAATGATAATTGGTGCCGCTTAGGTGACTCGAACACCTGACCCCATCATTACGAATGATGTGCTCTACCAACTGAGCTAAAGCGGCCCGGGAAGCCGAGGCCTCCAAGATGCGCTGGGTGATAGACGCAACCAACCATAAATTCAAGATGGGACTTGGCATTTCGTGTGAGCTCATGCCGCACCTACAAGCCACCGCCGCGCCGGTCCGCCATACAGTGGCGCGATGCCGTACCGGCGGGTTGCGGGACGTCGCGTCGCCGCTGCATCGGGAAATCGGCGAAAAATGTTGATTCCTTTACCGAAAACCGCCGAAATGGACTTTGGATGCCTCGCCAAGGCAGAATGCGGCCGCTGGCCCGTTGATTGATTGATCGCCTACGGCTAACGATCATGACAATGTGACCGTACGTGCAGAGGGGTCCGGTTTGGACGCGATCGAAAAAGCGATCCGAAATGCCTTCGAGAAAGGCAATGCCGAAGACCGCGCGTTTCGCGAGCGGGTCTACCGATCAGCCTTCGCCGCACTTGACCGTGCCCTGCAGGCCAACCCGGGCGTGACGGTGGAAGTCGCCATCAAGCGCCGCAAGGCGGTGCAGGCCAAGATCACCGAAATCGAATCCGAGTTCCTGCCGGCGGTTCCCGGCATCGGCCGGCCGACCGATGGTGACGCTGCAGCACCGGCGGTGAAGCAGCCGGCTGACAGCGAAGCCGATGCCGAAGCCGAAGCCGAGGCCGAAGCCGAAACGGATGCCGGCGCCGATGCTGAACCCGCTCCGCCGCCTGACGTCGTTGTCGACGCTCCGGCGAAGCTTCCTGCATCGGACGCGCCGCGCTCGCGCGTCTTACCGGTCGTTCCCGATATCATGCCCGACGCGGTTTTTCCCGGTGTGCCGGAGATCGACATGTCGTCCCCTCCATCAACCGGAGACGGCGACGCAGAGGTGATGCCAGACCGCGACGACAGGCGGGTGAGAGGCCCCCGCCTGCCTCTCACCGCGATCTTCCTCGGCGTGACGCTGCTCGCAGCTGTCGGTATCGGCCTCTATTTCGCTGCGCAGACCGGCGTCTTCAAGTCAGCGGCCGAACTCGACACGGCCCCGCCGCAAACGGCACCGACGGTGGAAGACGATGATTTCACGCCACCAGGCGACACGGCCTCGCCGCTGGGCTCAGGCGATGTGGAGCGCGACTGGGTCAATGTGTTTTCGCCGAGCGACCCGACGCTTGTCAGTGCGCCTTCGGATGCCAAGGCCGAAGTCATGCAGGACGACAGCGGTTCCTTCCTGCGCATCCGGTCGGGCGCCTCCGGTTCGGCGATCAGCTTCGACGTCGGGCAAGGCGTGCTGGAAAAACTCGCCGGCAAGCACGCCACGTTCGACATCATCGCCCGCTCCGAGGAGGGCAAGGAGACGCAGATCTCCGTCGACTGCAATTTCGGCGAACTCGGCGACTGCGGCCGCAAGCGCTACGCGGTCGGCCACGAGCGCAACGAATATCTCTTCGACGTCCGGTTTCCCGACAAGCCTCCGGGCGCTGCCGGCACCATCGCCATCAATTCCGACTTCGACAAGCAGGGCAAGTCGGTCGACATCTACGAGATTCGCGTCTCGATTGTTCCGTAGATCATCGGACCCAAAAGCATGCCCGCGGGCTTGACCCGGGGTGGAAACCGGTTTTGGGAAAATCCGATGCTCAAAACAAAAATCTAACTGTCAAGCAGCGCCTGCAGCGTCTCGATGCGGTCGGCTTCGGCCGCCGGCTTGTCCCAGCGCAGCCGTGAAATGCGGGGAAAGCGCATGGCGACGCCGGATTTGTGCCGTGTCGAGCGGTTGAGCCCTTCGAACGCCACCTCCAGCACGAGGCCTTGTCTGCGGTCGGCCCGCACCGAGCGGACCGGGCCGAAACGCTCGATCGTGTTGTCGCGGACGTACTTGTCGATCTGCCTCAGTTCCTCGTCGGTGAAGCCGAAATAGGCTTTCCCAACCGGCACCAGTTCCTCCGATCCTTCCGGGCCGGACCAGACGCCGAACGTGTAATCGGAATAGAAACTCGAACGCTTGCCGTGGCCGCGCTGGGCATACATCAGCACGGCGTCGACCGTGTGCGGATCGCGCTTCCATTTGAACCATGGACCTTTGGGCCGGCCGGTGAGATAGGGCGAATCCCAGCGCTTCAGCATTACGCCTTCGATGACCGGATGCAGCGGCTTGCGGCGCAATTCCTCCAACGCCTGCCAGTCGGTGAATTCGACCAGCGGCGAAAGATCGAAGCGGCTCGGATCGAGCGTCTGCACGAAGGCTTCGAGGCGGCGGCGCCGCTCGCGGAAAGAGCGCGCGCGCAAGTCCTCGTCGCCGATCTGAAGCACGTCGTAGCAGCGCATGAAGGCTGGGTATTGCTGCTGGATCTTCGGTGTCACGCTCTTACGGTTCAGCCGCTGCTGCAGGTCCGAGAACGTACCGGTCGCCTGCAGGGGGTCGCCGACCAGAAGCTCGCCGTCGAGGGTGGCGGAAAAATCCATCGCCTCTGCGAGGTCCGGAAAGGCCCCGGAGACGTTGTCGCCGGTGCGCGAATAGAGCCGGCGAATGCCGCCTTCCGATACGGCCTGGACGCGGATGCCGTCCCATTTCCATTCGGCGGCGTAATCGGCCGGGTCGAGCTTTTCGAGATCGCCGTCACCGATCGGGTTCGACAGCATCACCGGCCGGAACAGCGCCATTGCCGTCTTTCTGGGTTTTTCTGCCTTGCCTTCCAGCCAGGCGAACAACTCGGCATAGGGCGGCGTCAGCCCATGCCAGAGTTCTTCGATTTCGGCGATGTCGACCTTGCCGAGATCGGCCAGCGCCTGCTTGGCCAATCGCGCCGAGACGCCGATGCGCAGGCCGCCGGTGACCAGCTTGATGATGGCGAAACGCGCCGAGATGCTGGCGCTGTCGAGCAGTCTGGCCAGCACCTTCGGCCCGTCGGAACGGCTCGCCGCCTGCAGCTTTGCGACGACCTCGGCGAGCGTCGGCTCATGGTTGGCGATATCTGCGGGCGATTGCGGCCAGACCAGCGACACGGTCTCGGCTAGGTCGCCGACATAATCGTAGGAATAGCCGAACAGCACCGGATCCATGCGCTCCATGACCAGCATGCGAAGCATAGCCGGCTTGACCGCCGCGATGGTCAGGTCGCCGGTGATGGCAGCCAGCGCCAGGCCGCGATCTGGATCCTCGACGCTGCGGAAATAATCGCTCAGCAGCGTCAGCTTGCCGTTGCGCGACGGAGTCAGGACGAGGCGATCGAGGAGTTCGGCGAAGCGGTTCATGAGGAGAACCGCGCCGATAAGACGGGTTTGCGCTCCACGCCACCACCCTCTGGCCTGGCGTGGAGCGCCGCATGAGCGATTTCCGAACTATCTTCCATCAGCTCAATCGCCCTCGTCCTCGTAGCCGACGAGATGCAGCGGCCTGGCGGCGATGCCTTCGAGTTCGCACCAGCGCACCAGGGCCTCCTCGCGGCCATGCGTCACCCAGATTTCTCCGGCGCCGGTCTCCCTGATCGTGGCGGTCAGCTCGTCCCAGTCGGCGTGGTCGGAAATGATCAGCGGCAGTTCGACGCCGCCCTGCTTGGCGCGCTGGCGGATGCGCATCCAGCCGGACGCAAAGCACGAGATCGGATCGGGAAAGCGTCGCGCCCAGCGGTCGGCGAAGGCGGAGGGCGGGCCAACGACGATGGCCCCGGTGAAGTCGTCCTTACCACCGCTTTCGACGGTCGCCGGCTGCAGCGTCCCGAGGTCGATGCCCTGGCTTTGATAGTAGTCGCTGAGCTTGGCCAGCGCGCCGTGGATGTAGATTGGCTTGTCGTAGCCGGCGTCCCGCAGCAACCGCATGACGCGCTGCGCCTTGCCAAGCGCATAGGCGCCGACCAGATGCGCGCGTTCGGGAAACTGCGCCGTCGATTTAAGCAGGCGGGCGATCTCTTCGGTATCGGGCGGGTGACGGAACACCGGCAGGCCGAACGTCGCCTCGGTGATGAACACGTCGCACTTGACCGGTTCGAACGGCTCGCAAGTCGCGTCCCTATGGCGCTTGTAGTCGCCCGAAGCGACGATGCATGAGCCCTGATGCACGACCTCGATCTGCGCCGAGCCCAGCACATGGCCGGCCGGATGGAAGGTTACGGTGACGCCGTTCAGCGCAATCGCCTCGCCAAGTGCGGCCGCTTGCGTGGTCCCGGCAAAGCCCTCGCCGTAGCGCAGCCCCATAATGTCAAGCGTCTGTTGTGTGGCCAGCACCGAGCGGTGGCCGGAACGGGCATGGTCGGAATGGCCGTGCGTGATCAGCGCCCGGTTGACCGGCCGCACCGGGTCGATGAAGAAATCGCCGGGTGGGCAATAGAGACCCTCGGGCCGGGGATGAAGCAGGTCACTGGCGCGCATGGCTCCAAGATAGTTGCTAATTCCGGCGCGGGAAGCCTGTTGCAAGTGACTGCTGACTCGGCTTACAGGCAACTGCCGGCGGGACCTCCATCATGAAACCGCATCAGGCCTCGTCGGCGACCATTTTCGTTCACCTGCGCCACACGTGGCGGCGGCTGCGAAAAAAGTCCGATTCGCATGCCCGAAAGGGCAGGACACCGACACGGAGGACGTTGCATGCGCTGGAACTTGGTGGTCTTGGCATCTTGCCTGGCAATAGCCGGTTGCGTCGGCACCTCGATTGCCGAGCGACAGGACGCGAATGTCCAGTCCTCGCTGCAATATGACAGCGTGCCCTGCAATCAATTGCTGGCGCAACGCAACCGGCTGGCACAGCAATACCGCCTTCCACAAGATGCCAAGCCGTCCTTCTCCGATCCCGGGGTGGGCCTCGGCCCGTTCACGCCGGACGCCCGTTCCAAGGCCCAGCGAGAGGTCGAACAGGCAAGCGGCCGGATCGATGCCATGAACCGTTCGATCGCCCGCCGCGAATGTGGCAAGCCGGCCAAGCAGACCAAGCTTGGCCTGCCGGGTTAATACCTCTGTGCAGTGGATTTTGCCAGGTTGGAGGCCGATCGGCAGCGAACGTCCACAGTCCCGTTCAGCGGCAAATCTCAGTGGCAAATCGCAAACCTTCGAGATTGGCCGAACCATCCCTCCACTTCGTCATCCTAGGGCGGAGCAAGGAGCGAAGCGACGCGGCGCAGACCCTGGGATCCATGCCGTTACCTCAGCCGAAGAATGCAACCGCTCAGAACAACACGTGCATCCGCAACGGTGCCAGCTACCCTTCCACCATGACCGGCTATACCTATATGACCGCGAGCCAGAAGCGCGGCACGATCTACATCGGTGTCACCAACGACCTCGGCCGCCGCCTGCCGGAGCACAAATCCGGCCAAGGCTCGCGGCGTGCAGCGTCTGGTCTGGTACGAAGAACATTTCGACATTGGTGACGCCATCCAGCGCGAGAAGTCGCTGAAGCGCTGGCCGCGCCAATGGAAGATCGAGCTGATCGAGACGACCAATCCCAGAATGGTTGAGCTTTTTCGCGGAACGAGGTGGTAGCGTTCGGTTCTGGTCCGCTGCATTCTTCGGCTTAGGTAACGGAATGGATCCCAGGGTCTGCGCCGCGTCGCTTCGCTCCTTGCTCCGCCCTAGGATGACGAAGGCGTGGTAGCCTCTTGCTAATCGCCAGCGTTGGATCGGCGGCTGCAGGCAAGTCGGCAGCGATTATCCGCAGTCTCTTTTAGGCTCAGTCAAAGGTCAAATCCTCTGTGCAGTGGAACCAGAGCTAATACCGCGCGTCGCGATCCACCACGTTCTCGAGCTGCCCGCCGCGGTCGAAGGCGGCCATCTGGCGCAGCATGATCGGAACCAGATGCACTGGGTCGGAGGTCGCCGCCGCGTGCGGCGTCACGAACACTTTCGGGTGGTTCCACAGCCGGCTGGTCTTCGGCAGCGGCTCGACCTCGAACACGTCGAGGCTCGCTTCCTTGAGTGTGCCGTCCTCCAGCGCACGCAGAATGTCGGCGTCCTTCTGCAACTTGCCGCGCCCGGCATTGATCAGCACCGAACCGCCGAGGCCGTTGCGTTTCCTCAGTTCCTTCAGCACGCCGTAGTTGATGATGCCTTGCGTCTGTGGCGTAAGCGGCAACAGCACCACCAGAATGTCGGTGGCGTTGAGGAAGGGGATCAATCCGGCCTCGCCCGCATAGGTCGAAACGCCGCTCATCGGCCGCTCGCTGCGCGACCAGCCATTGACCGCAAAGCCGAGCGACAAAAGCACCGAAGCCGCCGCGCGGCCAAGCGTGCCGAGCCCCATGATGCCGACGGAGATGTCGCCGGCCGGTCGCTGCGGTGGCTCGTGCCAGATCTTCTTTTGCTGCTGCGACCGGTAGAGCATGCCCTGGCGATGGTGATCGAGCACCCGCCACACGACATATTCGGTCATGTACTGGGTCAGGTTGTCGGCCACGACCTTGACGATCGGCACGTCGGGCAAGGTGGGATCGGCGAAGATGTGGTCGACGCCGGCGCCGATCGAGAAGACAGCGCGCAGATTGGGCAGCGACGACAGAAGGTTGGGCCGCTGCTTCCACACCACCGCATAGGTGATCGAGGGATCGCTGGCGCCGTCCGGCTCGAGCACCACCTCGCGTTCCGCCGACAAGAGTTCGCGCCAACGGCCTGGATGGATACCGGTGAGGGCAAGCAGGATACGGCCTTTTTCCATTGCGGATTCTATTTCCTTATGCGGTACAGGCTATTCGCTGACGATACCGACCGGCGCCGTTTCGATCCTGAATGCGGCCGAGATCAGCGCCTTGGTATAGTCGGTCTGCGGCCGTTCGAAAATCTGTTCGGATGGGCCGGCTTCGACGATCCTGCCATTGCGCATGACGATGACGTCGTTGGCAAGCGCGCGGATGACCTTCAGGTCGTGGCTGATGAACAGATAGGCGAGGTCGTGCTTCGCCTGCAGGCTGCGCAGAAGATCGACCACCTGCGCCTGCACGCTCATGTCGAGCGCCGAAGTCGGCTCGTCCAGCATGACGAAGCGCGGGTTGAGCACCATGGCGCGGGCGATGGCGATGCGCTGGCGCTGGCCGCCGGAAAACTCGTGCGGATAGCGATTGCGCGTGGCGGGATCGAGCCCGACTTCCCCGAGCACATCGACGATGCGCTTGTCGCGCTCATCGTGCGACAGCTTCGGCTCGTGGATCTTCAGCCCTTCCTCGATGATCTCGGAGACCGACATGCGCGGGCTCAACGACCCGAACGGATCCTGGAAGACGATCTGCAGCTCGCGCCGCAGCGGCCGCATGGCGTTGAATGACAGCTCGTTGATATCGCGCCCGTTGAACCGAATGGTCCCGGTCGACGAGATCATTCTGGCCAGCGCCAGGCCGAGCGTCGTCTTGCCAGAGCCGGATTCGCCGACGACGCCGAGCGTCTGGCCGGCGCGCACGGTGACGTCGATGCCGTCTACCGCCTTCACATTGTCGACGGTGCGCCGGAAAAAGCCCTTCTTGATCGGAAACCAGACTTTTATGTCCTGGCCGGTCATGACAGGCTTGGCGGCAGCGTTGGCGGCGGGCGGTTTGCCCTTCGGTTCGGCGGCCAGCAGATGCCGCGTATAGGTGTGCTGCGGGTTGGCGAAGATATCTTTCGTCGGTCCGGTCTCGACGATCTTGCCCTTGGTCATCACACAGACCCGGTCGGCGATCTTTCTGACGATGCCGAGATCGTGGGTGATGAACATCATCGACATGCCCTTGCGGCTCTTCAGCTCCGCAAGCAGTTCGAGGATCTGCGCTTGCACGGTGACGTCGAGTGCTGTCGTCGGTTCGTCGGCGATCAGCAGTTCCGGTTCGTTGGCCAGTGCCATGGCGATCATCACGCGCTGGCGCTGGCCGCCGGAAAGCTGGTGCGGATAGGCGTCGAGCCGCTTCTCCGGCTCGCGGATACCGACCTCGTTGAGCAGCTCCAGGGTGCGCGCCTTGGCTGGGCTGTCGCCCAGGCCCTGGTGCAGCGCCAGCACCTCGATGATCTGCTGCTCGATCGTGTGCAGTGGATTGAGCGAGGTCATCGGCTCCTGGAAGATCATGGTGATCTTGTTGCCGCGCACGCGGCGCAATGCCTTCTCGTCGGTGGCCAGCAGGTCGGCGCCCTGGAACAGGATCTTTCCCGATGGATGGCTGGCAGCCGGATAAGGCAGCAGCTTCAGCACCGACAGCGCCGAGACCGACTTGCCGGAGCCGGATTCGCCGACCAACGCCACCGTCTCGCCCTTAGCGATGTCGAAGGAGATGTGGTCGACGGCCATCGACTGGCGGCCTTCCTGCGCGAAGGCGACGCTGAGATCGCGCACGGAGAGGAGAGGGGCTTCGCTCATCTGAACGTCTTGCGCGGATCGAAGGCGTCGCGGGTCGCTTCGCCGACGAAGACCAGCAGCGACAGCATCAGCGAGATGACGACGAAGCCGGAAATGCCCAGCCATGGCGCGTTGAGGTTGCGCTGCGCCTGCTTCAGCAGCTCGCCCAGCGACGCCGAGCCGGGCGGCAGGCCGAAGCCAAGGTAGTCGAGTGAGGTCAGCGTCGAGATCGAGCCGCTGAGCAGAAAGGGCAGGAAGGTCAGCGTCGCCACCATGGCGTTTGGCAACAGATGCCGGAACATGATGGTGCCGTTGGGTACGCCGAGCGCGCGGGCGGCGTTGACATATTCGAAGTTGCGGGCGCGCAGGAACTCGGCCCGCACCACGCCGACCAGCGCCACCCAGGAGAACAGCAGCATCAGTCCAAGCAGGATGAAGAAGCCGGGCGGCAGGATGGCGGCGACGATCAGCAAGAGATAAAGCACCGGGATCGCCGACCAGATCTCTATGAAGCGCTGGAACAGAAGGTCGGTCCAGCCGCCGAAATAGCCCTGCAATGCCCCGGCCGTCACGCCGATCAGCGCCGAACCGGCGGTGAGGATCAGGCCGAACAGCACCGAGACCCTGAATCCGTAGATGACGCGCGCCAGCACGTCGCGGGCCTGGTCGTCGGTGCCCAGCCAGTTCCAGTTGCCGACAACGCAATTGGGGTCGGCGGCACCTTGCGGATACTGGTTGCAGCGTGTCTTGACGTCATAGAGCCAGGACGGCTTGGTGGGCGCCGCCTCGGGGATCGCGTTGTTGACGGTTCGGTAGGAGTAGCGGACCGGCGGCCAGATCATCCAGCCATGGGCATTGATCTCGTCCTGGATGACCGGGTCACGATAGTCGGTGACCGCATAAAAGCCGCCGAACTTCTCCTCGGGATAAGCGACCAGGACCGGAAACAGGATCTCGCCCTTGTAGGAAACGAGGACCGGCTTGTCGTTGGCGATCCATTCGGAAAACAGCGACAGCACGAAAAGCACGAGAAAGATCCACAACGACCAATAGCCGCGCCGGTTGGCCCTAAAATTCTGCAGGCGCCGCTGGTTGAGCGGCGACAGCCAGGGCCGGGCAATCCGGTCCGGCGCCGTTTCGGCTGCGGCCCCGGCCATCAGACGTCTCTCCGCTCGAAGTCGATGCGCGGGTCGACCCAGGTATAGATCAGGTCGGACAGGAGCCCGACGATCAGGCCAAGCAGCGAGAAGATGTAGAGATTGGCGAATACCACCGGGTAGTCGCGCTCGACCACCGACCTGAAACCGAGCAGGCCGAGGCCGTCGAGTGAAAAGATGTTCTCGATCAGCAGCGAGCCGGTGAAGAAGGCCGAGATGAAGGCGCCGGGAAAGCCGGCAACGACGATCAGCATGGCGTTGCGGAAGACGTGTCCGTAGAGAACCTGCCGTTCCGATAGGCCCTTGGCGCGCGCGGTCACCACATATTGCTTGCGGATTTCCTCGAGGAACGAATTCTTGGTCAGCAGCGTCGTGGTGGCGAAGGCCGACAGCACCAGCGCCGTCAGCGGCAAGGTCATGTGCCAGAGATAGTCGACGATCCGCGCCGGCCAGGACAGCTGGTCCCAATTGTCGGAGGTGATGCCGCGCAGCGGAAACCAGTCGTAGAAGGATCCGCCGGCAAACAGCACCATCAGCAGGATGCCGAACAGGAAGCCCGGAATGGCGTAGCCGACAATGACGACGCCGCTGGTCCATACGTCGAATGCCGAGCCGTCCTTGACTGCCTTGCGGATGCCGAGCGGGATCGAGATCAGGTAGGACAGCAGCGTGATCCACAGCCCGATCGAGATCGATACCGGCATCTTCTCCAGGATCAGATCGATCACCGAGATGTCACGGAAATAGCTGTCGCCGAAATCGAACCGGATATAGTTCCACAGCATCATGCCGAAGCGCTCGAGCGGTGGCTTGTCGAAGCCGAACTGCTTTTCCAGCTTGGCGATGAATTCGGGGTCAAGCCCTTGCGCGCCGCGATATTTCGAACCGACGTCGCCGGCCACGTCGAAATTGCTGGCGCCGGCGTCGCCACCGCCACCGCCAAGGCGATCGCTGCCGCCCTGGTTGGTCAGCCTGGCGATGACCTGCTCGACCGGCCCGCCCGGCGCGAACTGGATGACGGCGAAGGACACCGCCATGATGCCGAACAGGGTCGGGATCATCAGCAGGATGCGGCGCAGGATATAGGCGCCCATCAGATGTTGTCTTCCTTGAGGGAGACCATTGTGTCTGGAGATGCCGCCAAGGCAATCGCCTCAGCGCCCCTCTCCCCGTCGCTATACGGGAAGAGGATGCCGGCAGGCAGGTGAGGGGCGGCGCCAACGCCCGCAAGAAATTTAGGCTTTGCCAATCTTTGCCGCCTTGTCCTTGTCGAACCACCACAGCGCCTCGACCGGAAAGCCGAAATCAGGCTTCTGCTCGGGAAAGCCGAACATGTCCCAATAGGCTACTCGGTGATTCGCGAGATAATATGTTGGAATCCAGTCTAGCCGCGCGCGCAAGACCCGATCGAGTGCTTTGAGCGCCGTGACCAGTTCAATCCGGCTTTGCGCCTTGCCGGCTGCCTCGATCAGCGCATCGATGGCCTTGCTTTCCGTACCGGGATAGTTGCGCATTCCCGGCGTTTGCGCCATCCGGGAATCATAGAGTATCTCCAGGCCGTCGGCAGTCGGCGTCGCCCCGATCGACCAGGCGAGCAGGGTGAAATCGAAGTCGAAATTGCTCTGCCGCTGTTCATACTGCGTCGAATCGACCTGCCGGATCGAAGCGTCGATGCCGATCGTTTTCATGTTCTCGGCCCACGGCGAGAAAAGCCGAACGATGCCATCGTCCTCGGCCAGCATTTCCACCCGCAGCCGCTCGCCCTTTTCATTGCCGACGAAATTGCCGGCCCGCTTCCAGCCGGCTTCGGCAAGCAGTCTCGAAGCCGCGCGCAGCAGCTTACGGTCGTGGCCCGAACCGTCGGAGACAGGCTGCATCACCGCTTCGCCGAACGTTTCCGGCGGCAGCTCGGCTCGAAACGGCTCCAGCAGGGCCAATTCCTCGGCCGAGGGCAGGCCCTCGGCCTTGTAATCCGACCGTTCGAAGTTCGATTGCGAGCGCTCGTAGGCGCCGTAAAACAAAACCCGCCTGGTCCATTCGAAATCGAAGCAATTGGCAATCGCTCGTCTGACGCGCACATCGCGGAATTGCGCACGGCGCTGGTTCAGCGCGACAGCCTGCATGGATGGCGTTTTCTCGCCCGGAAATTCGCGTTTGACGACCCTGCCGTCCTTCAGCGCCGGGAAGTCGTAACCGGTCGCCCATACCCGCGAGGTAAATTCCTCGCGAAAATGCGTGTCCCCCTTTTTCAAGGCTTCAAACGCTGCCTGGCGATTGATGTAAAAATCGATACGGATGCGGTCGAAATTATAGAGGCCGCGGTTCACGGCCAGATCCCTGCCCCAATAGTCGGCGACGCGTTCATATTCGACAGTCTGCCCGGCCGCCACGCGCCCTATTTTGTATGGGCCGGAACTGAGCGGCGGTTTCATCGTCGAGGCATCGAATTCGTTGACCGCATAGAAGGCCTTGGACACGATCGGCATTGCCACGATCGCGAGGATATTTTGCGCCGACTGTTTGCCGTTGAAGGTGAGGTCGACGGTAACCGGATCGACCGCGACCGCTTCCGTCATATGCCGCAACACCTGGGAGAGGTTCGGGTGGCCCTTGCCCTTGTAAAGCTTCAATGCGAAGGCGACGTCCTCCGCCGTCAGTGGCGAGCCGTTGTGGAAGCGCGCTTGCGGTCGCAGGCTGAAGCGGAAGCCATTGCGGTCCGGCGATAAGGTGACGGACTCGGCAAGCCGGCCATAGACCGCATCCGGCTCATCGAGTGCGCTTGCCATCAGCGAATCGAAACAGAGTTCGGTGCGCGGCGGCGATTCCCCCCTCAACACCAGGGAATTCAGCGTGTTGAACGTCAGGAAGCTCTGATTGAAGGTGGAGTTCGGTGGTGCGAAATTCATCTGGCCGCCCTTGGGGGCGTCCGGATTGACATAGTCGAAATGCGTGAAACCTGGGGAATATTTGAGGTCGCCGAAGGCCGACAGGCCGTGCAGCTTTACGCCGGTCGCTATGGCGGCGAAGGCCCGGCCGGGCAGCAAAGCTGCCGCCGTGGCCGCGGCGCCGAGGGCCAGAAAGTCGCGGCGGGCCAGAGGGGCGCGGCGGGGCAGCGCCGCCATCAATTGCTACTCTTGTATTTTGCCGCCAGCGCCTTTTCCTTGTCCGGGTCGATCCACCAGGAATTCTGGTCGACGCCGCTATAGGTCGGTTGCTTTTCCGGGATGCCGAATTTGTTCCAGTAGGCGATACGAATTTTTCCCAAGTGCCACTGTGGGATCATGTAGTAGTTCCAGAGCAGCACCCGGTCCAGTGCGTGGGTGGCCGCTATGAGATCGTCCCGATCGGTGGCAAAGATCACTCGGTCGATGAGGGCGTCGACGATCGGGTTCTTGATCCCTGCCAAATTGCGTGACCCGGATGTATCGGCTGCGGTGGAGCTGAAGAAATCCCGCTGTTCGTTACCCGGCGAATTGGATTGCTGGAAGCCGGCAACCGCCAGCATATCGAAATCGAAGGCGCGGGTCCGGTTCGTGTACTGGCTGTCGTCAACGATGCGCAGCGTGGCATCGATGCCGAGACGTCTGAGATTGTCAATCAAGGGCCCGGCGACGCGTTCGTCTACGGGGTCGTTGCCGAGAAATTCGATCCTGAACGGTTCGCCGGTCTTTTCGTTGACGAGCTTGCCGCCGCGATTGACCCAACCCGCTTGCTTGAATAGGTCATAGGCCTTCCGAAGATTTTCACGCCCCGACTGCGGCGCGGTGTAGACGGGCAGCTTGAACTCCTGGGTGAACAGTTCGGGCGGCAGCTTGTCGCGATATTGCTGCAGGATTTCCAGCTCCTTGCCCTGCGGCAGGCCGCTTGAGGCTAAATCGCCACCTTCGAAATAACTGTCCGTGCGCGTATAGGCGCCGAAGAAGATGGTGCGGTTCATGCTCTCGAAATCATAGGCGTAGGTCAGAGCCTGGCGCACGCGCACGTCCTGAAAGAGCGGCCGGCGCGTGTTCATCACGTAGGCCTGCATGGGTTCCGGCGAGGTTGTGGGATATTCCGCTTTTATGACGTCCCCTGCTTTTATGGCGGGAAAGGTGTACTCGACTGCCCATCTCTGGGCCCGTGACTCAACGCGAAAATCCTCAAAGCCGCCCTTGGTGAAGGCCTGCCAAGAGGCATTATCGTCGAGAAAGTAGCTGAAACGCTGCCTGTCGAAATTTTCTCGCCCGATCTTCACCGGCAGCTTGGCACCCCAGTAGTCCGGCACGCGCTGCCAGACGATCTCAGTGCCAGGCTTGAACCTGGCGATCTGGTAGGCGGCCGAGCCGAGCGGCGGCTCCTGCGTCGGCCTGGTGATGTCGCGCTTCTTGCCGTTGGCGTCGGTGCCTTCCCACCAGTGCTTCGGCAGCACCACCAGATCGCCGAGGATCTTCGGCAGCTCCCGATTGCCCTTCTGGTCGAAATGGAACTCGACCTCGCGGTCCGAGATCGCGACGGCATCGGTGACGTTCTCGAAATAGCGGCTGTACATCGGGCTGTTGGCCTTCAGCACCTGAAACGACCAGATCACGTCGTCGGTGGTGATCGGCTTGCCGTCGTGCCACTTGGCCCGCGGATCGAGACGGTAGGTCGCCGAGGAATAGTCGTCCGGATGTTTGTAGGCGTCGGCGATCAGCGGATGGCTGACGCTGCCTTCGTCGGTCGCCTGCTCCATCAGCGTGTCATAGAGCAGGCCGCCGCCGAACGGGAAGAAGCCGGCGGCGAAGGAACCCTGAACGATATAGGGATTGAAGCTGTCGAACGTGCCGAGCACCACCGAATTTAGGGTGCCGCCCTTCGGCGCGTCCGGATTGACGTAGTCGTAGCGCTGGAAGTTGTCGCCGTATTTGGATTCGCCGATTAGCGACGAGGTGGTGCGCCATTCGTCCGCGAAGGCTGCCTGCAGGCCGCCGGCGAAAGCCGCCACAACCAGCGTCGATCTGAGAAACGTTCGGCCAACCGTCATGCCTTCTCCTCTGCGTGATAGCTGTCAGCCGACAATCTAGATCATTTGACGCTCATGAAAACCGCGGCAGGCCGGCTTTGTCGCCGCACATGCGCTTTTCCCATTGAAAAAGCCGGGCTGAACCCGGCTTTTTCAAGGAATGTACGATTACAATTGCGTTATTGCGCCGGCGCTGGTGGCGGAGCAGCTGGGGCCGGCGCAGGTGCGGCCGGCGCTGCACTTTCTGCCGGTTTGGCCGGCGCCGCGCCTTCGGCGGGCGCGGCGGCGTTCTCGGCCGAAGCGCCGGGTGCCGGCAGCGGCTTTGGACTGTCCGACAGCGTGCGCAGATAAGCGATAACGTTGGCGCGGTCCTCGTCCTTCGGCAGGCCGGCGAATCCCATCGCCGTGCCCGTCACGAGCTTCTTCGGCGAGAGGAGAAAGTGATTGAGGTTGTCGTAGGTCCACTTCTCGGCGCCGCCCTTGGAAAAATCCTTCATGCCGGCCGAATAGGCGAAGCCCTCATGCTCGGCGACGGGACGGTCGATGAGGTCCCAGAGATCGGGGCCGACCTTGTTCGGCCCGCCCTTTTCGCCGGAGTGGCAGGCCTGGCACTTCTTGAACACGGCGGCACCCGCCTCGACATTGGCGTTGGCCAGGAGGTCGGCGATCGGCTTGGCTTCTGCAGCGGGAGCTGCCGGGCCGCCCTCGGCAGGCTCCTCGGTCGCCTCGATGGCGAAGCCGGGTTTTTCCGGTGCGGGGGAGGCGAACAGCGCGTCGGACACAATGCCGACCGAGAAGACGACGAACACGGTTCCGAGCAGGCCGCCGATCAGCTTGTTGATTTCGAAAGAGTCCATACGCCCCAGGCTCCCTTTTCCGGCGGACCGATCCGTCCACTCCGTCCGTCGGTAATCGTGAACCACCCCACAAGGCGGTCAAATCGGGCGGAAACTAGGTCTTTTGCTCTGGCGTTGCAACACCTATAAGGGCGCTTCCAGTGAGACCTTTTGCCACTTTTCCCTTCCTCTTTTTCGGACGCTTCATCACCCGATGTCCACGCTTATCCTCATCCCGGCCCGCATGGCCTCGACCCGCCTGCCGGGCAAGCCGCTGGCCGACATCGCCGGCGTCCCAATGATCGTCCATGTCGCCCGTCGCGCTGCCGAAGCCGGGCTCGGCCGGGTGGTGGTCGCCACCGATACCGAAAGCGTAGCCGAAGCGGTGCGCGCGCACGGCTTCGAGGCGGTGATGACGCGCGTCGGCCACGAATCGGGCTCCGACCGCATCTTCGAGGCGCTGGCCACGCTGGATCCCGGGCGTAAGGTCGAAACGATCGTCAATGTGCAAGGCGACCTGCCGACCATCGATCCCGACATCATCAATGCCGCGCTGAGGCCTTTCGAGGTTGCGGCGGTCGACATCGCCACGCTCGGCATCGAGATCGTCCGCGACGAGGAAAAGACCAATCCAAATGTCGTCAAGATCGTCGGCTCGCCGCTGTCGGAGACACGGCTGCGGGCGCTCTATTTCACCCGCGCCACGGCACCCTGGGGCGAGGGGCCGCTCTATCACCACATCGGCCTCTATGCCTATCGCCGCTCAGCGCTCGAACGCTTCGTCGCGCTGAAGCCTTCGTCGTTGGAACGGCGCGAGAAGCTCGAGCAGTTGCGGGCGCTGGAGGCCGGCATGCGCATCGACGCCGAGATTGTGCAGTCGGCGCCGTTCGGCGTCGACACGCTGGACGATCTCGAACGCGCCAGAACCCTCCTTTCAACCTGAAACATCCGGTCAACCTGAGAATGCCTGAAAAAACCAACAAAATAGCCTTCCAGGGCGAGCCGGGCGCCAATTCCGACACCGCCTGCCGCAACATGTTCCCTGATATGGAGCCGTTGCCGTGTCCGACGTTCGAGGATGCCTTCAATGCGGTCGAGACCGGCAAAGCCGACCTCGCCATGATCCCGATCGAGAACACGATTGCCGGGCGCGTCGCCGACATCCACCACCTCCTGCCGGAATCGAAGCTGCACATCGTCGGCGAATATTTCCTGCCGATCCATTTCCAGCTGATGGTCTTGCCGGGCGTCAGGCGCGACGAGATCAAGACCGTGCACAGCCACATCCATGCGCTCGGCCAGTGCCGCAAATACATCCGCAAGAACGGCTGGAAGCCGGTGGTCGCCGGCGACACGGCGGGCGCCGCCAAGCTGGTCGCCGAGCTGAAGAACCGCACCATGGCGGCGCTGGCGCCGGCCTTGGCCGCGACGCTCTACGGACTCGACATCATCGAGGAGAATGTCGAGGACACCGACAGCAACGTCACCCGTTTCGTCGTGCTGACCAAGAACAGGCAGTGGGCACAACGCCCTTCCGCCGAAGCCAGGATGATGACGACGTTCATCTTCCGCGTCCGCAACGTGCCGGCCGCGCTCTACAAGGCGATGGGCGGCTTTGCCACCAACGGCATCAACATGACCAAGCTAGAGAGCTACCAACTCGGCGCATTCACCGCGACCCTGTTCTATGCCGATATCGAGGGCCATCCCGACGATCCATTGGTCAAGCTGGCACTCGACGAGCTTGCCTTCTTCTCGCGCGAAATGCGGATCCTTGGCGTCTACCCGGCCAGCGAATCGCGCGAGCAGTGGAAGGTGGCGGATTAGCTAGTGGTCAAAATCTAGCGCCGGAGCCGTAAGCCCGCATTGGGTGGGTTTCTGCCGTTGGTTCCCGCGATCGGAAGGAGCAAGTAGCGCCATTTCCCGACATTCATGACGCTTCGCAAAAGCCGCCCTTCGGGCAATGGCTCGAGTCGATCCGATCCTGTCATTCGCAATCGTCGAGCCATTGGCAAAACACTGGATGTCTTCGGACCTTGGCACGTCTCACGCCGGCGGTGCGGTGCCGCATCGGGAGGCCGCATCCGGAATGTCAACCTGCATGACTCGTGGTGGTGCGGGAGACCGGCATGATGTGGGCGAACATGCTGCGGGCGTTCCAGCTCGGGAAGGCTTTTGCGAGCGACAGGTCGCCGTCGAGCTGGATGCGGTCCTCGCGGGTGGCTTGGGACCAACTGAGCTGGCCGGCGTGCCATTTGACGAAAGCTTCGGCTTCCGCCGTGATGTAGAGGTCCTCGTCGAAGCCAGGGTAAGTCTTGCAGATCTCGGTGTCTCCGAGCTCGATAAGTAGCCAATAGCGCTCCCGGTGTGGGCGGCCGGTGAAGTCGAAGCGGATGACGACGCGTCGGTCCGGGAGCCGGTCCCGGCGGAGCGCCTTGCACATCGACCACAGGGCCACAAAGGGGTCTAGGTGCTGGGGGGCGATCTCGAGCCAATGCGCACCCCACTCGCCGAGCGACTGGCAGACCGTGAAGAGCTCGTGGCCCGCGGACGTGAGCGCGTAGTGGCGCCCGCGCCCGTCGGGCTTGGGATTCGACTCGACGACACCGACCCATTCGAGCTGCTTGAGCCGCTCTGAGAGCAGGGTACGGGAGAGTCCGGGCGCGCCCTCCAGGATCTCGCTGAAGTTTCCGCACCCAAGGTACAGGTTGCGGATGATCAGCGGCGTCCAGCGCTCGGCGAAAATCTCGGCGCCACGGGCGATGGGGCAGTACTGACCGTATGTCCTCATGACAGAGGTCCTCACAACGGCAGTGTTGCGCATCCGCCTCCGATTGTGGAGTCCAGATTGTTGACTATACGGCAGCGGCCCGCCGTGGTCCGATGTGGCCTCTCTCGACGAGAGGAGTACACGATGACGACACCTATGACGACATCAACGTACGCAGAAGCACATCACGGGAGCATGCAGCCAACCGTCGTGGAAATCGACGGGTTCCGAGGCCGGCTGATCAATGCCAGCCACGCCGACTACGATGTCGCCCGTGCAATCTGGAACGGCGCCATTGACCGGCGCCCGCATCTGATCGCCCGATGCATCGGGACCGCCGACGTGGTCGCGGCCGTGCGTTTCGCTCGCGACCACGATCTGGAGATCGCCATACGGGGCGGAGGCCACGGCGTGGCGGGCACCGCCGTTTGCGACGACGGGATCGTCATCGACCTCTCGGCGATGCGTGGCGTGCGGGTCGATCCCGCCGGCTGCAGGGCGTGGGTGCAGGGCGGTGCGCTGTGGGGCGACGTCGACCGCGAGACGCAGGCGCACGGCCTTGCCACCACCGGTGGAATCGTGAGCCATACCGGAGTCGCCGGGCTCACCCTCGGCGGTGGCATCGGCTGGCTGATGCGAAAGCATGGTCTCGCGGTCGACAACCTCCTCGCCGCCGACGTCGTGACGGCCGACGGCGAGCGGCTGCGGGCGTCGGAGGACGAGCACCCCGACCTGTTCTGGGCGTTGCGCGGCGGCGGCGGCAACTTCGGCGTGGTCACCTCGTTCGAGTTCCGCCTCCACCCCGTCGGGCCCACCGTTCTGGCCGGGCCCATCCTCTGGAACACGAGCGACGCCGGGGAGGTCCTCCGTTTCTACCGCGACTTCATCCGCGACGCTCCCGACGAACTCGGCACGGTCGTAAAATTCTGCACCGTGCCGCCTCTATCGGTCATCCCCGAGGAACTGCATTGGCGCCCGGTGGTGATGGTGGGCGCGTGCTACGCCGGGCCGATCGAGGACGGTGACAAGGCGCTCCGCCCGCTCCGCGCATTTCGGACTCCCCTCCTCGATCTGGCCGGGCCCAAGCCGTACGTGGTATTTCAGAGCGCGCTCGACTCGACCGTCATCCACGGTTGGAACTACTACTGGAAGGCCACCCACCTCCCCGCACTCCGCGACGACCTCACCGACGTGATTGCCGGGCACGCGTTCTCCTGCTCGTCGCCGCGCTCGTATGTGGCGATGTTCCATCTGAAGGGGGCGGTGAGCCGAGTGGCCGAGGGCGCGACGGCGTTCGGGAACCGGCAAGCGTCGCACGCGATCATCGTCCACGCTGCGTGGCGGCCCGGCGAGGACTTCAGCGACCGAGAGACGGACTGGACGAGGGGGTTCCTCGCCGCCCTTGGCCGCTTCCGCGAAGGCGTCTACGTCAATTTCCTCGGTGGCGACGAAGACCCGGGCCGGGTCCGCGAGGCGTACGGCGACTCCGTCTTTGACCGGCTGGCTGACGTGAAGTCCTCGTACGACCCCGACAACGTCTTCCACCATAACCAGAACATCCGCCCGGGGCTGAGTTCCGGTGTGAGCCGTTCCGACGGCGCGGGCGATACTTGATAAATTTGGGATGGTGTTGGATGGGTGCGACGCTGCCAGGCGGTAACCGGGAGGAATGACGCATTCCCACATTTTCCAGACCTTCCTCGTATCGGGCAAGAAGGTCCGCATCGGGTCATGGGCGTGAGTTCGGCTGAGGGCGACCGAACTTCCGCAAGAGGTCGGAAGAGGCGACTCGCATCGGGTACCAAGCGTTAGGCTTTGACCAACAGCATTCATCGAGAGCTCCGCGGCACCCCGACGTGACGCCTTGCCAGGTGACGAGCGCCGGGCGACATTCCTGCGATGTGGCTTCTGAAACTGACGCTCGCAGTCGCTGGATTGTATGCGGCCGTTGTCACCGTGGTGTATGTGCTTCAGTCCTGGCTGATCTTTCCGGCCGGCCTTGCGGCGTTCGGACCCGATCTGCCGGCCGGGGCCCGCCATGTCGAACTGGCGACGGAGGACGGCGAGCGCGTCGTTCTGGTGCGCCTGCCGGCAAGGCAGACGCCGGCCGCGCCGCGCCCGCTCCTGCTGGGATTCGCCGGCAATGCCTGGAATGCCGATGCACTTGCCCTTATGCTGCACCAGTTATTTCCCGAACATCAGGTCACTGCGCTGCACTACCGCGGATATGCGCCGAGCAGCGGAAGCCCGTCGGCCACCGCCCTGTTCGAGGACGCCCGACGCGCCCATGACCACCTGGCCACCGATGCCAAAGCCGGCATCGTCGCCATCGGCCTTAGCGTCGGCGCTGCGGTTGCGGTCGATCTGGCGACGGCCCGGCCGTTGCGCGGCATCGTCATGGTTACGCCCTTCGATTCGCTGAGAGAACTCGCCGCTCACCACTATCCCTGGCTGCCGGTTCGCCTCTTGCTGCGGCACCGCATGGAGGCGGCAGGATCTCTGCGCGACCTCGATGTGCCCACGGCCGTAATCACCGCCGAAAACGACACCATCGTCCCTGCCGCACGTTCGGCACCTCTGCGCGAGGCTGCCCGTGATCTGCGCAGCCACATCGCCATAGCGGCTGGCCACAACGACCTCTATGGCCATCCCGATTTCGCCGGAGCGCTACGCGCCTCCGTTGCAGCGGTCACGCGCGATTGACGAGCAGTTCCCAGATGTCGGAATTCCGGCTCGACATTCGTCCTTTGGTTGCCACAATCGAAGAATGGACGCGAGGAGATAAGTAAACTGATCTCAATCGAACGTCACGCACGATGGCGTCATCCAATCATCCGGAGCCTCCAATGATCCCCACCATCACCGCCTTTGAACGATCGCCCGATCGCGGCAGGGGACTGGCGCGTGACATGCGCGTTCGCTGGGCGCTTGAAGAAGTGGGGCAGCCCTACAAGGTTCGTCTTGTTTCGTTCAAAGCGATGAACGAACCCGCGCATCGAGCACTCCATCCTTTCGGGCAGATTCCGACCTATGAGGAAGGCGATCTCGCCCTGTTCGAGTCGGGGGCGATCGTGTTCCATATAGCCGAGCGCCATGGTGGCCTGCTGCCAGAGGATGGGAATGCGCGGGCGCGCGCGATCTCATGGATGTTTGCCGCGCTCAACACGGTGGAGCCGCCGATCCTTGAGCGCCAAACCGCCGTGCTCCTGGAGCGCGACGAGACCTGGCACGAACAGCGCCTGCCTATGGTCGAGAATCGCATCCGTGACCGGCTGGGCGAGCTTTCCGGTCGCTTGGGCGCTGCCGACTGGCTCGATGGTGCGTTCAGCGCGGGGGACCTGATGATGGTGCACGTGCTGCTAAGGTTGAGCGGGTCGGGTATACTGCACGAATATCCGAACCTCTTCGCCTATGTCGCCCGCGGCGAAGCCCGGCCGGCCTACAAGCGTGCTTTCGCCGCTCAACTGGCGGTTTTCACTGGCAAGTCACCGACCGGCTGATGAGGGCTGCTCTCGGCCGAACTTGCTCGAATGATTGACGCTAGCTCAGCGGCGCGTAGTCGATCTCCAAAAACGCCTCGATCTCTGGGATCCAGCGGTCGCGGACGAAGGCGACGTGGTCGGGATGGTCGTTGTAGCGGGAATAGGCGGCCTGGTCGGCGAACTCCATCGAGAAGCCGAAACGAAAATCGTTCTTCGGGCTGACCTGACGCAGCTGCTCGAACTTTTCGACGCCCGGTATCGCCGCCAGTATTTTCGCGTCGACGAGGAATCTTGCCTCCTCGGCCGAGCTGTCCTTGTGCTTCAGCCTGAATACCACTGTGTGACGGATCATTTGTCCCCCTGTGAGTTTTACGCGCTGTCTGCCCAGGCGCGGATGAGATTATAGGCGATCGCCCCCTTCGGCGGCGTGATCAGGCCGCCCGGATGCTCGCGGGCCAGCATCGAGAATACCTCGTCGCGAAAGAACCAGCGGCAGTCTTCCAGTTCGTTGAGGTCGGCCTGGATGTCGTCGTTGAGCGGTTCCCCGAAGCAGCCGATCATCAGCGAATAGGGAAACGGCCAGGGCTGGCTGGCATGGTAGACGACGCGGCCAAGTCTGATGCCGGCTTCCTCCAACGTTTCACGGCGCACCGCCGCCTCGATCGTCTCGCCGGGTTCGATGAAGCCGGCGAGCGCCGAATACATGCCCGGTGCGAAATGCCGGCCGCGGCCAAGCAGGCATTTTTCGGGCGTCGCGGTCAGCATGATCGCCACCGGGTCGGTGCGCGGAAAATGCTCGGTGGCGCAGGCCGGGCAAAGCCGCTTGTAGCCGCCGGCCCGCATTTCGGCTTCAGCGCCGCATTTGCTGCAGAAGCGGTGGCTGGCATGCCAGGCGAGCAATGCTGCTCCTTGCGCCATCGCGCCGGCCGCCGCCTCGTCGATCAGCCCCTGCATATAGACCGAGCGATAGTCGATCGCCTTGATCGACTCCGGCAATTGTTCGGGATCGAGCCCGGCCGGCACGGCGAGCACCGGGCCGCTGTCGGAAAAACCGAGCAGGACGCCATGGTCGAGCGACACCTGGAGCGGCTGGCTTTCCTCGGCGCCGAACCAGGGGTCGAAGCCGCCATCCCTGAGCTTCAGGTGTAGCCGCCCGCCATGCATCAGCAAAAGCCTGACCGAGGGATCGGCGAGCGCCTTTTCGACGGAATCGTCGGCGCGGTTTTCCGATTGCCGGTCGATCACATTGCCGGCGAAGCCGACGAACTGGCTCGGCTCGCGCAAGGGCGCGTCAAACAGGCGGAAGCTCATGGAGACTCAACTTCAGGATGGACACGGGACAGGCTTATAGCGCCGCCTTTATCTGTTGCGCAAACCGGCGAAGGTCCGAGCGCTGGTAGGGCTCGCGCATGCCGTGCCCCCACACCGGGCCCGGCCAGCCGGGATCGCCTTCCGAGCGGGCGACGACATGGACATGCAACTGGCGCACGACGTTGCCGAGGGCGCCGCTGTTGATCTTGGTGCAGCCGCTCACCCTCTTCAGCGCCTGCGCCACCATATTGGTCTCGAAGGTCAGCATCGCCTGGTCGAGCGGCGTCAAATCGTGGATTTCCTCCACGCCCGGTCGCTGCGGTACCAGAAGCAGCCACGGCCAGCGGCGGTCGTTCATCACCCGCAGCTCGCACAGGCCGAGCCACATCAATTGCTCGCTGTCCGCCTCCAGACGAGCATCCAGCGTGAATCCGGCCTTGAGGCCCGGCAACATCGGCGTTTCCTTCACTTTTGTCGTGTTTTTTAGACTTTTGAACGCTAGAGCGGCTGCCGGTGGCCCGCAAGAGGCGGCAAGCGAATCGTTGCTTTGTGACGGCAGTTATGCTAATGGTTGGGCTATGGTGCTGATCTGCGCCAATGACCCGCTCCTGAGGCGGTTTTTTTGTTTCAGCTTTCGGCGCCACTCCCGGCTGATTGATCCTGCGCCCTTGCATTTCATCGCCGGATTGCCGATATGGAAAGTGGGAGGTTGGTGGTGGACGGTCCACTCGCCAACCGGGTCAGGTCCGGAAGGAAGCAGCCCTAACGAGCCCGGAACGGGTCATTGTTCCAGCCTCCCACCTCTTCGCCTTTCTCCCGCGACATTGACGGCGCCAAGCCCTGCGGGCGAAACTATGCGCAGGAATCGGCCGCCTGCAGGCGCGGCCCTTGGAGCTTTACGGGCGAATGAGCGAAGCCGGAAATTCGGGAACGGAAAAGGCCGCCGCCTATCGCGTTCTGGCGCGCAAATACCGTCCTGCGAACTTCTCCGAACTGATCGGTCAGGAGCCGATGGTCCGCACCCTCACCAACGCCTTCGCCACCGGCCGCATCGCCCAGGCCTGGATGCTGACCGGCGTGCGCGGTGTCGGCAAGACGACGACGGCGCGCATTCTGGCGCGGGCGCTCAACTACAAGACCGCCACGGTCGACCAGCCTTCGGTCGACCTTGCCGTGCTGGGCGAGCATTGCCAAGCGATCATGGAAGGCCGCCATGTCGACGTCATCGAGATGGACGCCGCCTCGCATACCGGCATCGACGACATCAGAGACATCATCGAGCGCGTGCGCTACGCCCCGGTGTCGGCGCGCTACAAGGTCTACATCATCGACGAAGTGCACATGCTCTCGACCCAGGCCTTCAACGGCCTGCTGAAGACGCTGGAAGAGCCGCCGCCGCACGTCAAATTCATCTTCGCCACCACCGAAATCAGAAAAGTTCCGATCACCGTTCTGTCGCGTTGCCAGCGCTTCGACCTCAGGCGTATCGATGCCGGCACGCTGGTCGCGCATCTCTCCTCGATCGCCGGCAAGGAAGACATTGCGGTCGACGACGACGCGCTAGCGATGATCGCCCGTGCGGCCGAAGGCTCGGCGCGCGATTCGCTGTCCATTCTCGACCAGGCGATCGCCCATGGCAGCGGCGCAGTCAGCGCCGAAGCGGTGCGCGCCATGCTCGGGCTCGCCGACCGCGCCCGCATTGTCGACCTGTTCGAACATGTGATGAAGGGTGACGTGGCGGCGGCCTTGGCCGAATTCCGCAACCAGTACAATACCGGCGCCGATCCGGCCGCGGTGCTGACCGACCTTGCCGAGTTCAACCACCTCGTAACTCGGCTGCGCTTCGTGCCGACGGCCCTCGATGACGCGTCGCTATCCGAGGACGAGCGCCGGCGCGGCGCCGATTTCGCCAAGGCGCTGTCGGTCAGGGTGCTGTCGCGGACCTGGCAGATGCTGTTGAAAGGCATTCCCGAGGTGCAGTCCTCCAACCGGCCGGTCAGTGCCGCCGAAATGGTGCTGATCCGGCTGGCGCATGCCGCCGACCTGCCGACACTGGACGAGGCGCTGAAATCGCTGGAGGCCGGTGCATCGGTGTCGAATGGCCCGCCACGCTCGAATGGTACGCCCGCAAGTTCTGTCGTCGCAAATCCCGGCCCAGCAAGTCCCGGAAATGGCGGCGCCAGCGCTGTGGCGCAGAAGCGGATGCCGTCGGCCAATGGTGGCGCGCAGACCATGCGGCTGGTCGAACCCGCGCCGATGCCTGCAGCCTTCGTTCCGGAGCCGGTTGCGGATGCGCCGCCGGTGCCGGTGAAATCGCTGGCCGATATCGTCGCGCTTGCCGACGCCCAGCGCGACATGGCCTTCAAGGTGCTGGTGAAGCGCTGCGTGCGGCTAGTGCGCATCGAGCCGGGCCGCATCGACGTCAGCCTGACCGATGACGCGCCGAAGATGCTGCTCAACGACCTGACCGCCAAATTGCGCGCCTGGACCGGCCGCAGCTGGCTGGTGTCGCTGTCGAAGGAAGAGGGCGGCCAGACGCTGGCCGAGATGGAATCAACCAAACGCGAAAGCGCCCTCCTCGACGCCAGGAACGACCCGACCGTCGCCGCCATCCTGGCGCGTTTTCCCGGCGCCAAGATCATCGACGTGCGCATTCCCGACGCACCGGAATCCGATGCGGTGGAGGCCGATGTTCCGATCGAGCCGGCGACAGACGAAGACGAAACCTGAAGCATGATCCCGAAAAGTGGGAGCCGGTTTTCGGAGAAGATCATGCCCAACCAAAAGACACACGATCAATCGTAGAGGACCAAGCCATGAAAGATCTTCTCGGCCTGATGGGCAAGGCGAAAGAAATGCAGGCCAAGTTCCAGGCCATGCAGGACGAGATCGCCACGCTGGAAGCCACCGGACAGGCCGGCGGCGGCCTGGTCAGCGTGACGCTGACCGGCAAATTCGAGATGAAGGCGCTCAAGATCGACCCGTCTCTGTTCAAGGAGGAGGTCGAGATTCTGGAGGATCTGCTTCTCGCCGCCCATAATGACGCCAGGGCCAAGGTCGAGCAGATGATGCAGGAAAAGACCCAGGCACTGACCGCAGGACTGCCGATACCGCCGGGAATGAAGCTGCCGTTCTAAGGTGTTGATAGCTATGCCGGTCGACTGAACCCATTGCTCGAGCCTTGGGGAAGGCTCCCTGCGGATATCTTAGGATAGGATCCATACCCTTATAGGGCCATGGAGTGCTGTGCCGCGATCCGGCGGTCGCCTGCTCCACCGGTGTGTCCATTCGGCAACTCCGCGCACTTAATAACGCTTTAGCCATCTTTTTGCCTGAAAGTGTCTCATTCTTGCCGCAACCAGGGGCGGGCTGGCGACAGAATGAGGGGATATTTTTGATCGCGACCCGATGGAAGACGCCGTTGCTGCTCGGCGTCATCACCTCTCCGCTGTTCTTGGCCGCTTGCAGTCAGACCACCTCGCACAGCCTGTCGGTGGCCAGCCTGACCGATGCCGCCAGATCCCGGCCCTACCGTCACACATTGAAGGACAAGGAGTGCCTCCAGCGCGCGATGTTCTTCGAATCCAACCGGTCGAGCCGTGACGGCATGATTGCCGTCGGCACGGTGGTCATGAACCGGCTGCGTTCCGGCAAGCACGGCAACACCATCTGCCAGGTGGTCGGCGAGCGCGGCCAGTTCGCACCGGGCGTGATGACACGACAGATGAATTCGAAGGCGATGCCCGACGTCGAGGAGGCGGCCGAGGCGGTGCTCAGGGGCGAGCGCAAGACCAAGCTGAAGAACACGATGTTCTTTCACACCGCCGGCCTGCGTTTCCCCTACAAGAACATGCACTACACCATGGTTGCCGGCGGCAACGCCTTCTATGAAAAACGCGGCCGGAACTGGAAACCCTTGCCTGATGAGCCGACGGTCGCGGTGGCACAGTCCACGCCGCGGGGGTCGGCGCGCGCAGCGCCTGTGACGCTCGTGGCCTCCGCCGCTCCGGTCGCCAAGGCAAAATTCGCCAAGGCAACCTATGTGACCGCGGTCACATCGCAACCGGCAAAGACTACTCTGGAGAAGGCGACGCTTGTGGCGATGCAAGAGCCGATGCAGGAGCCGGACGCGGCCCGTTTCGGCGGCACTGCCGGTTCGCAACCTGTCACGTCATTCCCGGCGGCGCCGGCCGAGCCGACGATGTCGTTTGAATCGACACCCGAGAACACCGACGCCATCGGTGCGATGATCGCCGGCCAGAGCCGGCCGCTGGAAGTATACTGACGGCAGCAGCATCCTTACGCGTTGAGCAGATCGCTCGCCCGCAGAACTGTTCCAAAGCGTGCGGAAAAATCATAGAGCCTGATCCATTCCGATTAAACCGGAATGGGGCTCTATCTTCTTGTTTGACCATGATCTTTTCCGAAAACCGGTTTCCACTTTTCGGGATCATGGTCTAAACCAATGCGATGTCGAAGCGAATCGCCGGTCCCGAGATCGAACGCCTGATCCAGCTTCTGGCCAAGGTGCCAGGGCTCGGGCCCCGTTCGGCCAGGCGGGCAGCACTTCACCTCATCAAGAAGAAGGAGCAGTTGCTGTCGCCGCTGGCCGCCGCCATGAGCGAGGCGGTCGACAAGGTGCGCATCTGCTCGACCTGCGGCAATGTCGATACGTCCGACCCCTGCATGATCTGCACCGATCCGCGCCGCGATGCCGGCACGCTGATCGTCGTCGAGGACGTGGCCGACCTGTGGGCGCTGGAGCGGGCGGCCGCCATGGATGTCCGCTACCATGTGCTCGGCGGAACGCTGTCGCCGCTCGACGGCATCGGCCCCGAGCAGCTCAACATCCGCTCGCTGGTCGACCGCGTCGCCGGCGGCGAGGTCAAGGAGGTGATCCTTGCCGTCAATGCCACGGTCGAGGGCCAGACCACCGCGCATTATCTCACCGACCAATTGTCCGGCTTCGACATCAAAGTAACGCGGCTGGCGCATGGCGTGCCGGTCGGCGGCGAGCTCGACTATCTCGACGAAGGCACGCTGGCCGCGGCGCTGCGCTCGCGGACGGCGTTTTGAGGCAATTGGGGTGATCTGTGACGGACAGTTTTCCTGAAGCGATGGCACTCCGTCCCACCCCCCTCTGTCCTGCCGGACAGTCCGGCAGGACAGAGGGGGGTTGGAAGAAACGCAACCTCGCCAGAGTGCCTCTTTTTCTTGCAGCCCTACTTGGCCTCTTCCTCGCCACCCCTGCTTCCGCAGCAAAAATCGACGACCAGTTCCGCGCCTGGCTGCAAGGCGTTCTCTGGCCCGAGGCCAGTGCCAAAGGCATCTCCAGAAAAACTTTCGACGCCGCCTTTGACGGCGTCAAACCGAACCGGAAACTGCCCGACCTGATTATGCCGGGCAAAAAGGCGACGACGCCGCAGAAGCAGCATCAGGCGGAGTTCGGTTCGCCCGGCGCCTATTTCGCCGAAAAGACGGTTCGCGCCGTGACCGCCGGTGGCCGCACGCGCAAGGCGGCCAACGCCAGGACCATTGCCGCGATCGAGAAGCGCTACGGCGTGCCGGGCGAGGTGCTGCTCGCGATCTGGGGCCGCGAGAGCGGCTTCGGCGCGGCGAAAATGCCTTACGACGCTTTCGAAGTGCTGGGCACCAAGGCGTTCATGGCGACCAGGAAGGACTTCTTTCGCACCGAGCTTATGGCGGCGCTCGAGATCGTCGAGCGTGGGTTGGCCCCGGTCGGCGCGATGAAATCGTCCTGGGCAGGCGCACTCGGCCAGCCGCAGTTCATGCCGACTTCGTTCCTGAACCACGCCGTCGATTTCGATGGCGACGGTCGCGTCGACATCTGGAATTCGGTGCCGGACACGCTGGCCTCGATCGCCAACTATCTCGTCCATTTATGGTTGGGTAAAAGGCCGCGGTTGGGGCTTCGAGGTGACGGTGCCGGAAGCGGTCTCCTGCTCGCTCGAAGGTCCGGACCAGGGCAAGAGGATTTCCGAGTGGGCTGATATGGGCATCAAGCGCGTCGCGGCAGGACCGTTTCCGGCGCGCGAGTTGAAGGCCGAAGGCTTTCTTTTGATGCCGGCTGGGCGCAGCGGTCCGGCCTTCATCGTCACGCCCAATTTCTACGTGCTGAAGCAATACAACACCAGCGATCTGTATGCCCTGTTCATCGGCCACGGCGCCGACCGCATCGCCCATGGCGACAGCAATTTTTCAGGGCGCTGGGGCGCGGTCGGCGGGCTCCACAGGTCGGACATCGCCACCCTGCAGCGGGCCCTGGAGGCCGAGGGCTATGATGTCGGCAGTGCCGACGGCCTGCCCGGCTTCAAGACCCGCCGCTCGATCGGTAAGTGGCAGGCCAGGAACAGTCGAGCCGCCACCTGTTTTCCCGATGCCGACCTGGTCACCGCATTGAAGTAGCTCACCCCGGGGTGTCGTTCCCGGCGGTGGCGGCTGGCTGATCGGTCCAACCAACAGCTTTGCAAATGCTCGTTGCCGCGCTTGAAACCGCCGGATATGGTGAGGCGGAACTGGATAAAAGTTGCCAAGACAACCGGTTCAGGGGACACCGTTCGGTTAGAGCGCCGCGCGTCCGTTGGACGCGCAAAGGACGCTCTAGGACTTTGAACTACACATCGTGCTTTTCGAAAATCGATTCCGATTTTCGGGCCGATGTGGCAAGAGAACGCCACAAGCCTGGGCCGGGAACTCAGGTCAGCAAAACAGGGAACAATCAAAATGATGATGGAAAAGTTTGCTCTACGCTCCCGCTTCTTGCTCGCGGGCGCAGCCATGTCAGCGCTGCTTCTGGCCGGCGCGCCGGCCTTTGCGGTCACGCCCGCCGACACGCTGGTCGAGGGTTTCGCCATCGACGACATCATCTCCATGGATCCGGGCGAGGCGTTCGAGCTGTCGACCGCCGAGGTCACCGGCAACACCTACGATCTTCTTGTCCGCCTCGATCTCAGCGATACCTCCAAGGTCAAGGGCGATCTCGCCGAAAGCTGGAGCGTCTCCGACGACGGCCTGACCTACACTTTCAAGCTCAAGCCCGGCCTGAAATTTGCCTCGGGCAACCCGATCACGGCGGCGGACGTCGCCTATTCGTTCGAGCGCGCCATCAAGCTCGACAAGAGCCCGGCCTTTATCATCGGGCAGTTCGGCATCAACGGCGACAACGTCACTGAGAAGGCGAAGGCCATCGATGACACGACGTTCCAGTTCACCGTCGACAAGGCCTATGCGCCGAGCTTCGTCTTGAACTGTCTGTCGGCAACCGTCGCCTCGGTCGTCGACGCCAAGCTGGTCAAGGAGCATGTCGCGGCGGTGACGCCCAGCGACGATTACAAATACGACAACGATTTCGGCAACGCCTGGCTGAAGACCGGCTATGCCGGCTCCGGCGCCTTCAAGCTGCGCGAATGGCGGGCGAATGAGGTCGTCGTGATGGAGCGCAACGACAATTATCACGGCGAAAAGGCCAAACTTGCCCGCGTCATCTATCGCAACATGAAGGAAAGCTCGGGTCAGCGCCTGGCGCTCGAGGCCGGCGACATCGACGTTGCCCGCAATCTCGAGCCGAACGACCTCGACGCCATCGCCAAGAACGCCAATCTCACCACCACCAGCGCACCGAAGGGCACGGTCTTTTACATCAGCCTTAACCAGAAGAACCCGAACCTCGCCAAGCCTGAGGTTCGCCAGGCCTTCAAATATCTCGTCGACTACGATGCCTTGAGCTCGACCATCCTCAAGGGCATCGGCGAGATCCACCAGACCTTCCTGCCGAAAGGCGTGCTCGGCGAGCTGGACGAGAATCCGTTCACGTTCGACGTCGCCAAAGCCAAGGAACTGCTCGCCAAGGCCGGCCTCGCCGACGGCTTCAGCGTTACCATGGACGTACGCAGCACCCAGCCAGTGACCGGCATGGCGGAATCGTTTCAGCAGACGCTGGGACAGGCCGGCATCAAGCTGGAGATCATTCCCGGCGACGGCAAGCAGACGCTGACCAAATACCGCGCCCGTAACCACGACATCTATATCGGCCAGTGGGGCCAGGATTATTTCGATCCGAACTCCAATGCCCAGACCTTCGCCAGCAACCCCGACAATTCGGATGAAGGCAAGACCAAGACCCTGGCCTGGCGCAACGCCTGGGACATCCCGGAATTGAACAAAGAAACCGAGGCGGCTCTGCTCGAGAAGGATGCGGCCAAGCGCGCCGCAATGTACCAGGATCTGCAGAAGAAGGTCCTCGAAACCAGTCCTTTCATCATCATCCACCAGCAGCTGGAAGTGGCCGGCCTGCGCAAGAACCTCAAAGGCTTTGCGCTCGGCCCGAGCTTCGACACCAACTTCGTCGGCCAGATCTCCAAGGAGTGATATCGGCGGACTTGCCGCATGAGCACTGTTGAAAGCGAAGCGACGGCAGGGCGCGGCAGCGCCCGTGCTGTCGCTGTCGCGTCGGCGATCGCCCGCTTCCTGGTCATCGCGATAACCACCTATCTCGGTCTTCTCGCGGTGACCTTCTTCATCGGGCGGGTCATCCCGATCGACCCGGTGCTGGCGGTGCTCGGCGACCGGGCGCCGGCCAATGTCGTCGAGCGCACCCGCCGCGAAATGGGTCTCGACCTGCCGCTGATCGAGCAGTTCTACATCTATGTGAAGAATGCCCTGAACGGTAATTTCGGCACGTCGGTGCTGACCACCAATCCTGTCATGACCGACATCCGCCGCGCCTTTCCCGCTACGATCGAACTGGCGACGCTGGGGACGCTGATCGGTGCATTCCTCGGTGTGCCGCTCGGCGTGCTGGCCGCGGTCCGGCGCGGCAGCATCATCGACCAGATCGTCCGCATCATCGGCCTGGTCGGCTACTCTGTGCCGATCTTCTGGCTGGGGCTGCTGGCGCTTGTGCTGTTCTACGCCAGGCTGCAATGGGTGGCTTTTCCCGGCCGCCTCGACATCGTCTATGAATATACCTTCACGCCGATCACCGGCTTTTATCTCTTGGATGCGCTGTGGCTGCGACGGTGGGATGTATTTGGTGATGCCTTCCGCCACATCATTCTGCCGGCCTCGCTGCTTGGCTATTTCTCGCTCGCCTATATCAGCCGCATGACGCGGTCGTTCATGCTGAACGAGCTTGCACAGGAGTATATTGTGGGGGCGCGCGCCAAGGGCCTGTCGGAAACGCGCATCATCTGGGGCCACGCGCTGCGCAACGCAGCGGTGCCGATGGTCACCGTGATTGCGCTTTCCTATGCCGGCCTGCTCGAAGGCTCGGTGCTGACTGAAACGGTGTTCTCCTGGCCCGGCATCGGTCTCTACATCACCAATTCCCTGCAGAATGCCGACATGAACGCCGTGCTCGGCGGCACCATCGTCATCGGCTCGGTCTTCATCGGCATCAACCTTCTGTCCGACCTGCTCTACCGGGTGCTCGATCCGAGGACCAAAGTGAGATGACTGCAGAAGCGATACAAAGCCGTCGCGACTGGTTGCTCAGCGAGCGGCCGGCGTCGCGCATGCAGGCCAGGCTTGGCCGCGCCTATGTGGCGTGGCGGCGCTTTTCCGCTAATCGGCTGGCATTTATCGGTCTGCTCATTATCCTTGCCCTGCTGATCGTCGCAGCATTTGCCGATGTGCTGGCGCCCTATTCGCCGACATTCGGCGATCTCAAGGGTTCGCGCCTGCTGGCACCGAGCGCCGAGCATTGGTTCGGTACCGACGACCTCGGTCGCGACATTCTTTCGCGCATCATCTTCGGTTCGCGATGGACGCTCTACGTCGTCATTCTCGTCGCCATCATCGCCGCCCCTATCGGCCTGCTGGTCGGCACGGTCGCCGGCTATGCCGGCGGCTGGATCGATGCGGTCCTGATGCGCATCACCGACATCTTTCTGGCGTTTCCGAAACTGATCCTGGCGCTGGCCTTCGTCGCGGCACTTGGCCCCGGCATCGAGAATGCGGTGCTCGCCATCGCCGTCACCTCATGGCCGCCCTACGCCCGCATCGCGCGCGCCGAAACGCTGACGGTGCGCAATTCGGATTACATCAAGGCGGTGCAGCTGATGGGTGCTTCGCCGTTCCGCATCGTGCTTCGCCACATCATGCCGCTCTGCATATCCTCGCTGATCATCAGGGTGACGCTCGACATGGCCGGTATCATCCTGACCGCGGCCGGCCTCGGCTTCCTCGGCCTCGGCGCGCAACCGCCATTGCCGGAATGGGGCGCGATGATCGCGTCGGGCCGCCGCTTCGTGCTCGACCAGTGGTGGGTGGCCGGTGCACCGGGTTTTGCCATCCTCATCGTTAGCCTCGGCTTCAACCTGCTCGGTGACGGCTTGCGCGACGCGCTCGACCCCCGGAGTGGTGACCAATGAGCGGCGGCCAATGAGCGGCGACCCAATGAGCACCCTGCTGGAGGTCGACGATCTGCGCGTCACCTTTCCGACGCGTACCGGCCTGATCGAGGCGGTGCGCGGCGTCTCCTTCTCGCTTGGCCGCGAACGGCTCGGCATCGTCGGCGAGAGCGGTTCCGGCAAGTCGCAGACCGGCCGCGCCATCATGGCCCTGACCCCGCCGCAGGCCGAGGTCACTGCCAACAAACTCGCCTTCGACGGCATCGATCTGCTCGCGGCCCCGCCCCGCGATCGCCGGGCGCTGCGCGGCAAGCGCATCGCCATGATCCTGCAGGATCCGAAATACTCGCTCGACCCGGTGATGAGCATCGGCCGCCAGATCGTCGAGACGCTGCGCACGCATGAGAAGGTCGACAAGGCCGAAGCCCGCGACCGCGCGCTCGCCATGCTGGAGGCGGTGCAGATCCGCGATCCCTCCCGTGTCTTCGACCTGCATCCGCACGAGGTTTCGGGCGGCATGGGCCAGCGCGCCATGATCGCCATGATGCTGATCGCCGGGCCGGAAATGATGATTGCCGACGAGCCGACTTCGGCGCTCGACGTCACCGTGCAACTCGACGTGCTCGGCATTCTCGACAGGCTGGTCAGGGAGCGCGGCATGGGGCTGATCTTCATCTCGCACGACCTGCGCCTGGTCTCGTCATTCTGCGACCGGGTGATTGTCATGTATGCCGGCAAGGTGGTCGAGCAACTGACAGCGTCGGAACTCGGCCGCGCCCAACATCCCTATACGCGCGGCCTGCTCAACTGCATGCCCAAGATCGGCGCCGACCGTCACCCGCTGCCGGTGCTCGACCGCAAGCCGGAGTGGGCGGCATGACGGCGGCGCTCTCCGTCGACAGGCTGGAGGTGGTCTTCGACCGGTTTCGTGCGCTGAAGGGCGTCAGCCTCGAGGTGCAATCCGGCGAATCCTTCGGCCTGGTCGGCGAATCCGGCTCCGGCAAATCGACGCTGCTCAGAGCAATAGCCGGCCTCGCTCCGGCCGCTTCGGGCACCATCGCCGTCAACGGCAAGACGCTCGGCGCGCGCCGCGACAAGGCTTTTTATCGCGAAGTGCAAATGGTCTTCCAGGACCCCTATGGCTCGCTGCATCCTCGCCAGACCGTCGACCGCCTGCTGCAGGAGCCGCTCGCCATCCACGGCTTTGCCGATGGCGAAAAGCGCATCCAGCGGGCGCTGGACGAAGTCGGGCTCGGCACCGGCTTCCGCTTCCGCTATTCGCATCAATTGTCGGGCGGCCAGCGCCAGCGCGTGGCAATCGCCCGCGCCTTGATCCTCGAACCGTCAATCCTGCTGCTTGACGAGCCGACCTCGGCGCTCGACGCTTCGGTGCAGGCCGAAGTGCTGAACCTCTTGGAGGAGATCCGGCGGCGGCGCAAGCTGACCTTCCTGATGGTCAGCCACGACCTCGCCATCATCACCCATATGTGCGAGCGGCTAATGGTGATGCAGAACGGCGAGGCGGTCGAGCACCTCACAGCGGACGACCTCGTCGAGCGCCGCGTGACCGAGGATTACACGCGCAACCTGCTGAGGGCCAGCGATGGGTTCGTGCGGACGGCTTGAGCAGCTCAAACTTTGCACTTGCCCGATGGTGACGGCAGGCCCAATGACCCGGTGCTGGTGCCAACTTGAGGAATATATGAAATAACGCCAGAAGACATCTGAGCCACCATCAACGAGAACGGGCGCTGGCCCGGCGAAGGACATCATGAAGAACTCAGCCATTTCCGAACGCAAGAACCAGTCGATCTCGCGCGGCGTCGGCATGACCACGCAGATCTATGCCGACCGCGCCGAGAACTCGGAAATCTGGGATGTCGAAGGCCGCCGCTACATCGACTTCTCGTCCGGCATCGCCGTCGTCAACACCGGCCATCGCCATCCCAAGGTGATAGAAGCGGTCAAGGCGCAGCTCGACCGCTTCACCCACACCTGCCACCAGGTGGTGCCCTATGAGAGCTATGTCAGGCTGGCCGAACGGCTGAACGGCATGCTGCCGGGCAAGTTCGACAAGAAGACGATCTTCGTCACCACCGGCGCCGAGGCGGTGGAGAACGCCATCAAGATCGCCCGTAACGCCACCGGCCGGCCGGCGGTCATCGCCTTTGCCGGCGGCTTCCACGGCCGCACCTTCATGGGCATGGCGCTGACCGGCAAGGTCGTGCCCTACAAGGTCGGCTTCGGCGCCATGCCGGCCGATGTTTTCCACGCGCCGTTCCCGGTGGCGCTGCACGGCATCTCGGTCGCCGATTCACTGGCCGCGCTCGACCGGCTGTTCAAGGCCGATGTCGATCCGGCCCGCGTCGCCGCCATCATCGTCGAGCCGGTGCAGGGCGAGGGCGGCTTCTACGAGGCGCCGCGCGACTTCATGACGGCACTGCGCAAGATCTGCGACCAGCACGGCATGCTGTTGATCGCCGATGAGGTGCAGACCGGCTTTGCCCGCACCGGAAAGATGTTCGCCATGGATCATCACGAGGTGGCGCCCGATATCACCACCATGGCCAAGAGCCTGGCCGGCGGCTTTCCGCTGTCGGCGGTCACCGGCCGCGCCGAGATCATGGATGCGCCGAACCCCGGCGGGCTTGGCGGCACCTATGGCGGCAGCCCGATCGGCGTCGCCGCGGCACATGCGGTGCTCGACATCATCGACGAGGAAAAGCTCTGCGACCGCGCCAACGCGCTGGGCGCGCGGCTGAAGCAGCGGCTGCAATCGATCCGCGACGACGCGCCGGAGATCGTCGATATCCGAGGTCCCGGCTTCATGAACGCGGTCGAGTTCAACGACGTAAAGAAAGGCTTGCCGTCGGCCGAGATCGCCAATGCCGTCCGGCTCAAGGCGCTCGACAAGGGCCTGATCCTGCTCACCTGCGGCGTCTACGGCAACGTCATCCGTTTCCTGGCGCCGATCACCATCCAGGACGGCATCATGAACGAAGCGCTCGATGTCCTGGAAAGCTCGATCCGCGAGGTCCGCGCCGCCTGACCCTCGCCTTCTTGGGATGTGTTGAGATTCAGGTCAGGCCGAGCCGAGAATGGTGGGTTCCGAGAACCGGAACGGAGCGGACATTTGGGTCCGTGAGTACCGGAAGCGTAGGAAACCACCGTTCGCAGGCCGGCATCACCTAAATAACACCATATCCTATTCAGCGGCGCGGACAGGCTCTACCTGCTGGAAGGCGGCGAGCGCCGCCTTCAGTCCGTCCGGCCCCGTCGCAACGGTCTGCGGCGTCGGCGAGAAGCCGGCGCCGAGCATCTTGCGGCCAAGCATATGGTCGCCCGGCCGGTTGACCGATTCGATGCCGAGCAGCCGATTTCCGGCGTAGTGATAAATGGAGAATCTGTTCTCGTTGACGTCGCCCAGCACGACATGGCTGTCGCCGCCCGAAATCAGGCCGACCATCTGCAGCTTCATGTCGCCGATATCGGACCAGAACCATGGCACCGCCGCAAAGGCGTCCGCATGGCCGACGATGGTGCGCGCGGCAAGACGCGCCTGGTCGGTCGCATTCTGCACCGATTCCAGCCGCACGTCGCCGCCGGTGAGCCAGTGCCGGTAGGAGGCGGCATCGCCGATGGCGAGGATTTCGGGCACCGACGTGCGCATCTGCTGGTCGACGCGGATGCCGTTGGCGATGGCGATTCCTGCGGCTTGCGCCAGTTCGACATTCGGCACGACGCCGATGCCGGTGATGACCATTTGCGCCGGCAGCCGCTCACCTGATGTGGTGATCGCCGCCGCGACATGGCCGTGTTCGCCTTCAAGCCGCGCAATCGTGGTGCCGGTGAGGATGCGCACACCGGTCGCTTCCAGCCGTTGCCGCACGTGCCTCGCGATGACCGGCGCTACCGCCCGGCCGAGCAGCCGGTCGACCGCCTCGACCACGGTGACCTTGCGGCCGGCTGCTTTGAGCGTCGCGGCGATCTCCAGTCCGATGAAGCCGCCGCCGAGGATGACGACATCCTCGCTCTGCGCGCTCAACGCGCGGATCAGCCGCGCGTCGGCGAGCGAGCGCAGCGACACCACGCCTGAAAGCTCCGAACCCGGCAGCGGCAGGATGCGCGGCCGCGAACCGGTCGCCAGGATCAGTCGGTCGAAAGGCAGCACGCCGCCACCTGATAGCTCCAGCCTGCGTCCGCCGGCATCGATGCGGTCGACCCTGATGCCCGGCCGGTAGTCGATGGTACTGCCGGTATAAAAGGCCTCGCCGCGCAGCGGCTGCGGTTTGGCCTCTTGATCCTTGATGAAGGTCTTCGACAGCGGCGGCTTGTGATAGGGCAGTTCGTTCTCGTCGCCGACGAGGATCACGGGTCCGTCGTAACCGTCGTCGCGCAGGCTGGCGGCCGCTTGCACGCCCGCATGACCCGCACCGACAATGACCACACCGTTTTTCATCGCAGCCCCAATTTCCTCATCCCCAATTCTCGTCCAAGTCTAGGACGTCTCGCCAAGTGGCAATTGTCTGACCCCGCCGCAAGACCACCTTTGCGGGTCGCACCCGGAATGGCGTCCATCAATAGTGCTGTTAATGACGACAAGGTAAAATGCGGCTAAAGTTGACACTTCCAGTTTAGAATAATTCTAAACTGTTGTTTCGATTGGCTTTTCTCTCTGAAATTGGTTGACTTCCGCCGCCTTCATCGCTTTATGGATGCTTGCGTGTCAAGCGCATCCCTTTGATGTCTGGGCCTTGAACCCTTTCGATTGGAGGCATTTCGATGTCTTTCTTCCGCAAACCGCGCTATGCCGCGGCCTGTTTCTCGGCCAATGGCATGGACCTGCCTTGGTGCCGATTCCCTGCCGACGCGCCTTTGATGCCGGCATTTCACTGAATTCCGAGGAGATGACAATCATGAGAGCGATGATCACGGCACGATATGGCAGGCTCGCCGCGATCGGCGCCACGGCGGCATTGACGGCGGCGATATTCGTGCTGCCGGCCAAGGCGGAAACCGATGCCAAGGCTGTCATCAAGACCTATTCCGACATTGCGCTCGCCAAATATGAGGATTCGCTGACGACGGCGCAGGCGCTCGACAAGGCCGTCGACGCGCTGCTTGCCAAGCCTTCGGTGGAAACGCTGACTGCCGCCCGCGAGGCCTGGAAGGCGTCGCGTGTTCCCTATCAGCAGACCGAAGTCTACCGCTTCGGCAACGCCATCGTCGACGACTGGGAAGGCAAGGTGAACGCCTGGCCGCTGGACGAAGGCCTGATCGACTATGTCGCCGCCGGCTACGGCACCGAGTCGGATGCGAATGCGCTCTACACCGCCAATGTGATCGCCAACAAGTCGATTGAGGTCGACGGCAAGAAGATCGACGCCACCAATCTTACTCCGGAGTTCCTCTCCGGCACGTTGCAGGAAGCCGGCGGCATCGAGGCCAATGTGGCGACCGGCTACCACGCCATCGAATTCCTGCTGTGGGGCCAGGACTTGCACGGCACCGGTCCGGGCTCCGGCGAACGGCCCTACACGGACTATGACGTTGCCAACTGCACCGGCGGCAATTGCGATCGGCGCGCGCAGTACCTGAAGTCGGCCAGCGACCTTCTGGTTTCCGATCTGCAGGACATGGTCAACGAGTGGAAGGATGGCGGCGCCGCCCGCAAGAACCTTGTCGATGGCGAGCCGAAAACCGGCATCTCGACCATCCTCACCGGCATGGGCTCGCTGTCTTATGGCGAACTCGCCGGCGAGCGCATGAAGCTCGGCCTGCTGCTGCACGATCCGGAAGAGGAGCATGACTGCTTCTCCGACAATACCTACGACTCCCATCTCTACGATGCCGTCGGCGTTCGCACCGCCTATCGTGGCAGCTATACGCGTCTCGACGGCACCATCGTCGAAGGCCCCTCGGTATCCGACATGGTCAAGGAGGCCGATCCGGCGATCGACAAGGAACTGGCGGACAAGCTCGATGTCACCGTCGCCAAGATGGAAGCCATCAAGGCGCGGGCGCTTGGCGGCGAGGCTTATGACCAGCAGATCGGCGAAGGCAACACGGAAGGCAACGCCACCGTGCAAGCGGCGATCGACGCGCTGGTCGACCAGACCAAGTCGATCGAACGCGCCGTCGGCACCCTGAAACTCAATGCCATCGCCTTCGAGGGTTCGGATAGCCTCGATGCGCCAGACAAGGTGTTCCAGTAAGGCGCAAGCGCCTCGAGCACGATCCCGAATCGAAGGTCCGCGTAAAGAAAAGTGGAAATCGGTTTTCCGTTCGATTGAGAAAATAAGCCAAACGGCGCCGAGCACGCGCCGTCAGCCATACAGAGCAAATAATGCTGATCTGCCATTGCAACATCATCACCGAGAAGGAGATTGAGCAGACGATCGTCGGGCTGCTGGATCAGGATCCCTGGCAACTTATCGTGCCGGCGAAGATCTATCATGCCATGCAGAAGCGTGGTCGCTGTTGCGGCTGCTTCCCAAATGTGGTCGAAACGATCATTCGGGTAACCGAAAATTACCACGCCCGCTCGGAGGCGAGCGGCGTGGATGTCGTTTCACACCTGGATCGCGTCAGAGGCCTGCGCGTCCAATACGGGAGCAGAACCCATGAAAGGCGAACAACAGATTATAGAGCGGCTTAACGAGGCTCTATTTCTGGAACTTGGAGCGGTCAATCAGTACTGGGTGCATTTCCGGCTGCTGGAAGACTGGGGCTACGCCAAGCTGGCGAAGAAGGAACGCGCGGAATCGATCGAGGAGATGCACCATGCCGACCGGCTCGTGGCCCGCATCATCTTCCTTGAAGGTCATCCGAACCTGCAGTCGGTAGCGCCGCTGCGCATCGGCCAGAATGTCAAGGAAGTGCTCGAATCCGATCTCGCCGGCGAATATGACGCGCGCACCGCCTACAAGCGTTCGCGCGAGATTTGCGAAGAAGCAGGCGACTACGTGACGATGAAGCTGTTCGAGGATCTGCTGTCCGACGAGGAAGGTCACATCGACTTCCTCGAGACGCAACTCGACCTGCTCGCCTCGATCGGCGAGGAAAAATATGGCCAGCTCAACGCCGCATCGGCCGACGAGGCGGATTAGGGACATGCGGGAATGCGGCGCCCCTTAGGTTTCTTGCGCCGCTTGCGGCGGGCCGAGGGTTGCGGCCTGCCGTCCCAGCAAAAACCGCGATACAGTTGGCTTCGCGGGCTTTCGTTTGCCGTGGTGGTCGCGCTGACGGCCTCGGCGCTGGCCGGCGCGTCCGAACCAGCGGGCCTCGCCACCAGTCGTACCGATCTGACGCCGAAGGATCTGGCGCGCGTCATCGCCATCACCAGGCCGACCAAGGATTTTTCCAGGCCCGAGCAGTTCGAGCCGATGCAGGGCGGCGCCGGCACGTCACGGAAAGATGCCAACAAGGACGCTTTCTCGCAATCTTCCGCCAATATCACCTTCGAGGAAGAAGGCACCTTCAAGCTCGGCAATGCCCTTTTCCGCAAGAACTGGGTTTCGTCGCCCTCGTCGACGCAGGCGTCGGACGGGCTTGGGCCGCTGTTCAACGAGCGGGCGTGCCAGAATTGCCATCTGAAGGACGGTCGCGGTCGTCCGCCGGAAGGCGACAGCGGTACCACCTCGATGTTCCTGCGGCTGGCGCGGCAGGCGAGCACCGATGAGGAGAAAGCAGCGCTGGCCGCCCGCAAGGTGCTCAACTTCCCAGATCCGGTCTACGGCTCGCAATTGCAGGGCCTGGCCGTGCCGGGTCTTCGGGGCGAAGGCCGGATGCGTGTCGACTATCAGGAGCAGAAAGTCACGCTGCCGGACGGTACCGTGGTTTGGCTGCGCAAGCCGAGCTATTCGGTCGATGATCTTGCCAACGGGCCGCTCGATCCGCACACGACGCTTTCGCCGCGCATGACGCCGCCGATGATCGGCCTCGGCCTGGTCGAGCAGATCGCACCGGCGGACATTCTCGCCCATGCCGATCCGGACGATCGGAACAGTGACGGCATCTCCGGCAAGCCCAACATCGTGCGCGATGGCCAGAGCGGCGAACTGACGCTCGGCCGCTTCGGCTGGAAGGCGCAGACGCCGTCGATCCGCCAGCAAGCGGCGGACGCATTCGCCGGTGACATCGGCATTTCGACGCTGGAAGTGCCAAACCACTGGGGCGATTGCACCGCGGCCGAAAAGACCTGCCTTGCCATGCCCAACGGCGTGCAGGAGCGCCTCGGCCCGGTCGAGGCGCCGCCGCCGGTCATGGACCTCGTCACCTTCTATTCGCAAAACCTCGCCGTGCCGGCGCGGCGCGATCTCGACGAGCCCGATGTGCTGGCCGGCAAGAAGCTGTTCTACGACATGGGCTGCATTTCCTGCCATACGCCGAAATTCGTCACCCGCCGCGGCACGCCCAACAAGGCGCAGGCCTTCCAGCTTATCTGGCCCTATTCCGATTTTCTGCTGCATGACATGGGGCCAGGTCTCGCCGATGGGCAAGCGGTGGGCGAGGCTACCGGCAGCGAATGGCGCACGCCGCCGCTGTGGGGCAGCGGACTTACCCAGACCGTCAACGGCAACAGCTTCTTCCTGCATGACGGGCGCGCGCGCACCCTGGCCGAGGCGATCCTGTGGCATGGCGGCGAGGGGCAGAAGGCGCGCGACCGCTTTGCCGCCGCCGATGCGGCCGATCGCGACGCGTTGGTCAAGTTCCTGGAGTCGTTCTGATGTCGAAGCGTCTCGCGCTTGTCCTGGTTCTCCCGCTGGTCCTCGCCGGCGCGTTGCCGGCATCCGCGGCGGCAAAGGCCTCCGATGTGATCCAGCAGGCCATCGACGGCTTTGTCCGCCCGGCCTATGCACGGCTGCATGAGCATGCGGACAGCCTGACCAAGGCGATGCGCAGGCTTTGCGACGCGCCTTCGCAGGACCATCTCGATGCGGCGCGCGCCGAATTCTCCGGTACCGTGGATGCCTGGTCGGTCGTCGAGATCATCCGCATCGGACCGATCACGCAGAACAACCGGCTGGAGCGCATGCTGTTCTGGCCGGACCGCAAGAGCATCGGCCTGAGGCAGGTCCAGGCGGCGCTGGCCAATAAAGATCGCACCGCCGCCGATCCAGCCCAGCTGGCGACAAAGAGCGTCGCAATGCAAGGGCTCGGCGCGCTGGAGTTCGTGCTTTACGGCGATAGCGCCGAGCGGCTCGCCGGTAAGGACGATCCCTATCGCTGTGCTTACGGCGCGGCCGTCGCTGGCAACATCGAAACGATTGCCGCCGAGGTCAGCGACGCCTGGAACAAGCCCGACGGTTTTGCCGCACTTTGGGCCAATCCGGGCCCGCAAAACGCGCTCTACCGCGACGGCACCGAAGCGGTGACCGAACTGGTCGGCGTCTTCATCAACGAGCTGGAAATGGTCCGCGACGTGCGCCTAAAGGGCTTTTTGGGCGGCAATCCGCAAGCCGACAAGCCGAAACAGGCGATCTACTGGCGCTCGCAAAACACCGCGCGCTCGTTGACCGGCAATCTTTCGGGCATGGACGCGCTGTTCCAGGCGTCGCAGCTTGGCGAAGCGCTGTCGCCCGACGCGCGCTGGATGGCAGATTCGATCCACATCCAGCTCGTCAACGGGGCCGCCGACGCCACGGCCATCAGAGGTCCGATCGACAAGGCACTCGCCGACCCGGCGCTGCGTGATAGGCTCGACCATTTCTCGCTGGTGACATCCAGCCTGTCGACCCTGATCGGCACCAGGCTGACAGCCGAATTCGGCCTGACCGCTGGCTTCTCGTCGCTGGACGGAGACTAAGCATGATCCCAAAAAGTTGCCGACTTTTTGGATAAGATCATGCGGCAAAGAAACTGAGCATGATACTCGAAAGGGAGCGGACTTATCGGATGGCGTGGACGGGATCGCATGCTCTCGAGATTGGCTGAAACGCCCATCGCTTCGTCATCCTGGGGCGGAGCAAGGAGCGTAGCGACGCGGCGCAGACCCCAGGATCCATGCCGTGACCTCAGAGCGTTGCTTCGGTGCAGGGTTCTGCTTCGCCGTACTCTTCGGCTGAGATTACGGCATGGATCCTTGGGTCTCCGCGACGGAGCTTCGCTCCTGCTTCGCCCAAGGATGACGAAGTTGGGGAGGCTTCGGCCAATCCCGAACGCCTGCGATGATCCACAAGAGGACCGTCTTTTGAAAACTCCTTTGTTCGATCGCCGCGATTTCCTGCGCGCTGCCGGCGCAAGTTTTGCCTCGGCGATGGCGCCGTCCGCATGGGCAAAGACGCTTGCCGCCGACGCCGTCTTCGCCACCGCTTTCATCAAGCGCGACGGCAGCTATGGCGCGGCGATCCTGTCCGAGGCCGGCATGGTCCTGCACGCTATCGACCTGCCCGCCCGCGGTCACGACGTCACCTTCGATCCGGTGTCGAAACGCTCCGTGGTCTTCGCAAGGCAGCCCGGCACCTTCGCCGTGGTCTTCGACCACACAGGCCGCGACGAGCCACTGACCATTGCCAGCGTCAGTGGACGGCATTTCTTCGGCCACGGCGTGTTTTCGACCGACGGTGCGTTGCTTTACGCCACCGAGAATGACTTCGACAATGCCGCCGGCGTGGTCGGCGTCTACGACGCGCGTGCGAAATTCAAGCGCATCGGTGAGTTCCCGACCTACGGCATGGGCTCGCACGAGCTTCTGCTGCTAGGCGACGGCAGGACGATTGCCGTCGCCAATGGCGGCATCGAGACGCATCCGGATTTCGGCCGCGCCGAGCTCAACATCGCGACGATGAAGCCATCCTATGTACTGGTCGACCGCCTCGCCGGCGACCTCGTCGAAAAGCATGAACTGCCGCCGGCGCTGCACCAGCTGTCGATCCGTCACATGGATATCGACCGATCCGGCACGGTCTGGTTCGGCTGCCAGTACCGGGGGCCGGGCACCGATCGTCCGCTGCTGGTCGGCCGCGCCGCGCGCGGCAAGGATCTGCAACTGCTCGACATGCCGCAGGACGTGCTTTCCGGCTTCAGGAACTACATCGGCTCGGTCGCCGCCAACCCCGCCGCCGGCACCGTCGCCGTGTCCTCGCCGGAGGGCAACTCGCTTGCCGTGATCGATACGGCCAGCGGCCGGATCGTTGCCACCAACGCATTGGTCGAGGTCTGCGGCGTGGCGCCCGACGGGGCGAGCTTTATAGCTACGACGGGCGCCGGCGAAATCATCGAAGCAAGGGGCGCGACGCGGTCGGAGCCGGACTATGTCTGGGATAATCACATGCTGCGCATCGAGGAGGCCGGATAAGTGCTTCCGGTTCCCTGACGTTACGTTCGCTGGAATTACCGCGTTCAGACGAGGCCGAAGCGAAGCCGCCAACGATTTATGCATTATTTCCTTGCGGCGATGAGCCATGGCAGGCACAGGAAAATTATCTTTAGAACCCTTGTGCCCAAGCGGGTGCTCCAACCGGCCGCCTTATGAAATTGCTTGCCATCGACTGTGCCGCCAATCTTTGCGCCGCTTGCGTCTACGACACTGCGGCCGGCAAAGAGCTTGGCCGTTCGGTGCTCGATCTCGGCAAGGGCCATGCCGAGCATCTGATGGCAGTGATCGAGGAGGCGTTGAAGGCGGCCGGAACCGATTATGCCGGCCTCGGCGCCATCGCTGTCTCCACCGGCCCGGGCTCCTTCACCGGCCTGCGCGTTGGCGTGTCGGCAGCGCGCGGACTGGCGCTGGCGCTGAAAATCCCGGCGATCGGGGTGACGACGCTGGAAGCCCTGGCGACGGAGGCGGAAGCGGCATTCCCCGGCCGCGCCGTGTTGGCGGCACTCGACGCCGGACGCGAGGAAATCCACGCGGCATTTTACGACGAGGGGCCGGTTCTGCGCTATGGTCCGGCGGTGACCACGCTTTCGCAAGCCGTCGCCATGGTGGTTGACGGTTCTCCGGTTCTTGCCGGCACGGCGGCAACGCAGGTCGCCGCGTCCGCGGGCCGCACCTTCGACATCGGCTCGACAAGCGCCACTGCCGAGATCGCCGTCTATGCCCGGCTGGCTGCCGCCCAAGGTGCCGGCAAAAAGGCTGAAGGCGAAAAGCCGAAACCGCTCTATCTGCGCGGCGCCGACGCCAAGCCGCAGGCCGGCTTTATCCTGTCCAGGAAGAAAGCCGGGAAGAAAAACTGATGCGCATTCCTTTCCTCCAGCCGCGCCGCAGGGACTTTGCGCTCGAGCCGCTGACGATTGCCGACAGCGCGGCCATGTCGGTGCTGCATCGCGAGGATTTCGTTCGGCCGTGGACCGATGACGAATTCGCCGCACTGCTCGAGCAGGACACGGTGTTCGGCTATGCCGCGCGCGAGACCGGACAGGGTGCCAAGCCGCCGGTCGGCTTCGTCCTGGCGCGCCTGGCTGCCGGTGAAGGCGAGATCCTGACTGTCGCGGTGGCGCGCTCCCATCGCCGCCAGGGGCTCGGCTGGCAATTGATGGATGCCGTTCTGCGCGAACTGCACGCGCAACGCGCCGAGGCGCTTTTCCTCGAGGTCGACGAGACCAACGTCGCCGCGATCGCGCTCTACCGGCGGCTGGGATTCCGCGAGGTCGGCAAGCGTGCCAACTATTACAGGTCGCCCGAGCATGGCCCGACCGGCGCGCTTGTCATGCGCCGCGATCTTCGCTAGCGCAGATTCAAAATTGCCAGAGCGTACGAAATGATCGGAAAAATCAGGATTTTCCTGGCGCTGGGCCTCGTTGTCGTCGGCTCGTTGATTCTCGTGCCGTTGCAGATCCTGTCGATGAAGACCGGGCTCTGGCGCGAGACTTTCATCCTGAAGATCTGGCACCGGCTCATCATCCGGGCGCTGGGCATGCGCATCCATGTCAAGGGGTCGCTGTCCAGCCAACGCCCGTTATTGGTTGCGTCGAATCACATCTCCTGGACCGACATCATGGTGCTGGGGTCGATGGCCGACGTGACGTTCATCGCCAGGGCCGACATGGCCGGCTGGCCGTTGATAGGCATGTTGTCGAAGCTGCAGCGTACCGTCTTCATCGAGCGCGAGCGCAAGCGTTCGTCGGGCGACCAGGCGAGCGAGATCGCCAACCGCATGGCCAAGGGCGACGCCATGGTGCTGTTTGCCGAAGGTTCGACCAGCGACGGCAACATGATCCTGCCGTTCAAGAGCACGCTGTTCGGCGCCGCCTCGATGGCGATTTCGGAAGGGGCGGCCGAAAAGGTCTTCATCCAGCCGGTGGCGATCGTCTATACGCGCCTGCATGGCGTGCCGCTCGGCCGCAGGCACCGTCCGATTGCCGCCTGGATCGGTGACGAGGATTTGATGCCGCATCTAAAGGTTCTGATGGCAGAGGGCGGGCTCGATGTCGAAGTCCATTTTGGCAAGCCGGTCGCTTTTTCCAGGGGCTCCAACCGCAAGGAAACGGCAAGGCTGATGGAAAGTCAGGTGCGTGATATGGTGCAGGCGGCGCTCGCAGATCCGCGCCCGAGCCGGTAAGCCGGAACAGGCTCACGTACTCCGTCGTTCTTTGTGCGTCCAAGAGGATACGCGGCGCTGTAGAGCAGAATCGTCTGTTTTTTGTCTGGAAAAGACGTTAGAAGCCGCCGGATGGAACTGAATACGCTAGAACGGGACGACATCGAAAGTGCGGCCGAAAGTGCGGTCGTACCATCTGCCGCGAGCAGGAAGGTCTTCGTCAAGACCTATGGCTGCCAGATGAACGTCTACGATTCGCAGCGGATGACCGACGCGCTGGCCGCCGATGGTTATGTGGCGACGGATGCCATCGGCGAGGCTGATCTGGTGCTGCTCAACACCTGCCATATCCGCGAGAAGGCGGCCGAAAAGGTCTATTCCGAACTCGGCCGCATTCGTGAGATGAAGGCCGAACGGGCTCAGGCCGGCAGCGAGATGCTAATCGGTGTCGCCGGCTGCGTGGCGCAGGCGGAGGGGGCCGAGATCATCCGCCGCTCGCCGGTCGTCGATCTGGTCATCGGCCCGCAGACCTATCATCGGCTTCCCGACGTGCTGGCACGGGTGCGCGGCGGCGAAAAGATCGTCGAAACCGACTACGCCATCGAGGACAAGTTCGAGCATCTGCCGCAGCCGAAGCGCGCCGAGATCATCAGACGCGGCGTCACCGCGTTCCTGACCGTGCAGGAGGGCTGCGACAAGTTCTGCACCTTCTGCGTCGTGCCTTATACCAGAGGCTCGGAAGTGTCGCGGCCGGTGGCGCAGATCGTCGCAGAGGCCGAGCGGCTGGCGCAAGCCGGCGTGCGCGAGGTGACGCTGCTTGGCCAAAACGTCAATGCCTGGCATGGCGAGGGAGAAAACGGCGAGGAATGGTGTCTTGGCCGCCTGCTGTTCCGGCTGGCCGAGATTCCCGGGCTGGCGCGGTTGCGCTACACCACCAGCCATCCGCGCGACATGGACGACGAACTGATCGCCGCCCATCGTGACTTGCCGACGCTGATGCCCTATCTGCATTTGCCTGTGCAATCCGGCTCCGACCGCATCCTCAAGGCGATGAACCGCAGGCATACGGCAAAGGATTATCTGACGCTGCTCGACCGGATCCGCGCCGCACGGAGCGATATCGCGCTTTCAGGCGACTTCATTGTCGGCTTTCCCGGCGAGACGGATGCGGATTTCGAGGCGACGATGGACCTTGTCCGCCAAGTGAACTATGCCTCGGCCTTCTCGTTCAAATATTCGCCGCGCCCTGGCACGCCGGGCGCGGAAATGGCCGATCATGTGCCGGAAGCCGTCAAGGACGCGCGCCTGCAGCGACTGCAGGCGCTGCTGCTGAAGCAGCAGCAGGATTTCGGCGCGAGCCTGGTCGGCAGCTCCATCGACACGCTGATCGAGAAGCCGGGCCGCCAGGCTGGCCAGAAGGTCGGCCGCTCGCCGTGGCTGCAGCCGGTTATTGTTGATGAAAAGTCCGGCGAAATCGGTGAGATTATCCAGGTACGAATCACGAAGACGGGTTACAACAGCCTGTTCGCCGAATTGGCCTGAAGGTCTCGGCAGATGAGGAGAGACGGTTGAGCGCTGCGGAAGTGAAGAACCTGCCCCAGAACCTACCATCGGGGGCTTCGGATATGGCGCACATCGTTCTGACTTTCGACAACAACAAGCTTGCCAGCGCCCTTTATGGCCAGTTCGACGAGAATCTGGCCAGGCTTGAGCAGAAGCTTGGCGTCGATATCCGCTCGCGAGGCAACCAACTGACCATCAAGGGATCCGCCTCGGCCGCCGAGCAGGCGCGCCGCGCCCTGGACAATCTCTACGGCATTCTCCAGAAAGGCGCTGACATCGGCCAGTCGGACGTCGACGGCGCCGTGCGCATGGCGATCGCCGCCGACGACCAGCTGACGCTGCCGACGCTGGAGCGCAAGGGCAAGGTGTCAGCCGCCCAGATATCGACGCGTAAGAAGACGATCTATGCCCGTTCGCTCAACCAGGACGCCTATATGCGCGCCCTGGAGCGGTCCGAACTCGTCTTCGGCATCGGCCCGGCTGGCACGGGAAAAACCTTCCTGGCGGTGGCGCATGCGGCGATGCTGCTCGAACGTGGCATGGTCGAGCGCATCGTGCTGTCGCGGCCGGCCGTCGAGGCCGGCGAGCGGCTCGGTTTCCTGCCCGGCGACATGAAGGAGAAGGTCGATCCCTATCTGCGGCCGCTCTATGACGCGCTTTACGAGATGATGCCGGCCGACAAGGTCGAGCGGGCGATTGCCGCCGAGGTGATCGAGATCGCGCCGCTGGCCTTCATGCGCGGCCGCACGCTGGCGCACTCCGCCGTCATCCTCGACGAGGCGCAGAACACCACGCCGATGCAGATGAAGATGTTCCTGACCCGTCTCGGCGAGAACTCTCGCATGATCGTCACCGGCGATCCGACCCAGATCGATCTGCCGCAAAACACCAAATCCGGTCTGGTCGAGGCGCTCAGGATCCTCGACGGCGTCACTGGCATGGTGACGGTGCGCTTCAACGAAGGCGACGTCGTCAGGCATCCGCTGGTCGCCGAGATCGTGAAGGCCTACGACCGCGACGGCAAGCTGGCCCGGGGCCTGGGCGCCGAAGGCTGAAGATGCGGCCTTATGGCTGAGGACAGAAAGTCTGTAGGCGGGGATCTTCCGGTTCCCGTCGACATCGATATAGCGGTCGAAGCGGGCGACTGGCCGGAAGAGGCTGCGCTGACGCGGCTGGTCCATCGCGCCGTTGCCGCTGCGTTTGCCGAAATCGGCGTAGCCGGCCCTTCCGAACTCAGCATCGTCTTTTCTGACGATGCCCATATCCGCAGCCTCAATGCCGGCTGGCGCGGCAAGGACAAACCGACCAATGTCCTGTCTTTCCCGGCTTTTCCGCTTACAACGGGCGGCCCGCTGCCGCCGATGCTGGGCGACATCGTGCTGGCCGCCGAGACGGTTGCGCGGGAAGCCGCACTGGAAGACAAGCCTGTCGACAACCATATCATCCATCTCGTCATCCACGGCCTGCTGCATTTGCTGGGCTACGATCACGAGACCGACGCCGAGGCCGAGGAAATGGAAGCCGTCGAACGCGCAGCACTTGCGAGGCTTGCCATTCCCGATCCCTACGCGTAACTAAAAAGATCAAATGACCGGACGACGATGAACGACAAACCAGAGACTGCCGCCCGCCCAGACGCCGGCAGTGCGACCAAGCCATCCGAACAGACGGAAGAGGGCTCGAGTCCGAGTACCATTACCGGCAGCTTCGCCAGCGAGCCATCGCCTGCCGGTCCTTCCCTGTTCGATCGCGTGCTCGGCCTGTTCAGGCAACGCAACGGCACCAGCCTGCGCGAGGAGATCGCCGACGCGCTTGCCGAAACGGCGAGCGATGCCGGCGCCTTTTCGCCCGGCGAACGGGCCATGCTCAACAACATCCTGCGTCTGCGCGAGGTGCGCGTCGAGGACGTCATGGTGCCGCGCGCCGACATCGAGGCGGTCGAGATCACGACGAACCTGGGCGATCTTCTGGGGCTGTTCGAGCAGTCCGGCCATTCCCGCATGCCGGTCTATTCGGAGACGCTCGACGACCCGCGCGGCATGGTCCACATCCGCGACGTGCTCGCGCACATCACCAAGATCGCCCGCGTCAGGAAGGGCAGGACGACCAGGAAAACCGCCGCCGCCACGCTTCTCGATCTCGCCAAGGTCGATCTCACGCGCACCATCGGCGACCTGACCCTGATCCGCCCGGTGCTTTTCGTGCCGCCGTCGATGCTCGCCTCCGATCTCATGGGGCGGATGCAGGCGATGCGGACCCAGATGGCGCTGGTCATCGACGAATATGGCGGCACCGACGGTCTGGTGTCGCTCGAGGATATCGTCGAGATGGTGGTCGGCGACATCGAGGACGAGCATGACGAGGACGAGCCGATGATCACCCAGACCGGCGAGGGCGTGTTCGTCGTCGACGGCAAGGCCGAGATCGACGATGTCGCCAAGATGATCGGCGAGGATTTCGCCGCCGGCGAGCATGGCGAATATGTCGACACGATCGGCGGCATGATCTTCAACACGCTTGGCAGGGTTCCGGCCCGCGGCGAAGTGGTGCAGGCCATCCCTGGCTTCGAATTCCATGTGCTCGACGCCGATCCGCGCCGCGTCAAGCGCGTGCGCATCGTCGAGACCCCGAAAGGCGAGCGCCGCCGGCGCGCCGTCCGCGCCGAGCAGGCGTGAGCAGGTTCCGCAAAAGTGTCTAGCGGTTTTGGGACAAGAACCTGCGACAAGAAAACCTGAAGCACCGCCGCCCGATGACGGTCGACGATCCGTTCAAGCTCTCAACAACGGTATAGGGCGCTCGATCCTGAGGGTCACGTCTGGACTTCTTCCCAGACCGTACGCACCATTCCACGCGAGGAGGCCGAGCGGCTGGGCGATCTACGGATCGAAGGCTGGCACCGTTAGCGTCTCCGTCTCAATCTCAGCGATGGATGGTAGGTGGTCTCGAACTATATGGTTCCGAACCATTCATCTGGACGCTGTCCTGAATACTGGGAGAATATCTGATGCCGTGGAAACTTGATGAGACCGTCGAAACATCCGCGGGCGCTGTGGCAGCGGGTCGATCTGGCAACGGGCCTGCGCTCGTGCTGGCCCATGGCTGGCCGTGGTCTTCGTTCTCATGGCATCGGATTATTCCAGACCTTGCAAGGCGCTATCGTGTCCACTGGTACGATATGCCCGGATACGGGCGATCCGACAAAGCCGCGGAGCAGCGCACCTCACTCGATGTGCAAGGAAAGGTATTCGCCGAGATGCTTGCGCACTGGCACCTTGAGCGGCCCATGGTCGTTGCCCATGATTTCGGCGGAGCGACGACGCTACGGGCGCATTTGCTGCATGGCTGCGACTTCGAGCGGTATGTTCTGATGAATGTCGTCGCCATGCGCCCGTGGGGATCGGAGTTCTTCGATCACGTCGGTCGTCATGTGGATGCCTTTCTGGGCCTGCCGCCGCACATCCACAGAGCGGTCGTGGAGGCCTATATCAAGGGGGCCATCGTCAATGACATCGATTCGGGTGATTTCGAGAAGCTTGTCGAGCCGTGGCTTGCCGAGGAGGGACGAGGAAGCTTCTATCGGCAATTCGCGCAAGCCGACGAAAAGTACACCGCCGAAGTCGAGCAGGTGTTCGGGAATATCAGGTGTCCGGTAAAGATAATCTGGGGCAAGGACGATCCATGGATCCCGCTGGAGCGAGGCAAAGCGCTTCATGCGCTGATCCCGCGGGCGTCGTTCGAAACACTGCCTGGCGTCGGTCATTTGCCTCAGCTCGAAGCCCCGGCCCTCGTTCTGGAGCGGCTGAACGCATTTCTGTCGCGCGACGGCGAAGACTGATGGATGAATTGGAAGGGCGAAGAGTTTTCCCTCGCTGGCCTGGTAACAGCTATTCGGCTTCAAGCCACATGAGCGTGGTTGTCAGAGTCCGGATGTTCCCATCTCGATTGGCTCCCGACCAGCCGGAGAAGCCCGCTTCGCGCAGCTTTCGATATTCAAGATTGTAATCGGGCATCAGCGCATGGTCTTCGATTCCGCGAACTTCCGTTACGGTGGAAAGCGGAGATCAATATCTGCGGAAGAAGTTCTGTTGGCTGATTGGCAGCGGGTTAAGGCGGAAAATGTTTCTTGCGTCGCTAGACTGGTGGCATCCCATCCGGCTTTGTTTCTATGGATTTGTGGCTGCGGTGCTCCTCGGGGCGCTCTACTGCGTGGCTCCCTTCGGCGGTGATCCTCACCTTCGGATTTTCAGAGGCCTCTTGGCCATGCATGCAGCGTTCCTCTGCTTCATCGCCATATTCATCCCGAGCCTGCGAAAGCAAGAGGAAGCAGCCTACGGCCACTTGATTTCGCGGACCGCACGAATTCGTGGCTTCGATGGGCGGAAGGCGCTCTCTTTCGAAAGAACCTGGTTTGCCGTAACCGCCTTTTTCGCCGGGCTGTCATTCCTGGTCCCGCTGTATGCCCTGTCCAAAGCTGTGTTGAGTTGGGTCCGAGCTTGGCTGGAGCGATGTGGTCGGCTCCACATCCGGCATGCTGGTTGGGCTGGTTGTCCTGTGCGACTTTCATTTCCTGCTGCGGAGGCGGTTAGGCAACAGGTGAACGTCTTGCGCGAGGCCGTCTTCGTCCGCAACGGGTGGAAAAACTGGCCCATCGAGTCATCGGAGTCGCCATCTTGAATGCCTTCAGGGTTTAGGGGGGTTAAGCCGATGATAAAGTTGGATACTCCGTTCGCTCTTATGCTGGAGATGCACGCCGTGGTCTTAGGCGTTCCAGCGCTTATTCTGCTGGCATCAGCCGCAATCGTTGCGCTGATACGCCCTTGGCGCTTTTCTTCATCGGTCGGCTTGGCTTGCAAACTGGCTTCAGGAGTTGGCATCATGGCTGTGGCAGTTGTGCTCGCATGGGGAGCATTTCTTGTCGGCTTTGGCACGCTGATAGAGCATCCACGCTATCGTTCTCACTTCGTCTGTGAACCCTGCTTTTGAGTCCGCAGGAGGGTCGATTGCCGAAGATTCAAGCGGGCACGCCGGCTGAAGCGGTGGCCGTTTGGAGCGTGGACCGCAGCCTGATAAATCTTGCTCGGTGATTCGCACGACTCGGAAGAATTGATGAAGCGCCTGGCCGGCCGGATAATTCTGCTGTGGGGTTGGCGCCGCGCGCTTGTGGCGTTTCTTGCTGGCGCGCTGGCGGTTCTTGCCCAGGCGCCTTACGATTTCTTTGCCGTCTGTTTTATTTCGTTTCCGCTGCTGGTCTGGCTCCTCGACGGCGCGACCGGCGAAGCCTCCGATGGCTGGTTCTGGCGTCTGCGGCCGGCTTTCGCCATCGGCTGGTGGTTCGGCTTCGGCTATTTTCTCGCCGGCCTGTGGTGGATCGGCTCGGCACTTCTGGTCGAGGCCGACAGTTTCGCCTGGGCGCTTCCCTTCGCAGTGGTCGGAATTCCGCTGGCCCTCGCCTTTTTCTACGGCTTCGCAACAGCGGTTGCCCGGCTGCTGTGGAGCAACGACATCGGCCGCATCGCTGCCCTTGCCTTCGGTTTTGGCCTGACGGAATGGCTGCGCGATTTTCTGTTCACCGGGTTCCCGTGGAATGCCGTCGGCTACGCGGCGATGCCGGTGCCTTTGCTTATGCAGAGCGTGTCGGTGACCGGCATGGTCGGCATGAACGCGCTGGCGGTCTTCGTCTTTGCATTGCCGGCCCTGCTTGCGGCGCGCCGGCATGTCCGCCTGGGAGCTGCACTGCTTGCCCTTCTCGTCGCGGCCCATGTCGGCTTCGGCTATATCCGGCTTGCTATTCCCGAGAAGCCGGCGGAGCGCAGCCTCGACGTCCGCATTGTGCAGCCGGCTGTCGACCTCAGCGAGAAGTGGGACGCTTCGGTGCCCGACCGGATCTTCGCTACGCTGATGGGGCTTTCGGCCAAGGCGCCGGAGGCCGGCCATGACAAGCCGCAATTGATCCTGTGGCCGGAAACCTCCGTGCCGTTTTTTTTCGCCGAACGTCCCGATGCGCTGACCGCGCTGGGAGAGATGCTTGACGACGGCCAGATGCTGATCGCCGGCGTCGTCCGGGAGGAGGGCGGCTCGGCGGCAGATGCCGACAGGCGGTACTACAATTCGGTGGTGGCGATCGACGACAAGGGCGAAATCGCAGATGCTGTCGACAAGGTTCATCTGGTGCCCTTTGGCGAGTATCTGCCTTTTGCCGACCTGCTTGGCCGCTTCGGGCTCAAACAGCTCGTCGCCGGGCCGACGACCTACGCGGCCGGCAATGAGCGGCATCCGATCGCGCTGTCCGGCGGCATCCGCGTGCTTCCGTTCATTTGCTATGAAGTCATCTTTCCCGATCTGGTGGCGATTGACGCTACGTCAGCCGAGCTTATTGTGAATGTCACGAACGACGCGTGGTTCGGTGACACGCCGGGTCCGTACCAGCATTTCAGGCAGGCGCAGATTCGTGCTGTGGAGAACGGGGTGCCCTTGTTGCGCGCAGCCAATAACGGCATCTCCGCTGTCGTCGATCCGCGCGGGCGCATCCTCGACGCGCTGGCGATCGACGCACGCGGAGCCATCGATGTACATGTGCCGATTTCCGATCAAGCCATTGCTTCTTCCCGCCAAAGACGCATCAACGGACTGATGATATTGTTGCTGTTTGCCCTGGCCGCTTTCACATCGAATGTAAGGCAAAAGCTACGGGCGAATTGACAGTCGACACATTAGAAACTCATACTGTAACGGCCTGAAATTTCTCGAAGTCGGTACGTCTTTGTGTTGGGCACCGGCCGCCGGCTTCGTTTGGGCAGAAAAACACAAAAAGCCGGAAAAATTCGGCGAGGAAAAAATGGCAGAAGAAAACAAGAAGAAGCCGAATCCTATCGACATCCATGTCGGAAGTCGCATCAGGCTTCGTCGCAATATGTTGGGAATGAGTCAGGAGAAGCTGGGCGAGAACCTCGGAATAACTTTTCAGCAGATACAGAAATACGAAAAGGGGACCAATCGCGTTGGTGCCAGCCGTTTGCAGGCAATCGCCTCGATACTCGGCGTTCCTGTCGCTTTCTTTTTCGAGGACGCGCCGGGCCAGGAGACCGTGGGCAACCGCGGATTTGCGGAGGATACATCAATGGCTTTTGCCGTCGAATTCTGCGGCAGTCCTGAAGGTCTTCAACTCAACCGGGCCTTCGTCAAGATCGGCGACGTGAAGATACGCCGCAAGATCATCGAGCTTGTGAAGGCCCTTTCCACCGACGAAGTGGATTGATTGGGCCGATTGATTTGGCCGTTGAAAACCCGAAATGGCGAGGCCGTCATAGCGGGGCAGGCAAATTCTCGCGATCTCGCGCACCGTGTAACTTACATCCCATAGGCATGCCGGAGAGCGGATCGATTTTGCTCTACACCCATGCTCAAAGTCTTTTTCATCAACGTGCTGAAGCTAAGCAACGTGTTGGAGCTAAGCGCGCTTGCGGCATCCTGCCGCCGGTCACAGTGGTACAAGATAATAGCGCGATTTTCATACCAGAATGGCCGCACCGCTTGACGGGCGCCGCCCGGCACAGCTAACACGTGGCGCGCCAATCGGCAGCGTGCCGACATTTTTTCAAGAGGGGACACCCGTGACGCGGCAAAACTATCTATTCACCTCGGAATCCGTTGCCGAGGGTCATCCCGACAAGGTCTGCGACCGTATCTCCGACGAGATCGTCGATCTGGTCTATCGCGAGGCCAGAAAGACCGGCATGGACCCCTGGAAGGTCCGCGTCGCCTGTGAGACGCTGGCGACCACGAATCGCGTCGTCATCGCCGGCGAGGTCCGCGTCCCCGAGACCCTGCTCAAGAAGGACAAGGCCGGCAACATCCTGATGGATGCCGCCGGTCATCCGCTCGTCAATCCGGCGAAGTTCAAGTCGGCCGCCCGCAAGGCGATCCGCGAAATCGGCTATGAACAGGCCGGTTTCCACTGGAAGACAGCAAAGATCGAGGTTCTGCTGCACGGCCAGTCACCGGATATCGGGCAAGGCGTCGACAACGCCTCCGACCGGCAAGGCGAGGAAGGCGCCGGCGACCAGGGCATCATGTTCGGCTATGCCTGCCGCGAGACGCCGGATCTGATGCCGGCGCCGATCTACTACAGCCACAAGATCCTCGAATTGCTGGCCGCCGCGCGCCATGAGGGCAACGGCGATGCCGGCCGGCTCGGGCCGGACGCCAAGAGCCAGGTGACCGTCCGTTATATCGACGGCAAGGCGGCGGAAGTGACGCAAATCGTGCTGTCCACCCAGCATCTCGACGCCAGCTGGGATTCGAAGAAGGTCCGCAACGTCGTCGAACCCTATATTCGCGAGGCGCTCGGCGAGCTGAAGATCGCCGACAGCTGCAACTGGTACATAAACCCGACGGGCAAGTTCGTCATCGGCGGGCCAGACGGCGACGCCGGCCTGACCGGGCGCAAGATCATCGTCGACACTTACGGCGGTGCTGCGCCCCATGGCGGCGGTGCTTTTTCCGGCAAGGACACCACCAAAGTCGACCGTTCCGCGGCCTATGCGGCACGCTATCTCGCCAAGAATGTGGTGGCGGCCAAGCTCGCCGATCGCTGCACCATCCAGCTTTCCTATGCCATTGGCGTCGCCCAGCCGCTGTCGGTCTATGTCGACCTGCACGGCACCGGCAAGGTCGATGAGGCAAAGCTCGAGCAGGCGCTGCGCACCGTGATGGACCTGTCGCCGTCCGGCATCCGCCGCCACCTCGATCTCAACAAGCCGATCTACGCGAAGACGTCGTCCTATGGCCATTTCGGCCGCAAGGCCGGCCGTGACGGATCCTTCTCCTGGGAAAAGACCGACCTCGCCAAGGCGCTCAAGGATGCACTCGCCGAAGCGCCCGCCGAAGCAGTCGCGGCCTAGCCGCGGCGTCCATGGATCCGAAAGACCGGCCAAGCCGTGCGACCGAAGCATTTTTCGGTCGCCGGCGCGGCAAGACCATCCGTCCGCAGCAGGCGGCGGCACTGGAAAGTGGCTTCAGCACCTACCGGCTCGATCTGACCGCCGGACCGCCGGCCGAATTGCGCAGCCTGTTCGAAGCCGATGTCTGCGCCATTCATCTCGAAATTGGTTTCGGCGGCGGCGAGCACCTGCTGCATCGGGCGACGGCGGCTCCTGAAATCGGTTTTGTCGGCGTCGAACCTTTCGTCAACGGCATGGCCAAGATGATGATGGCCGTCAGGGAACGGCCGCTTGCCAATCTTCGCGTCTATGACGACGACGCCACGCGCCTGCTCGACTGGCTCCCGCAAGCCTCGCTCGACGGCATCGACCTTCTCTATCCCGATCCTTGGCCGAAGAAGAAGCACTGGAAGCGACGCTTCGTCAGTCCGGTTAATCTCGACCGTTTCGCGCGCGTCCTGAAGTCAGGCAGAAAATTCCGCTTTGCTTCCGATATCGATAGCTATGTGAACTGGACGCTGCTGCATTGCCGGGAACATGAGGCGTTTGCGTGGCAGGCTGAAGAGGCCGCCGACTGGCATCGACCCTATGAGGGTTGGTCGGGTACGCGCTACGAGGCGAAGGCCATTCGCGAAGGCCGTCGGCCGACATATCTCACCTTCGTCCGGAGATAGTCCTACTCAGCAGCGCGCGTCGCGCGCTTTGCCGTCGACGAGGACCAAAGATGTCCTCGCCCTGAGCCGCCGGTCTTAGAAGCGACCGATCTTGTTGAAGGCGGCCGGATCCATGCCGAGATTGCGCAGATCGTGCGCCCGCGGCTTGCGGCCGGCTTCGACGGCTTGCGAAGCGGCGACGGCGCTGCCGAACACGGTGAAGAAATCGCCGATGGCCGAGAAAACCCTGCGGTTGGTCATTATTATGCCCTTTCGCCTGCTGCGATGCGTGATTGAATTTGTGCAGCGCAACATAGATAGGTGCGTATTGCCCGATATCACAGGGACGCTGCCGCATGGCCGCCATGCGCCCTGTGCAACGCTGCCGCTTCCGGCACTTTTCGCCCGGTCCTGCATGCGGACTTGAAACCATGGCGGCGATCGTCTATATCATGCTCAAATTCTTGGTCGGTATGGCGAAGAGTGGGTCCACCCGGTCCCGCTCTTTTTTATTACCTTCCGCCCACCAATGAAGCGACAGAAGTAGAATGACGGCAACGGTACCCGACAGCGACGACCGCATCATCCGCGAAAACGGCATCGATGCGCGAATCGCGCTGATCGTGCAGCCGGTGCTGCGTGCCATCGGCTTCCGCCTTGTCAGGGTGCATTTGACGGGCCAGAACGGGCTGACGCTGCAGATCATGGCCGAACGCGAGGACGGCACCATGACCGTCGAGGATTGCGAAGAGGTTAGCCGGGCAGTATCGCCGGCGCTCGACGTCGATGATCCCATCGAAAAGGCATATCATCTCGAAGTTTCGTCGCCGGGTATCGACCGGCCGCTGGTCCGCAAGTCGGATTTCGCGACCTGGACGGGTCATTTGGTGAAGATGGAAACCTCGGTCCTTGTCGCCGACCGCAAGCGCTTCAAGGGCAAGATCGCCGAGAGCGACGCGGACGGCGTGCTGATCGAGCGCGACAAGGCGGCCTACGGCGAAGAGCCGACGGTGCGTGTGCCCTACGATGCGATTGCCGAGGCACGGCTGATCCTGACCGATGACCTTATCCGCGACGCGCTGTCGAAAGACAACAGGGCGCGCAAGGAAGCCAAGAAGCGCCGCGGCGAACCCGAAGACGCGCCAGAGGGCGCAGAAGCGGGCGCGGAAGATGAAACCGAACAGGAAATGTGATTGGGCTGCCGGGCGCAAAGGCTCGGCAACAAGCTCGGGAGAAAAACGATGGTTGTAAGCGCTAACAGGCTTGAACTGCTGCAGATCGCCGACGCGGTCGCGCGTGAAAAGTCGATCGACAAGTCGATCGTCATCGCCGCCATGGCGGATGCGATCCAGAAGGCTGCGCGCTCGCGCTATGGCCAGGAAACCAACATCCGTGCCGACATCAATCCGAATACCGGCGAGATGAAGCTGCAGCGGCTGATGGAAGTGGTCGAGAAAGTCGACGACTATGCGACGCAGATCGCCATTTCCTCCGCGCGCGAGCGCAATCCCGACGCCCAGCTCGGCGACTTCATTGCCGAACAGCTGCCGCCGATGGATTTCGGCCGCATCGCCGCCCAGTCGGCCAAGCAGGTCATCGTGCAGAAGGTGCGCGAGGCCGAGCGCGACCGCCAGTATGACGAGTACAAGGACCGCATCGGCGAGATCGTCAACGGCACCGTCAAGCGCGTCGAATACGGCAACGTCATCGTCGATCTCGGCCGCGGCGAGGCGATCATCCGCCGCGACGAGCTGATCCCGCGCGAGAACTACAAATATGGCGATCGCGTCCGCGCCTATGTCTATGACGTGCGCCGCGAGCAGCGCGGTCCGCAGATATTCCTGTCGCGCACCCATCCGCAGTTCATGGCGAAGCTGTTCACCATGGAAGTGCCGGAAATCTACGACGGCATCATCGAGATCAAGTCGGTCGCCCGCGATCCAGGTTCGCGCGCCAAGATCGCCGTCATCTCGCGTGACAGTTCCATCGATCCTGTCGGCGCCTGCGTCGGCATGCGCGGCAGCCGCGTTCAGGCGGTGGTCGGCGAATTGCAGGGCGAGAAGATCGACATCATTCCGTGGTCGCCTTCGGCTGCTTCCTTCATCGTCAACGCGCTGCAGCCAGCGGAAGTCGCCAAGGTCGTGCTTGACGAGGATGCCGAACGCATCGAAGTCGTGGTGCCGGACGACCAGCTGTCGCTGGCCATTGGCCGCCGTGGCCAGAACGTCCGGCTCGCCTCGCAGCTCACCGGCTGGGATATCGATATCCTGACCGAGCAGGAAGAGAGCGAGCGCCGCCAGAAGGAGTTCGTCGAACGCTCGGCGCTGTTCATGGATGCGCTCAACGTCGACGAGATGGTCGGCCAGGTGCTCGCCTCCGAAGGCTTTACCAACGTCGAGGAAGTCGCCTATGTCGATGCCGACGAGATCGCGTCGATCGACGGCTTCGACGAGGACACCGCCTCGGAAATCCAGGCCCGCGCCCGCGAGTATCTGGAGAAGATCGAAGCCGAGCATGACGAGAAGCGCAAGGCGCTGGGCGTCAAGGACGAGTTGCGTGAGATTCCCGGCGTGACCACCGCCATGATGGTGACGCTCGGCGAGGACGGCGTGAAGACGATCGAGGATTTCGCCGGCTATGCGGCCGATGACCTGACCGGCTGGAAAGAACGCAAGGACGGCGAGACGAAGGTGTTCCCCGGCGTGCTCGCCAGTCACGGCGTGTCGCGCGCCGATGCCGAGCAGATGGTTCTGGCCGCCCGCCTCAAGGCCGGCTGGATCACCGAAGACGAGCTTGCAGCCGAAGACGTGCCGGCTGACGAAGCCGTTGGTGCGTGAGGTGAAACCGCATCGCACACAACCCGCCCTTGGACGAGATGAACGATCGCACTTGCATCGTCACGCGCAGACAGGCCGAACCGGATGAATTGATCCGCTTCGTCGTCGGCCCGGATTCGGCCGTCGTCCCGGATATCAAGAAAAACCTGCCCGGCCGCGGTTGCTGGGTGACGGCCGACCGCCTACATATCGACAAGGCGGCAGCGAAAAACTTGTTCGCTCGCGCCTTCAAGGCGCAGGTGACCGTGCCGACCGATCTCGGCGGCATGGTCGACGGGCTGCTTTCCAGATCCGCTCTGGGCATGCTCGGTCTTGCCCGAAAGGCAGGCTCGATCGCGCTCGGCGCCACCAAGGTCGAGAGCGCGGTGCGTGGTGGGCTGGCGCTTTTCGTGTTGCATGCGACCGAGGCGTCAGATGACGGCGTCCGCAAGATCAGCCAGGCGCGACGGGCAACCGTCCATCTTGGCGGCCCCGCCATCCTCGCCTACAAACTTTTCCCCGAGGCCGAGTTGAGCTTGGCATTGGGGGGTACAAATGTGATACATGCTGCCGTTCTCGCGGGAGACGCGGGCAGGGCGGTCCAGATGCGCATGGTTGCGCTCGACCGGTATCGGGGCGGTTCCCCGGACGATCTGGCAAGGCTTGCGGCCGTTGCTGACGAAGATGATGCCGCAGAGGATATGGAATGAGCGATACGAAATCGGGCGACGAAAAGACGTTGAGTGTGACGCCGAAGAAGACCTTGACGCTGAAGCGCCCCGGTACGGAACAGGGCACCGTGCGCCAAAGCTTCTCGCATGGCCGCACCAAGGCGGTCGTGGTCGAGACCAAGAAGCGCAAGTTCTCGCTGCCCGGCGACAAGCCGGAGCCGGCCGCTGCCCCTGTGTCCGTGTTCACGCCGAAGCCGCCGGTCGCGGCAGCGCCCGTTGTGCAGCAAGCGCCCAAGGCGCCGCCGCCTCCGCCGCCGGTCGAACGCGGCGGCATGGTGCTGAACGAATTGTCCCGCAATGAGATGGAGGCGCGCCGCCGGGCCCTTGAGGGTTCGAAGGTGCGCGACGTCGAGGATCGCCAGCGCGCCATCGACGAGGCCAAGCGCCGCGCCGAGGATGAAGAGCGCCGCCGTCGCGAGCGCGAGGAATCCGCGCGCCGCCAGGCCGAGGAAGAAGCCCGGCTGCAGGCCGAGGCCGAGTCCCGCCGGCGTGCCGAGGAAGAGGCGCGTCGCCGCGCGCCGCTGGCCGAACTGGCGACAGTCGACGACGAGGAAATCAAGCCGAAGCGGACCGGCGCCGGTGCTCCGGTGCGCCGTCCGGTCACGCCCGAAGTGGCGCGTCCGGCTAAGCCGACCAAAGGCGAGGAAGATCGCCGCCGCGGCAAGCTGACGCTGAATGCCGCACTTTCCGATGAGGATGCGCGTGCGCGTTCGCTGTCGTCGATGCGTCGGCGCCAGGAGAAATTCAAGCGCGCGCTGCATAACGAACCGCGCGAGAAAGTCATGCGCGAAGTGATACTGCCCGAAACCATCACCATCCAGGAACTGGCGCAGCGCATGTCCGAGCGCGCCGTCGATGTGGTCAAGTTCTTCATGAAACAGGGCCAGATCCTGAAGCCGGGCGACGTCATCGACGCCGACACGGCCGAACTGGTCGCCACCGAATTCGGCCACACGGTTCGCCGCGTCGCCGAGTCCGACATCGAGGAAGGCCTCTTCAACATCGCCGACCGTCCCGAAGATCTCGAGCCGCGTCCGCCGGTGGTGACCATCATGGGCCATGTCGACCACGGCAAGACCTCGCTGCTCGATGCCATCCGTAATGCCAATGTCGTGTCCGGCGAGGCAGGCGGCATCACCCAGCATATCGGCGCCTATCAGGTTGAGAAGAACGGTCACAAGATCACCTTCATCGATACGCCCGGCCACGCCGCATTCACGGCGATGCGCGCCCGCGGAGCCCAGGCGACAGACATCGCCATCCTCGTGGTGGCGGCCGACGACAGCGTGATGCCGCAGACGATCGAATCGATCAGCCATGCCAAGGCGGCCGGCGTTCCGATCATCGTGGCGATCAACAAGATCGACAAGCATGACGCCGACCCGCAGAAGGTGCGCTCGGAACTGCTGCGCCACGAAGTCTTCGTCGAATCGATGGGCGGCGAGGTGCTGGACGTCGAGGTGTCGGCGACCAAGGGCACCAATCTCGACAAGCTGCTCGAAGCGATCCTGCTGCAGGCCGAAATCCTCGACCTGAAGGCCAATCCGGACCGCACCGCCGAGGGCGTCGTCATCGAAGCCCAGCTCGACAAGGGCCGCGGCCCCGTCGCCACCGTGCTGGTCCAGACCGGTACGCTGATGCCCGGCGATATCCTCGTTGCCGGCAACGAATGGGGCCGGGTGCGCGCGCTGGTCAACGACCGCGGCGGGCAAATCAAGGAAGCGCCGCCGGCGATGCCGGTGGAGGTGCTCGGTCTGCAAGGAACCCCGCAGGCCGGCGACCGCTTCGCCGTGGTCAACAATGAAGCCCGCGCCCGCGAGATCACCGAATATCGCCAGCGTCTGGCGCGCGAGAAGGCGGTGGCCAAGCATGCCGGCCAGCGTGGCTCGCTCGAACAGATGATGTCGCAACTGCAGACGAGCGGGCTGAAGGAATTCCCGCTGGTCATCAAGGGCGACGTGCAGGGCTCGATCGAGGCGATCAACGCGGCGCTGGACAAGCTCGGCACCGACGAGGTGCGTGCGCGCATCGTCCATGCGGGCGCCGGCGGCATCACCGAAAGCGATGTGTCGCTGGCGGAAACCTCGGGTGCCGCAATCATCGGCTTCAACGTCCGCGCCAATGTGCAGGCGCGCGCGGCTGCCGCGGCTGCGGGAATCGAGATCCGCTACTACTCGATCATCTACAATCTCGTGGATGACGTGAAGGCGGCGCTGTCGGGCCTGCTGTCGCCGGAGCGTCGCGAGACCTTCATCGGCAATGCGGAGATCCTCGAGATTTTCGACATCACCAAGGTCGGCAAGATCGCCGGCTGCCGTGTCACCGAAGGCAAGGTCGAGCGCGGTGCGGGCGTTCGCCTGATCCGCGACAATGTCGTCATCCACGAAGGCACGCTGAAGACCCTCAAGCGCTTCAAGGACGAAGTGGCGGAGGTCCCGGGTGGCCAGGAATGCGGCATGGCCTTCCAGAACTACGAGGACATGCGCGTCGGCGATATCATCGAGTGCTTCCGCGTCGAGATGGTGACCAGAACGCTCTGAGTTCGAGCATCTTGAGTTCGAGCATCTATTGAGACCGGGCGGTGGTCGAAAGGCCGCCGCCCAAAGCATATGAGACATGCGGGGCGGTTCTATCCCGTGCCTCACGATTTCAGGATAGAGAAAAATGCCCCGTTCAACCACGTCAGGTCCATCCCAGCGCATGCTTCGCGTCGGCGAGCAGGTGCGCCACGCGCTGTCGGAAACCTTGCAGCGTGGCGAGATCCTCGATCCGTTGGTCGAGAATGCTGTGGTTTCGGTCTCGGAAGTGCGCATGTCGCCCGATCTGAAGATCGCCACCGCCTTCGTCTTGCCGCTTGGCGCCAGTGATGCCGATGCCGTGGTCGAAGCGCTCAACAAGCATGCTAAATTCGTGCGCGGCCGCGTCTCAGGCGCGCTCCGGCAGATGAAATACATGCCGGAGTTCCGCTTCCGGCTCGACACCAGTTACGACAATTTCCAGAAAATCAACGAATTGCTGCACTCGCCAGAAGTGGCGCGTGATCTCGACCCTGACGCGCAGATTGGCGACCAGAATAAAGACAACGACAAGGACGAAAAATAGTGGCGCGTCGCGGCAAGAAGAAGGGTCGGCCGATCTCCGGCTGGCTGGTGCTGGACAAGCCCGTCGGCATGGGTTCGACCGAAGCCGTCTCCAAGATCAAATGGTTGTTCCAGGCTGAAAAGGCCGGCCATGCCGGCACGCTCGACCCGCTCGCTTCCGGCATGCTGCCGATTGCGCTCGGCGAAGCGACCAAGACCGTGCCCTATGTCCAGGATGGCGCCAAGGTCTACCGCTTCACCGTTGCCTGGGGTGAGGAGCGTTCGACCGATGACCTCGAAGGGCCGGTGACAAAAAGTTCCGAACAGCGTCCGGCAGAAGCCGATGTGCTTTTGCTGATGCCGAAATACACCGGCGTCATCATGCAGACGCCGCCGCAATTTTCGGCCATCAAGATCGCAGGCGAGCGCGCCTACGACCTTGCCCGCGACGGCGCGACGGTCGACATCCCGGCGCGGGAAGTCGAGATCGGCCGCCTCGACCTGATCGAGCACAGTGCTGATCGCAGCATTTTCGAGGTCGAATGCGGCAAGGGCACCTATGTGCGCTCTCTGGCCCGCGACATGGGCCGCGACCTCGGCTGTTTCGGCCACATTGCCGAACTGCGCCGGATCGAGGTCGAGCCGTTCACGCAGGAAGACTTCGTCACCATCGCCGAGCTGGAAGCCGCCCGCTTCGGCGAACAGGGCGATGAACGTTCGGATTCAGCGGACACGGTGCCAGTCGACTTCGACGCCATCGACGCGCTTCTGGTCGACACATCAGCCGCGCTCGACTGCCTGCCGCAGATCGCGATCAGCGACGACGCTGCTACAAAAATCCGCCTCGGCAATCCGGTCATCATCCGTGGCCGCGACGCGCCGGTGGAAGCCGAGGAAGCCTGCGCTACGGCGCGCGGCAAGCTGGTCGCCATCGGCGCCATCGAGCAAGGCATGTTCAAGCCGAAGCGGGTCTTTGCCGGGTGAGTCCCGTCGTCTAGTCTCGATCAGACGCAGCATCCGAGGGGCACATGACAAAGGCCGAGACGATCAAGAAGCGGGCGCCGGTGACTGCAAGGCGGCCGCCGGTCGGCGCATCACCGGGCACACTGATCGCCGACCCGGCGGCGCGGCGCAGCGAACTGCGACTGACACTGATGTCGCCCGACACATTCGAGACAATCGAAAATGCCAGCATCGACGACGTCAACGCTCATTGCGACACATGGCCGGTCATTTGGCTCGATTGCACCGGTCTCGCCAACATCCCGCTGATCGAGGAGATCGGCCGGATTTTCAGCCTGCATCCGCTGGCGCTGGAAGACGTCGTCAACACCGGCCAGAGGCCGAAGGTGGATTTCTTTGAAAACCATGCCTTCGTCGTCGTCAGGATGATCGACGACGTCACCGCGCATCGTTACGAGCAGATCGCGGTCTTCTTCGGCAGGAACTTCGTCGTCACCTTCCAGGAGCGCGAAGGCGATCCGTTCGATCCCGTGCGCAAGCGCATCGAAAGCTCGATGCCCAACCGGCTGCGCGCACGCGACGCTGACTATCTCGCCTATGCGCTGATCGACGCCATTGTCGACAGCTATTTCCCGCCGATCGAGACTGCCGGCGAATTGGTCGACAGCATCGAGGACCAGATGCTGCGCGCGGCGGACAAGCACCAGATGCGGCGGCTTCACGAGTTGCGGCGCGACGCCAATGTGCTGAAGGGGGTACTTTGGCCGATGCGCGATGCGCTGGCGACGCTGATCCGCAACGACGTGTCCTATGTGAAGCCTGAGACCAAGATCTTCCTGAACGACACGCTCGATCACTCGCTTCGGCTCATCGAACTGGTCGAGACCCAGCGCGACATGCTGACCGGTCTGATCGAGATGCATGTGTCGCTGAGCCAGGCACGCACCAGCGATGTCATCAGCTATCTGACGATCGTCTCGGTGATCTTCATCCCGCTCACCTTTCTCGCTGGCGTGTGGGGCATGAACTTCGATCCCGAAACCTCGCCATGGAACATGCCGGAGCTGAAGGCACAATACGGCTATCCGGCGGCGCTCGTGTTCATGGCCGTTGTCGCGCTCGGGCTCGTCGCTTTCTTCAGATGGAAGAAGTGGCTTTAGCCGAAGGAAAATCTTCGTTTATGCAGCAAAAAGCCGGCTTGTGAATTGGGCTGGTGTTTTTGCCTGAATTGCACTATATGCGCCGCAGCATCGTGCAATGACACCTTGCTTGTACCGGCCCCTGCTGGACGACATCCCGGCCGAGGGCGTCCCGTTTCCTCAAACAGATAAGGAAAAACACGATGTCGATTACTGCCGAGCGCAAGAAGGAATTGATGGGTGAATTCGCAACCGCCAAGGGCGATACCGGGTCTCCGGAAGTCCAGGTGGCCATCCTTTCCGAGCGCATCAAGAACCTGACCGACCATTTCAAGGACCACAAGAAGGATAACCATTCCCGCCGTGGTCTGCTCGCTCTCGTCTCCCAGCGCCGCAGCCTGCTTGATTATCTCAAGCGCAAGGATGATGCGCGTTATCAGACGCTGATCGAGAAGCTCGGTCTGCGCCGTTGACGAATTGACCGGCGGGTTCTTTCGAGAGCCCGCCGGTCGCGCATTGGAGCAGTCCATTGCTCTAATGCAGGAAGTAGAGCGCCGCGCATCGATTTGGACGCGCAAATAGGACGCTCTGAAATTTTGAATTTGTGCAAGGCATTTTCCGAGAGCCGCGGCTTTCGGGGCCACGCGCAAGGTCAATCGAATCGATTGGCCAGACCCGGTTTCGAGATAGCACAGGGCCATTCGAAACCGCCCATGGACGGTCATGGGGCAGGATTGCAGGACGCTCGCCCGGCAGCCGCGCCGGATTTACCCGAGCTTCCCGTTGTCTTGCCCGTGGCTGCCCGAGAAACGAAGCCAACGGAAAGGGGCACTCGCGCACGGCGAAACGGCGCGGCCCTTTCCGCATATGAAGGACAAGACATGTTCAATCACCACAAAGTGGAAATCGAATGGGGCGGCCGTCCGCTCATCCTCGAAACCGGCAAGATTGCGCGCCAGGCTGACGGCGCGGTGCTCGCCACCTACGGCGAAACCAAGGTTCTCGCCACCGTCGTTTCGATGAAGGAGCCGAAGCCCGGCCTCGACTTCTTCCCGCTGACCGTCAACTACCAGGAAAAGACCTATGCCGCCGGCAAGATCCCGGGCGGCTATTTCAAGCGCGAAGGCCGCCCGAGCGAAAAGGAAACGCTGGTCTCCCGTCTCATCGACCGTCCAATCCGCCCGCTCTTCGCTGACGGTTACAAGAACGACACGCAGATCGTTGTCACCGTCGTCCAGCATGATCTCGAAAACGATCCGGACATCCTGTCGATCGTCGCCACCTCGGCGGCCTTGACGCTGTCCGGCGTCCCCTTCATGGGCCCGGTCGGCGGCGCCCGCGTCGGTTACATCAACGGCGAATATGTGCTCAATCCGCATGTCGACGAGATGCAGGAATCCAAGCTTGACCTGATCGTCGCCGGCACCTCTGACGCCGTGCTGATGGTCGAGTCCGAAGCCAAGGAGCTCGGCGAGGATCTGATGCTCGGCGCCGTCATGTTCGGCCATCGCGGCTTCCAGCCGGTGATCGACGCAATCATCAAGCTGGCCGAGGTCGCCGCCAAGGACCCGCGCGATTTCACCGCGCCAGACTATTCGGCGCTTGAAGCCGAGATGCTGAAGATCGTCGAAGGCGAGCTTCGCGACGCCTACAAGATCACCGACAAACAGAAGCGCTATGCCGCCGTGGACGCCGTCAAGACGAAGGTCAAGGCTGCGTTCGCGCCCGCAGAAGGCGAAGAAGCAAAATACACGTCCGAGCAGATCGGCACCGTGTTCAAGGAGCTCCAGGCCAAGGTCGTGCGCTGGAACATCCTCGACACCGGTTCGCGCATCGACGGCCGCGATCTGAAGACGGTCCGCAAGATCGTCTCCGAAGTCGGCGTCCTGCCGCGTACCCATGGCTCGGCGCTGTTCACCCGCGGCGAGACCCAGGCGCTGGTCGTCGCCACGCTCGGCACCGGCGAGGACGAGCAGTATGTCGATTCGCTGACCGGCATGTACAAGGAGAAGTTCCTCCTTCACTACAACTTCCCTCCCTATTCGGTCGGTGAAACCGGTCGCATGGGTTCGCCCGGCCGCCGCGAGATCGGACACGGCAAGCTGGCTTGGCGCGCGATCCGCCCGATGCTGCCCACATCAGACCAGTTCCCCTACACGCTGCGCGTCGTCTCGGAGATCACCGAGTCCAACGGTTCGTCGTCGATGGCCACCGTCTGTGGCACCTCGCTGGCGCTGATGGATGCCGGCGTGCCGCTGGCCAAGCCGGTCGCCGGCATTGCCATGGGTCTGATCAAGGAAGGCGAGCGCTTCGCGGTGCTCTCCGACATTCTCGGCGACGAGGACCATCTCGGCGACATGGACTTCAAGGTTGCCGGCACCGCCAACGGCATCACCTCGCTGCAGATGGACATCAAGATCGAAGGCATCACCGAGGAGATCATGAAGATCGCGCTGGACCAGGCCAAGGATGGCCGCCAGCATATCCTCGGCGAAATGGGCCATGCGCTCTCCGGCGCGCGTTCCGAACTCGGCGAATTCGCGCCGCGCATCGAGGTCATGCACATCCCGACCGACAAGATCCGCGACGTGATCGGCTCGGGCGGCAAGGTCATCCGCGAGATCGTCGAAAAGACCGGCGCCAAGATCAACATCGAGGACGACGGCACGGTCAAGATCGCTTCGTCCAACGCCAAGGAGATCGAGGCGGCGAAGAAGTGGATCCACACCATCGTCGCCGAGCCGGAAGTCGGCGAGATCTACGAGGGTACGGTCGTCAAGACCGCCGACTTCGGCGCTTTCGTCAACTTCTTCGGTCCGCGTGACGGCCTCGTCCACATCTCGCAGCTCGCCAATGACCGCGTCGCCAAGACTTCTGACGTCGTCAAGGAAGGCGACAAGGTCTGGGTCAAGCTGATGGGCTTCGACGAGCGCGGCAAGGTCCGCCTGTCGATGAAGGTCGTCGACCAGGCCACCGGCAAGGAAATCGCCCGCGACAAGAAGGCCGAAGGCGAAGAAGACGCCGCCTGAGCGATCTGACGGTACAATCGAAGCGGGCGCGCCGGAAGGTCGCGCCCGTTTTCATTTTCAAAGCAAGCAGCACTTCGAGATCGAAGAATGTCCGCCGAGCCGCTGAAGACACTGTTCCATCCGTTCGAGGCCGAGGCTGTCTCCCTGCCGCGTAAGGGCGAGCGTGTCCTCTTTCTCGGCGCCGAACCGGGTTTCCGCCTGCCCGAAGGTTTCGATGCAGCACTGCATCTGGTGCAAGGCTTCCGCCCGCATTTTCGCGTGCTGCAGGGGTCTGGCTTCACGGTCACGCCGCGCCTGGAGGGCGAAGGTTTCGATGCGGCATTGGTGCTTGCCGGCCGTCATCGCGGGCAAAACGAATTGCGCATCGCTGAGGCGATTGAGCGTGTGAGGCCGGGCGGATCGATTATCGTCGCCGGCGCCAAGGACAATGGCATTGCCAGCCTGCGCAAGCGCGTCGGCGAGCTTGTTCCGCTCGACGGCCATTTGCCGAAGCATCACGGCATCGCCTTCTGGTTCCGTCGACCGGCCGACGCTGCGGCCGCGGCAGCGCTTCGCGCCGTCAATCCAACCATTCTGGTCGAGGCCCGGTTCCGCACCGCGCCAGGCATGTTCTCTTTCGACAAGATCGATACGGGTTCGAAATTGCTGGTGGACAACCTGCCTACCGACCTGCGTGGCAGCGTTGCCGATTTCTGCGCCGGCTGGGGCTATGTGGCGGCCGAGGTCGCCGCCCGCTCACCTGGCATATCGGCGCTCGATCTCTACGAGGCCGAGTTCGATGCGCTGGAGGCGGCGAAAGGAAATATCGGCAATACAGCGGCGGAACCCAATTTCTCCTGGATCGATCTTTTGAGCGAGCCGGTCGAGCGGCGCTATGACGCCATCGTCATGAACCCGCCCTTCCATCGCAGCCGGGCGGCCGAGCCGGAGATCGGTGCCGGCATGATCCGCGCCGCGGCAAAGGCGCTGAAGCCGGGTGGGCGGCTGTTCATGGTGGCGAACCGTCAGCTTCCCTACGAGCCGGTGCTGGCGGCTGCCTTCTCCAGCCATGCGGAGATCGCCCGCGACGGCATGTTCAAGATTCTCGCGGCGCGCCGCTGAATGCGGAGTTCAGTGCAGATCGGCAAGGCGCCGTTCGCGAATCTATGGCCGCGTTCTTCGACCAGTCTGCTTGCCGGCAAGGCCGTCGCATTTTTTACGGGCCGAATTAATCTCGTACGCTGTCGGTCCGCTTCAGCTCGTCGAGCGCCGGCATCGAGACGATGTGGTAGCCGGAATCGACATAGTGGATTTCGCCGGTGACGCCCGACGACAGGTCGGACAGGAGGTAGAGCGCGGAACCACCGACTTCGTCGATGGTCACCGTACGGCGCAGCGGCGAGTTGCGCTGCTGGTAGGAAAACATGTGGCGTGCATCGGAAATTCCGGCGCCCGCCAATGTCCGCACCGGTCCGGCCGATATGCCGTTCACCCTGATGCCACGCGGGCCGTAGTCGTTCGCGAGATAGCGGACGCTGGCTTCCAGACCCGCCTTGGCCACGCCCATGACGTTGTAGTTCGGCATGACACGGACGGAACCGGCATAGGTCAGCGTGATCATCGAGCCGCTGCCCTTCATCAGCGCGGCGGCATGACGGGCGACCTCGGTGAAGGAGTAGCAGGAGATGACCATGGTGCGGACGAAATTGTCGCGGCTGGTGTCGGCGTAAAGGCCCTTCAGCTCGTTCTTGTCGGAAAAGCCGATGGCGTGGACGACGAAGTCCAGCCCGCCCCAGGCCTCGCCTAAGGTCTCGAAGGTAGCGGCAACCGATGCGCTGTCCTCGACGTCGCAAGGCACGACCAGCGAGGAGCCGAGCTTGTCGGCGAGCGGCTTGACCCGGCGCCCGAAGGCTTCGCCCTGATAGGTGAAGGCGAGTTCTGCCCCATGTTCGGACAGTTTCCGGGCGATGCCCCAAGCGATCGAATGGTCGTTGGCGACACCCATGACAAGCCCGCGCTTGCCCTTCATCAATCCGTCCATGATCGGCAATCCTTATGCGGAATAGCGCTGGAAAATCAGCGTTGCGTTGGTGCCGCCGAAACCGAACGAGTTGGACAAAACGGTGTCGATCCTGGCATCGTCGATGCGATCTCGCACGATCGGCATGCCCTCGAATTCCGGATCGAGCTGCTCGATATGGGCGCTCTCGCCGATGAAGCCGCCTTGCATCATCAGGATCGAGTAGATCGATTCCTGCACGCCGGCCGCACCCAGCGAATGGCCGGTCAGTGATTTCGTCGAGGTGATGAAAGGCATGTTTTCGCCGAACACCTCGCGGATCGCGCCCATTTCCCTGGAGTCGCCGACCGGCGTCGAGGTGCCGTGCGTGTTGATGTAGTCGACCGGCGAAGAGACGGTTGCCAGCGCCTGCCGCATGCAGCGAACCGCGCCTTCGCCTGAGGGCGCCACCATGTCGTAGCCGTCGGAGGTCGCGCCATAGCCGACGATCTCGGCGTAGATCTTTGCGCCGCGCGCCTTGGCGTGCTCGAGCTCTTCCAGGACCAGCACGCCGGCGCCGCCGGCAATGACGAAGCCGTCCCGATCGACGTCATAGGCGCGCGAGGCGGCCGATGCCCGGTCGTTGAACTTGGAGGACATGGCGCCCATCGCGTCGAACAGGTCCGACATCGTCCAGTCGAGATCCTCATGACCGCCGGCGAAGACCATGTCCTGCTTGCCCCACTGGATCAGTTCGTAGCCATTGCCAATGCAATGCGCCGAGGTCGAGCAGGCCGAAGAGATCGAATAGTTGACGCCGTGGATCTTGAACCAGGTGGCGAGTGTCGCCGAAGCGGTCGACGACATCGCCTTCGGCACTGCGAACGGGCCGATGCGCTTGGGGCTGCCATTCTTGAGCGTGGTTTCGGCGGCTTCGACGATGGTTCGGGTCGATGGTCCGCCCGATCCCATGACGATACCCGTGCGCTCATTGGTGATGTCGTTCTCGCCTAGTCCAGCGTCCCCGATAGCTTGGTCCATGGCGACATGGTTCCAGGCCGCACCTTGCGACAGGAAGCGCATGGCGCGACGATCGATCAGCGCCGAGGGGTCGAGCGTCGGCGCTCCCCAGACCTGGCAGCGGAAGCCGTGTTCGGCGAATGAATCGGAAAAGCTGATGCCGGATCTGGCATCGTGGAGCGAGGCCTGCACCTCGTTGGCATTGTTGCCGATCGACGACACGATGCCGAGGCCTGTCACTACGACCCGTCTCATTCGCAACTCCTTCCAGCGCATGAACCCGAAACCTGTCGGACAAGGATCATGCGCAAATTAAGTTCTACAGCTTCCTTTGCGCGTCCTGCGGACCCGCGGCGCTGCGGAGGCGCGCCGATCAGGCGGCGGCCGATTGCTTGGACAGACCCACCTTGAGATCCGTTGCTGCGTATATGGGTTCACCATCCGCCTTCAGCCAGCCATCAGCGATGCCAAGCACCAGCCGTCCGCGCATCACGCGCTTGAAGTCCACGCCATATTCCACTTTCTTGACCGACGGCGTCACCATGCCCTTGAACTTCACCTCGCCGGTCGACAGCGCCATGCCCTTGCCCGGTTCGCCGAGCCAGCCGAGGTAGAATCCCGTCAATTGCCACATGGCGTCGAGACCCAGGCACCCCGGCATGATCGGATTCCCGATGAAATGGCAGGCAAAAAACCACAGGTCCGGCTTGATGTCGAATTCCGCGCGGATGAAACCCTTGTCGAAGGCACCGCCCGTCTCGCTGATTTCGGTGATGCGGTCGAACATCAGCATCGGCGGATAGGGGAGCTGGGCGTTTCCAGGTCCGAACAGCTCGCCGCGGGCGCAGGCAAGCAGTTCTTCGTAATCGTAGCTGGATTTCGAAACCGCCATCAATCTCGTCCCCGTAATCGTCCGGGCGGTAGCGCGCCCTTGTCGTTGGTTTCCTAACACAATCTATTTCCGGCCGGAAACCGGCGTTTGCGCTTAACCTGCCCGTCTGCCTGGGTCAATGCGCGCTATTGATCGTATTCGGCCGACAGAATATATGTCGGGGGGTGTCCAGTTTCGGTCAATGTTCGGTTTTTGGCATTCTGGGCATGTCTTGAGGCAAAACTTTGAGCTTGGACGGATAGATGGATCTGGGCTGCCGGAAGGAAAATGTCGCTGTGGACACGCGGGTTCGCGAAGCTGGCCTGAGGCCGACGCGTCAGCGCATTGCGCTGGCCGATCTGCTTTTCGCCAAAGGCGACCGCCATCTGTCGGCCGAGGAACTGCACGAGGAGGCGATCGCCGCCGGCGTGCCGGTTTCGCTCGCCACCGTCTACAACGCCCTTCATCAATTCACCCAGGCGGGCCTTCTGCGCATCCTGGCCGTCGAGGGATCGAAGACCTACTTCGACACCAACACCTCCGATCACCATCATTTCTACATCGAAGGCGAAAACAGGATCTTCGATATCGCCAGCGGTCCTGTCACGGTTTCCAACCTGCCGGAGCCGCCGGAAGGCATGGAGATCGCCAATGTCGATATCGTGGTGAGGCTGCGTCCCAAACGCTGCGATTGATCCGCGCATTATTTGGCCGCGAGATATCCGTCTCGGCTGTATCTGCCTCTCGACCGTGATCCCGAACCGCCAAGAAGGGTTAGTTCTTGACCCGTTCGCCCGGATAGGCGCCCCAGACAAGCGACTGGGCGAGCCAGCCGGTGTGGCCGTTGAAGGTCATCTCGCACCACTGGCCGTCACAGGACTTGATCGTGCCCATGGCGCCCGGCTCGATGATCGCGACGATGCTTGCATCTTTTTCCGGGTCATCGAGAAGGTTGACTCGGGCATCTTTGCCCCGCTGCCAGGGTGCTACGATCGCCGTGCGGCGGCCTGAAAGCAGCGACTGGTTGATCCAGCCTTCCGAGCCGTCGGCATCGCGCACACGACGCCAGGTGTCGAATTCCTGGATGATCTCCATCGGCAGGCCGGGCTTCATATACATCCAGTCGACGGAATAGTTGACACCTGGTCCAACGCGGGAGTTGACGCGGCCCGCTTTCAGGCTGACGAAACGCGGCAGTGGCAGGCCGCTCGGGCCGAGCGTTGCGCTCTGGGCGGGTGCTGCTGCATTCTGTGCCGCCACATGAGGGGAATAAAGGAGAGCGCCGAGGAATGCTGCGCTGAGGGCCAGGCGGAGCGACGCGAAACCAGACACTTTCATTCCTTTCGGCGCCGGCTCATCGGCCTTGGCGCCCCTTTTTCTTTGTCTTCGGCGGAACCTCTTGTTACATGGAGAACTGGCACCGCGACCGGCCTGCAGTTTCGCCTGTCTTGGTTAAAGAGGTCTCAACGAGGTCGGGTTTCGAGGAAACAATGGTAGGCAGAAAAAGGCCCCTCGTCGTCATCACGCGCAAGCTGCCCGACCCGGTCGAGACACGTATGCGTGAGCTGTTCGACGCCCGGCTGAATGTCGAAGACAGGCCGATGACGCAGCCGGAACTGGTCGCGGCGGTCAAGGAAGCCGACGTGCTGGTGCCGACCATAACCGATCATATCGACGCAGCGCTGATCGCTCAGGCTGGCGACAACCTCAAGCTGATCGCCAATTTCGGCAACGGCGTCGACAAGATCGATGTGGCGGCAGCAGCGAAGAAGGGCATTTCCGTCACCAACACGCCGAACGTGTTGACCGAGGATACGGCCGACATGACCATGGCGCTAATGCTGGCGGTGCCGCGGCGGCTGGCGGAAGGCGCCAATGTGCTGACCGGCGACAAGAAATGGGCCGGCTGGTCGCCGACCTGGATGCTCGGCCGACGTATCTGGGGCAAACGCCTCGGCATTGTTGGCATGGGCCGCATCGGCACCGCCGTCGCCCGGCGGGCCAAGGCCTTTGGCCTGTCGATCCACTATCACAACCGCCATCGCGTGCTGCCGGCGGTCGAGGATGAGCTGGAGGCGACCTACTGGGAAAGCCTCGACCAGATGCTTGCCCGCATGGACATCATATCGGTCAATTGTCCGTCGACGCCGGCGACCTTCCATCTGCTTTCGGCGCGGCGGCTGGCGCTTCTGCAACCGTCCGCTTACATCGTCAACACAGCGCGCGGCGACATCATCGACGAGGACTCTCTGGTCAAGCTGATCCAAGACGGCAAGATCGCCGGCGCCGGCCTCGACGTCTACGAGCATGAGCCAGCGCTGAACAGCAAATTGCTGAAGCTCGCCGCCAAGGGCAAGGTCGTGCTGTTGCCGCATATGGGGTCGGCGACGCTCGAAGGCCGGATCGACATGGGCGAGAAGGTGATCATCAACATCCGCGCCTTCTTCGATGGCCACCGGCCGCCGGATCGCGTACTGCCGCTGCGAACGTGACCGGCCGCCCATCTTAAGTCAGCGAAGGCTTACGAAAGCACCTTGCGCATGGTGATCGAGGTCGGTTGGTCATAGCCCTTATGCGCTGTCCGTTCCATTTCGCTAAACCCGAGGCGGGCAAAGGCCGCGTGATTTCCGGTCAGTTCGACCCGCGTCTGAAGCTCGATCGCAGGCTTGCCGCGGTTGCGGGCGAGATCCTCGACAGCTTGCATCAGCTGCCTGGCAATGCCCTGTCCCTGAAAATCCGGTTCGACCGCGAGCTTTCCGACATAGAAATCACTGGCCCGTTCGAGAACAAAAACGCAGCCGACGATCCTGCCGTCCTTCAGCGCCGCAAAGCCCGTTTCTTGCCGGGCCTTATCCCGGAGATTTTCGACCGTGAGCCGATGCGCCGAGGATGGCGGATCGATGACGCCGTCCATGGCGACGAAGGCGCGCATGATCAGCGCCAGCACCTCGTCCCAACGGTCGAAATCGGCCGGAAGCTGCGCGACGGAAACCAAGCTGCCCAAGATCTAGTTTCTCTTGTAGCGGACCGTGTCGAAGCGCGCGGCCAGCGCATCGTAAAGCAGCAGGCGGCCGACCAGCGGCTCGCCGATGCCGGCGATCAGCTTGATCGCCTCCATAGCCTGCAGCGTGCCGACGACGCCGGTCAGCACGCCGAGCACGCCGGCCACGGCGCAGGATGGCACCAGGCCGGACGGCGGCGGTTCCGGAAAAAGATCGCGATAGCTTGGATTTGGCCTGCCGTCCGTGCCGGTCTCGAACGGTTTCAGCACGGTCACCGAGCCGTCGAAGCGGCCGACGGCGGCATGTACCAGCGGCCGCTTTCCCGCGGCGCAGGCGTCGGCCACCGCATAACGTGTTTCGAAATTGTCGGAGCCGTCGACGACGATGTCATAGCGGGCGACGAGGTTAGGGGCGTTGTCCGCCGTCAGCCTGAGATTGTGCAGTTCCACGGCGACGTTGGGATTGATGCGGGCGATCGCCGTTTTGGCACTGTCGGTTTTCGCCATGCCGACAGCATCGGTGCCGTGGATCACCTGTCTTTGCAGGTTCGACAGTGAGACGCTGTCGTCGTCGACGATGCCGAGTGTGCCGACGCCGGCTGCGGCCAGATATTCGAGCACCGGCGCTCCGAGCCCGCCGGCGCCGATGACCAGGACCCGCGCCCGCTTCAGTCGCTGCTGGCCGGCGCCGCCGATTTCGGGCAGCACGATGTGCCGGGCGTAGCGTTCGAGTTCTTCGTCGGTTAGCGCGGTGGTGATCATCGCCGGACCATATAGCGGAAGAAAAACCTTGTCAGGCGTCAATGCACGTCACCCACAAAGCCTGCCCTCGGGCTTGGCCAGAGGGTGCGCAGCAGTCTTGAGGTAACGATATCCAAGAAGTCAAATGGTTGGGCTAACCATGCCATGATCGACGGTCAGGAACTGCGCGCGTCCCTTGAGACTGGAAAACAGCGCCGCATCGGTTCCGGTCATGAAAGCCTGGCAGTTCAGCTCTTCGAGGATCGAGAACAGCGCGGCACGCCGGCCGCCGTCGAGATGGGCGGCGATCTCGTCGAGCAGCAGGATCGGCGTCATGCCCGACATCTCGCCGGTCAACCGAGCATGCGACAAGACCATGCCGACCAGCAGCGCCTTCTGCTCGCCGGTCGAACACAGTTCGGCTGGCATCGCCTTGGGCCGGTGCCGCACTACGAGATCCGAACGGTGCGGGCCGTCGAGCGTGCGCCCGGCGGCGCGGTCGCGATCGCGGCCTTCGGCAAGCGCTTGGCGGAACCGCTCCTCGACATCGACAGCCGCGGTGGTGCCGACTTCGCTTTCCAACGTGCCCGACAGGCCGATGTCGGCTTGCGGAAACGGGCCGGCGCTTGGCAGCCTGTCGATCATGGCGGCGAGCAGGCGCACCAGTTCGGCACGCGCCGCGGCAATCGCTACACCGGTTTCGGCCATCTGCGTCTCGATCGCATCGAACCAGGCGCCGTCACGCGAGCCTTCGGCGAACAGCCGATTGCGGCCGCGCATCGCTTTTTCGTAGTCGAGCGCGCGCCGGCCGTGGCCTGGATCGATCGCCAGCACCTGCCGGTCGAGAAAGCGCCGGCGGTCTGCGGCCGGCCCGGTGAACAATGCATCCATCGCCGGAGTCAGCCAGACGACGCGCAGCCATTCCAGCATGTCCTCCGCCGAGCGCGCTGCCGCGCCATTGATCCGCACCCGCCGGCTGCCCTCGCCGGCGGCGTCGCCGCCTGCAATGCCGGTGCCGATCTCGACCGGTCCGTCCGGCCCATCGAGCCGGACATGGATGGCAAAGCCGCCGTCCCCGCCTTCACGCGCCACGTCGGCATAAGGTGCACGGCGCAGGCCGCGACCCGGCGTCAGCAGGGAAATCGCTTCCAGCAGGTTGGTCTTGCCGGCGCCATTGTCACCGGAAAAAACCACGGCGCCGGGGTCGAGGTCGATCGACAGTGTTGCGTAATTGCGGAAGTTCGTAAGTGACAGCTTACTTATATGAGTCTGCTGGTCGCGCTCAGACTGCTTCGCAACTCCGGTCATGACAGCAAGATGGCCTCGTTCGGGCCTATACCCGCATCGGCATCAGCACGTAGAGCGTGGTTTCGTCGGCCATGTCGTGGATCAGCGTCGGCGAACCGGGGTCCGCCAGCATGAATTTTGCCTCAGTGCCGGTCAACTGGGCGGCGACGTCGAGCAGATATTTGGCGTTAAAGCCGATTTCGATCGCGTCGGACGAATAGTCCGCGGCCAGTTCCTCTGTGGCGCTGCCCGAATCCGGATTGTTGACCGCAAGCGTGACCTGGCCTTCTCCAATCGAAAGCTTCACTGCCCGGCCGCGTTCCGACGAAATGGTCGAGACGCGGTCGACGGCGGCGGCGAAACTCTGGCGGTCGATGATCAGCTTCTTGTCGTTGCCGGTCGGGATGACCCGCTGATAATCCGGGAAGGTGCCGTCGATCAGCTTCGAGGTCAAAACGACACTTCCAATGGTGAAACGGATCTTGGTGTCGGACAATTCGGTGGTCACGGCGACGTCCGGGTCATCGACAAGCTTTTGCAGCTCGCTGACCGTCTTGCGCGGAATGATGATGCCCGGCATGCCTTCGGATCCTGCCGGCGCGTCGATCTCGGCGCGCGCCAGCCGATGGCCGTCGGTCGCTACCGAGCGCAGCTTCAGCTTGCCGTCGGCGTCATGCGTGTGCAGGTAGATGCCGTTCAGGTAGTAGCGCGTCTCTTCGGTGGAGATGGCAAATTGGGTCTTCTCGATCAGGCCCTTGAGCGCGAGCGAATCGAGCCGGAAGATATGCGAGAACGATCCGGCCGAAAGCTCCGGGAAATCGGATTGCGGCAGACATTGGAGACGGAAGCTCGAGCGGCCCGACGTCACCGTCATGGCGTTGCCGTCCTCGTCGGTCTTCAGCATGACCTCCGCGCCGTCGGCGAGCTTGCGCACGATGTCGTAGAGCAGATGAGCCGGAACCGTCGTCGCCCCGCCGCGCTCCACCTTGGCGGGCGTGGCTTCGGTCACCTCCAGATCGAGGTCGGTCGCCTTCAGTTCGAGGGTGGCGCCTTCGGCGCTCAGCAACACGTTCGACAGGATCGGTATGGTATTGCGCCGCTCGACCACGCGATGAACGTGGTTGAGCGACTTCAGGAGATTTGACCGTTCCAGGACAACACGCATGACGAAACAGGCTCGCTTGAATGAATGAGCGGGTCTCCGGTAAGCGGCAACCCGCGAAAGGTCTGAACAGGCTCAGAATCTGCACAAACTGACAGGAAAAAACCCGTAAACGCAAGCCCGCGCTACCTGTTCGGACCGGTTACGCGGGCTTTCTGGGGATAAAACTGGCGAAGTCCGCTAGCTGGCGTTTTTCGGGCCGGTCAGGCCTGATCGTTGATCAGTCTTCTCAGCAATTCGAGTTCCTGCGCCAGCGTGTTGTCGACGCCTGAAAGATCCTCGATCTTGCGCACTGCATGCAGCACCGTCGTGTGGTCGCGGCCACCGAAACGCCGTCCGATCTCCGGCAAGGAGCGCGGTGTCATCACCTTCGACAGGTACATGGCGACCTGCCGCGGCTTGACGATCGTCCGCGTGCGCCGGTTGGACAGAAGTTCTGTCTTCGACACATTGTAGTGGCGCGCGACGATGCGCTGGATGTCCTCGATGCGCACCCGCTTCGGCTCGCCCGAACGATAGATGTGGCCGAGGATCTCGTCGATGCGGTCGATGGTGATCTGCGGTTCGAACGACTGGCGAAACAGAAGCTGGTTGAACGCACCTTCGAGTTCGCGCCCGCTGCCGGTCACCGTGCGAGCGACATGGTTGAGGATCTCGTCCGAAATGTCGAGCGACGCATCATCGGCCTTGGCGGTGGCAAGGCGCAGCTTGAGCATGCCGATGCGCATGGCGAAATCCGGCGCCGACATTTCGAGCGCGACGCCGCCGTTGAGGCGCGAGCGGACGCGGGGCTCCAGTGATTCCAGTTCCGACGGCGGCCGGTCGGCTGCGACCACCACCTGCTTGGCGCTGTCGAGCAGCATGTTGATCAGATGGCAGAATTCATGCTGGATCGACTTGCCTTGCAGGAACTGCATGTCGTCGATGATGAGAAGGTCGATGTCGCGCAGCTGTTCCTTCAGCGTCAGCGCGTTGTTGTCGCGGATCGCGGTGGCAAACCGCCACATGAAATATTCGGCCGTGAGATAGACGACACGCGACTTCGGATTTTGCTTCAGCGATTCCGCCGCGATCGCCTGCAGCAGGTGCGTCTTGCCCAGCCCCACCGTCGCGTGAAGAAAGAGCGGATTGAAGCGTACCGCGCTCGACTGCGATTCCGCCACCGCTTTGGCGGCGGCAAACGCCACCCGGTTCGACGGTCCCTCAATAAAGGAGCCGAACGTGTAGCGCGGGTCAAGCGGCGAACCGAGCACATTGTGCCGGAACTCCGACTCTGCAGGCATTCCCGGGCGAGGTGCCGGTATCCGCTCCACCCTGCCGGGGCCTGCTGTTCCCGCGGCCAGCGCCGTTTGCGCTTGCCTCGTCATCTTGCGCGCCGGGACCACTTCGGGCTCGACGCCGTTGCGCCCCGGGCGGGTAGCGGTGCGCACGACGATCTCGATCTTTAGGATTTCAGGATCCTCGTGCTTCCACAGCTCGGCTATGAGGTCGAGATAGTGGCCGTTGATCCACGAGCGCAGGAAGGCGGTGGGCACCGAGATGCGGACAATGCCCCGGGACGCCTCGGCGACCTTCATGCGTCCGAACCAGCTCGAGTAGACTTCGGTTCCCAGACGCGCCTTTAACTGGGCCTTGACCCGGTCGAACTTTTGTTCCGCGTCGATGGAAGCCGACATAGCGTCCCCTCCGGTTAAGGTTCCAGGGAATGGGAGGTCGCCCGTAAGCTCCCTTTCGATGCCGCTTTGCATGATCGAGTTCCTTGTCCTTTTGTACCTTTTTTCCGCCGGGAATGCGCCTCCTGCATCCATGTTTCCGGCGACCGTGTCCTCGCGGCGACACCCTCGCCGCCGCCGGCAGATGATGTCGCCTCATTGTCAGGGAACCGGCGCCGCCTCATCAGAGCCAGCCCGCTTTGGTCATGTCAGGGCAATACAATTCCGTCCGGCGAAAACGCCGGCGCGTCATTGATCTGCCATGTACAATTACGCCAATCCCCTACCGTGTCGAAAAGACAAACCAAGCCCGTACGCGGAAATGATCCACGCAACGAATTCTGCCATTTTTTGCTGGCCGATTCAGGCTGAGCTAAGGGCCAACGGCCCGTCCCTCTCGATAGACCGACAATAACGAACTCGCTGTGGATAGGGCAAGGCCACGACTAACGGATTTTTAAGGAATGTGGTTAGCGCAGACGGGTTCGGAGCTTGCGCTGCACTGGCATGTTTTGACAAAGCCATTGTGATTCAAACCCTTTTCCGGCGAATATGAAAAAGGCCGCATCGCGCGAAATTTTCTGAAATAATTTTCTTGACAGGCAAAAGTTCCCCATCCCCCGCGCCCGATGTGAACAAGCTGTGGATGACCGTCAATAACTTATTGAAAAATAAAGCTGATTTTTGACAGCTGATATCTTCGCCGTGAACGCTTTCAGCGGCTGCGCCTATCAGCAGGCATGTATATGCCGGCAAAGCATTTCGAACATTGAAACCGTGCGAAGTGTCCGTTTGCGAGATTTCTTTTTAAGTACTTGCCGGCAAACGAAAAAACCCGGCACGAGCGGCCGGGCTTGAAAAGGACAAGATCAGTAAAGGTATATTAGGCCGACAGCACCTTGAGTCGCTGCGCCAGGCGCGAAACCTTGCGGGACGCCGTATTCTTGTGCACCACGCCCTTGGTCGCGGCGCGCATCAATTCCGGTTCCGCCACCTTGAAAGCAGCCTGCGCGGCAGCCTTGTCGCCCGAGGCGAGCGCCTCTTCGACCTGGCGGATGTAGGTCCGCACGCGCGAGCGGCGGTTCTTGTTGATCGCCGTGCGACGGGCGATCTTGCGCGTTGCCTTTTTGGCCGAGGAGGTATTGGCCATGATGCCTCTCTTCTGATCTGGTGGGCGCATGCGGGATGTCGCAGGGCGCAAAAACAAACGGGCAGCCACAGGGCCGCCTCGGTTGGTGCGGCTTATAGTTCAGCTTTTCCGGCGCGTCAACGCTGTTTCGCCTTCTTTTTGGCCGCTGCTGTCGCTCGCTTCTGGCCGCTGTCGTCACGATCTATCGGTTCGTGAAATTTGGCTTCCGCTTCTCGGCAAAGGCCGCCATGCCTTCCTTCTGGTCATCGAGCGCAAACAGCGAGTGAAACAGCCGGCGCTCGAACCGCAGCCCTTCGGCCAGTGTCGTTTCATAGGCGCGGTTGACGGCCTCTTTCGCCATCATCACCGACGGCAGCGAAAAATCGGCTATCTTGGCCGCCGCCTTCAACGCCTCCTCGAGCAGCTCGACGGCGGGCACCACACGCGACACCAGACCGCAACGCTCGGCTTCCGCCGCATCCATCATCCGTCCGGTCAGGCACATGTCCATCGCCTTCGATTTGCCGACGAAGCGGGTGAGGCGCTGCGATCCGCCCATGCCCGGCATGACGCCGAGCGTGATCTCGGGCTGGCCGAACTTGGCGTTGTCGGCGGCGATGATGAAATCGCACATCATCGCCAGTTCGCAGCCGCCGCCGAGCGCATAGCCGGCCACCGCCGCGATAACAGGCTTGCGCGCCCGGGTGAACTCTTCCCAGCCGACAAAGAAGTCCTGCACATAAGCGTCGACAAAGGAGATCGCCTGCATTTCCTTGATGTCCGCACCTGCCGCGAAGGCTTTTTCGGAGCCGGTGATGACCATCGCGCCGATGTCGGCATTCGCGCAGAAGCCATTCACGGCCGCGACCATTTCCGCCAGGACCTGGGAGTTCAGCGCATTGAGCGCCTTCGGCCGGTTGAGCGTGATCAGCCCGACCTTGCCGCGGGTTTCCACGATGATCGTTTCATAGGCCATGACTGTATCTCCTCACTCAGTCATCTAACTTACATCTGGCGTCCAGCTCATACTCGGCATCTAGGTCACACCCGGCACCTAGCTCACAACTGACAGGTCCGGCAATAGAAGGTGGAACGCCCGCTTTGCACGATGCGCTCTATATGGCCGCCACAGCGGTGCTTGGAGCAGGGTTCGCCCTCGCGATCGTAGACCGCGAACGAATGCTGGAAATAGCCCAGCGACCCGTCGGTCTGCATATAGTCGCGCAACGACGATCCGCCGGCGGCGATCGCGTCGGCGATCACCGCGCGGATGGCTTCGGCCAGGGCGTCGCGCTGCTGTTTGGCCTTCTTTCCAGGATTTGCGATGGTGCCCGCCTCGCGCAACGGCGACAGACCGGCGCGCCACAGGGCCTCCGACACATAGATATTGCCGAGCCCGGCGATCAGCCGCTGATCAAGAAGTGCTGCCTTCAGCGGCGACTTCCGGCCTTTCAGCAGCGAGGCGACCAACTCGCCGTCCAACGCATTGCCTGTCGGCTCGACGCCCAGCCCCGCGAGCATCGGATGCGTGTCGGGCGCCCCTTCGGAAAACAGCATGAAGCCGAAACGGCGCGGATCGTTGAAGGTCACGCGGGACCGGGCGCCTTCGGGAGAGACGATATGGAAGACGACATGGTCGTGTACCGCGCTTTTCGAGCGCTCGTGATAAAACGCGCCCAACACTTCGCTGCTATCGGGCATTTCGCTGTCATCGGACGTTTCGATGCGGAACGACCCCGACATGCCGAGATGGCAGATCAGCACCGGACCGCCTTTCAGATGCATCGTCAGGTATTTGGCCCGGCGGCCGAGCGCTGTAATTGTCTTGCCGGTCAGCCCCTCCAAGAATTTTTCGGGAAACGGAAAGCGCAGGTCGGGCCGGCGTGCCTCGACGCGGACGATATGGGCGCCTTCCAGAACCGGCTGCAGGCCCCGTCGCACCGTTTCGACCTCAGGCAACTCAGGCATAGCCGCCTATCGTTGCATAGAAGGAGGTGCCGTGACGGCCGCGTGCCAGCCCAAGATGCTCGGCGACGGTTTCACCGATGTCGGCGAACGTCGTTCTGAGCCCAATGTCGCCGCCAAAACCTGGTCCCGTGCCGATCACTGGAATGCGTTCGCGTGTATGATCGGTGCCGTGCCAGGTTGGATCGTTGCCATGGTCTGCCGTGAGGATGAGAAGGTCGCCTTGCCTCAGTCGTGCAAGCGCCTCCGGCAGCCGCCGGTCGAAGGCCTCGAGCGCCGCGGCATAGCCGGCAACATCGCGCCGATGGCCGAACTCTGTGTCGAAATCGACGAAATTGGCGAAGACGAGATCGCCGTCGCCCGCGTCAGCCATCGCGCCGAGCGCCTTGTCGAACATCGCCATGTTGCCGGCGGCCTTGCGTACTTCCGAAATGCCGCGATGGGCGAAGATGTCGCCGATCTTCCCGACCGCGATGACCCGGCTGCCGCGCGCCGTCAACCGGTCGAGCAGGGTCGGTTCAGGCGGCGGCACCGAATAGTCCCGGCGGTTGTGCGTCCGTTCGAAGCTGGCGGCGGCTTCCCCAATGAAGGGCCGCGCGATCACCCGTCCGATGTTCAGCGGATCGACCAGCCTGCGCACCACCTTGCAGAATTCGTAGAGCCGTTCCAGGCCGAAGTGAACTTCATGCGCGGCGATCTGCAGGACGGAGTCGACCGACGTGTAGCAGATCGGCTTGCCGGTGCGGATATGCTCCTCCCCGAAACGCTCGATGATCTCGGTGCCCGGGGCATGGCAATTGCCGAGAATGCCCGGCACCTCTCCTTCGCGGATGATCGCTTCGGTCAGTTCGGCTGGAAAGGCGGGAACCGTGTCCGGGAAATAGCCCCAGTCGAAGCGAACCGGCAAGGCGGCGATTTCCCAATGGCCCGATGGCGTGTCCTTGCCGCTCGAAATCTCCTGCGCCGCGCCATGGAAGGCGGAGGCGACCTGGGCCTCGCCCCCGCTGTCGATGCTGAATCCTGTCGCGGTTTTCGCCGCGTGGCCCAGGCCGAGCGAGAGCATGTTGGGTACGAAAAGCGGGCCTTTGCGCAGCCCCTCGCGATCCGCCCGGCCTTCGGCGCAGGCTCTAGCGATGTGTCCGAACGTGTTGGAACCGGCGTCGCCATAGCGCTCTGCGTCGGCCGCGCCGCCGATGCCGAAGGAATCGAGAACAAAAAGGAAGGCGCGCGCCATTGCAGGGATTCATTATTATCGTTTGTCTGTCCGCCCAGACATAGGGGGCCGCGCCGCCATTGGCAATTCGGAAGCAGACGGCTTGGCGCGATAGTTGAGATGTGGCGAAATGCCGGCATCGGCGTGGATCGACGAAAACCAGCGGGGAACTCACATGAGGCATGCCTTGAAGGCCTTCGCAGTCATCATGACGCTGCTGGGTGCGGCCTGGTCAAATCCGGTGCGCGCCGATTGGCGGGATGACATCGGCACGTTTCGTGTCGGCATCGTCGCCGAGCCCGGCGCCGGCAACACAGTTCCGGGTCTGGCGCTGTTGACGGACGCCTACACCAAGGCGCTCGGCATGAAGGTGGAGTTTGTCGTTTCCCGCGACTACGCGGCGCTGATCGAGGCGCAAGCCAACGCCCACATCGAATATGCGGTCTATTCGGCGACCGCCTACGCCATCGCATCCGAACGTTGCGAATGCGTCGAGCCTCTTGTGGCGCCTGTCGATTCCGACGGCGTGATCGGCATCCGATCCGTCTTGCTGACGCGGGACGGCAAGGTCCCAGATCTGGCCGCGATGGAGGCGCATCGGGTCGCCATGGTGCCTCCGGACAGTGTCGGCGGTTCTCTTTTGCCGCTTGCCGGGCTGGCCGCCGAAGGCGTCAAGATCGCCAAGGATGCGCCATTTCTGACGCACGCCAATTCGGCTGCGGCGGCTGAAACGATGCTGGTCGATGGCGAGGCCGATGCCCTCTTCGGCTGGATGCCGGCGGTGGCCGATGGCCAGCCGGATGTTGCGGGCGGCACGGTCGCCAGGCTGGAAATGGCAGGGCTTTCGAAAGCAGCACTTCAGGTCGTGTGGACGTCCGGCCTGCTGCGGTATGGTCCCCATGCCGTCCGCAGCGATCCCGATCCCGAAGCCAAACGGCGGCTCACCGTGTTCTCATCAATCTCAGATCGATGTCGCCGGATGTCTACGATCTTCTGGAATCGAAACATTCCGGCGGCTTCGCCATCGCTGGCCCGAAGGATTACGCGATGGCTGCAGCCATCGTGCGCCTGGTGTCAGGCAACGGCCGATAGCAATGGCGGCCGGAGTCGGGCCCGGTCGTTTCAGCAGGTGCTGCAGGGAATCGTCGGGCTCCTGCGGGGCCTGAGATAATAGGTTTCGCCCATCGATATCGAGTCGAAAGCCGAACTCAATCCGAGCCGCTTCTCACTGTCCACCGACCAGGTGATGATCGGCTGGTATGCGAGATTACTTTCGACGCGAATGAGAAAGGTACCCTTGATCTCGAGCGCCGGTGGAACCGTGGTGATGGAGTTTTTGGCGGTGGCGGCGCTGAAGGCGCTACCAACCATCTTGCGTGACCACACGACCAGTACCTTCGGCGTCGGTTCGTCCGTGACCTGTATTGCGGTGATGATGATTTCCGGGGTCGATCGGTTGTACGGCTGAAGGGTGGAGTTGCCGATCTGCATGATCGCATCGAGATCGGCTGCCGTGATGGTCTGCTGCTGGGTAACGAGATCCGCCACCATGCTGCCGATGCGACTGACCTTTTTGCTGGTCTCGATGGCTTGTGAGGCTTCCATGGTCATGAAGTACATGATCAGCAGGACGGGCACGATGAAGGCAAACTCAACGGCCGCGACACCGCGGCGATCGGAGCAGAACCGGATGGTTTTCGTGCATATCCCAGCGATCCTCTTATGTGCCCCCGCCCGCCCCATGCCTTCGTCCTTTCCCACCCACGCAACGGTACGTTTTCAATTGTCGAACGGCTCGTTCTGCCAGGTCACCGATGCGAAATGCAGCGTGTTGCCGTCTTTCAGATTGGCCATCGACTTGGCCATGAAATCGGTCATGACGGGCCATTTATAAAAAACCCGCAGCATGTTTATTGATTCAGCCAAGCCTGGGGATACCGTAAAAGCCGCGGGGTCCGTGCCGGTCAGCACGATTTCGCGGTCTTGGATCTTGAAGCCCGCCTGGGCCGCGGCGGCGAAGGTCGGATACTCGCGCAGGTCCACCTCCAATCCCGGGCAGTCCTTGGCGACCATGACCTTCAGCCGGCTGCAGATCATGGTCTTCAGCGTGGCCTCGGTCACATCGGCCTGCCTTACCTGGCCCGTCCGTAGCTGGCGCGCGACATCGTCGGTGATGTTGGCCATCACCTCTTGCCCGGCAAATGAAATGCAGCTCTCCAGTATGGCAAAGATGAGGAGCGCAAATGGCACGGCAAGCATCGCGAACTCCAAAGCCGTGCTGCCGCGCCGGTCGCCAAGGAAGCGCGCGGAAAAGCCTGCCAGTCCTGCTCTGATCATGTCCCGTGTCTGCCGATCCTGAAGGGGTGTCGGAGGGAATATTAGCGGAAACCCATTGAAGTGCGGTTTGTATGATCGTTAAATTTGAGGGAGAGGCTTTAACAGGCCGACAACCGAAGCGGCATTTCAGCGAGGTGAGAACAATCCGCTCGTTACCGGCCGGCGCTCATCTCGGCTTCCGAGGCCTTCTCCGCATCGCTTTTATACGAGCTTTCGCAATACGGCGTGCAGGACATGGTCTGTATTTCGGCACGCCGATAGATGCGCACCGACGACGCATCCTGCCGCACGACGGTGATCTGCTCGTCGACGATCGGACGGCCCTCTTGATCGAGGACGACGAGGTTGGTGACGCCGAAGCCTTTGCCGGTCAGCACGATCGTCGAAGCATCCTGCACGGAGGCGTCGGCGATCGCCGGGTTGCCGACGACAATCGTATCGGCGGCGCGCGACAGTTTGACGATCTTCGCCTGATTCATCGTGACCTCGATGCCGGCGCCAGCCTTGACCGGCACGACAAAGGCCGTGGCGGCAAGGAGCGCGGCAATCGGAAAGGACGATCTCGGCCCGGTCATTGAAGCGCTCCACGGCGGCAAACTGCTCAACGGAACATGAACGAGATTGGTGAACCAACGGTTAATCGGAGAAGTTCTGTGGTGATGTCGGGATCGGAATCGTGATCGCCTGCAGCGGGCGGCCCTTTTCCCAAATCGCTAAATTGCGCCTTTCGCGGCCCGTGACGTGCCTGTCGGGCCATAGCGTCACTTAGTTTACGGTTAACCACGCAATGTCATCGAAGCCGGAAAGGAATCGGTAAGGCTGTTTATTAAGCCGATCGAAAGAGCTTCTCCGTAGATTGGCAATATCCGATCAGCCGCCAAGAGAAGTTGACGGAACTGCTGTAACACGTGGAGTAGGAGCTCTCGAATGTCTAATCTCATTGCACGTTTTGTGAAGGACGAATCCGGCGCGACCGCTATCGAATACGGTCTGATCGCCGCTCTCATCGCGCTCGCCATCATGGTCGGCGCCGGCTCGCTGGGCAACGCGCTGAACGCGAAGTTCAACGGGATCGCCACTTCGATCAACAATTCGTAACAGATTACGACGTCTTGTCGTTTTCCAGAACAGGGCCGCCTCACTGGCGGCCCTGTTTCGTCGTACCGCAGATTTCAGCTCGCAGCCTCATCAATCGTTAATCGAACATGTCTAAGCTGGGCTAGGCATAGTTGACCATAGGCCCCGCGCAGATGCTTGAAGCCCTGATCTTCGTCGTTTTTCCGTTCTGCATGCTTTTCGCCGCGATCTCCGACATGCTGTCGATGACGATCGCCAATCGTGTGCCGGTGCTGCTTGTGGCAGTCTTCGCCCTGGTCGCGCCGCTGACGGGAATGGACTGGGCAACCTATGGCTGGCATTTCGCCGCCGGTGGCCTGGTTCTCGCCGTGACCTTCGGTCTGTTCGCGCTCGGCGGCATGGGAGGCGGCGACGCCAAGCTGCTGGCCGCCACTGCCGTGTGGATGGGGCTCAATGTCCATCTCATCCAATATCTCGTTGTCTCGACATTCATCGGTGGCCTGCTGACGCTCGCAATCCTTGTCTATCGGAAATCGCCGCTTGCGGCCGTTACAAGCCATAATCCGTTTTTACGCCATTTCGCCGACGAGACATCAGGCGTTCCCTATGGCATCGCGCTTGGCATTGGCGGCCTGCTCACCTTTCCGAATTCGCCCTTGATGACGTGGGCACTTGCAAGGCTGGCGGTCTGATTCTCGCCGCCAACATTTTCTCGTCAGACCATGCCTACCATTCTTCGATTTGGCGTTGAAGCAGGCAGCTTGGCAGCCTTTTTTGCGGTCCGGAGCGATGCCTCAAATTTATGTAAACCTTAAATTAATCACGATCGTAAGTATTAAATTAACCTTGTTTTGACGATTGCCGCTGCAAGGTCCGGCTTGGCTACGTGGTTTGCCAAGGCGAGGTTCGGACAGATGCCAGCATCCCGACTGATCATTCTAGGCGTGGCGGTGGCCGCGGCGGGTGGCGCAGGATATGTTGCAAAAAATATGGTGGCGGCTCCGCCGCCTCAAATCGTCGATTCCGGCCCCACGGCGCCGGCAATCGCGCTGCAGGACGTGCTTGTCCTGTCAGGCGACGTTCCGATGGGCAGCCCACTCGAGAACAACATCAGCTGGCAGTCCTGGCCGGCCGACGGCGTCAACGCGAATTTCATCACCCGCGCCGCGGAGCCCGATGCGCTTGAGAAGCTGAAAGGCGACGTCGCCCGTGTCGCGATGTATGCCGGCGAGCCGCTGCGGCGATCCAAGCTGATCGGCGAGGGACAGAGCTTCATGTCGTCGATCCTGCCCTCCGGCATGCGGGCCGTCGCCACAGCCGTATCGGCCGACACTTCGGCCGGCGGCTTCATTCTTCCCAATGATTTCGTCGATGTCATCATGACCCGCAGAGCCGATGCCGCGGGCGGCGGCAGCGGTTTTACGACCGAAACCATCCTCAAGAACATTCGCGTCCTGGCAATCGACCAGACCATCCAGGAGGACGAGGAAGGCAAGAGGACCAGGGTCGGCCAGACCGCGACACTGGAACTGACATCGCAGCAGGCGGAAATCATCACCGTCGCTCAGCAAATGGCGGATCGCCTGACATTGGCGCTGCGGTCGATCAGCGACACCCAGGAGAAGAATCTGGGCGAGGCCGATTATCTCGTTTCCGGCAATGGGCGGCGCGGAACAGTACGATTGATCAAGTCAGGCGAAGTTTCCGAAGTGGGGGCAAGGCAATGAGGCTAAACGCTAGACTGCCGGTCGCCCTGGCTGCGGCTATCGGCCTGTTCCTCATTGGGACGAATGCGCAAGGCCCCGTCGAGGCGAATGCGGCAGGCAGGAAGGCCGAGGTGTCGGCTACGACCGCCACCCAGCGCGTCAAGCTCGGCCTCAACAAATCGGTGGTCATCGACCTGCCGAGCGATGCCTATGATATTCTCGTCGCCAACCCGGCGGTCGCCGATGCGGTGACCCGCACCGCCAGGCGCATCTATCTGTTCGGAAAGGCGGTGGGCGACACCAACATCTTCGTCTTCGGCCCCAATGGCGAACAGATCGTCAGTCTGGATCTGGCAGTCGAACGCGACGTCGCCGGACTGGAAGACTATATCAGGCGCTTCATCCCGTCATCGACCATCACTGTCGAATTGCTGAACGACAACGTCGTCCTGACCGGAACCGTGGACACTCCCCTGGATGCCAAGCGCGCGGTCGATCTGGCCACCATCTTCGTGTCCGGCGGTGAAGCGACCACGGGACAATATTCGCAGACCGCCTCCGGCGGCTCGGCCGAAGCCGGTGTCGACATCGACAATCCGGATTCCGAGCGTCGTGTCAGCAAGATCGTCAACCTCCTGCAGATCATCGGTGACGACCAGGTGACGCTAAAGGTGACGGTCGCGGAAGTCAGCCGCTCGGTGATGAAGCAGCTTGGCGTCAATCTGATCGGAAACGGCGACAGCAATGGCATCAGTTGGAGCGCCTTGACCAGCCCCGCATACGGACTGGGAAAACCCCTGTCGCAATTTTCGGGACTTTCAATCGGCACCTCGGCGCTTCAAGCGTATATCAATGCCATGGAGCAAAGCGGTGTCATGAAGACACTGGCCGAGCCGACACTGACTGCGGTCTCGGGTGAGAAAGCGACATTCAAAGTCGGCGGTGAATTCAATCTCATCACAAGCCGAACGAACAACGTTTCAAACGACAATCAAACGGGCCAGGTTACTTACACCAACGAAAAGCTCGAATACGGAATTGGCCTCGAATTCCAGCCTGTCGTGCTCTCGGCCGGCCGCATCAGCCTTAAAGTGAGGACGTCGGTTTCGGAGCCTACGATGGAAGGCGCCACAGTGCTCGAAGGGGCCGGGGACTTGCCCGGCACCACTTTGCTGTCGATCCGCAAGCGCCTGGCAGACACCACCGTTGAACTGCCTTCAGGCGGTTCGATGATGATCGCCGGCCTGGTTCGGGACGACATCCGGCAGGCGGTCGCCGGGCTGCCCGGGCTGACCAAGATCCCAGTGCTTGGCACGCTGTTCCGTAGCCGGGACTTCGTCCGCAACGAGACCGAGCTCGTCATCATCATCACGCCCTACCTGGTGAAGCCGGTGACGCGCAACGCTCTTGCCAAGCCGGACGACAATTTCAACGCCGCCAGCGATGGCGCCGGCATGTTCCTTGGCCGTGTCAATCGCGTCTACGGCACCATGCAGACCGACAAGCCCAACGGCCGTTATCACGGCGTTGTCGGCTTCATCTACAAGTAAGCGGGGAAGCGGACATGTCTCAGTCAGCGTTGAAGGCAAGGACGAACACCGCAGCGAAGCGGTCCGGCCGTTCGCGTATCTACAGGCCAGCCATTCCGGTCCTGATGGTTGCGGTCGCGGCATTGCTGGGGGGCTGCGCCGATCTCAAGCGGGACAGCATCACGGTCGGCGCTGTTCCGGACGATTATCGCACCACCCATCCGATCGTGATTGCTGAGAAGAACCTGAAGATCGACCTTCCGGTCGGCGCCGGCGATCGCGGCATGACCGGCTCTCAGCGCGACACCCTTCTGGGCTTCCTGGATGGCTACGACAAGAGCGCCGCTCCGACCCTGACGATCTCGATCCCGAGCGGTTCGGCCAACGAGATCGCCGCGACCGCGGCCGGTCGCGATTTTGCCAGACTTGCGATTGCCAGCGGCATCAGCCGGAACCGGATCGTCATGACCACTTACCAGTCGGTTTCGGCCGAAGCGTCGGCGCCGATCCGCGTCGCCTATGTCTCGGTGAAGGCGCAGACCGACAGATGCGGGCGCTGGCCCGAAGACCTGCTGCAGACCTCGGAAAACAAGCACTATGCCGATTTCGGCTGCTCGTATCAGAACAATCTTGCCGCCCAGATGGCAAATCCGACCGATCTGCTCGGACCGCGCAAGCAATCCGATATCGACGCGGAAAATCGCAGCGCGGTGATCGACGTCTACCGTCAGAGAGGCATTTCGGAAGAGTTCTTCGGCAATTCGGAAGTTGAGTATTGAGCTTGAGCCGCGCCAGTCACGGAAAGAAATGAGAATGAGCAATCTTGCCTACGACACAGCGGTAGATGGCGGCGAAACCTCGCAGCAGGACATCGCCGCCATGCAGGCGTTGCGGCCGATTCCGCGCATCTCGATTCAGGCATTTTGCGAGACCGAGGGCGTTGCCAACCCGGTCGAGCGCGCCGGCGAGGATCGTCGCATGGCGAAGGCCCATCTGAAGGTCCATATGGGCGGCATCGCCACCGCCATCGAATTCTACCAATCGGCGCCGACACCGAACCTGATCCTGCTGGAATCGCGCAGCGAGCCGACGCAATTGCTCGCGCAGCTCACGCAGCTCTCGGAATATTGCGATCCGACCTCGAAGGTCGTGGTCATCGGCCACTACAATGACGTCGGGCTTTATCGCGAGCTCATCCGCTCCGGCATTTCCGAATATGTCATCGCGCCGGTGTCGATGGCCGACATTGTCAGCGTGATATCGACGATTTTCGTTGATCCGGAAGCCGAGCCGATCGGCCGCTCGATTGCCTTCATCGGCGCCAAGGGTGGCGTCGGCTCCTCGACCATTGCCCACAATGTGGCTTGGGCGATGTCGTCGCTGTTCAAGTCCGAAGTGGTTGTCGCCGATCTCGACTTGGCTTTCGGAACGGCCAACATCAATTTCGATCAGGATCCCGCGCAAGGCATTGCCGAAGCCGTTTTCTCACCGGAGCGCCTCGACGAGGTCTATCTTGATCGGCTGCTTGCCCAGTGCGCCCAGCATCTGTCGCTGCTTGCAGCGCCTTCAACGCTCGAGCGCGTCTATGATTTCGATCCCGACGCTTTCACGCAGCTTATCGATACGGCGCAGCGCAGCGTGCCGCTTCTGGTGCTCGATGTTCCGCACGTCTGGACGGGATGGACCAAGAACATACTGGTCAAGGCCGATGAGATCGTGATCACGGCGACGCCGGAGCTGGCCAATCTGCGCAACACCAAGAATCTGGTCGACATGTTCAAGCGGCTTCGCCCGAACGATCCGCCGCCGAAGCTGATCATCAATCAGGCCGGCGTGCCAAAGCGCCCGGAGATTGCGTCATCCGACTTCGCCGACTCGCTCGGCCTGTCGCCGATGTCGGTTATTCCTTTCGAGCCGCTGCTGTTCGGAAACGCCGCCAACAACGGGCGCATGCTCGGCGAAATGGATGCCAAGAACCCGGTTGTCAGCACGGTCAACGAGATTGCGCATGTGCTGACCGGGCGCAGCGAAATCAAGGCAAGAAAGAAAGCGGGCCTCGGCAATTTCCTTGGCAAGCTCTCGCGCAGCAAGAAGTGATGCTTCCGGAGCGGAATTGGTAATCGATCATGTTTGGTAAAAGAGGCAGCGACGACGGCAGCCGGTTCACCCCGGAATTCCGTCAGCCGGCACCTGCGCCTGCCGCGCCGGCGGCAAACCCTGCGGAAACGGCGGTTCTTGCCAAGCCCGCACCGCCGCCGTCGCTTGGCGCGTCTGCCGCGCCGCCGCCCGTGCGCCGTGCGGTCGAGGCGCCGCCATTGGCGCCGGAGCCGAAAAAGGTTCAGCGCCAAAAGAGCGAAACCTACTACGACACCAAGAGCCAGGTCTTTGCCGCGCTCATCGACACCATCGACCTGTCGCAGCTCGCCAAGCTCGATCCCGAAAGCGCACGCGAGGAAATCCGCGACATCGTCAACGACATCATCGCGATCAAGAATTTCGCGATGTCGATTGCCGAGCAGGAAGAACTGCTCGAGGACATCTGCAATGACGTGCTGGGTTACGGGCCGCTGGAGCCATTGCTCGCCCGCGACGACATCGCCGACATCATGGTGAACGGTTCCAAGAACGTCTACATCGAGGTCAACGGCAAGGTCGAGCAGACCGGCGTTCGTTTCCGCGACAACCAGCAGCTCCTCAATATCTGTCAGCGCATCGTCAGCCAGGTTGGCCGCCGCGTTGATGAATCGAGCCCGATCTGCGACGCGCGTCTTCCCGATGGTTCCCGCGTCAACGTCATCGCGCCGCCGCTCGCCATTGACGGCACAGCGCTCACCATCCGCAAGTTCAAGAAGGACAAGCTGACGCTCGATCAGCTGGTCAAGTTCGGCGCGATTTCGCCGCACGGCGCCGAGATTCTCAAGATTATCGGCCGCGTCCGCTGCAACATCGTCATTTCAGGCGGCACCGGCTCGGGCAAGACGACGCTGCTCAACTGCCTGACCAACTATATCGACCGCGAGGAGCGCGTCATCACCTGCGAGGACTCGGCCGAGCTGCAACTGCAGCAGCCGCATGTCGTGCGTCTGGAAACCCGCCCGCCCAACCTCGAGGGCGAGGGCGAGGTGACGATGCGCGACCTGGTCAAGAACTGCCTGCGCATGCGGCCCGAGCGCATCATCGTCGGCGAAGTGCGCGGACCTGAAGTGTTCGATCTTCTGCAGGCGATGAACACCGGCCATGACGGCTCGATGGGCACGATCCACTCGAACAGCCCGCGCGAATGCCTGAACCGTATCGAATCGATGATCGCTATGGGCGGCTACACGCTGCCGCAGAAAACCGTGCGTGAGATCGTGGTTGGTTCAGTGGACGTGATCATCCAGGCTGCACGCCTGCGCGACGGATCACGTCGCATCACCCACATCACCGAGGTGATTGGAATGGAGGGCGACGTCATCATCACGCAGGACATCGTCCTCTACAACATAAAGGGCGAAGACGCGAACGGCAGGCTGCTGGGTGAGCACGTGTCGACAGGTATTGGTCGCCCGCACTTCTGGGAGCGCGCCCGCTATTATGGCGAGGAACAGCGCCTCGCCAATGCGCTCGAGGCGATGGAGAAACGCGCTGACTGATGTGTCTGGAAGCGTAGGGGCCGGAATCGATGTTCGGAATTGAAGGCACCGTATTGGCATTCATCGTGCTCGCCGGCTTCAGCGCCGGCGCGGTCGCCTATGCTTTTCTGTTCAATCGGATCAGCACCGAGATGCAAGTCGGCAGGCGGCTTGAAACGATCAAGACCGCCGAGACGGATGGTGCCGTCGTCAAGGCCTCGCGCGATCGCATGGCGGAAGCGGCCAAGCGGCGAAAATCGGTTCAGGATTCGCTGAAGGATCTCGAACAGAAGCAAAAAACCAACCAGAGCATCGTCAAAAAGCCGCCACTGAAGGCTCAGATCCGTCAGGCAGGCATGAAGTTCTCACTTGAGCGCTTCTATCTCTACTCGGCGGTTTGTGGCGTCGCCCTGACGTTTCTTGCCTATTCCATCGGCGCGCCGTTGTTTGTCTTGCCGGGTGCGCTGCTGGTCGGTGCTCTCGGCCTGCCACGCTGGTTCGTCTCGTTTTGCCGCGCCCGCCGGGTCAAGGCATTCCTCAACGAATTTCCGAACGCGCTCGACATCATTGTGCGTGCGGTCAAATCCGGCCTGCCGCTAAACGACGCCGTCCGCCTGATCGCCAACGAATCCCCTGAACCGGTCAAGACCGAGTTCCGCCGCATCGTCGATTCGCAGCAGATGGGCCTGTCGATCCCCGACGCCAGCATGCGCATGGCTGAGACAATGCCGTGCACGGAAGCGAGCTTTTTCGGCATCGTCATCCAGATCCAGTCCCAGGCCGGCGGCAATCTTTCCGAGGCGCTGGGCAATCTTTCGCGCGTGCTTCGCGACCGCAAGAAAATGAAGGCCAAGGTCCAGGCGCTGTCCATGGAAGCGAAGGCGTCCGCCGTGATCATCGGTGCGTTGCCTTTCGTCGTCGCCTTTCTCGTCTACCTGACAAGCCCGAACTACATCATGCCTCTGTTTACCACCAACGTCGGCAATCTGATCCTCGGCTGCTCGGCGGTCTGGATGGGGATCGGCATCCTGGTGATGCGCAAGATGATGAACTTCGAAGTTTAGGATTTCGAGCGCATGACTGAGAACGTCGTCAAAACCCTTACCGATCCGGCATTTCTGATTGCCTTGCTGGTTGGCATCGCCGTGTTTGCGACCGTCTTTACGCTGCTGCCTGCCTTTGGCGGAAACCAGCTCAAGGCGCGCATGAAATCCGTGGCGCTGGAGCGCGACGAATTGCGCGCCAAGCAGCGTGCGCGGCTTGCGATCGAGGCCGATCGCCGCCGCAAGGGCCTGCGCGAGGAACAGTCGATCGGCATGCGCAACATTGTCGACCGGCTGGACCTGAGGCGCGCCCTGGCCGATGAAGGCACCTTGCAGAAACTCAAGGTGGCGGGCTTTCGCGGGCAGAATCCGCTGACGCGGTTTCTTTTCTTCCGTCTGGTCCTGCCCTTTGTCGGCTTTGCGCTGGCCGCGATGTATCTGTTCGTGCTCGGGGGGTTGCCGGAGCAGCCGCCTCTCATCAAATTGTTCGTCTGTATCGTCGTCGCCTATGCGGGTTTTTACGCGCCGGTGCTCTATGTCAACAACCGCGCCACCAAACGCAAGCAGTCGATCCAGATGGCGTGGCCGGACGCACTCGATCTGATGCTGATCTGCGTCGAATCCGGCATGTCCGTGGAGGCGGCGTTTCGTAAGGTCGCGGACGAGATCGGCGCGCAATCGGTGGCACTTGCCGAAGAGTTCATCCTGACCAATGCCGAGCTTTCCTACTTGCAGGAACGCAAGCAGGCTTACGAAAATCTTGCAAGCCGCACCGGCCTGGAGTCGGTCAAGTCGGTGTCGCAGGCGCTGGTCCAGGCCGAGCGCTACGGCACGCCGGTGGCGCATGCGCTGCGCGTGCTTGCCGGCGAAAGCCGCGACATGCGCATGAACGCCGCCGAGAAGAAAGCCGCGGCTTTGCCGCCGAAGCTCACCGTGCCGATGATCCTGTTCTTCCTGCCTGTGCTGTTTGCCATCATTCTAGGCCCCGCCGGCATCCAGGTGAGCCAGCGCGGCATCTTCGGCGACCAACCGACGTCGAGCAGCCAATAGACTCGCCAAGGCGACAACATATGCGAAAGCCGCGGTGCTGATGCAACGCGGCTTTGTATTTCCAGCATATCGATGAGCTGAGGGAACTGGCAGGTTTGAGCAAAGCCGGGCGTGGTCAATTGGTGGCAGGCTTTGCCTTGTCTTGGTCCTTGAGCTGGCTCCAGGCGTTCTGCTGGGCGAGCATCTGGCGAAGGTAAGTCACGTTCGCCTGCGCCTGTTCGGCCGAAAGCTCCTGGGAGGCGATCTTCTCGGCTTCGTCGAAGCGGCCCTGCAGGCCGACGACCAACGCCAGGTTCTGGCGGACGCGGCTGTCGGCGTTCGGCTGCTGGGCGGCCGAGCGCATATAGGTTTCGGCCGTGCGCAGATCACCTTCCAGCACATAGGACATGCCGAGATTTGAAAGGATCGAAGGTTCGTTCGGCTTGAGGTCAAGCGCCTTGCGGTAATTCTGGCGCGCCTCGTCTCTCTGGCCAAGCTGGTCGAGAATCGCGGCTTCTGCGGATACCAGCTTCCAGTCGGGATATTCCGGTGTCTGCGCGCGGCGCACCGCGTCGAGCGCCGGCTCGAACTGCCCGTTGGCGGCCAGTGCCTTGCCATAGGCGGCGAGCACGTCGCGGTCCTTCGGCAGGGCGATCGCCAGTTTGCGCATCACCGCGAGCGATTGGTCGACGTCGCCATCCATTTGCAGCGCCGCGGCATAATTCATCGCGATCCGCTTGTCGTTGGGGCTCTTGGCGTAGGACTGACCGAGCGCGATCGTCGCCTTGTGCAACTCGCCGGCCGACATGGTTTCCAGTGGTTTGCCGCTGCTGCGTCCGATCGAGCCGGTCGTCAGCTTGCTGGTCCCGCAGCCTGCAACGCTTGCAGCGAGCGCTACTATGAACGCCATGGTTATCAGCCGCTTCCCCGTGGCGTTCGTCATGCGGTTGGTCGGCATCTGCACCAGGCCTCCATTCGTAAACGTGGCCATTACGTGGCCATCTTCCCTCCCGCAGAAATATTCTGTTAACCCTAACGGATAGTTAAAAAGCGCCGACTCGGAAGCCGGAGACCATCGAATGCCAGTCGAATTCATCGAGAGAAAACTGAAGACCACGCTGCCGGTTCATCTGGTGGCGAAGGATAGACTGGATGCAGCGGGCCTTGCCTCGTCCTCGCTCGCCTGGGCAAAGGCCAACGGCTTTACCGGTGAGGCCGGCAGGACGCTGCTCATACCCGGCGAAAACGGCGCGCTTGCCGGAGCCCTGTTCGGCACGGGCGATGGCGAAGGGGCGCTTGCCATCGGCGGGCTGGCGAGAGCCTTGCCCGAAGGCGACTGGCATTTCGCCTCGGCACCGGCCCAACCGGAACTGGCGTCCATCGCACTGGCGCTCGGCGGCTATGTCTTCACCCGCTACGGCAAGAAGCCCGGCAAGGCGCTGCGTTTTTCGCTGCCGTCCGGCGCCGACGCGGCGCGTGTTCGCCGCATCGCCGATGGCGTCTTCCTGACGCGCGATCTGGTCAACACGCCGACCAGCGATATGGGACCGGACGAGCTGGAGAAAGCGGTGCGGACGCTGGCCGCGACGCACAAGGCCGAAATGTCGGTGACCAAGGGCGACGATCTGCTCAAGAACAACTTTCCGATGATCCATGCCGTCGGCCGTGCTTCGGCCGGCGCGCCGCGGCTGATCGACATGATTTGGGGACCGAGGGACGCCCCGAAGGTGACGCTGGTCGGCAAGGGCGTCTGCTTCGACACCGGCGGCCTCGACATCAAGCCGTCCTTGGGCATGCTTTTGATGAAGAAAGACATGGGCGGTGCCGCCAACGTCCTTGGCCTCGCCTCGATGATCATGGCCGCCGGGCTGAAGGTCCGGCTGCGTGTGCTGATCCCCGCCGTCGAGAATTCGATTGCCGGCAACGCCTTCCGGCCCGGCGACGTGCTGGTGAGCCGCAAGGGCATCACCGTCGAGATCGGCAACACCGACGCCGAGGGACGGCTGGTGCTGGCGGACGCCTTGGCACTGGCAGATGACGACGAGCCGCAGCTGCTGATCGACATGGCGACCTTGACCGGGGCTGCTCGCGTCGCGCTCGGTCCCGATCTGCCGCCTTTCTACACCGGCGATGAAGCGCTGGCGTCCGATCTGGCGGAGGCTTCCGTCGCGGTCGAGGATCCGTTATGGCGCATGCCGTTGTGGCGGCCCTACGACTCAAAGCTGTCGTCGAAGATCGCCGACATCAACAACGTCACGTCAGACGGTTTCGCCGGCTCGATCACCGCAGCGCTGTTCCTCAAGCGCTTCGTCGAGAAGACCGCCGCCTGGGCGCATTTCGACATCTTCGCCTGGAACCCATCCGATCGTCCGTATGGTCTCGCCGGCGGCGAGGCGCAAGGCATCCGAGCACTGGAAATGGTTATCTCGAAACGCCACGCCTGACGGTTCCTGTCCTACAGGAAGATCTCAAGACTGAAACGGAACCGAAACAATTTGCCGTCATGCTGGCCGGATGTCGATTTCCATGCGCCCGAGCCAGGCCTTGCGACTGTGGCAGCAGGTGATGCTGTCTCAGGTGCGCGACGACGCGCCCGATCTCACCATGCGCCAGACGGCGATCCTGTTCACCATCTATCTCGATCCGCCGCCGCATACGGTGCGCGGGCTCGCCGCCCGGCTCAACGTCACCAAGCCGGTCATCACCCGCGCGCTCGACACGATGGGCGCGCTGAAGCTGGTGTCGCGCCATCGCGACGAGCTCGACAAGCGCAACGTGCTGGTCAAGCGAACTGTAGAAGGTGCTCTCTTTGTCGAGCGCTTCGGCGATGTTATCATCGCCAGGGCCCAGGAATTGCCCATTTGACCGAACTGTCCTTCTGAACGAGTTGCCGATTTGACCGCCAGGGATGCCCGCCTTCACGCCTTCCGTTCCGATCTCGCCGATGCCAGGCTGAAAGGCGAGGTCGCCGCCGATCGCTTCGTCGCCGGGAGGCCAGCTCGGATTTCAGCCGCAGTGGCCGATATCCGCAACGAGCCGCGGCCGGATGCCGGCGTCAACACCCAGCTTCTGTTCGGCGACGACGTCCTTGTCTTCGAGGATGCCGAAGGCTGGGCCTGGATCCAGGCCGAGCGCGACGGCTATGTCGGCTATGTCGCCGACACCGCGCTGGGCGGGCGGGACCATGCGCCCACCCATGTCGTCTCCGTGCCGCGCACCTTCCTCTATCCCGGACCGGATTTGCGGATTCCGCTGAGCGGGCAGTTGTCGATGGGATCGGCGGTGAGGGTGGTGGGCGCGGCCGAAACGCGCGGCACGCACTATGCACTGCTGCCGTCCGGCGAGGCGGTCATATCGGGCCATTTGAGAATCTTGGACAGACCAGCTGCCGATTACGTCGCGGTCGCGGAAACCTTTCTCGGCACGCCCTATCTGTGGGGCGGCGCCTCCGGCTTCGGCATCGATTGTTCCGGTCTCGTGCAATTGGCGATGCACATGGCAGGCAGGCAAGTGCTGCGCGATTCCGACATGCAGGCGGCGACCATCGGTGAGCCGCTCGAGCCCGGACCAAATTTTGCCGGGCTACGGCGCGGCGACCTGGTGTTCTGGAAAGGCCATGTCGCGATTATGACGGACCCGGAAACGATGATCCACGCCAACGGCCACACCATGCTGGTCTCGCGTGAAGGGTTCAAGGAAGCCGTCGCCCGCATCGGCTATCTCTATGGCGGGCCGACAGGGTTTCGGCGGCCGTAGCGCCAGAGCGGAGAAGGGAGCCGCTCGATCACCTTTTGTTCCGATTCTTCTTGGCGATTGCGCGCCGCCGCGTTACCTCTGGCGCGTGACAGAGCAGCCGCGCCTCGCCGAACAGAATGTCGCCGTGCACTTGCCCGAGCCATTCCTCAAATGGTTCGCGCAAAAAGGCTGGTCGCCGCGCCCCCATCAGATCGGCTTGCTGGCGACCGCCCAAGCCGGGCAGTCGGTGCTGCTGATCGCACCGACCGGCGCCGGCAAGACGCTGGCCGGGTTTCTGCCTTCACTAACCGAGCTGGCCAAGCGGCAAAAGAGAAAGCCGGGGCAGGCGCGTCGCGGCATCCACACGCTCTACATCTCGCCGCTGAAGGCCCTGGCCGTCGACATCGAGCGCAATCTCGGCAAGCCGGTCGAAGAGATCGGGCTGCCTGTCACCATCGAGACGCGCACCGGCGACACGCCCGCGCATAAGCGCCAGCGGCAGAAGCTGGCGCCGCCCGACATTCTCCTGGCCACGCCCGAGCAACTGGCGCTGCTGATTGCCGCGCCCGACGCCAGGCGCTTCTTCGAGGATCTGCACTACGTCGTGCTCGACGAATTGCATTCTTTGGTGACGTCGAAGCGCGGGCATCTCCTGTCGCTCGGGCTGGCCCGGCTGCGATCCTTTGTTCCCGGCTTGCAGACGATCGGCCTTTCGGCGACGGTCGCCGAGCCGGACGAACTGCGGCGCTGGCTGGTCAGCCAGAATCCACCGGGCGGCCTGGCCGAACTTATTGTCGTCACCGGCGGCGCCAAGCCGGAGATCTCCATTCTCGATTCGGAGGAGCGCGTGCCGTGGGCTGGACATTCGGCCCGCTACGCGACACCGGAGATCTACAGCGAGATCAAGCGACACAAGACGACCCTGCTGTTCGTCAACACACGCAGCCAGGCTGAACTGCTGTTCCAGGAATTGTGGCGGGTCAATGAAGACACTTTGCCGATCGCGCTGCATCACGGCTCGCTCGATGTCGCCCAGCGCCGGCGCGTCGAGAAAGCCATGGGCGAGAATGCCTTGCGCGCCATCGTCGCCACTTCGACGCTCGACCTCGGCATCGACTGGGGCGACGTCGACCTGGTCGTACATGTCGGCGCGCCGAAAGGCGCGAGCCGCCTGGCGCAGCGCATCGGCCGCGCCAACCACCGCATGGATGAGCCTTCGAAGGCCATTCTGATCCCGGCCAACCGCTTCGAGGTGCTGGAATGCCGGGCGGCACTCGACGCCAACTATCTCGGCGCCCAGGATACGCCGCCGCTGGTCAATGGCGGGCTCGACGTGCTGGCGCAGCATGTGCTGGGTTGCGCTTGCGGCGCGCCATTCCTTGCAGACACGCTGTTCGAGGAGGTACGAACGGCTGCACCTTATGCCAGTCTCGATCGGCCGACATTCGACCGTGTCGTCGATTTCGTCGCCACCGGCGGCTATGCGCTGAAGAACTATGAGCGCTATGCCCGCATCCGTTTGAACAAGGACGGGCTGTGGCGCGTTTCCAATCCTCGGGTTGCTCAACAGTACCGGTTGAATGTCGGCACCATCATCGAGGTGCCGGCGCTCAACGTGCGTTACGTCCAGGCCGGCAGCAAGGGGTCTGCGTCGCGCGGCGGCCGCGTTCTCGGCAAAATCGAGGAGGCCTTCCTCGAAACGCTGACGCATGGCGATACCTTCATGTTTGCCGGCAAGGTGCTGCGCTTCGAGGGCATCCGCGAGAATGAGTGCTTCGTGTCCAATGCGCCCGGCAGCGATGCCAAGGTGCCCTATTATGGCGGCGGCAAATTTCCGCTTTCGACCTACCTCGCCGAACAGGTCCGAATCATGCTGGACGACCCGCAGCGATGGAAAAAGTTGCCGGAACAGGTCGCCGACTGGCTACGCTTCCAGGCCGACAAATCGGTGCTGCCGAAACGCGACGACCTGCTGATCGAGACCTTTCCGCGCGGCAACCGGCACTATCTGGTGGCCTATCCGTTCGAGGGCAGGCTGGCGCACCAGACGCTCGGCATGCTGCTCACCCGCAGGCTCGACAGGGCGGCAGCCAGGCCGCTCGGCTTCGTCGCCACCGACTATGCACTTGCCATATGGTCGCTGGCCGACATGGGCAGGATGTTCAGGGCGAAGAAACCTTCGCTCGGCGAACTTTTCGACCAGGACATGCTGGGCGATGACCTCGAAGCCTGGCTGGCCGGCAGCTGGCTCTTGAAGCGCACCTTCCGCAATTGCGCGCTGATCTCGGGGCTGATCGAAAAACGTCATCCGGGCCAGGAGAAGAGCGGCCGTCAGGTCACCGTGTCGACCGATCTCATCTACGACGTTCTGCGCAGCCATGAGCCCGACCATATCCTGTTGCAGGCGACGCGTGCCGATGCGGCCACGGGTCTGCTGGATGTCAGCAGACTTGCCGAGATGCTCTCGCGTATCCAGGGACGAATCGTGCATAAGAACCTTGAGCAGATTTCGCCGCTCGCCGTGCCGATCATGCTCGAGATCGGCAAGATGCCGGTGCATGGCGAGGCCGATGATACGCTGCTGATGGATGCGGCAACGCTGGTCGAGGAGGCCATGGGGACGAAATGACATTTGCGCTCGCCATGACTGCGCCCCTGGCGGATGCCGATCGTATCGGCATCGCCGGCGAGCGCGCAATCTGCGATCGGCGCGGCGTGCTTTATTTTCCCGAGCTTCGGCTTCTGGCCGTGTCCGACTTGCATCTGGAAAAGGGATCGTCGCTGGCACGGCGCGGTACGTTGATCCCGCCTTACGATACCGGCGCGACATTGCTCCGATTGCAGGCGGTGATTGCCGATTATCAGCCGGCGATCGTCATCAGCCTCGGCGACAGCTTTCATGACGGCGGCGGCGCCGCACGCATGCATTCAAGCTTCCGCGAACGCCTGGAAGGACTGATGGCCGGCCGCGACTGGTTCTGGGTCGCCGGCAACCATGACCCGGACGCGCCCGCCGACCTGCCCGGCGAGACGGTGCGCGAACTGGCCATAGGCTCTCTCGTATTCCGGCATGAACCTTCGGCAGTGAGAGTGGAAGGCGAGGTCGCCGGCCATCTGCACCCTTGCGCCCGCATCGTGCAGCAAGGCCGCTCGGTGCGGCGCCGCTGCTTTGCCGGCGATGGCGGCCGCATGATCATGCCGGCCTTCGGCGCCTATACCGGCTCGCTCAATGTGCTCGATCGCGCCTATGCCGGGCTGTTCCGCCGCGAAACGCTGATGGCCTATATGCTCGGCGCTGAGCGCATCTTCGCCATTTCCCACGCGATGCTCAGGCCGGGCTGAGCTGCTCTACCTGCCATAGTAGAGGGTGACTGTGTGCTTGGCTTCGGCGAAGAACAGCCAGCGCTCGACCAGCATGCCGGCGAACTGGACGATTGCGGCGAGTGTCGACAGCACCGCCGCATAGGGCCATGGCAAGGCGAACACGGCAACCAGCAGCAAGACGGGCAGAGCGAAGGCCAGCACTTGCGTGATCTGGCGCAGCCGCGCCTTGTGCTTGCGTGCGATGCGAAAGCCCATCTCCTTGAGCAGGTAGTTTTCCTCGGTGTGCGGCCATTCCAGCGACCGCACCGTACCGCCGGCCAAGCCCGTCGCGGTGTTGGCGGTGGTCGGGATTTCGAGCCGGTCATTGTATCGCCAGGTCGCCAGCTTCCAGCCCCAGCCGAGCAAGGTCAGCAGCGTGCAAGCTGCCAGAAGTATAGTCGAGCCCATGCCGAAACACTGCAGCAGCGCGTTGAGCAGTATGCTGCCGCTCATCGCCGAAAAAATGAGATAACCGGGTAGAGTGAAGCGGCTGTGCCATTGGGCGATCGGCTTTAGCGAGGCGTAGATCATGCCGGTGGTGCAGACGGTGGCGACCGCGCCGACCGCAGCCACCAACCCGGCTACGGTCACCCAGCCGTTCGTGCGGCCGAGGACCACCCAGCCTATGGCGAACAGCCCCGCCGGCACGAAGGTCGCGACCGACGCGACGCCTTCGCGTGACAGCCACGAACTGCGCCATTGCGAGAAGGCTCGCCAGGCGCGTTCGGGCCGGCCGAGATGGCCGGCCGACGACAACAGGCCGGCCGAGATCAGGCCGAGCGCCAGGCCCATGCCGACGAGGCCGAGCCAGAAATCGGGTGGGACAAATCCTTGTCCGGCCAGCACGCCAAGCAGCGCAAGCAGGCCGTAACCGGCGCCGGTGGCGGTGGTGAAAAAGACGACGGAGAGGGCTGGATGCATGAGGCTGGTTGCTGGTCAGTGCGAAAGCATGCGGTCGACCCAGCCGAGGAAACCGCCTTCGGCCCGCACCGGTTCGAGCACCGGCGCCGCCACCGATGCCGCACGCTGCGTGTGGGCGCGTGGCGGCAAATATTTGTTGGTCGGATGATAGCCGAGTTCGGGCATCAGGTCGACGCCGCCGCGCTCGGCCACCAGTTGCGAGATCGCCGACGCCGGGTCGCCAAGATCGCCGAAATGCCGCGCGCTGGTCGGACAGGCGGCGACGCAGGCCGGCATGCGGTCTTCTTCGGCCAGATTGTCGTTATAGATGCGGTCGACGCACAACGTACATTTCTTCATCACGCCGACATCGGTGTCGAATTCGCGCGCGCCATAGGGGCAGGCCCAGCTGCATAATTTGCAGCCGATGCACTTGTCCTCGTCGACCAGCACGATGCCGTCCGAGGCCCGTTTGTAGGAGGCGCCGGTCGGGCAGACGGTGACGCAGGCCGGTGTCTCGCAATGCAGGCAGGAGCGTGGGAAGTTGACCGTGCGCCCACCCATCTCCGTTATGTGCTCATAGCTGTGCACGCGGTTGAACCAGACCCCGTCGACATCGCCGCCATAGGGATCGATGTCGGTCAGCGGCGCCATGTGACCGCCGGTGTTCCATTCCTTGCAGGCGGTGACGCAGGCCTGGCAACCGACGCAGGTGTCGAGATCGATGACCAGGCCGAGCTTCTTGTCGGTATGGGCGGGAAGGCAGGTCATGGTCTGGCAGCCTCTCTTTCCCGGCGGAACTCGGCCCCGAAACTGAGTTTGTCAGGCGAGGGTTCGAAATGCGGCGGCTGCCGGAAGCGCTCGAACTGCGGCTCGGTGAAGCCGGCTTCTTCAGCCGCGCATTTGACGATGCGGACGCGCAGGTCGAACCATGCCGCCTGGCCGGTCACCGGATCGGAATTCGAATAGCGCTTGCCGTTCGCATCGGCGGAGGTCTGGTCGCCGATGATATGGTTGAGCAGGAAGCCGCGATTCGATTCGGCGGCGTCGTCCTTCAGCCCCCAGCTGCCGCGCCGTTTGCCGATCGCGTTCCAGGTCCACACCGTATCCGGGTTGACGCCGTCGACCAGCTTTATCTGCCCCTTGACCCTGCCGTTGATGCTCTCGATCCATACCCAGTCGTCATCGACAAGGCCGAGGCCGGCCGCGGTCCGGTTGTGCATGAACAGCCGGTTCTGGCTGGTGATCTGCCGCAGCCACGCGTTCTGCGAACCCCAGGAGTGGTACATATGCATCGGCCGCTGTGTCAGCGCGTGCAGCGGGTATTTCTCGAGGTCGACAGCGGCCTCCTCGAAGGGCGCATACCAGAATGGCAGCGGATCCATATAGGTCTCGATGCGGCTGCGCTCTGCCTCCGGCGGCCGCACCCTCCCGTGGCCGCGTGCGGCGAGGCGAAAGCGCTGCATCGGCTCGGAATAGAGCTGGAAGACGATCGGCTCGGCCTTCGGGATAAAGCCCATATTCTCGGCGAAATCGAGATAGGAGCGGTTGGCCATCTTGTAATAGCGCTGGTCGTCCGCAAAATCATGGTGCCAGAAGCCGCCATTGTCGATGTAGCGCTGAAGCTGGTCGGGATTGGCCTCGCCCTTGCCGATCGAAGTTCCGTCCTTGCCGCGCCAGCCGGCGAGCGGGCCGACGCCCGGCGTGCGCTCATGATTGACGATGTAATCGGCATAGTCGCGGTATTTGGCCGAGCCGTCGTCGTCGACGAAGCCGGGCAGGCCGAGCCGCGCGCCGAGCTCGATCAGCACTGTCTGGAACGGCCGTACGTCGCGGTCCGGCTCGACAACGGGATAGCGGATGGCGTCGCCCGGGCCGTCGGCATGGCTGATCGGCCGATCGAGCAGGCTGATGCAGTCATGTCTTTCGAGATAGGTGGTGTCGGGAAGCACGAGGTCAGCGAACGGCACGGTCTCGGAATAATAGGCGTCGGAGTAGATGATGAACGGGATCTTGTACTCGCCTGACGCATCCATATCGGTCAGCATCGCCATCGTCTCAATGGTGTTCATCGACGAGTTCCAGGCCATGTTGGACATGTACATGAACAGCGTATCGATCTTGTAGGGATCGCCGGCCCAGGCGTTACGGATGACCGTGTGCATGAGCCCGTGTGCGGCCAGCGGCGCATCCCAGGAATAGGCCTTGTCGATACGGATCGGCGTGCCGATGTCATCGACCAGCAGATCATCTGGTCCGCAGACGAAACCGAGCGGCATGCCATCCAGCGGCGTCCTCGGCCTGACGTCCTTGCCTGCGGGCTTCGGACCCGGCGGCGCCGACCGCGGATAGGGCGGCTTGAAGCGAAAGCCGCCCGGCACGTCCACAGTGCCGAGAAGCACCTGAAGCAGATGAATGGCGCGGCAAGAGTGAAAGCCGTTCGAATGGGCCGAGATGCCGCGCATCGCGTGCATCGACACTGGCCGGCCCTTTATCGTCTCGTGCCGGCGACCGGCCCAGTCCGTCCACGCCACCGGCAGTTCGATCGCCTGATCGAAGGCGACATGCGCCAGTTCGGCGGCGATCCGGCGGATGGTGTCGGCGGGAACGCCGCAGCGTTCGGCAACCGCGTCTGGAGAATAGCTCTCGTGCAGATAGCGGTCGGCGATGAGCTGGAAGACCGGCACGCAGCGGCGGCCGTCGACCTGGAAGTTGCCGGTCAGCGCCGGCTTTGCGTCGGTATCGGTGGCGCTGACGGGCACTTTCGCCACTCTGTCCCAAGCCAGCGGATTGCCGCCAATGTCGCGCGCGAACAGCCCGTCATCGGCAGCATTCGGCTCCTGGATGATGAGGGCATGGGCGTTGGTGTAGCGCAGCAAATAATCGAGATCGACGCGGCCGGCTTTCAGTAGTTCATGGATGAGGGCAAACACGAACAGGCCGTCGGTGCCGGGCCGGATGCCGATCCAGTCATCGGCAATGGCGTTGTAGCCGGTGCGGCACGGATTGATCGAAATCACTTTGGCGCCGCGCGCCTTCAGCTTGCCGAGACCAATCTTGATCGGATTGGAATCATGGTCTTCGGCAACGCCGAACAGCATGAAGTATTTGGTGTTGTCCCAGTCCGGTTCGCCGAACTCCCAGAACGAACCGCCGATCGTATAGAGGCCGCCGGCCGCCATATTGACCGAACAGAACCCGCCATGGGCTGCGAAATTCGGCGTGCCGAACTGGCTCGCCCACCAGCCGGTCAAGGATTGCGACTGATCGCGCCCGGTGAAGAAGGCGAGTTTCTTCGGATCGGTCTGGCGTATCCTTGAAAGCCGTTCCGTCGCGATGGAAAATGCTTCCTCCCATTCGATCTCGCGAAACTCTCCCGAGCCGCGCGGACCTGTACGCAGCAATGGTTTCTTCAACCGGGCTGGACTGTAGTGCTGCATGATGCCGGCACTGCCTTTGCCGCACAGCACGCCGCGATTGACCGGATGGTCCTTGTTGCCGTTGATGTAGCGGACCTTGCCGTCCTTGATGTGGACGTCGATGCCGCAGCGGCAGGCGCACATGTAGCAGGTGGTCTTGGCAATGCTGTCGGAGACATGGGGCGAAGTATCGACGCCATCGCCCTCGTCGGGCGAGCGCGTGTCGGCAAGCGGCCGTTGGGACGGTGCGGAATTGGCGCCGCGCAGCGTTCGGTGGTTCATGATCCGGTGCTTTTGTAAGCCGTGAATTTGGCTCTCGTCTTCGGCCCGGGGCCGCGCATGTAATGCTCTTCCGGATGATAGCGATCGCCGGCAAGCCGGCGCCCTAGGCTGCGGGTCCAATGGGCAAACAGGGATTTTATCCGCCCGATCACATTCTACCCTTTGCGGCCTGGCCGCGATATTTTTCCAATTTCTTTCAGAAACCTAGAACAAAGTAATCGATCCGTCTAACAAATTGCTCTTGTAATTCCAATCGAATTTGTTTCTTAATTCTTTCATGACCCTAGACCAGTTGCGGATCTTCGTTGCTGTCGCCGAGCGAGGGCATATGACCAAGGCGGCCGAGCTGCTGGGCATTTCCCAGTCGGCGGCGTCGGCCGCCATCCGCGCGCTCGAACAGCAGCACGGCGTCCAGCTGTTCAACCGGGTCGGCCGCAACATCGAGCTCGCGCAGACCGGACACCGGTTCCTGCCTGAGGCCAAGGCCGTGCTCGAACGGGCGGCTGCCGCTCACAATGTGCTGGAGCACGTTTCCCAGACGATCACCGGCAGCCTTTCGATCGCCGCCAGCCAAACTATCGCCAGCTACTGGCTGCCGCGCCGCCTGGCCTCCTTCCACGAGGCCTATCCCGCCGTCAGGCTGAGCGTGACGATCGGCAACACCAGGCAGGTCGAGACCAATGTCCTGGACGGTACGGCGGATTTTGGCTTGGTCGAGGGGCGCACTGAATCCGACATATTGCGGCGCGCCAAGGTCGATGTGGATCGCATGATGCTGGTCGTGGCGCATTCGCATCCCGAGATGGTTGAAGTCTCGCGCGGGCATCCGGATATCCGGGAGTTCCGCTGGATCATCAGGGAAGGCGGATCAGGCACGCGCGAGGTGCTGGAAGATCTTGCCCGCCGCGAAGGGATCTCGTTCGCGGACCTCAGGATATTCCTGGTACTGCCGAGCAACGAGGCGGTTCGTCAGGCGGTCGAGGCCGGCGCCGGCGCCACCATCATTTCGAGGCTCGTCGTCGAACGAGCCGTTGCCGAAGGCAGCTTGCGGTCCGTGCCAATCGAACTGCCGAAGCGCGATTTCGCCATGATCACACATCGTGACCGGCAGGCAAGCCTGGCCCAGGTGGCACTCAAGGCGCATCTGGGCGCGAGGGCCGGCGAGACCGTCCGGGGGTAAGCCGGATCAGCCGAATTTCCGTTGCGCGTCGAGTGCCAGCCCGAGCCCGACCGAGCCGAACATGTCGCCTTCGATAACGGATGCCTGCGGCACCAAGGCTAGTATTTGCTGCCTTGCCAGCGGGATGGCGGTCGATCCGCCGGTCAGGAACACTGCGGTGATGTCGGATGGTTTCACCTGCGAGTCCCGGATGATCTTACCAACCGTCGCGGCCACCCGTTCGATGTCCCTGGCGATCGTGGCTTCGAGCCCGACGCGCGAAATTTCTGCCGCGAATTCCACCCCCGTCAGCGCGACCACGACATCGGCGGACAATCGCTCCGTCAGCGCGATCTTGGCCTTTTCAACCAAAGCAGCCAGCGCGTGCCCGTAACGATGCTCGACGATGTGGATGAATCGGTCGATCAGGTCGGCGCGCTCCGCTTCGTAGCGGATCTGGCGCAGATGCGTCATCGCCCGGGCGGTGTAGACCAGATTGATGCGTGCCATGTCGCCAGGTCGATGAAGTAGCTGGCCGGCAAATTGCGCTTGCCGTCCTTGGTCGGCGAGAGATAGCCGAGCTGCGGCATTACATGGGCGATGCTCAACAGCCGGTCGAAGTCGTTGCCGCCGATGTGGATGCCTCGGCTCGCCAGAATGTCGTCTTTGCGATCGAGGGAGCGGGCGCGCTGCGGCGACACCCGCACGATCGAGAAGTCGGATGTGCCGCCGCCCATGTCGACGATCAGTGCCAGTTCTTCCCGCGTGACCTTCTGCTCGTAGTCGAGCGCCGCCGCGATCGGCTCGAACTGGAAGGCTATGTGCTTGAAGCCCTGGGCGCGTGCCGCGTTTTCGAGTTCACCTTCAGCCTTGGCGTCGGCCTCGGCATCGTCGTCGACGAACTGCACCGGACGACCGAGCACCACGCTCTCAACCACGTCGCCGGCATTGCCTTCTAGCCTCCTCTTGAGATGGCCTACGAACAGCCCGATGATCTCGGTGAAGGCGATCGACCGCGCCTTGATGCGCGTCTTTTCATGGACAAGCGAACTGCCGAGCACGCTCTTCAGCGAGTGCATCAGGCGACCTTCGATGCTGTCGGTATAGTTGGCGATGGCGCGGCGCCCAAAATAAGTGCGGTTGTCCTCGAAGTTGAAGAAAACGGCGCTCGGCAGCGTCACTTCGCCGTCTTCCAGCGCCACCAGCCGCGGCTGCCCGTTCCTGACCACGCCCACGGTGGAATTCGAAGTGCCGAAATCGATACCGCCGAATGCTGGTCGCATCGTAAGTCCTGTATTCTGATTGTGGGGGAGCGACAGCTCGTTTCCGGTCGGGCCGGGGTCGCGGTCTAACCCATGAATCCCAAAAGGGGAACCACCTTTCGGGAGGGGTCTAGTCCTTTCGGAAGACCAGTCTTCCTAGCCAGCCGGTCAGCATGGCTAGCAATACGGCGAAGACGCCGTAGAGGAAGGAATAATCGTGGGCGACGCGGAAGATCGACTGTTCGAAACCGGACTTGCGGATTTCGAGCTGGGCGGAGCTTTCCTTGATGAACAGGCCGCTCTTGAACAGAAACGCACGGGCCTTGTGGGTGCCGACTGGAACGTTGGGGGCGAGCCTAACGGTGGCGCGGAACAGGTTCTGCGACAGGAACTGCACGCCGCCAACATTCTCGCTGTAGAGGCCGGTCGCCGTTTTGCGCTCGCGCAGCGCCGCGGTGAATTCCTGGATTGTCGCCGGACTCTCGCCATCGTCGGCCGGCTGCATGTAGATGTTGGCGGCGCCGAGTGACAGTTGCTTGTAGCTGTTGGGGTCGGTGACGTCCTGAAGTGGGCGCGTCGTCGCCACCGAATAGGACACCGGCACATTCTCGAAGGTTTCGGACTCCAGATTGATCCAGATGCCGAGCACCCGGTCCTTGCGGCGCACGACGACCGGCCGGGCCGGCCCTTCAAGCACGACGATGATGTCGTAGCGCCCTTGGCGCGCGACAAGCGGGTCGGCATTTTCCAATGAGCCGAAGATGGTGAGATCGGCGCCGGAAAAGCCGGCGGTGATTGAGACATGGTCGGTGGACAGGCCGATCTGGATATTTTCGGTAGCTGGCGTCTGCGCTTTTCCCGGTGGCGCGACTGCCAACAGCGACAGCGAGGCAACGGCCAAGAACGCCCTTAAGCCCGCCATCAGGTCGGATCCACGCCCGAAAGAGAATAGAGGTTGGGCGGCGTCACGAACAGATCGATGGCGAGCCGGATTGCGACCGCCAGCACCAGCAATGCGAGCAGCGCCCTGAGCTGCTCGCCACGCAGCCTTTGGCCGGCCTTGGCGCCGTATTGCGCGCCGGCGACGCCGCCCGCCATCAACAGGAAGGCGAGCATGACGTCGACCGTCTGGTTAGTTGTGGCGTGGACCAGCGTGGTATACGCCGAGGTGAAGATGATCTGGAACAGCGAGGTGCCGATGACGACATTGGTCGGCACTTTCAAGAGATAGATCAGCGCCGGTACCATGATAAAACCGCCACCGACGCCCATGATCGACGACAGGAAGCCGATGCCGGCGCCGAGGCCGAGCACCGGGATGACACTGACGAAAAGCTTCGAGGCCCTGAACCGCATTTTCAGCGGCAAGCGGTGGATCCAGTTGTGCTGGCCGGATTTCTTCAGCACCGGTGCCGCGCCGCTGCGGGTGGCGCGCAGCGCATTGACGCTCTCGACCAGCATCAGCCCGCCGACGGTGCCAAGCAGCACGACATAGAGCAGCGAGATGAACAGGTCGAGCTGGCCGAGCCGGCGCAAGAAACCAAAGACAAAGATGCCGCAGGTTGAGCCGACGATGCCGCCTGCCAAAAGCACACCGCCGAGCTTGAAGTCGAGCGTGCCGCGCTTCACATGCGACAATGCGCCGGAGAAGGAGGAGGCGATGACTTGGTTGGCGCCGGTGGCGACCGCGATCGCCGGCGGTATGTTGTAGAAGATCAGCAGCGGCGTGATCAGGAAGCCGCCGCCCACTCCGAACATGCCCGACAGGAAGCCTACTGCCGCGCCCATGGCCAGCAGCACGAAAATGTTGACGGAAATTTCCGCGATCGGGAGATAGATGCCCACCCGTCAGTCTCGATCAGTTTGCCTCTCGGCGAATGCAACCGTTGCGGGCATTTCGCGCCAAAAAGCCTATCTCGTTCTTGCGCCGGCCGGGCGGCGAAGTCAAACCTCGCCACGCCGCCGAAACAAAAAACAACTCAATCAGTTAACAGGCAAATGTGTGGCAACGGCGTCGCGGAAACGACGCATCTGACGTTATTTGCGCGCAAGCAGCGCCTTGACCAGTTTTTCGTCGACCGCGCCCGTCGCCTGCAGGTCGTTGTCGGTCTGGAAAGCCATGATGGCATCCTTGGTTTTCTGGCCCATCACGCCGTCGGCATTGCCGGCCTCATAGCCGTTCTTGTTGAGAATGCGCTGGATATTCTGAACGACCTTCTTCATGTCGACGCTGGCGGTCGTCTGCGGCGTGCCGTCCTGCCATGATTCGGGAATGTCGGCCGAATTGGCCGCAGGATCGATCGGCTCTGCCTTCCACAGTTCGGCGGCGGCGCGTGCGCGTTCGAGCTGCTCGGGCCTGAGCGCCTTGGCGATCTCGTCGCGCTTTGCCGCCGCATCCTTGTCGCCGGTCTTGGCGACAAGTGCAAACCATTTGTAGGATTCTTCGAGATTCTGCTTCATGGCGACGCCCTTCGCCGCCAGGATGCCGAGATTGAACTGGCTGTCCTTGACGCCGAGCTCGGCGGCGGCCTGGAACCAGTGCGCGGCCGATTCATTGTCGGTCACGCCGTCCGCAGCCATGGCAAAGAGCACGGCGAGATTGTGCATGGCGCTGGCGTTGCCCTGCGCCGCGGCGAGCTGGTACCAGGTCTTCGCCTTCTTGACGTCGCGCGCGACCCCAGTGCCCTTCTCATAGAAGTTGCCGATCCGGTATTCCGCCGGTGCGAAGCCGAGTTCGGCTGATTTCTCGTACCATTTGGCGGCCGCTGCCATGTCTTGCTTGACGCCGCGCGATTCGGCATAGCGCGAGCCGATCTCGAACAACGCCTTGGCGTCGCCGCCGGCCGCAGCGTCACGCAAGGCAGTTGGGCCGGCATCGGCTGGGATGTCGATGTTGGCAGTGGCCGCCGCCGTCGAAGCATCCGCAGGTGTGACCGTGCCGGTCATCTCTTGGGTGGCCGTCGTGGCGGCCCTCGCTGTGGCCATTGGCTCGGTGTCCGCAGCCGTCGGGCCCGCAGGTGCAGAGGCTGTCACATTCGCCGCCGCCGGATCGGGCGGCGCCGTTGGAGTCATGGGCGCAGGCACGGGTTCAACCTCGGGTGCGGTGCCGATCGGCGTTCCGGCGTCCGACAGCGCGGCGCCGGCGGCCTGTGCCGGCATGTCGTCCTCGGCTATCGATTCGGACGGCTCTGCCTGCCGGACGGCGCGGGCCGGCGCGCTTTCCTGTCCTGCAGTTTGCGCGTCCTTCTTCGGCTCGCTGGCGGTGCCGGCCGACGTGGTTTCCGCCGGCTGCGCGGCCGCGATCGGCGCCGCATCATTGCTGGCTATTTCAACGGGGTCCGAGAAAAAGGCCTTGCCCAATTGTAAGCCGGCGAGCGCCAGCATGACTGCGGCGGCCGCCATCAGGATCGGCTTGCGCCGCGCCTTGAGCAGGTCGCCGATCCTCAGCGCCTTAACCGGGCCGCTCATCGTCGATTGCCGCTTGAGAGCGTCGGCCTCGGCAGCGGCCGCTTGCGCCGCGCGTCTGGCTGCGGCGATGAAGTCGGATTTCGATGCATCGGGATTGCCGGCCCTGACCGGCGGTCCGCGTTCGTCGCGCACGCGTTTCATGATGGCGTTGAGGTCGGGGGGGCCGGAGCCGGGCTCCAGCGGCCGGTTGGCAACCTTCGGATCCAGCGGCTCGTCGAGATCGGCGCTCGGTATCTCGACATCAGGCGCCGAGCCGGCAAGCGGTGGAACGTCTGCCTCCTTCTTACCCTTGAAGGCGCGCGCCAGTCCGCCGAGAATCGACTTCCGGCCGCCGGGCTGCTCACTTTTCTCCGTCACCGTATCCGAACCAAGCGCCGCCATGGCCGCGGCCGCAGCGGCTTCGGCCGGCGTGCGCGGGTCTGGCTCATTGCGCATGATGGCCGTGGCATGGCTGTCAAGGTCGGCCATGTCTCCAGTCAGCGGTAATGGCTGGTCGATATCCATGGACGGCGCGTCCTGGACCGTGATCTTGGAGGCTCGTGCCGCCCGCGCGCGCACCGGCGCAGCTGGTTGCGTGAACTCGCTCGCGGCTTCGGTCGCCTCGCCGGTTTCCAGCGAGCCCAGTCGGTCGACGATCTTGAGCAGCGTGTCGTGAATGGCCTCGAAGGTCCTCGAATTGCGCTCGTCGGAACGGCGCGTCAGTGCTTCGAGCGTCTTCAGATCCTGGGCGAGGCCAGAGACGGCCGCCGTGTTGGCACTGGAGCCGGCCAGCGAACGGACGGCGCTCTCGGCTGCCTCGCGCGCCGCGCTGAGGATGGAATCGCGGGTGCCAGCCAGCGACTTCTCGATTTCGTTGAGACGGGGGCTGATGTCCTCGAATTCCGGCAGTGGCGTGCCGGGCTTCGAAAGATGCGCCGACAGACCGGCGACTTGCGCCTCCAAGCTGCGGATCAGGGCCGGGTCGATGCCGGCGACTTGTGCCGCGGATGAATCCAGCCGGCTTGAAATATCTTCGAGGCGGCCTTCCAGGCCACGGATCGCCGCTTCGCTTGCGGAATCGGGAACGCGCGTTTCCATGCGCTGGGCCAGCGCGCTGAAGCGGGCGTCGATGGCGTCCATGATGCCGGGCCCGTCGATCTGCGGCACACGTTGGTCCAGCCTGTCGACGACTTCGTCCAGCCGGCGCTCGAGATCACGAAACAGCATGTTGCCTTGTTCGATCGCGTCGCCTTGGCGGCGCTCTATCATGCCGGACAGCACGTCGAAACGTTGCTCCAGCCCCTGGAAGATGTAGTCGGCATCCGGCATGGCAGGCGCCCTGTCGATCTTGTCGGCAATGAGCGCGATCTGCTTGTCGAGACGCTCCATCGCCTGCTCCGGCAAATTGGCCCGGCCGGCAAGATCGTCGACCCGGCTCGACAGCATGTTGAGGCGGTCAATAATCTCGCCGCTCGGGTGAACTTGCGTGACTTCCTCGATCTGCTGGGCCAGCGAGGCGATTCGCTTCTCGATTCGTTCGAGGGGTTCGGGGTCGATTGAATTGGCCTGCGCGGCGACGGTGGATGCGACGATAGCGCGGGAAATCTCGTCCAGCCGCTCGTCGATCATACCGAATGTTCCGCTGCCGCGATTGTCCTGCTGCCTGGCGAAATGATCGACGGCACCGGCAAGCGTGCGGACCTTTTCTTCGAGCGACCGCAGCGACAGTGATTCCGGCAAATTGTTGACGGCATTGCTGATCTGTTCGAGCCGGTCGGTCAGCATCGAAAGACCGGGTGCGTCGGACCGCTTGCGCTGATCGGCATCGACACGGTCCTCGAACGCGGTCCAGCGGCGGTCGAAATCGTCCCAGCGGCGGCCGACCGCCTGCACGCTCTCCTCGCGCGCCAACGTGTCGAGCGCGGCCTTGACCTGCTCCAGCTCGAGCCGGAGCATGTTGACGCTTCTGTCGTCGCTCTTTTCAGCAAGGGTCTGGATGGCGCCGGAAAGCCGCTCGAACTCGACGCCAAGTTCGGCGCTGCCTTTGCCGCCCCCCGATTGGTCACCCGGCTGGGCGCTTGCCTGGAAAGCCCGCTCGATGTCCTTGCGCAGCGCTTCGAATTCGCGCTGCAGGCCGGCGGTCATCTGGTGGCGCAGTTCCTCGCGCAGACCGCGCAATTCGCCGGCGATCTTGCCGACCACAGCGACGCCGTCTTCTTGGCCGCGGACGCGGTCGATGTCGCGGGCGATCGCCTGGTAACTCTGGTCGAAGGTAGCCGGCGCCGGGCTTTTCGGCGGCTGTGCGAGGCGCGGATCCTCATAGGGTCGGGCGCTGGCATAGCGCGGCTCCGCGCTCGGCCGGCGCGGATCGGGACGCTCGCTCATGTCCTCGCGCGTCCGCTCCAGCCGCTGCTCCAGCGTTTCCAGGGAACGGTTGAGCTGTTCAAGCGTGGTGTGCGGCCTGCGCAGCCTGCCGGCGTTGAGTGTATCGAGATAGGACCGCTTGCTGTTCATCGATGCGCCCGTTCAGAATTACTGCTGGCTTATGACCAGTTTCCCAAAGTCCTGCCGGAAACGAAGGCGGCCGCGCGGCTTAGCTACGGCGGAAGACCAACTTCCCGGGTTTCACCCGCGCTCCGAAAAACCGTGAAAAATTCGCTACAGAATAAACACGGGTAACCGACATGCGCACATTTCGCCCAACGTGGTAAACAACGCGTTAACTAAGCTTAAGAAGTTACAACGTGTTGGCGGGCCGCCTAAGCGCCGCCGGGCCATGCGGTGCCGGATGCGGCAAAAGTTCCTCCCCACAACGCCCTTGCTTCGTGAGGCGGCTATCGGTATAGAATTGACGTAAACGTAAAGGTGCAGACTGCGCCGTTTGCGATTTGTTTGTTGAAACCACGAGTGGAAGCACGCCCCCGCTTCCACTCAGGCGACGCAAGGTGCGGGACCGCGACGCCACCAGATGGGGAAGCCAGTGACCATGAAACTTGTTTCGCCCGGCGAAGCCGCGGCCAATACCAATAACATGTCTGATAAAGCCGGCGAGGATCTTGTCCGCATCGGCGAAATGGCCAAGAAATACGGAGTTACGCTGCGCACGCTGCGTTTCTACGAGGACAAGGGCCTTCTCAATCCGCAGCGCGACGGCTCGACCCGTCTCTACACGCGCCGCGACAAGGCCCGGCTGAAACTGATCCTGCTCGGCCGCAAGGTCGGATTTTCGCTGCGTGACGTCAAGCAGATGATGGATCTGTATGACCCGACAGGCTCCAACACCAAGCAGTTGCGACTGGCGCTCGACAAGTCGGAGAAGCAGCTTGCCCGTCTGCAGAAGCAGCGGGCGCTGATCGACGACGCCATCAACGAGTTGAGCAACTCGATGGCGGCGGTCCGTCAGATGCTAAGCGAACGTGCGGCGCCGCAGGCCAGCGTCGCCGGATAATTCGATCTCGCCGGCTTCCGGTGACCGGGCTTCTGACGAATGAGAGCCGTGTGGCCTTGGCCGCGCGGCTCTTTCTGTCTTCCGGCTGCGTCGGGATGACTGCATTTCAATTTGTTCCGCACTGGCTTCAACGGTGTAGCGCCGCTACGCTCACGGGTGAGGCTTCGGGAAAATTTGTCGCATCAAAAAATTGACGTTTACGCAAACGTCAACTTTTGCTATCCCCGACCTGAACATTGGTCCGCATGCTGTCCCTGACTTCATCTTGGGGCTTGATTTCGGGGCCAAGGCCGCATGGTGGAGGAAAACGCATGCCGATCTACAGGGCGCCGGTCCAGGACACACTGTTTGTGCTGAACGAGGTACTGGGCTACCAACGCTATTCGAACCTTCCCGGATTTTCCGACGCGACGTCGGATGTGGTCGAGGCCATCCTCGCCGAGGGCGCCAAGCTCGCCGAAAACGTCATGCAGCCGCTGAACCGCGTCGGTGACATGGAAGGTTGCGCGCGCCATGACGATGGCTCAGTGAGGACGCCGAAAGGCTTCAAGGAGGCCTTCGACCAGTATCGCGATGGCGGCTGGATGGGACTGGCCGCACCCGTCGAATTTGGCGGCCAGGGTCTGCCTTACGCGGTGCATACCGCTGTTTCCGAATACATGGTTTCGGCCAACATGTCGCTGATGATGTATCCCGGCCTGACGCAGGGCGCGATCGCGGCGATTATTACTCACGGCACCGACGAGCAGAAGGCGATCTGGCTGCCGAAGCTGGTCGAGGGCGCCTGGACAGGCACCATGAACCTGACCGAGCCGCATTGCGGCACCGATCTCGGCCTGCTGCGCACTAAGGCGGTTCCCAATGGCGACGGCACCTACAGGATCTCAGGCCAGAAGATATTCATATCGGCCGGCGAGCACGACATGTCGGACAACATCGTCCACCTCGTGCTGGCCCGCATCGAGGGCGCACCGGAAGGCGTGAAGGGCATTTCGCTGTTCATCGTGCCGAAGCTCAAGCTCGATGCATCAGGCAATCCTAGCGAGAAGAATACCGTGTCCTGCGGCTCGATCGAGGAGAAGATGGGCATCCATGGCAATTCGACCTGCGTCATGAACTATGACGAGGCGCAAGGCACGCTGCTCGGCGAGGCCAATGGCGGGCTGAAGGCCATGTTCACGATGATGAACGAAGCCCGGCTCGGCGTCGGCCTGCAAGGGCTGTCTCTGTCGGAGGTCGCCTACCAGAACGCTGTGTCCTATGCCAAGGATCGCCTGCAGGGTCGCTCGTTGTCCGGGCCGAAGGCGCCGGACAAGAAAGCCGATCCGATCATCGTCCATCCCGACATCCGCCGCAGCCTGATGACCATGAAGGCCTTCAACGAGGCCGGCCGCGCGCTGGCGCTGTGGACGGCGATCAAGTCGGACATCGCTCACCGTGCCAGTGACGACAAGGACCGCCAGGCTGCCGACGACTACACCGGCCTGATGACACCGGTGGTCAAGGGCGTGCTCACCGACAAGGGTTTCGACCACGCGGTGATGGCGCAGCAAGTGTTCGGCGGCCACGGCTACATCGAAGAGCACGGCATGAGCCAGTTCGTGCGCGATGCTCGCATCGCCATGATCTACGAAGGCGCCAACGGCATCCAGGCACTCGACCTCGTCGGCCGCAAGCTGGCCTTGAATGGCGGCCGCGCCGTGCAGGCCTTCTTCAAGGAGGTCGGCGAATTCTGCGAGGAGAACCGCACCGACGAGAAGATGGCGCCTTTCACCAAGGCGCTGAAGAAGGGCCTCAACGATCTGCAGGCGGCGACGATGTGGCTGATGCAGAACAGCATGGCCAAGCCCGACAACGCCGGCGCCGCCTCAACCGACTACATGCATCTCTTCGGCCTTGTGGCGCTGGGCTACATGTGGGCGCAGATGGCCAAGGCAGCCGGGGCGAAATTGGCGAGTGGCGCCAATGGGCCTTCGACCTTCTACGACAGCAAGCTTGTGACGGCGCGCTTCTTCATGGAGCGGATCATGCCGGAAACGTCGGCACACCTCGCCCGCATCTCCAGCGGCGCCGAGACATTGATGGCACTGCCAGCGGAAGCGTTCTAAGCTCGACAGCGTCGGTACAGCCGGCCTTAACCTGTCGATACACGGAGGAAAATCGTGGCGATAAATCCTGCCGAAGTGCTTGCTTTGCCCAAACCCGCCTGGGCGGCGGATGAGGTCGGCATGCTCTACGACATGGCGCACCGCTTCATGTCGGAAGAGATCGCGCCGCGCTATGACCAGTTCGAGATGAACGAGATGGTCGACCGCGAGTGCTGGCTAAAGGCGGGGGCGGCCGGTCTGCTCTGTGCCTCGATGCCGGAGGAATATGGCGGCTCGGGCGGGACATTCGCGCATGAGAGCGCCATCATCGAGGCGATCGGCCACGTCGGCGTCGACGGTTTCGGCATCGGCCTGCACAATTCGATTGTCGCCCCTTATATCCTCCATTATGGCTCGGAGGAGCAGAAGAAGAGATGGCTGCCGAAACTGGCGACCGGCGAGCTGATCGGCGCCATCGCCATGACCGAGCCCGGCGCCGGCTCCGACCTGCAGGGCGTCAAGACGCGAGCCGAGAAGGACGGCAACCAGTACAAGGTCAACGGCTCGAAGACCTTCATCACCAACGGCCAGCTCGCCAATTTCATCATAGTCGTCACCAAGACCGATCCGGAGAAGGGCGCCAAGGGCACTTCGCTGATCGTCGTCGAGACCGACGAGGTGGAAGGGTTCGAGCGCGGCCGCAACCTCGACAAGATCGGGCTCAAGGCCAACGACACGTCGGAACTGTTCTTCAACGATATGCGCGTGCCGACCTCCAATCTGCTCGGCCACGAGGAAGGCCAGGGCTTCGTCCAGCTGATGCAGCAATTGCCGCAGGAGCGGCTGCAGATCGGCACCGGCGCCATCGCCATGATCGAGCGGGCGCTGGCGTTGACCATCGACTACGTCAAGGAGCGCAAAGCCTTCGGCAAGGCGATTATCGAATTCCAGAATACCCAGTTCAAGCTCGCCGAACTGAAGACCGAAGCAACCATCGGCCGGGTCTTCTACAACGACTGCGTCGCCCGCCATGTCAATGGTGGCCTCGACCCGGTGACGGCCTCGATGGCCAAATACTGGCTGTCCGACCTGCAGGGAAAAGTCGTCGACGAGTGCCTTCAATTGCATGGCGGCTATGGCTACATGAATGAGTATCCGATCGCCCGCATGTTCCGCGACGCCCGCGTCCAGCGCATCTACGGCGGCACCAACGAGATCATGAAATTGCTGATCGGGCGGAGCCTTTAGGAGGTCGCATGTCGAAGCATTTTGCTGAGCTTCGCTGGAAGCCGGGAGCAGGGGAGGATTTCCTCTCCGGCCGGTATTCCCGCGTCCATGAACTTCATTTTGATGGCGGCGCGGCCGTCTCCGCTTCCGCATCGCCGACGATCGTGGCGGCACCTTTCAGCGATGCAAAAAGCGTTGATCCGGAAGAACTGTTCGTCGCTTCGCTTTCTTCTTGCCACATGCTCTGGTTCCTGGACCTCGCAAAACGCGCTAAGGTCAGTGTCCGATCTTATCACGATGAAGCCGAAGGCCTGATGGCCAAGAATGCTGAAGGGCGCACGGCCATCACACATGTAACCCTTCGTCCGCTCGTCGAATGCGACGCGGACGTAGCTACAATCGAGAGCATTCACCACAAGGCGCATGACGCCTGTTTCATCGCCAATTCGGTGCGGACCGAAGTGGTGGTCGAACCCCGATTCTAGATCACAGGAGATCACCAATGGCCGAAGCTTATGTCTATGACGCAGTGCGAACGCCGCGCGGCAGGGGCAAGAAGGATGGCTCGCTGCACGAGGTGCCGGCGGTGCGGCTCGGCGCCAAGGTGCTTGAGGCGATCCGCGACCGCAATGGGCTGGATACCGGCACCGTCGACGACATTATCTTCGGTTGCGTCGACCCGGTCGGCGAGGCGGGTTCTGTCATTCCGCGTGCCGCCGCCTTCGAGGCAGGTTACGACACGAAAGCGCCCGGCATGCAGATCTCGCGTTTCTGCGCCTCTGGCCTGGACGCCATCAATTTCGGCGCGGCCAAGATCGCGCAAGGCGCCGACGAGATCGTCATCGCCGGCGGCGTCGAATCGATGTCGCGCGTCGGCATGGGCGCATCCGGCGGCGCCTGGTTCATGGATCCTTCGGTCGGCCTGCCGGCCTGGTTTGTGCCGCAAGGCATCTCGGCCGATCTGATCGCCACGAAATACGGCTTTTCGCGCGACGACGTCGACGCCTATGCGGTCGAGAGCCAGAAGCGCGCCGCCAAAGCCTGGGGCGAACGCCGCTTCAAGAATTCGGTGATCTCGATCAAGGATCAGAACGGCCTGACCATCCTCGACCACGACGAGCACATGCGGCCTTCGACCGATATGCAGTCGCTGGCCGCACTCAACCCGTCCTTCGTCATGCCCGGCGAAATGGGCGGCTTCGATGCCGTCGCGGTGCAGAAGCATCCCGAGGTGGAGGAGGTCAATCACGTCCACCACGCCGGCAATTCGTCCGGCATCGTCGATGGCGCGGCGGCCGTTCTGCTCGGCTCCAAGAAGGCTGGAAAGTCGCTCGGCCTGAAGCCGCGCGCGCGCATCCGAGCATTCGCCAATATCGGCTCGGAACCGGTGCTGATGCTGACCGGTCCAGTCGACGTGACCGAGAAGCTGCTGAAGCGCGCCAGGATGAAGCTGTCGGACATCGACCTATTCGAGCTCAACGAGGCGTTCGCCTCGGTGGTGCTGCGCTACATGCAGGCTTTCGACATTTCGCACGATAGGATCAACGTCAATGGCGGCGCCATCGCCATGGGCCATCCGCTCGGCGCCACAGGTGCGATGATCTTCGGAACGGTGCTGGACGAACTGGAGCGCCGCGACCTGAACACCGCGCTGGTGACGCTCTGCATCGGCGCCGGCATGGGCACCGCAACGATCATCGAACGCGTCTGACCGGGAGAAAGACGATGAGCTACACCAACTTCACCCTCGACATCGACGCTGACGGCATCGCGCTGGTCACCTGGGATATGCCTGGCCGCTCGATGAACGTCTTCACCGAAGAAGCGATGCTGGAACTGAACGCCATCGTCGACAAGGTGGCGAGCGACGCGGCGATAAAGGGGGCGGTGATCACCTCCGGCAAGGATAGTTTCTCTGGCGGCGCCGACATCACCATGCTGCAGAAGATGTTGGCGACCTTCGCCGCCGACAAAGCCAAGGACCTGGACAAGGCGACCAAGGCGCTGTTCGAGAATGCCGGCTATATGACCGGCCTGTTCCGCAAACTGGAAACCTCTGGCAAGCCGTGGGTGTCGGCGATCAACGGAACCTGCATGGGCGGCGCATTCGAGTTGTCGCTCGCTTGCCATGGCCGTGTCGCGGCCGATTCCGACAAGGTCAAGATGGCGCTCCCCGAAGTGAAGATCGGCATCTTCCCGGGCGCCGGCGGCACCCAGCGCGTGCCGCGGCTGACCGACCAGCAGCAGGCGCTGCAGATGCTGACCTCCGGCCAGACGCTGTCGCCGCAGAAGGCCAAGTCGATGGGCCTGATCCACGAGATCGCCGAGCCGCAGAAGCTGGTCGAGACCGCCAAGGCCATGATCAGAAATGGCCTGAAACCGGTGGCGCCGTGGGACGAGAAGGGCTTCAAGCTACCCGGCGGCCCGGTCTATTCGGTGGCCGGCGCCAATCTGTGGCCTCCGGCAATCGCCATCCTGCGTCGCGAGACCCATGGCAACTACCCTGCCGCCGCCGCCATCTTGAAATGCGTCTATGAAGGCCTGCTGGTGCCGTTCGACATCGCCTTGCGCATCGAGCAGCGTTATTTCACCGAGATCATGCAGACCAGGGAAGCAGCGGCGATGATCCGCTCGCTGTTCGTCTCGCTGCAGGAACTGAACAAGGGTGCACGCCGCCCGGCCGGCGTGCCGGAAACCAAGTTCAAGAAGATCGGCGTGCTCGGCGCCGGCTTCATGGGCGCCGGCATCGCCTATGTTACGGCCAAGGCCGGCATTCCGGTGGTGCTGCTCGACCGCGACATGGAAGCTGCCGCCAAGGGCAAGGCGCATTCGGACGGCCTGATCTCGGATCAGGTCAGGAAGGGCCGCGCCAAGCCAGAGGACAAGGACAGGCTGCTGTCGCTGATCACGCCGACGGCAGACTATGCCGACCTCGCAGGCTGCGACCTGGTGGTCGAGGCGGTGTTCGAGGATTCGGGCGTCAAGAAGGACGCCACCGAAAAGGCGGAGGCCATGCTGAAGCCGTCGGCGGTCTTCGCGTCGAACACGTCCACCATCCCGATCACGTCGCTGGCGAAGAATTCGGCGCGGCCGAAGAATTTCATCGGCATCCATTTCTTCTCGCCGGTCGACAAGATGATGCTGGTCGAGATCATTTTGGGCAAGAAGACGGGCGACAAGGCGCTGGCCGCCGCGATCGACTTCGTCCGCGCCATCAAGAAGACGCCGATCGTCGTCAACGACACGCGCGGCTTCTACGTCAACCGCTGCGTGCTGCGCTACATGTCGGAAGCCTACAAGATGCTGATCGAGGGCGTTCCGGCGCCGATCATCGAGAATGCGGCGAAGGCCGCCGGCATGCCGGTCGGTCCTTTGGCGCTCACGGACGAAACGGCGATCGACCTCGCGCAGAAGATCATGAAGCAGACCATGCGCGATCTCGGCGAAAACGCGGTCGACCCGAAGCAGATGGCGCTGATCAACACGCTGGTCGATACGCATGGTCGCTTTGGCCGCAAGAACGGCAAGGGTTTTTACGACTATCCGCAAAAGCCTGCCAAGAAGAAGTTGTGGCCGGGCCTGAAGGATCTCTATCCGCAGTTGGCGCCGGAAAAGGTCGACTATGAGGAACTGAAGCAGCGGCTCCTGGTCACCATCGCGCTAGAGGCGGCGCGGGTGATGGAGGAGGGCATCGTCACCGATCCGCGCGAAGCCGATGTCGGCTCGATCCTCGCCTTCGGCTTCGCGCCCTTTACCGGCGGCGTGCTGTCCTACATCGACGGCATCGGCTCAAAGAAATTCGTCAAGATCGCCAAGGGCCTGCAAAAGAAGTACGGCGCCGAGTTCAAGGCGCCGAAGCTCCTGCTCAACATGGCGGAGAAGGGCGAGACTTTCTACGAACGCTTCGATCCCTATGCCAGGAGCGAAGCCAAGAAGGCGGCGTGACGCCGCCTTCGGTGGTGGACAAAATCACGGCCACCGGTTAGAACGGAGAAGGTATTTTTTCCTGTTCTGAAGGAGAGCAAAAGTGCTCTCGCATGACCGCGTATGGGCCGCCATCGATGCTCTCGCCGAGCGCTATTCGCTCTCGGCCTCCGGGCTGGCGAAGCGAGCGGGCCTTGATTCGACTGCCTTCAACAAGTCGAAGCGGCTGTCCTCGGACGGGCGGCCGCGCTGGCCGTCGACCGAATCGCTGGCCAAGATCATCGAGGCGACGGGCGCCTCGCTCGACGAATTCACGGGACTGGTCGAAGGCCGCGGCAAGCCCGTTCCCGGATCTTTGCCCCCACAGAGGTCTTCGGTGCCGCTGCTCGGCTTCGCCCAGGCCGGTGCCGGCGGCTTCTTCGATGATGCCGGTTTTCCGGCGGGGCAGGGCTGGGACCTGATCGAGCTTCCGGCACAGGCGACCGAAACCTCCTATGCGCTGCAGGTCCAGGGCGATTCCATGCTGCCGCTCTACCGCAATGGCGATGTGCTGATCGTCGAGCCGGGCGCTGCCACCCGCAAGGGCGACCGGGTCGTCGTCAAGACCAATGCCGGCGAGGTCATGGCCAAGGTGCTGGACCGTCAGTCGTCGAAGTCGATCATGCTGGTCTCGCTCAATCCCGATCACCCGGACCGCGACATCCCTATGCGCGATGTCGAATGGGTGGCGCGGATTGTCTGGGCAAGCCAGTAGGGGCCGCCAGTGCGTCCGCTTCATGCAGCTGCTGCGGTGTTGACGATCTTGGTAATGGGGGCCGCGATCGGCGCCGGCGGCCGCGCCGTGCTGCATGACGAAAACGGCCGTGTCGCGGCTCGAGCGCAGGCCGGCATGGCGGCGCAATCCGACGCGCCTGCCACCGCCGCGATCCCGCGCCCCAAAGCGGCGAGGCCGGAGGCGCATTCCAGGGCCATCGATCCCGAGGTCGTCGCGCCGCCGCCGCTTCAGCCCGAAGAGCTTGAACGGGTCGAGCCGCGCGCGCCGCTGAGTGACCTAGCGCTGGCCAAACCGCCCAAATTGAAAATGCCCGACGACTGGAACGGGACAAAACTGTTCCAGCCGGTTGCGCCGGCCGCCGGTATGATCGAGGCCAAGGGCTACTCGGTCGCGATTTCGGGTATCGACATCGTCAGGCAGGACGAGACTTGCGCCGATGGCGGCAAGTCCTGGACGTGCGGCAGCCGGGCGCGAACGGCGTTCCGTGCTTTCCTACGCGGCCGGGCGGTGGTTTGCGCGGTGCCGCCCGAAGGCGGCCGCGACCTGATCGCCGCCGAATGCCGCGTTGGCAACCAGGATGTCGGTCAGTGGTTGATCGAAAACGGCTGGGCGCGCGCAGCCGAGGGTGGCCCTTACGTCGAGGCCGGCGAGAAGGCGCGTACGGCGATGAAGGGCATTTTCGGGCCGGCGCCCAGTCTCGCCGGCCTGCCTCCGGCACCAGCACCTGTCGCGGCAGCGCAGCCGACGCAGCTGATTCTCGATCCGTCGGCGACGGCTACGCCGCCAACCGAGACGACGGCTACGCCGCCAGCTGACCAGCCAGCGCCTTCTGAATGAGCGCGCGGGTTTCTGCGATGCCGTAGAGCGCGGCGAAGGAACCGAAGCGTGGGCCGCGCTCCTGTCCGATCAGCACCTGGTAGATCATCTGGAAAAAGGCGACAGAGACGCCCGGCCCGCCCTCCGGGCTCTGCTTCGAATGGTCCTGATAGCGTTCAATCTTGCGCGCGACGTTTAGGGCTACATTCTGGATCACCTCGCCATTGGCATCTGGCGGCAACGCGGCGAGCGCCTCGGACAGTTTCGTCAGCGCCTCGCGCTCGACCGCGTCGGCGGCCCGGTACACCTTGGCCGGCTTCACGAAATCGTCGAAATAGCGGATCGCATATTCGGCCAGCCGGTCGAGCTCGGGATGGGTCCTCGGCGTCACGCCCGATGTGTGGCGCGAAATGAACCCCCACAGCACGTCCTTGTTCTGGGCGTTCGAGGCGCTGACCAGATTGAGCATCAGCGCGAACGACACCGGCAGGTCGACGACAGGCGGGTTACCGTCATGCATGTGCCAGACGGGATTTCCCAGCCGCTCCTTCCACTCCTGCCGGCGATAGGCGGACAAAAAGGCGTAATACTCGTCCACCGCCTTCGGAATGACGTCGAAATAGAGCTTCTTTGCCTGCCGCGGCCGCTGGTACATGTAGAGTTCGAGGCTTTCGGTCGGCGCGTAGGTCAGCCACTCGTCTATGGTCAGTCCGTTGCCCTTCGACTTCGAAATCTTCTGGCCGTTCTCGTCCAGGAACAGCTCGTAGACGAAATGCTCCGGCGCGCGCCCGCCCAGGATATTGCAGATACGGTCGTAGATCACCGCATTCGTCTGGTGGTCTTTGCCGAACATTTCGAAATCGACGCCGAGCGCCGCCCAGCGCATGCCGAAATCCGGCTTCCATTGCAGCTTCACCCTGCCGCGGGTTATGGGCAGCGTGGTTTCGGTGCCGTCATCATCGAAGGTGATAGTGCCGGCCTTGGCGTCGATACGCTTCATGGGGACGTAAAGCACGCGGCCACTTTTGGGGGAAATCGGCAAAAACGGACTGTAGGTCGCCTGACGCTCCACTCCGAGCGTCGGCAGCATCACGTCCATAATCTTATCGAAACGTTCGGCAGCGCGCAGCAGAACGTCGTCGAAACGGCCAGCCTTGTAGTATTCCGTCGCGCTGGCGAACTCGTAGTCGAAGCCGAACGTGTCCAGGAAACGGCAAAGCATTGCGTTGTTGTGGTCTGCGAAGCTCGCATAGTCGCCGCCGAAAGGGTTGGGGACGGACGAGAGCGGCTTGTGCAGGTGCGGCTCGAGTGCGGCGCGATCAGGGACGTTGTCCGGAATCTTCCGCATGCCGTCCATGTCGTCGGAAAAGCACAATATTTTGGTCTTGATCGCGTCCCGGGTGAGGACGCGGAAGGCATGGCGCACCATCGAGGTGCGTGCGACCTCGCCGAAAGTACCGATGTGCGGCAGCCCCGACGGACCGTAGCCGGTCTCAAACAGAACGGTCTCGGGAAAATCAGTGTCTTTGTAGCGCTCGACGATCTTTCTGGCTTCTTCGAACGGCCACGCCTTGCTTTCAGCCGCTGCCGCAAGCACCTCGGGATTGAGATCGACGATATTTGATCCCGCCATGTCACTGTTTTCCAAATCGTTCGCCGGCATCACCGCAAAAGGGGCCGGAAGAGGTTTTCAACCGGTCTCTAGGCGTGCCTGCCGTGGGCGTCAACGATCGCGGCTCTTTTTCCTTGCGGCGTCGGTGCCGCGTTCCTAACTTCGGAGCCCGTTTGAGGAGTTTTTAAATGTCTTTGCCGCCGCATGAAGCCCTGATCTATCTGATGGTCATCACCTCCGCGTCCGATCGCGACATGACCGATGTCGAACTGGCGCGGATCGGCGACGTCGTCCGCTCATGGCCGGTGTTCGAGGATTTCGACCACGACCGGCTGGTCGGCGTCGCCCAGGACTGCCAAAAGATGCTGCACGAAAAGGACGGGCTGGAAGGCGTTTTGGCGCGGGTCGCTGAAGCACTGCCCGAACGCCTGCTTGATACCGCCTATGCCGCAGCCTTCGAGGTTGCGGCCGTCGACCTCGAAATGCGTTTGGAGGAGGTGAGGGTGCTGCAGCTTATCCGTCGCCAACTCGATCTCGACACGCTCACCGTCGCCGCCATCGCCCGTGCCGCCAAGGCCCGCCTGCGTACGCTGAACTGATCCAGGCCCTGAGGGATCAGAAGAAGCTGACCGGAAAATAGCGCAGGTAGAATTCGGCGAAGGTCCCTTTCACCGAAATCTCCTGCAGCGCGTAGTCGAACGCAGCGGCCAGCGCCGGATCGTTGGCCCTGGTGGCGATGGCCATGCCCGAGCCCAGATATTCTGGCGCCAGATACGGGCCGCCGGCAAAGCGGCAGCAAGCTGCCGCATCCGACCCCCCCAGCCAGAAGGCGAAGCGCATGCCGTCGCCGAAGGCGGCGTCGACCTTGCCAGCCTTGAGGTCATCGTAGAGCTCTTCCGGCCGGTCGAAGGGGACGACCTGAACGGTGCCGAAATAATCGCGCAGCATCCGCTCATGCGCGGACCCGGCGACCACGCCGACGCGCTTGCCGCGCAGTCTGTCGAAGATCGGTTCCGTGAGCGCCTTTGTCTTCGGCATGATGAAGCGCGCCGGAAACTGCAGGTAGGAACGTGAGAAGGCATATTTCGACCGCGACTCCGGTGTGGCGGCGATGCCGGCAATGATCGCTTCACCTTCGCCCTTCTGCAGCGCTCCTTCGAGCTCGGCCCAAGGCAGCGCCTGGATCTGGCATTTTTCCGCGATGCCGAGTTCGGCGCAGATGGCGCGCGCCAGATCGACGTGGAAGCCGGACAAGCGACCCGCTCCGTCGAGGAAGTTGAACGGCGGGAAATCGGTGGTGGTCAGGAATCTCAGACGCGGCAGCGCGGAAAGGTCAGGCTTCGGCAGCCGCTCCTTGGCATCCCACAGCACCGGCACTTGCGGCTCCGCGGCTCGCGCTCCCGCGAGCCACTGTGGTCCCGTCATTGCCAGCATCAAGACGATGGTTGTCCACCGAATTGCCACGATCGAGCTCCGCCCTGTCCTGTCCAATGTGGCTTTTGGTACGAAAATGCCACAGGCACAACGGTTTTTGATTTCATCACGCCGATTTAGGGTTATGCTTCAGCGAGCTTGCAAACATGTGGGGCGTCGGCTGGAGGGTAGCCGCAAGGCGCTGCAAACAGAGAGGAGCAGGTTTGTAATCCGGGGTCGATGGCAAAGTGCGGGTCAAGCACTAGACCGTTGATCTCAACGCGGAAGGCAACATGGGGTAGATGTTGCAATGGGCCACTTCGATCGCACACTGGAATTCATAGATCAGCTGCAGCACGCCAATACGGCGGCTGCGGTCTGCGAAAAACTGCTTGGCATAACCTCGGAGTTCGGTCTGACGGCACTTATGGCCGGGACGGTTCCGCAACCGGGCACGCCAAGAGGCCAGCAAAAGGACCATGTGCTGCTTTGCGAGTGGCCGGGAGAATGGCTGGAGCGCTATGTGGCGCGCAACTATGTCGACCACGACCCCGTCGTCAGCCACATGAAGCAGCTTCAGGCGCCGTTCCAGTGGCGGGAGGCGTCTCAGGGCATCCGCATCGACAAGAGCAGCGGCGAAGTGATGGGCGACGCCGGCGAATTCAAGCTGCGCGACGGATTGGCCTTCCCGCTGATCACGCTCGATGGCCAGATCGTCATGGTGTCGCTGGGCGGCGAGGCCGTCGAATTGTCGGGCGCCGAGTTTGGGCTGGTGTCGCTGGTGGCGACCTATGCGATTGGCCGCGCCATGCAGATCCACACGATGGCGGCCAAGACCATCGACCACGTCGAACTGACGCCGCGTGAGCGCGAATGCATGCAATGGGCCGCCGTCGGCAAGTCCGAATGGGAGATCTCACAGATTCTCGGCATTTCGGAACACACGTCAGAGAAACACCTTCTTAACGCCAAAAGCAAACTCGGTGCCGTCAACCGGGTACAGGCGGTCGCGGAAGCGATAAGGCGCGGCTATATTAGCTAGCTCGGCCGTGCCGGCCTAGAAATTCTTGCATACGTGATCGCGTAATTTTCTCGGGACAGCCCGGCCGTATCTTCCTATTGAACCTAGGAGACGGCAGATGCTTTTTTCCCTTACCACACAGGAACTTATGGAACGTCCCGACCTTTGGGAGGCCGTTCATCGTTTACGCTACAAGATTTTCGTCGAGGAGATGGGGTGGACAGATCTGCAGCGCCCCGATGGCCTTGAGATCGATCAGTTCGACCATGATGAGGCGGTGCATCAGCTCGTCATCCGCAATGGCGAACTCGCCGGTTATCAGCGGATGTTGCCGACAACGCGGGCGCATCTTCTGACCGAGGTGCTGGCGGACCTCTATGAAGGGACGCCGCCATCCGGGCCGAACGTGTGGGAACTGACCCGCTATGCGGTGGCGCCGGGCTTTCGTGACGGCAAGCGCGGCGTCTCGACGGTCGGCACCGAGCTCATTGCCGGCTTCGTCGAGTGGGGGCTGAAGCGGAACGTCAACCAGGTGATCATCGAGTTCGAGCCGATGTGGGTTCTGCGGGCGCTGCAGTTGCACTTCCTGGCGAAGCCGCTTGGCTACCAGCGCACCTATGGCAACCAGCAGGTCGTCGCGACGCTGCTCACCTTCAACGAGCATACGCTTGAGGTGGTGCGCTCGCGTCGCAGTCATTTCGCGCCGGTGCTGGCCAGGGGTTATCCCGACAGGCTCGGAATGAGGCAGGCCTCGTGAGAATTGGAGACAGCCATGAACATCCAACCGCAAACAGAGTTCCGCAATCATACGCTGATCGTCACGGTATCGTCGGATGACGGCCGGCCGGTGCTGGACGGGCGAGCCTATGAAAGCCTGGCCAAGATCTTCCACGAAGCCGCAATCGACGATGATGTGCGCGTCGTGGTGCTGCGCGGCCTTGCCGGCTGCTTCTGCCTCGGCGGCGATTTTTCAGAATTCCTCGACGCCACCAAGCATCAACGATTGATCGCCGCCGTCACCGATATGTTCCGCACATTGGCGACGTTCCCCAAACCGGTCCTTGCCTGTGTCGACGGCGACGCCGTCGGCGTCGGCTGCACCATCCTGTTCCATTGCGACATGGTGATCGCATCTGATGAAAGCACGTTCCGGGTGCCGTTCGTCGATTTCGGCCTCGTGCCGGACGCGGCGACCAGCATCCTGGCGCCGCAGAAACTCGGTTATGCCGGCGCCTTTCGCTTCTTCTGCCTGGGCGACACGCTCAGTGCCGAGGACGCCAGGATGCTTGGCCTGGTCACGGAGATAGTGGTGGGCGATGTCGAGGAAGCCGCACTTGGCAGAGCCAGGCAACTCGCCAAGAAGCCGGTCGCCGCACTGCTGCAGACGCGCGACCTGCTCAAGGGCGACACAGGCGCGCTCTGCGATCGCATCGACCAGGAGATTTCGCTGTTTCAGCAGGCTTTGCAGGACGATACCACGCTGAAGCGGCTGCAGCGGATTGCCCGGCTGGCGGCATGAGAAGTCATTCGGCAGAATGACAGGAATATCCGGAATCGTGCCGCGCGTCGTTGGGGCGCGCGGCAGTGCTTCAGGCCTGTGGTCCCAGGAACGAAGGCCCTTCCCCGATAATTTTCTTGTCTTCCTTGCCGATGGCGTCGAGATCGCGGCCGTCATAGGGAAGCGACAACAGGATGCGTCGGATGATGGCAAGTCGCGCGCGCCGCTTGTCATTGGCCCGCACGATGATCCAAGGCGCGAATTCCTCGTGCGTGCGTTCGAGCATGAGGTCGCGCGCTTTGGTGTAGTCGTCCCATTTGGTGATGCCGGCAATGTCGATCGGCGAGAATTTCCAGCTCTTCAAAGGACTCCAGCGGCGATCGTGAAACCGCTCAAGCTGTGTTTCCCGACCGATGTTCAACCAGAATTTGAAGAAATGGATGCCCTCGTTGCAGATCATCCGTTCAAAATACGGCGTCTCGTCCAGGAATTTCTCATGCTGCTCCGGCGTGCAGAAGCCCATGACCGGCTCGACGCCGGCGCGATTATACCAGGAGCGGTCGAAGGTGACGAACTCGCCGGATGTCGGAAAGTGCGCGACATAGCGCTGGTAATACCATTGCCCGAGTTCGGTCGGGGTCGGCTTGGTCAGCGCAACGTTGCGCGCTGTCCTGGGGTTCATGTATTGGCGCAGCGCGAAGATCGTGCCGCCCTTGCCTGCGGCATCGCGTCCTTCGAACAGCGACATCACGCGCCCGCCCGTCGATTGCAGCCATGCCTGTGCCTTGACCAGCTCGATCTGCAGCCGCTCGAGCGTCTCGTCATACTCGTCGCTTTTCATTTTCTTGTCGTAGGGGTAGCCGCCCGCGGTCAGCTTGTTGTGTTCGACCCAGTCCGGAAGCTTGGGATCCTCGATGTCGAACTCGAGCAGAACGGGCGCGGCGGCATCTTCCTTGGAGTTTTTCATCGAGACGAACCTTTCCAGTTTCCGGACTCATGCTATTGGGAGCCTTACTGCATCGGCCCGAAAATCGGAATCGATTTCGGAAAGAACGATGCAGCAGATTGAGAGTGGTAGAGCGTCCTTTGTGCGTCCAATTGGACGCACGGCGCTCTAGCGCCGGTCCAGCGGGAAGTTCCACCCGACCGGCCGGGTGGGGGCGGAGGCGCAGTGCGCGCGAATGGCTGACAATGGCTGACAATGGCTGACATGGGCGGCGCAGAACAGCGAAGCACGGCGCAACTGGTCGCTACCCGGTTGTGGAACAGCCGCTGGCTGCTGGCCGCCGGCATTGTCGCGGTCCTGACCGTCTATGGTTTCGCAGACACGTCCGGCTATGTGGTGCTGCTGGCATGTGCCGTACTGCTGCTTGCCGCCGCGATGCTGCCGGCCAGCGTTGCGCGCCAGTCCGCGGAGGATGCCGCGGCGATCGAGGCGGGCGGGCTACAACAGCTGTCGGGAGAATATCTGGCGGCCGCCGTTGCCGATCCGCTGATCATCTTCGATCGCACCGCCACGATCGTCCATGCCAACGCCGCCGCCTTCGCCGCCTTCGGCGGCATCGCACCGGGCATGTCGCTGTCGCTGAAATTCCGGGCGCCCGAGATGCAGGCTTTGCTGGACAGTATTTTATCGGGCGCCGCCGCTTCGGATGTCGTTGACTATACCGAAAAGCTGCCGGTCGAACGGGCCTATCGGGTGAGTGCGTCGTCTGTCGGCCACGGCACCGACCTCTATGTGCTGGTCTTCAAGGACCAGAGCGAGGCGCGCCGGATCGACCGGATGCGCGCCGACTTCATCGCCAATGCCAGCCACGAACTGCGCACCCCGCTCGCCTCGATCTCCGGCTTCATCGAGACGCTGCGCGGCCCGGCCCGCAACGACTCGGCGGCGCGCGAGCAGTTCCTGCAGATCATGCAGAACCAGACCGGCCGCATGGCGCGCCTGATCGACGACCTGCTGTCGCTGTCGCGGCTGGAGATGAAACCCTATCTGAAGCCGGGAACCGAGGTCGATCTCCGCCAGACCCTCGACAGCGTCATCGATTCGCTTGGGCCGCTTGCCAGGGAAAACGGCGTTGTCATCGAGCGGGATTTCGCAGAAGGGCCGCTTGATGTGCCCGGGGATCGCGATGAACTTTTCCAGGTTTTCGAAAACTTGCTCGAAAACGCCTGCAAATACGGACAGTCGGGTGGACGCGTCGTGGTGACGATTGCTCACAGCAATGACGGTCCAGAACCGGGCATCGACGTCACCATCCGGGACTTCGGTCCCGGCATTCCCGAGGAGCACATCCCGCGCATCACCGAACGCTTCTACCGCATTGATGTCGAAAACAGCCGGACCCAGAAAGGCACCGGCCTTGGCCTGTCCATCGTCAAGCATATCCTGACGCGCCACAACGCCAGGCTCTCGATCAAGTCGGAGGTCGGCAAAGGCGCAGCCTTCTCGGTTCATTTGCCGGCGCACTGACGCCGCACTATCTGCTAACAAGCCGTTTCTTTTTTCTGTCATCCGGCTAGCGTATCAGCGGAGGATTCGAGGAACGACTCGGCCACAGATCCCGGGAAGGCATTTCCATGCAGTCCGTGCACATCGTCAGCGCCTATGACGAGGAACTGAAATATCTGTCGAAGCGCATCGCCGCGATGGGCGGGCATGCCGAACGCATGGTCGAACAGGCGATAGCGGCCCTGGTCAACGCCGACCCCGGCCTTGCCCAGAAGGTCATCCGTGACGATCTCGTTCTGGACGAAGGTCAGCGCGACATCGACGACAAGGCGATCGTCATCATCGCCAAGCGCCAGCCAATGGCGACCGATTTGCGCGAGATCGTCGGCGCAATCCGCATCTCGGCGGACCTCGAACGGGTTGGCGACCTCGGCAAGAACGTCGCCAAGCGCGTGGTTGCCGTCATAGAAGGACGCCAGCCGACCAGCCTGTTCCGCGGCATCGAGGCCTTGGCCGACCTGGCGTTGACGCAGCTCAAGGAAGTGCTCGACCTCTACGCGTCGCGCTCGGTGGAAAAAATCGGCTTCGTGCGTGATCGCGATGATCAGATCGATGCCGTGTACACCTCGCTGTTTCGCGAGTTGCTGACCTACATGATGGAAGATCCGCGCAACATCACGCCTTGCACGCACCTGCTGTTTTGCGCCAAGAACATCGAGCGGATCGGCGATCACGCCACCAATATCGCCGAGACGATCTACTACATCGTCACCGGCGACCAGATGCCGGCCGAGCGGCCGAAGGGCGACAAGACAGACAAGATTGTTCTTGGAACGCCACCGGCGAAGTGAGCGGCCACCTCTCGAACGTTCTGCTAATATAGGCTAAGCTTTCCCTCCCTTCCTGGTCCGAAGCCATGCATTCGGAGGTTGCGATGGAAAACGTTCGAAACCTGGCCCCGGCCCCACCGACATCCGGCATCATCGCGTCCAGCGTCTACACGGCCGGCCGGCGTATTGCCGACATTCCCATCGAGGAAGCTGGCGAATGGGCTAGGAAGCCAGGCCATGTCGTCTGGATCGGCCTGCTGGAGCCCGACCGCAACCTGTTGCTGCGCGTCCAGGCTCAATTCCATCTGCATGAACTGGCGATCGAGGATGCCGAGCATCCGCACCAGCGGCCCAAGATCGAGCAATATGGCGATGCGTTGTTCATCGTTGCCCGTACGGCCCAGCTGATCGACGGCCGCGTCACCTTCGGCGAGACGCATCTGTTCGTCGGCGCCGGCTACATCGTCAGCGTCAGGCACGGTCCATCGACTTCTTATGCCGCCGTTCGCCAGCACTGGGAAAGCTGCCCGCATTCGCTGGCCAAGGGAGAGGATTTCGTCCTCTATGCTATCCTCGATTTCATCGTCGACAATTACATGCCGGTGCTCGAGCAAATCGAGGATGAGGTCGAGGCGATCGAGGACAAGGTTCTGTTAAAGCCAATGACCGGCTCCGATATAGAACGGCTTTACATGCTGCGCCGCGACCTGTTGCGCCTGCGCAATGCAGCACTGCCGCTGGTGGAAGTCTGCCGCCGGCTGACAAGCGCCGACCTGCCGCAGATCCATGAGGCCATGCATCCGCTGTTCCGCGACGTCACCGACCACATCCGCACCGTCCAGGAGAAGATTGACAGCTTGCGGGAGGTTCTCGCCTTTGCCTTCGAGGCGAGCCTTCTGGTGGGCCAGAGCCAGGAAACGGCGATCACCAAGAAGCTTGCCTCATGGGCTGCCATCTTGGCGGTGCCGACGGCGCTCGCCGGCATCTACGGTATGAATTTCAACGACATGCCGGAACTGAGGATGGAATATGGCTATCCGATCGTGCTGGCGGCGATTATTTTGGTCTGCACGCTTCTCTACTGGCGCTTCCGCAAGAGCGGCTGGCTGTGAAGAGAGGCAGTAGAGCGGGATAGCGCTTCACGAGCGCGGTTCTCTGCACTTCACTCTGTACTGCCCTATTCCCCTACCGGCTGCGCCGCCGCTCCGAAGCAGGCTGGAACGCAATGCGGGCGTGGTACTTGCAATAGGGTCCGGTTTCGGCCGCGTCGTTGCCACAGAAATGGAACTCTTCCGAAAGCGGATCGCCATTCGGCCATTTGCATGTCCGCTCGGTCAACTCGACGAGTTGCAGATGCCGCGAGATCGGCACGACGACGTTCTCGACCGGACGGACGTAGTGACGCGCCACCGGTACAGCGTCGAATTGCGCCTGCAGCGCGGTCGCGCCGATCGACGTGGTGATATGCCGCGCAGTGGTTGCCGCCCGCGACACCGATTTCTGGACGCTCGATCCCTGTACGCTCTTCTTCTGGCGTGCCGGCGTGGCGGTCGAGCGTCCGCGGCCCGACAGTTTCAACCGATGCACCTTGCCGATGACCGCATTGCGGCTGACACCCCCAAGCTGTGCGGCGATCTGGCTGGCGCTCAGTCCCTCCGACCACAATTTTCTAAGAAGTTCGACCCGCTCGTCAGTCCAATTCATGAGACCGCGCTCCTGCTGAAATGTGCGGCGATCGGAATCCTTCCACGATCCGGCTTCCGCCGGGCAGACACCACATATATCGGGTGATTAGGTCCGCCGCACGAAATCTAGTTATTTCTCGACTACAATTACCTTATGCGCTGACTCGGTGACAAGAGTCCGAGGGCCAACACGAATCGGTTTTTTCGGTTTTCCCCAACTTGCCCGGTCGCTGATGAGCCGGCGTCTCGCTGGAGAGCTTGCCGCCCGTCCTTGCGCGACGTTTTCGTTGACTTCATGGCCGAAAAACACGATAAGCCCACAAAGGCCGCCGCTTTGGCGGCTTTTTGATTTTCCGGTTCCGGAGACGCATATAATGAGCGGTTCGGCGCTTTTCGAGACCTTTACCCGCGCACCCCTGGCCTTCGACCATGGGGAAGGCACTTGGCTGGTCACCGACAAGGGCGAGCGATATCTCGATTTTGGCGGCGGCGTCGCCGTGAATTCGCTGGGCCACAGCCATCCGCATCTGGTCTCGGCACTCACCGAGCAGGCGGCCAAGCTCTGGCATGTCTCCAACCTCTACGAGATTCCGGGGCAGAGCCGCCTGGGCGAGCGGCTGGCCGACGCCACCTTCGCCGACAAGGTGTTCTTCACCAATTCCGGCGCCGAGGCGCTGGAATGCGCCATCAAGACGGCGCGGCGCTACCACTTCGTCAAGGGCCATCCCGAGCGCTTTCGCATCGTCACCTTCGAAGGCGCCTTCCATGGCCGCACGCTGGCGACCATCGCCGCCGGCGGCCAGTATAAATACCTGGAAGGCTTCGGACCCAAGGTCGAAGGTTTCGACCAGGTCGGCTTCGGCGACATCGACGCCGCCGAAAAGGCGATCACCCCCGAGACCGCCGCGATACTGATCGAGCCAGTGCAGGGCGAGGGTGGCATCCGCCCGGTGCCGACGCAGTCGCTGAAGCGGCTGAGGCAGCTCTGCGAACAGCATGGCCTGCTCCTGATCTTCGACGAGGTCCAGTGCGGCATCGGCCGCACCGGAAAGCTGTTCGCGCATGAATGGGCTGGCGTCACGCCCGACATCATGGCGGTTGCCAAGGGCATCGGCGGCGGCTTTCCGGTGGGCGCCTGCCTCGCCACCGACGAGGCGGCCGTCGGCATGACTGCCGGCGTGCACGGCACCACTTTCGGCGGCAATCCGCTGGCGATGGCGGTCGGCAACGCCGTGCTCGACGTGGTGCTGGAGGACGGTTTCCTGGAGGATGTCCAGCGCAAGGCGTTGCTGCTGAAGCAGGGGCTGGCGGGTGTCGCCGACGAATTTCCTGATATCATCGAAGACATCAGGGGCACCGGCCTGATGCTCGGCCTGAAATGCGCCGCACTTAACACCAAGGTAAATATGGCGTTGCGCGACCAGCATCTGCTGGCGGTTCCGGCTGGTGACAACGTCCTTCGCCTGCTGCCGCCACTCACCGTCACCGAGGCCGAGATCCATGAAGCGCTCGACCGCATCCGCGCCGGCGCCAGGGGCCTGGCCGATGCCATAGCCGCGGCTGCCGCGAAGTAACAGTCGAAAGACCCCAAATGAGCCTTCGCCATTTCACCGATCTTTCCGCCGTTTCCGAGGGCGATCTGCGCTTCATGCTGGACGATGCCGTCGTGCGAAAGGCAAGGCTCAAGGCTGGCGAGCGGACAAAACCGCTCGAAGGCAAGGTGCTGGCGATGATCTTCGACAAGCCGTCGACGCGCACGCGCGTATCCTTCGACGTCGGCATGCGCCAACTCGGCGGCGAGACCATCATGCTGACCGGCACCGAGATGCAGCTCGGCCGCTCCGAAACCATCGCCGACACGGCCAAGGTGCTGTCGCGCTATGTCGATGCGATCATGATCCGAACCACATCGCATGACCGGCTGCTGGAGCTGACCGAGAACGCCACCGTTCCCGTCATCAACGGGCTGACCGACGATACCCATCCGTGCCAGCTGATGGCCGACATCATGACTTTCGAGGAGCATCGCGGTCCGGTCGCCGGCAAGACGATCGCCTGGACCGGCGACGGCAACAACGTGCTGCATTCGCTGCTGGAGGCCTCGGCGCGGTTCCGCTTCAACCTGAACGTTGCCGTGCCGGAAGGCAGCGAGCCGGCGCAGAAGCATGTCGATTGGTCGACGGCGCATGGCGGCAAGTTGAATTTCACCCGCTCGCCTGAGGAGGCGGTCCACCAGGCCGACTGCGTCGTCACCGACTGCTGGGTGTCGATGGGCCAGGAGCACCGTGCTCGCGGCCACAATGTCTTCTCACCCTACCAGGTCAATGCGGCGCTGATGGCGAAGGCAAAAGCCGACGCGTTATTCATGCACTGCCTGCCGGCGCATCGCGGTGAGGAGGTCACCGACGAGGTCATCGACGGGCCACATTCGGTGGTGTTCGACGAGGCCGAGAACCGGCTCCACGCCCAGAAGGCGGTTTTGGCCTGGTGTCTGGGCGCTTGATCCGGACCGCCTTGATCCGGGAGTACGTGATGCCTATCTCAGCCGCATCACGCAAATCGAGCGCGTTTCGACGCATGCGCCCCGGAGGGCGGCATGGCCGCGCCCCGGAGCTTTGTCATGTTGGAAACTCATCAATTGGCTGAACATCAACCCAAACTCGGCGAATTCGGCTACGCCGGCGACGATCATGTCGTGCCCTTCGAGGTCGGCCCGCTCGACGTGCGCGGGCGCACCGTCCAGCTCGGGCCGATGCTCGACGCGATCCTCAGCCGTCATGACTACCCCCAGCCGGTCGCGCGCTTGCTGGCGGAAGCTTGCGTGCTGACAGTGCTGCTCGGCACCTCGCTCAAGTTCGAAGGCAAGTTCATCCTGCAGACCCGCACGGACGGGCCGGTCGATATGCTGGTTGCGGATTTTTCCACGCCGCAGGCGCTGCGCGCCTATGCGCGCTTCGATGCCGACCGGCTGGAGGCACTGACATCTGCCGGCGAGACCTCGCAGCAGACGCTGCTCGGCAGCGGTGTCCTGGCGCTGACCATCGACCAGGGCGCCCACACGCAGCGCTATCAGGGCATCGTCCAGCTCGACGGCGAGACACTGGAGGAGGCCGCGCGCACCTATTTTCGCCAGTCGGAACAGATCCCGACCGACCTCAGACTCTCGGTGGCCAAGCTGTTGACGCCCGGTGTCGGCGGTGCCCGCGAGCAATGGCGTGCCGGTGGCATCCTTGCGCAATTCCTGCCGCAATCGGCGGAACGCATGCGCGTGCCCGATCTTCCGGGCGGCGACGGCGATCCGCGCGATGAGATCCATGATCCGGCCGACAATTCCTGGCAGGAACTGCTGGCATTGCTTGGCACCATCGAGCCGACGGAACTGATCGACCCGACGATCGGCGCCGAGCGGTTGCTTTACCGGCTGTTCCACGAGCACGGCGTCCGCGTCTTCGGCGGCGTACCGGTAGCCGACGAGTGCTCATGCTCCAGGGAGAAGATCCGCGGCATACTCGAAGGTTTCTCAGCCGACGAGATCAGGGACAGCAGCGAGGATGGCGGCATTCATGTCGCCTGCGAATTCTGCTCGAAGCAATATGACTTCGATCCGACGGAGTTTTCTGCGGCGCAGTAGACCATGATCCCGACCAAAGTCCGCGCATCGAAAAGTGGAAAGCGTTTTTTGCTTCGCTGACCTTCGGTTCGGGAAAGGTCCTGGTCTAAGAGTTGGAGCCCATCCCGATTCTATCGGGATGGATCAGGTCTAGCTGGTCAGTTGACGGTGCGCCGCGTGCCCGGCAGGTCGAGCGAAAAGGCGGGGATGGCGACGTCGAACGTCTCGCCTCGCTTGTTGCGCATCGTATAGTGGCCGACCATGATGCCGGACGGTGTCGAGAGCGGGCAGCCAGACGTATATTGATAACTGTCGCCGGGGTTGAGTTCGGGCTGGTCGCCGACAACGCCGGCGCCGCGCACTTCCTCGACCCGGCCAGTGCCGTCGGTGATATGCCAATAGCGTGACAGGAGTTGTACGAATTCATCCGACTGGTTGTCGATGGTCACCTGGTAGCCCCAGACATAGCGGTTCTCCGACGGGTCGGAGCGATCTTCCAGATAGAACGGCCTGACCTGTACTTCGATGTTGCGCGTAACGGCGCTGTACATAGACTACTCCACAATATGCAGACGGAACATTCGACGCTCTCCGCAGTTTGGTCAACGGGGAGGCTTCCCGTCGTTGCCCGACTCCTTTGCGCGCAGGTGCCGAAGAACAATGTCATTTAAGTGACACATGACAATGATGGTGTGCAGGGCCGGCGACTCAGCATTCTGTCGAACTGTTGAAAACGGCTTCCATGCGGCCGGTTTTTTCTGGAGCGACCAGATATCGATGGAATTGACAGTCACAGCCGCCTTGCTTTCCACAGCTCTGCTTCTCGTCAATGTCGCCAGCATCCTGCTCGCTTCGTTCAAGCTGAAGCGGCCTGGCAGGATCGCGCCGCCAGCCGGCAAGGCGCCGCCGGTGTCGATCGTCGTGCCGTCGCGCGGCGTCGAGCCGTTTGCCGAGGAAACGCTCGAGCGCGCCTTCTCGCTCGACTGGCCGCGCTATGAGCTCATCTTCTGCGTCGCCCATGCCGACGACCCGGTGGTCGGGCCGATCACCGATGCGATTGCCCTTTTTCCAGCCGTGCCGGCCCGGCTGCTCGTCGGCGACGACCGCATCAGCGGCAATCCGAAACTCAACAATTGCGTGAAGGGCTGGGAGGCCGCGCGCCACCGCTGGGTCATCCTTGCCGATTCCAACGTCCTGATGCCGAGGGACTATGTCCAGCATCTGATGGCGGCATGGCGGCCGGAAACCGGTCTTGTTTGCTCGACGCCGATCGGCTCGCGGCCGGACGGGTTCTGGGCGGAGGTCGAATGCGCCTTCCTCAACACGCTGCAGGCGCGCTGGCAATATACCGGAGAGGCGCTCGGCCTCGGTTTTGCCCAAGGCAAGAGCATGTTGTGGAACAAGCCGATGCTCGACGCCAATGGCGGCATCCGTGCGCTTGCAGCCGAGATTGCCGAGGATGCCGCCGCGACCAAGCTGGTCAACGGGCTCGGACTGCGCGTCAATCTCGTCGGCTCGCCCTTCGAGCAGCCGCTCGGTTTGCGCAGGCTTGGCGAAATCTGGTCGCGCCAGGCCCGCTGGGCACGCCTGCGTCGCGTCACCTTCCCACTGTTCTTCGCGCCCGAGCTCCTGATCGGAGCGGCCCCGCCGCTGGTGCTTGCGTTGGTTGCGGCAGCAGGCGCCGGTTTCAGCCTGTCGGCAACCGCCCTCGCTGTGCTGGTAGTCGCCTATCTCCCGGAATGCGCTCTCGCCTCGGCCAAGGGCTGGCACCTGTCGCTGCGCATGATCCCGGCGATGATGGTGCGCGATTGCATCCTGCCGATTGTCTGGGCGCGTGGCTGGCTCAGCGGTGCCGTCGACTGGCGCGGCAACACGATGACCATCCACACCAGCGCCGTTGCGGAATTGGAAGAGACCCCGTCGGGCGCCTGACCGCGCCTGATTTTGACGATTCGAGCGACACCGCCCAGTGCATATACCTATCTGGCGGCTTTCAGGGCCTGCTCGATGTCTTCGAGCAGGTCGTCGGTGTCCTCCAGGCCGACGGACAGCCTGAGCGTGCCTGGCCCGATGCCGAGTTCGGCGCGCGCCTCGTCGCTCAGATTCTTGTGTGTCGTCGTCGCGGGATGGGTGATCAGGCTCTTGGCGTCACCCAGATTGTTAGAGATCAGCACGATATCGAGCGCGTTCTGGAAGGCGAAGGCCGCCTGCTTGCCGCCCTTGACGTCGAGGCAGATCAGCGTCGAGCCGCCCGACATCTGCTTCTTGACCACAGCCGCCTGCGGGTGATCGGCGCGGCCGGGGTAGATGACGCGGACAATTTCCGATCGCTCGGCGAGGAAGTCAGCGATCCGGCCGGCACTTTCCGTCTGCTGGCGCACGCGCAGCGGCAGCGTCTCCAGGCCCTTCAGCAGCGTCCAGGCGTTGAAGGGCGACAGGCTGGGGCCGGTGTGGCGGAAGTAGTCGTGCAAATTCTCGTCGATCCACTTCTTGTCCGACAGGATGATGCCGCCGAGGCAGCGCCCCTGGCCGTCGATGTGCTTGGTCGCCGAATAGACGACGATATGAGCGCCGAGCTGCAACGGCTTCTGCTGCAAGGGCGTGGCAAAGACATTGTCGACGATCAGCCGCGCGCCGATCGAATCGGCAAGCGAGGCGACGGCTGCGATGTCGACGACTTCCAGCGTCGGATTGGTCGGGCTTTCAAGGAAGAACAGCTTGGTGTTGGGCCTGACCGCCTTTCCCCAATTGGCGATTTCCGTGCCATCGACCAGCGTCGCCTCGATGCCGTATTTCGGCGCCAGCGTCTCGACCACCCAGCGGCAGGAGCCGAACAGCGCGCGCGCCGCCACGATGTGGTCGCCGGCCTTGGCGCTGCACAGCAACGCCGCTGTAACCGCCGCCATGCCGGATGCTGTGGCGCGGGCATCTTCGGCACCTTCCAGCGCACACATGCGCTTCTCGAACATGTCGACCGTCGGATTGGCATAGCGCGAATAGATGAAGCCCGGTTCCTCGCCCTTGAAGCGGGCTTCCGCCGCCTGCGCCGTATCGTAGACATAGCCTTGCGTGAGATACATCGCCTCGGAGGTCTCGCCGAAGCCGGAACGCAGCGTTCCCGCATGCACGAGTGCGGTCTGAGGCTTCCAGTTGCGCTTGTTGCTCGTCATCACCTTGTTCCAAACACCAAAAATGGCCCACATACAAAAAAACCGGCCGCGAAAGTCGCAACCGGTCCATACGGCCTTTCGGCCCGACGGTCCTTTAGCGACTTGTTTAACGTGGCTGCAAGCCGACCGGCCAAATCACCACGGGATAACGACCCTTTAGACCCGCACCGCGCTTGCGTCAATTGCCGGCATGATTAAGAGGTTTGTACCAGCGGGTTCCGCGGCAGGAACCTGCGACAAAACGAGACCACGCCCGGCCTTCGAGCGGAGCCAGACTTTGCGGCAGACAGGCATTCTTCCCGATCAGGACATTTCCGCGCTGTTCCAGTCGGGCGCGCTGAAGTCGCCGCGCGGGCTCGATGCCGACCAGGTCCAGCCGGCCAGCCTCGACCTCAGGCTTGGTGACAAGGCCTGGCGGGTGCGCGCCTCCTTCCTCCCCGGCCCGAACCACAGGGTTGCTGAAAAACTCGACCGCCTGAAGCTGCACGAAATCGATCTCGCTGATGGCGCGGTGCTGGAGACGGGCTGCGTCTATATCGTGCCGCTGCTTGAGAGCCTGGCGCTTCCGGCAAACGTTTCGGCCTCGGCCAACCCGAAGAGCTCGACCGGACGGCTCGACATCTTCACCCGCGTGATGACCGATCGCGGCCACGAGTTCGACAAGATCGCTGCCGGCTACAACGGCCCGCTCTATCTGGAAGTCAGCCCGCGCACCTTTCCGATCGTCGTCCGTGCCGGCTCGCGGCTGTCGCAGATCAGGTTCCGCACCGGCAATGCGCTTTTGTCGGAAAGCGAGCTGCACGAATTGCATCGTGCCGAGACGCTCGTCGCGACCGAGCCGCCGAACATTTCCGGCGGCGGCATCGCACTGTCGATCGACCTCGATGGCGACAAGGACGGGCTGGTCGGCTACCGCGGCAAGCACCACACCGGCCTCGTCGATGTCGACAAGCGCGCCGCACAGGATGTTGTCGATTTCTGGGAGCCGCTCTACAAGAGCGGTGCCGGCGAACTGGTGCTCGATCCCGATGAATTCTATATCCTCGTCAGCCAGGAGGCGGTGCATGTGCCGCCGCTCTATGCCGCCGAAATGACGCCCTTCGATCCGCTGGTTGGCGAATTCCGTGTCCACTATGCCGGTTTCTTTGATCCGGGCTTCGGCCATTCGGCGGCCGGCGGCACCGGCAGCAGGGCTGTGCTCGAAGTGCGCAGCCACGAAGTGCCGTTCATCCTCGACCACGGCCAGATCGTCGGACGGCTGGTCTACGAGCATATGCTGAAGCGGCCGCAAGCGCTCTACGGCACAGATCTCGGCTCGAACTATCAGGCACAGGGCCTGAAACTGTCCAAACATTTCCGCGCCGCGCGCTGATATCCCGATCAATCAGACTGTGCTTGCCTGACCTTGCGGGCCGTGCTTGGCTGTGCCCAACCGTCAAGGTAGTTGAAACCAAGGGAACAAAGAAATGCAGATTTCAAGATGGATCGCATCGGCAGCAACAGCTGCCATGCTGGTGATGGCCGCCGGGTCCTTATCGGCGCAAGCACAGGAAAAATTGAAGATCGCTACCGAAGGCGCCTATCCGCCGTTCAACACCATCACCGCGGATGGCAAGCTCACCGGCTTCGACATCGACATCGCCAATGCGCTTTGCGCTCAGATGAAGGTCGAATGCGAACTTGTCACGCAGGACTGGGAGGGCATGATCCCGGCGCTCCAGGCCAGAAAGTTCGACGCCATCATCGCGTCCATGAGCATTACCGAGGAGCGCAAGAAGCAGGTCTCCTTCACCAACAAATACTATACCACGCCGCTTTCGCTGGTGGCCTTGAAGGACAGCGATATTGCCTCGACCGAACCCGCCGCACTCGCCGGCAAGACAGTCGGCGCCCAGGCTTCGACCACCCAGGCCGACTATGCCCAGGATGTCTATAGCAAGGCCGGCGCCGAGGCGAAGCTCTATCCGACCCAGGAGGAGGCGGTCGCCGACCTGATGAACGGCCGTCTCGATGCCGTCCTTTCGGACAAATTCGTGCTGATGGACTGGATGAAGAAGTCGAGCGACGGCTGCTGCAAGATGGTCGGCGACGTCAAGGGCACCGAGACCGAAGCCGGTATCGCCGTGCGCAAGGAAGACAATGCGCTGCGCGAGAAACTCAACGCCGCGATCGATGCGATCGTCGCAGATGGCACCTACAAGAAGATCCAGGCCAAATATTTCGATTTCGATATTTATTGAGGCTGCCAATCTCCCCCCTTGAGGGGGAGATGGCCAGCAGGCCAGAGAGGGTCGCTGCGCGTAAAGCGCCAACGCCGTTCCGCCACGAGAGACGGCGTTGGCGATTTATGTGAGACGACCCCCTCTGTCGCCTTCGGCGACATGTCCCCCTCAAGGGGGAGATCACACAATCAAAGCGCCTTCACGGCGACCTTCACCGGTTGCTCGATCTCAAGCGGGTTGCGCAGCGGCAGGCCGAAATCCTTGGCCTCGATCTCGAAGACGTCGCCGGCTTCGGTCCTGATGCCGTCGGCGAAGGACAGTGTTGCCGTGCCGAACATGTGCACATGAACGTCTCCCGGCTGGCGGAAGGCCGAATACTTGAAGTGGTGATGTTCGAGATTGGCGATGGTGTGCGACATGTTCGCCTCGCCCGACAGGAACGGCTTTTCCCACAACAGCTTGCCGTCGCGAAGGATGCGCGAGTTACCCCTGACGTCGGAGGGCAGGTCGCCGATCAGGATCTCCGGCCCGAACGAAGCGTTGCGCAGCTTGGAATGGGCGAGGAAAAGATAGTTCACGCGCTCGGTGACGTGGTCGGAAAACTCGTTTGACAGTGTGAAGCCGACGCGGAACGGGACGCCGTCGTCGCCGATTACATAGATGCCGGCGACTTCCGGCTCCTCGCCTGCATCCTGGGCGAAAGCGGGCGATAAAAGTGCCGCACCGGGCGCCACCGCCATGGTGCCGTTGCCCTTGTAGAACCATTCCGGCTGCACGCCCGTCTGGCCCTTGGCGGGCTTGCCACCCTCCAGGCCCATGCGGAACATCTTCATGGAATCGGTGAGCTGCTCTTCGCCGTCGGTGCTGAGCTTCTTGTGCATGGAATCGCGGGTCGCCGCGGAGCCGAGATGCGTCAGCCCTGTGCCGGTGAGATGGAGATGCGCCGGGTCGGGATGGTTGATTGGCGACAACAGCCGCCCCTTCTTGTAGGCGGCATCGAGGTCGAGCGCTTCACCGAAGCCCTTGCGCTCAATCAGGGCGACAAGTCCGGTGCCGGTGCGCGCGGCCTCCATCGCCAGCGAATAGACGCTGCGGGCGCCGTTGATGATCCGAGTCTTGCCGCCGTTGCGGGCAACGACGCGAATGGTCTCTGCGTCGTCGAGGATCTGGGAGATCAGCATGATGTACCCTCTCTCAATTGCCTTTGGCCTGGCTGCCGGGTTGGCAAACCTTGACCAGCGCGGCTCGGATGGTATCCGCGCCACTGGTGAACTCTTCGTCCGGATTGCGCTCGCGGGCCCGGTCCCCTTGGGGGACTTCTTTGCGCCGCCCGGCAGCGCCGCGATGTGACCCGTGCCTCCTACAAGCGCGCCGCGTTTGAAAAGAGGCCCGCTTTAATCCTTGTTTTTATGCATGCCGTTGTCCCAACACGCTGCACACGTTTGGCGACATGCATGAGTCCCCTCGCCCTCAAGCCTTGTTCTTGTTGTAGACGTCGAAGACCACGGCGCCGAGCAGCACCAGGCCTTTGACCACCTGTTGCCAATCGACATTGACGCCCATGATCGACATGCCGTTGTTCATGACGCCCATGATGAAACCGCCCACCACCGCGCCTATAACTTGACCGACGCCGCCCATCGCCGAAGCGCCGCCGATGAACACAGCGGCGATGACGTCGAGTTCGCTGCCGAGGCCGGCCGCCGGCACCGCCTGGCCAAGGCGCGCCGCAATGATCAGCCCGCCGAGCGCCGAGAGCACGCCCATATTGATGAACACCATCAGGGTCAGCCGCTCGGTCTTGATACCCGATAGCTGAGCCGCCTTGGCATTGCCGCCCATTGCGTAGATACGGCGGCCGACCGTCATGCGTTTGGTAACGAAGACGAACAGCGAGATCAGCACGCCCATCACTACGAGAACGATTGGCAGACCTCTGTAGGTGGCGAATTGGTAGACCAGAAAAAGCGCCAGAGCGCTGGTCACCAGGGTCTTGACGACGAACAGCGTGAAGGGTTCGGCTTCGTAGCCATGCCGCTCGCGGCTGCGCCGTGCCCTGAGCCCGAAATAGGCATAGGCGAGCACGGCAACGAGGCCGATCACGATCGTCGTCATGTGCAGCGTCAGCCCGCTGCCGACGATGGTCTTGCCGGCGGCGTTCACGACCGGCGGGATCAGCGTCAACGAGCCGATCACGTCTGGAATGAAGCCGGAACTGAGCGCCTTGAAGCCGGCTGGAAGCGGCCCCACGGAAGACCCGCCACCCAGCAGCGCTTGGCAGATGCCGCGGAAGATCAGCATCCCCGCAAGCGTGACGATGAAGCTCGGTATTCGGTGATAAGCGATCCAGTAGCCTTGTCCCGCGCCGATCGCGCCGCCGATGATCAGGCAGATGATCGACACCACCAGCGGATTGCTGAAAGGGCCGAGAGGCCAGATGACCATCATCATCGCCGCCAGCGCACCGATGAAACCGGCGACGGACCCGACGCTGAGATCGATATGGCCGGAGACGATCACCAGCAGCATGCCCAGCGCCATCACGATGATGAAGCTGTTCTGCTGCACCAGGTTACTCAAGTTCACCGGCTTGAACAGCGTTCCGGACGTCGTGTACTGGAAGAATACCATGATGGCGATAAGCGCCAGGATCAGGCCGTATTCGCGCAGGTTGGTGACCAGCGCCGAGACGGCAACGCGCGGGCCCTGCTGCACATCTTCGGCGACGCCGCTTTTCGGGACGGGAGCGCTTTCGGTGCTCATGATGCTTTTCCTTCTCCGCGAACGATGGCGCGCATAATCTTTTCCTGGCTGGCATCGCTCGCCACCATTTCGCCGACGATACGTCCTTCGTTCATGACATAGATGCGGTCGGTGATGCCGAGCAGTTCGGGCATCTCCGACGAGATGACGATGATCGCCTTACCCTCCGAGGCGAGACGCGCGATGATCGTGTAGATTTCATACTTGGCGCCGACGTCGATGCCGCGCGTCGGCTCGTCGAGGATCAGCACCTCCGGATTGGCGAACAGCCACTTCGACAGCACCACCTTCTGCTGATTGCCGCCCGATAGGTTGCCGGTCATCTGATAAACGCTGGACGAGCGGATGTTGGTTTTGGCCTTGTAGTCGTTGGCGACGGCGAGCTCGCGCATGTCGTCGATCACGCTATGGCGCGATACGCCGGGAAGATTGGCCAGCGTGATGTTGTGCTTGATATGATCGATCAGGTTGAGACCGTAGGTCTTGCGGTCCTCGGTGACGTAAGCGATGCCGTGTTCCACTGCCTTGCTGACGGAGGAGACATCGATGGGCTTGCCCTTGAGCAGCACCTCGCCCGTGATGCGGCGGCCATAGGAGCGGCCGAACAGGCTCATCGCGAATTCGGTGCGTCCGGCGCCCATCAGCCCGGCGATACCCACCACCTCGCCCTTGCGGACGTCGATGTCGATGCCCTTGATCACTTGCCGCTCGGCATGGATCGGGTGATAGACCGACCAGTTCCTCACCTGGAGCACGATCTCACCGATCTCGGGCTCGCGCGACGGATAACGGTCGTCCAGCGAGCGGCCGACCATCGAGGTGATGATGCGGTCTTCCGAAATGTCTTTCTTAGGCAGCGTCTCGATGGTCCGCCCGTCGCGGATGATCGTGACCTTGTCGGCGACCCGGTTGATTTCGTTGAGCTTGTGCGAGATCAGGATCGAGGTGATGCCCTGCCGCTTGAATTCGAGCAGCAAGTCGAGCAGCGCCTGGCTGTCCTTTTCGGACAGGCTCGCCGTCGGTTCGTCGAGGATCAGCAGCTGCACTTCCTTGCTGAGCGCCTTGGCGATCTCGACCAATTGCTGCTTGCCGACGCCGATATTGGTAATCAGCGTCTTGGGGTCTTCCTTAAGGCCCACCTTCTTGAGCAGAGCGCTGGTGCGCGTCCCGTTGGCGTTCCAGTCGATGACACCGTATCTGGCGTGCTCGTTGCCGAGAAAGATGTTTTCGGCGATCGACAGCATCGGAACCAGCGCGAGTTCCTGGTGGATGATGACGATGCCGCGGCGCTCGCTGTCGTGGATGCCTTTGAAATGGCACTCATCGCCGCGATAGATGATTTCGCCTTCATAAGTGCCGGATGGATACACGCCCGACAGCACTTTCATCAGCGTCGATTTGCCGGCGCCGTTCTCGCCGACAACGGCGTGGATCTCGCCTTCCTCGACGCTGAGGTTGACATTCGACAGCGCCTTGACGCCGGGAAACGTCTTGGTGATGTCACGCATCTCCAAAATCGTCGAGGCCATCAGGAATACCACTCCTCCGAGGTCCGGTAACAGTACCGGGGTCACTCGCTATCGAAAAGGGGTCCTGCGCTACGCAGGACCCCGGGTTTTAAAACTGCGGTTACTTCAGCTCTTCGGCCTTGATGTAGCCGGAATCGACCACCAGCGCCTGGTAGTTCGACTTGTCGACTTCATGCGGCGTCAGCAGGATCGAGGGGACGACCTTGACGTCGTTGTTGTAGGTCGTGGTGTCGAGGCCTTCCGGCTTGCCGCCTGAGAGCACCTTGTCGACGAGCTCGACCGTCGCCTTGGCGAGTTCGCGGGTGTCCTTGAACACCGTCGAGTACTGCTCGCCGGCGATGATCGCCTTGACCGAAGCGGTTTCGGCATCCTGGCCGGTGACGATTGGCCAGGGCTGATCGGCCGTGCCGTAACCGACTGCGCGCAACGAGGCGATGATGCCGCGCGACAGACCGTCATACGGCGAGAGCACGCCATCGACGCGGCTGCCATCCGAGTAGTTGGCGGACAGCAGATTGTCCATGCGGGCCTGGGCGGTCGCTGCCAGCCAGCGGAGCGTGCCGACCTTGTCCATGCCCATCTGGCCGGACTTCACCACGAGGGTCTTGTCGTCGATCAGCGGCTGCAGAACGGACATCGCGCCGTCGTAGAAGAAGAAGGCGTTGTTGTCGTCCGGCGAACCGCCGAACAGCTCGACGTTGAACGGACCCTTGTTCTCGGGATAGCCGAGGCCCTTGAGCAGCGATTTGGCCTGGATGACGCCGACGCCGAAATTGTCGAACGTGGTGTAGTAGTCGACATTCGGGGTCTTCTTGATCAGCCGGTCATAGGCGACGACGACGACGCCGGCGTCAGCCGCCTTCTGCAGCGCGTCCGACATCGTGGTGCCGTCGATCGAGGCGATGATCAGTGCCTTCGGGCCCTTGGTGATTTCGTTTTCCAGCTGGCTGAGCTGATTGGGGATGTCGTCCTGCGCATACTGCAGATCGACAGTGTAGCCCAGAGCCTCGAGCTGGGACTTGACGGCGTCGCCGTCGTTGATCCAGCGCTGCGAGGTCTTGGTGGGCATCAGCACGCCGATGAGGCCTTCGCCTGCCTGCGCCGGGACCGTCATGGCCGCGATGCTAAGGGCCGCGACGGCGGCCAGTGTCTTGATGATCTTCACATTAACTCTCCCTGGTTGATGGACGCGCACCCTGGGTTTCGTGGGCCGCGCGATCGTGCAGGAGCGCCAAAACGCGCCGCTGCCGCCATATCGATCTCCGGTATCCTCCCAATCGGCCCTGAGACTCTGGTTCCAGTCGATGCGATTTTTCTCGCTGGCGACGGTCAAGCTTCAGGACGCGCAAAGGGTGTGGCTCTTTGCCATAACTGTCAAATGCGATCTTTGATGGTTGCTATACCGAAACTGGTATATTGAAAGCCGACGAAGACTTGGCCGGATTGCCGACCGGCGATGAGTGGGGAGCAAACAAAGATCATGGCAGCGCTGCGGAATCCTGGTGGACTTTCAGCCAGTTACGAAGAACCCCCCGGCGACGGAGAAACCCTGCTGCGCAGCGGCCTCAGCCTGCGCCACATGCGTATGATCGCAGCCCTCGATGACCATGGCCGGGTCAGCGCGGCAGCCCAGGTCATGAACATTTCGCAGCCCGCCGCCTCGCGGATGATCGCCGAGATGGAGGCGGTGCTCGATGTCAAGCTGTGCGAAAGGCTGCCGCGCGGCATCACGCTGACGCCTTATGGCAAGGCATTGGCGAGGCGCGCACGTTCGATCCTGCTTGAGATGCGTGAAGTCGACCGCGAGATATCCGAGCTCAAGGCGGGCAAGGGCGGCTCGGTATTCCTCGGCGCGGTGACGGCCCCTGCGATCGAGCTCGCCGTGCCGGCGATCCGCGAAATCCGGCGCATCTATCCGCGCATCGAGATCACCATGCAGGTCGAGACCTCCAATGTGCTGGCGCGCGAGCTGATCGCCACGCGTCACGATTTCATCATCGCGCGCATCCCCGACGATCTCAATCCACGGCTGTTCGAGGCTCGCGTCATCGGTGTCGAAAAAGCCTGCCTGATCGTGCGCCGCGGCCACCCGCTTGCTAAGGGCAAGGCGGTGCGGCTGGAGGAGACCGCCGCCTACGACTGGGTTTTCCAGTCGGGCGGCTCGCCGTTGCGCCAGGCGATGGAAAGCAATTTCCTGAACCGCAACATCGCGCTGCCGGACCGCATCCTCAACACCAGTTCGCTGCTGCTGACCCTGGTCATGGTCGCGCAGTCGGACGCCATCGCGCCGGTGTCGATCCAGGTGGCGAAATTCATCCAGAACCCCGAGGGGCTGGCCGGCGCCATCGACGTCGTCCAGACCGAATTCGACATCGAGGTCAGGCCTTACAGTCTGATCACCGTAAAAAATCGCGTGCTGTCGCCGGCGGCCAAGATGCTGCACGACTTTATTTTGAGAGAGGTAGGCTGACGGCGTTAAATCAAGCAATCCATCGCCAATCCGTTGGACAGCTATCGCAGCTACACGGCTCTTCGGTCATGTCGCTTCAATTCAGAATATCGCTGGAGCGAAGGAACCACACAGGGCCGTGCCGCGTCATAGAGGCGGGCTCTTGTTGCAGTCCCAGCGAGGCTATCGATGATAAGGTTTCTCCTCGTCTTCGCCGCGACGCTTGCCCTGGCATGCGGCGGGACGGGGGCGGCCAAGCTGGACCTAGCCACCGTCAATCAGGCCCAGTTCGCCGCCGGCGAACCGAAGGGTGTCGATCCGACCGTGCTGAAGGCGCAGATTCTCTTGGATCGCGCCCGCTTCTCGCCTGGGCTGATTGACGGTAACCTTTCAGCGAACTTCGCCAAGGCAGTCGGCGCCTTTCAGGCGGCGAACGGACTCCCTCCCGATGGCAAGCTCACCCCGGAGACCTGGAGCAAGCTCATGGCGACCTCCACCGACCCGGTGCTGGTCACCTATGAGGTAACGCGCAAGGATGTGCGCGGACCCTTCACCAGGCGTATTCCGGCTCGCATGGATAGGATGGCCCGTCTGCGGCGGCTCGGCTATCGCACCGCGGCGGAGAGGCTGGCGGAGCGCTTCCATATCAGCGAACAGTTGCTCAGGATGCTCAATCCGGGCATCGGCTTCAGGAAGGCCGGCACGACCTTGGTGGTGCCTGATATTGGCCGGGGCGATCCTCCCGCTGGCGTTGCCCGCATTGAGGTCGACAAGGGCGCTCGCCTGGTGCGCGTGCTCGACCCTTCCGGCAAATGGCTCGCAGTCTACCCGGCCTCTATTGGCAGCGATGAAACCCGGCGCCAAGCGGCACGGCGGAGGTCAAGCGCGTGGTGCGCAACCCAACCTATCACTACGATCCGGATTTCGCTTTCAAGGGAGTCAAGACCAAGCGGCCCTTCACCATCGCTGCCGGGCCGAACAATCCGGTGGGATCGGTCTGGATCGATCTCTCCATCGAAAGCTACGGCATCCACGGCACGCCCGTACCGGGCAAGATCGGCACGACCTTCTCACATGGCTGCATCCGACTGACGAATTGGGATGCCGAAGATCTCGGCTCCATGGTGCAGCCGGGCACGAAAGTCGAGTTCAAGAACGAGACCGCCCACACCGTCGACGAGTTTGCTCCGTAGCAAAATGGCCAGCAGACCTGCTCCGCCGGCCATTCCTGTGGAGAGTCGCAGAGAATTCGGACCCCCCGAGATCCCAAGGCAAAAGGGATTGGGTCCAGATCCATTGAACATCAGAGTTCTTTGGACCAGGCCCGTCAATTCAGGCCGGTGGCGATGCCATCAGGCGGTAGAAGACCCGTCCGACGAGCCCGGCAAACGATCGCGAACGGCTTCCTCGGTTCGCTTTGCGGTCGATTCCACAACTTTGCCGACCTTGCCTGCTAACGTGTCGGTATCTCCAACTTGCCGGTCGGCCTCTTCCTTGACCGTTTCGTAAGCCTCGGCGGCAACTTGCTTTGCTTGCTCCAGGCCCGTTTCGAAAACCTCCGCTGCGCTGTCGCGAATTTTGTCGCGGTAGGCGCCAAGTTGCTCGTCCTCTGTGGCTGTGTGGGGCAGCATCACCCCGATGGCAGTGCCCAGCGCAAGGCCGACTACAGCGATAGCCAACGGCTCGCGCTCGAAGAGGTCTTGTGCCGATTGGCGCGTCCGAGCCGCTATCTGGCTGGCGCTTGAGCCGAGCTGGCCGGCGGTGTTTGTCATCCTCTCCTTGGCGCCCGTTGCTGCGTTTGCCGCAGCTTCGGCGGCGCTACTTGCTGCTGATGTAACCGAACCGGCGGTATCGGAGAGCATCGCCCCGATTCCGGACCCTTCGCTACCCTCGCTGAAATCATCGCCGCGCAGGTCGGAGAAAGCGTCAGAAGCCGTGCCTCTCCGATAACCAGCGGCAGCTGAGTTGGTTGCCGACGGGCCGTTGCCGAGCATCAGCCAGGCCAGGCCGGCTCCAATCAATGTCAGCGGCAACGGGTTGTCCCTGACCTGCGACTTGAGGTTGCCAAGCATGGCCGATCCCTCGCCGCCGGCGAACATTCCCGTAAATTCGTCAATCAATTGACCCGGTGTCATCTTGCTGCGGATCGAATCGGCGGTGTCTGCTACTTTGGCTCGGGCGATGTCGGCATCGCGCTCGAGCTCGGCTGCGGATTTGTCGCTCATTTTATTTGATCCTTGATCACGCGCGCGTCGCGCTTGAGTTGGTCTTGTGTGCGATCGGGCGTCAGCTCGGAAGGAGCCATGCTTTTCGTCCCAGATCGCAAGAGAATGATTCCCAGTATCGCTACGACGATCCCGACCAGCAGCGAGGACCATCCCGCTCCCAGGCCGGCGCTCGCCAGGGCGATTACGAGTGCTTGCAAGAGCACCATCAAGGCTGCGAGAAGGCATATGGCGCCGGCCAGAACCTCGGCGGCGCCTGCGCCGGCCTTGCTGATTTTTTCCGACATTTCGGCCCGCAACAGCCTACTTTCGGTTTGAAGCAGGGTTGTGACCTGCTGTGCCAGATCGGTGACGAGGGTTGCGAGGCCGCGACTTTCCTGATTGTTGGTCATGGGTTCTGCTCCAGGCTTGCGCCGGCCCAGTCGTCACCAGCCAAGTCATCGCCGGCCCTGTCGTTTCTGGGCTGGTTGAAGCGGGGCGGCGTCGGGTCAGCTGCCTCAGCCGAACGCATAGCGGACTCATCCGAGTTCGAAACCGTCTGTGAACCCCCGTCTGTTTGCGATCGACTCGGTGTCTCGGTCCGGGCAGATGGTGGCGAGCTCTTGATAAACCGCCCCAGCGCCAGGCCTGCCAATACTGAACCGGCGATCAGCGCGCCTGAATTTTCACGGCCGAACGACCGCATCTCGCCAAGAACATCTTCGAATGGTTTGTCCTTCAACGAAGATGAAAGGCGCTCAAGTGAGCCGGCGGCATCGAGGGTGAACTTCGAAGCGGTCCGTTGATCATTATTGGCCAGATGCTCGCTTGCTGCTCGCAATGCTCCGCTAAAGGCCCTTAGGTTGGAGCTGATATCGCGCTGTGTACCCTCGGCCTTGTCGAACAACGCCTGCTTGGCTTCAGCAGCATAGTCGCCCGCCTTCCTGGTGAGTTCGTCGCGAGCGTCCTGTAGCGCCTCTGTGGCGGACTGCGTTTCCTGCTGGAACCGCTCGGACAGTTCGCTTTTGGCTGCTTCGAAATCGGCCGGCTTGCGGCCCTGATCGTCTTCGCGCTGCATGGTATTCTCCTAATGGAATCCGAGGAAGGAGAGGATCGCAAGCACGACGACGACAAGGCCGATGAGATAAATGACATTGTTCATGGTGGCAATCTCCTCCATTGCCTACCGAACTTGCCGGGGGCAAACAGGTTCCATCACTTCCAACTAAATTAGCGAGAACGGAGCAACCGGCGAGCCCGTCGAGTCACTTGGAAATTCCCACGCGCCGTGTGCCGAGACGCGGACCTATCCGGCCGTGCGGAGATTGGCCCGCCTCTGCGCATCGAATTTCAAGAGATCAGGTTAGGCTAGTATAATAAAGCACCACGTCTAGCTCTCATTAAGGTCAAAGCTCACAGGAAGGTTGTAGTCTATTGCACGATTGGCAATCATGTTCGCTAGGTCGGAATCAGAGACAGAACATGCCGGAACAATCTGTTTGAGCGCCTTAACGGCAAGGCCCGTCGATATGAAACTATGGCGCCGCCTGCGAATATCTACGTAATGTTCGATGAGATTTTCGAGTTCACGCATGTGCAATCCTTCTTTGACGTCAACCGTGTCAATTGAACCCAGCTGTAATCGATCCGGAGCGAGGGCTCATTCACATTGTTTAGTTGACGAGAAGTCTTGATGCCGCATTAGCGCGTTGACGCGTCCTGGCCGAGGCAGTCACCGCGGTTCATGGAAGAGATTTAGGTAGGTCGCATCAAAGTCGGCCAGTAAGGCCAATCGCTGGAAATCCAGGATAACAATCCTCCTGTCTTTCCAGCTAACCAGGTCCTTCGCTCGAAGTTCCTGTAGCGTCCGGTTCACGTGAACTACAGATAGACCAAGCACGTCGCCCAATTCCGCTTGCGTCAGTGGAATCGCGAACGTCTGGTCAGAGGCCAAACCAACTATCTCTAACCGGACATACAACTCGCAGATTATATGTGCGAGATGCTGTTTGGCGGAGCGACGCCCGAGGCAGGTTATCCAAGTCCTTTGGATTGAGCCATCGATAGTCGTCGAAAGCCAGAGCATCCGGGCGAGATGTGGACTTCCACCCATTGCTGTGAGCAGGTCTTTGTGTCGGATGAAAACTACATCGCACGAACCCAGGGCGCTCACGCTGTGATCCATCACTTTTAGCAGTAAACTATGCAGATCGACAAAGTCTCCCGGCACGTGAATTGCCGTTATTTGACGCCTTCCTTCCCGAATAGCCTGGTTTCGAACTGCGAAACCATTCGCGACAAGACAGCTTTCGGTGGGGCGGGAACCCTCCCTGACGATCTCCTCATCCGGTCCGAAAGTTACCGGCCGGACCGGAAGAGCCTCAATAATCGCGATCTCGTCTGGCGGCAGGGTGTCGCGGCGGTCGAGCATGCGAATCAAGAGGTTTTTGCCGATCATCGCGGTGCCTTTTGACCAGCAACGCGGATCAGCATCTTTTGTTGCCGCCTCTTATTAGAATCACGTTATGTTCTATTATACCGCCGACCTAGAACCGATCATGTGGCCTGTGAGTGCCGGCGCCGACCGGCTCGACTTCATTCCCGCCTATGATGCCTACCTTGGTAGCCAAGGCGCCCCAGGTGACGACTGGATTTACGAGGCCAAGTTCGACGTCTACCGCTCGCAGATCATCAGCAATCTCAATTCCTTACAGGGCAAGGTGGAGCGGGTAGCGGGAATCGAACCCGCGCGTTCAGCTTGGGAAGCTGACAAGCTACCATTACATCATACCCGCGCAGCAGCCTCGTTACCACGCAAGCCGGCGTTCGGGCAATCGCTAAGCGTGCACTCGTGCCTTCCAGCCATCCGACTGTTACTCCGTCGTGGCAAGGGCGCCGGCGTTGCAACATAAGTTGGCGAGCAGACAATCCGGCCAACCCGCCATGCGGAGCAACTGGGAGTCAGCGACCCGCCTTGATGCCAGCGCGGCAAGTGCGTATTTCTGGACCTGTACCCGAACCGGGGCAACCGAATCTGGAGACACGCTTTGTCCGCACTGACGCGCTTTCTCGGCGATTCGCCGCTCCGGGTGTTCCTGAAGCTGCTGGTGGTATCGTTCCTCGTCGGCCTAGTCATGAACGCATTCGGCTGGTCGCCGATGGATGTGCTCTACGGTATCCGGAATTTCTTCGTCGATCTCTGGAATCTGGGCTTCCGCGCCATTGACCGTTTCCTTGGCTATATCCTGCTGGGCGCGGCGATCGTCATTCCGGCCTTCATCCTGCTCAGGATCGCCAACTATCGGAAGTAGAGCATGACCCCGAGCCGAAGGTCAGTGTAGCAAAAGTGGACCGGCTTTTGCTCCGCTGACCTGTGGTTCGGCAGGGAAATCCTAGAAGGCCGTCAGGCGAAGCCTGACGCCACTTCGAACAGGATGGAATGGCGCGCGGCGAGGGCCGCCACATCAGTCGAATAGCCGCCGCCGATAACGCCGCAGACCGGGATGCCGAGCGCGCGGAAATGGCGGATCACCATGTCGTCGCGGGCGCGCAGCCCCTCGTTCGACAGCGACAACCTGCCAAGCCGGTCCTCGGCATGAACGTCGACCCCGGCATTGTAGAAAACGATGTCCCAGCGCGCCTTGGCGGTGAGTTCCGGCAGGACGCCGCCCAACCTTTCGAGATAGGCCGCATCGCCGGCGCCATCGGGCAGAGCGATGTCGAGGTCGGAAGCGATCTTTCGCGTCGGATAGTTGCGGTCGCCATGCATCGAGAAGGTGAACACGCGCCGCTCCTCGCCAACAATGTCCGCCGTGCCGTCGCCCTGATGCACGTCGAGATCGACGATAAGGATGTTGCCGGCGGCAGCTTCGGCAAGCAGCACCAGTGAAGCCACGGCAACATCGTTGAAGGTGCAGAAGCCGGCGCCTTGCGCGCGCCGCGCATGATGGCTGCCGCCGGCGGTATTGCAGGCGATGCCGTTCAGCAACGCCAGCCGCGCTGCCAGCACGGTGCCGCCCGTCGCGAGTTGCGCCCTGAGCGAGACGCGCGGGCCCACCGGAAAGCCGATCTCGCGCTCGATTTTTTCAGGCACTTCGCAGGCCAGCACCTGGTCGACATAACCGGCGGCATGGGCAAGCTTCAGCCATGATGCCGGCGCCGGTTCGGGCACGTTGAGAGCGGCGGGGCCGGTCAGTCCGCGCGCGCCCAAGGCTTCCATCAGCAGCTTGTATTTGCTCATGGGGAAGCGATGGTTGACTGCGAAGCCGGCGTCGTAGTCGGGATGATGAACGATCTGCAGGGGCATTTGGGTGGTTTACGGCGGGTGCGCCAGAGGCGGGTTTCGGTTGGCCGTGGCGGGATGAGTGGTTGCGCGGCGTCCGGAAACTGGGCCACATCGGCTGTTCGATCAAGCCACGATGGAGAAGCGGGTACTGGATCAGGTGTCAGCAGCGGCCAACGGCCGGTCTTTCGTCGTCACAAATCGCTCGGTGCTCGCCATCGCAGTGCCGATGACGCTTGCCTATCTGACGACGCCGCTGCTCGGCGTCGTCGACACGGCCGTGGTCGGGCAGTTGGGCGACGCTGCCCTTCTCGGTGGTCTGGCGGCGGGCGCCCTGGTCTTCGACGTCGTCTTCACCTCCTTCAATTTCCTGCGTTCCGGCACCACAGGCCTCGTCGCCCAGGCGCTCGGACGCGGCGACGAACTGGAGGAACAGGCGGTGTTCTGGCGCGCCGTGCTGATCGCGGTCGTCGCCGGAATTGTGCTTGCCGCCCTTGCGCCACAGGTCGCCATCGCCGGACAATGGTTCATAAGCGCCGAGGCGCGCGTCAGCGAGGCGATGGCCGTCTATATCCGCATCAGATTGCTCGCCGCACCGTTCTCGCTGATCAACTACGCCATCCTCGGCTATGTGCTCGGGCGCGGCGAGGGCGGGCTGGGACTGATGCTGCAATTGGTGCTGAACGGCATCAACATTGCGCTCTGCATCCTGCTGGGGCTGGAGCTCGGCTGGGGCGTCGCCGGCGTCGCCTGGGCGACCGTCACCGGTGAATTCGTCGCCATGCTGCTTGGCCTGGCGATCATCGGCCGGCGTTTCTGGGCAGCGCCCCGGCTGCCGCGCCATCGTATCCTCGACCTGTCGGCATTCCTGCGCATGATGTCGCTCAACCGTGACATCATGATCCGCTCATTCTCGCTGCTCGCCGCTTTCGCGCTGTTCACCCGCCAGGGCGCACAATTCGGCACGGTGACGTTGGCCGCCAACGCGGTGCTGATGAACTTCTTCCTCATCGCCGGCTATTTCCTCGACGGTTTCGCCACGGCGGCCGAACAGCTCGCCGGGCGTGCCGTGGGCGCGCGTGCCACGATGCAATTCCGGCATGCGGTGCGGCTGACCGTGTTCTGGGGCTTCGGGCTGGCGGCCACGGCGACGCTAGTCCTTTTGCTGGGCGGTACTGATCTGGTCGCCCTGATCACGACGTCACAAGACGTTCGCGCCGTTGCCGACAACTATGTGGCCTGGGCGGCGTTCACCGCGCTCAGCGGCGTGCTGGCGTTTCAGATGGATGGCGTCTTCATCGGCGCGACCTGGTCGCGCGACATGCGCAACATGATGCTCTTTTCGTTCCTCGTCTTCAGCGCCGCCTTGCTCATCCTGGCGCCGGCCTTCGGCAATCACGGCCTGTGGGCGGCGCTGCACGTCTTCCTGCTGGTGCGCGGCTTCAGCCTGCTTGCCATTTTGCGCGTGCGGATGCGGGCAGCCTTTTAGAGCGTACTTCGGGTTAGAGCGGCTTGGACGCCCATTGATCGAGGCTGGTATCGCGCAACTCGCGCAGCGACTTGAGCCGTTGCATGTCCGCGAACCGGACCATTCCAGAAAGAATGCGGCCCGGCAGCGTAGGCCCGGCATAGATCATGCCGGTGTAGAGCTGGACGAGATCGGCGCCGGCGCGGATCTTCTCCAGCGCCGTCTCAATGGAATCGACGCCGCCGACGCCGATCATGGCGCGGTCCGGGCCAAGCAGTTTGCGCATCTTTGCCAGCACGATGGTCGAGCGCTCGAACAACGGTTTTCCCGAAAGCCCACCGGTCTCGCCGGCGAAACCGGCGCTGCGCAGCCGCGGCCGCGCAATCGTGGTGTTGGAAACGATGACGCCGTCTATTGCCTTCTCGGTGACCTCGGCGGCGATATCCTCCAGCTCGGCCTCAACGAGGTCCGGCGCGATCTTGAGAAAGATGGGCGGCTGCGCTGCAGCTGCCGTACGTGCGGCCATTACGCGCGACAGGAGCTCGCCAAGCTGTTCACGGGCCTGCATGTTGCGCAGACCCGGCGTGTTCGGCGAGGAGATGTTGACCGTCAGGTAGCTGGCGTATGGCGCAAACCTGACAATGCCGCGTTCATAGTCACTGACGCGGTCGGTGCTGTCTTTGTTGGCACCGATATTGATGCCGACGATGCCGGCGCGGCCCTTACGGGCAGCAAGCCGTTCTTCGGCAGCCTGGTGACCCTCATTGTTGAAGCCCAGCCGGTTGATCACCGCTTCGTCCGATGTCAGCCGGAAAATGCGCGGCTTCGGGTTGCCGGCCTGCGGCAGCGGTGTGATCGTGCCGATCTCGGCAAAGCCAAAGCCGAGGCCAAGCAGCGCATCGGGAACCTCGGCGTTCTTGTCGTAGCCGGCAGCCATGCCGAGCGGATTGGGGAAATCGATGCCGAAGACGCTGACTTTCAGCCTGTCGTCGCGCACGGGGCGCCGGGCGACCGGCAGCCCGCATTTCAGCGCGGCGATCGACAGGCCGTGCGCGGCTTCCGGATCGAATGCGAACAGGAACCTCTGGCCGAGCCGGTCGAGCACGCTCATTCGGCCTCCAGCGTTGGGAACTGGTGCAGGCCGCCGGTGCCGAGCGGCAACGGTTGCACCCAGACGACGGCCTTGAGGTCGAGCGGGCCGTAAAGATGCGGGAACAGCGCGCCGCCGCGCGAGACCTCGTATTTCAGCAAATCACCCAGTTTGGCGCCATCGATGGCGACCAGCAGCAGCCCGGTCTGGCCGGCAAAATGTTTTGCCGCCGTTTCCCTGGCCTGGCCGGCGGTGGAAAAATGAATGAAGCCATCGGCGACATCGATCGGCGCGCCGGTGAAGCGGCCATTTCTTTCGGCCTCGCGCCACAACGGTTCAGGTACTATCTTGTAGATAATCTGAGACATGGTTGCGCTATAGTCCGAACCAACCATACGGGGAAGAGGCAAGCAGGTTCCGGAAAAGTGTCACACGGTTTTCCGACAAGAATCTGCGTAAGGTAAAGGCCAGGGTTCTTCCCCATTTCCGGCGCAAACATGCGATAAATTGCGCTTACTGGCCTATGGAGGACAATATGCGTCCGCAGCACGTCTTGATTCCCGCAGCACTCGTCTCATTCGTCGCGGCATCAGCCTTTTCCGAGGAGACCGACCGCTACCGGCTGGAAAAGTCGGCCACCGGCTATGTCCGCATGGACACGCAGACCGGTGCGATGTCGATCTGCGAGGAGCGTTCCGGCCAGCTCGTCTGCAAGATGGCGGCCGATGAACGCGCCGCCTTCCAGGACGAGATCGACCGGCTGCAGAATTCGGTGAAGGCGCTCGACCAGCGCGTCGTCAAGCTCGAGAACTCGCTTGCGGCCCGCTTTGAGTCGACATTGCCCAGCGAGGAGGATTTCAACAAGACGATGAGCTACATGGAGCGCTTCCTGCGCAGCTTCATGGGTATCGTCAAGGACATGGAAAAGGACAGCGGCGAGGATAGCGCCAAGCCCAATTCGCAAAAAACCTGAGCACCATTCACCGTGCGAACCCGGCGCATAGGCTTGCCGCTTGAAAACGGCTGATATCGTCGCATAATCGTTCGACTGATCCCGTAAGAAGCAGACAATCAGTGGGATTCGGGGAGGGTCATGTGCCGTCAGGCTACACTTTCGTCATCGCTGACGATCATCCGCTTTTTCGCGGCGCGCTGAGAGAGGCGCTTGCCGGCATCGGCGATGTCGCCGGCATTTACGAGGCCGGCGATTTCGAAAGCGCCAAGGCGCTGGTCGTGGCCAATGAAGACGTCGATCTGGTGCTGCTCGACCTGTCCATGCCGGGCGCGAGCGGCCTTTCCGGTCTGATCTCGCTGCGCGGCATCCACCCGACGGTGCCGCTGGTGGTGGTGTCGGCGCATGACGATCCGGTGACCATCCGGCGCGCGCTTGATCTCGGCGCTTCGGGTTTCATCTCCAAATCGGCCAGCATGGAGGAAATCCGCAGCGCCGTGCAGTCGGTGCTTGCAGGCGACATCGCTGCGCCCACGGGCATCGATCTCGGCGTCGAGCGCGATCCCGAGATCTCCGATCTGATCAAGCGGCTGCAGACGCTGACGCCGCAGCAGACGCGCGTGCTCGGCATGCTGGGCGAAGGGCTGCTCAACAAGCAGATCGCCTACGAACTCGGTGTCTCCGAAGCGACGATCAAGGCGCATGTCTCGGCCATTTTGCAGAAGCTTGGCGTCGACAGCCGCACCCAGGCGGTGATCCTGCTCTCCAAGATCGGCAGCGACCCGCTGCAGGCAGCCAGCTGAGCTAGAGCATTTTGCAGCCAAGTGGAATCACTCGGCGTTGCAGAAATGCGGCTAAAGAGCGGGATGCCCGTTCAATTGAACGCATCCCGCTCTAGCTTCCTGGTCAACAGAAAGATTATGACCGTTACTCGGCCGCGGACGCCAGCGGCCTGACCCTCGCCATCATCGAGCGCAGCACCGCTGGTTTGAGCGGCTTATTGATCACCGGTACGTCGAGCCTGCCGGCGGTGGCGCGCACCTCGCTCGAGCGGTCGGCGGTGACCAGCACGGCCGGCATGTCCTGGCCGTGGATCGCACGCAGTTTGACGATCGCGTCAAGGCCGGTCTCGCCGTCGAGATGGTAGTCGGCAAGCACGATGTCGGGGCGATGCATGACGGACCCCTCGAGATCCCCCGAGCCGGCAAACGTGTCGACGCTGCAGCCCCAGCCTTCGAGCAGCAGCCGCATGCCGTCGAGGATGCGGGCGTCGTTGTCGATACAGAGCACTCGGAGTCCGGCAAGCGATGCAGCAGTGCGGACCGGCGCCTTCGCCTCGACCTCGCGCCGCGGCTGCTGCACTGCCGCGACCGGCAGGATGACGGAAAAGCGCGTGCCCTTGCCCGGGCTTGAAAAGATCCGGAGTTCGAGGCGCAAGACGCGAGCGATGCGGTCGACGATGGAAAGGCCGAGCCCGAGGCCGTCGGCTTCGCGTGCACCCTCGTCGAGCCGGGTAAATTCGTGAAAGACCGTGTTCAGCTTGTCGGTGGCAATGCCGATGCCGGTATCGATCACCTGGATCTCGGCCAGTTCGCCGCGACGCCGCACGCCGACCAGGATGCGGCCATGGCGGGTGTATTTGATGGCATTGGATACGAGATTTTGGATCAGGCGGCGCAACAGATTGCGGTCGGTCGTCACGCTGAGCGACGATGGCATGATCCTCAGGCTGAGTTTCTTCTCGGCGGCAAGCGGCTGAAAGTCGTTGCCGATCTGGCGCAGCAGTTCGTCCAGACTGAAGGCCGTATCGTCCGGTTTCATCGCGCCGGCATCAAGACGGGAAATGTCGAGCACCGCACCGAGAATAGTCTCGACCGATTCCAGCGAGGATTCGATGTTGATCGCAGCCTTGCCCGCAGGTCCCTTGCTGGCCTTTTCGATCAGCGACGAGCAATAAAGACGAGCAGCGTTCAGCGGTTGCAGGATGTCATGGCCGGCGGCCGCGAGGAAGCGCGTCTTGCCGAGATTGGCCTCCTCCGCCAGCATCTGCGCCTGGGCCAGCTCCTCGTTGACGCGGGTCAGTTCGACGGTGCGATTCTTGACGCGCTGTTCGAGCGTTTCATTGGCGCGCTTCAGCGCCAGATCCTGCTCGACGCGTCCGGAAATGTCGGCATAGGTGGCGACGATGCCGCCGTCTGGCATCGGGTTGGAGCGCAATTCCAGGATACGGCCGCTGGTCTTCAGCTCCATCTGCCACGGGCTGACGAAACTGGTTAGGCGGTTTAGCATCGCCACCCGCTGGTCGGCCGGAATGTCGCCGCGCTCGGCCAGGTGACGCAGGATGCGGTCGAGCGAGACGCCGACCTGGCCCATATCGTCGGGCAGGTCGAACAGCGCCCGATATTGGCGGTTCCAGCAGATCAGCCGGAAATCCCTGTCGAAGACGGTGATGCCCTGTTCCATCTGGTCGAGCGCGATCTGCAGCAGGTCGCGGTTGTGCTGCAGCGCCTCGGTGGCGTCGTCGAGCAGGCGGAAGGCGTCCTTGGATTCGCGATCGTTGCGGCGTAGCAGCAGCGACAGGATCAGCCGCGCCGAGGAGGAGCCGACGGCACTTGCCAGAAGCTGCTCGGAGAAGCGGATGACGTCCATGCTGGCCTGCTCGTTGCCGTGCAGCGAAGCGCCGTTACTCATTTCGAACGACTGAAAGGACCGTTCCGTGCGTTCGACGCCGAGGTAGCGCGCGATGGTATCCTTGAGGTCGTTGACGGTGACGGTGGTGCGGAAGCGGCGCAGGCTCGGCATCGGGCTCGCCTCGCGCGGCACGAAGATCGACGCCTGGATGCGCTCCAGCGGCACCGACGCGCGGGACAGTGAGCCGAAGACGAAGAACAGCGAGTTGACCGACAGGCTCCACAGGACACCATGGTTCAGCGGCTCGGCGACAGTGCCGAACAGCGCTTGCGGCCGCAGCGCTTCGAAACCGAACAGGCCGTGGACGACGATGCCGGTATCGGACGCGGCGAGCGAAGGAAGCAGCAGCGTATAGCTCCAGACGACGATGCCGGCGACCATGCCGAGTGCCGCCCCCCTGGCATTGGCGCCCCGCCAGATCAGTCCGCCGATCAAGGCTGGCGTGAACTGCGCGATCGCGGCGAAGGACATCAGGCCGATAGAGGAGAGCCGTGCGCTGTCGGTGCTCTCGCGATAGTAGAGGAAGGCGATGAACAGCATGATGAAGATCGCCGCCCGTCGCACGTTGAGGATGAGCGCTGACCAGTCCTCGTTCTCGGACGTCGTGGTCTTGAGCAGGCGACGCACAAACAGCGGAATGACGAGGTCGTTGGAGATCATGATCGACAGCGCGACGCTTTCGACGATCACCATCGCGGTCGCCGCCGACAGGCCGCCGATGAACGCCGCCATGGCCAACACGTCGTGACCGCTGAGCAGCGGCAGCGACAGGACATAGAGGTCGCTGCTGGTTCTGGTGCCGACCAGCGCCAGGCCGGCGAGCGCGATCGGCAGCACGAAAAGGTTGATCGCCACCAGATAGAGCGGAAACACCCACGTCGCGGTGCGCAGTTCGGCCTCGCTGCGGTTCTCGACGATGGTGACGTAGAACTGGCGCGGCAGCATGATGATGGCGAAACCGCTCAAACATGTCAGGACCAGCCAGGTGGCGAGCGACGTGCTATAGCCCATCGCTTGCCGCACTTGCGCATTCTGGGCGAGCTTGTCGACCATATCGCCTGGGCCGCCGAAGATCAGGAAGGTCACCATCAGGCCGATCGCCAGGAAGGCGGCGAGCTTGACCACGCTTTCGACCGCTACCGCCAGCACCAGTCCATCCTGGTGTTCGGTGGCGTCGGCATGGCGCGTGCCGAACAGCACCGCAAACAGCGCAAGCAGCATGGCGACGACCAGCGAGATGTCGCTGACGAAAGGATCGAAGGAAGGCGGCGAGCCGGTATAATGCTCGACCATCAGGCTGACCGAGCCGGAAATCGCCTTCAACTGCAGCGCTATGTAAGGCACCGCGCCGATCGTCGCGATCAGCGTGGCGATCGCTGCTACGGCAAAACTCTTGCCGTAGCGGGCGCCGAGGAAGTCGGCGATCGAAGTGATCTTCTCTGTCTTGGCCAGCCTGACGATGCGCCGAAGCAGCGGAAAGCCGAATACGAACACCAGAACCGGGCCAATATAAATTCCGAGGAATTCAAGGCCGCGCTCGGAGGAAAGGCCGACCGAACCGAAGAAGGTCCAGGAGGTGCAGTAGATCGCCAGGCTGAGCGCATAGATGAAGGGCCGGGCCCGGTCGGGTCCGGATGTCGTTGAGCGCCGGTCGCCGAGGCTGGCGATGACGAACAGCAACGTCACATAGGCGATCGCGATGATGACGATGAACCAGCCCTGCACGGCCTGAAAATCCTCCCTTTGCCGATTTTGCATTCGGCCTGAAGAGACGCAATCACAGCTTGGCGATCAAGTCCATCGCGGCTTTCGGCGCAGGATGGCTCGGCTCCGGGAAATTTTGGCCGGTGGAAATCGGTCTTTTGCCAATGCTGCAACCGTAGGTGTTTGCTATTGTGCCAGTGGGGCCGACCGAAGCGGGCAGAGGCGGCAGCACGGCCCGTCAGGACAAGGAGGGTCGCATGCTGAAAGAATTCCAGGAATTCATTTCGCGGGGCAATGTCATGGACCTGGCCGTCGGCGTCATCATCGGCGCCGCCTTCGGCAGAATCGTCGATTCCCTGGTCAACGACATCATCATGCCGATCATCGGTGCTATTTTGGGCGGGCTCGATTTCAACAACTATTTCCTGCCGTTGTCCTCAGCCGTCAACGCCACGTCGCTGGCGGACGCCAAGAAGCAAGGCGCAGTCTTCGCCTATGGCAGTTTCATCACCGTCGCGTTGAATTTCATCATCCTCGCCTTCATTATCTTCCTGATGGTCAAGGCCGTGAACAATCTGCGCAAGCGGCTGGAGCGTGAGAAGCCAGCTGCGCCTGCCGCTCCGCCGCCGCCCGATGTGGCGCTGCTCACCGAAATTCGCGATCTCCTCGCCAGGAAATAGCGCAGGAGCAAGATCTCTGGACCAAAACCCCGGTCGTTTTCGGCCGGGGTTTTCTGTTTTCGCCTGTCTTAAAACACGCTAGCAGTCCAGAAGACGAAAACGGATCTATCCATGACCTTGATCGAGAATTTGCGCGCCGAGGCCCGGGCCGCGCCGGAAAGCGGCATTGTCGCCGTCATGAACCGCGGCCGCGACCGCGACGGCATGATCCCGCTCTGGGCCGGCGAGGGCGACCTGCCGACGCCCGCCTTCATCACCGATGCCGCTGCCCGGGCGCTGGCGGGCGGCGAGACCTTCTATACCTGGCAGAAAGGCATCCCTGAGCTGCGGCAGGCGCTCGCCCGCTATTACGTCAGGCATTTCGGCAAGAGCTTCGCCGAGGAAGAATTCATCGTCACCGGTTCGGGCATGCATGCCATCCAGCTGGCGCTCGACGCAGTCGCCGGGAAGGGGGACGAACTCGTCTATCTATCGCCGGCCTGGCCGAATTTCGCCGCAGCCGCCGGCGTGGCGGGCGCCGTCCCGGTCGCTGTCACGCTCGACCAGTCCGGCAATGGCTGGTCCTGCGATGTCGGCAAGATCGCGGCGGCGATCACACCAAGGACAAAGGCGCTGTTCGTCAACACACCGTCCAATCCGACCGGCTGGACCGCCGACAGGGAGACGCTGCAGGCGATCCTCGACCTCGCCCGCGAAAGGGGCCTGTGGATTATCGCCGACGAGATCTATTCGCTGTTTCACTACGGCGATAGTCGCGCGCCGTCCTTCATCGACATCATGGCCGACGAAGATCGCATTCTGTTCGTCAACAGTTTTTCCAAGAACTGGGCGATGACCGGCTGGCGGGTCGGCTGGATCAAGACCCATCCCTCGCTGCAGCAGGTGTTCGAGAACCTGGTTCAGTATTCGACCTCCGGCGTTGCCCAGTTCATGCAGCGCGGCGCGCTCGTCGCCCTCGACGAAGGCGATGCCTTCATCGTCGAGCAGGTGGAGCGGGCGAGGGCGGCGCGTGACCTGGTCTGCGGCATCCTGGCTGCGACCGGCAGGGCACGCTTCACCGTGCCGCAGGGAGCGTTCTATCTGTTCTTCACAGTCGACGGCATCACCGATTCACGCGCCGCCGCCTTCGATATCGTTGACCGCGCCAATGTCGGCCTGGCGCCCGGAACCGCATTCGGTCCCGGCGGCGAGGCCTTCCTCAGGCTGTGCTTCCACCGCCGCCTCGACCAGCTCGATGAAGCGGCGCACCGGCTGGCGAAATGGATGACGAGTATGTGAGTTGCCTTCGATCCCCGAGTTGAAACTCGGGGATCAGCCGCCGGACTTCGGCACCAGCAACGGAATGACGCGGTCGCTTTCCCTCACCGAAGGCCGGCCCGCAGAACCGTAAGAGATACCCAAAGCATCCCAAGTCTCGACCAGCGCATCCTGAAGTTCCGCGATCAGGTGATCCGAATGGAACGGCGTCGGCGTAATGCGCAGCCGTTCGGTGCCGCGCGGCACGGTCGGGTAGTTGATCGGCTGGATGTAGATGCCGTGGACGCCGAGCAGGCGGTCGCTGGCCATCTTGCAGAGTTCGGGATCGCCGACGAGCAGCGGCACGATGTGGGTAGCGGAGTCCATCACCGGCAGGCCGGCGGCGGTAAGAATCTGCTTGGTCCGCGTCGCCTGGCGCTGCTGTGCGTCGCGTTCGGCCTGCGAGCGCTTCAGATGGCGGATCGACGTGGTCGCCGCGGCGGCGATGGCCGGCGGCAGCGCCGTGGTGAAAATGAAGCCCGGCGCATAGGAGCGCACGGCATCGATCACCGCATTTGTGCCGGTGATATAGCCGCCGAGCGTGCCGAACGCCTTGGCCAGCGTGCCTTCGATGATGTCGATACGGTCTGCCAGCCCTTCGCGCTCGGTGATGCCGCCGCCGCGCGATCCGTACATGCCGACGGCATGGACCTCGTCGATATAGGTCATAGCATTGTAGCGCTCGGCAAGATCGACGACCTGCTTGATCGGCGCGATGTCACCATCCATCGAATAGACGCTCTCGAAGACGATCAGCTTGGCGCGTTCGCGGCCAGCCGCCTGCAGCAGGCTTTCAAGATGCGCAACGTCGTTGTGGCGAAAGATCTTCTTCTCGGCGCCCGAACGCCGCACGCCCTCGATCATCGAGGCGTGGTTCAACTCGTCCGAGACAATCAGGCAGTTGGGCAGAAGCCGCGCAATGGTCGAGATCGAGGCTTCGTTGGAGACAAAGCCCGAGGTGAAGACGAGTGCAGCTTCCTTGTCGTGCAGGTCGGCCAGTTCCAGTTCGAGCTCGACCAGCGGATTGCTGGTGCCGGAGATGTTGCGGGTGCCACCGGCGCCAGATCCCATCTTGCCGGCGGCGTTCTGCAGCGCAGCGATGACGTCTGGATGCTGGCCCATGCCGAGATAGTCGTTGGAGCACCAGACGGTGATTTCCTGGGCGCGGCCGTTGGCGCGCCAGATGGCGCGCGGGAATTTGCCTACGATGCGCTCGAGGTCGGCGAAGATGCGGTAGCGACGCTCTGCATGGAGCTGGTCGATCGCGTCTTCGAAGAACCGCTGATAGTTCATTTCGGCTTCCCAATTTTTGCGTGGGATCATAATCATTGCCCCATTCGACGTCCACTTGGCCTTTTTGGTCAAAATGCCACGCCCCAAGCCTGTTCCTAACGACCACGGATCATGGCCTATTCCCTTGATGTGGATCAATTTTGTTTCAGGACGATGCCATGCGTCGATGAGACTGGTTACCTCAGATACTGATGGTCATGTACTAATGGCCTAGCGGCAGGCTTTCCATTAAGGCGGGTGTTGAGACAGTTTCCGATAAATCTTGAGCAGCGAGGACGCGGATGACGGTTTTGGTGACAGGCGGTGCCGGCTATATCGGCAGCCATATGGTCTGGGAGCTGCTGGACGCGGGCGACAGCGTTGTCGTCCTCGACCGGCTTTCGACCGGTTTCGAGTGGGCGGTGGCGCCGGAGGCGAAGCTCGTTGTCGGCGATGTCGCCGACAAGGAGCTGGTCGGCTCGATCATCCGCGACAACAAGGTCGACGCGATCATCCATTTTGCCGGCTCCATCGTGGTTCCCGAATCGGTTGCCGACCCGCTCGGTTATTACGAGAACAACACCTGCAAGACGCGCACGCTGATCGAGACCGCAGTGCGAGAAGGCGTGCCTAATTTCATCTTCTCCTCGACCGCCGCCGTCTATGGCGGCGCCGGGCTGGAGCCGGTGCGTGAAGATGCCCGCCTTGCACCGGAATCGCCCTACGGCCTGTCCAAGCTGATGAGCGAATGGATGCTGCGCGACGCCGCAATTGCCTATGGTTTGCGCTATACGGCCCTGCGCTACTTCAACGTCGCCGGCGCCGACCCGAAGGGTCGCACCGGCCAATCGACGCCTGGCGCCACGCATCTGATCAAGGTCGCCTGCGAGACGGCGCTCGGCAAGCGACCCCTTATGCAGGTGTTCGGCACCGACTATCCGACGCCAGACGGCACCTGCATGCGCGACTATATCCATGTCAGCGATCTGGCGGTGGCGCATCGGCTGGCGCTGGAACGGCTGCGCGCCGGCGGGACAAGTCTCGTCGCCAATTGCGGCTACAGCCACGGCTATTCGGTGCTCGAGGTGATCGACAGCGTGCGGCGCGTCTTTGGTCATGATTTCGAGGTGCGGATGGGCGAGCGCCGTCCGGGCGACGCCGCGGCGGTAGTCGCCAATTCGGAGCTGGCGCGCCGCGAACTCGGCTGGACGCCGCAGCGCGACGACCTCGACCTGATCGTCGCCCACGCGCTGGCCTGGGAGCGCATTCTGACCGGCAAGAATTCGTCGCGGGGCTGAGACCAAGTTCTTAGCTCGAAAGCTTCACGCAGAAGCGCTATTGAAGGAGCTGTGCGGCGCAGCGTAGGCGCATTTGGCCGCGTGTGACTTTGGGGGGCGGCATGAGAATATTGGTGCTCGGAGCCGGTGTGGTCGGCACGGCGGCCGCCTATTATCTGGCGAGCGACGGCTACGAGGTGACCGTCATCGAGCGCCATCCGATGGCGGCGCGCGGCACCAGCCAATCGAATGCCGGGCTGGTGTCGCCGGGCGACGCCACCGCCTGGGCCTCGCCCGCTGCGCTGAAGACGTTCCTGCGCGCGCTTTACAACCACGATCTCGGCATCAAGGTGCGGCTGCGCTTCGATCCTTATTTCTTCGCCTGGAGCCTGCGCTTCCTGCGCCAGTGCACGCGAGCGCGCCTGCGCGCCAACACCGATATCAAGCTGCGCCTGGCGCTCTATTCGCGCGACTGCATCAATGCCATCTCCGCGGACACCGGCATTCACTATGACGAGCGCAAGAAGGGCATTCTCTATTTCTTCCGCTCGCAGCAGAGTCTTGATACCGGCACCGACAATTACCGCTATCTCGCCGAGCACGGTCTGCCGATCGAGATCGTCGGCCGCGACCGGCTGGTCGAGCTAGAGCCCGGGCTTGCCGGGGCCAAGGATAAGATAGCCGGCGGCGTCTATTCGCCGATCGACCAGACCGGCGATTCCAGCCAATTCACGCAGAACCTCGCTGCCTATGCCGCCGAGAAACTCGGCGTCCAATTTCTCTATGGCACGACGGTCGAGGGCCTCGACATCGAAGGCGATCGGGTGCGCGCCGTGATGACCTCGGCCGGCCCGGTCGCTGGCGACGCCGTGGTCATATCAATGGGACCTGAAAGCGGCCTGCTCGGTCGCCGCTACGGCATCGATCTGCCGGTCTATCCGGTCAAGGGCTACACCGCGACCGTGCCGCTGGAGGACGAGCGCAAGGGGCCGACCATGGGCGGCGCCGACGAGGATCAGCTCATCGGCTATTCCAGGCTCGGCAACCGGCTGCGGCTCGCTTCGACAGCCGAGTTCACCGGCTTCGACCGCACCCACAAGCCGAGCGATTTCGCCGCCATGTTCAGGACTGGCAACGATCTGTTCCCGGGTGCCTTCGACGAGAACAAGGCCGAGCTCTGGGCCGGCTTGCGGCCGATGATGCCAAACTCGGTGCCGGTCATCGGCCGGGCGCGCTACCAGAATCTCTACCTCGACACCGGCCACGGCCATGTCGGCTGGACAATGGCCTGCGGTTCCGGAAAATTCCTTGCCGATGTGGTCGCCGGTCGCAGGCCGGAGATCGACCCGCAAGGTCTGGTCTACAAGGGCTAGATCATGTCCGGACCGCAAGTCGCCATCGACCTTGGCCGCATAGAGCGCAATGCACGCACGATCGTCGACCGCTGCGCCCTGTCCGGCATCAAGGTATTCGGCGTCACCAAGGGAACCTGCGGCATGCCGCAGGTAGCGCGCGCCATGCTGCGCGGCGGCGTCGCTGGCGTCGCCGAATCGCGCTTCGAAAACATCCGCCGGCTACGCGACAGCGGCATCAATGCGCCGATCATGCTGCTGCGCAGCCCGCCGATGGCGCGTGTCGAGGAGGTGGTCCGCACCGTCGACATCAGCTTGCAATCCGAACTCGCCACCATCCGCGAGCTGTCGCGTATCGCCGAGCGCATGGGCCGCGTCCACGACATCATGCTGATGATCGATCTTGGCGACCTCAGGGAAGGCATCTGGCCGAACGATCTCGTGCCCACTGTCGAGCAGATACTGGCACTCAAGGGCGTGCGCATCGCCGGCATCGGCACCAATCTCGGCTGCTTCGGCGCCATCATGCCGACGGAGGAAAATCTCGGGCAACTTGTCGCCCATGCCTACAAGGCCGAGCGTCTGTCCGGCGCAAGGCTCGACTGGATATCAGGCGGGGCGTCATCGTCGCTGACGCTGCTGCTCGAAGGCAGGCTGCCCGCCGGCATCAACAATCTGCGGGTCGGCGAAGCAATCCTGCAGGGTGGCGTCGAAACCTTCCGCGAGACGCCGTGGGCCGAACTGGAACCCGATGCCTGCCGCCTGACAAGCGACATCATCGAGGTCAAGCTGAAGCCGTCGCGGCCGATCGGCCAATCCGGCTACGACGCTTTCGGCAACCAGCCGGTGTTTCCCGACGAGGGCGACAGGTTGCGCGCCATCGCCAATATCGGCCGCGAGGACGTTTTGATCGAAGGTTTGACGCCGATTGCCAAGGGCGTGCGGGTGCTCGGCGCCTCCAGCGATCATCTGCTCCTCGATGTAACCGACGCCGACCCGCCACCCGCCGTCGGCGACCGTGTAGCCTTCCGCATGAGCTACGGCGCCATGCTGTTGGCGATGACCTCGGAATATGTCGAAAAGGCCCCGATGCACGATGTCGAGGATTTCTCCGGCCGCAAGATGGTGTCGATATCAGCCGAACCGGCGGCCGCCGGCATCCTCGCCAGGGAAGCGACCGGCGCCCGGCTGGAGGCGATGAATTTCGATGTCGTCGAGCTGGCCGATATCGAGCGACCCCCATCCGGCCTGGTCCGGCTCACCGCCGGGAGTGACCGGCGCATCGCCCATAAGGCGCTGACGATGACCGCGCGGGCGACACACTCGTTTGGCCTGATCTGGATCGATTCCATCGCCGCGCTGATGCCCGAGGACGAAGACGGCATCGACCTGCCGGAACGTTCGGTGCTGGCGCGCGCGCTCGGACTCGATCACAAGCCCGGCGCGCTGCAGCCGCAACTGTCGCCGGAAAACGTCGTCATCGTCGGGCTGCGCCATGCCGATCCGGCCGAAGCCCGGGTACTGAAGGATTCGCGCGTCTCCGCCTTCACCATGACCGACATCGACGCCATGGGCATGCGCGACCTGATGCATGAGGCGATCCGCATCGCCACCTCCGGCACGCAAGGCTTCCATGTCAGCTATTCGCCTGAGGTGACCGAATTCGCCGGCTGGGCGGCTGGCTCCGGCGGCATCACGGTGCGCGAAACGCATCAGGCGATGGAGGCCATCGCGCTGTCCGGCGGGCTGTTGTCGATGGATGTTTCCGGCCTGACATCAGGTTTGGAACCGCGGATTGCGATAGACACCGTCAACTTCGTCATGTCGGCTTTCGGCAAGCGGATTTTGTGATCAGCCCCGCGCGTCGACAGCCGCGCGCCATGAGCGCGCATAAATCGCCCAGGCTGGGTCGGCCGGCGGTTCCATCCTTTCGCCTTTGCCTTGGACCGTTCTGTGGTCCGACGTCAGCAAGGCAGCGCCGATGCTGGTGCCGGTCGCAACCTCGGACGCAATGACGGCACGCGCCGTCGCTGCAGCCAGCATCTGCGTGAAAAGCCGGTTGCGGGCGAACGGGCCCTCGACGATGATCGGACCGTCGGCACCGATCAGATCGAGGCAGGTCGCGGTCATCAGCGCCAGGTAGAAAGAGATGGCGGCAAAGCGCTGACCGTTGTTGATGCCGTCGGCGTCGAGCCATGCGGCGGTGTGATGCGGGAACGGCCCCGAACCTTGTTGGGTCGAAGGCAGCAGGGATGTCTTCGCAGCGAGCACTGTGGCGACATCCTCTTCGGTCCAGCCTTCCGATTGGCCTTCCGTCAGCTGTGAAAATTCGCGACCCCCCATGAAGCGCGCCGATGGCACCGGATCACCGAGCGCATTGACGTTGACCAGCGTGTCGCGCGCCGGGTCGAGCGCGATCTTGTTGCCGCCGACGGCCATCGACACCACCCAGGTGCCGGTCGAGACGACCGAGAAGGGCGGTCTGTCGGACAGGAGATGCGGCAGCAGCGAGGCATTGGAATCATGCAGGCCGCAAAACACCGGCGTCTGCGGATCGAGCCCGGTTACCTTGACAAGGGCGGGCAAGATTGGGCCAAGGCGGTCCTTGGCCGGCCGCACCGGCGCCATCAGGCCGCGCCATTGCATCCGGTCGACCAGTGACGAAAAATCCGCTTTCCATGGGTTCCACAGATCGGTGTGGCAGCCGAGCGAGGTCACCTCGTTGGCGGCGACGCCGGTGAGGCGAAAAGCCCAGTATTGCGGATACATCAGAATGGCGGCGGCCTCGGCGAACTCCGCCGGGAAGTTCCTCTGCTGCCAGAAGAACTGCGCGCCGAGATTGAGGCCTACCGGCAGGCGCGGCGTGCCCGTCTCGGCGAAGGCCGGACGGATCGCGTCATAGTCCTGGGCAAGGGCGTCGGGCCCGGTGAATTCATAGTCGAGCACCGGCAGCGCCAGCTCGCCGGCAGCGCCCAACAGCACGCCCGTCGCGCCATGCGTGGTGATCGATATCGCGTCGATGCGCTGTTCTCGCTTGATCCCGGCGAGGCTGTCGAGAATGAACGACCACAGAAGCTCGACATCGTGGTGCGGGTAGGAACCGTCGGCAACGGGCGCATTCGCCATGCGGCGCAGCGCGAATTCGCGCATGTCGTCGAGATCGACCAGCGCTACCTTGGCATTGGTTTTGCCGATATCGATGACGGCGACGTGGTGGGTCATTCCATATGGAACATGGTTTCCAGCGGCACCGCCACCGGCTCGTTATCAGGCTTGGTTTCCATGATGGCGGCCATCTCGGCCCACCAGCGCTGCATCACAGGGTGCTTCGGCAATTCGTCCATGCCGTGGTCGTCACGCCGCCACAGCACGCCGAACAAGGTGTTGGTCTCGTCGTCGAGATGGATCGAATAATCGAAAACGCCGGCCTGCTTCAACAGCGCCACCAGCGACGGCCAGATGTCGTCATGGCGCCTTTTGTATTCGGCCTTCATGCCCGGAATGAGCTTCATCTTGAACGCGTATTTTTCGGCCATCAGGTGAAGCGTTCCCGCCGCACCCGCCGCCAGACGATCGGCAGCGCGATGACGATGATCAGCAGCAGGCCGATGAAGATCGACATGACGATGCCGGGCACGTTGAGCAGCCCCAAGCCAAAAGTCACCAGCCCCATGATGAAGGCGGCGAGCACGACACCCAGAATGCTGCCGGCGCCGCCCAGGATGCTGACGCCACCAAGCACCACCATGGTGATGACTTCCAATTCGTAGCCTTGCGCGATCGACGGCCGGGTCGAGCCGAGCCGCGAGGTGATCAGCACCGAGGCGATGCCGGCCATCAAGCCGGTCAGGCAGAACAGGATGAACTTGATGCGGCCGACGCGCACGCCGGAAAACTGCGCCGCAACCGGGTTGTTGCCGATGGCGAAGACGCGGCGGCCGAAGCTCGTCCGGTGCAGTAGGAACCAGTAGACGACCGCCGCGACGAGGAGCAGCGTCAGTTCGAACGACACCACCCACCAGACATAGCCTTGGCCGAAGAAGGCGAAGCTCGGGGGATAGCCCTTGTAGGCCTGGTCGCCGAGGACGATGAAGGCGATGCCGCGAAACAGGCTCATCGTGCCGATGGTGACGACAATCGACGGCAATCCCAGCCTGGTGACGAGCAGCCCGTTAAAGGCGCCGCAGCCAAGCCCGACCACGATGCCGATCGCCACCAGCACCGGCGTGCCAGCGCCGGCCTGCACCGCCATGCCCATCATCGTCGAGGCCAGCGCAATGATGGCGGCGACCGACAGGTCGATCTCGCCGGAAATGATCAGCAGCGCCATGGCAAGCGCGATCAGCGCCTTCTCGGTGAAGTTGAAGGTCAGGTCAGACAGCGACCACGCGTCGAGGAAATAGGGCGAGGCGAAGCTGTTGACGGCAAAGATGGCGACCGCCACCGCGACCAGCAGCGCCTCCCATGAGAAGATCGCCGCGTTGAGCGGCTTGTCGAGCCGGTCGGGAATGTGGCGTGGGGCTGGGGTGTCGGTCATGCCGCTTCCGCCTTTTTGAGGATGATGCGGCCTTGCCGGCGTTCGCCGCGCGCATTGAGCACCACGGCCAGGATGATGGCGCTGCCCGAAATCGCCATCTGCCAGAAGGGCGAGATGTTGATGACCGGCAGCGCATTGGAGATGATGCCGAGGAACAGCGCACCGAGCACTGCGCCGCCGACCGAGCCGATGCCGCCGGCGATCGAGATGCCGCCGATGACGCAGGCGGCGATGATGTTGAGCTCGTAGCCATTGGCGACCTCGACCGAGGCGATGACGTAGCGCGAAATCCAGAGATAACCGCAGAGACCGGCGGCCATCCCCGAGATGCAGAAGACGGTGAACTTGGTGCGGCCGACATCGATGCCGGCATAGACCGACGCCGTCGGATTGACGCCGATGGCGTAGATCGAGCGACCGAGCGCGGTGCGCGTCATCACGAGGAAGAACAAGGCGATGACCAGTATGGCGATCCACGACAGGACCGGGATGCCAAGGAAGGCCGCGCGCTGCAGGCCGATGAAATCAGGACTCATCTGGTCGGCATTGACCCAGGCGCCGCCTGAAATGACGAAGGTGGCGCCGCGGTAGATGGTCAGCGTGCCGAGCGTCACCACGATCGAGGGAATGTTCAGCCGCCACACCAGCAGGCCGTTGATCGCGCCGAGCACCAGTCCGACCAGAAGCGCGATGACGATCAGCAGCGGGATCGGGATTGCCGGATGCGCGGCGTTCAGCATCGCCACCACCATGCCGGTGAAGCAGAGATTGGACGCCATCGACAGGTCGATCGAGCGGGTCAGGATGACAACCATCTGACCCAGCGCCAGGATCATCAGGATCGAGGTGTCGTTGAACACCTGGCGCAGATTGGCCGGATTGGCAAAGCCCGGAAAGCGCATCGAGATCAGCCCGATCAGCACGACGATGGCGGCGAGAAGCCAGAGTTCGCGATATTTGAGAAGAGCTTTCATGCTGCGATCCCCGCTGCCGCCTTGACCAGCGTTTCGGCGTCGAGTTCCTTGTTGTCGTAGAACGAAGCAATGCGCCCCTCGCGCATGACGACGACGCGGTCGGACATGCCGAGTATTTCGGGCAGTTCGGACGACACCATGATAACCGACAGGCCTTGCGCGACGAGCTCGGCCATGAAGCCGTGCACCGCGGCCTTGGAGCCGATGTCAATGCCTTTGGTCGGCTCGTCGAGGATGATCACCTTGGGGGCTGTCGCCAGCCATTTGGCGATGACGATCTTCTGCTGGTTGCCGCCCGACAGCGTACCGACATCCTGGCTGAGCGAAGAGGCGCGCAAATCGAGCCGCTCGGTGTAGGAGCGGGCCAGCGCGAACTCCTCCGCCAGTTGCAACATACCTGACTTGGACGTGCGCTTGAGCGAGGGCAGCGAGATATTCTGGAAGATCGGCAGGCCGATCACCACGCCTTGCTTGCCGCGCTCTTCCGGCACATAGACGATGCCGGCGTCGATCGAATCCGCTGCCGATTTCGGTACGATCTGTTTGCCTTCCAGCGTGATTGTGCCGCTGCTGGTGCGGGTGATGCCTGATATCGCCTGCATGACCTCGCTGCGGCCGGCGCCGACGAGGCCGTAGAAGCCGAGGATTTCGCCTCTGTGCAGCTCGAAACCGATGTCGTCGAACTCGGTCGGGTGCGACAGGCCGGAGACAGTGAGCACCGGCGCGCCGATCTCGGCCTTGCGCTGCGGGAAGATGTGATCGACGGCGCGGCCGACCATCATGCGCACGATCTGGCTCTGGCCGGCATCCCTGATCAGGCCTTCGCCGACCATTTCGCCGTCGCGGAACACCGTATAGCGGTCGGCAATGCGGTAGATCTCGTCGAACTTGTGGCTGATGAACAGGATCGCCCTGCCTTCGCTCTTCAGGAATTCGATGAGCAAAAAGAGCTCCTCGATCTCCTTCAGCGACAGCGCTGCGGTCGGCTCGTCCATGATGACGATCTGGGCATCGATCGACATGGCGCGGGCGACTGCGACGAGGTGCTTGTTGGCGATACCGAGATCCTTCAGCCGCGCGTCGGCGTCGATGTGGCCGGCACCCATGGTGTTCAACACTTCAAGGGCATTCTTGCGCATGGTACGCCAGTCGATGGTGCCGAAGCGCGACCGCGGCGCATGGCCGAGAAAGATGTTCTCGGCCACCGTCAGGTCGTCGAACAGCACGGTTTCCTGGTGGATGGCAGTGATGCCGTGCCCGAAGGCGGCATGCGCGCTGGGCAAAGTGACGGCCTGGCCATCGATGCTGATGGTGCCCGCGTCGGGCTGGTAGATGCCGGTCATGATTTTGACCAGCGTCGACTTGCCGGCGCCGTTCTCGCCGATCAGCGCGGTCACTTGGCCGGGATAGAGCGACAGGCTGACATCATGCAGCGCGCGCACGCCGGGAAAACTCTTCGAGATTCCGGACAGGGTCAGCCGCGGGGTCGGAGCCAGAGGCCGCTCGGTCGTCGGGTTGAGTTGGGCTGTCGTGTCCATAGTCGTATCAAGCCCTGCAGCAGGTCCGTTTGAGGACGCGGCGGGATCTAAGGTCCCGCCGCGCCGGCTTGAGGGGCTCCCGGATCAATAGATCTTGGAGAATTCTTCGATGTTCGACTTGTCGAACTTGAAGGGCGGAGCCATCGCAGCCGAATTGGTATCGTCGAGCGTGACCTTGCCGACGCGGCCGATCGACAGCGTCGCACCCGGCTTGGCTTCTTCCTTCTTCACCGCCAAATCATGGGCGAGGTAGACGGCCGAGTAGCCGAGGTCGATCGGGTTCCACAGCGCGACCGCTTGGCTGGCACCGTTGTCGATGAACTTCTTGAACTCCGACGGCAACGCCAGGCCGGTGACGTTGACCTTGCCGATCAGGCCTTGGTCGGTCACCACCTGAGCGGCGGCAACGACGCCGACCGTGGTCGGTGCGATGATCGCCTTGAGGTCCGGATAGGACTTCAAAAGGCCCTTGGCCTCGTCCGTGCTCTTGGCCGAGTCGTCGTCGCCATAGACGGTGGCGACAAGGTTGATCTTGGGGAATTTCTCCGGCAGCACCTTCTTGGCCGCGTCGATCCAGGCGTTCTGGTTGGTTGCCGTCGACGAAGCCGACAAGATGGCGACATCGCCGCCTTCCGGCAGGTAGTCGGCGGCAAGCTTGATGATGGTCTCGCCGATCAGGTTTGTGTCCGAGGGGTTGAGGTGGAGCTGGCGACCTTCCGGAGCGACGCCTGAATCCCACGAGATGACGGTGATGCCGCGATCCATCGCCTTCTTCAGCGCCGGCACCAGCGCGTCGGCGTCATTGGCCGAAATGGCGATGGCGTTGACCTTCTGGGCGATCAGCGAATTGATCACCTCGATCTGCGCTTCGGCGGTCGCCTTGGTCGGGCCGGTGTAGATAATATCGACGTCACCGAGTTCCTTGGCCGCCTCTTCGGCGCCCTTGTTGGCGGCATCGAAGAAGCCGTTGCCGAGCGACTTCACCACCAGTGCGATCTTGACGTTCTCGGCATAGGCGGCATTCACGAACATGGCGGCGGAGAACGCCGCCGTAACCATCAGTTTCTTCAGAAAGCTCATCGAATATCCTCCCTTGAGCGTTGCATTCCATCGCCGCTGCGAGCCTCAGGCCTGCAGCGAAGATTCTTCCTTACTGCCCAGCGTTGTGCGAGCGACGACCAGCGTCACGCCGGCGGCCTCCAACATCTTGGCCTCGCGATCTTCAATGCCGTCGTCGGTGATGACGGTCGCGATGCGCGACAGGCCGCACAGGATCAGGCTCGAGCGTTTGCGGAACTTCGACGAGTCGACCAGCACCACCAGTTCGTCGGCCTGATCGATCAGTTTCTGCTCGGCCTGGATCAGCAGCGGATCGCCTTCCATCAAGCCGAGTGGCCCGAGCCCTTGCGCGCCCATGAACATGCGGCGCGCATAGAAATTGCGCGTCACGTCATTCTCGAAGGGCGACAGGATTATGTTCTGCTCGCGGTAGATGGTGCCGCCCGACAGCATCACCGTGTTCTTGGAGTGCTTGAGCAGGTGCTCGGCGATCGGAAAGGAATTGGTGAAGATCGGCATGCGGCGGCCGCTCAGGAAATGCACCATCTGGAAAGTGGTGGTGCCGCCATTGATGATGATCGGCTCGCCGTCCTTGCATAGTTCCACGGCGTCCCGCGCGATCGCCCGTTTCTGCGAAGCGTTGATCGTCTCGTTGACGGAAAAAGGCCGGCCGGCAAGGCCGATGAACTGCGGTGGCGTGATCGCTTCGGCGCCGCCGCGCACGCGGCGCAGGCGCTTTTGCACATGCAATGCGGCGATGTCGCGCCGGATCGTCGCCTCGGACGAGTCCGTCAGGTCGACCATTTCCTGCACCGTCACCACAGGCTTTTCCTGGACGGCGGACAAAATGATCCTGTGGCGTTCTTTCTCGTGCATGGTTCCTCCCTGCCTGAGCATCTAGGCACCCAAAACGCGCAGTGTCAATCATTTCCGATCACATAATTTCATTGTGCAGTGCAGTATGATCAATCTTGATCATTTGTGATTGACAATGCCGCTTCTTCCGTGGAAATTCGGCCAAAGCTGACCCGCTATGTGGTCGCAATTGACCGCACCATTTGCGCGTCTCACGTCACGGGAGGATTACCTATGCTCGACAAGCGCTCCGGCACGCGCCTCGCCAATCTTTGGGATGAGGCGAAAGCCCAAGCGATGAGCGAGCCGGAACGTCTCGTCTATCGCTCGAATGTTCTTGGCTCCGATAAGCGCGTCACCAACTATGGCGGCGGCAACACCTCTTCCAAGATCTGGCAAAAGGATCCGCTCACCGGCGAGAGCGTGGAAGTGCTGTGGGTGAAGGGCTCGGGCGGCGACAGCGCCTCGATCAAGCTCGACGGTTTCGCTACGCTCTACATGGACAAGCTACGCGCATTGAAGGGCCACTATCGCGGCCTCGAGCACGAAGACGAGATGGTCGGCTATCTGCCTCATTGCACCTTCAACCTCAATCCGCGCGCGGCTTCGATCGATACGCCGCTGCACGCCTTCGTGCCGAAGCCCCATGTCGACCACATGCATCCCGACGCCATTATCGCCATTGCCGCCGCCAAGGATTCGAAGGCGCTGACCAAAGAGATCTTCGGCGACGCGATCGGCTGGCTGCCATGGAAGCGTCCGGGCTTCGAACTCGGCCTGTGGCTGGAAAAATTCTGCGTTGAAAACCCTGAGGCCAAGGGCGTCGTCCTGGCAAGCCATGGCCTGTTCACCTGGGGCGAGACGCCTCGGGAATGCTACGAGACGACGATCTCGGTGATCAACCAGGCGATCGACTGGTTCGAGCGCAAGTCTGAAGGCAAGCCGATCTTCGGTGGCGAAGTCGTCAAATCGCTCGACGCGCCGAGGCGTCGCGCCGTGGCGGCAAAGCTGATGCCGAGAATTCGCGGCCTGATCTCGGAGAAAAGTCACAAGCTTGGCCATTTCGACGATTCGCCCGCCGTGCTCGAATTCGTCAATTCCAGGGATTTGCGCCCACTGGCAGCGCTCGGCACATCCTGCCCGGACCATTTCCTGCGCACCAAGATCCGGCCGCTGGTCATCGAATTCGATCCCAAGAATTCTGACGTCGATGCCGTCATCGCCCGTCTCGCCGACGATGTGGCGGAGTATCGCGTTGGCTATCAGGCTTATTACGACCGCTGCAAGCACGTGGATTCGCCACCGGTGCGTGATCCGAACGCCGTGGTCTATCTGATGCCCGGCGTCGGCATGTTCACCTTCGCCGGCGACAAGGCGACGGCGCGCATATCGGGCGAATTCTACGTCAACGCCATCAATGTCATGCGCGGCGCCTCGACGGTGTCGACCTATGTCGGGCTGCCCGAGCAGGAAGCCTTCGACATCGAGTACTGGCTGCTCGAAGAGGCAAAGCTGCAGCGCCTGCCGAAGCCGAAGGCTCTAGCCGGCCAGATCGCGCTGGTCACCGGCGGCGCCGGCGGCATCGGCCGGGCGACGGCCAACCGGCTGCTGCGCGAAGGCGCCTGCGTCGTGCTGGCCGACATCGACGAGACCGCCCTTGCCAGTGCCAATGACGAGCTGGCGAAAGCCTATGGCAAGGATTTCGTGCGGCCGCTGGTCATCAATGTCACGTCAGAGGACCAGGTGATCTCCGGCTTCGCCGAGACGGCGGTCGAGTTCGGCGGCATCGATATACTGGTGTCGAATGCCGGCCTGGCAACCTCGTCGCCGATCGAGGAGACGACGCTGGCGCTGTGGAACAAGAACATGGACATCTTGTCGACCGGCTATTTCCTGGTTTCGCGGGAAGCATTCCGGCTGTTCCGGGCTCAGAAGATCGGCGGCAACGTCGTCTTCGTCGCCTCCAAGAACGGTCTTGCCGCATCGCCCAATGCCGCCGCCTATTGCACGGCCAAGGCTGCCGAAATCCATCTGGCGCGCTGTCTGGCGCTGGAAGGCGCGGAAGCCCAGATCAGGGTCAATGTCGTTAATCCCGACGCCGTGCTGCGCGGCTCGAAGATCTGGACCGGCGAGTGGAAGGAACAGCGCGCCGCCGCCTACAAGATGTCGGCCGACGACCTCGAGGAGCATTACCGTTCGCGCTCGATGCTGAAGCGTTCGGTGTTCCCCGAAGACATCGCCGAGGCGATCTATTTCTTCGCGTCCGACATGTCGGCCAAGTCGACCGGCAACATCGTCAATGTCGACGCGGGCAACGCCCAGTCGTTCACGCGCTGAGCGGAGGCGGCGATGGAACAGATCATCTCCGCCGACATCGTCGACAAGGACAACGCCGCGCGCGAGGCCGACCTCAAGCGCGACTACGATTCGCTCGGCGAGCGCCTCGACCGCCGCGGCATCGCCATCGACGCTATCCGCGACAAGGTCGAAAAATTCGCCGTGGCAATCCCGTCCTGGGGCGTCGGCACCGGCGGCACCCGCTTTGCCCGCTTTCCCGGCGCCGGCGAGCCGCGCGATATCTTCGACAAGATCGAGGACTGCGCCGTCATCCGGCAGTTGACGCAGGCGACGCCGACCGTCTCGCTGCACATTCCGTGGGACAAGGCGGATCCGAACCGGCTGAAGCAGGCCGCCTCCCGCTTCGGCCTCGGCTTCGACGCCATGAATTCGAACACGTTCTCCGACGCCAGGGACCAACGACTTTCCTACAAGTTCGGCTCGCTGTCGCATGCCGATGCCGCAACGCGCCGGCAGGCGATCGAGCACAATCTCGAATGCATCGAGATCGGCAAGACGCTGGGATCGAAGGCACTGACCGTATGGATCGGCGACGGCTCGAACTTTCCCGGCCAGGTCAATTTCGCCAAGGCGTTCGAACGCTATCTCGACGCGATGAAGGAGATCTACACGGGATTGCCGGACGACTGGAAGCTGTTCACCGAGCACAAGATGTACGAGCCGGCCTTCTATTCGACGGTCGTGCAGGATTGGGGCACCAACTACATGATTGCCACCGAACTCGGCGACAAGGCGTTTTGCCTGGTCGACCTCGGCCATCATGCGCCCAACGTCAACATCGAGATGATCGTGTCGCGGCTGATCCAGTTCAAGAAACTCGGCGGCTTCCATTTCAACGATTCGAAATATGGCGACGACGATCTCGACGCCGGCTCGATCGATCCTTACCGGCTGTTCCTCGTCTTCAACGAGCTGGTCGATGCCGAGCTTTCCGGTGCCGAAGGCTTTGATCCGGCTCACATGCTCGACCAGAGCCACAACGTCACCGATCCGATCGAAAGCCTGATGCTGTCCGCGGTCGAGGTGCAGCGCGCCTATGCGCAGGCGCTGCTGGTCGATCGCAAGGCGCTGGAAGGCTATCAGGACGCCAACGACGCGCTGATGGCGACGCAAACGCTGAAAGCCGCCTATCGCACCGATGTCGAGCCGATCCTGGCCATGGCGCGGCTGAACACGGGCGGCGCCATCGATCCGGTCGCCGCCTACCGGGCGGCCGGCTATCGGGCGAAGGTCGCGGCGGAACGGCCGGCGGTTGCGAGCGGCGGCGGCGGGATTGTTTGATATCGGCCTGAAACGAAAAACCCGCCAGCGGCGGGTCGCGGCGCAAATCAGCACCATAAATAAATTAATAGCATAATCGCCGGCACAAAGCAGAACAAAACGGCTGTGCCAAGCAGGAAGGGAGGGCGCGAAGGATCGCGGCTTCATTTCAGCTTGGGTTCCTCGCCCCACGAAAGTGGGGAGAGGTGGCTCGGCGAAGCCGAGACCGAGAGGGGACCCCTCTACGAAGCCCCCTCTCCGGCCACTTCGCGGCCACCTCTCCCCCGCTTCGCGGCGGGCGAGGAACCCAGGTCGTGAGAGTTCGTGGAAGGTGCAAGCTTCGCCGAATCTTCATTATTGTCAGTAGACTCAACTTCACCAAGCGGCTGTTCTAGGCGCACCCCACCCCTCGGAGAACGGCCATGCACCGCCGCACCCTAATCGCAATCAGTCTTTCCCTTACCTTGACCTTTGCGCCGCTGGTGGCCGCATTCGCCGCCTCGCCGCAGCCGGCGAAGGGCGAGCATGGCATGGTGGTGACCGCCCAGCATCTGGCATCGCGAGTCGGCGTCGAGATGCTGAAAAAGGGCGGCAATGCCGTCGATGCGGCGGTCGCCGTCGGCTATGCGCTGGCTGTGGTCTATCCGAATGCCGGCAATATCGGCGGTGGCGGCTTCATGACCATTCGCTTCAAGGACGGCCGCTCGACCTTCCTCGATTTCCGCGAGCGGGCGCCGCTCGCCTCCACGAAGACCATGTATCTCGACAAGGACGGCAAGCCGGTGAAGGGCGCCAGCCTGGACGGCTATCTTGCAGTCGGCGTGCCGGGCTCGGTGGCCGGCTTCGAGACCGCACGGGAGAAATACGGCACGCTGACGAGGCGGGACCTGATGGCGCCGGCGATCGGCTATGCCAAGGACGGCTTCGTGCTGGAGCAGGGCGACGTCGCCTCGCTCGAAGGCGGCGCCGAGCGGCTGGCCAGGGACCCAGCGGCGGCTGCCATCTTCCTGAAGCCGGACGGCAGGCCTTATGCCATCGGAGAGCGCCTTGTTCAGGCCGATCTCGCCGCCTCGCTCTCAGCCATTTCGGAGCAAGGTCGCGATGCCTTCTACAAAGGACCGATCGCCGACGGCATCGTCAAGGCGAGCGGGGAGAAGGGCGGCATTCTGGCCAAGGCGGATTTCGAGAACTACGCGGTCCGCGAGCTCGAGCCGGTGACCTGCAACTACCGCGGCTATGAGATCACCTCGTCGCCGCCGCCGAGCTCGGGCGGTGTCATCATCTGCGAGATCCTCAACGTGCTGGAACTCTACCCGCTGTCCTATCTCGGCGCGGGTTCTGCCGAAACCGTCAAAGTCATGGTCGAGGCAATGCGCCATGCCTATGTCGACCGCAATTCGGCGCTCGGCGATCCCGACTTCGTCGACAATCCGGTCGAAAAGCTGCTCGACAAGGCCTATGCAAAAGAAATCCGCGAAAAGATCGATCCGTTCCGGGCCGGCGTGTCGCAGGATTTGATGCCGAAGGGTTTTGGCGAGAGCCAGGAGACGACACATTATTCGATCGTCGACAATGACGGCAACGCCGTCGCGGTAACCTATACGCTGAACGGTTCGTTCGGCGCCGGCGTCGTCGCAGACGGCACCGGCATCCTGCTCAACAACGAGATGGACGATTTCACCCAGAAACCGGGCGTGCCCAATCTCTACGGCCTCGTCCAGGGCGAGGCGAATGCGATCGAGCCGAGGAAGACGCCGCTGTCGTCGATGAGCCCGACCATCGTCGCCAAAGACGGCAAGCCGTTCATGGTCATCGGCAGCCCCGGCGGCTCGCGCATCATCACCATCACGCTGGAAGCGATCGTCAACGTCGTCGATCACGGCATGAACATCCAGGAGGCGATCGACGCGCCGCGCATCCACCACCAGTGGCTGCCAGACACGGTCTATATCGAACCGTTCGGCCTGTCGCCCGATACCGAAAAGCTGCTTGCCGGCATGGGCTACCACCTCGATGTCACCGAGGCGACCTGGGGCCAGGCGGCCGGCATCCTGGTCGGCGGCAAGAGCCTGGCCGAGATCGAGAAGGGCGGCGGCGCCCGCTACAACGGCGCTATCGACAGCCGCGCCGCATCCGGCGAGGCGATCGGATATTAAATTTCGTGCGCGTCGGGTCTGTTGAGATTCAGGTCAGGCCGAGCCGAGAATAGCGGTTTCCGAGAACCGGAACGGAGCGAACTTTCGGTACGCGAGTACCGGAAGCGCAGGAGACCGCCATTCGCAGGCCGGCATCACCTGAATATCGGCAGACCATCAGATGACCAGCGTTATGGTGGACGCAATCAGCATCACCGCCGCGATGCCGACGAACAAGGCATAGATACGCGGCCGATCGAGCAGAAGCGCATTTCCGGCTATCCACGCCGCAGTGGCGCCGCCAAGCGCGTACAGGAAGCCGTTGCGATGCCCCAGGGCCAGGCATGCGGCCATCAAGCCGCCAACGATGAGGGCGCCGAACACGATGATCACGGCGACCGCGTATTTCTCGAAATCGTTGCTGGCCACACCCGGACCCATCACGTTCAACGTCGTCAGGTCGTCCGGGTCGAAGGGGTTGGCCGACCCATATTCGTCTTGACCGACAGGCTCGCGCATCATTCATTCTCCTTGAAGCGGCAACAAATCATCAAGCCTTGCCGAGCGCAACTGGATCGCGCCGCGTTCAATGCGATCGGCACCGTCTTCAACACTTTCTGGCCGCAGCTTGCTACCGGTTTTTTGGATTTATGTCGGATCGTCCTGTCATTCCAGGCGATCTGTCGGATTGGAATCGCAGCCGGGCGTTCCGACTTGAAAGTCCGCCTCTCTGGAGTCGGCTTCGAAACGCTGCCCCTGAGTATCGGGCCTGACGACGATCGCGCGCAGGCCTCGCCCTCGCAACGGCGTGCTTGACGTTGTCGGTGGCGAAGGTTGGGTCAGCGGCGAAGTTGGCCGGCGCCACTTTGGGGGGGCGTTGGGGTAGGTTGCCTGATGGGCGCCGGCCAGGCGGAAATCAGGTCCGCCGCAAGGAAAAATAACAGGAATTGCGCGGTATTGGCAGTGGTGTGATCGCGGAAGGATGGTTCGCGCTTCCCGCTGTGGTGACCCATTATGGGTCAGTCGTCTGGCACCTGAATTGCACGGTAGGCAATGCCGGGCAACAGCCTGGAAGTTGTCCCAAATATGGGGCCTCGCCGCTTCGCAAATGGAGCGGCGGGCCTTTTTGGCACACCGTCGTGAGCGCGGCACCGCCGGAACTCAAAGGAAGCGTTTTGCAACAAGCCTGGATTTCTTATGCGGCCGGAGCCGGCGGCAGTTCGAACAGGTTGGCGCCATTCTCCTGGCCTCGCTCGACATAGCCGATTATCCGAAACCATTTTGCGACGTCCGGTCTCTGGAGCCAGCTGCGCGAATGAATGGGGAGGTTGCCGGCGAGCGCCTGGATATGGCGAATGTGCCGCTTGCAGAAGCGAACGGTCGCGGCACTGAAGAAATCCTCCTGTGCGGCGAACAGCGTATCGGCAGCGTCGCTATGCTCGTGCCACGCGATGATCGCCACGGTCTTTTCGCCCTGGACAAGCGCGTGAGCCCGACCTTCTTTCAAGTTCATCATCAGATTGTCGTAGGCGATCTTGCTGTCCTTGCCGGCCGCGGCGTATTCGTCCGATATCCGCTGGGACAGATCACGGAAAAGAGCTTCCAGATCCCCAACCGTTGCTGCGCGTGCTCTCATTTCGCCTCCTAGAGCCCCGGCAGGCAGTTTGCCCTAAGGATGGAGGATCACCAAGCAAATCAAATCCGTCATCCGCCCAACGCGCGCAAAGACGTTTCGCGGGCCGAAGCCGCCATGATGTGCTCAGGTCACGTGATTTTGCCGATACGCGCGGGAAATTCGTCTGGTGCGTGAGTCGCGCAGGCAATCGCCATCCGCCCGGTCTAGTGACGATGATAAGCCAGAACTGTACTGCCGCGTGGCGACTTGTGGCGATCAGATAAGGTAAACCCCGCACCCTCGATTAGAGACTGAAGACGGACGTCGTCTTCGTCGGGAACTCGCGCCACAATGGTCTGTGCGCGGTTGATGATGTCGATGAAGATGCGATCGGCCTCCTCCTGACCCAACCCCCTGCGGACATGCTGGTACACAGCGAGAAGAAGAACGATATCGTAACAGTCATTTAGAACAGATTGAAGCTTTCGACTCCCAAGACTCATGGTGTCAAATCGACTTTCTACGTTCGATCCTAGAAAGATAGAACGCGCCACGCGGGTGTGTGGCTTTAGAATGTCAATGCCGTGGATGTAGGCCGGTCTGCGTTTGGCGATTTCATAAGCGACGATGCCCATATTGCAGCCCACGTCTAGGATCGTCTTACCGGAGTAGTTTACCCCGCATGAGAATAATCCATCGAGCCGATCGTCCCACGTTCCTGCGCTATATTTCTTGTGCGATTTCCAAAAAGGCACGACTATCCTTCCGTGTCCTGGACCAAGTCGAATTTTATCTGCTCTCTCGTGCATTTTCCGGCAAAGTCCAACGAAACGTCTGTCGGACCGTTATGCAATTGCCATGGAAAATGGTGCCCAGAGGCGGAATCAAAGCGAAGGAAATCTGGCTTTGTTTCCAAATAGTTGGGACCCACGCAAGAGCAGGGATAGCCAACAAAAATACCAACAAAATATTTCTGTGGATTGGTTCGGTTCCCGGATATCGCGCTATTCGCTCAATGCCATTGCAACTTAACCTTATCTCAGAAGCGGAGCGTTGAGCAAATCGCAGGTCCGCTGCCTCCAATTTTCCGATATCTGATCGCGGCGGTTGACGGCGCCAGGATATCGCCCGGTGATGCGGTGCCCCACAGAGCCGATCCGGCCCAGCTTCTTGATATCGAGATGGATGAGCTCACCGGGATGCTCGCGCTCATAGCGGCGCACCGGCTCGGCCGGTTCCAGGTCTTTCAGCCGCGACAGGCCGGCGCGTGCCAGCACCCGGCTCACCGTCGCCTCGGACACGCCGGTTTGCATGGCGATGTGCTTGCCGGTCAGGCGCTGCCGGCGCAGCGCTGCGATCGCGTCCGCCACCGCCGCTTCGGTTTGCTTCGGGCTTGTCTTCGGCCGCGAGGAACGGTCGATCATGCCGGCGCTTCCCTCGGCCCGAAAGCGCTCCACCCAGCGCGCCACCACCTTCGCCGTCACTCCGTATGTCCGCGCCGCATCGGCTTTGGAAAGACGGCCTTCAACAACGTCGCGGGCCATCTCCTCTCGACGCAGCGGCGTCAGACGGGCATTCTTGTGGATGTTCATTCGGTCCTCCGAGAATCACTGAAGCTTCGACAACCTCAGCTTTATCGGTCAGGGCCGAATGGACAACCTCCTGAAAGCTCACAGCTAGCTAACTTAATAGCGAAGCAAATATTGAAAAAAGACAAATGATTGATAAGGCAACATTATCATTCGTTTTATCGCGCCGACAGGCTGTGCGTTTTGGCACAAAAATCATAGTAAAAAGCGCACCGGCACTTTACGCTCCAAATCATGATTCGCCTCGATCCCGCGACCGCTAGCTCCTCTGCACCGCCCTCCGTTCCGGCTTGGGCGATCACAACCGCCGGCGCGCCGAGCGACGGCGACGCCGCCTTCCGGGCCGGCGCCGCCCTGGGTGCCCTCGACACGCTCGCGCGCTCAGCCTTTCTGGGCCGGGGCTTGGCGGCAGCGGCTGGCGCTCCGCTGTGCCGCCGCCAGCATGCGGCTCGCCGGCCGCGCCGAGGACGCGGCGGGCTTGCGCGATGCTTGGCATTTGCGTCCTCAGGTTCTGATCCCGGTCCCGCCGGCGCTGTCTTTGGCGCCTGGCGGCAGCTGGCCGTGCAGCCGCCCGCCGCCAGCGCCGATCGGTTCGAAAAGATCGTCGACCAGCTCGGGCTCCATTGGGATGGTCCAGCGCTCGCCGCGCTTTCCACGGAGATCGAAAATCTGGCGGGATCGCAGCGGCCGGCGCCGTTCGACGCCGCGGCGATCGCCGGTCACGTCGTCACCATGCGCCCTGACTCCGAGCTTTTTGCCTGGTGGCTCGCCGACCTGGTACTGGCGCAACGCCTGGGCTGGCAGCGGCCCCTGCCGCTCCTGATGGCGCAGGTTTTTGGACCATCCTTCCGCACCGAGGCCAGCGGTGGCCGGCGCATCCGGCCCGGGGACAAGAACTTTGAGCGGGCGGTTTGCGTCGCGCTCGTTGCGGCCGCCGCGGACGCCTGTCGGTTGGCCGCCGAGCTGTCGCGCCGGGCCGAAAAACTCCTGGCGGTGGCGCCAAAACTGCGCGCCAAAGGCGCCGGCGACGTAATCTTTCTGCTGCTCAGTGAAGACGCCGTCTCCGGATCGCTGGCGACGAAGAACCTGTCGCGCTTTGCATCGCGGCGCCTGTTCGAGCGCCTGCAGCAACTCGATGCCGTGCGCGAGTTGTCGGGCCGCACCACCTTTAGGCTGTTTGGGTTGTAGGGATGAGCGAAGCGTCTGCCCGCCGGAAGCCAAACGCTCAGCCGGCCTTGCTGGATACCGAGCTGGAGCACCTTCCGGCCGAGCTCCGCTGGCGCGAATGGATGGGCCGCGTCGAAGCGGTGATCTTTGCCGCCAGCGAACCGGTGACACGTAGTGTCCTCGCGCGGGTGGTGGGGAAGAACTGCAATCTAGAGCTGATCATCGACGACATTCGCGCCGAGCTCGCCGGCCGGCCCTACGAGTTGGTTTCGGTCGCCGGCGGCTGGCAGCACCGAACCAAAAAGGTTTTTGGCGACGTCATACACGCCGCCTTCGGCCAGCAAGGGCGGCAAAGGGGAAAAAGAGCTGTCGCAGGCGGAGGCGCCTGTCCTTATGTGCATTGCCTATTTCCAACCGATCACCCGGGGCGAGTTGTCGAGCTTCTTCGCGAAGGAGGTGTCGCGCGACCTGATCGGCGTGCTGCGCGCGCAAGAGCTGATCGCGTCGGGACCCCGCAGCCCGCAGCCGGGGGCGCCCTATACCTATGTGACGACCAAAAACTTTCTGTCGCAGTTCGGGCTCGATACGCTACGCCAGCTGCCGGATTTCGAGGCGCTCGAGGACGCCGGGCTGCTGTCGAAGGAAAGCTGCTGGCCGGCGATATTCCGGTTGGGCTGGCAAGCAGGGAAGCGGACGGCGAAGAGGAAGAAGAAAGGGTCGATGTCGTTGGAGACGAGACGGCCTAAATGGATTGGCGCGTTGCCACGCTCCGGTCGGAGGTTTACGGCCAGGGTGACTGGTCGTGCGGCAGCCGCCGATCTGGATCATGGACCGCGACGTGATCGCCTTCGACAAGGTTGGCCGGAAAGATCACCAGATTAGTGCCGCCGGCGTGGCGCAGCGAGGGAAACAGGATACCGCGAAGCCCGGTCGTGATGACCAGGTCCGCAAGCTTCCACGATGAAGGTATCTTCCTGTCGATGCGAGTGATCTGGCGCCAGGCACAATCCCATTCCTTCCAGGCACTATCCCAGGCATTTGGGTCGAACCCCTGCGAAAGATCGGCGACCTCGGAAAGCGTGATCTTGTAGGCGGCAAGGGTGGCCGGCGGGGTGATGCTGGCGCCCTGCTTGTATTCCTCCAACGCTGTCTGAGGGGCGAGGGATAAGTAAAGCGCTTCGACGCCTGGCCGGTTGAAACGACGGCCGTCGATCGCTGCGCCTGCACCGCTGGTGGGCAGGAAGGCCCATTTGGGTGTCAGATAGCGAAGGAAGATCTCGTCCGGCCCGACGCGGGTGACCTTCACCCGCGCGCCCCGTTCTCGAGATCCCGGATGAAGGCCAGGACTGCTTCGACTTGGCCGTCGGCGACGAGTTCGGCCGCAGTGCGATGGCCATAGTCGGCGATCGGCTCATTGCGATACCAGTAGATTGCCTTGTCGACGTCCCCGGTGAGCTCCGTCGCCGCCGAGATCACCTTGACCATCTCGCGCAGCCGGCCCTGCAGGCGCTCCGATGACGGGTTGCGGAGCGTGTTGCGGTGGACGCCAGTCAATTGCGCCAGGTTGGCCACCTTCACGCCAAGCGCCTGCGACAGGCGCTTCGGTGAGATATAAGGTGTGCGCGGCTCCTGCAGGCTGTCGACAAAGCCTGAGATCACAGTGGAATGTGCGAGCTGTGCCTGGGTCATGACAAATCTCCGACCTCTCTCATACGCACAATATATGCACATTTCTAGGCATAGCAAGTGAACAGAGCCAGGGGCCATTCCAGCGCACTGCCTGGCCCGCCAGCGATCGTGCGCCTAGATACTGCGGAAGCCTTTTTTTAACCGGTGCAGTTTCTCTACTTGCGTCGATGTAGATTCCGCAGTTATTAATGCGGCTCGGCGAGCGGGGTCGCAATAAGGCGAGTCAGACGTCATCCAGCAACTTGGTGCCGCAATCTAATGACCCTTATTGTGACCGCCTGCACGCTGCGGAAGCGGATTGCCCCGCTCGCTCAGCTTTGCGCGCGCGACCTTGGGCCGGGACGGATAAGGGAAGTGAGCAACGAGTGGCTTCGGCGTGTCCGGAGTGCCGCTCCAATGGCGCCTGCTTCGCGGCTCTATTGCGGACGAGGCTTTCAGGAAGCCATGCAGGCAGCCCGTGTGATCGGGGCGGCGCCCGTGATTGTATCGGCCGGGTTGGGCGTCGTCGACGGCGACGACTTACTGCCGTCCTATAACTTAACCATCACGGCGGGTTCGCCTAACGATGTCACTGCAAAGTCGGATCCACGCGCAAGCGCCAAAGCTTGGTGGATGCATTTAGTTGAGGGGCGACGCTCGCTGTTTGACCGCCTTCGCGCCGAAACAGGGCTGGTCGTGATAGCGTTGCCCAGGGCATATCTGACGATGATAGCGGATGATCTGACCGCACTCCCCAGTGCGCTCAAGCCCCGGATCCGGATCATTAGCGGTTCTGATGTAAGCGGCGTTTCTGACGATATAGCTGCCGCCCAAATGCCCTATGACGATCGGTTCGATGGCCGTAACAGTCCGAACCCAGGAACGCGCGCAGACTTTGCCTCTCGGGCTGCGCGCCACTTTATCGAGGTGGTGCTGAAGGCACGACCGTATGGTTCCGCATTCGAACACCAGGCGGATGTAGAGCGGCGGCTCGCTGGAAGTCTGCCGCGACCGCGGCCACTTCGAGCGCGAGTGTCGGACAAAGAGATTGCGATGCTGCTACGTCTTCACTGGGCCAGCACTCGCGGACAATCCACGCGGCTGCTTCGACTGTTGCGCGACGAAGTCGGTATCGCCTGCGAGCAGGGGCGGTTCGCTCGATTGGTCGCCGAGGTTAAGAGTGAGCAGGAGGCACCATGATGGACCGCGTAGAGTCGCTCGTGGTGCGCGCCGTAAAGACTCAGCAGGGCGAGGGTATCGATGTGTACGCCTTCTTCCTGTACGGATCAGATTTGTCGCGCGTGGCAGACATTAGCCGCATCCGCCGCGACGAGAACGAGTTGAAGGGCTTCCAACGCAAAGAGATCCGCGCTCACGTCAAAGAGATTGTCGAGTTCCTCGACAGTGGTGGCCCCGTCTTGTTTCCCAACGCGATCACTCTTGCACTATCGCTTGACGTAGAATTCGAGCCGTCTCGCGGACCGAAGCCGAAGGGTCTGATCGAACTCGCCAACACCGGCACCCTGTCGATCCCGGTTCGAGAGGAAGGCGATCGTGCAGCTTGGATCGTCGATGGGCAGCAACGCTCACTGGCGCTGGCGCAAGCTAAGAATAGCCGCATCCCCGTGCCTGTTGTTGGATTTGTATCGAGGGACGTTCAATTGCATCGCGAACAATTCATTCTCGTCAACAAGGTTAAACCGCTCGATCCGCGTCTAATTAACGAACTGCTCCCTGAAGTTGGGACGCTGTTGCCTCGAGATCTCGCCGCTAACAAGCTCCCGAGTGAACTTTGCAATCTATTGAACAGGCAGCAGAAGTCGCCTTTCCTTCGCCTGATCAAGCGCCCTTCGGACCTTGAAGGCACAGCCGCGGTCGTGACTGACACAGCAATAGTCGACGCCATAAAGCAGAACCTAAAGCCGCCCATGGGCGCACTCAGCCCATACAAACGCGGTGGCGAAGATAGCGAGCCGGATGCGATGTTTAACGCGTTAGTCCTCTATTGGACGGCTGTTCGCGAAATTTTCCCGGAAGCCTGGGGGCGACCGTCAACTGAGAGCAGGCTTATGCACTCTGCCGGCATACGGGTGATGGGGGCCTTAATGGACCCCATCATGTTGCGCGCCGACAGTTCGGCAACGCCTGAGGTGGAGGTCCGCGAGTCGCTGCGCCGGCTGGCGCCATACTGTTGCTGGACAGAGGGGGTTTGGGAAGAGCTTGGTTGGCGCTGGAATGAGGTGCAAGGCACGCCGCAACACATCGCGAAGCTCGCGGATTACCTGATCCGAAAGGATCGAGAGCTGTCCCGGCCGTCGCGATGAAATTCATCTTTGCAGACAGCCTCGACCACGTCGATCCGCGATATGACTTCATCCGCGATCGCTATGCTGCAGGCCGCACACCGTATTGGGACGATGTTTATCCGCACGAGATCATGGGATATGCCCCTTACGACGGGGTATTGGTTTCACGCGGCATCGTCGGTGGAGCTGCGGTTGGCGGGAAATACACCGAGGCGCAGGCCATGCGTTTCCGTCGGGTAGGCGCGCGAACGTTCCTTCGATTGGACACGCCTGAATTCGCTCATTTGCCGATTTTTGGTGATTGCGGCGCCTTCACCTATCACAAGGAAGAGTTGCCACCTTACACGCCAGAGGACACTGCTGAATTTTACGATGATGGAAGATTTACGCATGGCTGCTCGGTCGATCACATCATCTTCGATTTCGACCAGGACCTTGTCGGCACGTCCGGCGGGACTGAGGAGGCGCGGAGGCGGCTCGACATTACCTTAGAGAATGCCGAAGCCTTTCTTCGAGCGACGCGACAGATGTCCAATCGGTTTACCGCGCTCGGGGTGATCCAAGGGTGGTCGCCCGGCAGTATGGCAGATGCTGCCCGTCGCCTCGTGGCGATGGGTTATGACTATCTGGCGGTGGGGGGAACCGTTCCTCTTAAGTCACCTCAGATCAAGGCATGCCTGCGCGAAATTCGAGAAGCAATCCCTGCTACCGTGCGCTTGCATATCCTAGGATTCGCCAAGGCCGATGAGATCGAAACGTTCGTGCCGTTCGGGGTCACCAGCTTCGATACCACGTCGCCGCTGATCCGGGCATTTAAGGACGCGAAGGTGAATTACTACCTTCCCGGATCGGACGGAAAGCTAACCTACTATACTGCTATTCGCGTCCCCCAGGCCGTGGAGAACCCCAAGCTCCAGCGATTGGCGAAGCGCGGGGCACTGAACCAGGAGCGTCTCGTCACGATGGAGCGGACTGCACTCGCAGCACTCCGGGCTTTCGACCGGGAGGAGGCCGCGCTGGACGAGGTTCTGGAGGCTGTACTCGCCTACGCGGTGCCAGCCGTAATGGGTGCCCCTTTGGAGCATTTGCCGGGCGTGCAGTCCATTGACCAACTACGAGCGCGATATCGCCGAACCCTGACTGATCGGCCCTGGACGCGTTGCGCCTGTCCGATCTGTCAGGCGCTGTCCATTGAAGTCATCATCTTTCGAGCCAGCAATCGAAACAAGCGGCGCGGCATTCACAACCTCGGGGTTTACGAGCAGTTGGTTGCACGCCTTCCCATCAACGAGCGAATTCAATGACCATCCTAACCTACCCGGCCATCAGAGCACGTCAGAGCGAAACGCACACGGTGCTTTCCTTCGCTGCGAGGGCGTCCGAACTAATGCAATTTGCAACGATCGACCGGGTGGCGCGGGACGCCACTGGGCAGTTGCGCGGGTTCCAACGTCCGCAAATTGCAGGTCATATTAGGGAAATCCGCGACTACTTGGAGAAGGCTGACGCGATCCTCCCAAATCCAATAGTCGTTGCCTTCACAAGCGGCATCACCGTCAACGGTCCTCTCAAAGAGGGACCTTGTACCGTTGAGATCGACATTGACCATGGCCCGCTCGGACTGGTCGTGGACGGTCAACAGCGTCTGACTGCGTTGTCCCAGGTTGAAGGTAAGGACTTTCAGGTCCTTGTCTCGGCCGTCGTCTGCGCCGACGACGAGGAGCTCCGCCGGCAGTTCGTGCTTATCAACAATACTCGCCCGCTCCCGAAGTCGCTGATTTATGAACTGCTGCCGACGGTCGAGGGTTTGCCGCGTCGCCTTAGCGATCGTTCTTTGGCCGCGGACCTCGCTGCTCGGTTGAACTATGACGAGCGATCCTCTCTGCGCGGGTTGATACATCAGCATACGAATCCCGACGGAATAATTCGCGATACGGCAATCCAGCGAGTGGTCATCAATTCGGCCAGCGATGGTGTGATGCGCGAACTTTTACGTCGAAGGAACGGGCATGATCAGTGTTTCGATCTCATCAGCGAGTTTTACCGCGCCGTGCAGACCGTGTTCCGGGACGAATGGCGTGGGCACGCACCCAAATCCTCCCGCCTGGTTCATGGCGCAGGCATTATGGCGATGGGCTATGTAATGGAGGTGTTGGCGCTTTTAGACGGTGCACGAACTGGAGAAGACTTCTCTAAGGGTCTCCGATGCTTGGTGGGGAAAACCGCTTGGACATCCGGCAAATGGGATTTCGGCGGCGGAGATCGACGACATTGGAAGGCAATTCAAAATGTCAACCGCGACATCGTTACTCTCGCGCAGTACCTCATCGGCATTGTTCGTTCCGACGTAAAAATACGCAGAAGCTCTCGAGCTGGCGTCATCGGTCTGATCGAGACGACCGGTTAGTACCATGACATACGCTATCAAAGAGATATTCATGACCCTCCAAGGGGAGGGGGCAAGAACGGGGCGCGCAGCCGTATTCTGTAGATTCGCGGGATGCAATCTCTGGTCGGGGCGTGAGCGGGATCGAGCATCCGCGGTCTGCCGGTTTTGCGATACCGATTTTGTCGGCATGGACGGTCTTGGCGGCGGCCGGTTCGTCGATGCGGAAGATTTGGCACGTGCGATCGCGAATACGTGGGGGTCCGGAGAGCGTCACCGGTATGTCGTGTTTACGGGCGGCGAACCGCTGCTGCAGTTGGATGCATCCTTGGTGGAAGCCGTGCGCCGACAGGGATTTGAGATAGCTCTCGAGACCAATGGCACGTTGCAGCTGCCTTCGTCGCTGGACTGGGTTTGTGTAAGTCCGAAGGCCGGCGCGCCGCTCACGCTCGTCGGCGGTGACGAGTTGAAGCTTGTCTATCCCCAAGACGGGCTTGACCCCGAGGTCTTCTCGGGGCTCGCATTCAGTCATTTCTTTCTGCAGGCCATGGACGGAGCAAAGAGAGATGCAAATGTCCAGGCGGCGATCGCCTATTGTCTCGCAAATCCCCAGTGGCGCCTGAGCCTGCAGACCCACAAATTGCTCGGCATCCCGTAAAGAGAGATCGCATGAAAATTGTTCAGGGCTTCACTTTCGAGGCTGCACACCGGCTGCCCAATGTGCCGTCAACCCATCGCTGCCATCGCATGCATGGCCATTCGTATCGTGTTGAGTTGACGCTGCAGGGACCCGTCGATCCTGTGACTGGGTTCGTCGTCGATTTCTTCGATGTCGAGGCGGCTTTTGAGCCCGTACTACGGCAATTGGATCACCACACGCTCAACGAGGTGAAAGATCTCGAAAACCCGACCGCGGAGCTGATCTCCATATGGATCTGGGACAGACTGAAACCGAGTTTGGGAAATCTCACGCAAGTTAAGGTGTTCGAGACGCCATTTTGCTGGGCGGAGTACGACGGATCATGAAGTCATCAACCGACGAAGGCGCGCTTGTTCTGTTCTCCGGTGGACAGGATTCGACTACCTGCCTTGCTTGGGCGCTCGATCGCTTTGCGCGTGTCGAGACGCTGGGCTTCGACTACGGCCAGCGTCACCGTGTCGAACTGGACCAGAGGGTGCAGCTACGCAGGGGCATTAAGGCGCTAAAGCCGGTGTGGGCAGAACGGCTCGGCGACGATCACACGCTCGACCTGTCTGTGCTCGGCCAAGTCTCCGAAACGGCATTGACTCGGGAGATGTCGATCGAGGTCTCAGCTTCGAGCTTGCCGAATACCTTCGTTCCAGGCCGGAATATCGTTTTCCTTACGTTTGCGGCCGCATTGGCGTACCGGCGAGGCCTCAAGCACATCGTTGGCGGCATGTGTGAGACAGACTATTCGGGTTATCCCGACTGTCGAGATGACACCATCAAGGCGGTGCAAGTTGCGCTCAACCTTGGTATGGAACGGCGCTTCGTTCTCGAGACACCACTCATGTGGATAGATAAAGCCGCGACGTGGCGGTTGTCAGCAGAACTGGGCGGCAACGAGCTAGTCGAGTTGATCCTCGAGGAGAGCCACACGTGCTACCTCGGAGCGCGCAATCATCGCCATCCCTGGGGCTATGGCTGTGGAAGTTGTCCGGCTTGCGAGTTACGAGCAAGCGGCTTCGATCGGTTTAAGGCTGAGCGAGTTGATATGGAGGGGGATACCTGAGTGACAAATTCAGATCAAAGACGGTACGTTGAGGGGGGACTTTTCCTAGCTGGTTTCGCGGCCTGCATCCCGTTGGCCAACTACTTTATCGGCCATGTTGGTACCGAGTGCTTGCCAAGCGGTCCGTGCGTCATACCCGTCGCGCCGGGCCTGACTGCCCCGAGCGGCGTTCTATTCGTCGGGCTCGCTCTGGTGCTCCGGGATTTGGTTCAAAGGCGTCTGGGATTGTGGTGGGCGGTGGCGGCTATCGTTGCCGGCGCGGCGCTTTCGACGACTTTCGCGCCACCGGCCCTCGTAGTGGCTTCCGTTGCCGCTTTTCTGTTGTCGGAAACAGCTGATTTGCTGGTGTTCACTCCGCTGCAGCGTCGCGGCCTTATACGGGCGGTCGTTGCCAGTAGCGTTGTTGGCTTGGTAGTAGATAGCGTTGTTTTTCTTACGTTGGCGTTCGGGTCCCTTCAATTTCTGCCCGGACAGATCGTAGGCAAGACGTTGATGGTGCTGATTTCAGTACCTGTCCTCGCGTGCTTACGCGCTCGTGACCGGCAACTGGGACTCCAGCCTCCATGGGAGACGACGGCCGGCGAGGAAACAGAAATCAGTGCGTGGTGTGCAATCTGGCATGCACTCACCAGACGATCTATCGCCTACTTTCCCCGCGTACAACAAGCCGATGGTTCGTGGACGACAGTTGGCGACGCCGAGTTGATCCAGAAGGCAACGACCGCGCTCACGGATCTCGCGCCCAACAGTGACGATTTGGACGGCCTACTCAGCCGTGCGCGTGAGAGTCTTGACGAAGTCAAAGCGCTCACCGACTACCAAGACGGCAAAGCCACACGCTTGCTCACCATTATTACATTTCTGAGCGCAATGTCCGGCCTTCTCTTCGGGAAGTTGGTCGACCTGTATCCGCTCCAGTCGTTACTGGCGAAACCTGAGGTCCCTTGGTGGCACCTGGCGCTCGTTTGTGTCGCCTATCTCGGCTTCGCCGCCTTCGCATTGTCGTCGATCTGTGGAGCTATGGTTACATTTCACGCCATCCGCGCCCGGTTTCGCTACCCCAAGACATCACAGGGTGGTCGCGCGAAGTCGTTCTTGTTTTACACTGGAATACTGGGGGTTCTGCCGGATGAGTGGGCAAGCTCGTTCGTCGCCACCGACGATCGGACCAAGTTAGCCGGCAATGTCAAGCTTCGCTACTTTCAGAATTACGTCGTGGAGAGCTACCTGATCGCCGCAAAAGTCGCTGACAAAGTGCGATACCTTGTGCCCGCCCAGGCGATACTGGCTATAGCAACGCGGGTGCTCTTGTTCTGGCTCTTGGCGTACGCGACCACCTTTGCGCTGGTGCCACCGTTGGATAAGACAGCGACTCCAATCCGGACGCCGACGCCGGAAAAATCGGGCCAAACGCAGTGACCGAGGAGGAGCATGACGGACGACGTATCGCGTTCGTCGATGCAGACAATACGCTGTGGGATACCGACGGCGTATTTGCTGTGGCGCAGTTGAATTTGCTGGAAAGCGTCGAGAGAGCTGTTGGGCACTCCACGGCTCGCTCGGATCGCCTCTCGTTTGTGCGCGGAGTCGATCAGGCACTAGCGGAACAACATCATTTGGGCCTTCGCTATCCGCCCCGCCTGTTAGCGATTGGGATCGCTTTTGCCCTTCGAGGCGACGAAGCTGGCACCGCGGCCAAGAGAGCTTGGGCAGAACGGTCGACGTCGAGCGGCATTGATCCCTCTTTGGTTGAACAGATTGAACGAGAATTTGTTCAGTACATCCGACGAATCCCGGACCTTCTTCCGGGGGTACGCAACGGTCTCCAGCGTCTATTTGATGGGGGGGTGCTGATCCTGGTACTAACGGAAGGTGCTAGGAATCGCGTCATCCAGACGGCAGATCAGCACGGATTAAACCAGTTTTTCGATAGGGTAGTCGAGGCGCCTAAGTCCGAACGATTGTTTCAACGTGTCCAGAAACTTGCGCGCGTGCGATTGCCGGCGTTCATGATCGGCGATCAACTCCAGCGCGACATCGCGCCCGCGAAGGCTGCGGGGCTTGTCACCATCTACATTCCAAGCCGTTTTCGACCGCAATGGGAACCTGATGAAGCCGCGGTTGGACCGGACTACCGCGTCGAGCAGTTTGACCAAGGGGCAGACATCATTCTGGCCACCAATCAGCAAGCAGGCTCTAGCCTAGGCCGGCCATAGGAAATCGACACCTACATAGGAGCAGCTTCACGCACGCTTTGCGTGAGTGACAGCTCGGGCCACCGCTGACCTGCGCTCAAATCTCATCCTGCACGGTGTCTTCTTCACCGATCTTGTTGCCTGTGCGCTGATAGCCTTCGCAAAAATAACGGAAGTCACATGCAGCACACGTCTTTGCGTCCTTGCAGTCATCTACCCAGGTCTGGAGGATGCTGACAGCCGTCTCTTCCAGTTGAACGCACGTCTCAATGCTGGCGACCGTTTGGTCGAACGCCCCGGTGGCGACGGTGATGCTCGCATCGTTGATAGGAATTACCCGGACGGCGCGGCTGAAAAGGAACTCGGGACTGAAATCAGCTCGAGCGCCAGGTCGCCAATTTTCCAGCATGCGCTTGTCGCTATCGCGGACTGCGGCGACATCCGTTCGACTTGCACGGAGGGCTGCCCGCAGTGCCAGGATATCGCCTTCGCCCGGCGCAAGCTCGTTGATGTAGACGAGAATACCAGCTGCGACTCTTCGGCTCCGCCGCTGTTCGTGGCGAAGCCAGGCATAGGTCTGCACCTGCCACTCGCCGTCGGTCCATTCGGCCGTTCCGGTATCCGGCCTGCGAGTGCCCTTGTAGTCGACGATGACCTCGAACTCGCCGTTCAGATCAGGGCATGCAGCTTGAACCGCGCGACGTATCAAATTGTCGGAGTCTGCGGTGCCGAGTTCGAGCTCGGTAAGCACGTCAATGACGCCGGTGAGAGCGTATTTTTCGGCGCGCTGTTGGCTGGTGAGTGAGCCGGGAATGTCCCGTGTGCCAATGACTCGCTCCTCAGCTTCGGCGATGAGTGGAAAGAGGTGGGGTCCAAGCATGTTGACGGCAGCCTCGGCGCGCCGATACGCGGCGAGCCGCGCTTTTCTACTGCGGGCACGCTTATTCTGATTGAACAGCGACTCCTCAACCGGCCAACCGAGGTATCGCAAATCGAAATCGGGCAAGCCCGGCTTCGGCGGCTCGATGGGGTCACTCAGCGCCAGCTGGGTGTAGGGGATGGGGAAGGGTAGGCCACCCCGGCTCTCCCAAAGCCGGTACACGTTCTCCAATAGACCGTGCATGAACTCGCCATACCAGAGCTGCACAGGCCGAGAGGGTGGGAGCGCACTCCCATTCTGATACCGGTACTGCCGGGCACACCTACGGAACGAGAGGAGATCGCCCGTCAGTGAGTACTCCGGGACGATCCGGTCTGGACGCTTGCGCGCGAGATGCATGTCAAATCCTGATGAATGGAAGAAGATCGGCATCGACGGGCGGCGGTCGAAGCCGCGGGTCGCTTACCCAAGCCCAACTTTCGTCTCGCCGCCAGAACTTGGCAACATTTTTTATGCTGGTTCGGAATTGTAAGCCCTGCTGACAACCAACCAACATAAGGAGGCTCTGCGGTCGACTATAAGCTACGTAGTAGAGCCGGATGAGGTCCTCGAAGGTTCGTTGCATTCCGCTTCTGCGTTGACGAGCAGGCCCCACCGGGGTTACGGCGGCGAGGTCGTCTTCCAACAGAACGACAGAACTTTCCTCATCGGGAAATCGTTTAAAACGTTGCGTACGGTGATTGGTCTTGAAGTCCGACGATACGTCGACGATCACCAAGGGAAACTCAAGCCCCTTCGCTTGATGGATGGTCATGATGTTGAGCCGGTCTCGAGGCACACTCGGCATGATCTCCTCATCCACCGCCACGAGATTTTCGGCTATAGGGTTGAGAACGTCGCGTATCGCGCCGTTTATTGAGCGAGTGCGATGCGGCTCGTCGCGCTGGATTGCCGCTTTGTAACCAGAGAAAGTCGATGCTGCGGCCACCGTTCGAGTGATCGCCTCCAAGTAGACCTGCGCTTCTGGGTCGTCTTGGAAACGAGAGAACCAGGGGAGGAAGGAGTAGCAGATATCCAGCACAGGCCATTCGGATTCACTGTCGCGACCGTGCACTGCAAAGCGGCGCCAGCGATCAACTTTGTCTGACAGCAAATCCCCACGAGGACCCCGCGAATTGAAGGTCAGCATACTCTGAGCGGCGACGCGCCATTGGTCCATAAAATCGTGGGCGTCATTGGTGAGGAACGCAGCCTGCTGCCCGACGCCGCGGGATCCGGGGCTGGGGGCTGGATCTATGCATTCGAGCACCAAGCCGAGGAATTGCTGCACAATGGGAATATCGCGAAGGGCCAGCCCACGAGGGTTGAAGACCTTCAGCCCGCGCGTCTCAAGCTCTTGGCGAAGGTGGAGTGGTAAGCGTTCCTTCCCTGGCTGCCCTCGGAAGGGGCGTCCCCGCTCATTCACAGTTGAGGCGAGCAAGACAGCATCGCCCAGGTCGCCACCCGGATCTGCGGGTAGGATGGGCTCAAGGAGCGTGTCTTCGTTGGAGAGCGGTATGCGACCACCCTGTCGGAAGACCCGGTGCAAAAAGTCGGCTAGATCCGCTGCCAGCGTCGCCGGATCGTCCCGAAACATGCCAATCACACCAATACCGGCATGGCCGGAAGTTGACACTACCCGCCGCTGAAGCGGGGACGGAAGAATGACCCGTGCCGGCTCAAAGTCCGGATCGTTCCCGATATGCTGGGAGAAGAATTCCACGATCTGCTCGGACGACCGATAGTTCTCTTCCAAACACACAAGTTGCGGTTCCCCGCATCCCAATTCGGCGCTGGCTCGCTCCCGAAAGTCGCGGAACAGTTCGATAGTGGCGCCTCGGAAGCGATACAGCGACTGGTCGTCATCACCCACAACGGTCATCGAGCAACCTGTGCGGAGCACCAACTCGAAATAAATCGCCTCTTGTAACGGGTTGGTATCTTGGTACTCGTCGACCAGAAGCATGTGAAGTGACTGCATGCTGCGGGGAAGCCTGCCTGCGACCAGACGATCCAGGAAGCGCTGCTCGAGCAGCGCGAAGTCCATTTGGTTGGTCCTCGATAGATGTGATTCGTAACGCTCTTTAATTCGGAGAATGGCCTGTCTGAACACTTTGTCGGTGTGGGGAGCGGCATAGCTGCTCAGGTTCACTCGGTCTTGCACTAGGCGATCGATTATCGTCCGGACGATCTCAGTCGCTTCGCCGTTGTTCCGCGTGGGGTCGCCGGAGAACCCGTAGCGTCCGAGATAAGCCTTAAAGGGGTCCCCTAGCTTCTGGAGTTCCGACCAAACTTCGCCTCTGCGATAAAGGACTGCTCGAGCGGCCGATGGTTCGAGGATGACAGGCGGGGCCTCGTTTGGCTCGCGCATGTCCCGCACCGCATCCTCGCAGATGCTGTCCAGCGTGCCGGCTATGTATCGGTTCACATCTACCTTGGTGAGGTGGCGCACATGCTCCTCGTCGCCCGCGTCTCGCGCCTTTGCGATCAGGTAGGCGCGCAAACTAGTCCCCCATTCAATTAATCGGGAGCGTATCTCTCGCCCGGCCTTCTCCGTGAAAGTCGTGATCAAGATGTCCTCGGGCGCGATGCCATCCACGAAAGTGAACCGCAGGGCGCGCAGCACGAGCGTAGTCGTCTTTCCCGTGCCTGGCCCTGCTACGACCAACAGGGGCACGCGGGGCCCAGCCTCAATCGCATCCCGTTGCCTCCTATTCGGCTGGTGGGTGGACAGCGCTGCCGAAACAACGGCAGCAAACTCCTCAAGGGCGGGTGCGGTACGGAACTCAAGCAAAACCGTGTCCTCCGACCCAAACGTACGCGAGGCCTTGCTGCAAATCGCACACCATAGCCTTACCGTGGCTTGCAAACGTTGATGGGGCGCTCGAAGGCGAAATTTTTGCAACGCCGCGCGCGGCAAGGTCATAGACCTCGGCCGGAGCCACTAGTTCTCGGACCCAAGACGCTGCGATAACTGCAGTTGCAAATTTGCCCATAGTCACGCCCCTGCCCGCGATGAACTAGAAAAACGTCGACTTTTCAGTGCCCAGTTGGGGCATGCACAAAGCGCATGCGTCAAGAATCCCCAAAAAGTATCGCGTCTCTCTCAGCGCTTTCAGAACTTCTGGCGGATTTTGAACCCAAGCAATCACCGACCCAAATCGCGACAAACGACTTCATAGCTTGCCGTGACCATTATGTGCTTGATTCGTTTAGATAAGGGTAGCCCGAGTCTTAATCTCCAAGCACTTGCTTGGTGCCTGACACTCATTTGGTGGCTGCATGTTGAGGAAGCGCTGCCAAAACCCTTCGGTGACCGGTTCAACAGGCTACATCTGCTGACGATTTGGGGGATTAGAGTTGCGTCCGGTGAATCCCCGAGCCTTGCGAGGATTGGTGCCTATGGCATTATCCTAGATCTCAACTGGGGCGGGATATGGAAAACCAATTTACTGATCGGCGTCCAATTATCGCCTACGCGGATGCCTTGCAGTTGGTCGCGACCAACAATTGGCAGTTCGATACCGATTTACACCGGTTGCCTGGCGAAGCCCACGCGAAGCTCGTGCGGGCCGATCCCTCTTTCGCAACGGCTCAGGTTCCTCATGGGCCACGAGTTTTAGAAGCGATGGCCGGCTTCCATGAGACACTGACAGAAAATTTCGAGTCGAAGGCGCTCCAGGAACCTCCCGCCCGCTTCAACGGCCGTCTGCTGATGCATGTGCGGATTAGTCATAACGCAGTTTTTCGCGTCTCACCTGCCATTTTAGACAGCATGTTTGGTGTTGCAGGCATTGCTGTCTTGGTTGCGAGCGCCCCATCTGCCGCGCTGCTGGGCGGAGGCCTAGCGATTTCAGTTGCGGAACTCGTGCGGAGGCTATCGGCACATTTCGTTAAGATACATGACCCCGTGGAAAAGGCTGTTTTTCAACAGGTTTGCGTCCTGGCTGCAAAGACAAGGGTCAACGACCCGGTAGCTTTGGAGGAAGGCCGATACGAAGAGGCCATAGGACCCGTTATTCCAGACCGACGTATGATCGTTGAAAGCCTGAAGGGAGAGTACCAAGAAGAATCGGTCGAACGTGCGATTAGCGACCTCGTTAACAAACAAGTCCTTCAAGAAGCCGCGGATCACAGGATTACGGTGGCCTTCTAGGTGCGATTATCTTTTCCCGCCAATGCTCGCCTATTGGCCTTAGGTTGTGCGAAGCGCAGGCAGCCACAATGGCAAACGACCAACGCACTTCAGCCCAGCTCACCCCAAAGCTTCCGAATGACCGGTTCGTACTCTGGCCTTGAACAGAATTGGCAGTCGGGGTGCCGCGGGCGCAGCGTTCGTCCCCGTGCGATTGGCAGGTTCCATGGATCGATCGACCAATAGTTCGTGGTGGCTGCTCCCGCAAACGACCTGAGCATCTCAACTGCCATCAGTACGCCGGCCCAGGCGGAGACGAACGCAAACGGTGCTAGCACCTGCCGGCCTTCGGGTGTCGCCAGCGCCTGCTCGGCACAGATCTGGCGAAACAAGGTGTCGAACGCGATGCCGATTAGCTCCGCCGCGGTGAATGAGGGATGCGTTCTCACTATCCGATGCGCGATGTCCTCGGTAATCAGACCGACACGCACATCCGCGATATCGACCCCAAGACCCTCCGCGATTGACCGTTCGCGCGCAAACTCCTCTGGGACATGCCGGTAGATGCAGGCCAGGCATGCGTGATCTGTTGGCAGGACGTTCGAGTGGACCACCACACCACGCACATCGGTGGTAGAGGCGTCGATAATGCGGTGAGGCACCTCAAGTTGGATTGACCGACGCGCGAGCCGACTGTCGACAGTTACGAAGGCCGTTTGCGGGGGATGACGAAGATCGCGGACAAGTGCCTTGAAATCGGTTACGTACGGCCGAATTGCCAGATTGGGAAACTCGGACTGGGCGCGCTCAGCGAGCGCCACGGCCTTGTCCCTCCCTACGTCCTCGTCCCGAAGGTACATGCAGCGATTCAAAATGCCGGCCTGAACCACTTTGGGGTCGACGATTGCCAAATCGCCACGGACGTTCAGATGCCGCGCGGCGCGAAGGAACCCGTGCGCTACAGCGCCAGCGCCGGCCATGACTGCGTCCTGCAGCTCAATCGACCCAGACAGCGCCCCCTTTGGAATCCCAAGTTGCGCATAATCGAGGCGCATAGGCAGCCGTACTGCGGGTAGCGCGGTATCGTCGATAACGACATACACCGCAGCCGCAGCAGCCGCACAGGCAGCAGCCGCGGCATGGAGACCATGAGGCTTATCGAAATGCCGCTCCGTGGGCAAAAGGGAGATGGCTGCATCGATTGCGCCAAGGTCCGCGTAAAGGCGCCTGGCTCCTGTGCGAGGAGCGCTAGAGCCTATGATCAACTCCAAATCGGGCGCCGTGTCATCGAGATCGAACTTGGCCTCGACCGTGCGCCCAAGGAGCTGACCGACCTCATAAGCCCAAGCCGACTTCCACCCGGGTTCGGTGGTTACGAGTACAGTACGCTTCAGCCGCTCGCTGGCTTCGACCTCGTTGACGCCTATGTGGGCGGCCAGCATTAGTGCGTTCTGCTGAGCGGCGGTGCTCATGCCGTTACCATCAGACGAGCATCGAGGCCCGAGTTCGAGCAGTGGTCCCAACCTCCGGCCGGCGAGTACTCGTACGTCATGACCTCCGTCAGGAAGTTCTCCGGGGTGGTCGTTGCGGCAAAGTGGGGGAGGACGAGCGAAAGCGCACCCACGTGCCGGATGATCGCCCACTTGGCGTCGACATCGGAATGGTAGGCGCGACCTGGATGGGTGTGGATCTGCGCTACGATCCGTCGCCGAGTAGACCTGAGATGATCCATGAGGGCCTGCATAGAGGCCGGCGGCAGTTTGAAGTAGTCGATGTCCGCAATCTGCTCAGGTTCGTATACCTCGATGATAGAAGCCGGCGTGCGCACGGCAGCGGTCGATAGCCACAGTACAACTCGCTCATGGCGGCATTCTCCGCCGCGCCTGAGAATGTTGATGGTCGTACGCAACATCTCGCGCGTGCATATTACGGCGCTCATCCGACGCTCCTCTTCCATGCCCGCCAGAGCTGGAGCACGATGCCGCCGAGGTCCATTCCGGACACACCGCGGTAGTTGTCCCAGAGGTCGGTCGTGTGGCTGGAGTGCACGTGATACTCGCGCGCACCCCGCATGCAGACAAACGGCCGCCCGGTATTCGGATGTGGGCCTCCGTTGAATACGCCACCACCATTCGGCGGTGCCGTATCCAAGTGCCTTCCCTTGCTGTCGAGAAGCTCGATTGCGGGGGGAAGCTCGTCCCATTCGGTACAGTTCAGGCGGAGCCTCAGCGGCGCGGCCGTGTTATGGTCAAAAAGAACGTCCAGGATTGGGAAGCTCGACTCAAGAATCGACCAGCGGTACATTTGGGCGGATCGTGGATCGATGCGCCCTATGTCGCGGTCGAACGCCGCACGGGAAAGCGCTTCAAGCACCGCCGCCTCCCTCGCGCGCACCCCATTCAAGCGCGACCTGCCCGACCAAACCAGCCTCGGCGAGGGTCTGCGTCGGGCTTACGTCGTGACCGGCGACTGTGACGACCCAACCCTCAGTGCCGGTGAGATGGAGTTTGCGCGCCGCATCGGCGAGCACCTGAGTGATCGGAGTTGAGGCCGGGTAGCGCTTAGCTCCCTCGGCGGGGAAGGTGCCCGCCGTGGTAACTACCGTTACGAGCACCTTGTCGGGATGCGCGTCTTTGCGGGAGACGACATCCTCGACGCCGTTTTCACCGAACGACAGCAACCCGCCGTGGCGAAGCACCGTGTCCGGCTCCTCCTCGCGCTCGAGAACCCAATGGTGCCCGTCGAGGGGAGGCCAGATCGACAGGAATTCATCAACCTCGATATCGTCGGTGCCCCATACCTGACCAACTTCATCGACGGTGAAGCCATAGGTGCGGTCCGATAGGAAGGCGCGCAGGATGCCGCCCCTTTCCTTCTTGAGGTCAATGTCGTCGTCGGTGCCGATCAGATGGGTTCGGCGATCGCGGACCAAGATGAGTTGGTGCTCGCTCGCGGGCACGTTGCCCGAATGCGTGAGTGCTTCGCGGCCGGTAATGACGTTGTCCGAGAACTCCACGTCGATTCCATTGACCGGGTAGTTAACGCCGCGAGTGCGGCCTTCCATTTCCACTACTTTGTTCATCGCTATTCTCCGTATGGCCGGGGCTCTTGCAGCCAGACTCTTGACGTCAGACTTGTTTGGACTATTCTTTGATTCGAGTCCCGATGTGGACTGGTCTATATCGGGACCGGTCTGCCAGTCAAGTCCATTTTTAGACAGGAGGAGTTTGATGCATGTTGAAGCACCCGCCGCCCGGCAGGGCGCTGGGCAACCTACGATTCCGGTCGAGCTAGAGGCGTTTTTCGCCGTCGCAGAGAAGTGGCACCTTTCGACCGAAGAACAGATCACCTTACTCGGATCCCCGGGGAGATCGACCTTCTTCAAGTGGAAGAAGGAGGGCGGAACGCCGCCCCCCGACACCCGGGAGCGAGTCTCCCACATGCTCGGGATCTGGAAATCTTTGCGCATCCTTTTCACGCAGGACGAGCGTGGTGAGGCTTGGGTGCGTGCAAAGAACCGGTACTTTGACGGCGCTAGCGCTCTCGACGTTATGCTTGAGGGCATGTCGGGCATCATTCGCGTAAGGAGATACCTCGATGCCCAGCGTGGCGCTTGAGAACGCTCCTTTGGTGAAGTGGTCCGGAGACGCGTTCCGGCTCATCCCGTCCCGCTTTCCTCCAGTCAACGTCTATGAGGGGTTGATCAACAGTGATCGGCAGGACGAGATCGTCTCTCTTGAGAACCTCACCAACCCCAGACTTCGCTCCCTCGACCGGCTGAAACAGGCGACGCAGGGCGACGCCAGTGCGGACCCGCGGCTCCAGAATTGGAACCTTGCGCCGTTCGCATACGGTAACCCCGATGGCACTACGTTCTTTGGTGAGGACCGGCCGTGCCTTGAGATCGCATTTGAGCGGCAAACGGCTTTGGCGGTATCCGTCGCAAAGCGGGAAACCTTCCTAAAGGCGACTGAGGAGGCGTCAATCGGGCTTGACATGCGGATGCTATGCACCCCAGTCAACGGCACCTTGTGGGATCTTCGCGATATTGAAGGGTTGCCTGCTGGGCTGGACGAGAAGCGGCGGCGCGAGATCGGGGCCAAGATGCCGGAGGGCGCCCAGGGCATCCTCTTCCGTCCCGTCGAGCGGCCGGCCGGCATTTGCCTCGCCATAGTGACGGGAGACGTCTTGGAGCGATCTCGGCAGACGGTGCACTTTCGCTACGTGTGGGACGGGAAGCGCATCTCGATCCTTTATGCCTTCGATAATGAGGGAGTTCGTATCGAGGCGTCGGCGCTGGCAGGCGAAGACGACGTTCTCGCCGCAGCCTAAGCAAAGTCACAGAGCGCCTGCCGACCAGCCGTTGAGCCGTACGAAATCGTGGAAGCTGCAACCAGGCGCCAGGCATACGACACTCGGCAACACCCTTCCATCCGCAGCAATCGAGTGTCTACGCAGTGACACTCCATGACCGTTCGAACAGGTGAGCTCTGCTTTGAAGGTGGCGCGCGTCCGCGCGTTACATGCCTTCCACATAAGAGGGGGCGGCCGTCCAGCATTCTTCCAACACTCTAATCCGATGACCGGCCGCCACCCGCCCAGAGGTTCCACTGGTTCGGACTTCGACAGTCCGAGCATCCGGAGAAGAACATTGATCGCGCCTTTGAATGATATCACTGGCGTCTTCCTACCCGAGCTAGCTGGCTGCGCTGCTCTGCCAAACGCTCCATATTCGTGAACCGTAGCAGAGTTTCCGCTAAGACCTATTCGGCCTCCAGAATGCCGGTACGCCTCTGGCTGAGCCCACGTCAACTGCGTCCGGAGCGCGGAGGCGGTCCAATGTGCTTGAGGGTTTGCCCGGCTCAAGCAAGCGCGCCTGACGCAACGCCGCCAGATCAGCCGAGCCGGTGCAGAAGCAGGCGACGGCCAACTGGCGGATGACGATCTCGAAATGCGCGACAACCGCCTCGGTGGACACTGTCGCCGCGCCCAGCACGCTGGCCGCCTGCCCGGCGATGTCCGCGCCCAGGCGGATGGCCTTGGCCACGTCGACGCCGTCGCGGATTCCGCCCGACGCGATCAGCTTCACCGTGGGCAGTGCCCGACGTACCGCCTGCACGCTGGCCGGGGTCGGAATCCCCCAATCGGCGAACGCCATCGCCACTGCACGGTCGGCGGCATTGCGGGCGCGCTCGCCCTCCACCGCGGCCCAACTGGTGCCGCCGGCGCCGGCGACATCGATCACCGCCACGCCCGCCTCGACGAGCGCACAGGCCACCGTGGCGGACAGGCCCGACCCCACCTCCTTGGCCACTATCGGCACGCCCACGCTGCGCGCGGCGCGAGCGATCTGCGCCAGGACGCCGCGCCAGTCGCGGTCGCCCTCCAGCTGTACCGCTTCCTGCAGCGGATTGAGATGGACGATGAGTCCATCGGCCTCCAGCGCATCCACCGCCCGGCGCGCCAGGTCCAGGCCGTCGGCCTCGCGCAGTTGCGCGGCGCCGATATTGGCCAGCAAGGGAATGTCTGGGGCCAGGCGGCGCAGCGCGCGCGTCAGCCCCTGGGAGTTGCGGGATTGCAGGCTCACGCGCTGCGAACCGACGCACATGGCGATCCCCAAGGCTTGCGCTGCCTCGCTCAGATGCCGGTTGATGGCCTCGGCGCGTGGCATGCCGCCGGTCATGGAGCTGATCAGCAGCGGCGCGCGCATGGTCTTGCCCAGCAGCGAGGCGCGCAGGTCGATCTGCGTCAGGTCCAACTCGGGCAATGCGCAGTGTTCGAAACGGATGTACTCCCAGCCGGCGGCGACCGTGGCCGGCGCCGTTCGCCGATCCAGCACGATGTCCAGATGGTCGTTCTTGCGCCGGCTCAGGGCGCTGTCGCTCATGCTCGCTCCAGCCGTCGCATCGGGCGACGGCGTTGCGTCGGATCGGACCGACGGCAGCGCGCGCACGCCGCCGCCTCCCGCGCGTTCAGGCCGGCGCACGCTGGCCTCCCCCCGCAGCGTCGCTGCGGTAGCGGCTGGTCGAGGTCTGGTAGTACTGCGCGCGGATGGCCGCCATGGCCTCGATCAACGGTCCCCACGGCGCGGGAAAGCGTTCTTGCGCCATCACCCGGTGCAGCATGCGCGTATGGCCGGCCAGCTCGTCGTTGAGGAACTCCACCACAGGCATAGCCGGATAGCGCTGCAGCAGCAGGATCGCCGCGTTGTCGGCCCCGCCGGCCGACCTGTCCTTGTCGCGTCCATGCAGATCGTTCTGCAGGCGCCCTATCGCGGAGATGAGCCGCAGGACTTGGCGAAACGCCGGACGCGCGCGCAAGGTTGCCATGTCCAGCCCCCACAGCAACGACAGGCAACAGAACACGTTCGCGTAAGCGATCGAATCGATGCCATTGTGCAGGTACTCGGCGTAGGACCAGCGTTCCGCCCCTGCCTCCTGCGCGTGTCCGGCGCGCAGCGCCGCGCAGTAGCACCGGGTATCTTCGAGAAGCCGAGCATAGTCGCGACGATCGTAGGCGAGCGCAGCCAGCGAAGCGCGCAGCTGAGCGCAGCCCTCGAATCCGGGGAGCGCGCACGGCACGCCCTTCCCCAGCGCCTGCTCCACCGCGGCGAGCTGCTCCGGCGCGATCAGGCCAAGGTCGTTGCAATCGTCGAGCCAGAACAGCAGCGCCAGTTCGCGATAGAACGCCACGATCAGCGTTTCGTCCTGCGGATCGCGGCCGGTGCGGGCGCTGGTGTCGCGCAGGCTCG
>NZ_SRTG01000019.1:0-20889 GCF_004792125.1 Mesorhizobium sp. M5C.F.Ca.ET.164.01.1.1 | reverse complement strand
TCTTGCGTTTTGCCCGGATCGGTGTTCTCCCCCAACGGCTCAATGTATCCGCGGAGGGCCACATCGGATTTGCTAACGTGCAATGTCATCTTCTCCGACATGGGCAGATCAAAGAACCGACGGCTCATATCGAATACCGAATCCACAAGATCCTGAGGAATACCGTGGTTCTTTACATACATGAAGCCAGCGTTCGACAAGGCCCAACCTATCTCCTTGGCCACGTTCTGTTTGTTGCTGCCATCGAGTAGCTGCGATATATCAACCACGGGGATTTGGTCAAAGCTTTCGCGTTTTGCGCGCAACTTGTCGTCCAGTCTAACCACGAAATCCTTAGACATGAGTACACCTATGTTTGACAACGGGAATCGGCACAACGATTTCAGGTTTTTGTTTGACTATGGCGCGAAGAACCGTCGAGAGCCTTATAGCTTGTGTGATGTTCGCGGCGCCGCGCTAGATAAACCCGAACTCCTGGCAACCATGCGCGCGCACTCGTCGTGTCGCGTTGGACTGATTATAATTTTCGCCATTAAGATTTGCAGTAGCGTGGTCATGGCCGCTCCTCCCTTGGTGTGCTGGCTTTCTCGAGCACCTGAAAAACCCAGTAGTGCGCGGCCTCCTCTGCTACGTATCTGCCGTCGTTTAGACGCTGTGCTGGCACTAGGACGCCCGCATGCTGCAGACGCCGCACCTCGTCTTCAAAAGCCGTGGCATCCGCATAGCTCTTGCGGGTACTTGCGATGATGAACCCGTTAGGGCGCGTGACGCGAGCCAGTTCGCGCAACCCCTCCGGTCGAACATGTCCGAGCGTGAAGACGCCGCAGCAGGCCGTGATGTCATAGCTCGCGCTGGAGTAGTCGGAGAGCGGCCTATTAAGGTCGACATCACCTCGGACATGCCGGTAGACGCGGGTTTGCCGGGCCTTTTCGGCCATCTCCTCGGAGAGGTCGATCCCGTCGATCAACCGGAAGCCGAGGCGTTCCAGCTCCACGCCGACGAGGCCCGTTCCGCAGCCAGCGTCCAGGATTGCGATGGCACCTCGCTGCCTGTCCAAATAGGCCGTCTGCACAGCACCTGCCAGTTCCGCCACGATCATCGGCCCGCAGTACCCGTCGCGGCCGACATCCAACTCATAGGAGTTGGCCCATGCGCGATAGAAGCTGGCCAAGCGTCCGGCGTCGCCGTCGAGGGCGTGGGAATCCTTGATGCGCTCTCGTGCGGCTTGCTCCAGTGCCGTCTGCTGATCGAGGGTGTTCATGACAGTTCCTTCCTATTGGGGGCAAATGATCATCGGGGGGCCGGTTGGCACCTTTGCCGCCTCGCAACCAGGGAATCAAAACTCGTGCCAATTTGGGAAGAGCGAGGCGAAGAACCACTTTTGTGGCCTTTTTCAGCAATTTGGCCCGAGGCGAAATAGGAATTTGGATAACCAAGACTGTGCCGCGGACCTGACAGAATGTCGGATGCCGCACCTTGACCGTCGCCGGCGATCCACGACGGCAGGCGACCCTTTCTGCCGGCATACGGCAGCCCGGAGAAGTCGTCTGTGAATGGAAATGCCACGGGCCCATACCCTCAAGACGGCGACTCTGGGACAGGAGCAAGACCCGGCGGTTAAGTTACAAGGGATTGACAACGCGAGGCCCGTTACAGAAGCCCATCCTATTGATGTTGATGAGCCGTGTGTGGTTCGAGCGCCGCTGAGCGTTCGATCATGCAGGTATGAGGGTCCTTTCACCGCAGCTGAGACTGGACTTTGGAACCCGCTGGAGGGTCAAGATTGTTTCGGCGAAGGCCTTGAGGAGGCAAGATGCTCATTTTTCGGAATTAAAAACAGGAGTATCCAAGAATATGCTGGACAGACTCGCGCCTGCGTGTTTGAACAACGTTCAATAAACAACGCCATCAGTCGGTTTTGGCGCCCTCTAGGAGAGCCGTTCGGGAGGAGAGACATGGAAGGTCGCTCCGCCGAAGAAGAAGCGGTTCGCGTCGTGGACAAAACAGCAAGTCTTCGGAGTGCGAGAGATCATCAAAGACTCCCCGAAGAGCGCAGTGAGATTCAAAATGATTGGCGGCAAGCGACGGGTCGCGGCGGACCATGGCAGCGAACTTTGGAAATTGCTTCCGCAACTTCAATTTATGGGCGCATCGCGCCGTCAACGAAATATGATTGGCGCACCATGCATCTTCGCAAGGGGCCGGCTCGTGAAGATATCGAGAGCAGTGCGCATTGCATCAAAGATGTCGGCCTGGATGACAAAAGAGATTGTTGTTCAGCCCAAGGGTTCCAGTGGAGCCACTGAAGATGGATTGGCGCCAGGTGTCCAGGTCTTCGGCGCGCGCTTCAGCAGTCTGGACGCTGGCCTAAACTCGGAAGCTTTCGAGAGAGGCAGCTGTTCAGGCGACAAACGACCGCGGGACGGGTTCTCCACTAATAAACGAACAGCAGTCAACATCCGCCCAATAAAGAAAGCGAATGATCACACCAAGTTCGCGACCTGACGTAAAAATCTCAGTCGACATCGGCCGATCTGCTCTGATTCACATCTCACGTGCGGCTATAGGCTCGCATCAACAACAAAGCCCAAAAACACAGGGGAACATCACATGAGTAAGCTTTTAGCGTTAATCACAGCTTCCGCATCGATCACAGTTGCGTCCGTTGCTTTTTCGACCAATGCCAAAGCCGGAGAGGTGCTCGACAGGGTACTCCAGACCAAGACACTGACCGTGGCGATTGGAACAGACTGGGGGAAAATGGCGTCGCTGAATGACCAGCATGAACTCGCTGGCTCCGATGTCGACGTCGCGGAGGCCATCGGGAAAAATCTCGGCGTGAAGGTCAAATTTGTGACCCCAGGCTGGGACGTCATCGCCGCGGGCAAATGGCAAGGGCGTTGGGACCTCGCAATGGGTGAGATGACAATGACCAAGGCCGCTGCAGAACAATTCGAGTTCCCGGGCTTGTATGCCTATAGTTGGACCGGCGCTTTTGTTCACAAGGACAGCAAGGCCACAAAGCTTTCCGATCTCGACGGCAAGGTCATTGGCGTTGCTTCGGGCACCACAGCAGATGATTATATCAATCACAGGCTGGAACTGGTGGGCGTTGAACCAACATACAAATTCCAGCCGGGCGAGGTGAAGACCTACCAAAGCACCAATGTCGCATTCGACGACCTCCGGCTCGGGGACGGTGTGCGCCTCGATGCAGTTCTCGGCACCGGTGAGATAGGGGATGATGCAATCAAGGCCGGCTATCCCCTGAAGGGGCTTGGCGCCGTGGTCAACTTTCCGTGTTCTGTTGCAATCCTGCGCGGTGACAAGGAGTTCAGCGACAAGATCGCGGAAGCTGTCCAGAGCATGAAGAAAGACGGTTCGCTCTCCAAGATTATGATCAAGTGGTACGGGATCGACCGCTCCGTCCAAAAGTAGGGTTCCCGAAATTGTAGCGGCCGAGGGGTAGCTTGGCCGCTCTATTTTTGCGAGGGTTGCATATGCTTTATCAGGACACGGTCGAATCCAAGGTGCTCGTCCACAAACCGTGGTTCGTTGGCTTGATCTTCGCGTTCGTGCTCGCGATCTTTCTCATCTTCAACCTTACGGGAACCACCTTCGGCGACCTCATGCGGCCGGTCATCGGAGACCCGCAACAAAGTGGGATTTACGGTCGCTTCGCGACCGCCTTTGTGATAGCGATCCTACTCTGCCTCAACATCGTGCTGATCGGTTTTGTTTCGCTGAAGGTGCAAATCGGCATCGTGTGGTCCGAACTGCTGCTTCTGTTTCTTACGTTCTTCAAGTCATTTAACCTTAGCATGCCCTTCATCTGGGAGAATTTGCCGTACCTGATGGCTCAGGGTGCAGTTACCACGATCTATATCTCGGCGATCTCACTGGTTTTCGCCTCAATCATCGCGATAATTGCAGCGATTGCAAAGCTTTCCAGCAACGGCTTCGCCTATGCAATCGCCAGTTTTTACACGTCATTTTTCCGCGGTTTACCGCTGCTCATCCAGATTTACCTAATTTATCTCGGGCTACCACAACTTGGCATTGTGATCGATGCCGTCCCTTCAGGCATCTTGGCGCTGTCGCTTTGCGTCGGCGCCTACATGACAGAAATTTTCCGTGCTGGTATCCAGAACATCGACCGCGGCCAATGGGAAGCTTCACGATCCATGGGGTTCGGCTTCGGCCTAACGATGCGCAAGATCATCCTGCCGCAGGCCCTTCCGGTCATTATTCCCCCCATGGGAAACACGTTTATCGCAATGTTGAAGGACAGTTCACTCGTCTCGGTCCTAGGCGTTTGGGAGTTGACGTTTCTTGCTCGCACAATCGGCCAGCCAACCTTCCATCACATGGAGATGCTGATAACAGCCGCCCTTATCTATTGGGTCATGTCTGCGTGCCTCGAGGTGGCTCAATCTCGGCTTGAGCGTCACTTCGCAAGGAGCAAAGTGCGATGACCACTGTCACCGTAAGTCAGGCGAAAGGCGTTGATGGAGACAATCCCTCGCGAGCGATAAGTATGCTGAGCACGCGGCCACCTTCATCCCAGGAGTCATCTAGCCAGAAACGGGCGGCAATGAACGCGAACAAAATAATCGAAGCGAACAACGTCTCGAAGTGGTATGGCACCTTCAGAGCATTAACCGACGTCAACCTTACCGTAAGTAAGGGCGAACGCATCGTTATCTGCGGCCCATCCGGATCAGGAAAGTCGACGCTGATCCGCTGCTTTAATCGGCTCGAGGCGCACCAAGAGGGTGAGATCACCGTCAACGGGATCAGGTTGCACAACAAAATGCGCGACCTGGCTGAAGTTCGTAAGGACGTTGGCATGGTGTTTCAGCATTTCAATCTGTTTCCACACATGACCGTGCTGATGAACTGCATGGCCGCCCCGATGTGGGTCAAGGGCTTGCCCGAGACGCAGGCAAAAAAGATCGCGTTGAAGTTCCTGGAGCGCGTGCGCATACCGGAGCAAGCGAACAAATACCCGGCTCAGCTCTCCGGCGGACAGCAGCAGCGCGTGGCAATCGCCCGGTCTCTGTGCATGGAACCTGCCGTCATGCTCTTCGACGAGCCGACCTCCTCGCTAGATCCGGAAATGGTCTCTGAAGTGCTCGAGACAATGACTGGTCTCGCACGGGACGGCATGACCATGGTTTGCGTCACACATGAGATGGGCTTTGCCCGTGCCGTGGCAGACCGGGTCGTCTTCATGGACGCGGGCCGGATCGTCGAAGAAGGTGCCCCCATCGACTTCTTCACCAACCCTCAGCACAACAGAACAAAGCTCTTCCTTAGCCAGATCTTGAAGCATTGAGGGCATCACAGATGGCGCGATCGATATGAGGTATTAGAGCACTGCGGCATCGTCCCCCCTTGCCTTGGAGATCCCTGCGCCTTGTCTAGGGCTGCGGATTCGACGACGGGCTGTGCTGGAGCGCCACGCTGCTGCCATTCGAGGCACTAGCTGCCCCAAGGTCTACAATGGGTGAGACAGATCTTTTAAGGAGTTCCAAATTGCAATACGTGAAGCCGCGTTCATTAGGCATTCTACTTCTTGACCGAGGGCAGCCGCCCAATGCCGCTCCGCCGACGGTGGCGCACGCACCGATGCGAAATCCCGACACCTTCGACTTCCCGACCTCCTATGAAACCGTCGACGGAGCTTATGCGGAAAATGTTATCCGCGGCGACCCGACGCTTGAGCCAGTTTGTATCGACGCTGCGCGCCGTTTGGTCGAGCAAGGTGCGGTGGCAATAAGCTCAAACTGCGGCTTCTTTATTCGGCATCAGGCAGCGGTGGCCGCGTCAGTGAAAGTTCCCGTCGTGATGTCAGCTTTGCTTATGGTCCCCATGCTCCTCCGCCAGCTCGCGCCGCCCGCCAAGCTTGCAATCGTGACCGCCGACTCGACGCAATGCAGCGAAGATCTGTTCGGTGGTGCCGATACAGCCATACGGGGGAGGGTGGTTCTCGGCGGCATCGAAGGGGGCAAGCTGTGGCAAAACGAAATGAAGCTTCCCTCAATACCGACCGATGTCGCTGATATTGAGGCGGACGTTACCGCCTGCGTCGCGCGGCTCCGCGCCGCTCATCCAGAGACTGCAGCGGTTCTTTTCGAATGCGCAGGCTTTCCAGTCGTGGCACCGGTGATACGCCAGATGACAGGGCTACCGGTATACGACATCGCGACCCTTTGCCGGATGACATTCGCGTCTATTGCATAGGGTGCACAGGTGGCAGCGCTACTACCGCGCAACTACAAGATCTACTTTCGTGCTCACTCAGCAGAGGCCTGGCCCACGTGACCACGTAAAATCAACCGATCAGGTGAGGCGCGGACGCCTCGCGCGTACATGAAAGATGGTAGTAGAAGAGGAGGTGCCGCCAAAAGAAGTATTTCGCTATTCCGAACAGCAAGCTTTGCAGAACTGTCTCGGATGCAACTCCATACTGACCTTAGCATCACGCTTTGACAAGATAAGTCTAATCAATAAGGAGTCTATATGTCTCACGCCTTTGCGAAGTTTGAATATCAAGAACGTCTAGCAAGACTTCGGCAGAAGATGAATGAAAGTGGGTTGTCGCTGGTTGTTGTGACGAACCCTTCGAACTATAACTATATCTCCGGATATGACGCAATGAGCTTTCAGAATCCGCAGGCTTTGCTGGTGTCGAGCGAAGACCTTGAACCTGTATGGATGGGCCGTGGTATCGATCGTGGCAGCGCTGAAAACACAACTTGGCTCTCAAGTGGTAATATTATTGGTTATGCTGACAAGTATGCGGACAATGTTCCCGATCATGCTATGCATGCTGTCGCAGATGAAATCAAAAGACGGGGATGGAACAAAGGCCGGATCGGCTATGAGGGCAATTCTTACTACTTCAGTCCTCAGGGTTTTCTAACTTTGCAGGAGTGCCTTCCCGATGCCCAGTTAGTCGACGTCGGCGTTCTCGTTAATTGGCTCAGAGTGATAAAAAGTCCGCGCGAGATTGAATTTATGCGCATTGCAGGACAGATAGTCGCCAAAGTCATGGGTGTCGCACATGACAGCCTTAAGGTAGGCATTCGCGAGAATGAACTAGCGGGACGGATTATGCAGGCACAGGCACAAGGGGTCGGAGAGTTCGGCGGTGCCTGCCCAAGTTCAATTCCTTTTATTGTTACAGGCGAGCATGCCGGTCTTCCCCATTCTTCCTGGACAGACGACACCATCCGAAATGGCAGCATCACAGCGCTCGAACTTGCAGGATGCTACTTACGCTACCATGGTGCGCTTGCACGTACGTTCAGTGTGGGCGAACCAAGCGCCAGTTTGGCTCGATTGGCTGACACTGTTCAAGAGGGCCTTGAGGCAGCCATGGCGGCTATGAAGCCCGGAGTGACGTGTCACGATGTCTGGGCTGCATGGCAAGGCGTGTTGGCACGGGGCGGCTTCAAAAAGAACTCCCGCATCGGATACTCGCTTGGTCTCAGCTATCCGCCCTCTTGGCGCGAGCACACACTGAGCTTGGAGTCCGGCAGAGAAGACGAGATCCGGGAAGGAATGTGTTTTCATATCATTTGCGGAATGTTCCTAGGCGATGGTACAAACAAGGGCGACCCTCACTATGAACTGAGCGAAACAGTTCTAGTCACAAAGACTGGCGTTGATTTGCTGACGAACTTCGACCGGAAGCTTATAGTTAAGCACTGAACAGGGCCTCGCGCACAAAATGTCCGACAGTCTCTAGGCGCTGTGTCGATCATATCATCATCGAACTGAACCGAAGCTCTTGAGCGCCGTGCTTGCGCGGTGCTTGGCCGGTACTGATCGACGCAGCGCTTGGTCTCTAGAGGTCGGTCAGAAGGCGATTTACTGACTCCGGACAATTATTCGCCTGGATTTTCGGCTGGAGTCTCTCTAACGGCGCATTCACTGGCTGCTCAACCACGATTATTGGCATATCAGCCTCGCGCGGGTGAAGCGGACCACGCGCCGGGAGGGCTGAAGGAAGGTTCAAACTGCAGCCTTCTGTGGCTAAACGATGGCTCGTGCGCTTGGTTTTTGCAACCTTGAAAATTCTTAGGAGTCAGAAATGGCCGGGAAATCAGACCACCTTCCGTCTTTTCTGTCGGTTCCGCCACCATCCAGGTGGCGAAATGCACGTAAGCGTCGCGTACAATCCAGCCCGATCCGGTCCCGGTCTCGGGAAAAAGCGAGGATTCGATGGCTACCAGTTCAACGCCGCAATGTTCCCTCGCGACCTTAACGAAGCCGCCCGTGGGGTCGCTCTGCAGCAGCTGTTCGCCGCCCGCCGGCGATCCCCGTCGTGTCATTCGGGAGGAAGGTAACGGTCTCGTGGGAGAAATGCAGAACCGCGATGCGCGTCGACTTGTCGTTTGAAACACGGGAGATTGTGATGCCGGCAAAGAGAAGGTTGACCATGAGACAGTTACGACAAATGTAGCGGCTTGCCGGAAGCGGGACGAGCTCCCGCGAGATTGCCGTCCTGTTGGGAATAGCGCGCAGTACGGTGCAGGATGATCTGCAGCGCGCAGCCGCGGTTGGATTGACCTGGCCCTTGCCGGGCGAACTGACCGACGATGCGCTCGAGAACAAACTCTTCACTCGCAACGGCGTCAAACAGGGCACGAGAAGACGCACAGAACCGAACTGGGGCGATCTTGCAGTCGAGCTCAAGAAGCCCGGCGTCACCCTGCTTATCCTCTGGGAGGAGTATCGTGGGTCGCATCCCGAAGGATATGGCTACAGTCGCTTCTGCGAACTCTTCGGCTCGGAATCGAAGGTCAGCGAGCGAGCGTCGTCTGCGCTGATCAGTCGGCGCATCCTTGATGCGCCTCACCATCCAGCCGGGGCGCCGTTGTTCGTGCTGTTTCAGCCCCGGCATTGCTCTCCAGTCTGCGCATTTCGCAAATACCGGACAACGATTCCGCTAAGTCGCGGACAGTTGCTTCACTAAGTGCCGGACAGTTTGACGACGTTGGTCCTCGGGTGCCTTGTTGCGTTCATGGGTGATTGATTTCGCCGTTTTTGGCGCCGGTCAAGAGGGGCGCTGCTTGTTGCTTGCGCATGCTGTCGCCCTCAAGGCTGATGCGGTGAGCGTTGTGAATGATCCTGTCGAGAATGGCGTCGGCGACCGTGGGGTCTGCAACTCAGGTCATGCCATCTGGCCACCGGGACCTGGGCGGTGATCAGGGTGGATTTGCGGCGATAGCGTTCCTCGATGATTTCGAACAGATGGAAGCGCTGTTGGTCGGTGAGGCTGTGGGTTCCGAAGTCATCGAGGATGAGCAGTTGCGCGCGGGTGAGTTTGTCGATGAGGCGTGGGAAGCGGCCATCGAGACGAGCGAGCGCCAAATCCTCGAACAGGCGCGGCACGCGCACATAGAGCACGGAATATCGAGCCGTGCCGCTTGCCGGCCGAAGGCGCAGGCCAGCCACGACTTGCCGGTTCCGGTCTGGCCGGTGACGATCAGGTTGTCATGCGCTTTCAGCCATTCGCCCTGGGCGAGCGCCATGGTACTGCGCCGGTCGAGTCCGCGCGGCGCGGCAAAGTCGATGTCCTCGATGCAGGCTTCGGGAAAGCGCAGCCTGGCTGAGGCGAGCCGGTTCCGGACGCGCTTGTCGGCGCGCATGGCGACCTCGCGGTCGAGCATCAGGCCGAGCCACTCGTCACGGCTGAGCTCGTTGGCGTTGTTGCGTTCGGCCAGTTCGCGCCAGGCGGCAGCCATGCCGGCGAGACCGAGGGCCTGCATCTGGTCGAGGGTGGGGTTCGTCAGCATTCTTTCTTCCTTTCCTTCACTGGTAATAGGTGGAGCCGCGGATGTTGGCGTGCTGGGGTGTCGGCTTTGCCGGTTCTGCGGAGCTGGCCCGGTCGAGGCCGGCTTTGAGGATGGCGGTGACGGAGGCGTAGGCGATCGCGTTGATCAGCAGCGCCCGCTCGCAAGCGGCATCGAGACGCTCCGGCCCATAGTGCGGCGCCAGCGACAGGATGCCCATGGCCGCGCGGTATCCCTGTTCCGGATGCGGCCGGTCGCGCATCATGCGCTCGACCAGGATGGCGGCGTTGGGGCCGATCCTGGCCGCCCTGCTGATCAGGCTGGCCGGCGTGGTGTTGGCGTAGCGCCGATGGGCCTTGGGCATGTGGGTGTTGACGGTGACATGGCCGGAGCGCTGCGAGCGGCGGACATGGCTGGCGACGCGCTGGTGATCGTGGAAGATCTCGACGACCCGGTGGGTAAGCCGCACCTGGACGGTGCGGCCGATCAGCCGATGCGGCACCGAGTAGAAGGTCTTGTCGACCGCGACATGGTAGTCGGGATGCACCTTGGCCGTCTTCCATTCCGCGTATTCGAACGGCGTCGCCGGCAGCGGCCTCAAGGCCGCCCGCTCGATCTCCTCGAACAGTTCGCGGCGACTTTTGCCGACATGGCGCATCGGCCGGTTGTTTAGCTCCTCGAGCAGCTCCGCGATCGCCGTGTTGAGCTCGGCGATCGAGAAGAAGGACCGGTTCCTGAGCCGGGCGAGAATCCAACGTTCGACGATCAGCACCGCGCCCTCGACCTTGGCCTTGTCGCGCGGCTTGCGGCTGCGGGTCGGCAGGATGGTGGTGTCGTAATGCTCGGCCATGGCGGCAAAGGTCGCGTTCAGCGTCGGCTCGAACCACAGCCCCTTGGCGACCCCGGCCTTCAAATTGTCGCAGACGATCGCCTTGGTGATCCCGCCCAAGAAGCTGAGCGCCCGCACCTGGCCGTCGATCCAGTCCGGCAGCCTCTGGCTGAAGCTGGCAAAGGCGAAGGTCAGGTTGGAGGCGCCCAGCACCGCGACGAAGATCTGGGCGGCGTGAATGACGCCGGTCGCCGGATCGATCACCGGCACCGTTTGCCCGGCATAGTCGGTCTGCATCACCGCGCCAGCCGCATGCCGGTTGCGGAACACGGCGCTCGTCCGCTGCCGGAAGGCGGCAAACCGCAGAACCAGGTGAAGCCGTAGCCGTCCGGATGGGCGGCGCGATATTCCTGCCACAGAAGCGTCAGCGTCACCCCTTCGCGCTTCAGCTCCCGGGCGACCCACGCCCAATCCGGCTCGCTCAGATCCTGCGGCGGACGGCCCATTCGGTGAAACAGACGCTGTTCCAGTGCCGCATCGTCGTCAAAGCCCGCAGGCAGGGGCCAGCACGACAGCCCCGCCTCCCGCGCCCGCAGTAAATAGGTCGAAACCGAGGTCTTGCCGATCTTCAGTCGCTCTGCCACCTCGCGCACCGAAAGACCCTGTTCATGGGTCAGGCGCAGGATCGTCCGGATATCCCTCACGCTCGTTCGTCTCGCTTGCTTCCGTCTTGGCATGGGCTCTCTCGGTTCGATGATGAGAGAGCCAAAATGCCAGAACGGCGCAGCCGAGAACCGACCGTCAAATCCACCCCGGAAACTGAAGTGCACCCCTATCGTGAGACAGAGAAATTGCGAGACAATTCCCTGCTCGTGAGTTCAAATGCGGCATTTTCCGACGGTGTCGACAAGGTCTTTTCGTATTCCTCTGGGGTGAGATAGTCGAGTGCTGAATGCAGTCGTTGCCGATTGTAGACATCTTCAATGAAGCTCGCGATACGTCGCCGCGCATCGGGTGCATCGCGATAGGCCAATCCTGCGACTTCTTCCTGCTTCAAGGTTTTCATGAAGCTTTCCGCGCGTGCGTTATCATAAGGGTTCCCCACCCGGCTCATGCTCGGCTGGATCCCATGCCCATGGAGGATATCAGAATAGCTGGTGCAAGCGTATTGAACGCCCCTGTCGGAATGATGGATCAAACTGCCGGGAACCGGAACACGTGCGGAGATCGCCATTTTTAGGGCATCGACAGCAAGGCTGGCCCGCAAGTGGAGTTCGAGCGCCCATCCGATGACCTTGCGACTGAATGCATCGAGCACAACCGCCAGATAGGCGAACTGCTCGGCAAGGTGCAAATACGTGATGTCGGAACCCAAAGCTGGTTGACGCCTGTCAGTTCCATGCCTCGGGCAAGGTTCGGCACCACCCGCCAGCTGTGCCGGGAATCTGTAGTGCGCGGCACGAATGGCCGAGTGCGCAAGCATAAGAGATTATCCTCCCCCATTACCCGCAACACACGTTTGTGATTTACCTGCCAACCCTCGCGGCCAAGAAGGGCGCCGATCCGGCGATAGCCATAGTGCCGGTTGGCCAAGGCCAGCCTTTGAATGACATCTCGCAGACCAGTTTCTTCCTGCCGCGGCGCCGACTGCCGCCAGTGCCGGTAGTATCCAGCCCTGCTGACGCCGGCGAGACGGCACATCTGTTCAATTCCTGGAGACCCTTGCGGCACATGGGCTGTCATTTTTTGAATGACCTCGAAGACGCTGCACCGCCAGGTGCGTCTTTCTGCTGTTGATTGCCCCTGACATGCCGCAAGGCTTCTTGAAAAAAATCAAGTTCAACCTGTTGCTGCCCAATCTTGCGTTCAAGTTCGACAATGCGGCGGCGGGCTTTCGCCAATGCATCGGCACGACGCTGTTCAGCCGACAGTGCAAAACCTGCCGCCAAGGCTTGCCGATCTGGCGGTGCCTCGGGAGGCCGCTTCTTTGGGCGCCCCGGGCGGCTCGGCATTAGATTGCCACACGTCCGCAGCTGCTCACGCCAGGCATATAAGCGTTGGCGGTGAATACCCAGTTCATCAGCTAATCGGCTGACGTTCTCCCCGTTTCGCATCCGCAAGAGCATGGAGAGCTTCTCTTGTTCGCTAAATCTCGGCTTTCTTCCAACCATTTCCAGTTCCTGCAATCCAGAAACTGTCCCCTGTTTATTTGTCTCAGTCGAGGGGTGCACTCCAACGGTGTCCGGGACTTACCGGAAAAGGTGTCCGGGACTTACTGAAACACGCATCCAGTCCGTCGTTGGTGAGATAGAGTTTGCGCGGCTTGATGCGCGAGGAAGGCTTCGCCCACCCACCAGCCGGGAATCTGGTGCACACCGCGCATCACCGGCTCTTTCTTGCATCCATACCCGATACATCGGCTCGTCCCATGATGCCGGTATCGATATCCTTGAGCCAGTGATCCCAGCAGTGCAGCGACTTGGCGAGCCAGTCTATCGCCGGGCCGGGACCCCGATCGCTGTAGTTCGGATATTCGTGACCCAAGGGGCCGACAAGTTCCTTACGCGGACATTGAGGTTGGCATGCGCGCAACCGTGCGGCGATACGCATCGAACCAGCCACCCACCGCATAGACCGGGCATTGAATGGCACCGTAATTTCCACAGCCCTTATTGATTGACGCATGCTTCCAGTATGCGTCGCGGTGCTGGTGGCTAAGCCAGTTCAAGGGGTAGTAGTCCACGTTCTTGAGACGCTCCATCCGCATATCGCGCCAGCGGTCCCCAACAATTGCTGGATCGGGAGGACGGCAACGATAAGCAGGATAATGGACACCCCATCCAACTCCCAACATGTCCTCGCCGACCAATCCGGTTATGGTAGGGCTTTTCGGCATAGCGGTCCTCAGTCGAGCAAACCGTGATGATCGCCTTGAGCTCAGGGGGACGGCGGGCAGCCACCTGCAGTGCACCGTAGCCGCCCCAGGAGTACCCGAACGTACCCACCTTGCCGGTACACCAAGACTGCCTGGCGAGCCACGCGATCATCTCGACGCCGTCGTCCTGCTCTTGTTTGACATACTCGTCCAGCGGCAGTACTCGGAATCCCCGATCCCCGATCCCTGAATGTCCGGCCGCACAAAAGCATATCCATAGGAAGCCAAGTAGGGGTATATGGTCTCGTGATAAAAAAGCGCACTGTCACGCTTCCGGTAAGTGATGTAATCCATCAGCACTGGCACCGGATTGCTCTCGGCATCTTCCGGTAGCCACATGCGCGCCGCTATCTTGGTGCCGTCGGACATCGGAATCCAGATGTTCTCGATTTCACGCACTTCGCGTGGACCCGTTCGTACTCCGGCCCCTGGGGTTCGGGCGCTAACCGTCGTGGGGCTAAAAATGGCCCAGCATTGTTGCCAGCCAGAAGCGCCGCGTTCACATCTTGAGGAACCGTGTGAATTACCGAGCCATCATCGTTCTTCTGTAACGCTCATTTGAAATACCCCGCTCCCGTCAAAAGCCCCATACAACCGATCGCGGGGTCGAATAGAGTGAGTCGCCCTCCTTCATGTCGATCTCACAACGGCCTGTCGGTGTGCCGACTTTTCTGCTGGCCAGCGCTCCAGTGGGAAATGGCATCTGAAGCTGTGCTCCGTATCATCCGGGCTTGCTGACGGTTCGGGGAAGACGCGGCCGCAAATATCCTGCGCGTAATGACAACGGGTGTGGAACTCGCAGCCGGATGGCCGCCTCATCAGGCTCGGCACTTCGCCCTTGAGTTCGATCCTGTTCAGAACAGCATCCGGGTCGGGCTCCGGATTTGCCGCAAGCAGCGCCTCCGTGTAAGGATGACGCGGGTGCTCAAAGACGCGCTCGGTCGAGCCGATCTCAATAAAGCGGCCTAGATACATGATTGCCATGCGATCGGTCATGTGGCGCACCACATTGAGATTGTGCGAGATGATCAGGATCGCCATGCCAAGTTCGTCCTGGAGCCGCGCGAGCAGGTTTAGCACCTCGCCCTGCACCGAGACATCGAGGCCTGCGGTCGGCTCATCGGCGATGATCAAATCGGGTTTGAGCGCAAGGGCTCGCGCGATGCCCACGCGCCTGGCCTGACCTCCCGAAAGCTGATGGGGATAGCGGCGAGCGAAATCCGCAGGCAAGCCGACCATGCGCAATAGGCGCTCGGCTTCGCCTCCGGCATCGCGATCCTTTAGTCCATGGATCCGAAACGGCTCTGTCAGCAGCGAGCGCACCGTCAGCCTCGGTGAGAGTGATCCGACGGGATCCTGGAACATCATCGCCATGCGCCGCAAATAGGGCTTGCGTTCGGCCCCGGTGAGTTCCTCAATTTCCTGTCCGTCGAAGCTGATGCTGCCGCTCACAGCCCGCTGCAAGCCGATTATTGTGCGCGCGATGGTGGATTTGCCTGAGCCACTTTCACCGACAAGGGCGAGTGTCTCGCCCTTGCGGATTTGAAACGAGACACCGCACACTGCGTCGATGAAAGGCGCCTTCGTCCCGGTGGCGAACGCCTTCAGCGGACCCATGGTGCGGAAGCGGACCTGCAGGTTCTCAACCCGAAGCAGCGCGCTCATGCCGAAACCAGCTGTTCTTTGTCGAGGAGATGGCATCGGGCGACATGGTCCAAGCCGATGCGGTACTCGACCGGGTTCTCTTGCACACAGCGGTTGGACGCATGTCGGCAACGTGTGCAAAAGATGCATCCCGTCCTGCTGCCGAGGAGACCCGGCACCTCGCCGGGAATAGTCGGCAAAGTGCGCGTGCTTTTCTTGATCCGCCCGGGATCGCACTCAAGCAGCGCGCGCGTGTAGGGGTGAGCAGGATTGTGGAAGATGTCCCGAACGGCGCCCTGCTCCACCACTTCGCCCGCATACATGACGGCGACCCGGTCACACAACTCAGCCACCGCTCCGAGGTGGTGGGAGACGAACAGAATCGAGCAGCCGATCTCCTTTTGCAGATCCTTGAGCAAATGAATGATCTGCACTTCCAGGGTTGCATCAAGCGCGGTGGTTGGCTCGTCGGCGACGAGGAGCGCTGGTTTCACAAGCAGCGCCATGGCAATGCAAACGCGCTGACGCATGCCGCCAGAGAAGTGATGGGGATAGGCACCTATGCGGCTTTGCGGATCGGGAATTCCGACCCGGTGAAGCATGTCGATGGCGCGACCACGCTTTTCACTCCGGTTTCCTTGTTCGTGGTGCTGGATATCGATCATCTGGCTCTCGATAGTCCGCACCGGATTGAGTGCGGTAATCGGATCCTGAAAGATCATGGAGAGACGATCGCCGAGCAGGCTCCGACGCGTTGAAACAGGCATTTTGAGCAGGTCTTTACTTTCGAACAGGACGCTGCCACGAGTGACAACTGCATTTTCTGGAAGCAGGCCCATCACCGTATAGGCGAGCGTCGACTTCCCGGATCCACTTTCCCCCACGATACCAACCACCTGTCCGGCTGGCACATCGAGCGACACATTGCGCAGGGCATGAACGCGCCCACGCGGTGTGCCGAAATCGAGATTTAGGTCACGGATCTCAAGAAGTGGACGGGCGGACGGGTTCGGTCTCGGATCGTCGTCTCTCATAGGTCTTTTCGCAATTTGGGATCGAATATGTCCCGCAGCGCCTCGCCCAAAAACGTGAAGCCAAGGGTAGAGAGGACGATCGGAATGCCGCCGGCGATGACCAACCAAGGCGTCTGATCGATGTAGCTATAGCCATCGTTGAGGACAACTCCCCAATCGGGCGTTGGTGGACGTACACCCATGCCCAGAAAGCTGAGACCTGCTTCCCAGGCGATGACGGCCGGCACGTCCATGCTCACGAGGATGAGAAGCGGGCCGATCACATTGGGCAGTACATGAACGGCAAGGATGCGCGTCGTGCCTGCGCCCATGCTGCGCTCTGCGGCTATGTACTCACTGCTACGCAGCGCCTCGGTCTGAGCGCGCACAACGCGCGCATAGATCGGCACCGACGCTATTGCGATGACAAAAATCAGACTGGCCAGACTTGGTCCCAGAAGCGCGATGATGGCTAGCGCAAAGATGATACCGGGAAAGGAGCGGATGGTATCGAAGATGAGCAGGAGCAAATTGTCGAGCCAACGTGGCCCGAAGCCTGCGATGAGACCAAGCACGACGCCGACCGCCAGCGCAATGCCGAGGGAGGCGAAAGCAATGAAGAGCGGGATGCGGCCACCCATAACTACGCGAGAAAACGTATCGCGGCCCAGTTGGTCCGTACCCAGTAGAAAATTCCTTGAAGGTGCAGCCAGACGTGGCCCGACCATGATCTGAATCGGATCGTGCGTGACAATCAAGGGAGCGAATATCGCAATTGCTGCTATGAGCATGACAAGCACTGCTCCGAGCATGCCCAGGCGGTTTTTGCGAAATTGCCCCAGGAAGGTGCGAAGGGCGCCGGGACCTTGCCCTGCTTCCGCTTCTCCAATTATTTCAATACTCGCCATGATTAGAGCTTTTCCCGGGTTCGTGGGTCAAGGCTGGCATTCACCAGATCAGAGAGCGTTGTTGCAACTACAATAAGGAAGGTGGTGACGACGACGACCCCCATAACTATCGGATAGTTACGCGTGCTGACCGCGTTCACGATTAGCGCGCCTATGCCAGGTCTCGCGAAGACCACCTCGACGAAAACCGCTGCCGAGAGCAGCCAAGCGATGCCCATGCCAAGGATGGTAACCGTCGGCAGGATGGCAAGCGGCAGTGCGTAACGCGCAATGATGCGCCACTCCGAAATCCCGAAGGAGCGAGCCATACGTATGTGATTTTCCCCGAGTACCTCGAGCATGGACGCGCGCATCAGCCGGGAGATGTAGCCGACCCAGCCAATGCCGATGGCAAAGCTCGGCAGGATCAAATGAACAAGTCCATCCGCAAAGCCATCACCAGGCCCAATCGCCGGCAGCCAGCGCAGCGCAACTGCGAAGACCAGCAGTGCGTAGACTGCCATGACGAAGGAAGGAATGGCGATTGTCGCCACCCCTATAATGCCAACCACTTGATCGAGCGCAGAATTGCGCCGCACGGCCGAGTAACAGCCTAGCGGCACGGCAACCGCGACCGCCCATGAGATTGAGACAAGGATCAGTTCGATCGTATAGGGCAATTGCGCGAAGACGATGTCGGCAACAGGTCTCTGGCTGAATGGGTCGAAACCAAGATCGCCATGAAGCACTCTGCCAAAATAGGCGGCGACCTGCACGAGGAGTGGCTGGTCCAATCCCATCTGCTCATGAAGCGCAGCCCTAATCTCGGGCGACGCCCGCGGGCCGAGCAGAGCCACGGCAGGATCGCCTGGTACAGCATGAATCATCAGGAACAGAAGCGTCACCGCGATAACAATAATTGTGATCGCGAGGACAAGGCGTTTCAGAAGATAGAGCCACACAGTTCCGGGTCCGATCACATCGCTCGAGCTTAAACCGGCTTGAAATCGACGTAGAGCGGGACCCCGTCGGGACGGGTTGCCGCCTGCATTTGACTGGTGCGGAACATAACTGGCGAGGCCCCATGGGTCAGGAACCGGAAAGCACCGGACTCCTCTAAAAGGTCCTGCATCTCGTTATAGACCTTCGCGCGCTCCATCGGGTCGATGATGGTGACACCCTTGGCGGAAAGCTCGTCATAGCGATCACTGCGGAAGCGCTGCCAGTTCCAAGTGCCTACCTGACTTTGAAGGAAACTGCTCGTCGCGTAATCCGGGTCCGGTAGATTGGAGAAGCTCAAAACAAAGAGTTGCAAGTCCTTCCAGCGATCGCCCTCGGACTCCATGCCAAGCATATCAAACGAGTTAGAATCCTGGGCATTGATCTGGACTGTGATGCCGATCTGCGACAATTGCGCCTGCACCACCTCGGCTATCGTCCGGTTGGTGCTGTCATTTGTGCAATCGATTGTCACGGCCAGATCGCTTACACCGGCCTTCTCAAGGAACTCCTTTGCCTTTGCCAGATCACCTTCTGGTGGAACGAGCGCCTTCTCACGATGCCCGACGACGCCTGGAGGAATGGTGCCTGTCGCCACCTGAGCCTGGCCCGCGTAGGCAGCATCCAGGATCTGCGGCACATTGATCGCCCATTGGATCGCCTTGCGGACATTGATGTCCTTCAGCTTCGGGTTTTCCATGTTCATGCCAATCCAGATGTAACGAAGCGACGGATGCTCCTCCACCTTCGTATCGGCAGGCGGATTTTCCTTGAATTCAGCAAGCGAATCCAAACTGATGTCGGTGAAATCGACGTCGCCCGCCCGATAAGCTCGTTCCGCTGCCTTAATATCGCTGATAGTCAGAACGCGGATTTCATCAAAACCTGGTTTTGGCCCCGACCAAGCTGGATTCCGGGTCAGGATAAGATGCTGGTTTGGCTTCCATTCGGCCACCACATAGGGCCCGGAAAACGCCGGCGGGTTCGTGCCAAAATCACCCCCATCCTTGGATGCCTTCATTACGGCATCCTGGGAAACGATATGACCGGCGCCATACGGGAGGGCGAGGGTCCAAGCCGGTGCGAAAGGCGATTTGTAAACGACAACACCTGTGTAGTCATCTTCGATCTCGACTCGATCGAGTGGGCCCCAATCCACAGCGGCCGGCGCATTGTGCTTGATGATGCGCTCGAAGGAGAATTTGACGTCCTTCGCGGTCATCTCGCCGTAATCGCCCGTGAACATGATGCCTTTTTTGAGGCGAAAACGGATATGCGTGGGGTCGACCTGCTCAACCTTTTCTGCCGCCTCCAATCCCCAGATCCATTCCGAGCCCGGTTTGTACCGAATGAGCTTCGAATAAATGCAGCCCATCACGTTCACTTCCCACCATGCGCTATAGTAGGCGGGGTCGAGCCTCCTAATGTCCGCGGTGGCCCTCGCCCTTAGCACCTTGCCCTCAGCGGCCCAGATCGCGCTTGAGAGCGGCATGCCGGAGGCTATGATGCCTCCGCCGATCGCGGCTCCAGTTTTGAGAACAGCTCGGCGGCTTACGTTGCGCGTAATGTTATGCATGACCTATTTCCCCTTTTGCTTGGCTTTTAGAGGGCGCTTGTCTGCATCGACTGCACCATGCTCTTTGGTCGTAGTCCACACTATATCAAAAACAAGGTGAGTTTTTTTCCGTTTTTTGAGAAGTAAGGCGTGCGTCGTGTAACCGATTGGCTCTATGTCAATGATCCAAGAGGACGCTCCGCATTCCCATTCGAGAGTGGCGTACTCGGACCCCCCAACAATGTATCATTCGGACACGGTAAATTTCCGACGGGATGGCGGTGAATCGGAAGATGGCTTGAGGTGACCTGCATTTCTGCCGATGCGCTACTGCGGATCGTGCCCACTGGCGTGGTGTAGCTGACGGCTTGGACGCCGTGCTCTCCGGCATGGGCCGGACTGATCAGCGCGCCACTGCCGGCAGGCTGATAAGCGGATCATCGCTCATCTGGCTGATGGTCTCAAGCGTCATGTAGCGGGCCCGCTGCACGGCCCATTCATCGTTCTGTTCGAGCAGCAAGGCGCCGACGAGACGGACGATGGCGTCATCATTTGGGAAGATGCCGACGACCTCGGTCCTGCGCTTGATCTCGCCGATGAGGTGCTCGATCGGGTTGGTGCTATGCAGCTGGCACGATGTTCCTTCGGGAAGGTCATGTAGGCGAGCACGTCGGGCTCGACGTCGTCCATGATGGTTGCGAGCTTGGGCATCTTCGGCCGGATCTGGTCGGCGACGGCGCGCCATTGCGTGCTTGCGGCCTCGGCCGTCTCCTGGGCGAAGGCGGTGGCGATGAAAGCCGAGACGACGCGGCGCCCGCTCTTGCCGGCATGCGCCAGCACGTTCCTCATGAAGTGGACGCGGGGGCTGTTGAGAAAGCCGGTTTTTCAACATTTGTTCCGAGACAACGCTGGTCTTGGTGTCAGAACTGCCGAACGCCCTCGTCAGGTCTCGTCAGGTCTCGTCAACGAGGTTCAGAGGGTGCATCAACAGCAACAATCCCAGGAATCGGTCAAACAAAGCGGCAGCTAGCCGCTTCAGGTTCACCGCCGCTGCGGTGAGATAGGCTTGGATCTTCATATTGGCGAGACCCCGGCGGATCGCTCGGGCCAGTCCGTGCCAGTTCTTCGCCTCGCCATGGAAGCCCTCCGAGCGCCACCGGTGGCGTTGGTAGAGACATTGATCCTCCTCTGACCATCGCTCTCGACGCCGGCGCGCTCTCA
>NZ_SRTG01000199.1:0-378 GCF_004792125.1 Mesorhizobium sp. M5C.F.Ca.ET.164.01.1.1 | reverse complement strand
GCCGACGCGCTCTGGAACGTTATGGCGTAGGACGCCGGTGATGCAGGGCAACAGGCCGCCCAGCGCCAGGCCCAGCAGGAAGCGCAGGCCGAGCAGCTGCCAGCCCTCGGTGACGAAGGCCTGCGGGATCAACAGCAGGGCCGAAACGCCAAGTGCCGCGATCACGACGTTCCAATGGCCGATGCGGTCGGCCAGCCTGCCCAGCCCCGAGGCCGCCAGGATGGCGCCGAGCGCCGCCGCCGACATGACGACGCCGGCGACCAGCGTCACCCGGCCCTGGTCCTCGATGAGCTGCTGCACATAGACGGTGATGATCGGCTCGATCGACATGGTGGCGAAGGCGAGCAGCATGCCGGTCGCCAGCATGGCGGCGACCGG
>NZ_SRTG01000198.1:0-378 GCF_004792125.1 Mesorhizobium sp. M5C.F.Ca.ET.164.01.1.1 | reverse complement strand
ATGACCAGGGTGCTGGCCAAGCTCAACGTGCGCAACCGCACGGAGGCGGCGCTACTGATGCATGAGGCGAAGGAGAAGAATTAGGTTGGTGAATGGTGAATGGATAGGCGCCAACACTATTCACCATTCACCCATTCACTATCTATTCACAAAAGTCACCCCCGCCCTCAGAACGGGGGTGCGTGAGGGACAGAAAGGGGTAGCTCCCTGCCCTCACAAGCCCAGCAGGCGCGCCAGATCCTCGGGCGTCGCCTGGCGCTCGACGATGGTTCGGCCAAGAGCATCCTCCATCTCGAAACGGCCGTTCCGGATTTCTTCCTTCATGCCGTCGGGATGGACGACCTTGATTGTGTCGCCATCGATTTCGACCTTGTCTCC
>NZ_SRTG01000197.1:0-380 GCF_004792125.1 Mesorhizobium sp. M5C.F.Ca.ET.164.01.1.1 | reverse complement strand
ATGACGCATTCGGAGCTGCGGCAGCTCGCCGACACCGATGGCGTTTCGATCGGCGCCCACACCTTAACGCACCCTTCCTTGCCGCTACTGAAACGGGACGACCTTAAACGCGAGATTTCAGGCAGCCGCCAAAAATGCGAGGAGATTACAGGACGCCGGGTGGTGGGATTCGCATACCCGTTTGGAGATTTCGATGGCAGCACCGCCAACGCCGTAAGGTCTGCCGGCATGGACTATGCAGTAACCACCCTGCCGCGTGAAGCTGGGCCCCGCGTTGATCCTTTCCGATTGCCGCGCGTTACGGTCGCCGATTGGGGTGAAGCTGACTTTCGGCGTATGGTGCTATGCTATGGCTGACAATTCAGGCGGACGGCCGCGTG
>NZ_SRTG01000196.1:0-380 GCF_004792125.1 Mesorhizobium sp. M5C.F.Ca.ET.164.01.1.1 | reverse complement strand
ACGAGGTCGATCGACAGGAACGTGGTCGAATTGCCGGGACCGCCGCCGGTGACAACGAAGGGCTCGGTATAGATCATGAAGGAGTCCATGAAGCGCAGCAGCACCGCGATCAGAAGCACGCGCTGCATCTTCGGCAGCTGGATATAGCGGAACACCGCCCAGCGCGAGGCGCCGTCGATCTTGGCCGCCTGGTAGAAGGCGTCCGGAATCGAGACCAGGCCGGCATAGCAGAGCAGAACGACAAGGCTGGTCCAGTGCCAGACGTCCATGATGATGATCGTCACCCAGGCGTCGAACGGATCCTGCACGTAATTGTAGTCGATGCCGATCGCGTTGAGGTAATAGCCCATCAGACCTATGTCGTTGCGTCCGAACACTTG
>NZ_SRTG01000195.1:0-380 GCF_004792125.1 Mesorhizobium sp. M5C.F.Ca.ET.164.01.1.1 | reverse complement strand
GGCAACCCGATCATGCCGGGCTGCCTCGGTCTCGACGCCATGTGGCAGCTGACCGGCTTCTATCTCGGCTGGCTCGGCGAGCCGGGCAAGGGGATGGCGCTGTCGACCGGCGAGGTGAAGTTCAAGGGCATGGTGACGCCGTCGGTCAAGAAGGTGGAATACGGCATCGACTTCAAGCGCGTGATGCGCGGGCGTCTGGTGCTCGGTATCGCCGATGGCTGGCTGAAGGCGGATGGCGAACCCATATACGCGGCGACGGATCTGAAAGTGGGTCTGTCCAAGCAATCGGCGGCGGCTTGACCGGCGCCACCACCGCGCCATGCACCCTTTGCATGCGGGACCGCATGGCGCTTTGATTTTGCGTATGATCGTTTGCGAAT
>NZ_SRTG01000194.1:0-380 GCF_004792125.1 Mesorhizobium sp. M5C.F.Ca.ET.164.01.1.1 | reverse complement strand
CGGGTCGGCCGCGCCGGCGGGCGGATGCCGGCATTGGCGAGGCGGCGCATGAGTACGTCGATCCATTCGCCCTGCTGAAACTGCAAAGCTTCCCAGTGCGGCCACCCTGGCGCGGCTTCGATCAGGTGCAAAATGGTCCAGTTCAGGCCATATGCGGTATCGCCGTCGGCCGGCAGCAAAGATACAAGCTCGCGCACGTCGTCCTCCGATAGCGGCAACACCACGGAAGACAGGAGCCTTTCGATTGCTTCGAACTGCCGCGGATCGAGTTGTTCCACCAAACTCGGCGCGATGGCGCGTATCGCCCTGATTGCATCTTGCGTCATACCGGCAGTTAGGCACGGAGCAGCGAACCGAGGCAACTACCGCTTCGGCTCCAC
>NZ_SRTG01000193.1:0-380 GCF_004792125.1 Mesorhizobium sp. M5C.F.Ca.ET.164.01.1.1 | reverse complement strand
GGTTTCGCGATCCTTGCCGCCGACGGCAAGCATCAGCTCTTCATGGATCAGCGCAACTTCCCGCGCATGGTCGCCGCCTATCTCACCCAGCTTGCCGACCTGCACGAGCCCGGCGAATTCGAAGCCGCCGTTGTCGCGCTGGCCAAGGGCGGCGCCAGGATCGCGCTCGACCCTGTTCTGGCGGCCGAAAGGCTGAGAATGCTGGTCGAGGACAATGGCGGTTCGGTGGTTTCAGCGCCCGATCCGGCCCGCATCCCCCGCGCCACCAAAAACCAGGCCGAGATCAACGGCAGCCGCGCCGCGCACCGCCGCGACGGCGCGGCGGTGGCCAAGCTGCTCTGCTGGCTCGACCGGCAACAGCCGGGCACGCTCGACGAGAT
>NZ_SRTG01000192.1:0-380 GCF_004792125.1 Mesorhizobium sp. M5C.F.Ca.ET.164.01.1.1 | reverse complement strand
GTTAGTTTCTGGCGCGAAACCCGCAAAGAATTCTGGCTTTCCGAAGCGTGAAAGCCCCGGCGAAATGCTCGGCTGCGTCGCGCAATCTCGCAAGCCCGACGAAGGTCTGGCGGTCGAGCCAGTCCTTGGCGCGCTGCGTCCGATCTTGCGTTCCCGCACGCTGGCCGTGAGCGGCACGTATGCATTCGGCTGGCGGAGGTTGCCGTCCCAATTCGAGCATAGATGATCGCGGAAGACATTCCAGGCCAGTTGGTTGACCTCCGCTGGCATCGAACCTGGAGAGGGTTAAATGCGCACCATCGCGATCCGTCTCCACCGCATCTTTTTGAGGGGGAATGCATCAACCCGAATATAGCGGGTTACACGGGATGAGCGTTCTC
>NZ_SRTG01000191.1:0-381 GCF_004792125.1 Mesorhizobium sp. M5C.F.Ca.ET.164.01.1.1 | reverse complement strand
GATGCGGTTCTCGCCTGCAGCGTCGAGAATGATGATCCCGGCCATCGTCGGTGTCCCGACCATCTGCCTCACTGCCGAGCAGTCGACGCCTTCGGCGCGCCAGAGTTGCACTGCCTCGTCACCGAATTTGTCGGCGCCCACGCCCGCCAGCAGTTTGCATCTGGCGCCGAGACGCGCAGCTCCAATAGCCTGGTTAGAGCCCTTGCCGCCATTTCCGAAGGCAAACCCCGACCCCAGCAGGGTCTCGCCGGGCGCTGGCACGTCGCCCACAATCCAAAACGCAACTCCGTACGAGCCGACGACATAAACTTCGCAGGTGGGCATCATCTGCTCCGGCCGATTAATTGGCGTGGTTGAGCGATCGAGGCGCTCTTGCGCTCG
>NZ_SRTG01000190.1:0-382 GCF_004792125.1 Mesorhizobium sp. M5C.F.Ca.ET.164.01.1.1 | reverse complement strand
GGATCGGCAGCGGCATGGGATGTCCGGACTGAATCGGTTCAAAATCGAGACTGACTTTCGACCTGCCCTGCGCACAAGCGCCATTGTTGCAACGCAGCAATGCAGAAAGACGAGAGCGGCGTGGGCGAGGCAGCTAGTCCAGCGGCTTCAGTTCCTGGGCGATCGTCGGCAGCAGCTCCGAGACGTTGGGGTGGATGTGCATGGCACGCGCCAGCGTCGATATCGGCGCCTTGGCATACATCAGGTCGAGCACCGAGTGGATCACCTCGTCGCCGCCCGGACCAAGCACCGAGCAGCCGAGGATCTCGCCGGTGTCGGCGTCGGCCAGGTCGCCGACGGCCTTGAGGCCGCGGAAACGCTCGACGTTGAAGGGAATGCGCCA
>NZ_SRTG01000018.1:0-21598 GCF_004792125.1 Mesorhizobium sp. M5C.F.Ca.ET.164.01.1.1 | reverse complement strand
GTCTCGCCAAGCTGGCGGGCGGCGTTGCCGTCATCCGCGTCGGCGGTGCGACCGAGATCGAAGTCAAGGAAAAGAAGGACCGCGTCGATGACGCCCTCAACGCGACCCGTGCGGCCGTCGAAGAAGGCATCGTTCCCGGCGGCGGCGTCGCACTCCTGCGCGCTTCGCTGACCATCAAGGCTGTCGGCGCCAACTCCGACCAGACCGCTGGCATCGCCATCGTGCGTCGCGCGCTGCAGGCTCCGGCCCGTCAGATCGCGGCTAACGCCGGTGCGGAAGCATCAATCGTTGCCGGCAAGATCCTCGAGAACAACAGCGCGACCTTCGGTTACAACGCCCAGACCGGCGAATATGGCGACATGATCGCCATGGGTATCGTCGATCCGGTCAAGGTCGTGCGCACGGCTCTCCAGGATGCGGCCTCGGTCGCCGGCCTGCTGGTCACCACCGAAGCCATGATCGCGGAGGCTCCGAAGAAGGAGTCGGCTGGCGGCGGCATGCCAGGCGGCATGGGCGGCGGCGGCATGGGCGGCATGGGCGGCATGGATTTCTAATCTAGCTCTGGCAGCTTTCGCAACGAGAGGGCGGCAGCAATGCCGCCCTTTTTTGCGAACCTCGGTCCGATAAACGATCGGCGCCAACGCCGGCCATCGGCTTTAGCGCAACCTCAAAGAGAACTGTCGAGTTGGTTGCGCGCGGCTTTTGCGTCATCAGAGGCGCAAGGCGGTCGCGTGTGAGGATTGCGCGCTCCCATGGGCGGTTTCGGCATGTGCCTCGCCTTCGACATCGGCATTGAGGCCAAGCAGGAAATCGGCGGCTTTCGAGGCATGGCTGGCGGCGCGGAAGATGGCGCGGTTGTCCTCGCGCAAAACCGTCAGCCATGAGCCGATGTAGTCGGCATGGCGCACGGTCGGCTCGATGCCGAAACTGCTGCAGATGAAGGCTGATGTGATTTCGGCGACCAGTTCCTCGCGCGCATAGGTCTTGGACCCGAAGGAGCCGGACAGGTCGCGCGCGAGTCGCGTCGGGTGGCCGGTCCAGTGGCCAAGCTCGTGAAAGCAGGTCCGGTAATAGTCGATCTGGTGGAAGAAAGCCGGCTGCGGCGGCACCTGTATGGTGTCGCTGCCGGGCATGTAGAAAGCGCGCTCGCCGCCGATGCGAAAATCAGCGCCGCTTGCATGAATGAGCGCCTCGGCCTGCGGGACCATCTCGCGCTCAGGCAGAGGCTCGCCGGCGGCGTAAAGATGTTCGGGCAGATTATCGCACTGCGCGACATTGAAGACGGTGAAGCGCTTCAGGAAGGGCACCGCCTGCGGTTCGTCGCCATCGGTGTCGGCGCGTTGCTTTTCGTTCTTGGGAACAAAGCGGTCAGCGTGAACGATGGTGGTGCCGTGCTCGCCCTTCCTGACATTGCCGCCTAGGGAAAGCGCCTGCCGGAAGGTGAGCCAGTTCTGGCTGGGGAAACCGCGATCGATGACCCCGCCCCACAGGATCAGGATATTGATGCCGGAATATCGGCGCTGGGTGGCCGCATTCCGCGGCAGGCCGAGGCCTGTCCTTGCCCTGCCCCACGGCTTGACCCATGGCACGGTGCCGCGCTCCAGTTCGGCAATGATGCGGTCGGTGATTTCCTGATAAAGGCTGGCGCCGGTGCGCCCGCCACTGTCTGCGCCAGCCTGTCGGCTGCCGCAACGTTTGTTGTTTGCACGCATCGTGATGTCCTCCGCTCTTCAATCGCGCGCCCTCCCCAGAAGCGGGGTGGGCGGCGAAAGCGACCGGAAAGGCCCGACGTCGGAGGCGGACTGCATCCGCAGGACCGGAACGGAGTGGAGGACCCGAAGCGAAAGCGAAGGGTTGCGGGACGCCGCGGCGGGCCTAGAAGGGAGTGCTGCCCACCCTGCGCCACCGGGGAAGGCCACGATAAAAACGACGCCGGCCGACAGGCCGGCGACCGTCAGCAGCCGAAGGCTGCCCCGCGCCAGGGGGCGAAGCCGCAGGGCCGAGACCGCCTGAGCCTGGCGAAGAAAAGCGGGCTCGGTTCACGAGCACCCGGCCAGCGCCTTCAGGCGCGGCGCTCAGGATTGTTGTTGGCGCCCACGGCAGCTGGATGACCGCAACAAGATGCCGAGGAGCAACAGCAAAGCCAGCTGCCACAAACGGCACGCTCCGGCAACAACAGCGTGGCCGATCTACAGATGCTGCCCCGCACGAGAGCCAGCGCGCTTTGAGCGCGCATCGGCGAGCAAGCGTTGCAAGCTGGCCATGTCGACCAGTCGGCGATCACTTTATCGCCGACCACCAACGCGGGCGTACCGAGGATGTGCAGACCTTTCGCGAGTGCCCGGGTGCGAGCAAATTCATCTGCCATGGCCGGATCTTGCATGTCCCGCTTGAGCTGCTCAACGTCGAGGCCCACACGTGCTGCGATCATGAGAGTGATCCTTTCGTTAATCCGACTGGGGAAAGCCATAAGGGCGCGGTGGAATTCGTCATACTTTCCCTGTTTTCTGGAGGCGAGCGCCGCTACGGCTGCGAATTCGGAATCCGGTCCCAGGACCGGCAATTGGGATCATCCTTGATGGCTTTCTGGTAATTGAGATCTGCCAGTCTGCAATGCGGACAGTTGTGGTAGTCATTGAATATGACCAGAACGGCATCGCCTTGCGGGTTGCCGGCGATTGGGGAAGCGGGGTCGTTGTCGAATGCGCCGCTCCACTTTTGCCTCTCGATCGACCACGCCTGCCGGTGCAGGTTCGCGCTATATTGGCTCGCCAGCACGGCGAGGAGTAAAAGAAGAGCTGCGACAGTGATGGCAGTCGGCTTAGACATGGGTCTCCAATCCATGGACGGGGTGGCAGCAACGGCCCGCCTTTTGCTGTAAAATGCTTTGATCGAGCCCCGCACTTGCCACAGGGCGCAGTCGCGAGGGCGGACAGCTATCGATGCCGGTGCGCTCTGGCGGTTTCTGGAAAGATGGCCTTGCGCCATCGGGCCCACCCCACCAGCTGAGCGTCGTTCGCGCGGGCCGGGCAACCGCGACCGCCATTCACCACGCCGGGCGACTGACCGTCCACCCGGCAGAGCGCTGAAGGGTTCCCGGACCTTCCGGGTTGCCGGCGATTGGCGAAGCGGGGTCGTTGACGAGTGCCGCTCCACTTTTGACTGTCTATTGGCACGACTGCATGGTCGGGGGCGGCCTTTCCCGCCCGTGCCGGTGCGCGCTATTATGGCTCGCCAGCACGGAAAGCAGCACGGCGAGGAGAAAAAGGAGAACCGCGAGAGTGATGGCAGTTGTCTTAGACATGAGGCTCCGATCCATGGACGGCGTGGCAGCAACGGCCCGCCTTTCTGGTGTAAAATGGGGTCGCTTTTGATCGTGCCCCGCAGTTGCTACAGGCGCACAGGTGCCGGTGCGATCTGGCGGTTTCTCAAATACGGCTTTGCGCCATCGGGCCCACGCCAATAGCTGAGCGTCGTTCGCGCGGGGACTGCGTTCACCACGCCGGGCGACTTGACCGTCCACCGCCAGAGCGCTGAACGGTCCGCTCGTGAGGCGCTCCCCGAATCGTCGTTTATCCCGCTCGCCCCAGACCGGGCGACAGCCAGCGTTGCCGCTACGCTGCGGAGAAAAATCGTCAGCGCGTGGCATTCGGACATAAGCTGATCGACGCCAAGAATAAGCCCCACGGAGGTGACCGGTGCGGCCGGAACAAGAAAGAGCGTTGCAGCCATTGTGACGAGGCCTGCACCGGTAATGCGGGTTGTTCCGTTCGAAGGGAACAAAGCGACAAACAGCATCAGGATCCGGCAGCCGATCGGCAGATCAGTTTTCGTCGCCTGGGCGATGAAGAGGGCTGCGAGCATCATATTCGTGCCGTCCAGATTGAATGGAATGAGACCCACGACCGAATGCGTGGCGCCGGCCTTTTCCATCTTCTCCATGAGCGAGGGCAGCGCGGCCTCCGTGGAGGACGTTGCGAGCAGCAGCTCGTCCTTGATGTATCGGACGAGAGAGAAGATCGAGCGGCCGTTGTAGCGGCAGACCGCGCCGAACAGGACCGAGAAGAACAGGACTTGCAGGATGTCGCCGTCCGCGAAGGCCCCGGGAATGGTTGACGGGATGATGTTCATCAGGAAACCGGTCACGGACTGCTCGTGGGCCTTGGCCGCAAAGCTCTTCACGGCCTGGAGATCGAGCGAAGCCGGATCGATGTTGAGGCCAGCGCCAGGCTGAACGACATTTGCGACGATAAGTCCGACGACAAGTGCGAGCGTTGAGAAGGTGAGAAAATAGACCATCGCCTTGCCGGCAACGCGGCCGACCTTCTGCAGATCGTTCATGCCGGCGATGCCGGTCGCAATTGTCAGGAAGACGACAGGTGCGATGATCATCTTCACGACCTTGATGAAAGCATCGCCGAGCGGCTTCAGGCTCTCGCCGGTCTCCGGATAGAAATAGCCAATTGCAGCCCCCAGGGCGATGCCGGCAAGCACCTGCACGCAGGCCCGGGCAAAATGGCGCTTGCGGGCCGCTGCGTTCGCTATGGGGACTTGTGGAACCAACACCGTTTCTCTCCTTGACCGGATCGGGGTGGGGCTCCTCCTTCTCCATGCAGTGCTCCGGTCGAACGCTGCGCCCACTTCGGCGCAAGCGATGTGCCAAATAGCAAAGAGGGGAAAACGCGCAGGACCTCTCACGCAGTGCTTGTTCGCTCTCCCGCACTCGCGCTGCGGTTGCCAGTCAACTATGGAAGGGTCAGTTCTTGGGAATTCCAAAGGTCGCTCTTTGCTTCGGCGCAGCTTGGCTGGCTGGAAGGTTCCCTGTTTGCCTTGGGGTCTGGGACCTGCGTCCAGATCGTCAACATTTGCCTGCGCGCCGCACGGGGCTCCAAAGAATCAATCGAGGACGGGCCTCTTCCAAAACGGGGGCAGCGTTGGTCAAGCCCTTCCACCCTGCTGTCCCACCAAGGGTGTTCAGAAGCTCAGTTCACGATCAAGCGATGGATCAGCGTAATCTGGCGTTTGCGCCATCGCGGCGGCGTTGCAAGGGGTCTGCCAAGGATGAGCAAGCCGCGAGGCAGGGCCCGAGACCTAGACTCCATCCTCATCAACAGCGCGCTCGGCTCGCGTTAGGAATGTTCGAACCGCAGCACGATCAGGTGGCCACACCGTTGGTCGGAACCGGAACCCGACGAATGATCGTTCGTGACCGACATCTGTGAACAAGCAGTGTGTGTCATTGCAATCACCACCCATTGCGCGCAATTGCCCATATGGCCGTGAATGAACTGGATTTGGTGATTTTCCAGATGGCGGTGGAAAGCGTCCGCTTGCTCTCTTCAAGCTTTGATGAGAAGGCGGCTGAGATAGCCACGAGGAGCCGTGGTAGCCTTCTTTTCAACGTGCGGGTTGACGGTGACCTGGAGGTCCAGCGAGTCGCAGCCATTGGATATCCAGGCGACAACATCGGTGTGGTGGCATTGGACCGAGAGGGCCTTGTTAGCTGCTGTTGCCTTGTCAATGGCACCTTCTCACCTTTCATTGCACCGTTGGAGAACTGGACCAGCATGCCCCTGTCCATGCAGGCCCAGATCGATGTCACAGGCTATGCGAGGCTCCTTCTGGCCGCCCTGCGAAATGCTGGACATATGCTGGGCAGGTAGCATCGCCGATGATGTCTGTGATGAGATAGTGCAGACGGCTGGATGAGGCGATCGCTTGCCGGCAGCTTTGGCCGCCAAGCGATCGGTGAGTTCGCAATGCTGGACACGTCCTGTAGACTCTGCCAGTTAAGTTAGCGGACAACCATCTGACGAATGCCCGATCTGACAGTCTGGACGGCGCGGCATGCCCTCCTAGGAATGCAGCCGTGGTTCTACTCCATCGGCTGTTTTTGCGTCGAAGGCGACGGGCACACCGTGAACGATGGACGTCGCCGCCACCAATTCCTCAACTCGCGATCGGTCGCTTTGCACGCCGGCTTAAGCGTTCGAATGGCGCGGATCGCCTGGGCGGTGGAGAGGAACCGGGCCTTTGCCTCTGGACAGAACATAGGCTTCGGCGGCTTTTTCACCCGCCTCCCTGAAACTCTGACTGACACGATCTAGGACGGGAGTTCGGCAGCCTTCAAGCCTATGTCCGACAGTCAGGCAGCGGTGGCCAGGCCGAAATAACGTTGCTCCTCCTCGCCGTAAGCGCCATGCGTGAGTTCCATCAATCCGACGCGGTCGATAATCGTGACCTCGCCGCGCTTGGCACGGACAAGTCCTCGATATTCAAGCATTTGCAGGGCCGTGGTGACCCCGGGACGGCGGGCGCCGAGCATGGTCGCCAGAAATTCATGCGTCAGGTAGATCTTGTCTCCGTCAGAGCGGTCATGGATCATCAGCAGTCAGCGGGCCAGCCGTTCCTCGATTTTGGAGTGGCCATTGACCAGTGCCGTCCGGGACGACTGGACAAGGAGCGCGTGGGCATAGTCCAGCAGTGACGTGCGCAGCGACGGGCTTTCCGCAACCGCAGGACGAAGGATTTCAACCGGCAGGCGCCAGCCATTGCCTGCGACCTGGATATAGGTCTCGTTGGAAGAGCTGTCCTGTCCGAGAATGACGGCTATTCCTGTCATCCCGTCATATCCGATAATGCCGACTTCACATTGCCGTCCGCCGGTCATGGTGGCGCCCACCGAGGCGATGCCCCTCTCGGGAAAATATACATTCCTGATCGGCTGATGCGCGATCTCCAACTGAGCCTTGATGTCCAGTTCGAGGTGATGCAGCGATGGTCGCAACAGCGCGAAATCCTCCGGCGAAAGGGATTTCAGCACCTGGTTGCGAAAAAGGGATTCGGGCAAGGCTCTCTCCCATGCGGGCAAGAGCGCGTACCTCTTACTGTCGGCTGCATCCGAAGTAACTGACGGCCGATGCCAAAGCATAGGCTTCGAAACGCGCGATTGCAAAGCCCTATCGGGGCAGTGCAGCCATGCTAGAAGTCGCGCGGCCTTACGATAGGCGCGGATGACATGATTCCCTTCTGCGGCCACCAAGAACGGCTCGGGCACGCTTTAATCGTTCATGCACAAGCTCGCAGGAATGTAAGCGGCGGAACAATCGGGTGATTCGTACCGCCCTGCCCTTTCAGAAATTAAGTCATTGGACGTCAATTCGGGCTGGAACGCCTCGTCGCGGAACGGCACAGGAAATGCAGCCGGATCAGCAATGGTGGTTCACCTTATGTGCGGTCCGGATGTGCGGTCCGGCGGCTCATCGCCCAACGGCTTGTCGACGGGGAAGTGGAACTCGTCATGTCGCCGCGAACCGTCACCGCGCTAGCGGGGCGCTTTTGAAGCGCCGGTGTTTTCTTTGTGGAACTGAAACTGTGAGGTGATTGATGCATGACTCAAACATTTGCGTATTTCCGCTGCCTCGGCGACGCACATTGGTCGAAGTATCGCCAGGCCCTCGAGACCAAGAACGGCGAGGCGGCGAGTGCGTTCTGGCGCTGTGCTGCCAAGAAAATGCTCATTCAATTGTCCGATGTAGGAATTGCGCCAGAGCTCGCTGCGCAGGAGGTTGGAAGCCTTCTTCATGCGGTCTTGGACGATATGGCCAACCGAACGGTAATGCACATAGCATAGGCTTGGGCGCTGTTGGATCGCGCGTCAGCTCGGGTCCTTATCGGGGGACTGCTCCGACTGGCCGACGGTCCGGCCAAACCGGCATACCGGCAAAGGTTTGAGGTTGGGATCGCTCACGGCGGCCGGTCCATATTCCAAGGCGACCTCAGGAGCCACATTGGCTTCTTTCCAAGCGGACGGGCGCCATTTTGGCGTGCTCACGCTGGACTGCGGGTTGCGCCTACGGAAATCCGAAGTCCGGCCGCGCGAGTCGATCGACCGGAACAGTCGAATGCTCGTGGGTCCGGGTCCGCTCAGCTTGACGGCGGGCGGTGGCGGCCGTGAGCAGACTTAACCCAGGTCACGGCTGAGCATCCGCAGGCGCTATGCCGATTGGATGAGAACTGGTTGCCACAACACCGGCCCGTTCAGGCGTCCCCTCCAGCGGATGCGCAAGAGACTGGCGTAGGAAATCTCGAGGAAGCCGGCGACTGCCTCGGTGTTGCCGACCTGCTTGGGCTGTCCGATACGTGACAACGGCCAGGTCGCGAGACGAAGGATCCTTTCGATGCGCGTATCTGTCACCGTTACGATCCCGGAGAGATTGTTGGCCAAGCCGAATTCGATGATGCCCGCGAAGAGCTCGTAGGTTGCTTGTGCCAGGCCGCCAGCAGCCTTCGGCGCTGTCGGAGGGAGATCGAGCGCGAAACGACTACTCTCCCAGATATCGGCACTCGCAGGGGCCACCATCTCATCCAGCAGCGCCGGAAACGTATCGCGCAACATAGTCGGTCCGGTGGTCGGCAAAAGGCGGACGCAGCCGCAAGTTCGCCAATCGGACCCCTTGAGAAGCAGGTAGACGGGGTTCAGGCTGTCAAACGGGTCCGTTTCCATTTCGCCTTCGGTCTGCACTTCCCAATCGAGCCGCTTCTTGAAAACCCGATACCTAAGCCCGTGCATTTCCCTGAGTTCGCTCGCGAACTCGGCGTAGCAGTCGGGTGTTATCAGCTGCATCATTGTCGTCTCCGTGCGGGATGTGTCCACGCAATCGAAGCGCAAAGCCGTCATTAATGCAGCCTGTAGACCTTTACAGCTAGCCTTGGAGAGGATCAGGATCTCGCCCGAGCAGCCATCCGCACTATGGCCTGGTTGATAGTTCGCACGCCAAGCTTCGCCTTGGCGTTTTCCTGATGGAAGGTCACGGTGCGTTTCGAGACACCGAGAATCTGGCTGATATCCCAGGCCGACTTGCCGCACGCCGCCCATTTCAGGCACTCGAACTCCCGCGGGGTGAGCGTTATGCCATCTACCACGCAATCTTCGGCGAGCCTGCGCCGGGCATGGATATGAACGGTGATCGCAACCAGCTGCATTGCTTTTTCGTAGCGCGTCAGCGACCTCAAAAGTGGCGGATGCGCCTCGTTGGAGGCGAAGGTCAGTGCGGCGAACCGGCCGCGATGATCATGCATCGACATGGTCAGTCCGCCGCGAATGCCGAACTCAGCTGCTTTTTCCAGGACTTCCTGCTGCGAGGTCGGCAAATAACGGTGATCGCGGTCCACACCCCAGTCGAAGGTATCCCAGCCCCGCAGTCCCCGCAGGATCACGGGATCCACGCTGTGGTAGCGCAGTTGCAGGTAATGTGATGTCCATGATGATGGATAGTTCGAGATCAATCGCGGCGTGTCGCCGGAAGCGGATGGGTAGGTGAAATAAGCGAAGAGCGGAAAGTCGAACCCGGCTGCGGCGGACGCCATTGCCTCATGGAGATCGACGGCATCGACGCTTGCAGAGAGTTGCTCGACCAAGGTTTCAAATACGCGATGCATCTGCGCTTTGCGTACCTCGCGGAGGTTGCTGGAAGCCGGGCGGAGACGTGGTTCTAAATGATGGCCTGTCCCTGCAGGGCGTACGACGCGCCGCCGTCATCACCGCAATTGCTGTGCTGCTTCCGATTGGAGAGAGCTCCGCGCACCTGACCAACTACCGATGGGTGATATTGCGACGTTATCGATGAGCCGCGTGTCGCCAAGCCAAGCCGCAGCAAGCAAGCGCGCCGGTCGGTCAAGGCTTGCTAACGATTGCAGGTCTGTTTCTCCGCGAAGCTCCAGGTATTCGAGCTCGCGATAGCCGGCAGCCAGAATTGTTGCACGCGCTTCATCAAGCGCAGGCAGGATGGGAGAGCCGCGTGCAAGCCGCTCGGCCGTATCGAGCAGGACCGATGCTAGTTTTGGGGCAATGGCGCGTTGTGCTGGGGAGAGCCGCACGTTGCGCGACGATAGCGCAAGACCATCGGCTTCGCGGACTGTCGGACAGGGCACAATAGTGATCGGAATGTCGAGGTCCCGGACCAAGCGCCTAACAAGCTGAAGTTGCTGAAAATCCTTTTCGCCAAAAAAGGCGAAGTCAGCGCCGGCCTGCAGGAAGAGCTTGGCCACGACTGTCGCCACGCCATTGAAATGGCCGGGCCGGAATGCGCCGCACAGGCATTCGCTGATGCCGGACACTGAAACGGCCGTGGCGAAGCCCGCCGGGTACATTTCCTCTGTGTCCGGCACATAGAGCAGATGCGTGCCCAGCGGCGCGAGCTTGGCAGCATCTTCGCTTTCCGTCCGAGGATAGGCAATCAGGTCGGCGGGGCTGTTGAACTGCTTGGGGTTTACGAACAGCGTCACGATCACCCGCTCGGCCCTTTCAAGCGCCTTCCGCACGAGGCTCAGATGCCCGTCGTGCAAGGCTCCCATGGTCGGCACAATACCGATCGTGGCACCCGAGCGACGCCATTGCGCAACGACGGCGCGCAGCTCGCTCACGGTTCGAGCGATCGGCACGCTCATGTGAAGTCTCCGGCTTTCAAGGCGTTGACATAGAGATGTTCGACCGCCGGAAAGTGCCGGTTCCGTACATCGGTGGCGTAAGCGGCGATTGCCGCCTCGGCCTGCTCACCGAGCTCGGCATAGCGTTTGACGAACTTCGGCCGAAATGAGGTGAAGAGCCCGAGCATATCGTCGCTCACCAGAATCTGGCCGTCGCAAGCTTGCGAGGCACCGATGCCGATTGTGGGTATGTCGATATCGGCGGTTATCTGCCGTGCAAGCTGCTCCGGTATCTTTTCGAGCACCAAGGAGAAGGCGCCCGCCTCGGTTACCGCCCTGGCGTCGCGCCTGATCCGCTCTGCATCGGCTCCCCGGCCCTGCACACGATAGCCTCCGAACGTGTTTACCGCCTGCGGCGTCAGCCCCACATGGGCCATGACAGGTACGGCGCGCGCGGCAAGGAAGCGGATGGTTTCCGCGATGGTCTCGCCGCCCTCAAGCTTCACCGCTGAACAACCGGTCTCACCCATCACGCGCGCAGCGTTGCCGAAAGCGTGCTCTGGGCTTTCCTCGTAGGAACCGAAGGGCAGGTCGACGACCATCAGCACGTGTTCTAGGCCGCGGCGAACGGCCTGTCCGTGCATGATCATCATGTCGAGCGTGACGCCCAGCGTCGACGACAGGCCGTGCAGCACCATGCCGACGCTGTCGCCGACAAGAACGATGTCGCAGTGGCGATCGAGTAGCCTCGCGACCGGCGTGGTGTAGGCCGTCAAGCATACAAGTGGCGTCTGGCCTTTTCGCAATCGAATATCTGGAGGGGTAATCCCTTTTATCTCACCAGCCGCGCTCAACCGACGCCCCCCTTTCCTTACGTTGCCAACAGCGGGTGTCGCGTTTGACATATTTTTGTGCGACTGCGAAGAGCTAAAAACAGCGCTTGAGTACTACGGTGTTGACGTGCTGGCTGCCAAGGTTACATTCAATCGATTAAGGCGCTCCGTTGGGCCAACCCACTTTCGCAAACATGGATCCTCAGACAACAAGAACCAAGAAAGGCAAAGCCGCCGTCAAAGCTGACGAAGCCAAAGTGGACCTGACTGCCGTCGTGGTCGCTGTAAACGACTGTGAGCCCTGTGTCCTCACCGTCGGTCATGCGGACACCCTCCCTTCTGGACCTTTTGCCCTTGAGCATCGATCGCTGCAGTCGGGTTTGAGGGGGTGGGTGGAGCAGCAGACCGGCCATGCACTGGGATACATCGAGCAACTCTACACCTTCGCCGATCGCGACCGCATCGGCACTGAGCGCCACCAGCGCGTCATCTCAATCAGCTATCTCGCATTGACCAGGAAGGAACAGGCAACGAACTCGGCCGCGTGCGGCTGGCAAAGTTGGTACGAATATTTTCCCTGGGAGGACCACCGCTTCGGCACGCCGCCTGTGCTGCTCGATAGATTGCGGCCCCGCCTGATTGAGTGGGCCGGCGGCGCCAGCGAGCCGACCACTCAACGCGAGCGCCGGCAGCGCGCTGCGATAGCCTTCGGCTTCGACGACCGCCATTGGAACGAGGAACTCACGCTCCAACGCTACGAGTTGCTCTATGAAGCTGCTCTGATTGAAGAGGCCGGTGGCGGCAGGGACGCGATTGCGGCCGCGGCTGGCAAACCAATGGTCGCTGACCACCGTCGTATTCTGGCAACCGGGATTGCGCGGCTGCGTTCGAAGATCAAATACCGGCCGGTCGTGTTCGAGCTTATGCGGCCTTCCTTCACGCTGCTGCAACTGCAGCGAACCGTGGAAGCTCTGGCTGGCAGGCTAATCAACAAGCCCAACTTCCGGAGACTGGTCGAGCAGCAGGATCTTGTTGAGGAGACTGGGGAGACCTCCCTCGACACGGGCGGCCGACCGGCGAAGCTTTATCGCTTCCGCCATGCCGTTCTCGACGACAGGGCTATCGCCGGGACAAAATTACCGCTGGCGCGGGCTTGACATACTTATAGTCAAGGTAGACATATTCCCTTATTGTCAAACCGAATATAATCGAGGCGCCAATGGCTGGGGCGTTACCTATGGCTGCGTCCCTGTATGAGCGTGTCCGGCGGGTGATCCCTCCCGTTGAATGGCTCGCGTTCGCCGGCGATATTGAAGCCATCTTAGCGCTGAAGCGTGAGCGCAATGCGGTGGTGCTGGCGCACAATTACCAGACGCCCGAAATTTTTCATTGCGTGGCAGACATCGTCGGCGACAGCCTGGCGTTGGCCCACAAGGCGGTGACGGTCGACGCCGACATCATCGTGGTTGCCGGCGTTCATTTCATGGCCGAGACGGCAAAACTGCTCAATCCGAACAAGACCGTGCTCATCCCGGATCTCAGCGCCGGCTGCTCGCTGGCCGAATCGATCACGGCAGACGACGTGCGGTTAATGCGGCTGCGGTATCCGGGGGTCCCCGTTGTTACTTACGTCAACACTTCGGCCGCCGTAAAAGCGGAGTCCGACATCTGCTGCACGTCCGGCAACGCGAAGGCGGTGGTGGAATCGCTTGGCGTGGCGCGCGTGCTGATGCTGCCGGACGAATATCTGGCGAGGAACGTGGCAGCCGATACAGACGTCGAGATCATCGCCTGGAAAGGCCATTGCGAGGTGCATGAGCGCTTCACCGCAGCAGACATTCGGGAACTGCGCGATGCCCATCCAGGCGTCATCGTGCTGGCCCATCCAGAATGCCCACCAGACGTTGTCGCGGAGGCGGAGTTCTCCGGCTCGACCGCAGCGATGTCGGATTATGTCGAGCGGGAGAAACCGACGCGTGTCGTCCTTCTGACCGAATGTTCGATGAGCGACAACGTCGCGGTCGCGCATCCCGACGTCGAGTTCGTTCGCCCATGCAACCTGTGCCCGCACATGAAGCGCATCAACCTGGCCAACATTCGCGCCGCGCTCGAGCAGAACCGGCATGAGGTCCGGATTGATCCGGAAATTGCCGGCCCCGCCCGCCGCGCGGTCGAGCGAATGCTTTCCCTATGAGCCTGGAGGTTCGCGACATCGCCGGGGCGCCGGTCGTCATCGGCGGCGGCATTGCCGGCCTGATGACGGCGCTTCATCTGGCGCCGGAACCGGTCGTGCTTTTGACCAACGCGCCGCTTGGAACCGGAGCCTGCAGTGAGCTTGCCCAGGGCGGTCTTGCGGCAAGTCTCGGCGGCGACGACGGCCCGGATTTTCACCTTTGCGACACGATAGCTGCCGGCGACGGACTCTGCGACGAGGCCACGGTGCGGCGAGTGGTCCGAGCTGCACCCGAAGCGATTAGGACGATCCAAAGGTTCGGCGTCGCCTTCGACCAGCACCCTGACCGCGCGTTGCGACTTGGGCTCGAGGCGGCACACTCGCGACGGCGGATTGTGCATGCAGCCGGCGACGCCACCGGTCGCGAGTTGGTGCGCGTGCTCATCGCCGCGGTTCGGCGTACAGCCTCGATCACCACTATCGAAAATGTGGAGGTCCGCCGGCTGGTCGTGCAGGACGGGTCGGTCATCGCCGTGGTCGCCGCAGGACGAGCCGGCGCGCTCGCTCTGCCCACGCGTCGCGCGGTGCTGGCGACCGGCGGCGTCGGCGGGCTGTTTTGCGACACGACAAACCCCGCTGGCTCATGGGGTCACGGGCTGGCGCTCGCCGCATGGGCGGGGGCGGAACTCGCCGACTTGGAATTCATACAGTTCCATCCAACTGCGCTCGACGGTCCGCGCCGGCCAATGCCGCTGGTGAGCGAAGCCGTGCGTGGCGAAGGCGCGGTGCTTATCGATGAGCGAGGAGAGCGCTTCCTCGCTGACACACCTGGCGGTGAACTTGCGCCTCGCGACGTCGTAGCGCGCGCCATTTGGCACCAGCTTGCCGTTGGACGCCGCGTATTCCTGGATGCACGGCAAAGTCTCGGCCCGAGATTTGGCAAGCGTTTTCCAGGCATCGCCGAATTGTGCCGGAGCGCAGGGGTCGACCCCGCGACCGACCCGATCCCGGTGCGCCCGGCGGCACATTATCACATGGGCGGCGTCGCCGTAGACAGCGCCGGCCGCAGCTCCATCGAGGGATTGTGGGCCTGCGGTGAGGTCGCCTGTACCGGCCTGCACGGCGCCAACCGCCTGGCCAGCAACTCGCTCACCGAAGCGGCGGTCACCGCGAGCTGGGTTGCCGAAAGCGTTGCCGGCACGTCGTATACCCGGCGACCGCGCAGATGCTCCACATTCGTCCCTCCACGACCAGACGCTTCCGCGGTCCGCCCGATTGTCTCCGCCGCCCTGGGTATCATCCGCGACGGCGAGGCAATGCGCGAAGCGGTGGCGACCCTGCTGCCGATCGCAGCTGACAATGTCGCTGCCTCTGGTCCGGCTTTGGTCTCACTGATGATCGCCGTGGCGGCCCTGGGGCGGGAAGAGAGTCGAGGCGCGCACTGTCGGTCCGATTTCCCGCTCCACGATGCCGACGCGCGCCCATCACGGCTGACACTGCACAGCGCAATGCGGGCCGCGGCCGCACTCGATTGCCGGGCTACAATACGGAGCACCTGATATGATTTCATTCTCCCCCCTCCCCGCGACCCTGATCGAACCGATCGTGCGCGGTGCGCTCCTCGAAGACCTGGGCAGATGCGGCGACCTGACCAGCGATGCGGTTATCCCGCATGATTGCACTGCCACGTTGGTGCTCAAATCGAGGCAGGCGGGCGTCGTTGCCGGGCTCGATCTGGTCTCGTACGCCTTCCTGCTCGTGGAACCGGCGATTAACATCCAGATCTGGCGCCCTGATGGCAGCGATGTCGGGGCCGGGGAAACCATTGCAAGATTGTCCGGACCCGCGCGAGGCCTGCTCACGGCCGAACGCACGGCCCTCAATTTCTTATGCCGGCTGAGCGGCATTGCCACTGCCACAGCGGCGATGGTTGAGGCCGTGCGCGGTCACAAGGCGAGGATTGTATCGACGCGAAAGACGACGCCCGGCCTGCGGGCATTGGAGAAATACGCCGTGCGCGTCGGCGGCGGTGCCAATCACCGGTTCGGCCTCGATGACGGCGTGCTCATAAAGGACAATCACATCGCGATCGCCGGCGATATCCGCACAGCAATAGAGCGGGCGCGCGCCGCCGCAGGGCATATGGTGAAGGTCGAGGTTGAGGTCGACACGCTGAAGCAGCTCGATGCAGCGCTCGCGATTGGTGTTGACGCGGTGCTGCTCGACAATATGTCGGTCGAGGATCTTGCCCGCGCGGTTTCTATAGTGGGTGGCCGTACGATCACCGAGGCTTCCGGTCGGGTGACGCCGAAAACGGCGGCGGCGATTGCGGCGACCGGTGTCGATCTCATCTCCATGGGATGGCTGACGCACAGCGCCCCGATCCTCGACATCGGCCTGGACATGCCGGACCACCAGAACATCTGCAAGCATTTGAACTGAGGATTACGACATGAGGAGCAACATCAGCTCGGCAGGCGTAGGAAGGCGATGGAAAGACGTGCCGCAGCTCGCCTTTTAGCGAGTGCGCTCCAAAGCCAAGTCGGACCGAGCTTGCTGGTCGACAGACTCCTGAAGGCGTACCGGACTAGCAACAAAGGTTTGACGATGACGATTGGAATGAACTCGGAGTTCGACGTGAACCAGACCATGCAATCGGTCGATGGAACGCCTCCGCGATGGAACCGCAAAGAGGCCGAGGCCATCTACGGCATGCCATTCAACGATCTGCTGTTCCTAGCTCAGACGATCCACCGCCAGAACTTCGATCGAAACCGAGTGCAGCTGTCGCGCCTCCTTAGCATCAAGACCGGCGGCTGCCCCGAAGATTGCGGCTATTGCAGCCAGTCTGCGCATTACGAAACCGGGGTGAAGGCGTCGAAGCTGATGAACGTCAAGCATGTCATCGACGAAGCGGCCAAGGCGCGTGATGGCGGCGCAACGCGCTATTGCATGGGCGCAGCGTGGCGAAGTCCCAAGGAGCGCGACATGGACGTTGTGGTCGCCATGATCGAGGGCGTCAAGGCGCTCGGCATGGAGACCTGCATGACGCTCGGCATGCTCGATCTTGAGCAAGCTGCTCGCCTGAAGCAGGCCGGTCTCGACTACTATAACCACAACATCGATACCTCTGAGCGCTACTATGGCGAGGTTATTTCAACCAGGACTTTTGCCGACCGGCTGGAAACGCTTGGGCACGTGCGCGCGGTTGGGATGAAAGTCTGCTGCGGCGGCATCGTCGGGATGGGAGAAGAAAAGACCGATCGCATCGACATGCTGGTCACGCTCGCGAACCTGCCCGAGCCGCCGGAAAGCGTGCCGATCAACATGCTTATTCCCATCGAAGGCACCCCGCTTGCCGCGGCCGACGCCATCGATCCGATCGATTTCGTCCGCATCGTTGCGCTCGCGCGGGTGATGATGCCGAAATCCTGTGTAAGGCTGTCCGCCGGCAGGACGGCGATGAGCGACGAAACGCAGGCGCTGTGCTTCTTTGCCGGCGCCAACTCGATCTTTGTCGGCGACACGCTGCTGACGGCGGACAATCCCGGCGAGGACAAGGATAGCCTTCTGTTCCAGCGTCTCGGCATCAAGCCGATGGAACTCGCCACGCAATGAACGAGGCAATTCTTGCCCGCTATGACGCATCCTTGCAGGGGCTGGCGCGCAAGGACCGGCTGCGGACGCTCGCACCGTGCGCCGGGCTCGACTTCTCGTCGAACGACTATCTCGGACTTGCCGCTTCGAGAAGGCTAGGCGACGCGGTTGCGGCGGCGATTGCGCGGGGCACGCCGGTGGGCGCCGCCGGGTCGCGGCTGTTGCGCGGCAACGCACCGGAACATGAGCAATTGGAGGCGGACGCAGCGGCATTTTTCGGAGCCGAGCGCGCACTGTTCTTCGGCAGCGGCTATATCGCCAACTTCGCTCTGCTGACCGCGCTGCCGCAGAAGGGCGACCTGCTGGTCCTCGACCAACTCGCCCATGCCAGCATGCATGAGGGGGCACAGGCCGGACGCGCCGAGTTCAAGCTGGCCGCGCACAACGACGTCGACGCTGTCGAGGGCGCAATCACCCGCTGGCGCGCTGAAGGCGGCATGGGGCGCGTGTGGATCGCCGTCGAAAGCCTTTACAGCATGGATGGCGACCGTGCGCCAATGGAGAGCCTGGTCGCGCTGGCTGATCGGTACCAAGCATTCATCGTCTTCGATGAAGCGCATGCCACCGGCGTCTGGGGACCGGACGGCCGGGGACTGGCCGCCGCGTGCCAAGGCCGCGACAACATCGTCACGCTCCACTCATGCGGCAAGGCGCTCGGCGCATCCGGTGCACTCGTCACCGGGCCGAGGACACTGTGCGATTATCTCGTCAACCGGTGCCGGCCGTTCATCTACGCCACCGCGCCCTCGCCGCTGATGGCGGTCGCGGCGCGCGAAGCGCTGACTATTCTGTCCGACGAGCCCATGCGCCGCGCTCAGCTGCAGGAACGCGTTGCCTGCGCCGGCCGCCAATTGGCCGAGCGCTGCGGCGTCGTACCCAGCGGCTCGCAGATCCAGCCATTTGTCATCGGCGACGTTGGGCGCACCATGGCGGTGGCGGCGGCCCTGCAGGCACGCGGCTTCGACATACGCGGCATACGTCCGCCGACGGTGCCCGAGGGCACATCGCGCCTGCGCATTTCGCTGACGCTCAACGTCGACGAGACCGACATTTCCGCCATGGTCGAGGCTCTCGTCGAGGTGTTGGCCACAGCATGACCAAACGCATCGTCGTCACCGGAACAGACACCGGAATTGGCAAGACAGTGTTTTCGGCCGGACTTGCCGGGCTGCTCGACGGCTTCTACTGGAAGCCGGTGCAATCGGGCCTCGACGAGGAGACTGACAGCGAGGTCGTCGCCCGGCTTTCCGGCTTGCCCGACGGACGCGTGCTGCCCGAAGTCTATCGACTGACGATGCCGCTGTCGCCGCATCGATCAGCCGAAATCGACGGCGTCGCGATCGAGGCCGACGATCTTTCATTTCCGGTCCTGCCGACACCGCTCGTCATCGAAGGCGCCGGCGGGCTGATGGTGCCGCTCAATCGACAGACAAGGTTCATTGACATATTCGAACAATGGCGGCTGCCGGTCATACTGTGCGCCCGCACCGCGCTCGGCACCATCAATCATACGCTGTTGTCGATCGAGGCCCTGAGAGCCCGCTCCATCCCGCTCATCGGCATTGCCTTCATGGGCGAAGAGGTGGCCGATACGCAAAGGACAATCGTGGAATTCGGCGGCGTGCCGCAGCTCGGCAGGCTGCCGCACCTCGGTCCGCTGACGGGTGAAACGTTGAGAGATGCAATGATTTCCGGCTTCGACCTGGCCATGATTGCCGGAGGCGACTGATGGCGCAGTCTCGAGTCTGGCATCCGTTCACGCAGCACGCGCTAGAGCCCTCGATCCCTGAAATCGTGCTGACTGAAGGCGCCTATCTCCACAAGGCCGACGGCTCCCGCATCCTGGATGCGATTTCTTCCTGGTGGGTCGTCACTCATGGCCACCGCCACCCCCGCATCATGAAGGCCATCGAGACGACCGCGTCGAGCCTCGACCAGATCATCTTCGCAGGCTTCACCCACGAGCCGGCCGAGCGCCTGGCCGAGGCGCTTGTCGGCCTCGCACCCGCCGGCCTTGACCGGGTGTTCTATTCCGACAGTGGCTCGACCTCAATCGAAGTCGCGCTGAAGATGGCGCTCGGCTATTTCCGCAACATCGGCGCGCCGCGTTCGCGCATCGTCGTCATGGAGCACAGCTATCATGGTGACACGATCGGGGCGATGAGCGTCGGCGCCCGTGGCGTGTTCAACGCCGCCTACGAGCCCTTGCTGTTCGAGGTCGACACCATCCCCTTCCCGGCCGCCGGGCGCGAGCAGGAAACGCTGGATCGGTTCGAGGCACTCTCCCGCGACCGGCGCGCCGCCGCGCTGATCGTCGAGCCGCTCGTGCTCGGCGCCGGCGGCATGCTCATGTATCCGGCCTGGGTTCTGACCGAATTGAAGAGGATCACTGAGGCCGCCGGCACGCTGCTGATCGCCGATGAAGTGATGACCGGCTGGGGGCGCACCGGAACCATGTTCGCCTGCGAACAGGCGTCCGTCTCGCCGGACATCCTGTGCACCTCGAAAGGTCTGACCGGTGGTACCATCCCGCTGGCCGCCACGATCGCCACCGATGCCATCTTCCAGGCTCACTATTCCGAGGATCGCAAGAAGACGTTTTTCCATTCGAGCTCCTACACCGCCAATCCGATTGCATGCGCGGCGGCACTTGCCAATGTCGAGATCTGGCACGACGAGCCGGTGGCCGAGCGGATCGCGGCCTTGAGCGAGCGACAGGCCGCCGGGCTTCGACGCTTTCGCGACAACCCTCGCTTCACCGATTGCCGGACAACCGGCACCATCGCGGCACTCGACCTACGCACCGGCTCAGCCGGTTATCTGGCCGAGATCGGGCCAAAACTGCGCGCTTTTTTTCTTGAGCGCGGCCTGCTCGTGCGCCCGCTCGGCAATGTCCTGTACCTTCTGCCGCCCTATTGCATTACCGGCAACGAGTTGGATGGGCTCTATGACGCCATCGAGGAGGCCGGCGAACGCTTCGGCTCAAAGCCATGAGCCGATCATCGCGCATTCTCGGGCTTGGCCATCATGCGCCCGCGCGCAAGGTGGAGAATCCGGAAATCGAAGATCGTCTCGGGCTTGAACCCGGCTGGATCGAGCGGCGCACCGGGATACGGTCGCGCTTCTGGGCAGCGGACGAAGACACGCTGTCGGCCCTTGCCGCGCACGCCGGCGACATGGCGCTGACCAATGCCGGTATCGACCGCGGCGACATCGGCCTGCTGTTGCTCGCTACCTCCACACCCGATCATCTTCTGCCGCCAAGCGCGCCCCTGGTCGCACATCGGCTGGGACTAGGTCGCGCCGGCGCGATCGACCTGACCGGCGCCTGCGCCGGCTTCATCTATGCGCTGATGTTCGCCGACGGCTTCACCCGCCTGCACGGCAGGGCGGCCCTTGTCATTGCCGCCAACATCCTCAGCCGCCGCATCAATCCGGCCGAGCGCGCCAGCGCCGTGCTGTTTGCCGATGCCGCCGGCGCCGTGGTGATCGGCTCGTGCGACGACACTGACCGGGGCATTCTTGGCGCTTCGGTGGATTCCGACGGTTCGGGCTACGGGCTGATCCAGATTCCCGCCGGCGGAAGCAACACCCCGTTCCATGGCGACCTCGACCTCGAGCAGACACGGATGACGATCACTGACGGCCGTGAAGTGTTCAGCAAGGCCGTGGAGATGATGACCGCCTGCTCGAGAGATGCGCTCACTGCTGCCCGACTGAGGCCGCAAGACCTCGATCGTTTCGTGCCGCATCAGGCCAATGCTCGCATTTTCGAGGCGGTCGGCGGGAATCTCGGCATCGCAGATCACTCGATCGTCAAGACGATCGCCGAATATGGCAACTCTTCCGCCGCGACGATCCCGCTCTCATTGTCGCTCGCCCATCGGGCGCAGCCGTTTCAGCCTGGCGAGAAAGTCCTCTTGGCGGCAGCGGGTGCGGGTCTCAGCGGCGGCGCGCTTGTCGTGGGAATTTAGTAAAGCGACGCTTGCGCACAGGACTGCTCATGAATGAGACTATGAGAATGGCTCAATACGTAAATAGTCGCCGGCAAGCTCCATAGAGCTGGTTCCGTGCGGTGCTCCGCGATGTCTAAGTACCGAACCGCTTGCTCAAATCGCAGCGCTCATCGAAGGCCAGCAAAACCTCATGCAGAGCGAAAATCCTCAACCGCCCGTTTCAAAGACGCTGGCTCCATTTCGAAACAAGGTGTTTCGCTCAATTTGGACGGCCACCCAGATTTCCAGCCTGGGTTGGCTAGTGCAAACGGTCGCCATCAGTTGGCTTATGGCAACGATTTCTGCGTCCGACCTTATGGTTGCACTCGTCCAGGCCGCATCTACATTGCCGGTGTTCTTCCTCTCAGTTTTCGCCGGAGCCATTGCCGACAACTTCAGCCGCCGGTGGGTGATGTTTGCGGGACACTGCCTGATAGCATCGGCGTCGACGACGCTGATGATTTCTGTGGGTCTGGGATTTGTCAGTCCTTGGCTGATTCTCGGGTTAGGTT
>NZ_SRTG01000189.1:0-382 GCF_004792125.1 Mesorhizobium sp. M5C.F.Ca.ET.164.01.1.1 | reverse complement strand
GCGTTTCGATCGAAGGTGCGGGGACGGCCTCTTTCCGACATGACGTTCATTTCTGTGTTGATCGAAACATAAATGAGTTGACGCAATCAGGCAAGGCTGGCAGATATTTATGTATCAATCACTACATAAATGGAGAAACCGATGGCATCCAGGAATTTGAACGGCAAGGCGGCACTCGTCACCGGAGGCAGCCGCGGCATCGGCGCGGCAATCGCGCGAAGGCTCGCGGCGGAGGGGGCCGATGTCGCGCTGACCTATGTGCATGGCGAGGACCAGGCCCGCCCGGTCGTCGCCGAGATAGAGACCAAGGGCGGTCGCGCGATCGCGATCAAGGCCGACAACCGCGACGCCGAAGCCATAGACCAGGCGGTTGCCGATGCGA
>NZ_SRTG01000188.1:0-383 GCF_004792125.1 Mesorhizobium sp. M5C.F.Ca.ET.164.01.1.1 | reverse complement strand
CGGCCTCGAAGCAGACGTGCAGTCGATCATACTTCTTTCCCAGCTTCTTGATCGTCCGCTCTATCGCTGCAGGACTATTTTCGACCTCGCCGACAAACCGGACCTCGCCGGTGCGGCCGCCCTCCGCGATCGCCACCGCGTGCTTCTTCTTGGCTACATCAAACGCGACAAACGCTTCGATATACTCTCCGCCGAGATCGACACCGGGGCGGCAAGATAGGAATAGACCGGAAAGGCGATGGCGATGCCAGCCGCAAGCAGCGGCACAGCGAATTTCAGCACGCGCACCCGGCGCGAATGCCGCTGCGCGCGGTCGAACGCATCACCGCGCGTGCCGGCTGGCGCCGCTGGCGCCAAAGCCGTCTCGGCATTGGTCGTTTCGT
>NZ_SRTG01000187.1:0-385 GCF_004792125.1 Mesorhizobium sp. M5C.F.Ca.ET.164.01.1.1 | reverse complement strand
GTTGAAACCATGACAGCGATGAAAGCAGGCTCAAAGGAAGTTATTAGCCTTCCGCCTTATAACACAATCACGATCACCGTTTCTGGCGTCGGCTCGGGCAGCATCGAGCGCATGGGCAACAATCCGGGCGAACAATCGTTTGGGGTCGTTGCGGTAAGCGCAAACACGGTTATCGGCCCATTCTCCGTGCAGACGAGGCATCTCCTGCGCTGTACGCAGCCGGCCATGTCTTACGATGTCGCGCCGGCTGATTTCCCGACCGCGTCGTCTGGCGTCCAGAACATCACCACCCTCTCACAGGCTCAGTCTAATGCGCTCACGCCTGATTCGCCGCCATGTCGGCGCCCCATAGCGACATCCATAAAGCGCCGCCGGCCGGCACTCC
>NZ_SRTG01000186.1:0-385 GCF_004792125.1 Mesorhizobium sp. M5C.F.Ca.ET.164.01.1.1 | reverse complement strand
GTCTGCGCCAGCCAGGAGAAGTTCGACAGCTGGGCGCTGGACACCAGGCCAGGATTGTCGATCTCGAAGCCGGCCGGCAGCAGGTCGGTGATCAGCAGCCGCGAGGGCCAGCTGTTCTGCTCGTAGACCTTGAGCACGACGACATAGCGTTCGTTCTGCTTGACCTCGGTGACGTTGGCCTCGGTGCCATCGAGCCTGTAGTAGGTGCGGTCGATGGTGAAGCCGTCGCCGTCGGCCGGCAGCGTCTCGACCGGCGACGCCACGGTGGTGACGACGGCTTGCAGCGGGGTCTTGCCGGTGTTGGCGATGGTCAGCGGGCTGTCGGCGATGTCGCTGCCGCTGAAGCGGTCGGAATAGCCACCGGCATGCGGCGCGCCGTTGACGG
>NZ_SRTG01000185.1:0-386 GCF_004792125.1 Mesorhizobium sp. M5C.F.Ca.ET.164.01.1.1 | reverse complement strand
CGTGCCTTCGGCGACCAGCGGCGAATGCGAGACGATGACGATACCGACATTGCTCATCAAGAACCCTCGATTGCTTCAGCGACTGCGCGCACCAAGAGCGCGGTCGACCGCGCCCCGGCGTCCATATGCCCGATCGAGCGGTCGCCCAGGAAGGACGCCCGCCCGCGCAGGGCCTTCATCGGCACGGTGGCGTCCGCCGCCCTGTCGGCGACATCGGCGATCTCCTTGCCGGTTCTGCCTTGCGCCAGCGCCTCATACACCGGCTGCAGCACGTCGAGCATGGTTTTTTGTCCCGGCTGCGATTTGCCGCGCGCCGCAACCGCCTCGATGGCCTTGCCCAGCGCCGCCGTCAGCCCGTCGCGGTCCGGCGTAGCGGGCAATTCCTT
>NZ_SRTG01000184.1:0-386 GCF_004792125.1 Mesorhizobium sp. M5C.F.Ca.ET.164.01.1.1 | reverse complement strand
GGTGATATTCCTGCTGGGGATCACGCTCTATCCCGGCATCTATGCGATCTATCAGGGCTTCTGCCACGTCCGCTTCAACAACTGGACCTTCGCGGGCTTCGACAACTACAGCAAGCTGCTGTCGGATCCCGAATTCTGGCAGGCGCTGTGGAACACCTTCGTCATGGGCGCGATCGCGCTCGCGCTCGAATGCACGATCGCCATCAGCATCGCGGCCTTCGCCTATCGCGATCCGTGGGTGCGGTCGTGGCGCATCATCTTCCTGATGCCGATGCTGTTCATGCCCTCGGCCGTCGCCTTCATCTGGAAGCTTGCCTTCAACGACGGCCGCGTCGTCAGCGACCTGCTGATGCGGCTGGGGCTGATCGACGGCAACCTGGATTTCC
>NZ_SRTG01000183.1:0-387 GCF_004792125.1 Mesorhizobium sp. M5C.F.Ca.ET.164.01.1.1 | reverse complement strand
GAAGAACGGAAAACTATCGGCGCGCGGCATGGCATAATCCATGAAGCTTGCCGTCAGGAGCTGGCCGTCCTCGCTATAGACGGTGTTCTCGGTCAGGGCCTGGCCGATGCCCTGGACGACGCCGCCATGCACCTGGCCGGCAAGCAGGATCGGATTCACCGTGACGCCGAAATCGTCGACGATGGTGTAGCGCAGGATCTCGGTGGCGCCGGTGTCGGGATCGATCTCGACCTCGCAGATGTGGGTGCCGTTGGGATAGGTGCATTCGTCCTGGACGAATTCGCCGAAGCCCTTGAGGTCGTCCGCGGTTTTCGCCGCCCTGGCGACGCTGGCGAAATCGATTGTGCGATCGGTACCGACGATGCGTGCCACGCCGTCGGACAGTTC
>NZ_SRTG01000182.1:0-387 GCF_004792125.1 Mesorhizobium sp. M5C.F.Ca.ET.164.01.1.1 | reverse complement strand
GCAATCGGCGACGGACCGCGCGGGTTTCGACGAGATGGGTGAATTGACCGAGCGCGAGTTTCAGATTCTCGAAATGGTAGCGCGCGGTTTGCAGAACAAGATCATTGCGGCGACCCTCCGGCTGTCCGAGCATACGGTCAAGATCCATCTGCACAACATCATCACCAAGCTCGGAGCTCACAACAGGACCGAAGCGGCCGCCGTCTTTCATGCGCGCAAGGATACCTTTTACGGCGGCATGGAACGGTCGAGACAGCCGGGCATCAGCCAGTCCTCGGCATGAGGCGGCGATGCCCCGCTTTCAGGAGATACTGCTCCTCGTTGGCCAGTTGAACTATACGTGGACCAACACCGAAAGCCTGCTGATCTATCTGATTGCCGGCCTGG
>NZ_SRTG01000181.1:0-388 GCF_004792125.1 Mesorhizobium sp. M5C.F.Ca.ET.164.01.1.1 | reverse complement strand
GGATTGTACATGGCAGTGGGCCTCTTGATGGTCGAAGGTTGTTGTGGCGGGCCTTGGCCCGCCAGCGGGAAATCAACTCCAGGCGTGCAGCGGCGGATTCTCGCCGTTGAGGAAGTACTTGCCGAGGATCGAGTACTTCCAGCGTACCGGATCGTGCAGCGTGTGGGTGCGCGCATTGCGCCAATGGCGGTCGAGATTGTGCTCGGCCAGCGTCGAGCGTGTGCCGGCGAGCTCGAACAGCTTGTTCGTGGCAATGATGGCGATCTCTGTCGTGAGGATCTTGGATTCGGCAACCGCGATCTGCGCTTCCGCGACGGTCTTCTCGTTCGGGTCGGCCACGGCGCGATCGACCGCAAGCCCGGCCCTTTCCAGAACCGCCTCTGCCGCG
>NZ_SRTG01000180.1:0-388 GCF_004792125.1 Mesorhizobium sp. M5C.F.Ca.ET.164.01.1.1 | reverse complement strand
GCCCGGGTCCGGCCCACAGGTTCGGACCGACAACCAGCCGGTCTCGTCGACCCTGATGCAGAGCCGACATGCGCTTCTGTCCAACCGATTCCGAGATATTGACGAATCCGTTCTGGGCCTCGGCGATCAGGTCGTCGGTGACGCGGCTGATCAGTCGGTCTGCGGCGGCCCAGGCCTCATCCTCAGTTTCGCGAACGATCAAATGGATGCGAAGGCCGAAGCGGATCGTTCGGCCTTGCGCCGCTGCGGCCTGCCTGACCCGCCCGATCTTTTCGGCGAGCTGGTCCACCGGTTCGCCCCAACTCAGATAGGCGTCCACGTGCTTGGCGGCGATCGCAATGCCGGCGTCGGACGAACCTCCGAACCACAGTGGAGGATGGGGCTGTTG
>NZ_SRTG01000017.1:0-22284 GCF_004792125.1 Mesorhizobium sp. M5C.F.Ca.ET.164.01.1.1 | reverse complement strand
CGTCGTCGTCGAGGGCTTGTTGTCGCCCCTCACTGATCACATGACAGGCCTGAACATTCTACACGATGGCGGATTCACTCGGGCTTATTGAGGACGCCCTGGGCGCGATTGCGGGGCTGACCTTCCATCTTGTCCGTGATTGCCTGATTGGCGGTCTTTCAGCCTGAGCTGCCCCACACGTCGGGTACCAAGTGTCAGGCTTTTACCACTAGTCTAGGCACCAATTCGGTCAATCACCTCGGCCAGCGGAATGTGGCCAAGGCAGACACCTGAACCCGCCGGCTTTTCGCCATCCTCGATGGCCTGCGCATACCGCACGTCCGGATCGCTTTCGATCCGGCGGCGCAACGCCGCCAGCTTGGGGTAGGCGGCGCTGTCGACCGCCTTGTGGAACTCCGCCCAGCGTGCCACGCCAATCAGCGTGGTATCCGCCAGCGTCAGGCGATCGCCGACCAGAAAGTCCGTGTCGACGATCATCGCCTCAAGCCGGTCATGGCGTTCGGCAACGGCCTTGCGGCCAAAGTCGCGCAAGGTCGCCAGCAGGACCGGCTCGGCCGATTCCATTTCATATGCAGCCCAGAGCGGGGTGAAAGCGGCGGTGAAACCGGTGTTCACGAAAGCCATCAGCTGATGCATCCGGTCCGCTTCCGGCGAGCGAGGATCGAAGCTGATGCGACGTTGCGTGTCGCGGGCTTCGAGCCAAGCGGCAATCGCCATGGTCTCGGTGAGCACTCTGCCTTCGTCCGTGATCAACACCGGCGTTTCCTGACGGCCGTTGATGCTGGCAGAGGCGTCGTTCTTCATTTCGGTGAGCATGTCGACGCGACACAGGCGGTAAGGCTGTCCGAGGCGTTCAAAAGCAGCGACAAGCCCCATCGAACTTCCCGCCGGGACGCCGTAAAGGAGGATAGGTTCCATTTCTTTGTCTCTTCCATGTTAGGGATCACGCTGCGCAGCGAAGCTTGACCCTAAACGCTGGTCGTCCCATGTAAATTACGCACTATTCTGTAACCAGGGACCCGCCATGAAAGATGTCGTCTCACGCTGCCCGATCGAAGAGACTATGCGTGTGCTCAGCGGTCGCTGGCCCACCTTGCTGCTCTACTATCTCAAGGACGGGACCAAGCGCTTCAGCGACCTGAGGCGTGACAACCCGACCGTGTCGCACCGCATTCTGGCGCTAGAACTGCGCAAGCTGGAGGAAGCCGGGATCGTGCGGCGAACGGCGCACTCCGGCTATCCGCTACGCGTCGACTATGACCTCACGGCGCCCGGCCTCAAGCTTGTGCCGCTCATCGACGCCCTGGGCGACTGGTGGGAAGATACCGAGGCCGATCGGGCCGGCCAGATTTCATCGACGCCGGAAACCAGGCTCGTCAAGGCGGCCTGACCAGTGGTGAAAGCCTGAGGCCTGGTACCGAGGCTGGACAACCGCTTTGGGTCGGACCTGCCGTCCGGGTCTATTATCGGATGCGCGGGTAGCGCCAGAAGCCCTGCAGATACCGGATCAGCGAATTGTCCCCGCCATACCTCCATGCACGAGCCCGATCAACGGAGCCCATATAGTCGGTCATCCGGGTTGCCTGCCGCGACGCGGGCGGGGCGTGAGGAAGTTCACCTCAAATTGCTCTTCGGAAACAGCACGCGATCGGGTTTTGCATTCATTCGCGCCAGCATTTCCTTGATCAAGCGTGTTTTGGTGCGCCCCGCTTCCTTCGGCGGCACGAGGTAACGCACGATGGCCTCGAGCCAGGTGTTTTCACTGACGCGAAAATGAACCACGGGATGCTCCTTCACTTCGAGTTCGTCCACCGGCGTTTGCGACAGGATGTGCTTATAGACCTTCACCTTCTGGCTCATGATGTCGCCGATCTGCTCGTCAACGACCTCCCTCATGGTCTTCGCTACGAATTCCAGATCGCTTTCATAAGCGAGCTGGAACTTGATTTCGTTCCAGACATAGGGAAACAGCGGCCAGGAATAGTTGAAGACCGGCGTGTCAAACACGGTGGAGTTCGGAAACTTGATAACGCGTCCGCTTGGATGATCGGTCCAAAGATGTTCGCCGCCGAATTCCCATAACGTCGTGTCGAGATAGCTGACATCAATGACATCGCCATGGGCATCGCCGATGCGAATGCGGTCGCCAACGCGATAAGGCGCCCTGGCCAGAATATAAATCCACGCGATGAAACTGGAGATCGGCATTTGCAGCGCAAAGCCGAGAATCAGTGAAATCAGGCCGAGTGAAACAACCGCAGCGTACCAGTTCACAAATAAGACCGAAATGGCCACGAAGACGATGGCGACGACGACGACCAATCGAAAAATACGTTGCAGGTTGAAACGCGAAACACGATTGGGAATTCGGCCAATGAGAAAGACTTCGATAACATTCGCAACGGTCAGCATAACGAAAATGAGAAGGCCGCCCCTGACGTAGTTCAGCACGCGAACGCGCAAAGGCGCATCAAGCCATTCTAGGCGCCAATTGATCAGGACTTGGATGCCAAAAAGCAGCAAGGCGGCGGCAGCGAAACCAACCGTCCACCAGACATCTTGCTTGCGAAGGCTGAAGCGGAATTTTTCCTCGGGCTTTTTCGCCTTCTGTTCCAAAGTTTCTGGATCAGCAGTCTGTTGCGCGGCCCGTTCGAGTCGGGAAAGGTTCTCCTGTTCCTTGGCGCTCGGTTCCATGGGTTCACCTCCCGATGTGGCCATCAAGACCCAGCCAGTGCCTTCTCGTTCCTCGACGGCGGCATTCCGGCAAACGACCCGATATCAGTCGCTGACCGGTTCCTTGCCGGTCCCCGAAAGCTGGCCTTCATTCCGGCGGCCCCGTCCTTGGTGAAATAGGGCGGCAAGCAGAAAGATGCGACGGCGCCGCCATATTCGGCAAATGCCTTATAGCCCGATCCGAAATTAAGTTGAGTTTGGTATCAGCAGCTCCCCGATAGCTCACCGGTAGCGATCTCGAGTGTTATCGAGCGCCCTTGGCCGCCGGCGCTACAGAGGGTGACGATATCTTTTGAGATTCCGTCCGCGCTGATGCCCTGTATCGATCGACGATGACGGCTGATCCTCGCCCGGGCGATAGACGATCCCGCGCTTTCGGATGAACTTCTGGAACAGACGCGCGCCCGGATCGATGCCGGGATCAGCCAAGTGTCTGCCGGCTAGCGGTCTGCGGCAGGAGTGCTCTTATCGAGAGCAATGCGGCTATCGGCGGTGGTTGGGTGACTATCTTGGAGAATACCGCGCCGTAGCGTGCAGTCAGCAGGGTTCGCGGACGGCTAAGGGCGCAGTGAGCGAGATTTTTGAGCGCCTGCCCGGCAAAAGCCATGATCACCGCTAGTCAGTCGGGCATGACCGTTGCCCAAATCGAAGATTCCGATGCCCGATCAAACTTTAACAGGCGAATGCTATTTAGAGCTGCCGGCCTTGCTGCACTGGCCGGGCTCGCTGCCTGCGCCACTGTGCTGCCCACCGGCGAAGGCGCCGGGGTCTCCGCCTCCGCCGTCGGCACACTGGCGGGCATCCGTGCCTCAGCCGGCCTCGGGCCGCTTGTCCCCGACCCTCAGCTCGAACAGGCAGCCCTGCAGCAGTCCGGCTATATGGCGCGCGGCGGCCGCATGACCCATACCACAGGCTGGGGCAAGGGATTCGCCTCGCGCGTCAAGGGCAACGGCATTAGCGGTGCTGCCGCCGAAAATATCGCCGAGGGCCGTTTCGATCAGCAGAAGCTGTTCGACATCTGGATGCATTCGGCCGGCCACCGCCGCAACATGCTCGACCCGCGCTTCACCCGCTTCGGTCTGGCCTATGTCCGCGACGGCCGCGACAGCGCGCTGCGCTATTGGAGCCTGGTTCTGGGCAGATAGAGGCTCGGGCAAACAGGCGGTGTAACTGGCACGCCGGCCGCAGCCGTCATCCATATGCGCGGCGCGCGCTGCCATCGGCGGCGGAGATCATCAGGGATCTGCTGGCCGTCAATCCTTGTGGCGGAGCAATTCCTCGATGTCGCTGGCCGAAACCGGTTTGCTGAAATGATAGCCCTGCATTTCATCGCAGTTGTTCTTGCGCAGGAAGGCCACCTGATCGTCTGTTTCGACGCCCTCGGCAATGACCCTCAGATGGAGCTTTTGACCCAATGAAATCACGGCGCTGGCGACAGCCTGATCGTTCTCGTCGGCGGCGAGATCGTTGATGAAAGACTTGTCGATCTTCAGCCGCGCGACCGGAAACGTCTTGAGCGCACTGAGGCTGGAATAGCCCGTTCCGAAATCGTCGATCGAGATCTGAACGCCCAGGCTTTGCAGTTCGTCCATGGTCGCGACCGCCAGGTCGATATCCTGCATGATGAGGCTTTCGGTCACCTCCAGCTCGAGATATCCAGCCTCCAGACCGCTTTCCGTGAGCGCGTTGACGACACGGCTGATCAGGTTCCTTTCCCTGAATTGCCGTGCCGACACATTCACGCAGACAGTCATCGGCGGCAGGCCCGCGTCCTGCCAGGCCTTGGCCTGCCGACAGGCTTCGTGCAGCACCCAGTCGCCGATCGGCACGATCAGGCCTGTCTCCTCGGCCGTCGGAATAAAGGCGGTCGGCGGTATCGTACCCCGCGTCGGATGATTCCAGCGTACCAGCGCTTCGACGGCGAAGACCTGCCCCGACCGAAGATCGACTTGCGGCTGGTAGACAAGGGTGAATTCCGAACGGACCAGGGCGTTTCGCAATTCCTCCTGAAGCACGAATTTTTCGTGCGCCGTGGTGTTGAATTCGGGAGCATAGAATTGGAAATTGTCGCGGCCGAACTCCTTCGCGCGATACATGGCTGCATCGGCGTTGGCCAGCAGCGCGTCCGGGTTCGTCCCATCCTTCGGATAGCTTGCGATGCCGATACTGGCCGTCGCCCTCAGCCGATGCGCTCCGAGTTGAACCGGCTCCGCGATCGCCATACGGATTTTTTGCAGGGTCTCGGCGATGAGATCGACGTTCGTCGGCTGGTCGAACAGAACGATGACAAATTCGTCGCCGCCAAGCCGCACGACGGTATCGGTCGCCCTTACGCATTCGACCATGCGGGCGGCAACGGTCTTCAGGAGCTCATCCCCGGCATTGTGGCCAAGCGTGTCGTTGACGAGTTTGAAATTGTCCAGATCGATAAACACCACCGTCACCCAGCGATCGTATCGCTGCGCGTACAGAATCGCTTGTGAAAGCCGGTCCTCGAGCAAGGCGCGATTGGGAAGTCCGGTCAGCGCATCATGGTTGGCCATGAAGTGGATTCGATCTTCGGCCAGTTTGCGCTCAATGGCGATCCCGGCGATGCGCGTCGTGAAATCGATGAGCCGGGTCTCGGCGTCGGTCGGTTCGCGCACCGTCATCGAATACATCGCAAAGACGCCCAGCACAGCGCCCTGATGCGACAGGATCGGGGTCGACCAGCACGAACGATAGCCATGCCCCGCCGCCAGTTCGCGATAATCCTCCCATAGCGGATCCTGCATGATGTCGGCGACAATGACCGGCTCGCGCCGGTGGGCGGCGGTTCCGCAGGATCCCACCTTGGGACCGGTGGCAACCCCGTCGATGGCGCTCGTATAGTCTTTCGACAGGCTCGGCGCGGCGCCGTGGTGCAAATGGCCGCCATCCTTGTCGAGCAACAGGACGGAGCCGAATATCCCCGTCAACTGGGACTCGACGAGGCGCATGAGGCGGTCGAGCACGTCTTCGAGCGGAGCGCTCGTCGCGATCATTTCCAGTATATGCGCCTGCCCGTCTCGAAGGACGTCCGCCTGCTTGCGGGCAGTGATGTCGCGGGCGATGCCAACCAGACCGAAGATATCATTTTGAGCATTGCGCAACGGCACCTTCGTCGACGAGAACCATTTGCCGGCGCCTGACGCATCGACCACAAATTCTTCCTCGTCGATCATCGGCCGCCCGGTGCGCAGCACGTCCTGCTCGATGGCGCGAAATCGCTGCGCAAGCTCCGGGGCATGGAGGTCGAAATCGGTCAAGCCGATCATGTCGCTGGCCTTGTCCTTGCCGCTGTCGGACGCAATGGCCCTGTTGGCCACAACGAAGCGGCTTTCGGTGTCCTTGACCCACATGTAATCGGGCACCCAGTCGATCAGCGTTTGCAGCGAGATACGCTCATCGACGATCAGGCGATTGGCGGTGAGTTCCGTAACGTCGTCATGCGTAGCGACCCAGCCGCCGTCGGGCATCGGCTGGTGGCGGATCTGAATTGTCCGGCCGTCGGCGAGTTCGGCGGCCCAGTTTCTCGAAGCCGTGCCCGAATTGACCGCCCGGGCCATTGCGAGATAGGCATCGGTAGCCATCGCGGACGTCCCGGCAGCGACGCGGCGTTCGACGATTTCGCCCAGCGTCACGCCCGGCTGCAATTGCTCTGGCGCAATGCGGTAAATCTCGGCATAGCGGCGGTTGCACAGGATCAGCCGTTCATCGGCGTCGAAAAAGCAGATGCCTTGCGAGATGTTGTCGATCGCCGTCTCGAACCGCAGCGCCTGCCCCTCGAGCGTTGCGATCGTAGCCCGAAGCTCGCGCTCGAGGTTTTCGTACGAGGCGGTCGTCAGTTTCGCCAGCGCGGCCAGATTGGCCGATTCGGGCGCTTCGGGCGCTTCGGGCGCTTCGGCGGCTTGCCTCGATGATTTCGTGGCCAAACGGAATTCCTCCGGCTCGGTGCATGGGGCGAGGCAAACAAAGCTCGCCTGCAAGCTAAACGGGTGCATTGTGGTCCGGATATACTAATGGTCGGTGAACCGGTTCAATGCCGGAGGCGACCGGCCGTGGATTTCTCAGGGTCACGATTTGAGTTCGGAGCCCGGATCGAACATCGGTCCATATGCGCGGCGGGACCGGCGGTCGGACCGGCCGTTGGCTTGCGCAGCAGGAAAACAAACGGGATGGCAAGCAGCGTCATCATCATCAGTAGCTTGAAGTCATTGACGTAAGAGATCATCATCGCTTGGATATTGACCATGCCGTCCACTTGGGAAAGCGCCGTCGGATCGCCGCCCGCCGCTGCCGGCGACGCCGCCCAGAGATTGGGATTGAACGGGTTGATGTAAGCTGAGAGCTCGGCATGGTTCACCTGCGTGTTGCGTACCAGGAGAACCGTCACCACCGATACGCCGATCGACGAACCAAGATTGCGCACCAGGCTGAATAACGCAGTGGCATCGGTGCGGAAGCGCGCGTCGAGCGTGGCGAAGGCCACGGTCGACAGCGGCACGAACACCATTCCCATTCCAAGGCCCTGGATGACGCCGGAGCTGAGGATGAGCCAGCTGTCCATCTGCGGTGAAAAGCTAGACATGGTGTAGAGCGATTGCGCGGTCAGGAGGAAGCCGATGACGACGAGGATTCGGGCATCGACTTTGTGCATGATGCGGCCGACCAGCAGCATCGAAATCATCGTGCCGACACCGCGTGGTCCCATGACGATACCGATCGTGACGGTCGGATAGCCGAAGATGGTCGACAGCATTGGCGGCAGCAGCGCCATGCTCGCCAGAATAAGCACGCCCATGACAAAGATGAACGCCAGCCCGGTCACAAAATTGCGGTCGAGGAATATCTTCGGGTCAATGAAGGGCTGCTCCGCCGTCAACGTGTGAATGATGAACACCCAGAAGCCGGTGATGGAAAGACCGAGTTCGATCCATATCTCGACCGAGGAAAACCAGTCGACCTCGCCGCCGCGATCCAGCATCAACTGCAGCGCGCCGACGCCGAGCGACAACATGGCAAAGCCGAAGAAATCGAAGCTGCGTATCCGCCTTGCAACGGCCGGCAAGTAGGCGGCCATGCCAAGGAAGGCGAGGATGCCGACCGGCAGGTTGATGAAGAACACCCAGCGCCAGTTGAAATTCTCGGTCAACCAGCCACCGAGCGTCGGGCCCAGGATCGGTCCCAGCATGATGCCGGCGCCCCAGATCGCCATGGCCTGGCCGTGGCGTTCCTTGGGGTTGATGTCGAGCAGGAAGGTCTGCGACAGCGGCACGATAGCCGCGCCGAACACGCCTTGCATGAGGCGGAACAGCACCATGGTTTCAAGGCTCCATGCCAGACCGCACAGCATGGAGAAGATGGTGAAACCGACCACCGCCGTCAGGAACAGCTCCTTGCGGCCAAAGCGGTCGGCTAGCCAGCCGGTCACCGGCGTCATGATCGCCGCGGCAACGATGTAGGAGGTCAACACCCAGTTGATATTGTCGGGGAAAGCGCCGAGATCGCCGGTCATGGTCGGCAGCGCGACGTTGGCGATCGTGGTGTCGAGCGCCTGCATGATCGTCGCCAGCATCAGTGCAACTGTTATCAGGCCGCGATGCGGCACTCCGCGAAAGGGTTCTGGCGTGCTCATGATGTGGAACTTCCGGCAGGTGACAAAAACGTGTACACTAGAGCGACGTGCGTCCATTTGGACGCACAAAGCACGCTCTAGTACTTTGAGACTGCGCATCGTGCTTTCCGAAAATCGATTCCGATTTTCGGGCCGATGCGCTAGGCTTCCGGGCGGCGAGGCCTTCCGTGTGGAGAGACCCTCATCGCGGTGGGACGCGAAATCGATGTGGGGGTTACATCGACCGAGCGTCTCGATAACGGGCGCCTGCCGCCCGGAAACCTGAGGACCGAAGCGGCCTGCGTCGGATTGTTCAGGCTTCGGTCTGGCAACGCAGCCCGGTCCGAGTCCCAACCCTCACCGCATCCCCTCAGACCAATCCTGCCATCTGCATTCCTCTCGCCGGCCTGCATTCTACTTGTTACGTCTCAGGCTTCATCATCCGATGGAACGAGGTGGTCTATTGCGCCTCACCCGCCGTGGCGTGGCCGAAGATGCTCGGAAGCCCGCGGGAAACGCCGGTGTCCACCGTAACGGTCGCACTCATGCCGGTGCGCAGCTCCATCTTGGCGTCGGCATCGGCCAGTTGCAGGCGTACCGGAATGCGCTGGGTGACCTTGACCCAGTTGCCGGTGGCGTTTTGGGCGGGCAACAGCGAGAACTCGGCCCCCGTGCCGGCGCCGATCGCCTGGACCGTGGCTTCGAACGTCTTGCCCGGATAGGTGTCGACCACGATTTCAGCCTTCTGGCCGGGCTTCATATTGGTGAGCTGGGTTTCTTTGAAATTGGCATCGATCCAGGTGTCGCCGGTCTCGACCAGCGAAAACAGCGGCGTACCCGAGCCGACATACTGGCCGACCTTGAACGAGGCAGCCTGGCTGATGATGCCGGCGGCCGGCGCCTTGACCGTGGTCTGCCCCAAATCGTAGGCAGCCTTGTCGCGTGCGGCGAGCGCCGCCATCACGGTCGGATGCTTGTCGGTCTCGATATCGGGATTGCCGCCAAGCGCCGCCCTGGCGCTGAGGATGCCCTGCTCGGCCGCGGCCAGTTGCTGCTTGGCCTTGTCGAGTTCGTTCCTGGCCTCATCCAGCGACGATTTGGCGTTAATGCCCTTGCGGGCAAGGTCGGCGGCTCGGTCATATTGCGACTGCGCGTAGTCGACCTGGCTGGCGTCGGACTTCTCCTGCGCTACCGCCTGGCTGTAGGCCGCACGCAACTGCTCGACATTGAGGCGCGCGCCGGCCACCGCCGCATCGGCCTGGGCCAGTGCGATCCGGTAGGGCTCGGAATCGATGGCGAACAACACGTCGCCCTGCTTGACGGACTGATTGTCGAAAATGTCGACCTGAACGATGCGACCTGCCGTATCGGCTCCTGGTAACGGCCGCCGGTCACCCAGACGTAGCTGCCGCCGGTTCTTCGGCGCCACCGGCGCCGGTTCTACCGGCGGAGCGGCCGTAACCGGGGCTGCCGCGGGCTGCGCGGGAGCTTCATCTCCAGCTTGCTCGCATTCTCATCTACCTTGGCAACCGCGTTCATGCTGCTGCGCCTTCTGCACTCTCGACTTTTTCGGCGGACGCCGTGTCGCCGTCCGCCAGGTTCTTGGCCATCGCCTCCAGACCCTTGATCAGGATGCGGCGATCTTGCGGCGACACGCCGGTCAGTGATTCTTCATAGACTTCGCCGGCGAGGCTCTTGATCTCTGCATAGGCCTCGCTCGCTTTGGCGGTCGGGAAGATCATGCGAACGCGGCGGTCGGCGGCGTCGGAACGGCGCTCGATCCAGCCGCTCTCCTCCATGCGATCGACCAGGCGCGAGACGCTGATCGGCTCGATCTCGAGATGCTCGGCGAGCCGCGCTTGCGTGATGCCTTCTTCTTTGGCGACGCGGACCATAAGCCGCCATTGCACCGAGGAAAGGCCGAGCCCGCTGGCCCTCGCCTCGAAGCGCTTGCGCATCAGGCGCTGCACGTCGTGGATCAAAAAGCCCAATCTATCGATGCCGTCGGAAACCATGAGCAGCATATATTATAAGCGTGCTCATCATTCTAGGGGCCGAATTTTCGCCGGCCAGGAAAGCGTCGAGCCGACGGTGGTTCCAAAGTCCGAAGACAAGGATGGTGCCTGCGCCCAGAGCATCCAGCCCGACATTGTCCCATCGCGCCAGCCCGAGCCCGCCCATCGTCCAGACAGCACCGAGTGAGCGGCGCGCTGGTCGCCGGCAAAGACGAGATAGTTGGTCAAGGCGGTGAACATGAACGAGACGGCAAGGCCGGCGAGGATCAGCCGTTCCAGCATGGAAGAGGTCGGTCGCCAAAACATCGGAAAATTCTCAGAATCCGATCGGGATTTCAGCGCCTGAAAAGCCGAATGAAAGCGTGCTGGGGAACGGGCCAATTGACCCTGTTTCACGCCAAGGCGTCCGGCCCCGTCTCCAGCCAAGGATCATAGCCGGCTGTCGCACCCATTCCGGCGCCGGCCGCAACATGGGTAGGAGACAACATGACTGCCGCATTCCACAGCAGGTTGAAACGTGGCCTCGTCGGCGTATCGATCGCGGCGCTCGCCTGCGCCGCCGCCGTCACCTGGTACGCTGCCAAGGGCGAGGCCGCGAGCGCAAAGCCGGATGTGCCGGAAGCGAAGCTGGTCAAGGCCGTGACGGTGAAGCCGGCACCGCAGGCGGACAGCCGGCTCGCGATCGGCGAAATCCGCCCACAGCGCGAAAGCGACCTTGGGTTCCGGCTCTCAGGCAAGCTCGTGCAGCGCACGGCAGCAGTAGGCCAGATTGTCAGGAAAGGCGAAGTGCTCGCCCGCATCGACGACCAGGATTATCGCAACCGCTTGCGCAGCGCCGAGGCCGATGTCGCGGCGGCGCAGGCCGTGCTGGTCGAGGCGAGCGCCGCCGAGGCCCGCCTCGGAGCGCTGCTTGCCAAAGGCTTCACGACGCGCGCCAGCTACGATGCGACGTTGAAGAACCTCCGCTCGGCGCAAGCCAAGCTGGACTCGACAAAGATTGGCTTGGAGATGGCCAGGGATCAGCTCGCTTATACCGAACTGCACGCGGATTTCGACGGCGTGGTGACGGCGACTGGCGCCGAGGAAGGCCAGCTCGTCAATGTCGGGCAGATGGTCGTGCGCATCGCCGATCCGCAAGCCCGCGACGCTGTCTTCTCGATCCCCGAGGCTGTCTTCTCAAATCGCCGCAGCACCGGGCATCCGCCGGCGATCATGGTCTCGCTGCTGAGCAATCCGGCGATCTCGACATTCGGCGTCATCCGCGAGGTGTCGCCTGTGGCCGATGCCGCCACCCGCACCTTCCAAGTGAAGGTTTCGCTGCGCAACGCTCCGGATGAAATGCGCTTTGGCAGCAGCGTCGCGGGCCGTGTCAACGAATCCAGCGCGCCTGTCGTAGTGCTGCCGGGAAGTGCACTGTTCGACAAGGATGGTCAGCCGGCCGTGTGGATTGTGGGCGCTTTGTCGGCCGTCGAGCTGAAGCCCGTTGTCATTGCTCGTTACGAGACCGAGCGGGTCGTCGTCAGCGGCGGCCTGGCCGAAGGCGATGTGGTCGTAACCGCCGGCATCAACCGGCTGCGCGAACACGAAAAGGTTCGCATCGTGGCAGGAGAAACCAGATGAGCCCGTCACAAACGAAAGTCCTGATCGCCGGCGCCGGACCAACCGGGCTGACGCTTGGCCTCTGGCTCACCCGTCTCGGCGTGCCGGTCCGCATCTTCGACAAGGCCGCAGGTCCAGGCGAGACATCGCGCGCGCTCGCCGTCCAGGCCCGCACGCTCGAGTTCCACCGCCAGATCGGCATCGTCGAGGACGTGCTTGCCGCCGGCGTGCGGCTGGAGCAACTCACCGTGCGCACGCCGGCCGGCATTGCCGCAAAGCTGCCGATCTCCGACTTTGGCCGCGGCATCAGCCCGTTCCCCTTCGCATTCGCGCTGCCGCAGGACATTCACGAGCGCATCCTGATCACGCATCTCGAGCGCGCCGGGGTTCGGGTCGAGCGCAATACGGAGCTGGTCGCGTTCGAGGACAGGACCAGTTCGGTTGTCGCCACACTGCGCAATGGCGGTGTGACCGAGACAGTCTGCGCCGCCTATCTCGTCGGTTGCGACGGCGCCCGCAGCACCGTGCGGCATGGGCTAAATATTGACTTCCCGGGTGGCACCTACGAACAGGCCTTCTACGTCGCCGACGTGAAGGGCAGCGGCGCAGTCACCCGCAACGGCATGGACACCACGGTCAGCGCTTACGGTTTCGCGATCGTCATGCCGGTCAGGCAATCCGGTTCACTGCGTCTGATCGGCATCGTCCCGAAGGCGCATGAAGCCAACAAGACGATTACCTTCGAGGCGATCCGCGCCGATGTCGAGCGCGACACCGGCATCAAGGTCAACGAAGTTAACTGGTTCTCGACCTACCGCGTCCACCACCGCGTTGCCGAACGCTTCCGCGTCGGCCGCATATTCCTCTGCGGCGATGCCGGCCACATCCACAGCCCGGCCGGCGGCCAAGGCATGAACACCGGCATGGGCGATGCGGTCAACCTGGGCTGGAAGCTCGCTGCCGTGGTTCAAGGCCGTGCCAAACAACGCCTGCTCGACAGCTACGAGCCGGAACGCATCGCCTTTGCTCGGAAGTTGATCGAGAGCACCGACACGGCGTTCCGCTTCATCACCAGCCGCTCGCGCCTGGTCGGCCTGTTTCGCCGCTATCTGATGCCAAAGATCCTGAACGTCCTGTTACACACGTCGTTCGGCTCGCGCGCCTTCTTCGGCCTGATCTCGCAGGCCGCGATCCAGTACCGTTCCGGGCCGATCAGTTCCGGCACGGCCGGGAAAATCAGTGGCGGCGACCGCCTGCCCTATGTCCTCACCGCCAGCGGCAACAATTTCGAGCCGCTGCGCTCGCTGGACTGGCAGGTGCATGTCTATGGCGAGGCGACTGCCGAGTTCCGGGCGATGCTGGCTCCGACCGGCATCCCGATCCACAGCTTCGCCTGGTCCGACATGGCCAAAGCCACGGGCCTGCATCGCGACGGTGCCTATCTGGTGCGGCCCGACGGCCATGTCGCGCTGGCCTCGCCGGTGCAGGAGGCAGCATTGTTCCAGCGCTATCTCGCGGCGCTCTCGCTCCGGCCAAGGCTGGCCGAGCGCGCGCCCTACCGGGTTGCAGGCACCATGCACAGCCTGGCCTGACAGTTGCTGCGTCCGCCGATCGCGGGCGCAGCACCGACAAACCTTCAACAGCACAACGTAGCCGGCGTCCGGCCGCGCGCCAGACGCCGCGCGCCATCAAGGAGTTGCATCATGACCAGCTTCAACCTTTCCGAATGGGCGCTGCGCCACAAGAGCTTCGTCATCTACCTGATGATCGCGGCCGCGCTCGCCGGTATGTTCGCCTATACGGGCCTCGGCCGCGAAGAGGACCCGCCCTTCACCATCAAGACTATGGTGGTCAAGACTTTATGGGCGGGGGCCACGACCAGCGACACGGTCGAACAGATTACCGACCGGATCGAGAAGAAGCTCGAGGAGCTTCCCAACCTCGACTACGTCAAGAGCTACACCAAGCCCGGCGAATCCGTGGTCTTCGTCAACCTGAAGGACACGGTCGCGGCCGACCAGGTGCAGCCGCTCTGGTACCAGGTGCGCAAGAAGCTCGACGATATCAAGTCGACGATGCCTTCCGGCGTCCAGGGCCCCTTCTACAATGATGAGTTCGGCGACACCTACTCGCTGATCTACGCGCTCACCTCCGACGATCTCAGCCATCGCGAGCTGAAAGACATCGCCAGCAGCCTGCGTGCAGGGCTGCTGACGGTGCAGGACGTCGCCAAGGTCGAGCTGATCGGTCAGCAGGACGAGAAGATCTATCTGGAATTCTCGACACAGAAGGTCGCCGCACTCGGGCTCGACGTCGGCACGCTCTCGCAGGCGCTGCAGGCGCAGAATGCGCTGACCCCGAGCGGCACGGTCGATGCCGGTCCCGAACGCATCGCCATTCGGGTGTCCGGAAAATTCACCTCTGAGGACAGCCTGAAGGCGATCAACCTCTATGCCAATGGCCATTATTTCAGGCTGGGCGATGTCGCCGAGGTCAAGCGCGCCTATTCCGACCCGCCGCAGCCGATGTTCCGCTTCAACGACCGGCCGGCTGTCGGCATTGCCATCTCGATGACATCGGGCGGCGATGCGCTGGCGCTTGGCGAGAACGTCAAGGAGAAGATGCACGAGATGGCGGCCGAACTGCCTGTCGGCGTGGAGCTCGGCCTGGTCGCCGACCAATCGCATGTGGTGGAGGAATCCGTCGGCGAGTTCACCAAGAGCCTCAGCGAAGCCATTGCCATCGTGCTTGCCGTCAGCTTCCTGGCGCTCGGCTGGCGTCCGGGCATCGTTGTGGCCGTCGCCATCCCGCTGGTGCTGGCGATCACCTTCGTCACCATGGAGTATTTCGGCATCTCGCTGCAGCGCATCTCACTCGGCGCGCTGATCATCGCTCTCGGCCTTCTGGTCGACGACGCCATGATCGCGGTCGAGATGATGATTTCCAAAATGGAGGAAGGCTACGACCGGATCTCGGCCGCCACGTATGCCTACACCTCGACCGCTTTCCCGATGCTCACCGGCACGCTGGTGACGATTGCCGGCTTCGTGCCGGTCGGCTTCGCCAAGAGCGGCGCCGGCGAATACTGCTTCTCGCTGTTCGCGGTCGTTGGTATAGCGCTGGTCGTCTCCTGGGTCGTCGCGGTGCTGTTCACGCCGCTGACCGGCGTCGTCCTGCTGCCTGAGCGCATCAAGGGCCATGGCAGCCACGAGCCCTCGCGCCTGGCGCGCGGCTTCCGCGTGCTGCTCGAGATGGCGATGCGGGCGAAATGGCTGGTGCTGTCAGCGACCGCCGGGCTGTTTGCCCTCTCGGTTGTGGCCATGGGCTATGTCGGGCAGGAGTTCTTCCCGAAATCCGACCGGCCGGAGGTCATGGTCGATCTCACCTTGCCGCAGACGGCATCGATCAAGGCGACCGACGAGGTCGTGGACCGCGTCGAGAAGCTGCTCGCCGCCGATCCCGACATCGACCACTGGAGCTTCTATGTCGGCCAGGGCGCGGTGCGCTTCTATCTGCCGCTCGACGCCCAGCTCGCCAATGACTTCTTCGCCCAGGCGGTTGTCGTCACCAAGGGGCACGCCGTGCGCCAGGCCGTCATCGAGCGGTTGGAAAAGTCGCTCTCCAGCGGCTTCGACGATGTCATGACCCGCGTCACGCCGCTTGAACTCGGCCCACCGGTCGGCTGGCCGCTGAAGTTCCGCGTCAGCGGGCCGGATCCGGACGAGACGCGCAGCCTGGCCCAGCAGTTCGCACAGGTACTGGGCAGCAATGGTGCCGTGCGCAACATCAACTACGACTGGAACGAGCCTGCCAAGGTTATCAAGGTCGAGGTCGATCAGGACAGGGCGCGCGCGCTGGGCATCTCCTCGCAGGAGCTTGCCGACACGATCAATTCGATTCTGTCGGGGTCGAAAATCACGCAGATGCGCGACGATACCTATCTGGTCGACATCGTGGCCCGTGCCGTGCAGTCGGAACGCGCCGACATCGACACGCTGCGCACGCTGACGGTCAGCACGTCGGGCGGACGCCGCGTGCCGCTCGACCAGGTCGCCTCGCTCTCCTATCAGACCGAAGCGCCGCTGATCTGGCGCCGAGGCCGTCTGCCGACAGTGACCGTACAGGCCGACGTCGCGACGGGCGCCGATCCCGCCTCCGTGGTGCGCACGCTCGACAGCGCGATCGCTGCCTTCAAGGCAGAACTGCCGGCCCGCTACAGCGTCGAACAGGGCGGCGTCATGGAGGACAGCGCCAAAGCGCAAGCGAGCATCTTCGTCGTCTTCCCGCTGATGCTGTTCATCATGACCACCGTGCTGATGATCCAGCTGATGAGCTTCCAGCGCCTGGTGCTGGTGCTGCTCACCGCTCCGCTGGCGCTGATCGGCGTTGCCGGCGCGCTGCTGATGTCGGGAGCACCGATGGGCTTCGTCGCCATTCTCGGCGTCATGTCGCTGATCGGCATGGTGATCCGCAACTCGGTCATCCTGATCACGCAGATCGATCAGCACATCGCCTCCGGCGAAGAGCCGTGGTCGGCGGTGATCAGCGCCACCGCGCATCGGCTGCGGCCGATCCTGCTGACGGCGGCGGCAGCCATCCTTGGTATGATCCCGATCGCGCCGACGGTGTTCTGGGGCCCGATGGCCTATGCGGTGATGGGCGGCCTGATGGTGGCGACGGTGCTGACGCTGATCTTCCTGCCGACCCTCTACGTCGCGTGGTTCGGCATCAAGGCACCGGCACGGAATGTGGCGCCGGCGAGCCGAGCTCTGCCGGACACCACGTCCTGGTCCGGCAACGCCATCCCAGAGCTTCCGGGTGCGCCGGGCTGACCGGCGCATCCCGGGAGGAACCCGAGGCCGGCCGGGGCGCAATGCGCGGCGCCGGTCACCAGCAATGCAACCCAACGATACGGCAAAGGAGAGATGAGAATGACCAGACATACCGATGCGTTCAGCGGCGAGCGGCCCGTTGCCGCCGCCCCTTCCCGCCGCCAGGCGATCAGCATCGCCGCGATCGGCCTAGCGATCGCCGCGACAGACCTTGCCGGCCTTGCCCCGCTTTCCTTCGTCGGCGAGGCGCAGGCCCGCATCGGCCAGCCGTTGACGCCAGGCAGCGTCGCCGGCGTGACGCGGCGCACGACAAGACGTGTGCTTCGGCACACCGCCGTTTACGTCGCCGCCTTGCCTACAGGCTGCGTGCGCACCAACGTCGACGGCTTCACCGTCTGGCGGTGCGGCACCACCCACTACCGGCGCTATCATGGTCGTTACGTCGTCGTCCGTGTCGACTGAACGCAGCGCCGATGGAGCAATTCGCGGTAGGCGCCGCCCGCCTCATAGCGGCGCCTGCCGCCCGAGGGCAAGCATAACGCCTTCGGCGAGATGGTCCGCGTCGGCCTGGTTCTCGAACGGGACGCCGCGCAGCGCATAATCGAGCGGCGAGAAAGGATCGCCATCCTCAATGAGGACGATTTGCCGGCGCGCCCGCTCCATGTCGCCCATCTGGGCATAGCAGGCCGCCAGCCTCGTCCGGATCCATGGTGCCGGGCGCGTGGCGAGCTCCAGCGCTTCCGCCGCCTGCCGATATTCTCCCATCATATAGAGCGCCAATGCGCGGTCGAACTGGTACCAATGTGGGTGCAAAGGATCGATGCGGATGCCACGCGCCAGCCAGGTCAGCGCCTCGAGCGGTCTGCCGCGCATTGTAAGCAGCATGCCCATCTGCTCGATGCTGTCGGCATCATAAGGGTTGAGCTGCAGCGCGATGCGCATGTGGTGCTCGGCCGCTTCATGGTCGCGCATATAGAGTCGCACCAGCGACTGCACCCGATGGCCGGTCGCCTGGTCCGGCGAGAGCGACAGACCCTTGTCGGCAAGGTCGCGGGCGTTATCCAGCACCGCGTCGCTGGCACGCCCGAATTCTCCATCCAATGCGCGCGCCAAAGCGAGGTAGGTGTAGGCCAGGCCATACGTCGGGTCCTTGGCGATGGCCGCCTCGAACAACGCCTCGGCACCTCGCTGGTCGGTCTGGGCAGGATCGCGCAAGAGGGCGAAGCCACGCAGCGCCAGTTCATAGGCGGCAAGGCTGGTGATCGGCTTGCGTGAGGCCTGCTGCAGGCCGGCATTGTTGACCCGCGTCACCAGCCTGCCGACAATCTGCTCCACGATCTCCTGCTCGATCGCGAACAGGCCGGTGCCGCGAGACTGATAGCGGTCGCCCCAGAGCTGGCTGGCGCTCGCAGTGTCGATGAGGTTGACGGCCGCCACCACGTGTTCGCCCTGACGACGCACTGACCCTTCGACGATGAAGTCCGCGCCGATGCGCGAACGGATTTGCGGCCACTCCGCGCGCGCGAAAGAGGAAAAGGAAAAGCTCGAGTTGCGCGCCAGGACGGTGACGGTTCCGAAGCGTGCCAGCCCGTTGATGATATCCTCGGCGAAGCCATCGACAATCGCCTCGTCCGCCGGATCGCCGCCTTCATTGCGGAAGCGCAGCACCGCCACGATCGGTTGCACGCCGATCTCCGGCGATTGCTCGGCTTCGGCCGCCAGCATGTAGCCTCTCTTGGAGACGGTGCGAACCATATCCTCGCCGATCGATTTGCGGATCTCGCGGATCGATTGCGTCAGGGAATCCTCGGTGACGAAGATGCCGGGCCAGGCAACTTCCATCAGCTCCGATTTCGGCACGATACGGCCCATGTTGCGACAGAGGTGCTTCAGCAGGACATAGGCTTTTGGGCGGAGGAATACCGGCCCGTTGGGACCGCGCAGCGTTCCCCTGGCGAGATCCAGCGTGAACCCGCCGAAGCGAAAGACCTGATCGGCAGCCGAGATTGTCACCGGCACCTCCCTGACAAGCATTGAGATGCCGCATGGACGCCACGTCAAGAGCCGTGTGACGCGGTTTAGCGGACGGGACAGCTGTCTAGGGAGTTCGCGATCACGGTCGTTGAATTTTGCGGGAGGCGCAATTTCGATCAAACTGACCGTGCGGAAAGACGGCAACATGATTTGGCCAATGCAAGGAGCAATATGAATCCGACGGAGAAAGCGCTGTGGTTCGTCGAAAGCCATCTGCCGGAAGCAGTCTCGCTCGACGATGTCGCCAAGAGCAGCGGCGTGTCGCGCTTTCACGTGACGCGGGCTTTCGGTGCGGCGACCGGCCATTCGGTGATGGGCTACGTCCGTTCTCGCCGGCTGACCGAAGCGGCGCGCAAGCTAGCAGCCGGCGCACCCGACATCCTCTCGGTCGCGCTCGACGCCGGCTACGCCTCGCATGAGGCCTTCACCCGCGCCTTCCGCGACCAGTTCGGCACAACGCCGGAACTGATGCGCGCGCAAGGCTCGCTCAACAATCTCGATCTCGTGGAGCCGATCCTGATGGACCAGTCCATTCTCACCACCCTCGAGCCGCCGCGCTTTGAAACCAGCCGGCCGTTTCTCATCGCTGGTCTCGGCGAACGCTACAGCTGCGAAACCAGCGCCGGGATCCCGATGCAATGGCAGCGGTTCGGCCCCTATATCGGCAACATTCCTGGTGAGATCGGCGACGTCGCGTATGGCGTCTGCATCAACGGTGACGATGCAGGCAATTTCGACTATATCGCCGGCGTCGAAGTGTCCGATTTTTCGGACCTGCCGAGGGAATTTTCGCGCGCGCGCGTGCCGGCGCAGAAATACGCCGTGTTTGCCCATCGTGACCACATCTCGACCATCCGCCGCACGGTCAACACGATCTGGAACAAATGGCTGCCGGCCTCCGGGCACGAGGTCGCCGATGCGCCCGAATTCGAGCGCTATGGCCCCGACTTCGATCCGCGCAGCGGCAATGGCGGGCTGGAAATCTGGATACCGGTCAAGGCCTAAAGCACCACTACAGTTCCAGGTTCCAGTTCTGGCCGACCAGATCCTTGCCGAAGGCGTGGTGACGCTCCTCGTCGGCCAATTTGAAACCGGCCGCCTCGTAGATGCGGCGCGCTGAGGTGAGCACGTCGTTGGTCCACAGCGTCAACGTCTTGTATCCCTTCGCTCGGGCAAAGCCGATGCATTCCTCGACCAGCCGCCTGCCGATGCCGAGACCGCGCGCCGAGGGTTCGACATAGAGCAGGCGCAGCTTCGCCACCGCGTCCGACTGGCGCACGACAAAGACCGAGCCGACGACTTCGCCTTCCCGCTCGGCGATCCAACTGCGTTCCCATTTCGGATCGAAGGATTTGACGAAGGCGCCGAGGATTTCGGCGACCAGCGCCTCGTAGGTTTCGTCCCAGCCATATTCCTGCGCGTAGAGCAGGCCCTGGCGATGGATGATCCAGCCGATGTCGCCGACCTGCAAAGACCGCAGCATGTAGGGAATTTTGGGCTCTTCACTCTCGCCCAGCAGGAGTTGCACCGTTCGCATCGCCTTGACCAGCCTGTCCTGTTCCGGAGCGGGAAGCCGGTCGAGCAAGGCCGCGACCTGATTGTGCGAACCCTGGTTCAGCGGCGCGAAGGCCGCCCTTCCCACCGGCGTCAGCGCGATCGACGAGCGCCGCGCATCGGCTTCCGTCGCGGCGCGCTCCACCAGGCCGCGCTCCTCGAACCTTTTCAACAACCGGCTGAGGTAGCCGGGATCGAGACCGAGATCGCGCGCAAGATCGGTGGCGGTCAGGCCATCGCGATGCGCCAGTTCATAGAGCACCCGAGCCTCGGTCAGCGAGAAGGCGCTTTTCAGCAGCCCTTCGTCGAGCAGGCCGATCTGACGGGTGTAGAAGCGGTTGAAGCCCCGCACGGCATCGATCCGCTCCTTGCCGGGTTGATGATGAATTGTCATGGCATCCTCCTGCCCGCACAAGATCAACCATTTACTTGACTTAGTCAAGTATCTGTTTAAGGCAGGGCCTTATCCAATCCGGCGGATGAGGCCGTCGAACGACTTTGCCTTGCGACGCTTGCCGTGCCCGTCGACGAGGCGAGCGACTGGTTCAACGAAGTGCGCCTCGTGCCGAGCGGATCCTGTCCGCTGGCGGAACGACAACCGCTTTTAGAGTTTGGTTCGCCGAGGGGCCAGTAGTTCACCGCCGGGCGTTGATCGGCTCATTCACCGCCTTGACTCTCGCCAGCCGCCGGCTTATCTCACCGCCACGTTAGCACTCTCCATTGGTGAGTGCTAAGCGTAGGTCCGGCGTCGCCGGACGGAGGAACTGTTCTCACCATTCTCATCGAGGAATAAAAAATGGCAAAGTCGAAATTCCGCCCGCTTCATGACCGCGTGGTCGTACGCCGGGTTGAATCCGAATCCAAGACTGCCGGCGGGATCATCATCCCGGATACGGCGAAGGAAAAGCCGCAGGAAGGCGAGATCATCGCCGTCGGTTCCGGCGCCCGCGACGAAGCCGGCAAGCTCGTCCCGCTGGACGTCAAGGCCGGCGACCGCATCCTGTTCGGCAAGTGGTCGGGCACCGAAGTCAAGCTCAATGGCGAAGACCTTCTGATCATGAAGGAATCCGACATCATGGGCATCATCGGCTGAATATCGGCCTCACCGTCACTTAAATCTTCGGGCTCAATTCAAGCCCCTGCCAGGAGCTAAAAATGGCTGCCAAAGACGTAAAATTTTCCCGCGATGCCCGTGAGCGCATGCTGCGCGGCGTCAACATCCTCGCCGACGCAGTGAAGGTCACGCTCGGTCCCAAGGGCCGCAACGTCGTCATCGACAAGTCGTTCGGCGCACCGCGCATCACCAAGGACGGCGTCACCGTCGCCAAGGAAATCGAGCTTGAAGACAAGTTCGAGAACATGGGCGCGCAGATGGTCCGCGAAGTCGCTTCCAAGACCAACGACATCGCCGGCGACGGCACCACGACCGCGACCGTTCTGGCGCAGTCGATCGTCCAGGAAGGCCACAAGGCGGTTGCCGCCGGCATGAACCCGATGGACCTGAAGCGCGGCATCGACCTCGCGGTTAGCGACGTCGTCTCGATGCTGATCAAGAACGCCAAGAAGATCAAGACCTCGGAAGAGGTTGCCCAGGTCGGCACCATCGCCGGCAATGGCGATGCTTCGGTCGGCTCGATGATCGCCGAAGCGATGCAGAAGGTCGGCAACGAGGGCGTAATCACGGTCGAGGAAGCCAAGACCGCAGAGACCGAACTCGAAGTCGTCGAAGGCATGCAGTTCGACCGCGGCTATCTTTCGCCCTACTTCGTCACCAACGCCGACAAGATGGTTGCGGATCTGGAAGACGCCTACATCCTTCTCCACGAGAAGAAGCTCTCCAACCTGCAGGCCATGCTGCCGATCCTCGAGGCTGTCGTGCAGA
>NZ_SRTG01000179.1:0-388 GCF_004792125.1 Mesorhizobium sp. M5C.F.Ca.ET.164.01.1.1 | reverse complement strand
ACCTCAATGGCGGCTCGCAGGCGACTGGTTCGACATCTGCAGCTGCGATATCCCTTGCCCCTGCGAGTTCGCACAGCGGCCCACCGGCAATCATTGCCAAGGTGTGCTCGCCTGGCATGTGCGCGAGGGTCAGTATGGCGACGTCAAGCTCGACGGCCTGACACTGGTGGCGCTCGGCGAGTTTGAAGGCAATCTCTGGGCTGGCGAGGCAAGTGCCGTGATGGGCATGTATCTCGACGAAAGGGCGAACGAGCGGCAACGCGAAGCCCTGCAGATGATCTTCGGTGGCCAGGCCGGCGGCTGGCCGGCGGGCTTTGCCGCCAATGTCGGCGAGATGCGTGGCATGGAGTTCGTGCCGATCACTTTCGAGGTGGCGGGCGACCTGGCC
>NZ_SRTG01000178.1:0-388 GCF_004792125.1 Mesorhizobium sp. M5C.F.Ca.ET.164.01.1.1 | reverse complement strand
GCGCGCCAAGGACTGAGTTCAGGACGAGTCCAGACCTACCAGAGCTCGCCGGCGACCAGGCGGGCCGCTTCCTCGTGACCGCGCGACAGGGCCGGATCGGCGCCGAAGATCCGCGCATTCGACGACCATGACTGCAGCCGGCCCGGCGCCTTGCCCCGGCTGATCGCCGCGATCAGGTCACGGCGCGAGCACGCGCCCGGGATGACGAGGCCGGCATCGGCCTTCTCCACCAGATGAGCGAAGCCGCAGGTCTCGGTGAGGATGATCGGCAGCCCGTTGGCCAGCGCCTCGACGATGACCGTTCCGGTGGTCTCGATGCGCGCTGGGTGAACAAGCAGGTCCGCCGCCGCCATGATGGCGGGGATATCATCGCGAAAACCGATGAATC
>NZ_SRTG01000177.1:0-389 GCF_004792125.1 Mesorhizobium sp. M5C.F.Ca.ET.164.01.1.1 | reverse complement strand
CTCGAACCTCCTGGTGCGCGACGGCGGCATTCCCGGTTTCGTCATCCGGCTCTCGGCCAAAGGCTTCGGCGAGGCGGAAGTCGTTTCGCCGACCACGATCAGGGCCGGCGCCGCAACGCCCGACAAGCGCCTCGCGGCCGTCGCCTACGAGGCGGGGATCGGCGGCTTCCATTTCTACCACGGCATTCCCGGCGCCGTCGGCGGTGCGCTGAGGATGAACGCCGGCGCCAATGGCGTCGAGACGCGCGAACGCGTCGTCGAGGTGCGGGCGCTCGACCGCAAGGGCAATCTTCACACGCTCAGCAATGCCGACATGGGCTATGCCTATCGGCATTCGGCGGCGCCTTCGGGGCTGATCTTCACCTCGGCGCTGTTCGAGGGGCATCCGG
>NZ_SRTG01000176.1:0-389 GCF_004792125.1 Mesorhizobium sp. M5C.F.Ca.ET.164.01.1.1 | reverse complement strand
TGGCCCTTGGGGCAGCTTTGATTTCCTCGAACAGGCGGTAGCGACGATCAGCGGGCAATGTCGCACCCACGCCATACCAAAGCTTGAGCCGCAGCAAATCCTCGCCGGTCAGGCCAGCAGCACCATGAACGGCATCGCCCAGCTCTCGTACTGCGCCGCCAGGATCAGGAAGACGAAGACGATGGCGAGGGCAAACACAACCGACGCGATCGATCCAGCCTTGAGTTCCTGGAAGGTGATGCCGGTCCATTCGAAACCGAAATCCCTGGGCAGCGCGGTCGCCGCTGCCCGCTCCATGGCGGCGACCGCCTGGCCCGACGAATAACCGGGCGCGGCGCCGCCATTGATGGTGGCCGAGGCGTTGTTGTTGCAGTGCGGCACGGTTTCCG
>NZ_SRTG01000175.1:0-390 GCF_004792125.1 Mesorhizobium sp. M5C.F.Ca.ET.164.01.1.1 | reverse complement strand
TCCTTGATCAGGGTCACGGAGTCGCCGTCCTTCAGCGGCGTGCCGTTGCTGTCTTTCACGATAACGTCGGTCATGGCGGGTCGGTCTTTCCTCGATTGAATGGCATGCGCTCGCCTATCGCGCCGGCGAGGACCTGGTCAAGCCGCCTCTCACCCCGTACCGACGCCGATTTGCCGTTCGCGCCTGGCGCCCGCGATCTTATGTAATTTTAGAGTATGCTTTTTTAGAACCAACTTGCCCTCCCGATAATCCCGGCTCATCATCGTCGTGGACGCGTAGCCTGGGAGGGGTCGTCCTTGGCAGATGCGGTAGACGTCAATACGGGCAACCGTGGTGACTCACGGCTGGGCATCCTGCTCGTTCTCACCGCTGCGCTCGCCTGGAGCACCA
>NZ_SRTG01000174.1:0-391 GCF_004792125.1 Mesorhizobium sp. M5C.F.Ca.ET.164.01.1.1 | reverse complement strand
GGCTGATACGGTCAAGGCGACGGCGGCGGTGCCTGACCGAAAGAGCACAGTGCGACGGCTGATCCTGGACGTGGGAAACGCTCCTCTCATTTCAGAACAGCACGTAACAGCTGTCCTCGATCGTGGGAGCCTAACATGGCGGTTAGCCCATTTATGTCAGGATGACGCTCGAAGGCGGGGCAGGCCAGGAACTGACCTTGCGCGACAACCGCGCCGGCTTCGAACGCATCCGGCTGCTGCCGCGTGTTCTGACCGACGTATCCCGGCCCGATCTCACCACCACCCTGTGGTCCAAGACCTATCCGACACCGCTGGTGATCAGCCCGATGGGATCCTGCGCGCTGGTGCGACCCGCCGCCGCTTTGGCAATCGCAATGTCGGCGCCGGGTCG
>NZ_SRTG01000173.1:0-391 GCF_004792125.1 Mesorhizobium sp. M5C.F.Ca.ET.164.01.1.1 | reverse complement strand
GAATCAGCGGCATCGACAGGCTCCAGAGGCGTGTCGAGGGCAATGACCAGAAGCCCCGCATCACGTGCCTTCTGCACGGCCGGAACGATGCCTTTGGTATCCGATGCTGTGATCAGAATACCTTTGGCGCCATCGGCGATGCAGGTCTCGATCGCTGCGACCTGGCTTTCGGAATCGCCGTCGATCTTGCCTGCGTAGGATTTCAGCGTGACACCAAGATACTTGGCCTTGGCAGGCGCGCCTTCCTTCATCTTGACGAAGAAAGGCTTGGTGTCGGTCTTGGTGATGAGGCAAACAGATGTGTCGGCGGCGGAAGCGGCGGAAGCCAAAGAAACGCCAAGCGCAAGCGCGCCCAGAAGAGCGGAAACAGTGGTCTTCATGAGATCCTCCC
>NZ_SRTG01000172.1:0-392 GCF_004792125.1 Mesorhizobium sp. M5C.F.Ca.ET.164.01.1.1 | reverse complement strand
CTGTCGCAACTGCCGCGCCGCGCGGCCTCGATCTGCCTGATCCTGGTCATCCTGCCGTTCTGGACCTCGGTGCTGGTGCGCACCTATGCCTGGCTGGTCATCCTGCAGCGCAAGGGCCTGATCAACAGCTGGCTGATCGACCTCGGCGTCATTAGCCAGCCGCTGCCGCTCGCCAACAATTTCGCCGGCGTCATTATCGGCATGACCCACATCATGCTGCCGTTCCTGGTGCTGCCGCTCTACGCCTCGATGAAGACGATCGACATCGATTGCCTGCGCGCCGGCATGAAGCTCGGCGCCAGCCCGGGCGCCACCTTCCGGCAGATATTCTTCCCGCTGTCGCTGCCCGGCCTCGCCTCCGGCGTGGTCATCGTCTTCGTGCTCTGCCTCGG
>NZ_SRTG01000171.1:0-392 GCF_004792125.1 Mesorhizobium sp. M5C.F.Ca.ET.164.01.1.1 | reverse complement strand
CACGCTGTCGCTTCAAGGGGGACCGATGAATGCCGAGGAAGTGGCTGAGTTCCGCAAGAACCCGTTCCACGAGGAAGCGGTGCGGGTGCGCATCTGGGACGAGTGCGGCAAGGTGGCCGACATGAAGACGCGCACCTTTCGCGACTATGTGCCCATGCTGGAGCGCGTCGTGAGAAAATTCGCGGCGGAAAGGGCGGCTTAGCTAGGTACGATCGGGGAGGGGACGGCCATGTGCTTTTGCTTCGACGGCGAAAACACCCTGATTCCGGCCGGACGGCTGCCGCGACCGCCTCCAGGTCGCAAGTGTTCGCGCGCCGGGTCCAATTGCGTCCAGTCCCAATGGGCGGAATGTCGAGACCTCGCTCGAACCCAGCTATGCCGAGCATAGCCGG
>NZ_SRTG01000170.1:0-392 GCF_004792125.1 Mesorhizobium sp. M5C.F.Ca.ET.164.01.1.1 | reverse complement strand
CTGCAGAAATTTCCGCTGTTCCAGGTCATGACGCAGTGTTTGAAATGCGTCCCTACAGCGCGCGACATCTCCTCAAGCGTTACCTCGTTGTTGAACATCGTGGTCAGCACCGCGGTCTTCTTAGCCTCGATCTGCTCTTGCTGGAAGTAGCGAGCCTTGAAGCCGAAATCCTTCTGGTACTCGCGGCGCAGATAGTCGCTGTCGTCAACCGCCCGAAATTTCTCGAGGAATACGAAGATGCCTCCTTCCTTGAGATGCTGCGCCACGAACTCAATCTGTTTGGGTCTGTTCGGCGAGTACATTTGAAAGGTGGTATCTTCGAGGATTATGTCGAATCCGGAAGCGAATTTGCCCAACCGGGCGTTTGAATTGAGGACGGCCTTGGTCAGTCG
>NZ_SRTG01000016.1:28888-29426 GCF_004792125.1 Mesorhizobium sp. M5C.F.Ca.ET.164.01.1.1 | reverse complement strand
TCTTGCGTTTTGCCCGGATCGGTGTTCTCCCCCAACGGCTCAATGTATCCGCGGAGGGCCACATCGGATTTGCTAACGTGCAATGTCATCTTCTCCGACATGGGCAGATCAAAGAACCGACGGCTCACATCGAATACCGAATCCACAAGATCCTGAGGAATACCGTGGTTCTTTACATACATGAAGCCAGCGTTCGACAAGGCCCAACCTATCTCCTTGGCCACGTTCTGTTTGTTGCTGCCATCTAGTAGCGGCGCTATATCAATCAGTGGGATCTTGTCAAAACTTGCGCGTTTCGCCCGCAGCTTGTCGTTCAGTTCTGCCTATGAGCGCCGCGCGACTAGGCGGCGAAGCCGCTCAGTCCGCTCATCGGGAACCCAGACCTCCGGCAGAAAGCCGCTGGCATGGAGCTGCGCCAGAACGCCGGCATCGATCTTGTCGGTCTTGATCCTAGGGCGACAGAACCCGCACCACCGCCATGGCGTTGCCCGTAGCCTCAATGACAACCTCATCCGTCCGTCGCAAACTGCGGCCGAAC
>NZ_SRTG01000016.1:0-28789 GCF_004792125.1 Mesorhizobium sp. M5C.F.Ca.ET.164.01.1.1 | reverse complement strand
CTGCGCCAGAACGCCGGCATCGATCTTGTCGGTCTTGATCCTAGGGCGACAGAACCCGCACCACCGCCATGGCGTTGCCCGTAGCCTCAATGACAACCTCATCCGTCCGTCGCAAACTGCGGCCGAACCCTTCCAGTCCCGAGCGGGTCATGTCGACCCGTCCGTGATGGCGCAGCCGGCCGTCTTCCCAAACCACCACCTCCGCAAAGGTGCGGTGGATGTCCATTCCAATCACACGTCTCATCGGCTCCCTCCTCAAACAGTCGGGAGCCGGCGGGCGACGCGACACCTACGGATCCGCGCTCTCGGCGCAACCGGGCAGCTCGCAGGGGCGGCCAGCTACTAACGCGAGCTCGCAGCTCATCGAATTGATCGGCCTGCCCGCACTTGGCGTGCTCCCGGTGCCCCTGTCCCGGATGGTCGCACCATACGCCGAAAATCGCTCATCTCCAGCGGGGATCGGATGGCACCGTCATGATCATACCGGTTACGAACGCGATCGAGGCGCTGAACTCCAAATTGCGCCGCGCCGTCCGCACCCCGGGACACTTCCCGAGTGACGATGCGGCCATGAAGCTGCTATATCTGGTGCTGAACCATGCGGCCGAGGAATGGAAACGACCGCCGCGCGAGTGGTTCGAGGCCAAGACCCCAGTTTGCCGTCGTCTTCGGCGAGAGGTTCGTCAGCCAATGACGAAATCGGCCTCGCGCACAGAATTCCTGACAGTCCCTAGACGATACGCTCCCGGATCTCGGCCCAATTCAGCGTCACGCCGTAAAAGAAACGCAACGCACAGACCGTCCAGTTCAGCGGCCGGCCAGGAAATGCTCTGGGACAGCAGAAACTTGCAACGCACGCGAGGTCCTCCGGCGCCAGCCGATCGGGCGACCGACGTCCGCCCTTCGACTTGATCACCGTCTTCTGGTTGATGCCATAGCACTTCGCAGGCGCGCCTAGGCTTTGCTCAACAGATCGCATCTCTCGTCGTTGCGACCCGTGAAGAATCTGGCCAGTAGCGCTTCCATTGATCGTGCGAAAATGATGCACCGCCAAAGCTCGGGATCAAAAACTTAGTAGGGTCGTCAGGGTTTCGGACCGCGGCACTGTGCCTTCGTAAGCTTGGCCCGATACTCCTCGTCCAAGATGGACGGCAGGGATATCTTCCTGGTCCGGGCGCCATCAATAGCGATCATTTCACCGCTAACGAAACTAGAATCGTCACTAGCCAACCAAAGGACCGCATCGGCTATCTCCTTTGGAACGCCAATCCTTCCTACCGGGTGAAGCTGTCCCAATTCGCGCTCGATCAAGCTTCGGTCCGGGTGCATCTCGACATAGGCACGATTCAGCTCGGTTTCGATCCAACCGGGGCAAACGGTATTGCAACGTATGCCATCCGGCCCGAGGTCAACTGCTAGTCCGAGTGTAAGACCATGCACGCCGGCCTTCGTGGCCGCGTAGGCAGTATGCCAGGGGTTGACCATATAGCCCTCGACCGACCCGATGTTGACGATCGTGCCCAAGCCGACGCGTCTCATTTCCGGGACCACATACTTGACCATCAGAAACGGACCACGAAGATTGACCGCCATAACCCTGTCCCAATCCTCGGCAGTCTGTTCATCGACGGATTTATGAATGACCACACCGGCATTGTTGACCAGCACATCGATCCTGCTGAACTTCTGTCGGACCTCGTCAACGAATGCGCGAATTGAGGGCTCCTTTGTGACGTCAAGAGACATAAACGTGAGCCTCTCCACGCTGCCGGAATCGCCGGAGGCATCGTCACGCAAATCGCCGACGACAACCATGGCGTCTTCATCAGCGAGTCTCTCAGCAATTGCACGCCCTATGCCTCGGTTGCCACCGGTGACGATGGCAACTTTGCCTGATAGCCGATTACCCAAGACTTCCTCCTATCGTGCCGTGAAGCCGCCATCTATAGGAACAGCAACGCCCGTGATGTGCCTGGCTTCCTCGCTCGCGAGGAACAGCGTCAGACTTGCGATTTCTTTCGGAGTAGCCACGCGGCCCTGGGGTATTGAATCAACGTTCCGTTGAAGGATCTCATCCACGCTGACTGGCTTCCTATGTGCCGACGCAAGCATGGGCGTATCGACGGCGCCAGGGCATACGGCATTGATGCTGATTTGCTCTTTGGCGTGATCAAGGGCCATCGCGCGCGTCAACAGAACCACCGCGCCCTTCGAAGCGCAGTAGGCAGCCAGCCCGGAGCAGCCAACCAGCCCAACATTCGAGGCTATATTGACAATGCTCCCGCCGCCGGTCCTCCTCATAGCGTTCACCGCGGCGCGGCTAAAGTAGAACACACCATGGACATTTGCGTCGAATATCTGGCGCCACTCATTATCGGTCGTCTCAAGGGCGCTTCCACGCCGTATGATACCGGCGCTGTTGACTAAGCAGCTGACCTTTCCGAACCGCTCTACGGCGGAATTAGTAACCTGGTCCGCGAACGCTGAGTCAGTCACATCGCCCAGCATCAATTCGGCCGGACAATTGAGTTTCTGAACCGCCTCTAGGGCTCGTCGGCCCCGCTCTCGATCCCGGCCGACCAATATGATGGACGCCTCTATCGCGGCAAAGGCCTGTACGACGGCCTCCCCTATCCCCGATGTTGCGCCAGTAACGATAACCACCTTCTTGGAGAGCGTCATGGTAGTGATTGCCCAGCCGGAGTGATTTGGCCTGGAGTATTGTTGACGGCCTGCCTACTGACCAAAGCTCGCATTTTGTTAGTTTCTCCTCTTCGTAAGCGACCAAACAATGCGACAGAAACCTGAAAACATACAGAGCCTTGGACACCTGTGACGGCTGCATACTTGGTCTTGCCAATGGAACCATAGCAACGATTTATTTTTTCTAAATAGATCCGTGCAGTCACGGAATTTTCTGCCCGTTGATGCTTACAACTATCACGAATACCAGCAATTTCCCAACATTATATCATTAAAGTTTTTTAACATTTCTTTAAATCAACTATTTCAACTAATCTGCGAATGGAAGCCATTGCACACCCGCTTGGATACACCCGAGATGTTCGACCATGGTCGGCGAGCGACTCGTCGGCATACCTGCGTGTTTCAGAAATTCGCGGACACCGATTCCGCTAATTCCCGGACAGTTTTCGGGGCGGATATAACGGTCGGTTCTCGGGAGCGCCGATCTGGCATTTTGCCCTCTCATCATCGGGTTGAGAGGGGCCATGCCAAGACGGAAGCAAGCGAGACGAACGACAGTGAAAGACCTACGATCAATCCTGCGCCTGACGCATGAGCAGGGCCTCTCGGTGCGTGCGGTGTCGGAACGGCTGAAGATCAGCAAGACGTCCGTTTCGACCTATCTGTTGCGGGCGCGTGAGGCTGGCATCTCGGACTGGCCGCTGCCGCCGGGCAGTGACAATCACGCATCGCTTGAGCGGCTTCTGTTTCGCCGGGTTGGGCGTCCACCGCAAGGATCTGGACGAGCCCGATTGGGCGATGATCTCGCGCGAGCTGAAGCGCAAGGGCGTGACGCTGACGTTGTTATGGCAGGAATACCGCGCGGCGCACCCCGATGGTTATGGCTACACGTGGTTTTGTGACCGGTTCGGCGCTTTCCAGCGCCGGTCGAGCGCAACCTTCCGCAACCGCCACGAGGCAGGCGCGGTGATGCAGACCGACTATGCGGGTCACACCGTGCCAGTCGTCGATCCCGATACTGGCGTCATCTGCCAGGCTCAGATCTTCGTTGCGGTGCTGGGCGCGTCGTCCTTCACCTTCGCCCATGCCAGCTTCAGCCAGAAACTGCCGGACTGGATCGAGGGCCAGTGCCGGGCACTCACCTTCTTCGGTGGGGTAACGAAGGCGATCGTCTGCGACAATCTGAAGGCCGGCGTCGCCAAGGCGCTGTGGTTCCAGCCGACGCTCAACCAGACCTTCGCTTACATCCTGAGCGCCGCATAGCGCCGTTCGATGAAGATGCACAGATCGTCTTCGAGCTGGCTGTTGGAAGGCACTCACACGCCGTGGCGAGCGCATGGTATATTGATGGCAGTTACCATTGATGACACACGGCTGCGGCGCGTTTGGTGTATCGGCTTCGACCGTGGCGATTCTGATAAGAACCGAACCAGAGAACTAAAGTCTATTGTTTGATCCCGGCCTTTAATCCTGTTCGCGAACCATCCAATTGCGTAATCGACCAATCGACCAAATCGACAGCATTCTGAAGCGTGGCCACAGTCTGAGCGAAGCTGGGGGACGAGGCGATGACACATCCGACACAATCTCGGGCATCGCCTTTCCTGACGATAGGCGTCTTGGGTTCAATATACCACTTGACCTCGGCGACTCCAGGTAAAGCAGCCGCCCGACTATCGTCAATGATCTCGAGGGCGCCATCGCTGTCAGGAATTAGGAAACGAGCGGCGGCAGTTTCTGAATGGCTTCTGCGCAAATCCCATTCGTCGCCTATCACAAGTTTGATGTGCTCAGTGACAAGATCAACACCATAAGCTAGCTGAACCAGTTCAGGACTGGGCGAACCCGGAAGACGGGGATTGACTTCAATCACGACTGGGCCACGCTTCGTCCCGCGGAGTTCAACGTTCGTTGGCCCCCAGCCAAGGCCGAGAGCTCGCAAACAGCTCAGCATAATATCGGCGATTCGATCTTGCTCCTCATCACTCACCAACGCCGGATAGGTCTGCTCACGATAGACGAAATGCGGTGTCGGGCCGAAGTCAAGGGTGGCAATCCCAATGACGTCTGTTCCCATTAGGTCAGCTGTATAATGGGGGCCTTGTACGAATTCTTCGATCAGTACTCTCGGATTAGACCGTACCTGTTTCCCGCCCAACAAATAGTTCGTATGTTCGACCAACTCGTCGACGGTGCGGCACAGTCGGACACCGATACTGCCTATTCCTACGGTTGGCTTAACAATCACTGGCAGGCCGATCTCCGCAGCAGATCTTTTTGCATCCGCCGCATTCTCCGCCAGGCGATATGCAGGTATTGGAACACCGGCCTCCGCGAGGAGCTGACGTTGCATGAATTTGTCGCAGCATCGCTCGACTGACACGGGGTTCGGCCCCGGCAGATCGAAGTGCTGGCAGAGCTTGCCAACTGTCGCATAGACGGCCTCCAGGCCGCTCGTAATGCCAGCAATGTCATGGATCAGTCGCAGCCGCGAACATTCGCAGATCAGCGCATCTAGCTTGCTCGTGTCCACGCGGAATACCTCAGTTCCACCCGCCACAAGATGCTCGTACCGAGCTGGATCCGCCGACAGCATGATTGGATGAAGGCCAAGACGCTCGGCCGATTGGACGTATCGCAGGATATTACTTCCACCTTCAATCAGGATGAGTGCACTTGCCATTGCTGTTTACTCCCAAGTTGCGTGCTGTGCGGCATTCCCGACGTGGATCGGCACAGATTTCTTGGCCATGCTGGACCTCACACGTTGGGGTCAAACTACCATAACCAGTGATTGGGACAGCAAAGATCCTGTGAAGTTATTTTAACCGTCTGTTGCAACTGTGATTCCCGGCGGGGGGGCGGGCGGGTTTCCAGCACTCCGACTTCTCCCGAGCTAGCGCAGGGCTGTCCGGGGAAAGTTATTCATATATGAAGGCCATCTGATTGGGAGAGGTTCGGCCTCTTGGTCGGCTTGTATTGACCAGTGGCGGCTTGTCGATGGTGTGTATTTTCCGCCGGCCGAATAAGTATTGAGCGACCAGTTCTGTGAACCTCAAGATTGGATTAGTGACGCGGCGGGTGCGCGCGATAATGCGCAGCTGCGCAAAGGCGATCATTGCTGCAAAGAGTTGCAGGCGGATTGCATTGCCGTTGTTGCCGAGGAACTTGCGGATTTTGAGGTGCTGCTTGATCCATCGGAACAGATGCTCGATTTGCCAGCGGCCTTTGTAGAGCCGCCCAATCTCGACGGCGGAGCGCTCCAGATCGTTGGTGAAAAGCGTGATGGCGTCGCCCGCTTCGCGCTGAACGCGCGGGCGACGCAGGCGCATCGGCAGCTTGCAAGGACCCTTGCTGACCAGGCTTACCTCACTGTCTTCCACAACCAGGAAGCCGTCGCCTTGCGGCTCGGCTATAGGGCGATCGCGCACCCCCATATTGGATTTGGGCCATGTCACAAAGATCGATCCGGCTTCGGCGATCGCCGTCCACCAGCCATGATGGCAGTAGCCCTTGTCGAACGGGTAGGTCGCTACAGCTTCGATCGTGATCTGGCGACCGACCTGGGCGTCGTTGACGTTGGCGTCGGTGATGTCGAGGAGGGACTGTCAGGAATTCTGTGCGCGAGGCCATGATGATGAAAGGAGAGAATCATCACATGGCTATCGAGAAGGAACTTCTGGACCAACTGCTTGCCGGCCGCGATCCGAAAGAGGTGTTTGCCAAGGACGGATTGCTCGACGACCTGAAGAAGGCGCTTTCAGAGCGGATTCTGGACGCTGAACTCGACGAGCATCTCGAGGGCGAGCCACTGACGGCAGCGCCAATCGCCGCAACGGCCATTCGAGGAAGTCGGTTCTAACGGGCACGTCGAAGATGACGCTGTCGATCCCGCGCGACCGGGCCGGGAGCTTCGATCCGAAGCTGATCGCCAAATACCAGCGCCGCTTTCCCGATTTCGACGACAAGATCATCTCCATGTACGCGCGCGGCATGACGGTGCGCGAGATCCGCGGCCATCTGGAGGAGCTCTACGGCATCGACGTATCGCCGGACCTGATTTCGGCCGTCACCGACGCCGTCCTGGAGGAAGTGGCCGAGTGGCAGAAGCGCCCGCTGGATGCGGTCTATCCGCTCGTCTTCTTCGATGCGATCCGGGTCAAGATCAGGGACGAAGGCTTCTTTCGCAACAAGGCCGTCTACATCGCGCTCGGCATCCTGCCGGACGGCACGAAGGAGATCCTCGGCATCTGGATCGAGCAGACCGAGGGCGCCAAGTTCTGGCGGCGCGTGATGAACGAACTGAAGAGCCGTGGCGTCGCCGACGTCCTGATCCCCGTTGTCGACGGCCTGAAGGGCTTCCCCGAGGCGATCAACGCCGTCTTCCCCCAGACCGTGGTCCAAACCTGCATCGTGCATATGATCCGCCATTCGCTGGAGTTCGTGTCGTGGAAGGATCGCAAGTCCGTCGTGCCGGCGCTACGCGCGATCTACCGGGCAAAGGATGCAGAAGCCGGCATGAAGGCCTCGATTACCCAGAGCTGGCGGCGCAACTGGCAACACGTGGTACCGTTCTTCGCCTTCCCCGAAAGCGTGCGCCGGATCATCTACACCACGGATGACATCGACAAGCCTGATTTCGGCTTTTTCGATTCCTGGTGCGTTTCTTTGTTCGGCTCAGGTGAGCCTGTTTCTTCGTCCCGGCCCACAGGATTTCCCGTGCGAGCGTGTCGAGACGCTGTCAAGGCTGGCCGGTGCGGTGGTGGCACGGCCGGCTGCGAGGTTTCCAGGCCACGCCTTGACGGCGTCGAGCACGGCGCCAGTCTGGAGCGGACCGAGACCGCGGTCGTGCCGGGACATTCCTTATGCTATATTTGTCCGGCACGGACGACTGTCATCGGGCAATGAGTGGTGTAGGGGATGAGAGTGCCGCCACGCAGCCTTATAGTCGTTCCTCCTTTGTGGCGTCCGTGCGCCGCTTCGGCCCGCGTGACCGCCGGATGTCGCCGACGGCGGCGATGATACCGCTCGCGACGATGGCCTTGACGCCGGTGATCGTCTGAAGCCGCCGGACTTGCACATCATCAACCGCTTCCCGGGCGATGTCGCGATCGAGGTCAGCCAGATCCTCGGCCAGGCGATCGATCTCGCGGATGTGGCGGGCGATAGCGGTCCGCTCGTCGTCGGGAAGCACCTGCCGCTCGAGCCAGGCGCGACCCCGACGGTTGAACACATCGGCATGCGGGCACTTCGGCACGAGGTGCGCCTGCAGGACGCTATGCACCTCGTTCTTCACGCGCGTGCGATGCCGCACGACCTGGTTGCGCCGCGCGACTAGGCAGCGAAGCCGCTCAGTCCGCTCATCGGGAACCCAGACCTCCGGCAGAAAGCCTGCGCCAGAACGCCGGCATCGATCTTGTCGGTCTTGATCCTAGGGCGACAGAACCCGCACCACCGCCATGGCGTTGCCCGTAGCCTCAATGACAACCTCATCCGTCCGTCGCAAACTGCGGCCGAACCCTTCCAGTCCCGAGCGGGTCATGTCGACCCGTCCGTGATGGCGCAGCCGGCCGTCTTCCCAAACCACCACCTCCGCAAAGGTGCGGTGGATGTCCATTCCAATCACACGTCTCATCGGCTCCCTCCTCAAACAGTCGGGAGCCGGCGGGCGACGCGACACCTACGGATCCGCGCTCTCGGCGCAACCGGGCAGCTCGCAGGGCGGCCAGCTACTAACGCGAGCTCGCAGCTCATCGAATTGATCGGCCTGCCCGCACTTGGCGTGCTCCCGGTGCCCCTGTCCCGGATGGTCGCACCATACGCCGAAAATCGCTCATCTCCAGCGGGGATCGGATGGCACCGTCATGATCATACCGGTTACGAACGCGATCGAGGCGCTGAACTCCAAATTGCGCCGCGCCGTCCGCACCCCGGGACACTTCCCGAGTGACGATGCGGCCATGAAGCTGCTATATCTGGTGCTGAACCATGCGGCCGAGGAATGGAAACGACCGCCGCGCGAGTGGTTCGAGGCCAAGACCCCAGTTTGCCGTCGTCTTCGGCGAGAGGTTCGTCAGCCAATGACGAAATCGGCCTCGCGCACAGAATTCCTGACAGTCCCCGGCCGAAGTGGGCGCCGCGCGGCCAGCCAAGGTGCCGCATCGGCGCTGGAAGACCATGACCTTCCTGGCCGCCCTGCGCCACGACCGCGTCGACGCCGCATGGCTCATTGACGGGCCGATCAACGGCGAGCGCTTCCGGCTCTATGTCGAGAAGGTGCTCCTGCCCACCCTCAAGCCGGGCGACATTGTCGTCATCGACAATCTCGGCTCACGGGCAAGGCCGTCCGGCACGCCATCCGCAAAGCTGGCGCCAAGCTCTTCTTCCTGCCCAAATAACTCGCCGGACCTGAATCCAATCGAGCTGCTCTGAGCCAAGCTCAAGCATCTGCTGCGAAAGGCCGCCAGACGCACCGCCGACGCCGTCTGCAGCGCCATCGGTCAAATTCTCGACACCGTCACATCAAAGGAATGCGCCCACTACTTCACCGAGGCAGGCATGCTCCAACCTAAAATCATCGCGCTCTAGCTAGTGAAAACGGTGTCACGGGACTTACCGGAAAAGGTGTCCGGGACTTACTGAAACACGCACTATGATCGAGCATGCCAACGAGTATCGGCGTATGGCCGGTCCCTAACACGAGCTGTTCCCTCATCGGACAGACTAATTGCTGTTGCTGGCCAATCGGAGGTTATGAAGTTACATCGCCTCGATGCCGAGATTCTCGAGAAACTCCAGAAGGCCTCGGTCTTGAGAGGCGCGGACTCTCCTGTTCACCAGCCCACGTGAATGACCGCTTCAGCGACCTCGCGCGCTAAACCACCGAGTCAAGGGCGTAATAGCTTCGCTCGAAGTATACGGACTGCCAATCTTGGTGGTAGTTCGAGATCGCCAACATATGGCCGGGCTGTATGTTGAGCTAAGCATAGCCGCCAAAGCCGGTCTGTTCAGCCAGTCTCGCCAAAGCCTACTCAAGGTTGCTTTGATCGCTTTCGAGCGCTGAGTTCGGTCGCTTGTCCAGCCAGGTGCTGCATAGTTTTTCCCTAAACTTCTTCTGCGATTTGGTTAGTACCCGATGGCCGGTAAGGCGGCGAAAACGGGGCCAACTCCTCTTTTGGTGCGACCCGTGGGGAGATCGCCCAAGGCTACGTTTGCTGGCGAGCGAAGCAGGGGCAGTGGGGGCAAATCGCTAATGCAAGGTTATAACAGTGTGCATAATATTGCTTGTGAGGCTGACCATCAAACTGGATAGTCGCCATTCCGAAATACGATTGCAAAGGCCGCCGTAGATTGCCTTAGGAGGCTAATGAGGTGGCCGCGCTCTAGCCATATGGTTCAACCTCGATTGATGCAAACCACCTTTGGCTGAGTCATCTCCTCGTAGGCAAATCGAACGCCTTCCCTGCCCATGCTGCCGTATTTGAAGCCCCCGAAGGGCATGGCATCGAAGCGGTAGTCCGACGAGTCGTTGATCATTACGCCGCCTGCCTCGATCTTTTTTGCCGCCTCAAGCGCGACAGGGAGATTGTTGGTGAATATGCCGGCATGCAGGCTGTATTCCGGAAGGTTGGCCATCTCGATGGCTTCATCAAGCGTATCGAAGGGAGCAAGCATCACGACCGGCGCGAACACTTCCTCGTGCCACAGCCGGTAGGTCTGAGGCGTGCCTTCCAGCACAGTCGGATGGTAGAGGGAGCCCTCGCGGCGGTGTCCGCACAACAATTTCGCGCCCGCGTCAATAGCCTCATTGACTGCTGTCTCGGCGCGTCCCGCTGCCTCTCTGGAGATCATCGGACCAACGTCCGTATCCTCGCGTGACGGATCGCCTGCCTTAAACTTTTTCGCTGCCGCGACAAAGGCATTCCGGTACCGCTCATAAAGTGCCGCCTGCACCAAGAGGCGCTGGGCGCCGATGCAGTTTTGGCCTGCTGCCCAGAATGCGCCAGATACGCAACTTTCAACCGCTTTGTTGAAGTCGCAATCATTCATGACAATGACCGGCGCATTGCCGCCGAGTTCCATCGCCAGTTTCTTGAGCCCTGCCGAGCGACTGATTGCCTCTCCGGTTGCAAATCCCCCGGTGAACGACACCATGCGAACGTCGCGGGCGGCGACCAGGGCCCTGCCGAGATCGGTACCGCCAACCGCGACAGTGATTACCTCCTCCGGCAAACCGGCCTCGCGAAGGGCTTCGACGAGGCTGATCGCCGAAAGCGGCGTCAGCTCCGATGGCTTCAGCAGAACGGCATTGCCGCCGGCGAGTGCGGGACCGAGCTTGTGAGCTACAAGGTTCAGCGGATCATTGTAGGGCGTAATGGCGGTGATGATCCCGAGCGGTTCACGCGTGAACCAACCCTGCCGCTGCTCTGATCCAGCATACGCATCGAAGGGCACCATCTCGCCGGCATTGCGCTTTGCTTCCTCAGCCGAGAGCTTCAGCGTATTGACGCAACGCAAGACCTCCTTGCGCGCCTGAACAATGGTCTTTCCAGCTTCCCGGACGATGGTATCGGCGAAGGCGTCGCGACGGCGCTCGACAATCTTTGCCGCGTCTTCAAGGATGCTCGCGCGCCGGTGCCTTGGCAGGTTGCGCGAAAGCTCGGCTCCGCGTCTTGCGCGTGTCAAAAGCTCGCCGATTTCGCTTGCATCCGTAGCGTCGACCGTACCCACAACCGACCCGTCATAGGGGCTGTATACGGGTATGGGCGCCAGGCCGGCTGTGATGAGCAGTTGGGTAGGGGTCATAGAGAGTTTCTTCTTCCTAATGATGCGCCGCATGCGCGGCTGCCTAAGTTTTTAGTCGGAGCAAAGGATCTGGGACCTCCTCCACGCCCTGTCCTCACTTGATGCATCGGTTGATTGCTACCGGAACGTTTGCGATGGCGGCCGCGCGTCTTGGGCCGTCCTCTTTCAGATCTTTTGGCCGTCGCGAACGATTTCGTCCATTACGAAACGGACGGCGCTTTCAGCGATTGCCACGATCTCTTCGACCTCAGACTTGGTAGTTACGAGTGGCGGGGCAAAGCCCAGAATTTCCCCATGCGGCATGGCGCGAGCGATAAGACCACGGTCGCGGGCTGCCTTGGAAATTCGTGCACCAACCTTCAGACTCGGATCAAAACGCTTCCTGTTGTCGCGATCGGCCACCAACTCGATCGCGCCCATAAGGCCGACCCCGCGCACCTCGCCGACGATCGGCAATTGCGCGAATTTCGCCTTCAGCTGCGCTTGGAAAAAGGCGCCAACGTCACGGGCATTGCCAGGGAGGTCTTCTTTCTCGACAATGTCGAGTACCGCGTTGGCCGCGGCGGCGCCGATCGGGTGACCCGAGTAGGTATAGCCATGTGAGAATGCGCCAACCATGTCGGCGCCGTCTTCCAACACCTTGTAGACCTTCTCGCCAACGATTGCTGCGGAGAGCGGGAAGTAGGCAGAGGTGAGACCCTTCGCGACCGTAATCAGGTCGGGCTCGATGCCATAATGCTGCGAGCCGAACATGGAGCCGGTGCGGCCAAAGCCGGTGATCACTTCGTCGGCGATGAGGAGTACATCGTGCTTTTTGAGAACGGCCTGGGTCGCTTCCCAATACCCTTCCGGCGGAGGCGTGATGCCGCCTGTTCCGAGCACCGGTTCTCCGATGAAAGCGCCGACATTGTCTGGGCCTAGACGTTCTATCAGCTGATCGAGCTCGGCCGCGCGACGGGCAGAGAACTCCAGCTCAGTTTCTCCCGGGTTTGCGCCCCAGTAGTGGTGAGGCACGCCGGTATGGACGATCTGCGGCAGCGGCAGGTCCATATGGTCGTGATAGAAGCTCATGCCGGTCATCGAGCCGGAGACGACGCTGCAGCCATGATAGCCGCGCTCACGCGAGACGATCTTCTTCTTGGACGGCTTGCCGCGCAGATTGTTGTAATACCAGACGAGCTTGGCCTGCGTCTCATTGGCGTCCGACCCGGACATCCCGTAGAATACCTTGCTCATCTTGCCCGGCGCCATCTTCACCAGACGGTCGGAAAGAAATTGCGAGTTCGTCGGTCGTGTGTGCCGCGTGCGAATGGTAGTGAGCAAGACGATAGGCCTGACGCGAGATCGCCTCGGCGACTTCGGTGCGGCCGTAGCCGACATTGACGCAGTACAGACCCGCAAAACCGTCGATCAGCTGGTTGCCGTGCGCGTCCTGGATGCGAATGCCTTTGCCCGTCTCGACGATTGTCGGCTCACCCAACTTGCCGGTCGCAAAGTCCTTGAGCTGCGTGAAAGGATGCAGGACAGAGTTGCGGTCCTTTTCGCGTATGTCGCGGATGTTGATTTTCACGATTCTTCCTCTCAGACGGGGTATTTTCCGGCCCCGATGGTTTCGCTCGCGGCACCGGCCGTATTGATACGTTAGTTCTCGCCTGCGTCAGGATTGCTGACTGCTTCCGCTCAGCTGCTCGATCGTCGGAGTTGGTCAAGCGCCCAGGCCATGCGAAATGCTGCTTCCCCGGCTACGCCGGGCCCATGTGAAGCGCCGCTGTGGCCGCCCACCACCCGCATCCGGAAGACAAGCTCTGGGTCGCGATCGGCCGCGCAGGACCGACGCTGCGCCACGTAGCGAGCGGGCTGATAATAGAGCACCTGGCTGTCGTGGAGGGCGGCGTCGACATACGTCGGCGGGAGTGGGCGATCGGAGCTGAGGTTGTAGTACGGGTCGTAGGCGCGCATGTAACGATACTCTTCGGCGATGTGAGGATCTCCGTACTCCGCCGTTTCCTGTAACGCGAACGGCATCGTGAAGTCGAGCTCGGTATCGAGTATGTCGGCTACTGGAACTTCCGCGACTACCGCGCGGAACAGGTCGGGCCGCAAGGCGACCGTGGCAAGTACGGTACCCCCGCCACCGCTCTTTCCCTCAATGACGATGTCGTCGCGGGTGGCGAGGCCCTGCTCAACGAGCCCTTCCGCAGCAGCGATCAGATCTGTGTAGGTAATGCGTTTCTGATTGCGGGTAGCCGCCTCGTGCCATGGGCGTCCGAGCTCGCCGCCGCCTCGTACGTGCACGATGCCGAAAGCAACCCCGCGGTCGAGCAGACTCAAACGCTCGGTCATGGATGAGGGCCAAGCGCAGAACGAGGGCCATCTCGGTTTCCCGTAACAGCCGTATACATTCAATAGCACCGGCCCAGGGCTCGTTCGATCGCGGCGCGCGACCAACGAGATTGGGACCTGCACCCCGTCTTCCGCCTCCACCATGACGACCGTAGCCACGTATTGAGCCGCGTCATAGCCCGGAATGCGGGCTTGGTACAGGATTGCCGATTGGTCGTCGGCGAGATCATGCTCGACAACGGTGTCCGGCCTCAGGAACGAGCTAACCCTATACGTCAGCCTCGAGCCTCGGAACGCATGCCTTGCGAGCGAATGGTGCCCCCCTGCCGATAAGCCGACCGCTAACGTGCAGATCGGCTCATCAGGAACGATCGTCGCTCCAGTCCGGCCGCGTTCGTCACGCGAGACCAAGCGAGGACGCAGACCGTCTCGCTCCAGGAGAACCAGGTGGTGTTCGAGCACATGGACCTCCTCGAGGGTCACGCCGTTGCGATGCGGTATGACCTCTTCCCAACGCGAGCGTGAGGGGTCGTCAATTGGCGCACGCACGAGCCTCCAATACGGTCCGGCGTCATCCACTTGGAACAGGAACTTGTCTTGCCAGTGCTCGGCAATGACCTGGTGACCAAATTCGCGCGTCACTAAACGGCGCCACGCAACGCCCGGCTGGTCAGCGGGAAGGCACCAAACCTCCACCGCCCCTCGAACCGCCCCCAGATGAATGCCCTTTACGTCCAGAAAAAGCCAGGCGCCGCTATCAGAGCGCCTTATCTCCACGTACAGTCGCTCGTCCGCCTCCTCGAATATTACCTCAGAGTCCCTTCTTGCGACGTCCAGGCGGATAAGCTCGTTACGTTGTCGCCGCAGGTCAGGCCGCTCCCGCGTGAAAAACAGGGTATGACCATCCGCAGCCCATGCTACCATCGCAGCCCGCCTCGAGCCCTGCCAGACGTCACGGCCGGTCTCCATGTCCCGCACCCTAAGCTCGTAGTTCTCGTCACCGATTACATCGAAGCTGAAGGCGACGTAACGCCCGTCGTCGCTCGGCTCGAAGACACCGAGCCGGTAAAACACCTCGGCCCCTTCAAGCGCGTTCGGATCGATAACAAGCTCGCCCGAGCCCCCGGTCACCGGCCGTCGCCACCACGCCGGATGAGACAGCCCCTGCTCATGCCTTTGGAAGTACTCGAAAGGTCCAACCTGGAACGCTGGTGAGGCACCCTCGCAAGGCCGACGCCCTTCGATCTCGGCGATGAGTTCCGCCTTGAGTCCTTTCAGGTGAGCTGTCGCTTGCTCCGCGTAGCTGTTTTCGGCTTCAAGATACGCGCGGACATCCGGATTCTCCTGGTCCCGAAGCCAACCATAGCAATCCATCGTGACGTCGTCATGAAGCACCCTGATCCGTGGCTCGGCATGGGGAAGCGGTGGCTGCAGGCTCTTTCCTTCCATCGTAACTCTCCTGACATTGAAACAAAGGCACGGATTATCGCGGCAGACGCGTCCGTAGTAGCATTGCCGACCAGAATTCCAGAAAGAAGGCTCCCATGAGCAGTGATCCGCTGAACGATCTGCACTCTACCGTTAGATCGGGCGGGCAGCCTGTGGCCTCGGCCTCAACAAACTGTTCGGGATTGCTATTCAAGGAGCAATTGCCAAGCCTTGTTGCGATAGGGCTGAACTACATCCTCTACAAAATTACTCTCCACTTTTGTACGAGAACTAGCCTCGACCAGAAAAATAGATATATACCTGAGACGCAGCCTTCTATGCGGTAAATGTGAGCCCGAGTGCTCCGGCCCGGCACAAATTGTTATTGCATGATACCGTTCTTCTTGGCTGTCCAAGTCGCCAAGTAGTCCATCAATGCCGGCGAAAGACAGTCATAAGGCTCAAGTCCAACACCCTTGAGCTCTTTGCGAAGGCCATCCATTTCGGATGGATCAACACCACCTTCAATGACCGAGGAAACAAAGGGGGCGAAGCCGGGCGCAGGCCATTTGCCATTGTCGAACAGCTCCGGGTGGATGAAGGACAGACCCTTAAAGGCATGATCCCGTTCTACCGGACCGTACATATGCGTACCGCATTCCTTGCACGCGTGGCGCTGGATAAGGGCAGATGGTTCGACGACCTCGACGATCGCAACGCTTTCGCTTGGGACCACGGCCACGACGGAGAACGCAGCGCCATCTGGCTTCCAGCACTTTGTGCAGCCGCATCCATGGTTGTGGGCGATCCCGGCCGAGACTTTCACCTTAACAGGTCGATCTGTGCATTTGCAGGCAAGAATGCCGCCTGCATGATTGCTGTCGCCCTTATGAAGCCCGCTCTGGATCAAGGGATGAAGAAGTCGAACATTCATGTTTTCCTCCTGGGTTTTCCCGCGAGATGCGGGTTCATATCAGCGATCAATAGACGATCACCGAACGGATCGACTTGCCTTCACGTATCAGATCGAATGCCGTGTTGATCTCATCAAGCGGCATCTTGTGCGTGATCAGGTCATCAATGTTGATCTTGCCTTCCATGTACCAGTCGACGATCTTCGGTACATCCGTACGCCCCCGAGCGCCGCCGAAGGCCCGTACCTCTCCATACGCGGCCGGTAACAAGTTGGAACGGACGGGTGGAGATTTCCTTGTCGGCTTCTGCCACGCCGATGATGATGTCTCCCCATCCGCGATGGCAGCATTCGAGTGCCTGGCGCATCACGTTGACGTTGCCAGTTGCGTCGAAAGAGTAATCCGCGCCGCCGTCGGTCAGGTCCTGGATAGCCTGCACAACCTTTTCGTTGCCGATTTCTTTGGGATTAATGAAGTCGATCATGCCGAACATGGCTCCCATGCCGACCTTGGCAGGGTTGATATCGACGCCGATTATCTTGTCAGCGCCGACCATGCGTGCGCCTTGGATGACGTTGAGGCCAATCCCGCCGAGACCGAAGACAACGACGTTCGAGCCGGGGCGAACCTTTGCCGTATAGATCACCGCGCCGATGCCCGTTGTGACGCCGCAGCCGAATATAGCAAATCTTGTCGAAAGGCGCGTCTTCACGAAACTTGGCAAGTGCGATTTCCGGCAGGACGGTGAAGTTGGAAAAGGTCGGGCATCCCATGTAGTGGAAAATCTCACCACTATCGCAGGAAAAGCGGTTGTTTTGTCCGGCATGAGCCCAAGCCCTTGCGTGGCCCGGATTGATGCGCAGAGGTTGGAACGTTGCGAGAGGCAGGTTTTGCACTGGCGGCATTCCGGAGTGTAGAGAGGAATGACGTGGTTGCCCGGCCTCAAGGTCGTGACACCTGGCTCCACTTCACGAACAATGCCCGCACCCTCATGACCGAGGATAGCCGGAAACTTGCCTTCGGAATCGAGACCCGACAGGCTGTAGGCATCGGTGTGGCAGACGCCTGTCGCGATGACCTCTACCAACACTTCTCCAGCCTTCGCGCCCTCTATTTCAATGGTTTCGATGGATAAGGGTTTGTTTGCCTCCCAGGCGACCGCAGCTCTGCTTTTCATATTGGCATCTTCTTGAATTACTGGTGAATTGGACGGCTGCTTTCGCCCGCACAAACAGTCGATCGAACTTCAGTCGCTGTTAGGATGCCAACCGTGATCGCGTTGGCCGGGTCAAAAGGTGCGGATCGGCTGTTTGCGCGATTAGATCCTCCGACAGGTCCGGCTGCTCGGCCAGGACTTCGCGAATGGTTTTGCCGGAGGCCAAGACCTCTTTCGCAAGCTCCGCTGCCCGCTCGTAGCCGATCGCAGGCGTCAGTGCTGTTGCGACGGCGGTACTGGCTTCGAGATGTTTGCGGCAAGTCTCTGGATTGGCAATTATGTCCACGATGCACTTCGTGCGCAGCACATCGACGGCATTGGTCAGAAGTTCCAGTGAGTGCATTACGTTGTAGGCGATGACCGGCTCCATCACGTTCAACTGCAGCTGCCCTGCTTCGGAGGCGAGAGTGATTGTGAGATCGTAACCGATGATCTGGAAGGCGACTTGGTTGACCACCTCCGGCACTACAGGATTGACCTTTCCGGGCATGATCGAGGAGCCGGGCTGAAGCGCTGGCAAATTGATTTCGTTCAGGCCGCCACGAGGGCCGCTGGATAGCAGCCGCAGATCGTTGCAGATCTTGGAAAGTTTTGTAGCCGTCCGCTTCAGCATTCCAGAGAAGAGCACGAAGGCGCCGGTATCCCAGCAGGCTTCGATCAGATTTCCGGCCGAGACGACGGGCACGCCGGATATCGCGTGCAACTCCGCTACAGCTGCCGCCTGATAGTCAGGGTTCGTATTGATGCCCGTGCCAATTGCGGTGCCACCGAGGTTGATTTCCTGGAAGAAGGCGGCAATCTCACCGAGACGGGCTACATCTTCCCGCAGCGTCGTCGCGAAAGCCTGAAACTCCTGCCCCAGCGTCATCGGCACAGCGTCCTGCAACTGCGTCCGGCCAAGCTTGATCACGTCCGAAAAGTTTTCGGCCTTGACCTCCAACTCATCCGCGAGCTGCTCCAAAGCTCGCTGCAACGCCCCGCGTGAAAGAAGGATCGCAAGGCGGATCGCCGTCGGATATACGTCGTTTGTCGACTGAGCGAAGTTCACGTCGTTGTTGGGATGTAGCTTGTCGTATTTTCCCCGTGGCAGTCCCATTATCTCCAAACCGCGGTTGGCGATGACCTCGTTGATGTTCATGTTGGTCGAGGTCCCGGCGCCGCCCTGAAACACATCGAGCGGGAATTCGCCAAGGTGCCTGCCCGCCGCGATTTCCTCGCAGACTTGGCAGATGACATCGGCCTTTTGTTTATCGAGATCGCCGAGCGCGGCATTGGCGCGCGCCGCTGCCATTTTGACGTAGGCAAGCGCCTTGATAAAGTTCGGAAAATGGCTGATTCTGATACCCGAAATCGGAAAGTTGGCGATGCCCCGCGCCGTCTGAGGACCGTAGTAGGCATCGACCGGAATGCTTACAGGGCCAAGCGGGTCTTTCTCAATTCGCTCGATTTGTGGAGCGTTCGTCACGATAATACCTTGCGTGATTTGCGGAAACCGGCACTCTTACAAAGCAGAGCGCTGGTCATTCAGTGGACGATCGGCTTGAAGGATTCTTAGGCCTGATGGCTCTTCGGCGGAACGAAGCTATTCATGTGGGTTAAGGATCGGACCGGCAGATTGCGGCGTGGCCCGGAATGCGGTCTTTGAGGAGCGGTCGACCGTATTGCCGCGTTCCTTAATGACGTCCAGGACGCGATCGATGTCGGATGTGGTGTTGAACATGGCAAGCGAGATGCGAACGCCATCGCGCTCGGGCGAAACGCGCACGTCCTTGAAGGCGAAGTGGTCAATCCATTCATCGGCTGGCAGCGCGGCGACGTAGATATGCGGTGCACGGTTGCAGCGGTCGCGGGGGCCAACAAGCTTGATGTTGAGGGCATCAAGTCCCGCTATGAGCTTGTCGCCCAAGTCGAAGCAATGAGCCTCAATCTTCTCGATGCCGATCCCGTTGATGAGATCGAGCGCTGCGCCGAGCCCCTGAATTGCCGGCAGGTTGAAGTTGCCGAGTTCGAAGCGGCCGGCCGTGGCAGCCGGTACCATGTCGTCAGGGCGAGCGATGAAATCGGCTGGCGGATTTTCAAGACTGATTGCCGCAAGGTACGCAGGCTCCAATTCCGTGCGGGTGCGATCCCAATAGAGCAGACCAAGCCCTTGGGGGACGAGGAGCCCCTTGTGCGTACCGGAGCCGATGAAGGTGGCGCCGGCTTTCTTGGCATCGATTGGTACGACGCCAACCGCCTGCATGATGTCGATGACGAAGTAAAGGTTCTTTTCCGTGCAGAGCGCCCCTACGCTTTCGATATCGAATCGATGACCTGCATGGAAGGTCACAAACGATATCGAAATTGCTTTGGTATTGGCGTCGAGGTGCGGGCGGAAGCTCTCGGCGTTGACGATTTCCGACATGGGAATGAAGCGGACCTCGATACCCTTCTTCTTCAGGTTCAGGAACGCGTAGGCGTTGTTGGGATGGTCGCCGTGGACCATCAGAACATTGTCGCCCGGCTTCAGCGGAAGAGCGTTCGCGGCAATGTTCATTGCTTCGGACGTGTTTTTCGTGAATGCGATTTCTTCCGGGGCCGCGTTCAACAGAGCCGCGACCTTGCCCCGCGTTTCCTCCATGCGCTCGATCCACACCGATTTCGGACCAGCTGTCTCGTAACTCTCCTTGATAAAGGCTTCAAGGGCGCGCATGACGGGCGTTGACATCGGCGCCTGGAACCCGGAATCGAGATAGGTCATCTTCTCGACGACGGGAAATAGCTTCCTGACCGCCTCAACGTCATAATACTGCGCCATCTATCTCTCCGATTCGGCTAGCCCCGTCTGTTCGCCGCGGGGCAAGCCACGTACTTCTCGTTCAACAGCTATGTGCATGCACATTGGCATTTGCGCTGCACAATTTTGGCTTCCGAGCTTCAGGAGCTAAAGCATATGTAAAAAGGATTGTCGGTCCACTCCTATATCGTTTAGCGGACTTTTTTATTCCGAAAAATGGTAAAGCCTGAAAACCGCGCCGAGCAAGGCGGACTCTGGCCGCGCCTATCGCTCCCAGGCCAGATGCACGGTGAGGGCGCAGAGCGTTGTGGTGAGCCCCATGCAGCTCCGCCATAGAGCCAGTAATTAAACAAGCATCGAGGGTTGCCCCGCCCCGTAATGATGAGGGATTGGCGGAGAGCGAAGGTGTCCAATCCCATCACCCGCGCAAGACAAAAAGGCGTTCCATGCTCAAGGCGTTCTCGCACTGGCAGGTGGCCAAAAGCGAGGTCTTGCGTCGAGCAAACCAGCTCGCCTCCAGCTTTCAATGCGCAAAGCGCACGCCGCAGTCCGATCCACGTTCCCCAAGAGAGGCATCTACTGCTCAAGTGTCAATCGGCTCGGAATGGGAACCCTGGATCGGCGTGCAAAAGGGACCCCCTTCATGCACGACGGTGAGCGCTCGCCGGGCGGAGCTGGTCAGGATTGCGTAGCCCGAGCGAGCGCGGCTCGGCTTAGCGACGGCCTGATCATCAGGCGCGGTTCTTGAAGCGCCAGGATTCGTTGCCGGTTTCGATGATCTCGCAGTGATGGGTGAGCCGGTCGAGCAGCGCGGTCGTCATCTTGGCGTCGCCAGCGAAGACGCTCGGCCATTCGCCGAAGGCGAGATTGGTGGTGACGATGATCGAGGTGCGTTCGTAGAGCCTGCTGATCAGGTGGAAGAGCAATTGCCCGCCGGCCTGCGCGAAGGGGAGATAGCCAAGCTCGTCGAGCACGGCGAAGTCGAGCCGGGTGAGGTAGTCAGCGATACGCCCCTGCTTCCCGGCCCGGTGCTCGGTTTCCAGCCGGTTGACCAGATCGACGACATTGAAGAAGCGGCCGCGCAAGCCGTTGCGGATAAGAGCTCGGGCGATGCCAATAGCGAGATGCGACTTGCCGGTTCCGGTGCCGCCGATCAGCACGGCGTTGCGCTGGTCGGCGACGAAGGTGCCGTTGGCGAGGTCGCGGATCAGTGCCTCGTTGACCGGAGTGCCGTCGAAGTCGAACTCCTCGATATCCTTGGCGAGCGGCAGCTTGGCGATGGTGAGCTGGTATTTGATCGAGCGGGCCTGCTTCTCGGATATCTCGGCCGAGAGCAGGTCACCGACAATCCTCGGCGGCTCGTGCTGACGCTTGATTCCGGTCGCCATCACTTCGTCATAGGCACTGCGCATGCCATAGAGCTTCAAGGTCCCCATCAGTTCCAGAACCTGCGTGCGTTCCATCAGCTTGCCCTCCTGAGGCTGTCGTAGCGGGCGCAGTCGGCCTGCGGCTCGTGCTGCAGGCGAAGCGCGTCCGGGGTGAGAATGGTGACGGCCGGCGCCGGTTCGCGCCGGCGGGCCAGGATGTTGAGGATGATCGCGGACGGGCAGACGTTCTGGTCGAGCGCCTCCTGGCAGGCCGCCTCGACGGCCTCGACGCCATCGCCGAGAACGGCGGCCAGGATCGCCACCATCTGGCGGTCGCCGTCATCGGCGGCCTTCAGCCTGCGCCGCACCCGCTCCATAGCCGAGGGAAGAACCCAGCCCTGGAACGGCGCACCGTTGCACAGGGCACCGGGCTTGCGGGCGAGCACCGGCACGTAGTGCCAAGGATCGTAGATCGTCTCACCGCGGCCGAAGCAACGGGCATGCTCGGCAACGACCACGCCGTCCTGACGAATGACGATGCGGTCGGCATACGCATGGATCTCGACCGGGCGGCCGACGGCGGTCGACAGCACCGAGTATTTGTTGTTGTCAAAGCGCACCGTGCAGGTCTTCGATACCGAGGCTGGCACCGTGTGGAATCCGTCGAAGGGACCGCGATACTCGACCAGCTTGCCCCGCTCGGCCTCGAACATCTCCCAGATCGTGCGCTCGGGCTGATCGACATGACGATGCGCTCTGGCGTAGGCGACGCACTTGTCGAGGAGCCAGGCGTCCAGCTCTTCATAGTTCTTGAAGCGCAGTCGGGGTGTGAAGAAGCGCTCCCGCACCAGCCCCACCTGGTTCTCGACCTGTCCCTTCTCCCAGCCCGACGCCGGCGTGCAGGCGACAGGCTGCACCAGGTAGTGGCTGCACATCTGCAGGAAGCGGCGATTGTAGTGCCGGTCCTTGCCGACAACACCGTCTCCACCGCCGTCTTCATGTTGTCGTAGATGCCGCGCGTGCAGGCTCCGCCGAAGAAGGCGAAGGCCCGGTCGTGGGCGTCGAACACCATTTCCTGCGTCTCGCGTGGATAGGCCCGCACAAACATCATGCGGCTGTGGCAGAGCCGGACATGGGCGACCTTCACGGTTACCGTCACGCCGTTGATCAGGACGATCTCGTGGCTCCAGTCGAACTGGTAGGCCTCGCCCGGCGGGAAGAACAGCGGCACATAGGCTTCTGCCGACGCCGATCCTTGTGCCTGCATCCACCGCCTCGCGTAACGCCGGATGGCATCGTAGCTGCCCTCGTAACCGAGCCCGCAAAGCTCCTCATAGATGCGGATCAGCGTCAGCCGCTCGCGCGACGACTTGGCTTGGTTCGCCGAGAGAAGGCCGCCGAGGTCGGCCTTCCATGGGCCGATCTTCGGCATCGGCTGATGTTCGCGCTCGTAACGGAACTCCGTCGCATCGGAGCGCAGCACCTTGCGGACCACTTTCCGGGAAATCCTCAGCTCCCGGCAGATCTCCTTGATCGACTTCCCGTGAACCAGCGAAAGGCGGCGTATCTTCGCAATCGTCTCCACGACCAACATCCAAAACAAATGCCTCCGATGAAACCGGAGGCAGTCTGAAGCCCCTGCGTTACAGGGGTCTCTTTTGGACGCCGATCACCCCTGAAACGGGGTCCTTCCACGCCGAAACACACTCAAGTCGAGAACTGAGTTGATTACGAAGCAATCAGCCCTAAACCTGCAGCGAAATTCGCGGATCAGGCGGCTCGATAGCGATGCGATTCAAAATTGATGTTGACGTTTTCAAATCTCAGGATCGCTGCTATGATCAAGTTTCGGGAATTCTGTTCTCATATTTCGGATCCTCTCAACCCAACGCGGGTGATTAATGAGCTTAAACGTCAACTCGGATGGTCCGCTGGATCGCGCATTTGCAATCCTTGATTTTGTGGCCACTCAACTCAAAGCAGTTACCGCGGCGGACATTGCCAAGAATCTCGACCTGCCCTTGCCGACAGCCCACAGATTGATCAGCAACCTCGAGTCCCGCGGGCTGCTGCAGCGCGCTGCGGGCACAAAGCGATTCGTGGTCGGTAACAACCTGGTCGTGCTTGCTGGTAAGACGATTGGCTCAGCCTTTCGAACGGCGCGACGTCACGCTGTCCTACAGAATGTGTCAGCAGAAATCGGCGAGCAATGCGAGATTGGCATCGTGCGGAACAATGTTGTGGTCTATGTCGACAGCGTTCGAGTTAAGCCCGCCCAAGGACTACAATTTGATCCTGGGCATAGTGCGCCTCTCTATTGCACGTCCACCGGCAAGATTTACATGAGCATGCTTCCTTTGAAGCCGCGAGAAAAGCTGGCTCGGTCTCTGAAGATAGAGCAGCATACCGACAGGACGATAACCGATCCTGATGCCCTTCTCGCTGTTCTAGAGGAAACTCGCAGGGAAGGATGGGCTCGGACCAACGAAGAGTACGTCAAAGGCGTGGTTGGATGCGCTGTTCCAATTCTCGCCCCGGGCGGAACTTTGATTGCTTGTCTTGGTGTGTCCGTTCCAGTTGCCCGCGTCACTTTTGAAGACCTTCAGAGCTTCCGTGAGCCCCTAGGCCAGGCCGCGCAGTTGTTGTCTGACACGATACTGGAGACCAGCAGGGATTTTGCCGAAGAAGACATCGTCTGACGAGTGATCACCCGGTGAGGCGTTCGACTACCCACAACTCATTCGGGGCATAAATCGGAGCCTGCCCGCGCGAGCCGTCGTTTCACCAAAGAAGGCTGCGGCTGTGGCTTGCCGGAACTTTCAGCCTTTCCCATCACCAGATCCGCTTCACCCTGGTGAGACTGATGGTACGCATCCCCCGTGGCCGCGGGATTTTAGCCGTCGCGCGTGGTAACATCGGTGCATGGCTCGATGAAGACAAGATGCGGACCCGGTCCTCAATCCGATCCAACCGTCGTCTAGCCGCTGCCGGGTTCTCCAGCCAGCCTCTCCTATCTGCCGGCGCGCCGCACGTGGATAAGCTCGGCGGTGCCCGCGCCGCCTTCCACCGCTGGTATGACCGGTTTCTGAGCGGCGGTGTCGACGCGCTCAAGGATCGCCCGCCACAAGGCCGCGTCTGGAACTGCATTCCCGAGGACGTGCGGGAGCGGTGGCAGACCGACTTCCTTCTCGAAGGTGATCGGCGGGGCTGGTTCTATCTGTGGACCATCCTCGGCGACTTCTCCGCTACATCATCCCCTGGAAGCTCTGCACGACCATGGGGGCGCAAGTCACTGACACGCTGACGATAGCGCTCGAGGCTTCCGGCTAAGATCGGCGACTATGTAGCAGTGGCCGCAGCTGCTCTCCGACAAACCCGTTCTATCTGGCCGGCTCTGGCCGACTGGCTCTCCGATCAAAACATGCCCGCGGCGCGCCCAGCCATCTCCAGCGCTGGGCATCAGACGCTGAAGAAGCGCATTCTGCTCGAAACTACTTCCTGCCGGGCGATCTCGACAGTCAGATCGCCGCCGCCTGACGTCTCCTGCGGGACGCGGCCGCGGGAAGCCGTTCCGACAATGACAACCGAGATGCGCCACCGCCAATTATCTCAAATCCCCTGACGCGGGCACTATAGGAGAATTTTTCTCATTTTTTGAAATAGAAAAAGTCAATTGATAAGAATGACATGGACATCGTAATGTCTCTGTGGCACCCGGTAAGCCATCGAAAACATCCCAAACCGTTCTGGTCGGCAGGTGGAGAGCTGTACGGCAAGGATCCGCGCTCTCGTCGAGGAGAGCGAAAAGCCGATTGCCGATCTAGTGAGATCGCTGATCGCGCTCATTCATTGGAGGACTACATGCATTCTGAAGCTTTTTATGTCATCGAGAACGAATGGATTCTGCTCCAGGACGGAACTAGTCTTGCGGCTCGAATTTGGATGCCTGATATGGCCGAGAAAGCTCCAGTGCCGGCGGTTTTGGAGTTTCTTCCCTATCGGAAACGAGGTGGAACGGAGCGACGCGATGAATCCAACTATCCCCATTTTGCCGCCGCAGGGATAGCAGGTGTCCGCGTGGACATACGTGGGTCAGGAGAATCTGATGGCGTTATCGATGGCGAGTACACACCGCTCGAACTAGCAAATGCTTGTGAAGTCATCGCCTGGATCGCAGCGCAACCATGGTGCAACGGCTCCGTGGGAATGATGGGAATTTCTTGGGGCGGTTTCAACGCGCTAATGGTGGCTGCATTGAAACCACCTGCCCTCAAGGCGGTGATCTCACATGCTTCAGTAGTCGATCGCTACAATGATGACTGCCACTCCAAGAACGGAACATATCTGGCCGCCGAGTTCTATTGGACAACTGTAATGTTGGGTTTGATGTCACGGCCACCAGATCCGGCTATTGTGGGTGACCGGTGGAGATCGATGTGGTTGAACCGGCTAGAAAACGAGCCCTATTTACTTGAGGAGTGGTTGCAACATAAACGTCGCGACGACTTCTGGAAACATGGGTCGATCTGCGAAAATTTTGATGATTTCACCGTTCCTGCTCTTGTCATTTCGGGATGGGCCGACGGTTACCGCAGTACACCTCTCAAGGCCCTAGTAGGTACTAAAGGAAGAACCAAGGCAATCATAGGTCCGTGGGGTCACCTTTACCCGCATTATGCCTTGCCAAAGCCGCGCATGGACTATCACGCCGAAGCCATTGCTTGGTGGAACAAGTGGCTCCGCAATGAGGACAACGGCGCTGATCAACTACCGCAGATGCGAGCATTCATCCAGGACGCTGCCCGCCCATCCCCGTTTCGCGATGTCGACCCGGGTTTCTGGATAGCGAAAGACATCTGGGAAACGCCCGAGATGGCTAATTTTTCCGTGGGTCCGGACGGCGCACTCGTATCCGGAAATCCGGGAAGGGGACGGCCAACGAATGACCACTATTTGAAGTCGCCGCTGGCTACAGGTGTTATGGGCGGCGGATTTGAAGTGCTTAAACCCGACGGGGAAATGCCTCGTGACCAAAATTTTGATGATGGTGGTTCTCTAGTGCTTCAAACGGCTCCCTTGGAGAGCGCGATGGAATTCCTCGGGCAGCCAGTATTAGAGTTGGACGTTTTGACTGAGGCCGAGATTGGCAACCTCTGCGCCAGAATCGTTGACGTACATCCTGATGGAACGGCTACTCGCGTAACTATCGGACTGCTTAACCTCTCGCATCGAGATGGGAATGCTGAGCCAAAAGCCATGGTAAAGGGCCAGAAGACACGCATTCGTCTTACTATTGATGCGATGGGATATCGTTTTCGCCCTGGACATCGCATCCGCCTTTCGCTTTCAACGGCCTATTGGCCAATGGTGATCCCGCCTCCTTTCGACAAAGGCATCACAATCAATCTGTCGACGCTGGTTTTGGAGCTGCCTAAGCTCGGAACACACAAAGTGATATCTGTCCCCGAGCCCGCTGACCCGAATCCGTTTCCCCCATCCATTGAGCTGGAGCCGGGTGAGGTTCGAAGGTTTTTTGAGCATGATCTAATGTCCGATACGACGACCTATACTATTCACGAGGATAGCGGTCTCAATGAACGTCCCGATAGTGGCCTGGCATCAAGGGGAATACGCCACGAGGTATGGTCGATCACGGAAAACGACCCGCTTTCTGTGAAAGCAACGTCAACGGTTACCGCTGATCTCCGGCGTGTTGGATGGAATACTCGGACCATATCAACTGCAAACTTCGCATGCACAGCTCGTGATTGGATTATCTCCGCATCCGTCACAGCCTTCGAGGACGAGCATCAGATCTTCGAGAAGAGGTTCGAGAAGACAATACCGCGCGATTTCATGTAAGTGGGCCATCGCAGGCGGAGGCCATCAAACGCTGAATGGGCCCGCGAGGACATCAAGGCTGAACTTGGGTTCAGAATAGGATCGGCTGCCGCATAGGCGGCTGATCCCGGTGCGGCAGCAGACGCGCTCACCGCGTGAGCCATTCCGCCACAATATCTACGAGATCCGACGAGAGTTGCTCTCGCATATCAATCCTGCCGATTTCAACGACGCAGCCTTTTCAGCTGCCGCAGCCCGGAGACCAAAATCGTTCAGCCTGACCTTGATACGCTCTTTCGTTGATGAACGCACCCCGACTGTTGGACTAACCCAATGCTGAACGGCTCCTTCCGGAGTAGTCCGCAGTAGGGTCGCGTCCCTACAGGTGGTGTAGCTCGGCGGTAGCGAAGCCGCTGGCGAGCGCGCCCTCAACAGCGCTGTAGCGAGCGAGCGGCTTCGCGGCGGTCATCGATGTTCTTCGGTAGGTTTGGGTCGCTGACACAAACTGATTCGAAGGAACCACCGATGACCAACGACATGACGAACCTGCGCACGCTCGTAGAGAAGACCCCCGACGCCGATATCCTGCGCGAGATGATCGGCTTTGCCGCCGAGCGGCTGATGGAACTGGAGGTGGGCGCCGCCACCGGCGCGGCCCATGGCGAGAAGAACCCGCTGCGGCTTGTCCAGCGCAACGGCTACCGCGACAAAGACTGGGAGACGCAGGCCGGCACCATCGAGCTGCGCATCCCCAAGCTCAGGAAGGGCTCTTACTTCCCGAGCTTCCTTGAGCCGCGGCGCATGGCCGAGAAGGCGCTGATCGCCGTCATCCAGGAGGCCCACGTCCAGGGTATTTCGACGCGCTCGGTCGACGACCTGGTCAAGGCGATGGGCATGAGCAGCATCTCCAAAGGCAGGTCTCGCGGCTATGCGAGGAGATCGACGGCAAGGTGAAGGCCTTCCTCGACAGGCCCATCGAGGGCGACTGGCCCTATCTGTGGATCGATGCCACCTACCTGAAGGTGCGCCGCGGCGGACGCATCGTCCCGGTCGCCGTCATCATCGCCGTCGGTGTCAACGCAGACGGCCGGCGCGAAGTGCTGGGCATGGAGGTCAGCACGTCTGAGGCCGAGCCGATCTGGACGGAGTTTTTGCGCAAGCTGACCCGCCGCGGCCTGCGCGGCGTCAAGCTCGTCGTCTCCGATGCCCATGAAGGCATCAAAGACGGCCGTCACCAAGGTGCTGTGCGCTACCTGGCAGCGCTGCCGCGGGGGGCTGTTGAAGAAGTCTCCTCCTGCTGATTCAATTGTGAAATCGTTGATTCTCTGGAGGGGTTCGCGATGCTGGGACGGAAGGAGCGCGATCAGCTTGAGCTATTCATGACTGGCTCGCT
>NZ_SRTG01000169.1:0-393 GCF_004792125.1 Mesorhizobium sp. M5C.F.Ca.ET.164.01.1.1 | reverse complement strand
AATGTTGCGTAAGACGGCAGCGACACGGTTTGCAGCGGCGTATTGGGCGGCGGCAGCCCGGGCCAGTTCCGCATCCCGATCGGGGGCCGCACCGGCGGCGGCTCAAGCATTTTCATCGTCATCCTGGTGGTGCTGGCCGGCTGGTATTTCGGCTTCGATCCATCGCAGATCCTCGGCGGCGGCGATGGCGGCCTGCTGCCGGGTGGCGGCGGCCAGATCACCGATAACAGTGGCGACCAGGGCGGCGGCACCGGCGCGCCGGCTTCGGACGAGATGAAGCAGTTCGTGGCCACCGTGCTGGCCGAGACCGAGGACACGTGGACCGGCATCTTCAAGGCCAACGGCCTGACCTACGAGGATCCTAAGCTGGTGCTGTTCAGCGGCCAGGTTCGC
>NZ_SRTG01000168.1:0-393 GCF_004792125.1 Mesorhizobium sp. M5C.F.Ca.ET.164.01.1.1 | reverse complement strand
CGGGTGATAGTCGGGCACCACAATGCGTGCGAGGTCGAACACGGCGTACATCACCAGCGCGCCGAGGATTGGCCCGAGCAGCGTGCCGGTGCCGCCGACCACGGTCATCATGAGCGGCAGGAGCATCCAGTCGAGGTCGAACACAGAGTCCGGGCCGACATGGAAGATGTAGAAGGTGTAGAGGCTGCCGGCGACGCCGGCGATGAAGGCGCTGCCGGCGAACGCCGCGACCTTGACCTTGAGCGTGTCGATGCCGTTGGCGGAAGCCGCCATCTCATCGTCACGCACGGCGATCAGCGCCAGGCCGTAGCGCGAGCGCATCAGCATGCGGATGGCCAGGGCGGTGGCGACCATCAGGCCGAGCCCAACCCAGTAATGCGGCCGCAGCGTGCC
>NZ_SRTG01000167.1:0-394 GCF_004792125.1 Mesorhizobium sp. M5C.F.Ca.ET.164.01.1.1 | reverse complement strand
CGAGATCATGGGCGAGTTACATCGCCGTGCCCTGCACGGAATGGCAAAGACCCACCTGCCGGATCGTCGGGTATTTTTCGGCAATCGCCCAGGTGTTTATCGCCATGGGGTTCACATATTGCAACATAATAGCATTCGGGCAGACGGCCAGCATGTCCTCGCAAATCTTCCAGAGGTGAGGCACTGTGCGCAAGCCGCGCATGATGCCGCCGACGCCAAGTGTGTCAGCAATGGTCTGGCGCAGCCCGTACTTACGCGGCACTTCGAAATCAGTGACCGTGCACGGCTCGTATCCGCCGATCTGGAACGCCACGACAACAAAATCCGCGCCGGAAAGCGCCTTTTTCTGGTCGGTATAAGTCTCGGCCTTCGCCTTTGCACCGAGCGTCGAAAT
>NZ_SRTG01000166.1:0-394 GCF_004792125.1 Mesorhizobium sp. M5C.F.Ca.ET.164.01.1.1 | reverse complement strand
GCTCATTCCCGGCATGGTGGCCAAGGCCTGCGTTTTCGACAGCTTCCTGCTGATGGCGCTGTGGGCGTTCCGACGCCGCCGCAACATCGCCGCCTGGGTCAGGACTCGCTGGGGAAATCCGGTTCCGCAAGAGCGTCTGGACCGAGCGACTGAAGCCGGTCCAGTACTCCCTGCAGAATAAAGGCGGCCGCCGCCGAATCGATCTTTCCCGCGCGCTTGGCGCGTGAAAAGTCCATCTCGATCAGCGTCCGTTCGGCCGCGACGGTCGATAGCCTCTCATCCCAGAGCACGAAGGGCAAGTCGCTCAGTTGCGCCATGTTGCGCACGAAAGCACGCGATTTCTGCGCGCGCGGTCCCTCCGAGCCGTCCATGTTGATCGGCAGCCCGATTGCCA
>NZ_SRTG01000165.1:0-395 GCF_004792125.1 Mesorhizobium sp. M5C.F.Ca.ET.164.01.1.1 | reverse complement strand
CGATGGACAGCGGCCTGAAGCTGACTTTCGCCAAGCCCGGCATCAAGGGCAAGGAAATCCAGATCGCCCAGGCCTTCCACATCCGCGAGGACAAGAAGCCCGATCCGGATCTGCCGGCGGCTCTCATCGCTCTCGTCAACAACGACAAGCCGGACGTGCTGGCCACCGCCTATGCCCAGGCCGAGCCCGACTATGCCAAGGCCTCGCCCTTCGAGGCGCTGCTGCAGGACGAGGAGCCGAACAGCGGCCGCTTCATCCCGCCGATGGCCAAGGGCGATCACTGGTGGATCCAGAACCCGCTACCGGCCAGCGTCTTCTCCAAGCCGGAGCAGGCCTGCCTTGCCAACGGCATCTATTTCGAGGCGCGCAGCGAATCCGTGCGCGGCCAGGCCGCC
>NZ_SRTG01000164.1:0-396 GCF_004792125.1 Mesorhizobium sp. M5C.F.Ca.ET.164.01.1.1 | reverse complement strand
CCAGAATTCCAGCATGCCGCGCGTCACATGCCTGGCGCCTGGTATCCTGCCGTCGCGCTCGACTTCGCGCGGATCGCGCAGGTCGACGAAGATCGTATCCTCGTCCTCGATCAGCCCCGCCGCTTCCTCCGGCGAAACCTCCTCGATCTCGGCATTGGCCTCATCGAGCAGTTGTCGATATCCCTTTTTCACCGGCGCATACCTCTCGAGGCTGGTCTTGAGGATTTCCAGCACAACGGCCGACGTTTGTCACGCCGCGCCGAGGCCGGCGATGCGCCTATGCCTCCATCGCCCGGCCGTCTCCACAACCGTCCGGCATCGTCCCCCGGCGGAGCCGGACCGGGGGCTGATTCGTCGCCGGCGCCGCCTCGATCACGGACTGCTGCGCCAGCGCCC
>NZ_SRTG01000163.1:0-397 GCF_004792125.1 Mesorhizobium sp. M5C.F.Ca.ET.164.01.1.1 | reverse complement strand
CTTGGCAAAGCCCTCAGCCAAGTTGGCGCAGATGGCCTTGCTCGAGCGACGCAACTGATCGGCTAGCGCGTATTGCTCGATCCTCGGAAACGCCAACGTGGCTTTGTGAATTTCAAGAGAAACTGCGTACGCCCGCTTATAGACCTCCAGGTCCCTTGCACGTCCAACGTAGCTTCCCCGCTTCTCCATTTCTTCAGTTCTTCAATTCTCCAATTCCCCAATTCCCCAATTCCCTCCCCCTCACTCCAGCAGCGGCGACCAGGCCGGGTCGGACGCGAAGTTCGAGGTCGGGATCGACTGCTCGTTGCGGCCGGTGAGGTCGACCGAAACCAGCTTCGGGCCGCCGGCTGAGTCGCGGAAGAACATCAGCGCGCGGCCGTTGGGCGCCCAGGTCGGC
>NZ_SRTG01000162.1:0-399 GCF_004792125.1 Mesorhizobium sp. M5C.F.Ca.ET.164.01.1.1 | reverse complement strand
CGAATTCGCCGCCATCAACCAGATCGATATCGACTACATACCGGGTCAGCTTTCGGTTGCGCACAAGCCGCGCTATGTCGACGACTACAAGGCGCATGCCGAAATCATGGCCGGCCGTTTCTCCTACCCGCACATCTCATTCATGGATGCGAACGAGACCGCGGAGCGGCTGTCTTCGAGCGCCTATTTCGGCGGCACGCGCGACACCGGCACCGGCCATATCCATCCGATGAAACTGGTGATCGGCACGGCGCGGGTAGCGGCACAAGCCGGCGCGCACCTGTTCGAAGGGACGCCATCAACCGGCATCATCTCCGCCGGCGGCAAGGTCAGAGTCTCCACACCGAGAGGGACGATCTCGGCGGAGAAATGCCTGATCGCGGTCAATGCCTATGGCGG
>NZ_SRTG01000161.1:0-399 GCF_004792125.1 Mesorhizobium sp. M5C.F.Ca.ET.164.01.1.1 | reverse complement strand
TCGGGAAACAGTTCGATGACGACCTCGCCCTTGGTCGTTTCCATGATGAGCGCGTTCTCGCGGTCCTTGATCTCAGCCATGTCAGATATCCTTTTGTAAAATGGAACTATTTGTCGGCGGCAATGCGCACTTTGATCATCCGGTCGGGATCGGCAACCGTGCCATTGTCCGCCTCGTCGCCCTTCTTGATCTTGTCCACCAGCTCCATGCCGCTGACGACATTGCCGACGATGGTGTACTGGCCATCGAGCGGCGGTGCCGGCGCGAACATGATGAAGAACTGCGAGTTGGCGGAATTCGGATCCTGCGAGCGGGCCATGCCGACCACGCCACGCTTGTAGTGCTCGGTCTGAGAGAATTCGGCCGGCAGGTCGGGCAGGTCCGAGCCGCCGGTGCCGA
>NZ_SRTG01000160.1:0-399 GCF_004792125.1 Mesorhizobium sp. M5C.F.Ca.ET.164.01.1.1 | reverse complement strand
CCGGTGCCTGGACCTACACGGCAAGCTCGGCCCACAACGAGTTCGCCGCCGGCACCACCTACACCGACACCTTCGATGTCGTCAGCGCCGACGGCACCCACACCTCGGTGACCATCAACATCGACGGCACCAACGATGCCGCCATCCTGTCGGCCGATGTGCGCAACCTGACCGAGACCAACTCGGCCACCGACATCTCGAGCTCCGGCACGCTGACCATCTCCGATGTCGACAGCCCGGCGACCTTCGTCGCCCAGGCCGGGACCGTTGGAACCTATGGCTCGTTCTCCATCGACAGCGCCGGTGCCTGGACCTACACGGCAAGCTCGGCCCACAACGAGTTCGCCGCCGGCACCACCTACACCGACACCTTCGATGTCGTCAGCGCCGACGGCACCC
>NZ_SRTG01000015.1:0-30297 GCF_004792125.1 Mesorhizobium sp. M5C.F.Ca.ET.164.01.1.1 | reverse complement strand
AGCCGACCGGCTCCGAGACACAGATATTCGCCAAACTTGGCGATGATCCTATCGACGCTATCGTCAAGGATCGACTGACAGTCCGACCTGGTGAAGAAGTTAGACTGAGGATCGATCCGCGCCGTGTTCACATCTTCGACAGGCAAAGCGGCGCACGCCTGTGACCCTTCGCCATTCTGATTGCGCCAATCATCTGCAGGTAAAACGCACCAGTGAACTGACCCTCATGACTTCGTTGGCCGTGAACTATCCGCAAGCCGTTGATCTGGCATCCTGATTAAGGCGGCCGACGGCTTTGGAATTGCAGGATTTGGGTGTTTGGGCCCTGTTTTCTTGCAATTCGATTTTGCGATTCCCTTGTGCTGCGGAGCGTGATTCACTCGGTCGGCGGCGGCGAATCGAGGGGGGACGCAGTGTCCAGGCCACGCGAGAAGCGCGAGACGGGAGAGCAGGACCTTTTCCGCTCCAGGCTCGATCAGATCAATCAACATGAAAGCACGAGTTGGTGCGCCTGGCGCAGGCGATCGACTAGCCGGTGCTGGAGGAGCGTTTCGGCGCGGTCTATTCGGACGGTCCCGGCATGCCGCCGCTGCCGACCCGGCTGATGGCGGGGCTGGCCGAATGGCGTTTGGCCCGCGTCTCGACGGATTATCACGTCGAGTTGAACACCTTCTTTTATTCCGTGCCCCACAGCCTATTTGTCAGCAGGTCGATCTGAGAGCAACGGCGCGCGCACCATCGAGATCTTCCACCGCGGCAAGCGCGTCGCGGTGCATCAGCGCCGCTATGGAGGTCCTCGCCATGAAACCGATCCGGATCACATGCCCAGTTCCCACCGGCGCTATGCCGAATGGACGCCGGAGCGCTTTCGGCGTTGGGCCACGTCGATCGGGCCACAGACTGAAGGCCTGGTCATCGCAATTCTCGCCAGCCGTCCGCATCCCGAGCAGGGCTTTCGAACATGTCTGGGGATCCTGCGCCTGTTTCGCGACATCGAGCGCAATCGGGCTGAAGCCGTGTCAGCCCGCGCCGTCGAGATCGGTGGGCTGAACTGCAAGAACATTGCTTCGCTCATCGCCAACCACAAAACCGCACGCCATTCCACCGAACCAACCGCCATCGTTGATCACGCCAATCTGCGTGGCCCTGATTACTTTCATTGAGGAGATCCACCCCATGCTGATCAATCCCACCATCAATATGCTGCGAGAGCTCGGCCTTTACGGCATGGCAACCGCTTTCCACGAACTCGACGCACAGTCAGAAGTGCGCGGCCTCGAGCACGGCGAATGGCTTGCCATGCTGCTCGAACGCGAGGCGACCATGCGCCGCCAGAAGCGTTTCGAGGCTCGCGCCAGGGCTGCCAAGCTTCGCCATGACGCGCAGATCGAGAATGCCGACTTCCGCGCCGCACGCGGCCTCGACCGCAATCTGTACATGGCGCTTGCCGGCTGCGAATGGATCAGAAAGCATCACGGTCTTCTTGTCACCGGACCAGCCGGCGTCTGCGGTCTTCTGGCTGGGTGGTTTCTGAGTGCCAGATGGCCGGCAAATTCTCGGCGAGTTCCTGAAGCGCGGCGTGATCCGCCTCCTGTAAGACAAGGGCTCTCGGTCGCTCCACCGGCGATATTCCTGCTCGATCTCATCGACCACCGGCAGCTTGTCTTCCCATCCTGCCCCGTCGAGGTGCTGACCGCCGCTGGGCCCAAGTTTCTGGATAAGCACTTGTTGCATCGAATAAGCCGGAACGAGCTCGTCCGCTCTAAGCCGAACTCGCGATCGCAGAGAAGCTTTACGCGATGAGGGTCCAATACGTCTACGAGCAGCCGCTCGTCCTGAACGGGAAGATGCGATGGCCGGATTTTTCCGTTGAGGACGATGCCCGTGGGGTTACCTATTACTGGGAGCATCTTGGGTTGCTGTCCGATCCGGCCTATGCGCAGCGGTGGGCGTCAAAGCGAAAGGCCTATCTCGCTGAAGGCGGCAGCAAACGGCGCAGAGCGTGTCCTGATCGAGACAACGGAAGCGGAGGGGGCGGGACTAGACATGCTCGAAATCGAGCGCTTGGCAAAATTTGTTTTGGGCTGATGGCAGTTCGGCATGCGCGTGACGGGGAGCAAAGTGGTCTGAACGCTTCGCGGCTGTGTCATGCAAATAGTCGGGCGATCTCAGCCATAGGTAGGAAAAGTCGGTCCCCCGATGCCGTCAAGGGTAGGAAATTATGGAGCCGATAGAAGGTCGCCGTCTGTTCGTCCGTGGCATCGACGACGATCGCATACGTTGCGATTTCGCTGCGGAGAGCTCGCGCGAAGGCGTCCATGAGCATTTGTTCGCCGAACCCATGGCCGCTATGCCGCTGGTCCACGGCCAGGCGGCCGAGCAACGTGGCGGAGAGCAAGGGATAACGAGGCAACCTTTTGCTCAAGCTGTTAGGCAGGGCGGCTAATGCGATCGAACCGGCTGCGAGGGTGTAGTAGGCGAGCGGCGTCGTCCCCCAACCCACTAAGACGAAGCTGGAGGCGATGCGTCGCCGGCCGTCTTGGATGGCCTGCAAACGCAGATAGCGATCAAGCGGCTCGACGCCGCACTCAAAGGCGGTGCGGTCGTGGCGGTCATCAAGCGGTTCGACACGCAAGCTCAAGAACGTGTCGGCTCGACGGCACTCGCCGTCGCAATATACCGTTGTGCGCCCGCCCTCAGGCGCGGACCAGGATCACGCGGGTTGAGCAGGGCCTCGGCGAAGGCCCGGCTTTCCTTCACGGTCAGCTTGACGGCCCGCATGTCTTCGAGGGTGCGGACTGCGGCCTCATGGACACTGGCGATGACAAAGTCAGTGAGCGTTCGGCCCTGGAGTTCGGCGGCGCGTTGGAAAAGATCCTTCTGATCGGCTGAGATCCGCGCCTCGAGCCTTTCTTTGCGCGCTAATGTGCGCCTTTTCGCGGATACCTGTCCGGCTGCCATTGCCTTCATCCTTGTCACGCGTCTATTGTACGGCTTAGAGCCGGACGCAGCAAGGGGTTCCGCGCCGAGACGATTTCCCGTTCCGTCCGGTTCCCCTGACAGCCTAGCCGGCGCAAGGGTGAAGAAGCGAATGGACCAACCGCCTACCGACTCTGAACGTGCGCTGCCGCCCGGCTGGTCTTTGGTGCGCGTGGATCAGGCGGGCGAGGTACGGCTAGGCCGACAACGTTCGCCCGAGCAGGACTCGGGTGCGCATATGACCAAATATGTGCGCGCCGCCAATATAACGCCCGCCGGAATGAATCTTACAGACCTTCTGGAAATGAACTTTACGCCGGCGGAGCGTGAAGTATTTGGCCTGAAGGTTGGTGACGTCTTATTGACGGAGGCGTCGGGCAGCGCTTCCCAAGTCGGGCGATCGGCGATCTGGCGTGGCGAATTCGATCTCTGTTGCTTCCAGAATACCGTAATCCGGTTCCGGCCGCATCTGACGACCTCCGAGTATGCACTCGTCGTGTTCCGGCATTACGCGGCAGCTGGGGTTTTCGCAGGCGCAGCGCGAGGTGTCGGTATTCAGCATTTGGGCGGTTCGCGCCTTGCCGAACTCCCTTATCCATTGCCTCCGCTGGCTGAGCAGACGCGGATAACTGAGATCGCTGATATACGCTTGGCCGAGATCCGGGAGGCGGAGGCTCGCCTTAGATCCGCGCTTCACCATTTGAATGAGCAGGTGCGCGAAATTATGGCGACGGCAGTGGCTGGCGAGTTGGCGCCGCGATCGCCGCAAACGCCCGAGCCAGACCGCGCGCGCGGGTCATCCCGGTCAGGGCAGATCAATCTGTTCGAGGAAACACTGAACTTAGACGTCCCAGGTTTAGGCGCCACGGTGCCAGAGGGATGGCTGCGGCGTCGCGTTGATCACGTCGGAGAAGTTAGGCTTGGGCGCCAGCGGGCACCCAAGCATGAGCGGGGGCGCAATATGCGTCCCTACCTCCGGGTGGCGAATGTCTACGAAGACCGGATCGACACCTCCGACATCCTGCGCATGAACTTCGAGCCTGAAGAAGTCGCAATCTACGAACTGCAGGACGGCGATGTACTTCTCAATGAGGGGCAGAGCCCGGAACTGGTTGGTCGTCCGGCGATCTACCGTGGAGAGGTTCCGGGGGCTTGTTTTCAAAATACCCTGATCCGCTTTCGCGCGGGAGACGGGATTGAGCCGGAATACGCGCTGCTGGTTTTCCGCCATTACATGCATTCGGGGGTGTTTCGCGAGATTGCGCGCTGGTCGACAAACATCGCTCATTTGGGGCTGGAGCGGTTTCGAGCGCTTCCGTTTCCGATCCCGCCTCGTGACGAGCAACAGCGTATTGTCGCTGAGGCCCGCCGCCGCCTGGATGCGATAGCCGGCCAGACACGGGCCGTACAGGCCTCTCTTGCACGCCTGCCAGAATTTGAGCTGGAACTACTGGCAGCGGCGGTGGCGGGCGAGTTAACACCGCAAGATCCACATGACGAGCCGTCGAGCGAGCTTCTCCAGCGGCTGGGGCCGCCGCGGAAGACTCAGGCGACGTTATCAAGCCTGAGAGGTGATACCATGCCAAAGAGACGGCCTCGCCCGACGCGGCAAGCCGAACCAACGCCTGACCTAGCGGCGGTGTTGAAGGAAAACGGCGGGTCTTTGCCGCTGCCTGAGCTGTTTGCGCAAGCCGGATACAACCGCGATCTGCCCGAACACGTCGAGCTCTTCTATCTCGCTCTGCGTAACGCGCTCGGCGGCACAATTCGCTTGACGGGAGACGCCGCAGAGAACGCGGAGCTTGAGGTCGCTGATGCGGCTTGAAGCGGTCAGGATCGGCGCGTTCAAGAACCTACGAGATCTCTCTGTCGATTTCGACGAGGGATCACCTTACACGGTGCTTGTCGGTCAGAACGGAGCCGGGAAATCTAATCTGATTGAAGCATTGGCGCTGATCTTCCGCAATCTTGATCTCGATGTCGAAGCGCCGTTTGACTACGATCTGAAGTACGAGTGCCGCGGGAACCACATCGAAGTCCAGGGGAAGGCAGACGAGTTTCCGGCGTTTCGGATCAAGCGAACGAAGGAAACCGAGTATAGCGATCTTCCTCGCAAGACCTTCATGGCTGAGGATCGCGAGGGTCGTCCCCGTCATCGCCCTGCGTTCGTGTTTGGCTACTACTCGGGACCCAGCGATCGGCTCGCCACGATCTTCGAGAAGCACCGGGAGCGATTTTATAGCTGGATCATAAAATCACCGGAACAGCGCGGGAGGACGATCAGCGATCCCAACGCGTTGCGGCGCCTCTTCTATGCCCAAACGCTGCACGGACAGTTCGCCCTCATTGCGTTCTTCATGGAGGCCAGCGAGGCGTCCAGGGAAGATCGAGATTTCCTTCGCGAGCATCTTCAAATCCAAGGGTTAGATAGTGTGCTCTTTGCGCTGAAGGAGCCACCATGGAAGCGAAAAGGTGGGGATGCGCGGTTCTGGAACGCCGTCGGTGAAGTGCAGGAGTTTCTCAGTCGGCTATATCATCAGGCCATGCTTCCGCTGCGTATGACGCGGCGCATTCCGATCGACCTGACGAAGAACCCTATCGTCAAGAGTCTCTATCTTTTCCTGTCCAGTGCGGAGTCGCTCGCCGATGTATATCGGTCGTATGGTAATCAGTATGCCTTCTTCACAGCGCTGGAGAGTATGCACCTGTCGAAGGTGTTGGCCGAGGTCCGCACGCGCGTCAGGATGAGCGCCGGGGCTGGGGGTGGAAATGTCACTTATCGCGATCTAAGCGAGGGCGAGCAGCAATTGCTCCTGGTTCTCGGCTTGCTAAAATTCACGGCGCGGGATGAAGCCCTGTTCCTGCTTGACGAACCGGACACGCATCTCAATCCAGCCTGGAGCACACAGTACCTGACATTCCTCGACCGGTTCATTCGGGGACGCGATAGCTGTCATATCGTGATGTCTTCGCATGACCCGCTCGTGTTTGCCGGGCTTGAACGGGCTCAGGTGCGAATCTTCAGACGTGACGAGAAAGGCCGCGCTATCGCGGAACCGCCTGACCAGGATCCACGGGGCATGGGTGTCGCAGCGATCCTGACCAGTGATCTCTTTCGCCTCAAGACAACTCTCGACGTCAAGACACAGACTGACTTGGACCGTCAGCGCGTTCTCGGCATGAAGGAAGAACTGACGCCTGACGAAGCGGCGGAACTCGGTCGGATAAGGGATGATCTCCGCGGCCGTGGGTTCGATTTCACAATCCGTGACCCCCTTTATCAGGAGTTTCTGAAAGCATGGACAGCGCAGGAAGATCCATCCTGGCGCGAGGCCGTGGAGTTGACACCTAAGCAGCGCGAAGATCGCGGTAAGTTAGCAGCTCGGATCGTAGAAGAACTGCGCCGGGAAGTGGGTGCGTCCTGACAGCTATGCGGTTCATCGATCTTGAAGCCATCCTCCCGAAAATCCGGAACCTTCTAGCCGACTTACAGGTCGCGCAGGATGCTGCCCTTGCGGAGCCAAACGCGAAGCGACGCGCGCTCATTATTGATGCGAATCAACAACGTTGGACGGCCCTGCGGCAGGCGTTCGAAGAGGCGTCATTCGACAAGTGCTGGTACACGGAGTGCAGGAGCCCCGGCGCCGACAATGACATTGATCACTTCCGCCCAAAGGCAAAAGTGCGGGAGGACCGAGCTCACCCAGGGTATTACTGGCTGGCGTTCGATTGGAAAAACATGCGGCTGAGCTGCCAGCGTGCCAACCGGCCCCGCATTGCTCCGGGAGCCCGAGTAGCCGGTGGAAAGTCCACTCATTTTCCTCTCCTGGCGACCGGCGTTCGCGCTCGGACCCCCTGTGACGATCTGACCCTAGAGCATCCCGCGCTTCTCGATCCCACAGAACCAGGCGACCCTATCGTGTTGACGTTCAGGCCGAATGGCGAGATCGACGTGTCGCCGGATTTTAGGGGAAACGCTGTCGCTGTAGCCAAGGTCGAAGCGAGCCGGCTTGGCCTGCACCTGAATTGGCCGAAGTTCGTCGAGGGACGCCTGACACTCTACAATCTTGTGGAGCGGGCGGTGGAGCGTGGCCGCCGGGAGGCGCCTGTTAGTTTCGAAGGTTGGCCGATGGCCAATGACGCGTTCAAGGACGCCATTCGCGACCTTAAGGCATACATGGATCCGCGCGCCGAGTACTCCGCCGCGGCCAAGGTTTATGTCGAGTCGTTCAGGAATGTTTGGTGGATAAACGACGTGGTTCTAAGGCTTTGAAATGACGGATACAACTAACCGAGCATCAAACGCTCAGAGCTTGGTCCGAAAGCTCTGGCAGTATTGCAACGTCTTGCGAGACGACGGTCTTTCGTACCCAGATTATGTAGAGCAACTGACCTACCTGTTGTTCCTGAAGATGGCTGACGAACAAGCTGGGGGCGGTATCCCGGAGGACCATTCCTGGCGATCCTTGGTGCGCCTCGACACGTTGGAGATGCATGCGAATTACGGGCGTATCTTGGCCGCGCTTGGTGAGCACGGTGGTATGCTGGGGCTGATCTTCCGCAATGCAAAAAATAAGATCAGAGATCCGGCAAAGCTGCGCCTACTGATCGTCGATCTCATTGGTCAGACGGAGTGGACAGGGCTTTCCGACGATCTAAAGGGCGACGCCTATGAAGGCTTGCTCGAGAAAAACGCGCGCGATACCAAGAGTGGGGCGGGGCAGTACTTCACCCCACGCCCACTCATTGAAGCGATCGTTCAATGTGTGAACCCGCAGCTGGGCGAAGTGGTATGCGACCCGGCCTGCGGAACGGCCGGTTTCCTTTTGGCGGCTCATGATCACCTGCGGAAGAGCCATCCGAAAATGACTGCAGCACAGAAGAAGGCATTGGCCACAAAGTCCATTCGCGGTGTGGAGCTAGTCGAGGAAGTCGCGCGTCTCGCGACCATGAACCTTCTGCTGCACGGCGTCGGAGGTAACGCCGACGATGAGCTGCCGATCGCGTGCGAGGACAGCCTCAAGGCACCACCAGCTCGACAGGTTGACGTTGTGCTTACGAATCCCCCGTTTGGGGTCAAAGGCAGCGTGACCTATGCCCAGGGGAATTCGACACGTCCGGAGGACAGCCTGACGATCGTGCGATCCGATTTCTGGGTTCAGAGCGCGAATAAGCAACTTAACTTCATGCAGCACATCGTAGCGCTTCTGAAGCCGGGCGGACGGGCTGCGGTCGTCGTCCCGGACAATGTTTTGTTCGAGAGTGGTGCTGCAGCCTCTGTGCGTCGCCGATTGGTTGAGACCTGCCGTGTTCATACGGTTTTGAGACTGCCGCCCGGATTGTTCTATGCTGCGGGCGTGAAGTCGAACGTCATCTTCTTTGACAAACCGAAGAAGACGGGAGTGGTATCTACTCGAAGTCTGTGGATCTACGATCTCCGTTCCGAAAAGCGGTTCTCTCTCCGCACGAAACCACTACAGAGCGAGGATCTACGGGAATTCGTAGCACTGTACTCCGATCCCACTCGTGAGGACGGGGAGCGGCACCGTTCATTTGATGCCGCAGATGTGCTGAGCAATCCCGACTGCCGCTTGGATCTGACTTGGAGTGATCCCGCCACGCGATCCAGAGCACCCGGGTTGGCGCGCTTAGATGAGCTTGCCAGGCTGGTTGCCGATGACCTCCAGCGTGCGTTGGCGTTGATCGCCAAACCGCCGGCGTCATAATGTTCGTGCTGGCCGGCATCCACTGCCATGCGTGATATGGCTTGATGACGGTACTTCTTAAGGCCGCGTTGATGGCGTCGCTAGACGCTGCGAGGCGAGTAAATCGTTCGACAGCTCCGATAGTGGTGAGTCAGTATTTTTCGATGTCGGGCACGAAGCTGGCAAGCCCAGCGTGCGTCTGGCTGCTTTTGTTGCCAGCCGAGAAATTCGACAACGATACCGGTGCGCGCCGCCCTGATGACGCCCCATAGGCGCCGCTCGCCGGCGTCTGCATATCGCCTCGATCGCTCGGAACTGCGAACGGGCCTCCGCGTAGTAAGAGCGTAAGACGTCGACGCCAGCGCCGATCATCACCTGCCGCGCTATAGACCGCGCCGTCATTGCCCGTTACCAAGCCATCCTCTGGCATGGGGCCGTAATTGCTCGCGGCGAAATGCCACGCCCATCACCCCAGCGCCGTCCATATTGGCTCCGGCGATGCCCCCCACGTGCGTACCATGGGCGGAAATCTTGTCCATAGCGTTGATGATCCCCGGCCCTCGGCGAAGAAGGCATCACCGGCGTTCACCGGAAGGTAAGGATCGTATAAACTCGGGTGCCTGGGGTTGGGATACCGGGGCAACTCTGGATGCTCTGCCCAGACCGGCTGGTCCATTAAGTTATCTTCGCGCCTTGCCGGTCAAGCCCAAGCCATAGGCGAGGTCCGAGGTGATGGCTGAGAGCCCGACGTTGCCGTTGAATTCGACGTCATTGCGCCAACTCGACCGACATGCTTCCCCAGCATTGACTGCTTCCTCTCACTTTCCACCGACGCTCCAGTGAGCATCGCGCCGTTACCACTGTTTTTTTGAGATACTCGCCGAAAGTGCAGAAGCGGCGGCGATGCGCAGAGCTTTTGGTGCAAACGTCATGAAACATCATTCAGCGTCATTTCCGGCATCTTGCCAGAAATTGTAGAGGTACTGACCACGGCGCCTGATGGTGGGAATCTTGTCACGACAGTCGAAAATCGCTGTCAGCGCCGCCCGGTCGCGCTCGAACTGCGCTCCACCGAAGGGCGTCAGGGTCTTTGCCGACTGGCTGGCGGTCCACGCAAGTGCCCGTTCGCCTTCAACATCTTCAAGCCAAAGATCGGGGTCATCGTCAGGTGCGCTCAGTGTTGGACGGAAATCGAATTCGCTCATGTCCGGACAACCAGAGGAATCAAAGCGCAATGGCTTCCGTCTGCTCGGGAAGGCTCAGTGTTTGCGGTCACTGCGTGTTCGAAAATCGTAATCATCAGGCGGGTTTCTTCTCAGTGGGGCGGCGTTGCAGTGCTTTTGCGCATTGGACAGCATCTGTCGTGCCTACTGAGAAAATTGTTAGAACAATGCGGTCGCCCTGACAGCGTCGTGTCAGATATCCGACATCGTCGAGAATCCGACAACGAGCGCACCCCGTAATCGCCGGATCACCTCCGGCGCGATCGGTGACACCGTGCAGAACTCAGGCAGTGAGGCTCAGAATGAACTTGGTTACGCTCCAGCTCGCCGTCTCTGGCGGCGATATCTTGCACCCTACCTGCCTCCATACCGAGGCGATCTGGCCAGGGACGCTTTCGAAGCACCGCCTGAGGGCGCTCGAGTGCCTCAATGCTCTAAGTCTGGGCCAACACCCGCCCGCCCGTTTGTTTCCGCCGGAAAAACGCGGTCCCCGTCTAACCTTCGTTCTTCGTGCGCTCGACGGCTCGCTTGCCGGCGCGTCACATCGCGAGCTCGCCGAAGCGCTGATTGGTCACCGGCGCGTCCATGCCGACTGGAGGGATCCTCGCGATCATCTGCGCGACCGCATTCGCCGCGCCGTCTCTCGTGGTCGTGCGCTCATGAACGGAGGGTACAGAGATTTCTTCACTTGAAAAGTGACAGGTCCGCCCTGCGCGTCAGCAGGCGAACAGTTCGGAGCTAAACCGGTCACCACTTGTTCGCCCAGTCGACATGGCAGCGAACGGCGGTGCGCTCTGGTTCAAGCGTCGGTCGATGCCAACAGGCACGTTAGGCATTGTCCGATAGCCGACAATGTCGAGTACGCAACACAGAGGAAGCTGACTCTCGGGTGTTCTTGAACGCTTTTGGCTTGGCACGCCACATGCACGCTATTCAGAAAAACGCGCGGACTGAGTGGTCGCACCGCCACGAGAGCCGCTGACTTACGCCACCTCCCAAGGCGTACCCGGCCCGGCAGCGAGCTCAGTCTCCTGCCGGGCATGCCGTTCAGGTGTACGGCGTTAAGCACATGAAATAGCAATGTCCGTCTGAGAGATTGGGGGGATGACCATTTAAGAGGTGCCCGAGAGACTTAGGGCATCGGGCGAGCGCGATCACAGGAGCTGCCTCTCAATCAGGCGACCGGTTGCCATTCAGTCTGCCTATCGGTGATCCAGATTTGATGTCATCCCTGCCTGGAAAGGATCTGTTAACCAGCGTTCCTTGAGACTAGAACAAAACGTGATTCGACGAGTCGGTTAACGACTGGCGATTTGTTCTTACTTGTTCCGTCGCGAGCTTGGAGCAAGGAAAGGTGTTGAAAACAGGTGGGATGGATGGGCAAATCAGCCGCGCTAGCTCACCTTGGGTTCAACCTGATGAGGAGGTCAATCTATGAAAGTTCGGGTTAGACAGATAGGGCCAGCGACACACCCCAGCGAGGTTGTGGTTCTGTGGACACAACATCCGGCGCCGAACATTTGGTTGTGAATCAGCGTTCACTTACGGATGATAAATTAGAGATTGGCTATTCTATTAATAGCCGCGATTCGGACCTGCTTGTTGAGCTTCCACGAGAGACAATTAACGGCTCATGGAGAGTATGGGTGCCGCAAGCTCTGGTAGAATAGACATGGAGGGGCGGGATGATACTCACGGGGGTTGTCGTGTGAACTGGAACGAGACGGTCCTTGCGGAACTTCGTCTTCCGAACGAGGAGCACCCCGTTGGCTAGATCGACGTCGGAACGATCAAGCCTGACCACTACGCCCGATCGCAGCCCCGAGCTCGCCAACAATCCGATCAGCGTCGCCATCGTCCGCCCTCTGAGAGGGGTGCTTGGCGAAATGCGGGCGCATGCGTCGATGAGCGACGCCAACTCAGCGTCGGTGAGAATACGCGGAGGCGTAATCGCTCTAGATCTGGGGAAAGCTCTGCGCTCCAAGGCCTTCGTTCGGACGTCATAGACGGCGAGATACTCGTAAAACCGGCGGAGCACGCCGTGGCGAGTGACGCGGCTGTTGGCGGCGCCGCCGAACGACAAGGCGAAATCCAGCGCCATCGTTCGAGTGGCGGGAGCATCGAGCTGAGCGCGCTCAACGTAGCGGACGAAAGCCCGCAACGTGCCGGCTTGCTTGCTGAAGGCGTAGCCGAGGGAGTGGCGCAACTCGATGTACCGCTCGGCCTTCTCGCCGAGGAATCGGGCGAACGCGGTCATGCGACGCCTCCCGGAAAGGGGAGTGCGACCTCGGCGATCTGCGAGGTCGCGACCTTTACGTACAGCGCCGTTGTATTGATGCTCTGGGCCCGAGAAGATCGGCGACCTCGTTGATCGGCCTTCGCTGCTTGACGAACTGGGTGGCAAGACAGTGGCGCAGGAGATGCGCACCTGCGACCCGCCGAGTTCAACCCCGCCATGTCGCAACCGCTTCCGCAAGATCCTCGAAACAGGCGACGCGCATTTGAATGCTGCCACGGGCGGCGTGAAGGACAGGAACAGATACGGACTATCCACCTTCGGTCGCGCGCGCAGGACGTAGTCGGCGAGCGCGGCGCCGGTCTCCTCGAACAGCGGCGCCACCCGATCCCGCTTGCCCTTGGTGCGCCGGACAGAAACCTCGCCAGCACGCCAGCCGATATCCTGCAGCTGAATGGCGCGTAAAGCCAGCTTGATTAAGTTGCTTGTTCCCAACCCCGCGTCGGAGAAAATGAGTGGCTGACAACAAACGCCAACACTACGTGCCAAAGTCAACTTTGCGCCACTTTGCTTCTGATCCGAACCGACATCCCAAGCCTCGGCAGATCAATCTGGTGAACATCGCAGCCGCCAAAGTTGTGCGCGGGGCATCTCTAAAGGAGCAATGCTACCAGGATTATTTCTACGGGAAGAACACTGCGATCGAGAAGGCGTTGGGGCAAGTCGAGGGGTACTTTTCGAGCTTGGTCCGCAAAATGATCGGCACGCGAGCAATCGACGAGCGAGATGGCTGGCATCTCGTCCAGATGGTCGCACTTCAGAAAGCCAGAACCTTGCGCGCCGAAGAAGAATTGAACGGCATGATGGAAAAGCTGATCAAGCTGTTTATGTACAATCGTGTCGACGAGTATGATCTTCGCAGATCCACAATTAAGGTCAACGATGCGTCCAATCGCAACGTAGGGCACGCATTAGCGCTAAGCCCGCTGATGCTCGACCTTAAGCGATTTCTGCTCGCCAATGACACCGATGTCCCGTTCGTCATTGCCGACAATCCGGTTGTGACGACGAACTGGTTCGCCAGAATACATCACCCGCAACGCGCCATCGGACTCGCACGTTCTGGGCTCCAGATGCTTCTGCCGATATCACCTCGCTTCGCGTTGATGATGCATGACGGCAATGTCTATACAACCGACTCTCGGATCAATGTCATCTCCATTTCTCGAGCTGACGAGGTCACTGCTTTGAATGAGCTTCAGTGGTTGAATGCCCATAAGAACGTGTATTTTCCGCCCACCCTCGGCGTGGAGTTCTTGGAGGCGATGATGAATGTTTCGCGACCAGAGGGCGGTCTTTCTGATTTCCGGAGAATGGAACGGATTGGGGATGGCGACTCCTATCGTGCTAGCGACAAAGATGAGTTCTCTCCTCCGACAGATGGTGTGAAGTCAGAGCTTGTTGTTACATCGGCGAAAGCCCTCTCTAAAGACGTGCGGCTGCGGGCCGTTAGCATGCGAAACAAGCCGATTTTTCACGACGATGGGTCGCTTGGCTCTCCCCAGCGTGACCCAGCTTGGGAAGACATTGTCGGTGATTTCGCTCGCCGGGTGCTGGGGGGCGAAACGGACCTAACGCGTTTCTGGGATTTTGTGGAAGGGCATCCACTTGCATCATCTATTGGACCATGGCTCAGAAGAGCGAAACGGCAGTCAGATCTGCGGCGACAATGATGATTAGTGGCTTTTGCGATCGAAGGCGGTCAGGCTTGTCGTCGCCAAGCCGACAAGATGGGCCATGATGCATCGGCGGCAATGCCGCGATCCGGTTCGGGCCAAAAGCAGGCTAAGAGCTTCGATGTGGCGCAATCGCCACGAATATGACGGTTCAGAGCGACAGTTCCGTCTGGGTGCGAGGGCAGGTCGCGGGCCCGTCTCGGCTCAGTCGATCTGTGCCTGTGCGACATCAGGTGGTAGCGATTTCCCGACTGTCATCTTGACGGTGATCGTATGACGTGGAAGCACCGTAATGGTACCGGGCGCTTCGTGTCCCTCACCGGCCGTTGAAAGTTCGTCGATCAGCTCACGGACGGCTGTATCCCCGCGGTCACGGCCGTCTTGCTGAGGTAGGCTGAAGGCTGCAAGTCCTAGTGCAAGCACTAGGAGTAGCCCTGTGACGAAGCATCAGATTGAAGTGATCACGTCGGTCGAGCGGCGCCGGCGCTGGTCTTCGGGAGGAGAAGGAGCGGCTGGTCGCGGCGACGTTTGAGCCTGGGGCTAGTGTTTCCGAGACCGCGCGATCGGCTGGCATTCATGTGAGCCAGCTTTTCCGGTGGCGCAAGGAACTCTGCCAGATCTCCGCGCCGTCCGTGCCGCAACTCGTTGCCGTGGAAGTCGTCGAGGCGCTGCCAGCGCCGCAATCGCCAGCGCAGCCACCGCCGATCTCCAGACCGCGCAAGAAGAGCAGCATGGTGACGATCGAGCTTGGCGGCGCCCGCCGCCTGCGGGTCGAGAGTGATATCGATAGCGAGGCGCTCGGCCGGATCCTGGATGTGCTGGAGCGGCGATGATCCCGGTCCCGAACGGTGTGAAGGTCTGGCTCGCCACTGGCTATACGGATATGCGCAAGGGCTTCCCCGGCCTGTCGCTAATGGTGCAGGAGACATTGAAGCGCGATCCGCACACCGGTCACCTGTTCTGTTTCCGCGGGCGGCAGGGTGGCTTGATCAAGGTGATCTGGCATGACGGCCAGGGTGCCTGCCTGTTCACGAAGAAGCTCGAGCGTGGCCGGTTCATCTGGCCATCGGCCGATGGCACGGTGGTGATCACGCCCGCGCAGCTCGGCTATTTGCTTGTTTCATGATCCCGGTCCCGAGCCAAGTGCGGATCTGGTTGGCGGTCGGCCGGACCATTCACACGCACATTGTGAACTGGAAGTCCTGTAACTGACACTCCGCTCCAATATGTCTACGAAGACAGATGCGACTGGCGGAACCCGACCAGCGGATCCCGGGTGCTGGCTTATGCCGAGCCCTCCTACGACACTTTGAGCGGCGAGGCCTTCCTCAAACTGAAGGGCGAGGGATCGGCCTTTCAATCGCTGGATCCAGCCTCGAAGTTCGTTCTGGCTAAAAGGGTCGCGGTTGGTCCTACCCTCGGCACCGGGCTTCAGAATGTGCCGGCCAACCGGCGCTTCTATCCCGCGGCTGGTAGTTCGGTGCGCGGCTACAACTCTCAAGGCATAGGCCCGAAGGACGACACCGGCAAGCCGACGGGCGGCCTGTCCTTCTTCGAAACTTCGTTCGAGATGCGCATCGCCGTTACGGACAGGTTGGCATCGTGACCTTCGTCGATGCCGGCACGGTATCGAATATGTCGGTTCCCAACTTCTCCGACGTCAAGGTCGGCGCCGGTGTCGGCCTGCGCTATGTCACGCCCGTCGGGCCGCTGCGCATCGACGCCGCCATACCACTCCACCGCGACCCCGGCGATCGCAAGTATGGCATCTATGTCCGCTTCGGACAGGGGTTCTGAGCGATGAAGATATTGATGCGCATCTTCGCATTGTCCCTCTACGCTCTGCCCATCGAGGTCGCCCGGCCTATTGAGGCGCTCGTTGTGCTAAGCAGGAACGAGCGTGGACAAGACAACCTCGCCGGCATTATTTTCGCGTCTGGCTTCGAGCGACGAGCGCAAGATCACGGTCAGCGGCATCGGGGCGGCATCTGCTCGGGAGCGTTCAGAGTCGACCATTCGTGGTGCAGGACCGCGAGGGCGCCTGGCTGATGGCGCCTGGCTGATGGCGCTTGGGCGGAGGGGCAATCTCGTGCCCCAGATGCAGTGCATCTTCGGCGCGGCGGCGCCGCATTTTCTTCAATTCGAAGCATGTAGACTGCCGCATGCGAGCTTCTCGCGCATGCTGGTCAACCAGGAGGTGGAACTGTTGGTACGCGCTGGCGAGTATAGGAAAGGGGCCGATCCGCTCATCGATCCAGCAATCGCCAAGATAGATAAATCAGGTGCGAAGGTTCTTGCCAGCCGCCGAATCCAGCTCTTTGCGTGAATAAATTCGCCGCTATCGCAGTCGATCAAACGGCGATCGCCGGATCGTCCACCGCCGATGCCATTGGACAAAGGTCGACCGTGACATTCCCGCGCGGTAACCGTAATCACTCTCCTGTCCATGGCCGAGAGTCTCGATTAAAGAGCGGACCCTGGCGTCGGTGTAATCATTTACGAGAACCCTTCAATACGTTCGCGAACAATCGCGCGCATTTGCTCAGCCATCTTCGCGCCCTGAGAGCCGTCAGACAAAGGCGGCGGCAACTGGAGGTGATCGAGCGCGCGTGAGACGACGGCAACCAAGTCATCAATCGCCATGTCGGCAACCGCTGCCTTCAGACCCGCGGTGCTCGCAAAAGCCTTGAAGTCGGCGCGGCGCAGACGATCATCCTTGCCGTTCAGCTTGAGCGCCATCCGGTCTCTTTCGAGGCGTGGAAACACGCGAGTCGTGACCGCGTCGTAGAGCGGAGCCATGCGGACCGAGCTGAATTGTGTGCTGCCGGGCTCTGCGATTTTCAGCAGTGCCACGTTCTTCAGGTGCATGTCTCCATCGGCGATCAGCCAGGCGAACAAGGATCGCTTGAGGACAAGCAGCAGGTCCTCCTCGGGAGAGGTCGATAGCGGCCTTAGTGCCCGCGCGATGCGCTCCATCGTGCCGTCATATTTTGCTTCGGTGGCCACGCCCAGTACCGAGCAGAAGTCCTCAAGCGCGAGAAGGTGCTTTTCCTCGAGGCTCGTTCTGATGTCGAACCGCTCGACGAGCAGCGCCGGAGGCATCCCGTCAGGCATGGGGACTAGCGCTGTCGCGGGCGTCGTGAAACCGGCCGAGCGGCCCAAAGCGAGCGACTGCCATTCGATAACCGGCAGGGCTTCAAATCCACCTGTACCGGCAGGCTTGAGGATATGGGTGAACGGTTTGCCGGTACTGGGGGAGAGAGTACCGTCGGCATCGAGGAACATCGGCGCTTTGATCTGAACGCCTGATAAACGTGGCGTATCGGTACGCTCGAAAATCTCCGCCAGATTGCGCTCGAAGCTCTGCTCTAAATCGCCGCGGCCCGGCCCTACATACTGGCCAGTGAAGACTGAGTTTCTAGTGAAGCCATTGAGCCGGGTTAGTAGGATATCGGGCGGCAGGGCGGAGAGATCGCTCGCACGCTCGACGATGGTGATGTTCGACATGTAGCGTTTGCCCGAGCGCAGCATCGCTCGCTCGTCGCGGTCGTTCAACACTGACTCAAGCCAGCCTTCAGGCAGCAGCGAGAGGATGAAAGGAGGGAGCTTGCCCGGCGCGGTCTGGCGGATGAGCGCCGGGCCATTCTGATCGTCTGGATTCCAGCGCCACTCGAAACCATCATGTGTGAGCTTGCCCAGCGGAGCGCCGTGCCACGCTACGATCAGATCGAGCGCGGCTTCATTGCGCGCGGGCTCTGCGGTCACTGGACGGCGGAGGAGGAAGCGCTCGGCGTGCTCGCCTTCGCGATACCACTGGTTTTCTCGGGCAAGCGCCCATGTCGCGTCGGCAGCGCCCTGGGCGCTGCCGTATTCTTCTATGAGACGGTTCGCGATTGCCTCGCGCACTGTCTCGTCGATGGATGCCGCATGTTCGCTGCGCAGGCGGAAACCTTCGAGGAAGCGCTGGCGCATCGAGGAGACGTCAATCCGGAATTCTCCCATGCCATCATCGACAATCGCTTGAGCGACTGAGGGGTGGTCGGGAGCTGCGTTCTGAATGATTTCGAGCGAGCGCAAGCGAGTGCGCTGTATTCGCCGTCCGCTCAGGAACAGACGGCCATCGCGGGTCGGGCGGAGAAGGACAGCGCTCGCCGCCGAGAGGTAAGCGTTGGGATATAGGTACTTGGCGATGCGGACGGCGTGCTTGAGTACCGTGGCCTCAATGTTCTCCCCGGCATCGACGTAGATGCCGCGCATTAGCTGGACCAGCTTGCCCGTTTCAGCCCGATAGTGGCTCCGGGTTTTATCAATGTTTTCGCCGACGAGGTGAAGAGCCATCTTATAACTTTCGCGTATTTAAGATACGCTATAGTTAGCACAGACTCCTCCAACTTTCAAGAGATTCCAACTTTCGCGTGTTTTACATACGTGAAAGTTATAATACGTTCTCGGACGCTGCGGTCTCCGGCTCGGCAATCCATCGGAAGAACGCCCTCTTTGCAGGCTCCGATGGCGGCGCCGAACACTGGGCAGTCGTCGCCCCGCTGATCGAAACCTGCAAACTGAACGGCGTCGAGCCCCTCAGCTATCTCACCGATGTCCTCACCAGGATCGTCAATGGCCACCCGAACAGCCAGATCGACGACCTGCTGCCCTGGGCCTACCTCCCGGCTCCCGAACTCAGGGCCGTGGCCTGAGAACAGCGCTTACCAATCACCGCCGCAATGACCGTCTCCACCTGAAGGGCCCATGTGGCGTCCCGCTCGGGTTGCGGAGCCGCCCGTCAGCTCCCAATCGAGGGCTTCTATTCGGAGGCCGCAAGCAGGTTCTTCAGATGCCGCCCATGCAGAGATATTTCATTTCGAGGTAGTCTTCGAGCCCGTGGCGGGAACCCTCCCGCCCGATGCCGGACTGCTTCATGCCGCCAAAGGGCGCCGCTTCCGAAGACATACGCCCCGTGTTGATGCCAACCATGCCATATTCCAATGCCTCGGCCACGCGCCAGACACGCTTCAGGTTCGAGGCATAGAAATAAGCGGCGAGGCCGTAGATCGTGTCGTTGGCCTCACGCACAACCTGATCCGCATCGTCGAAGCGAATGATCGGCGCCAGCGGCCCGAAAGTCTCCTCTTGCGCAACCGCCATGATGCTGGAAATTTCAGTGAGGACTGTGGGTTCGAAGAAGGTGCCATCCTTGCCGATACGTTCGGCTCCGCATCGAATTGTCCCACCTTTGGCAACGGCATCTGCGATGTGGGACTCGATCTTGGCCAAAGCATGCATGTCGATGAGCGGTCCGACGTCCACTCCGGCAGCGAAGCCGTCGCCAACCGACAAGTGCCGGACTTTCTCCACGAACTTCTCGACGAACTCATCGTGAACGCTCGATTGGACGTAAAGACGGTTCGCTGAAACGCAAGTCTGGCCGGCGTTGCGGAACTTCGCCTGGATCGCGCCGTCGACCGCAGCGTCGATATCGGCGTCATCAAAGACGATGAAAGGGGCATTGCCTCCGAGCTCGAGGCTGACCTTTTTGATCTGGTCCGAGCACTGGCGCATGAGCAGCCGGCCAACCTCAGTCGAGCCTGTAAAACTGATCTTTCGCACCTTGGGATTGGAGCAGAGTTCGCGTCCAACGCCGTCACCTTCGGACGCATAGATCAGGTTGACGACGCCGTCTGGAAACCCAGCTTGGTGCGCGAGGGCAAACATTGCACCTGCCACTAGCGGCGTCTGTTCAGCAGGTTTGAGCACGATCGCGCAGCCCGCCGCCAGGGCCGGCGAGATCTTGCGCGCCACCATCGACGCTGGGAAATTCCATGGCGTAATTGTGCCGACGACGCCGATCGGCTGCTTGATCACCATCATGCGACGGTCTGTCGACGGTGCGGGGATCGTCTCGCCATAGATGCGATTGGCTTCTTCGGCGTACCATTGCAGATATGCGGCCGCATGCGAAACCTCCGACTTGGCTTCGGCAAACGGCTTGCCCATCTCTGCAGTGAGTATGGCGGCAAGATCCCCAGCGTGGTCCATGATCAGCTGATGCCATCGCCACAGAACGTCGCTGCGTTCTCGGGCGGTCAGCGCCGCCCATCCAGGCTGCGCTACATAGGCCCTGTCGATCGCAGCGCGTGTCTCCGCCACCCCCATGTCGGGAAGTGATGCCAGCACTTCGCCGCTCGACGGGTTGAGGACGTCGAATGTCAGCTTGCTAACCGGCGTGCCGAGTGCCGGCAGGCGATCGATGGCGCCAAACAGGTCCGGGGATTTCAGGTGCCGGATCATCGGCAGGCACAGGGGCAATACCGGATTCCTCTCAAACGCGGCGGATGTGTATGTCGGCAGGGCGTCGGTGTGTACTCCGCACCTGCGGCTTCCTTATAGGGCCTCGGCCAGACGGCTGGTAGACCACTCCACTCAAGTTGAAAGGGAGAATTCCTGAACTCCTCTGGTCGATGGCTTGCGGGTGTCCCTTGCTCGATGCTTGGGCCGTTACAGTCGGACGTCGCTTCAACATGTCTCTGAGCGACAGCCACGTTCCCGGATACAGAGGAGCGCTGTCTCAATAGCGGCTCTAGAGGAACTCAGGATAAGGTTCTTGGTCGAGTTCGGCCAATCGCTGATTTCATAATTACGCCTCTCTTCGAAGTTTACGGACAACACGGAAGGCGGAACGGCGAAGGCGAAGCATTCACACGCACATTGTGAACTGGAAGTCCTGTAACTGACTTTGTCCGTGCTGCAGTAAAGCACGGCGCAAAGTCCAGGCCACTTTGCGCCGCTGTTCGTCGCGACGTCCGCAGCCCAATATCCGCAGCAGCCCGGAGGGCCTAAGCAGCGACGGTCTCTATCTGGTTTCGTTCCAAGCTTGCCGCGCATGCCGGATCAAGCGGAGATGCGATGGATAGGTCTTCTCGGGGGAAATCGTCAACAGACTAGGAAAACGGACGTCAGAGCCTCTTTCGCGCAGGGAAAGGTTCCGCCCCTGGGCAATGCCGCCGCTTCGCATTTGGCATCTATTTCTTCGCTCGAAGCAGACATGCCGAATGTCGGCAATCCGCCAATTTGTTCGGAAGGCAACCAGTGCCCGCCGAAAGAACGCCTATGCACCGCCCCTCCCAATCGACGCAAGGCACAACCCCGCAGCCAGGATCGCAGCCGTGCCCGCTCCCGCAATCCGCATCGAGGTATGCCCGAAATGCTGAGATCAAAATCGATCGTTCAAGTGGCACGTCTTTTGCTCTTAAGCATCTGATGATGAATACGATCCTACACATCAGGTTGTGCATAATGCAGGTTGTTTTTAGCGGTTTGAAATTCGCCGCCACACTGCATAACCGGCAGAATGTTCAATTGTTCGGGGCCGGCTGGAACTGGCGGCTTTTGATCCGTCCTCCTTCGACAGGGCAGCTCACCTCGTTGCCGATATACGAACAAGGATTTGTTCGATCGAGGGAGGGATCAACCAGCTCAAGCTGGCGACCTTCTACAAACTGCCAGATGCTTGATGATCGTCGATAGCGGCGGCGCGACCATCACGATGATCTCGTCCAGTCTGTCGCTCAAATGGCCGCGCCCGAGCTACAGCGGCGAGATGCTCTTGCCAAGGGACTTGCCCAGCCGCAGCATCAGCCTGCCGCCTTGGCAGCACTATTGCCCTAGGTTGTCCTAATGCCGGTGCATGGAAGGCAGACGGCAGTGGGCTGCGCATCAGGCGGCGTGCTATTGCAAATCGTGCTGTTGGCCGTGGTCTGCTCGACCGCGCTGGCCGCGCAATCAAGGTCCGCAGCCGCGTTCGAGCTGTTCGGCCTCAAGCTGTGGGAGCTTTCCAGCGACGAGGACGCCGACATCGTCGACCCGCTGCGCTACACGGTGACGATAGACGCGCCCGACGCTGACGAGGATCTCGCCGAGAAGCTCGAAAACGCCTCGGCGCTGAAAGCCGACGAGGAACACCCGGTATCAGGTTCGCTGGGTCTTTTGGCCAAGGCGCGCAGCGACCGTGAGCAACTTGTCGCCGCGTTTTACGCGGACGCGCTCTACGAGGGCGTCGTCACCATCACTATTCAGGGCAAGCCGCTCGACGATCTGCCGCCCGATGCCGAGTTTTCTGGCCCGCAGCCGATTCCGGTGGTGATCAACATTGCGGCCGGGCCGAAGTTCACGCTTGGCGACATCAGGCTGGAGGGCGATGCGGCGGGGCTGGCAAGTGCCGACTTCGGCCTGATCGCCGGCGGTGACGCCAGTTCGGGCGCCGTGCTCAAAGCCGAGGCGGCGATCGTGCGGGCACTCAAGCAAGAAGGCAGGCCGCTGGCCAAGGTGACGGGTCGCGAGATCGTCGCCGAGCACGCCGGTTCGACGCTCGACGTGACGCTCACCGTCGCGGCCGGGCCGGTCGCCGGCTATGGCGACACCACTGTCGAGGGCACAGAAAAGGTCGACCGCGACTTCACCGAGCATATGACCGGCCTGAAGCGCGGCCGCCAGTATTCGCCCGATGAGATCGACGATGCACGCGACCGGCTGCTCGGGCTCGAGGTCTTCAACAGCGTGACGGTGAAGGAAGCCGACGCGCTCGACTCCGAGGGCAATATCCCGATCGGTGTCGAGGTCAGCGAACGCAAGCCGCGCCATTTGGATCTCGGCGGCAGCTTGTCGAGCACCGATGGCCTGGACCTCAAAGGCAATTGGGAGCATCGCAATCTGTTTGACCCCGCCGAAAAGCTGCGCATCGATGGCAAGATCAGCGGCATCGGCAGCAACGACTTGAGCCAGCTCAATTACAGTGCCGGCGTCATGTTCGAAAAGCCGGGCGTGGTCGGGCCGGCGTCGAAATTCTTCGCCGGCGCCAACACCGTGCTGGAGCATCCCGACGCCTACGACCGTTTCTCGGTCAAGGGCAACACCGGCCTGTCGTATGACCTCGACCGGCAGCAGACGGTTTCGGCGGAAGTCGCGCTCGACTATTCGAAGATCACCGATTCCTTCGGCAAGCACACTTTTCTGATCGCCAGCATTCCGCTGCGCTATGTCTACGACAACCGCGACAACCGGCTAAACCCGACGACCGGATTCAGGGCGCTGGCCTATGCCGAGCCGAGCTACGACATTTTGAACGGTGCCGCCTTCGTCAAGCTTAGGGGCGAAGGATCGGCCTATCAGTCGCTCGACACGGCCTCGAAGTTCGTCTTGGCCGAACGTGTCGCCATCGGCTCGATCATCGGCGCCGGCCTTCAGGATGTTCCGGCCGACCGGCGCTTCTATTCCGGCGGCGGCGGCTCGGTGCGCGGTTATGCCTATCAGGGCATCGGTCCGAAGGACGCCGACGGAGAGCCGATCGGCGGGCTGTCCTTCTTCGAGACCTCGTTCGAGATGCGCATCGCCATCACCGACACGATCGGCGTCGTGCCGTCCGTCGATGCCGGCACCGTCTCGACCAATCAATTCCCGGATTTTTCCGGCATGAAGGTCGGCGCCGGCGTCGGCTTGCGCTATATTACGCCGTTCGGACCGTTGCGCATCGATGCAGCGGTGCCGCTCAACCCGGATCCCGACGACCCGGATTTCGGCATCTATGCCGGCATCGGCCAGGCGTTCTGATGACAATGTTCAAGCGCATCCTTCGCATTGTCCTTTTCACGCTGCTCATCGTGGTGGCGGCGGTGGTCGGTGCGCTCGTCGTGCTGACCAAGACCGAGCGCGGCCGCGACAATCTCGCCGGCATCATCTCGACCATGGCGTCGACCGATGACCAGAAGGTCAGGGTCAGCGGCATCGACGGCATCTGGTCCGGTGCGCTGACTATCGATCATGTGGTGCTGGAGGATCGCCAGGGCGCCTGGCTGGTGGCGCGCAAGGTGGCCGTCGACTGGTCGCCGCTGGCGCTTCTGTCGAAAAACTTCAGCGCCGGCCGCATCGGCGCCGATCGCATCGAGCTGGCGCGGCTGCCGGTGGCCGGCACCCAGCCGAGGCAAGGTGGCGCCACCACCCTGCCGGTGTCGCTCGACATCAAGCAGATCGACCTGCCGGAAATCGCGCTCGGCCAGGCGCTGGCCGGCAGCGGTATCGCCGAGCTCGCCGCCAAGGGATCGTTCAAGGCCGACGCGGCGCCATTGGCGCTCGCAACCAGCCTCAACATCACCCGCCGCGACGGCAAGCAAGGCAAGCTCGACGCCAGCATCCATTTCGCGCCCGCCGACAACAAGCTCGACCTCGATCTGAAGGCGTCGGAGCCGGCCGGCGGCATCATCGCCAATCTGCTCAAATTGCCGGATGCGCCGCCGGTCAACATCGTCGTCACCGGCACCGGGCCGGTCGCCAATTGGAGCGGCATCGGCACCTTCGTCGTCGACGGCCAGATCGTCACCCAGCTCACCGGTCGCCACCAGCTCACCGACAAGGGCAACTATGTCGAGGCCAATGGCGATGGCGACTTCCAGCGCTTCTTGCCCGACAATCTGAAATCCTTGTTTGCCGGCAAGACCAGCTTCGACCTCGCCGGAACCGCGATCGTGACGGGCGGCGTCGAGGTCGAGCGCGCCAGCATCGACAGCGATGCCGTGCATGGCACCGCCGCGGGCATCATCGACCCCAACGGCGCCAGCGACCTTTCGGTGGAACTCGCCGCCAAGGGTCCACCAATCGTGCTCAGCCTCGGCAGCACGGTGCACCCGATAACCGCGGCGATCAAGGATGCGACGGCCCGCGCCTTCGGCGACGGCAAGGCGCCGATGGTGGATATCGGCGCGTCGCTGGTCTCGGTGGTGGCGGGCGGCACGCGGGTGGACGATCTGATCGGGCAAGTGCATTCTGATGGTTTCGACATCCAGAACCGTAGCGGGCCTGTCACCATCAAGCTGACGGCGGCCGGCCTGAACACCGACGTTGCGACTTTGGCGCCGCTGGTAACGGGCAGGGTCTGCGCCGGTCTCGCCGGTTCGGTCAGCAAGGACCAGGTCGTCGTCGACGAAGGCACGCTGCGCAGCGACGCACTCAATGCGTCCGTAACAGCCACAGTAGCGCTTGCCGATCTGTCGATGACGCTCAAGATGAATGCCGACGCGGCTTCGACGGCGCTGCCGTCGCAGATCAGCTCGGTTCTCGGCCAGCGCGTGCAGTTTTCCGCAACCGCCACACGCGACCCGGACGGTGCGTTCACCGCCAACGCATTGCAACTCACCTCAGGCACGCTTAGCGCCAGCGGCACCGCCAGTGCGCAGGGCACCGATGTCCGCGCCGATATCAAAGGCACACTGGGCGATGTGTCGGTGCTGTCGCCGCTGGTCGGCGCCAAGGTCGGCGGTGCCGTCGGTTTCGCGCTGACCGCAAGCGGGGCGCGCAGCGCACCGGATTTCTCGGTTTCGGCCAACAGCGACAGCCTGACGGCGTCCGGCCATGCGGTGAAGCAGATCAAGCTGAGCGCGAGCGGCAAGGCCGATATCGCCAGTCCCGCCGCCGATGTCTCGCTGACCGGCTCGGTCGACGACCAGCCGCTCGACCTCAAGGCATCGCTGGTAACAACCGATGGCAAGCGCTCCATAAATGGACTTGCCGTCTCGTTAGCCGACAACAGGGTCTCCGGCGACCTCGGGCTCGACGACAACCTGCTGCCGCTCGGCACGTTGACCCTCGATGCCGCCGATATTGCTCCGCTGGCCAGACTTGCCGGCCAAACGGTAGCCGGCGACGTGCGCGGCACCATCCGCTTTGCGAATGACGACGGAGCGCCGACGGTCGCGATCGATGCGACGAGCACCGCAATTTCGCGCGGCGAACTGGCGGTGAAGACGATCGCCGTCAACGCGCTGGTCGCCAACTTTCTCAAGGCGCCGGCGACCTCCGGCACGATCAAGGCCGATACGGTCACATCAGGCGCCACCGTGATCAGCGGCATCGGTGTCGATTTGAAGCGCGACGGCGACTGGACCGGGTTTTCCGGCGGCGCCTCCGTCAAGGATATTCCGCTGAAGGCCGCCGGCCGGGTCAGGATCGCCAATGGCACGACGACGGTCGAGCTCACCTCCGGCGAGGCGACCATGCGCGGCATCAAGGCGGCCATTGCCCAGGCCTCGACCATCACCATCGCCAAGGGAGTGACCAGCCTCGACAGGCTGGTGCTCAACCTCGGCGGCGGCACGGCGACGGTCACGGCCAAGGCTGGGCAGGCGCTCGACCTCAACGCGACGCTGGCCCGCGTCCCGATCTCGATAGCCAACAGTTTTTCGCCGGGCCTTGATGCCGCCGATTCCATCTCGGGCACTGTGAAGGTGACGGGCGCGCCGGCCAATCCGGCCGTTGCCTTCAAGATCGACACTCAAGGTGTTCAGACGTCGCAGACCCGTGGTGCAGGTTTCGGCGGCATGGGCGTTTCATCCTCAGGTACGTGTGCGGGCAACAGACTGACCTTCGACGCCAACATGAGCGATGCCGCCGGTCTCGGCCTCAAGGGCGGCGGCACGATGATGACGTCAGGCGCGCCCACCCTTGATCTCAACTTTTTCGGCAAGGTGCCGTTCGCCTTCCTCACCAGGACACTCGCCGCGCAAGGCCTGTCCTTGAGCGGCACGGCCGACGTCAATTTGAAGGTGCGCGGCCCGGCGACGTCGCCGGTGATCACAGGCACGGTCCGCACCTCAGGCGCCCGCTTGATCGATGCACGCTCGGGACTTGCGATCAACGATATCACCGCCGATGTGGCGATCGGCGGTGGCGTCGCCAGGATCAACCGCCTGACCGGCAATTTGTCGACGCGCGGCAGCCTGTCGGCCAGCGGCACCGTCGGCATCAATCCGGCGCAAGGTTTTCCGGCCGACCTGTCGGTCAAGCTCGTCGACGGCCGCTACACCGACGGCAGGGTGGTCACCGCCAATCTCAGTGGCGACCTGACCATCAAGGGGCCACTCGCGTCGGCGCCGGTGATTTCGGGTACGATCAACCTGGCCAAGACCGTCATCACCGTTCCCGAAAAGCTGCCCGGCTCGCTGGCCGAGCTCAACGTCAAGCACAAGAATGCGCCGGCGGCCGTGCGCGCACAAGACAAGGCGTTGCGCCCGGCCGCTGCAAGCAGCGGTGGCGGCGGCAGCGGCCTCAACCTCGACGTCACGGTCAATGCGCCGAGCCAGATCTTCATCCAGGGCAGGGGTGTCGACGCCGAGCTCGGCGGCTCGCTACGGCTGACCGGCCCGGCATCGTCGCCGCAAGCGGTCGGCACCTTTACCTTGCAGCGCGGTCGGCTGACGATCCTCGCCAAGCGGCTGACCTTCACCGAAGGCACGGTCGGCTTTTCGGGGTCGCTGGTGCCTTATCTCAATCTCACAGCGACATCGACGACGAGCAGCGCCACCGTCACAATCGTGGTGTCGGGCGAGGCGACCAATCCGAAGTTCAACTTCTCGTCGGTGCCGGCGCTGCCGGAAGACGAGGTTCTGGCGCAACTGATTTTCGGCCGCTCGATGTCGAACCTGTCGCCGCTGCAGATCGCCCAGCTTGCCGAAGCCGCCGCGCAACTGGCCGGTATCGGCGGCTCGACCTCGCTGCTGCAGAACCTGCGCAGCGCGATCGGCATCGACGATCTCGAGGTGATCACCGACGAGGAGGGCGGCACCGCCGTCTCGGCGGGCAAGTATCTCAACGACCGCACCTATGTGACGATCCAGAAGGGCGACAGGCCGGGCTCGGGCAAGGCAACTGTCGATCTCGACGTCGGGCGCGGCGTCAAGCTGCGTGGCGAGACAACCGACGCCGGCGAAGCCAAGGGCGGTGTTTTCTACGAACGGGAATATTGAAACCGGCCGTTCGCGCAGAACAGTTGGTTGTCCGAAGAACGAGCGGCGCAGCGGCGAATGTCCCAGTTTAATCGCCCGCTGGGATTTCGGACGAAATCCCTGGCGCAGTAGCAAATTTGCGCCAAGACTGTCGTTATCGAACCGCCCTGCTTTCAAACATTGGCGCGAGCACGTCTATTGCCGTGGCGACCGATCCACCATTTCCCGGGAACTCGAAGGAAGGGTTCCTGGGCGCAAGTGGTAAGTGCGTTCACGCTCAGCGTACGATATCCGACAGTTTGTGTCAGCTTTTGAAGGCTAACGACACAGCCTTGTGTAGCCGGCGTCTTGGACGTTTAGCTAAGCCGCTGAAAGCAAATATACAATCCCTTCGTTGGCCCCGTCATCTTGATTGGCATGAATTTCGCTATGTGCCGTTGAGAGGGGCGGGAACTGCTTGCCAGGGAAGAGCGAAGAGATGGCTCGGCAAAATTGAAGGACGGGAGATCACGGATTTGTTGCGAATGAACACGTTGTCTGCTGGCGGCCATGCGTCTGCGGCTAGGGCCTGCGAAGGGTTTGAAGATGTGGCGAGGGACTGCAGTACGCCTGTCGATCGCACATGATCTGCTGGCGGCTCCAACAATGGGCGTTGCAGATACGCATACAGTTGGCTGCGGGTTTAGTGCTGTTGGTGTCGGCACTCTTCGTCAGCGCGATGACTGCGAACGGACAGGAGACCAGCTTTGTCGGCATTTATCAGGGTTCGGAGCTAACCGACGCCGCCAACCAACTGGGACAAGCCGGATACGCGCTGTCGGATGGCACCCAAGTGTCTTTCGACAAGTGGTACCATAGCAGCTGGATCGACATGCGATTTGAAATGTTGACGCAGCTGTCGGACGATTTCGGTCTCCTCTGGGGCGCGAGCACCGGCCAGCGTGCCGAAAAGGTGCGAATCCAGCCGGGTGTGAAACTCGGCTTTATTCTGCAAAAGCGACCGACACCGTCCACGGCACTTACCCTCACCGTCAGTTCAATTTTGGGCGGGGACCTGACGGAACGATCTTGCACGGCTGACTATGGCGCCGTCGGCGGGTTCCAGGCGGTGAATTGCCGTCTGGCCGCGTCGCAACTCCCGCCTGCGGACACTTTGAAGTACATGGCAAACATGAATCCAAGCCGATTGAATCTCGATCTCCGGTTCAGGGCTAAATTCTAGCGATGATGAAAGGCATAGGCGGTACATTTAGTTGATGAAGAACAATCCAAACAGGAAGTTTATTATGAACAAACCACAATTGTTTCCGGTAGTTTTCGTTGCCGGTCTTCTAGCGTGCCTGTTGGCGGCCCCCGGTTTCGCTGGTGATCTCGGTACCGAGGTAAGCGGCAAAGGAAGGACCGGTACTCCAGCCGCGGAAACCAGTAGCTCGGGCTGCCCACAAAATGCCGACGGCACCTTTTGCTGGATGAATCCCGATATTGGTGAAGCATGGGCATCGGGCTATACTGGTTCTGGGGTATCGGTGACCGTTGTAGACAGGTTCACAGGTGACGAGCAACAGATTGGGGACCTCGGCCATGGCCCCCGATGGCGGCTACATGGGCAGTGGGTCGCTCAAATGGCCGGCATGGTGGCGCCTGGCGCAAATATAATCGAGCTTGACAATTCGGAAGCAGATTCGCTCTTGCTGGAGGACGGGCTCAACGTCATTAATCTGAGCTATGCCATTGAGGAACCACTGAGCGGCTACCCGCTCGAGGAGCCGTACCTGCTCGAGGAGTCGATTGTCGATGCGGCTCGGGCGGGTGCTGCGGTCTTCACAAAGGCAGCCGGCAACGACTCCGTAGCAGTAGGTACCCCGGACGTCGAAGGGCGAATTGATTTCCTAGCTACCGACCTGATTGGGATGCAATCGACGATCTTTGTGGGTGCGCTCGAGCACAATGGCACTCCCGAAAACAAGGCAGGGCTGGCCGCATATTCGAATTATGCCGGCTCAAACCCGGAGGTGCAGAACCAGTTCCTGACTGTGGGTGTCGAGAGTGACAGGACTGGCTTATACGGAACGTCTCTCGCGGCACCTGTGGTTGCAGGCTATGCCGCTATCCTTGGCAGCAAGTTCACGTCCGCAACACCGACACAGCTTGGCAATCAGCTGCTGGATACAGCCAGGACCGACACGATCGTCAACTATAATGCGGCAACTTACGGTCGCGGGGAAGCCAGCCTTTCGAGGGCACTGGCACCCGTTTCGATCAGGTAGACGAGCACTCCGATTTGAGCAGCTAAACTTTCTGTGAGGCGTTGAGAGCCACAAATCGCCTCGCGGAATTCGCTTGGGCGCTGCGCTGGCGCGCCTGGAATTGAGCTTCCCCGCGCTGTTCGTGCGGCTGGAGGATCTGGCGCTGACCATCGCCGCGGAGGACGTCGTCAACATGCCGTCTTACGTCATTCGCTGCCCGCAGCGCCTGCCGGTCACCTTCCGCCATTCCATCGCTTAGAGAGTGAGTGCCACCATGCCCGAACAACCCCTGCCGACGCTGCCGATGTGGCGCGTCGATCACATCGAGCCCTCGCCCGAGATGTTGGCGCTACGCGCCAACGGTCCGATCCACCGCGTGCGCTTCCCGTCCGGGCACGAAGGCTGG
>NZ_SRTG01000159.1:0-400 GCF_004792125.1 Mesorhizobium sp. M5C.F.Ca.ET.164.01.1.1 | reverse complement strand
GGCCGGTTCGTTGTCCCGGATGAACCGTACATTGTCGTATGACTGACCCTTTCTGTGGCGCGGTTCCAGATCGTTGCCGATGATGCGGACGAGCATGAAGCTGTCCTTCACCGGCTCGGATTGCGACGCCTCATAGGCCTTGCGAGCTGCCTCGATGCGCTGTCGCATCAGGAGATTGCGAGCGGCCTTGTTTTTCGCCTGTTCGCGTATCCGGGCCAGGGTGGCAAGCGGCGCGCAGACGTATCGGCCCGCCCGCCGGAGCTCACGATAGACGCGCAACCAGACCGGGCGCTTTTTGCGGCCAGCACTCATGGGCCGAGACTGGCGGTTGGCGGTCCGCTTGCTATGGCCGGCTGACCGAAGAGCTGGGTCTTTGTCGGAATTAGAACGATCCCCCGAA
>NZ_SRTG01000158.1:0-401 GCF_004792125.1 Mesorhizobium sp. M5C.F.Ca.ET.164.01.1.1 | reverse complement strand
CGAGGCCTTCGGCTGGAAAACGCTGGCGATGACCAACCGCTATGTCTCGAAAGCTGAGAGCCTTGGCCGGCGCGGCGCCCAACGTGCCGCTGATGCCATGAACGTTCTGCAGAAGCCGGTGGCCGACGTGAAGGAGATCCGCTGATGAGCCAGGAAGATCTTGCGGCGGCGCGTGCGGCCGATGCCGTGACCCTTTTGGCGAGGCATGAGCAGCTAGCCGCCGAATTGAAAACCGCCAACGGCGACGAGTATCAGACGCTTGGTCTGGTCCGTCGCTATCTCAGCGAGACCGGCATAGACCCCGAATTGATCTTCCCGATCATGCGCCGCATGGGCGAGTTGCGGGACGACTGGGTCCGCTCAGAGCGTCAAGATAGCAAAGGAGGCGCGCTCAAGCCGAC
>NZ_SRTG01000157.1:0-401 GCF_004792125.1 Mesorhizobium sp. M5C.F.Ca.ET.164.01.1.1 | reverse complement strand
AGACAACGCCGAAGGGCCGCTACCTCGGCGGCCCGGTGACCTGGGAAGGCTTTGACGACGAGCGCGTCGAGGCACTGAAACTGCCCTTCACCGTCATCCATGCCGGCACCGACGCGGCGATGTTCGCCGAGCTCGACTCCGCCTATCAGCGCAAGGCGCCGATCATGCTGTGGATCTATTCGCCGCACTGGGCGCCGGCCAAGTACAAGGGCGAGTGGGTCGAATTCCCCGAATACACGCCGGAGTGCTACACCGACCCCAAATGGGGCACCAACCCCGACGCCAAATATGACTGCGGCAAGCCGGATGGCGAAATCTGGAAATATGCGTGGGGCGGCATGAAGGAGAAATGGCCGGTCGCCTACAAGGTGGCCAAGGCCTATACGATCGACACCGACGAG
>NZ_SRTG01000156.1:0-401 GCF_004792125.1 Mesorhizobium sp. M5C.F.Ca.ET.164.01.1.1 | reverse complement strand
TGCCGGGCCGGCGTGCCGCATGGCCACTGGAAGACCACGACCTTCACCGGAGCACTGCGGCTGACGGGCATGACTGCGCCCTTCGTCTACGACGGCGCTATGAACGGCAACGTGTTCCTGGCCTATGTCGAGCAGGTGCTGGTCCCGACGTTGTCAGAGGGCGACGTAGTCGTCATGGACAACCTGCCCGCCCACAAGGCCGCCGGCGTGCGCGACGCGATTGAGGCCGCAGGCGCGAGCCTGCTCTACCTGCCGCCCTACAGTCCGGACTTCAATCCGATTGAGAACGCCTTCGCCAAACTCAAGGCGCTGCTGCGAGCAAAGGCCGAGAGAACCATCAAGGCTCTGTGGGACGTGGTCGGCGCGGTCGTCGACCTCTTCACCCCAGCCGAATGTGCCAA
>NZ_SRTG01000155.1:0-404 GCF_004792125.1 Mesorhizobium sp. M5C.F.Ca.ET.164.01.1.1 | reverse complement strand
GCAGGCTGGAACCGCGGCGCCAGACCATGCCGACCTGGACGACCGGAAGCGACCCGGAAATATCGCGGGATTCGATGCGGTCGCCTTCGAGCGACCAGGGGCGGTAGACGAGATCGGGCAAGAGTGCCACGCCGGCACCGGTGGCGACCAGGCTGCGCACGGCTTCGACCGAGCGGGTGCGGAATGCGACATGGGGTCTCGCGCCGATCGCCGACAAGAGCTTGCCGGTGTTCTCCTCGATCTCGTCGACAGTGAGCGTGATCAGCGGCTCGGACGCGATATCGCCGATCGAGATGATGTCGGCGCTGGCGAGCTTGTGGCTGAGCGGCAGCCAGAGCCGATAGGCCGAGACTTCGAGGATTTCGGACTGTAGCGCGGTGCGATCGCGCAAATTCGAAGTGACC
>NZ_SRTG01000154.1:0-404 GCF_004792125.1 Mesorhizobium sp. M5C.F.Ca.ET.164.01.1.1 | reverse complement strand
ATATCGCGAGGCGATGAACATCCCTTCCTCCATACTACGGCGCCGCGATAAGCGTTTGTCCGCAGCTGCGATCAAGCGAAGTGACTAACCGGCATTCCTGGTCGGCGAGAGGCGACTCTCAACTTCCTCCGGGCCGAAGCAGCTTTCGAAGTCCTGGCATTCCCGACAACTGGGTGCAGTGCATGACGAAAAGCCTTCGGCCTCACACAGCTTGCGGTAAAAGTACTTTTTCCATTTCATGTTTTCTGTGTTGCCTGCCGCCAGCGCGGGAAAATGTCTGGCAAGCAGGCGGCTGAGCTCAGCGCGATGGGAGAGGCCAAGATCCCGCCAAAGACGGTCCGTGCGCATCACACGCCGGACGAGGATCTTGGCCAAGCGGGCGCCCGCCGGGTCGCCCGGCGAAC
>NZ_SRTG01000153.1:0-404 GCF_004792125.1 Mesorhizobium sp. M5C.F.Ca.ET.164.01.1.1 | reverse complement strand
CGACGATCAGGCGCGGCTATGTCGACCCGCCGACGTCGCTGTTCCGCTTCAACGGCCAGGACGCCATCGCGCTCGCCATCGGCATGAAACCCAACGCCAATCTGCTGCAATTCGGCGAGGCCTTGCACGAGGAGATGAATAAGGTGCTGGCCGACCTGCCGGTCGGCGTCGGCGTGCATCTGGTCGCCGACCAGCCGGTGATCGTCGAGGAAGCGGTATCGGGCTTCACCCGCGCCCTGTTCGAGGCGGTGGCCATCGTGTTAGCGGTGTCCTTCATCAGCCTCGGCATGCGCGCCGGCTTCGTCGTGGCGCTGTCGATCCCGCTGGTGCTCGCCATCACCTTCACCGTCATGGCCTATCTCGGCATCTCGCTGCAGCGTATCTCGCTGGGCGCACTGATCATC
>NZ_SRTG01000152.1:0-404 GCF_004792125.1 Mesorhizobium sp. M5C.F.Ca.ET.164.01.1.1 | reverse complement strand
CGAAGCCAGGCGCTCAAGGCGCTGCGGCTGATCCGCACCGACTGCTCGGCGACCAGCCGCTCCACCATCTCGTTCAGCGTGATGTCCTTGCGTTCCTCGATCAGCCCGACGATGAAGGCTTCATGCGCATCGAGGCTGGAGGCGCGGCGGCGGCCCTGCGGGCGTGGTGCCAGTTCGCCGATCTTCGCCCGCGCAATCCAGCGGATCGCGCTGGACACTCCCACGCCGAACCGCGCCGCCGCTTGCCGCGCCGACATCCCCTCGTCCGAAGCCTTCAAAACCCGCGATCGAAGATCCCCGCTCAATGCTCTTCCCATCGTCCACCTCCATCGAGGTGGATGTTGAATCAGCACAAGACGCAGCTGTCACATCACAATCGATTCATCGATCACAGGACGTGCTCT
>NZ_SRTG01000151.1:0-405 GCF_004792125.1 Mesorhizobium sp. M5C.F.Ca.ET.164.01.1.1 | reverse complement strand
TGAGCCTGATCTTCGGCACCATGCGGCTGATCTTCCTCGCCCAGGGCGCGATGATCATCCTCGCCGCCTATTTCGTCCGCGCGCTGTTCTACGGCCTCGGCATCGACCCGTTCCTGTCGCTGTTGATCGTCGTGCCGGTCGGGCTCGTCGTCGGCTGGCTGATCTCGCAGGGCCTGTGCCGCAAGGCGGCCGCCGAGGAGGACCGCAACGTCTCGCTGCTGATTGCCGTTGGGCTGATGTTCCTGGNGCAGAACCTGATGACGGTGATCTGGGGCGGCAACACCGCCGGCGTGGTGACGAGCTATACGGCAAGCGGTATCGAACTGCTCGGCGTGCGCACCTCCTTCACCCGCTCGATGGGTTTTTTGATCGCGCTCGCCGGCACCGGACTCGTGATACTCTTCC
>NZ_SRTG01000150.1:0-406 GCF_004792125.1 Mesorhizobium sp. M5C.F.Ca.ET.164.01.1.1 | reverse complement strand
AAGGCAAGCGTCCTGCGGCGCATCTCGGCGCGGTTGACGGTGCGCAGCAACGTCCTTGGCTCGTGGCGGAACCAGATATTCTGTTCCACGCTGAGGTCGGGGATCAGCGACAGTTCCTGAAAGACGGCGGCAATGCCACGCGCCTGGGCCACGTCCGGATTGGCAGGGCGATAGTCCTGGCCGTCGACCAGGATCGAGCCGCAATCGTGCCGCACCGCGCCCGACAGGATCTGGATGAAGGTGCTCTTGCCGGCGCCGTTCTCGCCGAGCAGCGCATGCACCTCGCCGGCGCGGGCGCTGAATGTCGCATCGCTCAGCGCAACGATGCCGCCATAGCGTTTGGACAGGCCTTTGACGGTGACGAGGTCCATGGATGCGCCTTCGAAAAGCTCTCCCGACATCTTGC
>NZ_SRTG01000014.1:0-34900 GCF_004792125.1 Mesorhizobium sp. M5C.F.Ca.ET.164.01.1.1 | reverse complement strand
GCCCGAAGAACTGAAGTTGCGCAAGGAGATCATCACTGGCGGGTTCGAGGAGTTCCCGGTGCTCTGGTGATGCGCGGACGCCGCCGGGAATCGCGATCTTCTCCGCAATTTGCCGGCGCGCCTGGCGACAGGCTCTCTATGACAACGCGTAGCAGCGTCGTCGAAGATTCGTCTGAGGTTCCATCTCGGAAGCGTATCGATCCTCGAAACAACTCCCGGTCAAAGATTTACCGAAGGCTCGGATCAATACCGGGGCTGGCAGCGCCGTCTCCGCCAATTAGCGCTAGGTTCACTCCGGTCGAGAGTCCAGCCCGATGGATTCAGCGCGGAGAAAGCGTGCAGGTGAACGGAATCTCCATCGATGCGGGCATGTTCTACCTTGGCGGTACCTTCATCGGATCGAGTTCGGGCCGCGGCGACAATTGCCTGGTGGATCCGTCGTGCACTGTCGCGCCGTGTGGCAGCGACCTGGTGGGCGACCTCCTGCCATATTGGCCCTCTATTCGAACCTCCCTCAGATTGCCGGGCGGACCTATCTCGACTGGCTTGCGCGTGCGGAAGGAACGACCCGAGGCTCGGCATTGGTATGTCTTCCTGTTTTTCTAAGGCCTTGAGCGTCGCCTGTTCGTGGATGCCGCCACAGACGAGACGCCTGCATTGATCGCGGAGGTCAGGCGCCTCCTTTCCTCCACAGCGAAAATCATTCGTTCAAGAACTACGCGTCGAAATTCCTTGACGTGGCGGAACTCGTCAAAGACCCGAAAACCTCTCGCCCGGCACTCTCGCCCGATCTAAGGAACGGATACGAAATGCCGTTGTCCGTCAGGCTCCATCTAGGACGCAAACTCAGCTCCGCAGCTTCTTTCGACGGCACTGACGCACTCCTCTGGGTGTTGTCGCTTCCGGACACTTACCCCGATCAATAGTATGCGATGTATCGGTACAATCGCCCAACGCCGACTTGGTAGCAGCGGCTGAAGTGTGAAACAGACGAAACACGGGAGAGGGGGCGCACATGCGTGGGCCGCGAAGCGCTTGAGAAGACAGATACTTCACTGAATAATCTGGCGAACAGCGCGCCGAGCGTCGCATTGGTCAGCGGGGCCGTAGTGAAAAAAGGCGAATGCTGTCGTCTTTTTTTGATGTGTGTTCGGAGGCAATTCAGTCTTTGTGAAATTACTGCATTGTGCCGAAGACCAGTCACTAATATGTTCAGAATTGCTCTTCAGGGGAGGGGATGATGGCGGAGTTAAAGTACGGCGGATCTGCGCTTGGGCGAATACACGCCAAGAGCAACGGTCGGAAGGTCGAGGCATACTGGCTGGGTTTTCTTGAGGGTGTCCTGGCCAGCGAATCCATTGAGAGCCTGGAGGTCGCCTCGATCCGAGCCGAGGCCGAGCAGTTCCTCCAGCTTTTTGGCGACACCGACGCCGCTGATCTCATCCAGGACCTCGACACCGCATATGGGGACTACCACAGGGAGATTTTCGAGATCATCTCCGGAATCGTTGACTATCGCTTGAGGCCGTTCTCCGAAAGCAGCTCAAATGACTGCTGCAACAGGTTCTTCGGCTTTTGTGCCGGGATCGCCTGCGACAATCGCCTGAAGATCAAGGAAGTCGAAAAGCTGATCGACCGCATCGACCGGAATCCTCAGCTGCTCGAGGACGCCAGGATTGCGGCTTTGAAGGGCGTAGCTGTTAAGGCGATATCGGACGGGCATCTATCGATGGAGGAAGAAGAAGACATCGCCGAATGGATAGTTCGATTGGTCGGCGATAGCTGCACAGACACAGGATTGCCAACGTACGGGAACACGCCATCGATAGACGGCGTCCTGAGAGATGCGAGCATGTTGGTGTTCGAGAACTCGGGATTTGTGGTGACGGGTGCCTTCAGTCTGGGGCCTCGAAAAATTATCGAAGGATGGATCGTGGAGCGGGGAGGGCTTGTCTCCAAGAGCATTTCCCGCAGCACCGACTACCTGATCGTAGCCGCCATCGCCTCGCGCGATTGGCTCCACAGTCATCAGGGAACTAAGATTATCGAAGCCCGGAAGCTTCGCGAGAGTGGCGGCCGCATACATTTCGTGGAAGAGCTTACTTTCCGCAAGGCGCTGGGCTTTTAGAACGGATGCAGTTCTGGACAAAGTTTGGAGCGGCCTTAACTTGCCACGGACATTCGCCCCAATGTCCTTGAAAGAGCCAAGACGAAAGTCGACAGCCAGTCAGCCTCGGCGAAGGCTGCTTTTGACTCCTAGCTTAAGGTCCTCAACGGTCACAATCCTGCTGCTCGTTTCCTCTATCGGAACCAGTAGGTTGCACTAGAAGCGGTCATTCTTGAGCAGATTTTCTACCGTCGCCTTGTGGCCGGTCACCATTACGACTTGCTCGATTGTGAAGTCCGCCTCGGCCGCATGGCCGGAGCGATCGCAAAGCGAATTATCGACGGGATGATCTGATAGCTGTGCCCTTGAAATAGCGCACGAGGGCCTCGATTCCTCGTCTGTAGGTCGCCAATCACATTCGTTGCCTCTACTGACCAGACCGAGGCCGGAAGAGGGCAACGCGACCAAGTTCCACCGGCTCACGTCGTTCGGTGGCCTCGCCATCGGCCAGGTAAGGGAATTGAGAAGCAGCAGAGATGTGCAGACCTTTTTGTGCAAACTAACGAAAGATCATCATACGTCCTAATGCATCTTCAGGTGCAACCTCCTTCTCCCCTTTGACATGTGGTCAACTCACACGTTCCGCACTGCATGGAGTCGAACGCCTACCTAGATGTTACAAATAGACATGCATGAAAGGGCACAACGTACTTATGTGCTGTTTCTATGGCGCCCCAGAGATTATTCGCCGTCATCGGACAGCGCCGAGGCGCAGGCCAACGCCCATAATGGTGGGCTCGGCCGAAAGCAGCTTCTTCGCCGCCGCCCTGACCTGGTCGAGCGTCACCTGCTCGATGAGGGCCGGGCGGCGCTGGATGTAGTCTATGCCGAGCTTCTCGAGCTGTAACTCGACAAGCGTGGCGGAAACCGACCTGGAGGAACCCAGATGGTCGATAGCATAGGAGCCGCTCAGATACTTCTTACTCGCTTCGAGCTCGGCCGCTGTTGGCCCTGTGTCCGCCAACTCCTTGATTACTTGTCTTATCAGGTCAAGCGACTCGGTCGCCCTGTCCGCGCGCGTCGACGTGGTCACGACTAGCGTGTTGGAATGCTGGTACCTTTCCAACTTAGAGGAGACACCGTAGGCAAGGCCGCGCTTTTCGCGGACTTCCTGGAATAGACGTGAGGTCATGGGCGAGCCTCCGAGTATATTGTTTATAAGCTGCGCGGCAAAGAATTCCGGATCGCTGCGTCCGATGCCGGGAAAAGCCAGCTGGAGCGAAGTCTGGGGCAGGTTGTATGCGACCAAGATCCACTGGCCGAGCTTCGGGGTGACATCAGGTACGGGCGCGAGCGCCTGCTTCTGAGGCAAATCACCGAACAACTGGTCTAGCCTTGCACTCAGTTCCTTGGCATCAATGTCGCCGACGACCGCCACGTGTAGCCCGTCGCGGGCGAAAGCGGACTTGTGGAAGGCGCTTAGATCGGCGGCCGTTATGCGGGCGAGGCTTTGCTTGGTACCCTCGTCTGGCCTGGAATACGGATGCGTGCCGTAGAGTCTGCGCCGCCAGGCAAGCTCAGCGATTGCGTGAGGTTCCCGCTCGTTGGCGATGATTCCGGAGAGAAGCTGGGCGCGGACGCGCTCGACCGGCTCCTGATCGAAGCGGGGCCTGTTCAACGCGAGCCTGATGAGATCGAAAGCGGCGTCCTGGTGCTCGGAAAGCATGCGCATCGAGCCATGGGTGCCGTCACGTCGCGCGTCGAAGCTCATCTCGGCGCCGGCATCGTCGAGCTGCACCTGAAAGGCGTCGCTGTCGTAATGGCCGGCGCCCTCGTCGAGCAAGCCGGTCATCAAATTGACAAGCCCCTCCTTGCCGGCCGGGTCCTGGGTGGTGCCGCCGTCGAAGACCAAATCCATGGTGACGATCGGCCGCGTATGGTCTTCAACCAACCAGGCGGTGATCCCCTTTTCAGATTTCACCTCCTGGATGTTCATCGCAGCACGGGCGGTGAGAGCCGGCCAAATCAGGAAGAAAATGGACACGAGAAGGATGGCTAGCCAGGTGGTGAGGCGCGCGGCCCTCCCTCCTTCAGCCGGAGAGGCCAATGCTTGTGCAATGTTGCGGATTTGGTTTGCCATCAGATCAATTCTCTGTCTTGGGCAAGAGATAGCCGGTGGTTGAATGGTCGGACGCGAGATAGCGGGCGGCTACGGCCTTGACCTGATCTGTGGAGACCTTGCGGATGCGGTCCGGCCATTGCTGGACGTCCTGAACGTTGCCGCCGGTGGCAAGCGTCGCGCCGTAGATGTTGGCGATGAACTCCTGCTCGTCCTGGGCGAAGATTGCCGAGCGGACATAGCGGTCTTTCGCCTTGTCCAGCTCGTCGCGAGTGACGCCATCCCTGGCGATGCGGGCAACTTCGGCATCCGCCGCCGCTTCGAGATCGGCGAGCTTGGCCGCACCACGCGGCGAGCCGTAGATGATGAAGCTGGTGGCATCCAGCATGACGCCCTCGAAATAGGCGCCGACCTCGGCGGCAATGCCCTGTTTCACCACCAACTGCTGGTACAGCCGGCTGCGGGTGCCACCGCCGAGGATTTCGGCTAGCAGGTCGAGCGCCTCGGCCTCGCCGGGTGAGGCCGTACGATAGGACGGCACCACCCATTGCGTGGAAAAGCGCGGCACTGAAATGCGCTCGTTGGTCAGCGTCAATGTGCGCCTGGTGTTCTGCACCGGCTCGACCGGGCGGATGCGGGCTAGACCAGGAGCCGCCGGCACCGTTCCATACGTCTTCTCGGCCAGCGCCTTGACCGTCTCAGGCTCGACATCGCCGGCCACCACCAGCACGGCGTTGTTGGGCGTGTAATATTCGTCATAGAAGGCCTTGGCGTCGGGCCAGTCCAGCTTCTCCATCTCCTGCATCCAGCCGATGACAGGTATTCGGTAGGGCTGGTTCTGCCAGAGCGTGGCGTCGATCTCCTCCCTCAGCAGCGCCTCCGGATCGTTGTCGACACCGGAGCGGCGCTCCTCCAGAATCACATCGCGCTCGGTCTGGATATCATCATCGGTGATGCTGAGGTTGAACATGCGGTCGGCCTCGAAGCTCATCATCTGCTCTAACGCGGAAGGCGCCACCGTCTGGTAGTAGGCAGTATAGTCATAGGAGGTGAAGGCGTTGTGCGAGCCGCCGATCTCGACCACCGCGCGGTCCAACTGGCCGGCTGCATGGTTGATCGTCGCCGCCTTGAACATCAGATGCTCGACGAAATGCGCGATGCCGGATTTACCCGGCGGCTCGTCGGCGCTGCCGATCTTGTACCACACCATATGGGTGACGATCGGCGCGCGGTGATCGGGGATGACGACAACCTCCATGCCGTTGTCGAGCAGGAAAGCCGTCGCCTTGATGTCATCGGTAGCCGCCAGAACCGGAGCGGTGCTCACGAAGGCCAGCGCGGTCGCAAAAAGTGTCCCGCGCAGCCAGCCAGACTGAAGATGTGCTGATGGCTTCTGTTGTCGTGACCGGCCGATGGGCAAAGTTTGAGGCAAAGTGAGTTGTCCCTTATGTTGAGGCTGTTGCGTGCTCGTCGCACTTAGTGGGAGAGAGTGGGGCGGTGGGCAGCCCCGAGCCAGATGAGCCATCAGCATGTTGCGAGGCCTGACTCGAGCATCATCTTTTAAGTGAATCAACGTGAGGGGCATTGTTTGGTTGGTGGTCATGGGATGGCTTCTCCTTAGTCTGTGAGGCGTTTGCGGGACCGCGCACGAACCGTGCCAAACGAGAAACTCGTTTCGGCAATGGAGTAATCAGACTCTGCTATGTTGCGGATCCGACATTGTCGGACATCGAACGCCGGCTTATGGGGAAGCGCGCGCCGCTTAACACGATATCTTCCCCGTCACTTGGGGCATGGCGGTGCTCGCCAGCAGGATGAGCAGATTCACGACAGAAGATCGCTGGCGGCGTGGCTAGCGCTAGGCCCGCGCCCGTCGGCAGCGTCGCCGCGCATTGATCTTCTGCTGCAGCCCGACCGGGTTGCTGCGGCCAAATCCGGACCGCAGCAACCTACATAGGCCTAGTACTTAGCTTGCTGGTCGTCTTGTTTGTTTGATTCGAGTGGTCCTTTTTCCCACATCGTGCACTCCACAGATTCAGGGAAAATCTCACATTCCCATCCGCTTCTGTAAGTGTCGGCCGGAGCCGGAGCGGTGGTCACCAGGGCCAGCGCGATCGCAGCAAGCGTCGTTCGCAGCCACTCAGACCGAAATTTCGTCGACGGCTTCGGGAGGCCCGGGGCGGCCACATTTTTTGGTGATGGAGTCATCGTATCTTTCTCTCGTTTCATTACGTGTTTGCGCATGATCCGGTGTCGTTTGCCATTGGCGATCGGCACGTCGGACGGTATTGACAAGGTCTCCTAGTTCATAAGAATCTCCTGTCGGTTTGCTCCCCCAACAACAATCGTTCTGGCAGAGCCAGCTGACAGTAGCCTGAAAGCTACCAACGATTTGCGCGACGTGGATCCTGCGGGGCCTAAGTTTTGTTAACCACGGTATATTTTCCCATCGACAACATCAGCGACTCGGATTCGAATGCTGATAATGAAAATGAAAAAAACCGTCTAGGCGAATAGGATAGACCACTTTCTCGTTACCGAAAAAGGCCGTTGAACACGCATTATATTATCCTATAACTGGCTCGCATGTCGAATGCGGTCGAAAGTCGACGTCATGACTGAGGGCGAAGCGCCTTGGCCTTCAAAAAGGCCGCGGGATACTTGTCCCGTGCCAGTGAATCGGGATGTGGGTGCCGCGGCGAAAGCTGACTTCCTCTGGCGCGGGCCGCCGCAGGTTTGGTCACCAGCCATTCCGACATTCTCGTCGTCGACCGGCAGCGTACAAACCTTCCTTACGCCCAAGTTGGTCGCTGCAGCAAACCAGTGTCATCGAGGGATGCGAATGACCGCCTCAAAACCATCCTCGCGACCACGGGCAGGCGAAGCAAAGTCAAGAGTGCCACCTATCCGCTTGATAACCATATCAGCGATGTGTAGGCCAAGGCCTGAGCCCGCCGCTGGAGTGGCACCACGCCTAAATCGCTTTGTTATCGCTTCAAGATCTCGGAGGGGCACCACCGGTCCCGCGTTTGCAACGGCAATGGTTCCATCAGTTCGGACGGAAACTCTTGCCGGAGTATCGGGCAGTCCATGCGTGAGCGCATTCTCGATCAGGTTACGAAGGAGGATGGCAAACGCATCTACGTCTACTTTACGCATCAAAGTGGGGCAGCTGTCCACATCAAGGATTAGGCGTCCGGCATATTGCGGCTTTTTCCCAAGGTCATCGATTTCTAGCCGAACCATTTCGATAAGATCGATCGCGTGGTCTGCGATGCCGATCCCCGATTCGGCCCGCGCGAGTTGAAGCAGTTTTTCGACAAGGTGGCCAAGACTCGACAGCGATTTCTCGATACCGCGCGCACGCGTTCTCGCCGGGCCCTGCGGAATTTCGACCACTAACCTCTGCATCTGAGCGAGCGAGCCTGCGATCGGCGTGCGCAGTTCATGTGCACTATTTGTGGCGAACTCGCGTTCGGCATCGAGGGTCGTCTGCAGACGTTCGAGAAGCCGATCGACGGAGGCCGCGATGGGGGCCAATTCTGCCGGCAGGCCGCTGGATCCCATCAGTGAGAGATTGCCGCCGTCGCGCAATCCGATCTCCTGTCGCAGTACTTCGATGGGCGCCAGCGACCGCCGGATCACGAACCATAAGAGGGCTATACTAAAGGGCAGGATCACGACCACCGAAACTAAGACGAAATTGAAGACGTGCAATCGGCCGCTATTGACTGTCTGGCGGCGAACATGGAGTGGTTCGGCCACCTGAAGAAAGTTGCCAGGTTGGACCTCCAGTGTATAGACGCGGTCAGTAACGGTTTGCGAAAAGCCTTTACGCAGTGGAGCATCAGGGAACGGCTTCACGTCTCCCAAAATCAAGATCACTTTCCCGCGTTTCCAAAGCTTGTACCGGTAGGTCCAAAATTTTTCGAAATTGGGTGCACTTTGAAGCGTGTTACGAATGGAATCGTCGTCCCATTTCCCTTTCAGCACTTCAATCATTGTTGGCTCCATCTTCTTGGCAGCTAGCTCCAGGAACTCGTCGGAGAGTTCGTTGCTAACTTTGCTCAGGCTGAACCAAGCACTGGCGACGACGGAAAACCAGGCCAGAAGCATTGCGCCGCCTAGCCACAGTATCAGCCTGCGGGTTATGCTGTGCGGGTTCGTCATGTGACTACGAACCTGTACCCGAAGCCACGCACTGTCGCTATTCGGTCCGCGCCGATCTTCTTGCGGATCCGGCTAACATACACCTCCACGGTATTGCTCTCAATTTCCGAACCTAAGGAAAAGAGTACGTCCTCGATCTTCGCCTTCGAAACTACCGTCCGGGGCCGGCACAGAAGGCAGTTGAGAACTGTCCATTCGCGTGCAGTCAGGTAGACCGTCTGCCCATCGCGGACGACCCGCCGCTCGGCCGAGTGTATGGACAGCGTCCCGACAGAATACATCGGCTCCGGGAACTGCCCATGACTACGCGCCACGGCGTGAATGCGCGCGGAAAGTTCGCCGAGATCGAACGGCTTGACCAAATAGTCGGCGGCACCTGCGTTGAGCCCCTTGATGCGGTCCGAGACCTGATCGCGAGCTGTCACGATGATGACCGGTGTCGATTCAAGCCTCCTCCTCATCTCCCGCACGTAGTCTATGCCGTTGCCGTCTGGCAGGTGAATGTCGAGCAGAACAAGCTCGTAGGAGACCACACTTGCGTAGCCCCGCGCTTCGGACAGGTCCTTGGCCCAATCGACCGCGTGGCCATCAGCCATCGTATTTTCGCGTACAGCACTGCCAAGGTCCTTGTCGTCTTCGACGAGCAGTATGTGCATCAGAGGTGCCGAGCTCCAGTTCGAGGGCAGGATCCTTACCTTACTGACAGAACCTGACGCTACGCTGAACCCCCCTTGGCACAAATGTCTGGAAGCTTTCAGGCTGCTGTCAGCTACGGGTGTCAGAAGGGCCGTCATTGGAACAAACGATTAGAAGGCCATTATGAACGCCATCCTGATCTCGGCACATTTTCTTAACGCAACCACCGTCGTCGCTGCACTGGCCGGCGGCAAATCCGACGTTGGGATCGCCGAATGGCGGCCCCGCCAAACGGTACTGACCAAGCTTGAATCGGCCCGAAGGCAGATACAGTCGCTTTAGACGGAAGACGGCTCGTCCGATGCCGTTGAGTCGCTGGCGGACCTCATCATCGAAAATTCCGCCTTTTACATGTGCCTGCAATGCCAAGGATCCACTGTCATATCCTCAGTACATGATTCTCAAGCCTGAACGCGCCATCTCGGCCAATCCATTGGGAGCACCGAAGGTGATTGCTTTGCTGACCTAGACAGCACTCGTGGCCATGACCGTCTGGTTACAAGTGACGCCTTTCGAGCATCCAAAGGGTCGAGGAGGCCCGTGACCGCCTGCTGATCTTATGCCGGCTCAAATCGAGTTGATATCGGCGGCGCCCTCGGAAGCTTCAGTACAGCCAGAACGTCGTTCGAGCCATGCCACTCAGATGTATGCGTGCGCCTCTCATGCGTCGCTTGACAGGAAACCGTTCCCAGAATGCGGCCAAAGCAAAAGTCCAAAATTCGCAATTGCATTGGAAGGAGCGTTGTTCCGGCGAGCCTTCTCTTCGGTCCAATCGCGTTAGCGCTGGGCCTGCTGCTGCTAATTGCCTCCAAAGACAATGAATGCTCGCCCGGTGCTTCACTATCATCTTCACAGCCGCCGTGTGCCCGCGTTCGCAATCACGCTTCCGCGTCGGTCGCCACTTCTCAGCAGAAAAAGCTCTTGCCGGAGCCATCTCTGTTCGGGTCGGTCAATGAGAGTCAATGCCGCTTCCGCGGCAAGCCATGGCAAAAACAATGTCTTCTGAGAGGAGCCGAGCGTTGCTGAAGGGTAAAAAAAGGATGCTCGTCTGGGGCTTAGGAATCGTCCCGGTGGCGTTTGCTATCGCTTCCGCGACCGGAGCTTTCGAACACAAAACGCGCGATCATGTCCTCACGCAACGCGTGATACTCGGTTCGGTCGAGGAGAGTGTCCTTGCGAACGGTGTTCTGGCACCTCTCCGTGAGGTTAGGGTTGGCGCCCAAACGTCGGGCCAATTGAAGGCACTGCATGTAAAGCTCGGTCAAGCTGTCAAGTTTGGAGACTTGATCGCCGAAATTGACCCTACGAAAGAGCAGCACAAACTACTCACCGCCCAAGCCAACCTCGTCAGTGCCAACGCGAGCCGCAAGGAAGCCGGAATACGACTGAAAGAGGCCGAATTGGAGTTCCTGAGACAGAAGACCCTGAGCCGGAACAAGGCAGGATCGGCGGCCGAACTGGAGAAAGCGCAAGCGATGTTTTTTGCGCAAGAGGCGTCAGTCGAGCAACTTGAAGCGCAGATCGATGAGAAGACGCTCGCGGTTGAGGAGGCTCGTGCAACCCTCGACCACACGAAGCTAAGCGCGCCCATGGACGGCGTCGTTGTTGCTGTGCTGGCTCAAGAGGGTCAAACGTTGAACTCAAGCCAGGCCGTGCCGGCGATTGTGGTTCTTGCACAGCTCGACGTCATGCGGGTGAGCGTGCAGATATCGGAGATCGATATAGCGCGTGTAAAGCCAGGCCAGAACCTCCGCTTCACAATCCTGGGGGGCACTCGAGACCCTATTTCAGGCGTATTGGAAGAGATAGAGCCCGCGCCTCCATCGATTGCCGATGATAGCATGCCGAGCTCCAGAAAAATCGAAGCGGCGGCAGTCTACTACAACGGCCTCTTTTCCACACCGAACCCGGAAGGGCGGCTTCGGCCAAAGATGAACGCCTTGGTTACGGTTATTTCCGGCCAGGCCGAGAACGTACCACTCGTAGCATGGTCGGCTCTGACGGAGCCTGATGCGCATGGTCGCTACCGCGTGCAGCTTCGCACGCCAACCGGCGAACTCGCCGAGCGCCTGGTGACAATAGGTTTGACCGACAAAATCAAGGCGCAGGTACTCGATGGCCTCTCCGTCGGTGATGAAGTTGTCATCCCTGCCGTGGGAACGGGAACCAATGTTGGCCCGTGGTGATGAAATGACTGCACTCCTGGAAATCGAGAACGTCTCGCGGGTTTTCGCTGCCGGAGACGAGACCATTATGGCGCTGGCCGGCGTCAGCCTTTCTATCGCTGGTGGCGAACTGGTGGCGATCGTTGGCGCAAGCGGTTCGGGCAAAACGACGCTAATGAACATCCTGGGTTGCTTGGACCAGCCGAGTTCTGGTGACTATCGCGTCGGCGGCCGCAGCGTTGCCGGCCTGACCGCGGACCATCTTGCCGCGTTGAGACGGGAACATTTCGGCTTCATCTTCCAACACTATCAGCTTCTTGGAACGCTGAGCGCGGCCGACAACGTGGCGATGCCCGCTGTCTATGCCGGCCTCGACGCCGGCTCACGCCGGGAAAGGTCGAGATCTCTTCTGCGCAGGCTGGGTCTCGGTGATCGTCTCGACCATCGTCCGAACCAGCTGTCCGGCGGCCAGCAACAGAGGGTTTCGATTGCCCGCGCATTGATGAATGGCGGCCGCATCATACTTGCCGACGAGCCGACAGGGGCGCTAGACAGGAAGAGCGGCGAAACCGTCCTCGATACGTTGAAGGAACTTCACACCGACGGTCATACCATCATCATCGTGACTCACGACATGGAGATCGCAAGTCACGCTGACCGCATCATTGAAATCCGAGAAGGAGTGATCCTTTCCGACCGCCGGACGCGGGATCAGAAGACTAATGCGCCGCCGGCGTTCCAAGACAGCAGGCCCGTCGGTTCGCTCTCGGGGTTCAGGCGTCGCCTGGTGCAAGCCTTTCCGATGGCGATACGATCGATGGCTGCCGATCGCGTGCGTACCTTCCTCACAATGCTCAGCATCATTATCGGCATTGCGGCAGTTGTGGCGACCGTCGGTTTCGGCGAGGGCGCCCGTCAGAAAATTCTGCGCGATTTGGGAGGATTTGGAGCCAGCACCCTGCAGATCTCTCCCGGGCGCCATTTTGGTGACAAGGGTGCTTCGAGCATCAAGACCCTGGTCGTCTCGGATGCCGATGCGCTCGCCCACCACTCCTACGTCGATAGCGTGACCCCGGAAGTCCGAACATCCGCACAAATTGGTTTTGGGCCCATCTCCGTCGCGGCGACAGTCACCGGCGTCGGCCAGGATTATTTTAAGGTCAAAGCTCTCAAGTTGCTGAAGGGCTCATTCTTTTCAGCCGGAGCTATCTCTGAGCGCAGCCAGGAAGCGGTGATCAATGACAGGATGGCCGCAACTCTCTTCCCTAACGACGAATCGCCGCTCGGAAACATCCTCCTGATCGGGCGTGTTCCCGTCATTATTATTGGCGTCTTTGCGCCCCCACCGGCGTTTCGGTTTGACAGCCGGCTGGAGGTCTTACTTCCTTATACGGCCGTGAAAGGCAGACTTGAGGGTGCCGATTCAAGTCTTGACGTCCTGACGGTTCGGGTCGCCGATTCTGTCGACACGGCTGTCGCCGAGCGCGCCGTCGTCGGCCTGATAACTCGTCGGCATGGCACAAAGGACTTCATTGTTGACAACCTAGATCAGTGGCTTAAGTCGGTTGAAGGCACATCTCAGACAATATGGCAACTGACCTCCTTCGTGGCTGCGATCTCGCTGCTTGTCGGAGGCATTGGTGTCATGAACATGATGCTGATCTCCGCTACGGAACGGACCCGCGAGATCGGCTTGCGCATGGCCGTTGGAGCGCGCCGGATCGACATCATGCTTCAGTTCCTGATTGAGGCCGTCACAATATGCACCGCCGGTTCAATTCTCGGGGTGGCACTCGCGCTCGGCATCGCAACCGTATTGGGCGGGCCGGGCAGCGAGTTTGCGATGATTATCTCCGCCAACGCTATTGTCGTTGCCTGCGCAGTAGCGCTCTGGATCGGTCTGATCTTTGGCTTCCTTCCTGCCCGTAATGCATCTCGCCTGAATCCCGTAGATGCGCTGTCAAGAGACTGAAAAATGACGCTCGTCCGATGGATCTTACCCTTGTCCTTTGTTGCTCGCGGGTTGCACCAGCCTGTCGAGCACATATCCTGGCCCCGAACTCCCCGCGGCGGCCCGCTGGCCAATCGCTGCGGAAGCAAGTGCTATCCACGCCACGGCAGACCACTGCTGGCTGACGTTCGAGCTTTTTATCAACGAAAACGACGAGGTCCTCATCATGGCTGCTGGCGCTAACAAGCCTCTCATTGGCGGTCTGCATCCGCCTCATCTTTCTTCGCCGGCCGCAACGCCTTGCGCCTAGGTCCCGTTAGACGCGCGCTCAAGAGATTGAAAATGAAGCCCATCAGACTGATCGTACCCGGCTGCCTTGTCTTGCTCGCCGGTTGCAGCCTATCGAGCACATATCTTCGCCCCGAACTTCCAGCCGGGCCCCACTGGTCGACCGCTGCGGCTGGAGGCGCTGCACAGGCCAGCAACGACCACTGGTGGCTGGCGTTCGGAGACGCCAATCTCGACAAGCTTGTCAGCGACGTCATCGGCCGAAATAATGAAGTCCTCATCGCGGCTGCTAACGCTTATCCTGCCCGACTTCAGGCAGATATCGCTGCGCACGCCTTACTCCCCAAGCTGGACGGCCAGGTCGGCGGGAGCACCAGCCAATCTCTCAACGACAAGGTCGCCTCGTCGTCGTGGTCGGCTTCCACCAGTGTATCTTATGAGATTGATCTGTGGGGCAAGCTTGCGGCAAAGAGGGACAAGGCGGATTTTGAGGCTTCCGCGACAGCGGAAGATTACGAAAACGCGCGCCTCCTAGCTATCGCCGGAACCGTCGACGCGTATTTCACGATCGCGCACGCCAATCAGTCGCTCGCGTCGGCGGAAACCAGCCTTGCCCATGCCAAGCAGACTCGGGCGCTTGTGCGCGCCCAGGTTGCGGCCGGTGCAGTTTCATACCTAGACCTCAAGCAGGCCGAGCAAAAGGTCGAGGAGCTGGCGGCGGCGGTTTCGACGCGCAAACAGGAGCGCCTTGTACTGCGGAACGCCCTCGTTGGGCTCTTGAATGGCGCATCTAACCCTGTTCCAGAGCCGCAGCGCCTGCCGAGCAAGAAGCTGCCCCCGATCCAGGCTGGGCTGCCGGCCGACCTTCTCGCACGTCGCCCAGACTTGCGAGCCGCCGAGGCAAGGCTCCGTGCCATGCTGAAGAACGTTGATGAAACTCGGGCTAGTTTCTATCCGGCGATTTCACTCACCGGCACACTCGGCACCGGCGGCGAGCAATTGCTCGCGTTCATCTCCAATCCCGTTGCTAGGTTAGGTGCAAACGCTGCCTTGTCCTTCCTCAATTTCAAGGACATGAAGCTGCAGGTTGCGGTTTCGAGGGCACAGTATGAAAAAGAGGTCCTCAGATTCCGCGCTACTTTGCTCACGGCCTTCTCCGAAGTTGCCAATTCACTCGGTGCACGGGCCGAATATGCCGAACGGGTGCAACGCCTTCACAATGTCCTAGCGGCCGCGCAGGAAATTGAGCAGCTGCACGAGACCCGTTACCGGTCGGGTGCTATCCGCCTCACTACTTGGCTCGAGGCGCAGGAGGGCCGCCGCGCAGCTGAGACAGCGCTTGCCGATGCCCGTCTCGCCCAGCTGCTCAACGAATCGAAGCTGTACCGCATTCTGGGCGGCAGCGCTGCCAGATCCGGACCGGATGGCCGGAGCAATCAAAGGCGGGCTAGCTGAACGGCGTAGCGTCGAGCTGGCAGATCCCCTCCCGAGATGCCTTGCGGCGTCTTAAAGGAACTATCCAAAGATGAACCGCAGTTCAGCAAAATTCTGCGCCAAATATTGAAGCCTATGGAGTCGCAGAAGTTGCTGGCTACGCGTGGGCGTGAATCCGCTTGTGACACTGCAACGCCTCAGCTAAGGATGCCCACCGAAGCTTGGAATCAAACATCCAGTTGAGGCGGAACTGTCGCCACGTCGATTTACGGACCACCCTCGGCAGAACTCCTTGCACGGGTCACTTAGGGTTACTCAAGGCAGCCGCACGCCCGTCGACGCGCTCTGCTCGTCGCAGGGCCCGGATTGTCTTTCCTTCGGGAAGGTCCAATTCATCTGCCTGAATACGGCCGGCGGCTGCGTGTCGCCTCTACACATTTGCTACCCAACAGCAGCTTGATCCTGCTCAATCTCACGCGCACCAACCGGCACGCCGGATTGTGGAATCTCTCTCGGGCAGCTCCTATCACAAACACCAAGGTCCTCAGATCAAGTAGGAAGTGGCCGGTCGACTCGGCGATTGCTTCTGATTTCGGAGACCTGATGGTCCGACGATCAGCGGCCGTGGCGTTAGCGCGCGCCGCCCGTGGTTGCTGGGTCGTCAGCGCATCCTTGCCCACATAGGTAGATGGCAGGTCCCATGATACGATTCGAAAACCAGTGGTAGACGGGGTTCTGCAGAAGCGTTGCAGGTATCGCTTGTCTCTTTAGGCGTTACGAGCGCCAGCGCGGGAGATGCTTCCTGCGATAGGGGGCGGTCATGAGGACCTTGCGAGCCGCTTTGCGATTTGAACCGGGGCTTTTCAATTTTCGCTTTTGCTGCCCCTAAAATCTCGGATATGAAACGGACTGGCTTATGGCCTGCCCACATTGCAATCGTTACAAAGGAATACGACTATGGCGACCGGAACGGTAAAGTGGTTCAACAGCACCAAAGGATTTGGATTTATCCAGCCCGACAATGGCGGTCAGGATGTTTTCGTCCACATTTCCGCTGTGGAACGCGCGGGACTCTCGACCCTCACTGACGGCCAGAAGATCAACTATGAGATCGAACAGGACCGCCGCACTGGCAAGTCGTCTGCCAGCAACCTCAGCAAAGTTGGCTGAATTTCTCCTGCGCCCGGGCAAGGGCGGAATGACCGGCACGTAACGAAAGCAAGGCGGGGATGGTCCCCGCCTTTTCACGTTCTATGCCGATGCAGCCGCGGTCCAGACGAATCTATTAGAATAGATGAATCAAGCTGCGACCTTCTTGCGGGTCCGCTTTACAGCAGCCGGCGCTGACGTTTCCGGCTCTTTGGGTCTGCGGCCGAGCCCCATAGTCTTGGCCAATGCCGAGCGTGCCGCAGCATAATTCGGTGCGACCATGGGATAATCCGCGGGCAGCCCCCATTTGGCGCGATATTCGTCCGGGGTCATACCATGGTGGGTCGACAGATGGCGCCTTAGTGATTTGAATTTGTTCCCGTCCTCAAGGGAGATGATGTAGTCCGGTGTCACCGACTTCCTGATCGGGACAGCAGGCTTCAAAGCCTGCAGCTCTTTCTGGGAGACACTTCCTACCCTGCCTTCCAGTGCCGCGTGCACTTGGCTGATCAGTGCAGGGAGGTCCGCCACCGGGACCGGATTGTTGGAGACATAGGCTGAGACGACATCGGCGGTAAGCTGGATGAGGTTCTCGATGTTTTTGTAGGCTTCTTCTGTCATGAAACTCTCCGGGCGGATTTGAACCATAGTCGGCGAAGCGTCGCTTCTAGTGGCGGTTTCCGCTTAAGGCAACCAATGTCTCGACATGATTATTTCGATGGTCGTCCAGCATCGAGATCATCGAGTCGTATCACGCGATCGCGAACGCTGATCTGCCTGGTAATGGCTGTCCCGCAACTGGTTGCTGATTGACTTTCATTTCCGATCTCGTCCATTTGAATTCGGAACAGGAGGAGCCGAAGACGCACAAAGCTTAACTTCGATAACATGAGCCGTGCATTCGACGCGCCAGAAAACCTTCGGCCGCATGAAACACGTTGGCGTTGCTGTGGCATTGTGGCGACGAGCCGTGGAACCTTGAGCACCAAATTGCGTGGCGCGGGCCCCACCTGTTGGAATCCGCTGTCGGAGCGGTGGACACCCCCAAATACGGCTTCTGCCGCTCGATTCCATATCGAACCTGGCCGCAGGCCCTATCCTCTCGATCCGCTGATCTAGCGCAAGGCGTCCGCCAACCTAATGTGGAGAATGGTTTCCGTGCACACCGCAAGGAAACCATTTATGAAAGTTCTGTTCATTGCGATGGCGGTTGCGTTGCCGGCAGCCACCGCGTTTGCTGCGCAACTGATCCCCGACCTCAAAGAAGCAGCACTGGCCACCTTCAAGCCCTTGCCATACACACCGACGGTCGCCAACCCGATCACACCGGAGAAGATCGCCCTCGGCAAGGCGCTGTTCTTTGATACACGACTGTCGTCGTCAGGCGTCTTCTCGTGCAACTCGTGCCACAACTTGGCGACCGGCGGCGACGACAATCATGAAACTTCAATCGGCCATGCTTGGCAGAAGGGGCGGCGTAACGCGCCGACCGTGTTTAACTCTGTCTTCAACAAAGCGCAGTTCTGGGATGGTCGCGCCAAAGACCTGAGGGCTCAGGCCAAAGGACCGATACAAGCCGGTGACGAAATGGCCAACACACCGGACCAAGTCGTCGAAACGCTCAAGTCGATGCCGCAATATGTCGATTGGTTCAATGCAGCTTTCCCTGGTGAGGTCGATCGCGTCACCTTCGACAACTTAGCCAAGGCGATCGAAGCCTTTGAGACCACACTGGTCACGCCCGCCCCCTTCGACGCTTTCCTCAATGGCGACGCCGCCGCCATGAGTTCTGAACAGAAACAGGGCCTGAAGCTTTTCATGGACAAGGGCTGCTCATCTTGCCATGCCGGTACCAACCTTGGCGGGGAAGGCTACTACCCATTCGGCCTTGTTGAGAAGCCTAGCGTCGACGTTCTGCCGGAGAACGACAAAGGCCGACTTGCCGTCACCGATGCAGCCGAGGATTCCTATGTTTTCCGCGTTGCGCCGCTGCGCAACGTGGCACTCACCGCGCCATATTTCCATTCTGGCAAGGTTTGGGATCTGAGGCGGGCCGTCACCATCATGGCGGCCACCCAGCTCGGCGAAGAACTGACGGACGAACAAATCGACCTGCTCGTTGCATTCCTTGGCTCGCTGACCGGAGAGGTTCCTAAGATAACCTACCCCATCTTACCCGCCGAAACGGCGACAACACCTCGACCTCAATCGCAAATCTTGGGTAAATGAACGGCGGAGTTGGCACGGAAGTCTATCGTTGGAAGAGGCGATCGCGCTGCATGAGAACACAAGTGCCTAGCCTGATCCCAATTAAAGACGGCTTCCGTCGCCAGCTCTTGGGCAACAGTTAAGTTTCTGGAGTGAGTCGGACCGGGAAATGTGCAAGCGGCTTTTCTTCCACTGCTCGACAGCAGCTTCTGCGAGCTGAGGCTTTCTCTCGTGTCAGGTGTTCATGCGCGGCAGCGCCTGAATCCGCCGATCACTGTGCGGCCCAGACGAGCCCGAGTGTTGAACGACGCTTCGCCTGAACCAGTGCGCGGCGATCGCTGGCCGGCATGGAGCCGTCCCGAACACATGCCGAGCGGATTGGTTCTTGCTCGCAACGCAACCACCGAACGAGGCCCGCGGGCCCACCCTTGATCAGCAGGCCTGCGCATCCGCCGAAAGCAAGCCAGGCCTGCCCGACTACGTGGTCCTACATCCAGTGCCGGGTCCGCGCCGACAGGGAGCGCAGCTCGCTCCAAGCTCATAAGCTGCACAGCACCAGTCAGACCGCTGCCGCGTGGTCGTCGCCCTGCGCGAACCTTCGCCCGTCATCATTTAGCGAATGCGTCGAGATTGCCCGCGCCCGCTTGGTTGCCGACGCAAGCCGCTCACGGAGGCGAGCCATTGAGATGCGTTAGGAGCCCTTTACGCTGCGACCCGCATCAACCACTTGAGAGCCACAGCGACGGCCAGGGCCCGCAGAGGGAATTGACGATCGCTGACGAGCAGCCAAAGCGCGGGCTGGTTTCATCGGCGAATGGTGCCGTGACCGCCAGTTGCCGCCTTTCGAATACAAGGTCGAGTTTGAGGCCTATTGGGACGACCAGCTCGCCTTCGGTGGCGAGAGAGCTAGGTCGCCGACCGGGGCGAGAGGCAAATTATCTCCACAAGTGGCAACGTTCTTCTCAGTGGCTCCAACGCCGATTGCATCCAATCCAATGATCCGGGCAATCAGCGCATCCTAGCTTCTGCCGCGGCTCAATCGTCTTCCGCACGAGCCGATCTCATCCCGAGCCGAAAGCCGGCTTCGCGTTCGGTGATGTCAGATGTCCGACAATGTCGGACACGCAACACAGCTGAGTCCGCTTAATCACTGCCCCCAAACGGTTTCCTGATTTGGCACGGTGCATGCGTGGTCATGAAACCGCGCACGGACAACGAGAAGCCATGATCACCTAACCAAAAAAATACTGCCCGGTTCTCCTGGACGGGCACCCAATGTCGAGCAGGCGCATGAACCGCCTGCCATCCGATGCCGTCTCAGGTCGCGCTTGCCATTGGCGGGGTCCGGGGAGCTTCAATCACATCGAACATCGTTTGAGCCATGATCACTGGGCTAAAGCGTGCCCCTGAAGCGCACGTCGCCTGACAGGAAGCGGTCTGAAATGCGGCCAAAGCAAACGTCCAAAATTCGCAAATGCACACTCGGGTGCGTTGTTCGGGTCGGTCTTCTCTTCGGCCCCATCGCAATAGCCGTGAGCCTGACGCTGCTACTACCTGCCTCGGAGAGGGACAATGATGGTCGCCTGGTATCTCACCGTCATCTTCATCTCCGCGTGTCCCTGTTCGCGATCCCTGGAGCAGGGATTTTCTAGCTGGGCGACGTCGATTTGCTGACTGAATTTTTAGGGTAAACTCAAGAGGCAGCCTTGGCCTATGGTGAAATCATGTGCGCTACCCTGCGCCAGGGGCGGGGATTGTCGGCGCCCGATGGCATGATCGCCGCAATTGCACGTATAAACGGCGGCCGTGTCGCTACCCGGAATCCGACAGATTTCGAGATGACGGGACTAGAGCTGGCTCGCCGTGGAAACCATAAACGGCCCAGAAAGTAGCGGTGAGGGCGTTAGTCGCGCTTGCAACCGTCCGCTTCCGAGCCCGAATCGATGTGCCGCATGCCAGCGATTTGTTTGAACAAGGCCATCGCTACCGCGCATCCACCGCGTAGCGATCTGCGCCACTTCGTCAGAACGGCCAACCGCCCGAGCTGCTGGTAGAGCCGGCTGCGCCAAGGATTCCGGCCAGGAGAATGAGCGGCTCGGCCTCGCCGGAGGTGCGGCCGTGTGATAGGATGGCGCCATCCAATCCGTGGAAGAGCCGATCGCCGAAACGCGCGTGTCGGTCAGCGTCACGTTGCGATGTTCTGCTCTGGCTCGACCGGGTTCGGTCATGGCAGGCTGGTGATGTTCAACGTCACCTATTCCCTGGGGAACGCCACTATCACCAAGACTGAAAGTAAGATCGCCAGCGCCGCATCAAAGATATTCTGCTATCGTACCCGGATGGGCTGCACGAAGTGATGCGTGCGGCAGTATCAGGCGCACCGCACCACATCTAACGGCTCTGCATTCGAATCGCTGAGGACTATCGGAAAGATGGTGGCGATGGAGTGCTGCTCGATGACGCCGAGGCATTTGATGCTCATCGAGCAATGTCGGGAAATCAGGAGCAAGGCAACACCGCGCTTGGTTAGGCGACGAGCTCAGAACCGCCATAGCGACCTGAACGAAGGGCCCGGAGCTTCCGATGAAAAGCGAATCCGCCGCTATCAGCACAGTATCCGAGCAATCCGGGTTGCACCGTACCGTCATGCGCCTAAATGGACACGCTTGATCTCGCCGAAATTGAACTCTGGTTAGCTGAAAGCGCCTAAAAGGTCGATCGCCTGAACGGCGCGATCACGGGCCGAAAGCCGCCACTAAAGGGGCATGCGCGTGCGACATTTCAATTTACCTGCGCTCCCCAACCAGCCGTTGGAAATATTTAGATGGACCAGCCCCGCCTGCTCAGCCTCGCGGCGCAAATTCTGCCTCGGCCTTGGCCCGATCTGCTGGATGACGAGCCCGGCCGCCAGCGAGCCGAGATCGCCGCAATGCTTCAGGCTGCGCCCTTGCGTGTAACCGTAGAGGAAGCCGGCGGCATAGAGGTCTCCGGCGCCGGTGGTGTCGACCAGCTCCCGGATTTTGGTCGCCTCGACGGTGACGGTCTCGTCGCCGCGCACGATGACCGAGCCCATTTCCGAGCGGGTAACCGCGGCGATCTTGCAGTCCTTGCGGATCTGGCCCAGCGCCTCGTCGAAGGAGGCGGTCTGGTAGAGCGCCTTGATCTCATGGCTGTTGGCAAAGACGATGTCGACGGTGCCTGAGCGCATCAGGTCCTGAAACTCGTCGCGATAACGGTCGACGCAGAACGAATCCGACAATGTCATCGACACTTCGCGCCCGGCTGCATGGGCGAGCTTCGCCGTCTGCCGGAACGCTTCCTTGGCGCGCGGCGGGTCCCACAGATAGCCCTCGAAATAGGTGACCGCGGCGCCCGACGCCTTGTCGGCCTCGACATCCTCCGGGCCGAGTTCGACGCAAGCGCCGAGATAGGTGTTCATCGAGCGCTCGCCGTCCGGCGTGACGAAGATCATCGAGCGCGCCGTCGGCGGTTCGCCGTTGAGCGGCCTGGTGTCGAAGGCGACGCCCTGGGCATGCATGTCATGCGCGTAGATTTCGCCAAGCGTGTCGTTCGAGACCTTGCCGAAGAAGGCGGCGCGACCGCCGAAGCTGGCGACGCCCGCCGCCGTGTTGCCGGCGCTGCCGCCGGAGGTTTCGATGGCCGGGCCCATGCGGCTGTAGAGCAGCTCGGCGCGCCTTGTGTCGATCAGGTTCATCGCGCCCTTGATGATGCCGTTGGTTTCGAGGAATTCCTCCTCGCACTGGGCGATGATGTCGACAATGGCATTGCCGATGCAAAGCACGTCATAATCCGGCATCAATATCTCCGCCAACGAGTCACCGGCTTTCTGCTATGCCGGCCGCGGCCGGGTTTTTTTGGCAAGCGTGGAATGGGCTGCCGTATGCGCTTGACCCAACATCGGCGCATCAAGCAGCTGCCGGTCCTGCCTCACGCAGCAGGTCGTTAGCTCTGTCCGTCCTTTCCCAGGTGAACTCCGGCTCTTCGCGGCCGAAGTGTCCGTATGTCGCGGTCTTGCGGTATATCGGGCGTAAGAGATCAAGCATTTTGATGATGCCTTTTGGTCGGAGATCGAAAAGCTCAAGAACTGCGCGCTCGATCCTTTTTTCGTCGATCTTTGCGGTTCCGAATGTATTGACGAGGATAGAGACCGGCGCGGCCACACCGATCGCATAAGCAAGCTGAACCTCGCAGACCTCCGCAAGTCCGCTGGCAACGACATTTTTTGCGACGTACCGCGCCGCATAGGCGGCCGACCGATCAACCTTGGACGGGTCCTTGCCCGAAAAGGCACCCCCGCCGTGACGCCCCGTCCCGCCGTAGGAATCGACGATGATCTTCCGTCCAGTGAGGCCGCAGTCGCCGGCAGGCCCACCGAGCACGAACCGGCCTGTCGGATTGACCAGGAACCTTATCCCCGTCGTATCCAAGTCGTAGGGCAAGACCGGCCTTATGATCTCCTCAATGACGCCTTCGCGGACTGTGGCTTGTGAGACCTCCTCGTCATGCTGCGTCGACAGGACTATGGTATCAAGCGCTACCGGGCGCAAACCCTCATAACGAACGGACACTTGAGATTTAACGTCCGGGCGAAGCCAGCCAAGGCGTCCGGTTTGGCGCACCTCTGCCTGTTTTTTTGTCAATTCGTGAGCGAGTTGGATTGGCAACGGCATCAATGTTCCGGTCTCATTGCACGCGTACCCGAACATGAGGCCCTGATCCCCCGCTCCCTGCTCGAGATCCTGCCCTCGTCCCTCGTCGACGCCCTGGCTGATGTCGGGCGACTGCTCGGATAAGGCCAGGATCACGGCGCAACGCCGGCCGTCAAAGCCGATCGCATCGTTATCATATCCAATGTCCAAAATGATATCGCGGGCAACCTGGCTGTAGTCGATCTGCGCGTGACTGGTGATCTCGCCAGCCACAACGACCATCCCCGTCTTCACCAACACTTCACAGGCGACGCGAGCCTTAGGATCCTTACGAAGGATCGCATCGAGGACGCCATCTGAGATATTGTCGGCCATCTTGTCGGGATGTCCCGCGCCGACGGATTCGAAAGAGAACACGAATTGTCTGGTCATGGAATGTCCTCGTTTCAAACGTTGGATTAGATGTGACAGTTGATCTGTCCGTCTTACCTGTCGGAGATGCCAGGTACGTCGAACGCAGCACAGAAGTCGGCAACGTCTCTGCGCACGCGGGCATGCACGTCCGAATCATCGGGCTGGCCGCAAACCAGGTCGATGAAGGCGGCGATCTGCAGCATTTCCGCCTCGCGCATGCCCACAGACGTCACTGCTGGCGTCCCTAACCGAATGCCGCTGGTGAGCGCGGGATGGCGCCGGTCGCCCGGCACCATATTGAAATTCGTAATGATACCTGCTTGCGACAAGCGCTCGGCATAGGCTTTCCCGGACAGCGGCCGGTCCCGAAGATCAAGGATCAGCATGTGATTGTCAGTGCCCCCGGTGACGAGTTCGTAACCTCGCTCCAGAAGCGCCTGGGCCAGAGCCTTCGCATTGTCGACGATCTGCTGACCGTACACACGGAAGGACGGGGTCCCTGCTTCGTGCAGAGCGACAGCTAGCGCGGCAATCGTATTCATGTGCGGTCCGCCCTGGAGGAGAGGGAACACGGCACGGTCTATTCGTTTGGCCAGATTGTGTTTGCTCTTGGAATGATAGAGCGCCTGATAGCGGTCTTCATTCCTTGACAATATGAAGCCACCGCGGGGGCCGCGGATCGATTTGTGAGAGGTGCTGGTGACCACATCGCAATGGCCAACAGGATTCGGATGCACTCCTGCGACAACCAGGCCGCTGATGTGGGCGATGTCAGCCACCAGATAGGAGTTCACCTCCGAAGCAATCTCGGCCATTGCCTCATAGTCAAAGATACGCGGATAAGCAGTTCCGCCGACCCAAATGAGCTTCGGTCGTTCCCGCTTGGCCGTCTCGCGCAAGCGGTCATGGTCAATCTGCTGCGTCTTTTCGTGCAGCCCGTACGGAACTCGCTGATAGTCAGTGCCCGAGAAGTTGACGACCCAACCGTGAGTCAGATGCCCGCCGCCGGGGAGGGTCAAGCCCATCATCTTGTCTCCCGGACACAACAGCGCTCGACAGACAGCCTGATTGGCCGGCGAGCCGGAATAAGGCTGCACGTTGGCGTGCTCACTGCCAAATAGCGCTTTCAGGCGCTCGATCGCGAGGGTCTCAAGCTCATCGACGATCTCGTTTCCGGCGTAGTAGCGCGCGCCGGGATATCCCTCGGCATACTTGTTGGTGAAAATAGACCCGGTCGCTTCCAATACCGCCGAGGACGCGAAGTTCTCGGAGGCGATAAGTTTGAGGGTCGTCCGCTCCTGGCGCTCCTGTCTTAAAAGCAGCTCGTGAACGCGAGAATCTACGGCGGCCAGGTGAGGCCACCCGCAAGTGTCAGGCTCCGCGATGGCGCCGCCAGTCGAATTGTTCATATCAGCTTCGCGCTCCATGCGGACTAAATTTCAGGACAAGCAGGCGGTCACCTTGGACCGCGCGCCCTGTATCGCCTCCAGGCGCAGAAGGTCTTGTCTGTGATGGCCATCGCCGTGGGGCAGGAGATCAACCAACAATTGAACCAAGCCGCCGTCAGAGCCTCCTGCTTCGAGGTGGTACGAAGGCCAGGGGCGCTGTTCGTTGCCGAGAAGAAAGCCGGCTCTGGCGAGCTGTCGGACATGTCCGATAACGTGCTCGCGGGGCAGAGCCAGAACTTCTGCCAGCTCGCAGACGGTTAGGTCCGCATGCGCGCAAAGTCCCAGGATCCGAAGCCGATCAAGATGAGCCGCCGCCCTTAGGCTCCTGACCAGTTTTATGATCGGTTGGGCGGTCGTCCTATTGATTCCGTCCACTTCGCGTCCTCCAGACCTTCAGAGGAAATTTTCTTGTCCGACAGGAGCAATACGCTCGACCGGCAGGCAACTCGTTTCCCGGCCAACATGGGTGCTCTTGCCGGCATTGCATTAAACCCGCTGCAGTTTTGGCTCGGTACACGGCGCCACGGTCTCGACCCACTTGCGTCAGATGAAACATAACCATTCCCAGCGGTTTGGAGTGCTAAGAGTCTACGATTTTCTTTGAAGGATCTGTTGCAAGCAGGCCATCGGCTAAGATGGGCGGCTGGTCCGATGAGGATACAATACAGGCCCACTATTGACCCCATTGTCGTGATCGTTTCAGCATTCAGCTTTTGGTCGACCTTCGAGGAGCATCTCGTTGCGGCCGCCGCCCAGAACGCAGCATGCCTGTGAGGACCTGGGTCCGACGCGACAGGGGGCGATGGTGCCACGGCGTCTGCCTGAACAGCCAAGTGTGGCGTTCATCCGCGTCGCTCAGGTAGGCTAAGGCAACCGGCAAGATGATCGCGCCACTCAGTGGCTGCCAGTGTGAGTCCTTCCTGAGGATCTGGTCGATGTCGCGCGAGTCGAGCCGCACCTGCTGGTCACAATGGTGTGTGTCGCCCGTCGATCTGCGGAATCAATTGCGAGTGTTCCCTATCTTCCACCCGACCGCAGTGATCGGTCAGTCCCACAGCCAATGTTCGCGTTTTCGTGGCCGAACTGAAGAGCTCTGGCCAAAGCCAGCTGCACTACGCCGTTTCCGAAACGTCTAGTCACATTTGGCGAAGTGCTTGTTGGAATTGGTGAATCCGTGACACATTATCGCCACCGTTTAGCCGCGGCGTTGTCCCAATCTTCCACGAGATAGCCGGCGTTGCCCTGAGACGGTTCGGTCCGGCACCGGCTCAAACCAGCCCCCCGCTCAAGGGTCAGTGCCGGATCGAACCACCCTGCATCTCTTCTGAAAGAAATCAGGTGCGACGCCAGCTCGCAATGGGGCGAGCCGCTCACGCTGATGCTCAAGCTGGTCAGGTTCGACTCGAGCCCTGGTAAAGCTGGATGGTACCAATCGGCACCGGCGCATTTCGCACGCCAATCCAGAACCTTGTGGATGTTGCCGCGGTCGACAGGTCCAACACAGCGCTGGCGCTCCAGTGGCCGTCCAGAGCATTTTTCCCCTTCCGTCATCAGAGGTGACGACCGAGCTCCCGATAAGCGTTGATCTTGACCAGGAAATTACAGCCGAGGATCACCCGCTCGCTCTCAGGATGATAGATGCTGGGGAATGATGCTCGTCCGCGCGCGGCCTCGTCGCGCACCAATTCGGGTGCGGCGAATAAGGAAGCACCGCGCCGAACGGCTCCGTCGTGCTGCAGCTTGCCGTTCAATCTTCAAGGCCGAGGTTCTCGCGGACGGCGACGAACTCCATTTCGGGCGTACTGATACCGCCGCATCGTTACCGAGGTGATAGCAAAGCAAAGTGCCCGTGGATGGAAGAGATCGTCTCGGGTGTCCTGCAATCGAGGTCGGTCCGCGTGAGACGACGGCAGAGAGAGGTTGCAGGGAGGGAGGTCGCCTGATGCATCACCCCCCAGGTGGCACCTGGACAACTTCCATGCCTCCCAGAAAACTTGGTGTTTGCCAAAAGTTCCGACCGGTATCGATCCCAGGCAGGTCGCACAATGTGCTTCGGAGTCGCTTGGGAAACAGGACGCCTATATCTCATCCTGCAGAAGAAACTCAATGGCGCGAAGCTTGCGATCGGGGTCGACCGGCTCGACTATACCAACGATATCGACGCGCCGATCAAAATCTTCGGGTTACGCGTGCAGTGCGGCGTCAGGCCTAGAAATTAGATCGTTTCCTGCCGCGCTTGCCCACGCATCGCAGCGCGACCGACCAACTTGGTCTTGGTCCGCACCAAGGTGAGGCTGAGCTCCCAAAGGGCCTCTGCGACGCGGAGCGATGACGTCGATATAGGGCGTCAGCCGGGCCTTGCCCCGTGACGGTGGCGGGACCTCAGCCCAGGCCTAGGATGAAGCGCCGATTGGGTGAACGGATAGGCCGCGCGTTCAACGGATAGAGTGAGGTAAATCGCTCCATGTCTGCTGGGTCGACGTCAACCGGTTCCATTGCAACCATCCACTCGACGTTTTCGGTGCATGGCGGCGTCGTCAATGATCCTTCATATGTCCAGTAGGCAAGCGAAGCCGGCAAAAACTCGTTGGGGTCGACCTCGTCGACCGCTGTCTCCTCGCCTGAGGTTGCGGGAAATGCTGCGGCAAGGCTGGCAAAGCTGGCATTTGTCGCGCCCGGCGTCAGAAACACGCCCAGCACACCCACAGTATCGCTGTCGGCGTCTTTATGGACGAAATGCGCTTCCATCGGAAAACTCCTGCCCGCGACGTGGTGTTCGCTCGGCGCATGGAAATGGAACTGTAGCAGGTCGTAGACACGATCCCCGCGGGTGAGCGTGCTGCCTTGCGGCAGGTTGACTTGAATGGTGTGGCCGTTGTTCACCATCCTGCCGCCGCCCTTGTGCCAACCTATGGCGATTTGGGGAATATCCGCCTTGATGGCGCCCTTGACATCGATCGGCGATTGCTGCGTGCCCGCCGAGCAGACGAAATTCCTTTCATCCAGATCGCCCCAGTGTTCGGGTCCTGCCGGGCCGGCATATCCCCAATGGGTACTGGCCGCCCGCGCGGCTTCAGCGCTAATGGCACACCCGCCGAGTGCAACAAACCCTTTGATCAGATTACGACGATGCATATTGCTTCGCTCCTGGATTTGAACCGAGCTTTTGATTGAGGTTGTTATGGTGGGACCTGCAGTCGCAACTACGATGTGGCAACATCGTCGCAATTGCGCCGAACAGCTCGGTATGCGACCAGCGCGTCGCTCAGGGCTTCACGTCACCGGATACAGGACATCGTCGCCGGGACCGCCATCACCAATATGCGGTTTGTCGCGGCCATTGTCGCCCGCTAGATGGCCCAGCTATCTGCGGCGAATACGTGATCGTTGCCTCCACGACCACCGTTTGCCCTGGCAATCCAAACCATACGACCTCTCTTCAGAAGATGGTCTCGGCACCCGGGCCTCCCATGCAACTACTCCGATGTTGCCCACCGCGCCAAGTTACGCCTTCATATTCAACATCGCACAACTAGAGAAATCGAATGCTTCGATAAATAGCATCGACGATATGGATGCATTCACGCCCATGCGCGGCGCTGCTGACGACGCCCCTGTGCTCGGATCGGTGGAGTGACTCTGAGTGCATGTGGGTACATCCGCTCGACAGCTTATCGCCCATCCGGCGTGCGTAGGCCGATCCACTTGTCTTTGACATCGTTGTAGTGTTGTTCCGGCCTGTATTTTATCACCTGCAGGTTGAGACGCTCGGCCGACAGGTGACCGATTGCCTGTAGGATGCCATAACTCGCCACCACGACGTCATGTTTGGCTTTGGCTTGATTGATCATCCCGGTGATGACTGCGCCTGGGCATTGAGAACGTCGAGCGTGGTGCGCTGGCCGACATCGCGCTCCTCGACGACGCCATTCAAGGCAAGCTGCGCAGCGGCAATCACCTGACTGAGCGACTCTTTATTCTGTCGTACAAGCGCCGAAGCGCGGCCACCCGAATAGATCGGTATGGTCAATTTCGCGCCGATGCTAGCTGAATTGGTCGTACCGTCCTGTTGGCTGGCAATAGGCGAGGTGTTGCTATAGGCGCTCGAGACGCCGGCGGAAGCGGATAGTTGCGGCAGCAGCGCACGTTCGGCCGATTTCACCGAAAACGCTGCCGCGTCGATCAGATGCTCCGAGGCGAGAATGGTGGGGTGCTCGCGTGATGCAGTCACGAGTGCCGCATCGAGACTCGCCGGCAAAAGCTTCGACAGCGGCGAAGCGGCCCTGAGCCTCCCCGGCTCGTGGCCGACTAACTGACGATAAGTCGCCGCGCTTACCAGGACCTGCTCACGGGCGGCGGCCAATTGCTCCACGGCAGAGGCGCGCAAAGCGTCGGCCTGAGCGACAGTACGCGTGACTTCGCCGATCTTGAAGCGTAACGCGCAGCTCGCGCCTGCTCGGTCAGGAACCGCGCGTTTTGATGCGTCGGCACCGATACCTGCCGGTCGCGAACGACATCCATATAGGCCTGGGCTGCTTTGAACAGGATGTTCTCTTCAGTGTCGCCCAGGCTTTCTACCGAAGCTCTTACCTGCGATTCGGCGGCCGCGACATTGTTCCTCGTCTGAAAACCGTCGAACAGCGTCTGCTTGATCTGCACGCCATATTCGCCGGTCGTCATGCGCTTGTTTTTATTCTTCCCGTTTACATGGCTGCTGGACTGATCGATGGTCGCGAAACCCTCGATCGTCGGGCGCCACCCTGATTTTGCGATTGCCACGCTCTCGTCGGTGACGCGAACATTGGCGCGGGCCGACAGAGAAGAATCGTTCTCATATGCCTTCGATAGGGCTCCCAAAATGCTCTCGCCCGAAGCGTTCGAGGAGAGCGGTACAGTCGCTATAATCAAGAATGCCAGTCCGGCCAGTCTCTTACTTGGTCGCAAATTCTTTCTCCAATTATGAACGCTGGACAATCGCGGGCGCAGGGGTGCACGGCCCCCGCGTTGAACGCACCCAGAATGCCCGGGTCGCAACTAAGACGCTGTTGGAGGCGCCACCTGCGTGCGTATCTGCGCCTGCAACGCTGTGGTACCGCGGTCAGCTTTCGCGAAGGCTGATAAATTGAACAATAGATTGTTTGGATCTGGATCATCCAAATCATGGATACATTCCGCACATCCCCGGAGCTGCCGTTGGACGAGACATTCGCACCAAAGGGCGGCCGATTGCGACACCTGCGACTGTTGTCCGAGATCGCCTCTCCGACCTCCTGCCCGACTGACTCACTGGAGCGGAGCTCGATTCATCAATAAGGGAGTACCCCTGCGGCGATTGCGCGGGTAGGTGCGTAGCCGCGCGATGGCCGCACTCACAACCACCTCACCCAGTTTATGCTTCGTGCCGCGGCCGTGTGCGCGCGTTCACTTTCAGAGCGTCGAACGCAACGAGGAGATTGAGGCCCCAAATTTGGCTTAGTCGATAGAGTGGACGGGCAACAGCCAATGTCGGACAGTGATTATTGAGGTGTTCTGATATCCCGGCTTTGCGACGATCGCCCAGGTCGGCTTGCAACGCCGGCGCACGAAGGCAAACTTGTCAATCTCGGACGAGATCGACCTCGCTCGACGGAACGTGGTCACTCACACGCTGCTTTGTGTTGGATTGCTGCCGTGGTGCTTGCACTAGGACTTGCAGGTTTCCGTCAACCACCAAGACGCAGATTTCGTTCGGTCAAAATGAGCTCTGGAAACGGAGTATGCCAGCCAGGCTGTTCTTTTTGCCGGCGCCAGTCCAATTCACCCCGGCAGGGTCGGCCGTGCCGAGGCCGAAGTTGCCGTAATGGTAATAGTCGACTTCGGCTGTGACTGTGAAACCTGGAACGACCATATAGGCGATGTTTGCAGCCACACCAGAGTTCCTGAGCTGATCACCCGATACCTGAAGGTTGAACGAGGTTTTCTCGTCGAACTCGTAAGTGGCGCCGGCCCAGAAAGCCCAGTTGCCGCCCCAAGTTTTGTAGAAGCCGCGACCATGACCGGCGACTGCGTTGGTTGGGTCATCGTTGAGATTGCCAATGGAGCCGTAGCCGAACATTCCGAATAGCGACAGGTCATCTGTGACTTGGACGTCAACGCGGACCTTGCCGGCCAACGCTTCGTAGTTGCTGTCACGAGCGATCACGCCGGTGATCGCGCCCCACCCCTGCGTCTGTTTCACGCCGACGACGACGTGTGGAACATGGCTGTCGATAGTACCGACTGCACCCGATCCTTGTTCGAGGGAAACCACTGCCGAAAAGCCATTACTGGCATCGAAGTAGTACTGAGCCACGTTGGCATCGAAGTCGCCGTACGGAACGAGTATGTTATCGAGGACGTTACCAGCGTAGCCTATAAACGTATCGAACGCCGGCCCGTCCTTACCAATTCGGAGGCCACCAAGCTGCATCCAGGCGGAACCCAACGTGACGCCGCTGTTGAAGGCATTGTTCTTCTGAGAACTCTCCGGACCCGAATAAGCGTTGCGGTTGCCGAAGTTGATGCGAGTTTCGGTATAGGTCCTCAACGCGCCGAGCTCGGTCTCTTGGCCGGTCCAAGTTTTGAACGTGAAACGCCCGTTCTTTCGCCACGTCCCCTGAGCCTCGCCAGTTCTCAGATCGGAGGTTCTTGCCCCGTCATACGATCGGACATCGCCGAGGCCGATGTCGTAACGGATGTAGCCGCCGATGCGCAGGCAGGTCTCGGTGTCGGGGATATAAAAGTATCCCGAACCGTAGGCGTCGCAGATCTTGACGTATTCGGTCGGGTCCGGCGCGGAGACTTCGTCAGCTGCGCAAGCGACCGAAACGGAGATCAGGGCCGCAGCTGAGCCGAGAAAAAGGCTCCTTACATTCATTCTGGATCTCCAATCAAAGATTAAATGCGGAGAGCGTCAAAGGGCGAGCCGTTGGCCATCCCGCGAGCAAAAAAAGATGTGCATCCGTCGGTCTTCAATGCAGAGCAGCAAGCGACGTGCCATCCTGAAGACGTAACTCCGTGCTGACACTTGGATGGCCGGCGCAACTTCGTCGCGCTCCCTTCTTTTTGATTTGGGGGGCAGGCTGCGCGCGAAAGCAGACGTAGGGCACGGTTCGTCTGTTCGATCTGTGACACTTTTGTTGGATTCCGACAGCATTTGTTCGCCGTGAAGCCTCTGGGTCGAAACATCATGCCCCCCGCCGGTTGGTAGGTCAGGCGGGAGCCCCGTTGCGCGGTGCCGAGCGTGGCGCGTTCCGTTTTGCGGCGGCACATGCGAATTCTCGCCTTGTGCGACTCACCTGGCTCTGCGCCGAGCGCGATCTGGCGTCGATCATGCGCCTCGCGGCTCAGCTGCTTTCAGCGACCGGTCAGCAGGCTCTTAGGACCGCGGCGGACCTGCTGATTACGTCGACCACTTCCCTGATAGACAGCGCGCGAGAGCCAAATGGTCTTGGCGGGCAATCGAAAAAAAGAGCTCGCCAGATGCTGGGAATCGCTACCCGAGGCGCGCTACCAGTCGGAGAGCAAGGCAAAGTGGTCCCGGTCATCTCGCAGCATATGGCGATACCGCGCTACGGCGTCTCGTCGAGAAAGGGGCAGACTGAAGGGGAAGCGGTGGTAAATCGCCGTGTCAGGAATGACATTAACCCATACAAGTTCGCGGCGAAAAGCCGGACGGACTGACATAGCTCAAGGACAGAAGGAGAGGGCAGCGACAAGGATGTTGGTCCGCGGCATGGAACGATAGCTCTTGCAGACCTCGATCCTGACAAAATATCGCGAGGCCCGACTGCCTTGGTACACCATCTATACGACTGTGCCGGACTTCTCCACGACAGTCGGTGCGGAGGATTATGAGGAATGGCTGAGGGGCCTGCCTGCCGGCGATTCGGTGTCGCTCTATGTCCACATTCCGTTCTGCCGATCGATGTGCTGGTATTGCGGCTTCCCTACCACAATCACCCGCCGGGATGGGCCGGTTCTTAACTGTCTGACGGTGCTGCGTGAGGAGATTCGTTTGGTCTCTGAGCAAGCGCCGCAGGCGCTGCCCGTGAGCGACGTCCATTTCGGCGGCGGAACACCGACCCTCATCGGGCCAGCGGAGTTCTTGGACTTGATGGTACTCCTGCGCCGCCGCTTCGCGTTCAGCAAAGCGACCGCCGTCGCAGTCGAGATCGACCCACGCGCGTTCACGGCCGAGATGGCCGAAACCTTAGGAGTAGCGGGCGTGAACCGGGCAAGCCTTGGCGTGCAGAGCTTTGACCCCAAAGTTCAAAAAGCGATCAACCGGGTCCAGAGTGAGGCGCAGACTGCGGCCGCCGTCGAAAATCTCCGCGGGCATGGAATCAGCCGTATCAATTTCGACCTCATCTTCGGTCTCCCTAAACAGACTGTGCAGTCCTGCGTCCAGACCGCGATGGCGGCGGTCGCCATGCGCCCCAACCGGGTCGCGGTGTTCGGCTACGCGCACATTCCTTCCGTGATAAAGAATCAGTGCCTGATCGAGGAGGCAGCTCTACCGGATAGCGATGCCCGTGCCGAACAGGCTGCGGCCGTGGCCGAGACGCTGATAGCCGCCGGTTACCGAGAGATCGGGCTCGACCATTTCGCATTGCCGGACGACGAACTTGCCCTGGCGCAGAAAGCCGGTCGCCTGCGCCGCAACTCGCTGGGTTATTCGGCCGATACGTGCAAAACTCTGATCGGTTTCGGCGCTTCTGCTATCGGCCGCATCGGCGGGGGTTACGTCCAGAACGAGGTCACACGGGATCGTTATACCCGGCACATCGCGGCGGGCCGTCCGGCGACGTCAAAGGGCTATCGTCTCACCGACGAAGATCGCGTGCGAGCCGCAATCATCGAGCGGCTGATGTGCGATTTGGAGGCCGACGTGCCGGCCATCTGTGCCGCCCACCAATTTGATCCGCTCCGTTTTGTCGATTCCGCTGAACGCTTGGCGATGCTGGCCAAGGATGGGATTGTGGACATCGAAGATGGTTTCATCCGCGTGCGGCAGGAACATCGCTTTGTGGTTCGTGCTGTTGCTGCCGCATTCGATGCTTTTCTTGCGAATCGCTGAGCGAAGGCCAAAGGGAACCCGATGGAATTACCACCCGCCAGGGTGGAAAGCTGGCCGGCCTTCAGAACAACGGCAGCGGGGCCGCCCCTGGCCGTCTACGGCGTTTTGGTTCTTAGTGGGTTAAGGCCTGGTTCTGGGCACGACCTTTTCGTCGCAGCTTGGGCACATTGTGAACCATGTGCTCTCTTCGTCATGGCGTCACCTCGGAGGACGAGAAAACATTGTTGAGGGACGGGTACGAGCTGCCTCAGTCGTTCGTTCAATCGAAAGCACTGTCTGCGGAGGCAGCTCTCCTTCATGCAGTGCCAGGAGATGCTGGCCGACTTCCTTATCCGCTGCCGTGAGCCGATGATTTAGACGAAGAAAATCCATCCAGGTTGGGGTGCGGAATGTCTCCGTCCAAAGTGACGGCGTTTGAAGATTTCGCTGGAGCGTCCAGTTTCGTGCACCTGCACGGCTCTGAACGTGCCGCCTGGCGCGCATGTAGCCCAGAAAGCTCGATATTCTCCTCCGATATTGAATACTCGACCTTGGCCACGATAGGGCCACTTCTGGGCTTCAGATCGAGTGCCACGTCCCGGGGATGAAAATCCGAACTTTCCTGATCCGTTTCTTCCCACGGACGGACCGGCAACAGTATTCCCGCAGCTGCAACCAGCAACAGAGCGCCCGCGGCGCCCTCCAATGCTGAGGTCAAGGAATAGTTTTGCGCGACAGAACCCCAGATCCAGCCGCCAGCAGCCATACCGCCTGCGCTCAAGGCGTAGTAAATGGAGAGCGTGCGGCCTACAACCCACCTTGGGCTTGCCAACTGCACCGACACGTCAATGCCCGTCCAGGTGATAAGCCAACCCGCTCCGCCGAGCGCCAGCGAAATGGCCGCCACAGGAACCGACGATGTCAGGGCAAGGGAGAGGCAACAGACTGCACAAGCCACAGAGGCGAAGGCCACCAGCCTGTTTTGAGACGTGACCTTCCTCAAGA
>NZ_SRTG01000149.1:0-362 GCF_004792125.1 Mesorhizobium sp. M5C.F.Ca.ET.164.01.1.1 | reverse complement strand
CGCGGGTTGGCGGTGGTCGCCGCCTCTTCGCCGGCGAGCTTGGAAGCGCCGTAGACGCCGAGCGGGGCGGTGGCGTCTGTCTCGACGTAGGCGCCGTCCTTGCTGCCGTCGAAGACATAGTCGGTCGACAGATGGATGACGGGGATGCCAAGCCTTGCCGCCGCTTCCGCCACCTTGCCGGCGCCGGTTGCGTTCACCGCGAAGGCCAGGTCCTTCTCGTCCTCGGCCTGGTCGACGGCGGTGTAGGCAGCTGGAGAAACGATGATATCGGGCCGCGATGCTTCGAGCGCCTTGAACACCGTGTCGGGCCGCGCAAGGTCGAGTTGCGGCCGGCCAACGGCAACGACTTCCATGTCGCTCCG
>NZ_SRTG01000148.1:0-407 GCF_004792125.1 Mesorhizobium sp. M5C.F.Ca.ET.164.01.1.1 | reverse complement strand
CCACCCAAGGTCACCTCTTCGGTGGTGCACCTGGAGCCGCGCACGACACCCCTGCCCGCCGATGTGAAGAAACTCGGCCGAGTCACGGAAGCCGCCTTCGGCCAACGCCGGAAGATGCTGCGCCAGAGCGTGAAAAGCCTCGGCGGCGAGGCCTTGCTCGAACGAGCGGGGATCGACCCGACGCGCAGGGCGGAAACACTCAGCGTCGAGGAGTTCGTGCGGCTGACCAATGCGGTCTAACTCCGCTCTCTCCGTTCACGGGGAGACGATGCCGGCAGGCAGATGAAGGGCAGTGCGAAGTTGCGAAGGTATGGTGCTGCCCCTCGTCCGGTCCTTCGGACCACCTTCTCCCCGTTGACGGGAAGAAGGAAAGGGCGATCTCACCGTTTTCTCGTCCAGCAATCCCG
>NZ_SRTG01000147.1:0-407 GCF_004792125.1 Mesorhizobium sp. M5C.F.Ca.ET.164.01.1.1 | reverse complement strand
CCTCTATCACCGCGCCTTCTTCAAGCTTGAAGCGGATGAAACACGCTTCCATGTAACGCTGCACGTCGATCGGCGAGATATAGGTGCCACCCTGCGGTACAACCGTCACGAAACCTTCCTCCGCGAGGCGAATGATCGCCTCGCGCACCGGCGTCTTGCTCACATGCAACAACGCCGCGATTTCCTTTTCGGACAGAGCCCGACCCGGCAGCAGCTTCACTTCCACAATCAATTGGCGAAGCAACGCGTGGATCCGATTGGTCATGTTTCCCTCAACCGGCAAGTCCTGCGGCGTCACGAGATCGGACAGAGGCAAAGATGGGAATTCAACGGTTTTAGACATATCAATAACCAAACTGAGATATCAGAATCTAAGTTGGCATATCTGTTGATTTTTTGAAAGTCAA
>NZ_SRTG01000146.1:0-408 GCF_004792125.1 Mesorhizobium sp. M5C.F.Ca.ET.164.01.1.1 | reverse complement strand
GTTTTCGCCCTGCTGGCGTATATCTGCATCGACGGCAATCGCGGCGTCGCCGCGGCCCTTGCGGTGCTCGGCCTTGAGGTCGAAAACGGCCGCATCACCGGACTGGAGAACGCCGCCATCGTGGCGCCGCTGGCGATCGCGCTTTTGGTGGTGGCGGTGCTGTTCTGCTGGGCCTTCGTCGAGACGCTGATCAACATAGCGGCCAGTCCCGACGCCACGGACAGTGTCGTGCGCGTCGCCTTCATTTCCGCCTCTGCTGTGTTGTCGCTGGTTCTGGTCGGCGGCGCGGCGCAAGGAATCGACGGACTGTTCATGGTCGTCGCCGTGCAACTGACCGCGCTGCTCGCATCCTATGTCGCGGTGCTGGCCGAGCAGCGCACGGCGCGGGTCGAGGCGTTTGCGGCTGAC
>NZ_SRTG01000145.1:0-409 GCF_004792125.1 Mesorhizobium sp. M5C.F.Ca.ET.164.01.1.1 | reverse complement strand
CCACGCCATGACCGCCGCGATGCCGGACGCCATGGGCGGTTCGTCGCGCGATATCGTGCTGCCAGTGGTGCCGATGTACCACGCCAACGCCTGGGGGCTTGGCCAGAGCGGGCCGATGATCGGCGCCAAGCTGGTGATGCCCGGCTGCAAGATGGACGGCGCCTCGATTTATGAATTGCTCGACACCGAAAAAGTGACGTTCAGCGCCGCGGTGCCGACGGTGTGGATGATGCTGCTGCAATATCTTGAGGAGACCGGCAGCAAGCTGCCTCATCTGAACAAGGTGGTCATCGGCGGCTCCGCATGCCCGCGCGCGGTCACCCAGAAATTCCAGGACAATTACGGTGTCCAGGTCGTCCATGCGTGGGGCATGACCGAGATGTCGCCGCTCGGTACTCTTTGCACCATG
>NZ_SRTG01000144.1:0-409 GCF_004792125.1 Mesorhizobium sp. M5C.F.Ca.ET.164.01.1.1 | reverse complement strand
ATAACCGCCGGCGACGACCGCGAGCTTGTTCGGCACTTCGCCGAGGGCCAGCGCGTCGGTGGATGAGATCACCGGACCACCGAAGGGCAGGAACGGCAGCTCGACAGGCGCCGACCCGGTGGCGATCACGACGGTCTCGGCGCGGATGACCTGCGTCCCGATTTCGGTTTCGACCTCGACGGTCTTGCCGTCGCGGAACGTCGCCCAGCCATGCACGGTCTTCACCTTGGCCTTCTTGAGCAATCCGGCCACGCCGTTGTTCAGCCGGCTAACGATGCCGTCCTTCCAACTGACCGTCTTCGCCAGGTCGAGCGTCGGCGCGGCGACCTTGATGCCAAGCGGATCCCTGCCATCAGCCATATGCGCTATTTTCTCGAACTCCTCCGCCGCGTGGATCAGCGCCTTGGAG
>NZ_SRTG01000143.1:0-409 GCF_004792125.1 Mesorhizobium sp. M5C.F.Ca.ET.164.01.1.1 | reverse complement strand
CGACGGTTTGCGGCTTGGGCTGGCGCGGACGCCATGCAGGGGAGGCACGCGCTGGCACCAGCGCGGCAAGCGATGCCTTGATGAGGCTGCGTCGATCGATCATCACCATCTCCCACCGCCTTGCGACGGCAGAGTGCACATGCGCGCCCCAGGCGTCCAGTTAACGATCGGTAATGGCCTGAGCTTGGAACGCGGCCGATCTGGACAGCATTTACCCGACATCCGGGCATTCGGCACGCCTCCGAATTCCGGCTTGCGAGATGCGAATGCAAAACCAATCGAGGTTAGCCCTTGAAGCTCGCAGGGCAATCACCACGTTATTCTCTAGGCAGGCATTTCGGCAACATCGGATGCCTTCCGGAGGTCAACGCCAGATTGCACGTTTCTTCTTCAATTGAAGGGAACCAAC
>NZ_SRTG01000142.1:0-410 GCF_004792125.1 Mesorhizobium sp. M5C.F.Ca.ET.164.01.1.1 | reverse complement strand
GCTCGGTGCCGGCCTGAGCGCTCGCGGCCATTCCCGGTTTGAAATTTCCACTCGCACCCGCCAAGATACGGGCCGCAACCTTACCGGGGGAGAGGCGCCGATGTCCAAGATCGCCCATATCACAGCCGCCATCTTCAAGCGCGCCGGCAAGGCCAAGCGCTTTGTTGTCGCTATCGCCGGTCCGCCCGGCTCCGGCAAGTCGACCCTGTCCGCTGCGCTGCATGAGCTTTTGCCCGAGGGCAGTTCCGAGGTCGTGCCGATGGACGGCTTCCATTATGACGACATCATCCTCCACCGCCGCGGCTTGCGCCCTCGCAAGGGCGCGCCGGAAACCTTCGATTTCGCCGGCTTCGAGACGCTGTTGAAGCGCATCCGCTCCGGCGAGCCGGACATCGCCATCCCGGTCTTCG
>NZ_SRTG01000141.1:0-411 GCF_004792125.1 Mesorhizobium sp. M5C.F.Ca.ET.164.01.1.1 | reverse complement strand
GATGAAGCCGGCGAGGCGCAGATCGTGCAGGACATGCTGAGCAAGCCTGACACGGTCGCGATGGCGATCTCGCCGTCCAACGCGCCGCTGATCGCGCAGACGATCAAGAGCGCCAATCCGTCGATCCCGATCATGACGGTCGACGCCGATCTTGCCAAGGAAGACGCCGCCCTGCGCAAGACTTATCTCGGCACCGACAACTACCTGATGGGCAAGAAGATCGGCGAATACATCAAGAAGGCCAAGCCGAATGGCGGCACGGTCTGCACCATCGAAGGCAATCCGGCGGCAGACAACATCCTGCGCCGCGCGCAAGGTATGCGCGATGCGCTGTCGGGTAAGGAAGGCCTCGCGGCACTTGCCGGCGAAGGCGGCTGGACCGAAGCCCCCGGCTGCCCGGTGTTCACCAAT
>NZ_SRTG01000140.1:0-411 GCF_004792125.1 Mesorhizobium sp. M5C.F.Ca.ET.164.01.1.1 | reverse complement strand
GACGTTCGTGAGCTGGGTGAAGCCGTTTTCCTGACCGATGGCGGCCTCGAGACCTCGCTTGTTTTTCTGGAAGGCCTCGATCTGCCCTCCTTCGCCGCCTTTCCGCTTCTTGGCGAGGAGGAGGGGCGGACGACGTTGGCCCGCTATTTCCGCCAGTATCTCGACATCGCCGACAAACACGGGGTCGGCTTCGTGCTCGATACTCCGACGTGGCGCGCCAATCCGGACTGGGGCGAAAAGCTCGGCTATTCGAAAGTCGCATTGTCGGGCATAGACATGCAGGCAGTGTCATGGGCGCGGGCGCTGGCTGCGCCCTATGTTGCGCGTGGCATGACCGTGCTGGTCAATGGGGTGGTCGGGCCCCGTGGCGACGGCTACCGCATTGACACAGTCATGACGCCCGCCGAGGCC
>NZ_SRTG01000013.1:0-46028 GCF_004792125.1 Mesorhizobium sp. M5C.F.Ca.ET.164.01.1.1 | reverse complement strand
ATCCGATTGAGAACGCCTTCGCCAAACTCAAGGCGCTGCTGCGAGCAAAGGCCGAGAGAACCATCAAGGCTCTGTGGGACGTGGTCGGCGCGGTCGTCGACCTCTTCACCCCAGCCGAATGTGCCAATTACTTCAAAGCCGCAGGATATGAACCGGATTAAACAGGACGTGCTCTAGTGCATCAAGCCTGCCGATCGCAGGGCATCCTCTATGACTTTTCGTATCTCCGCGGCGGAGTTGGGCTTCTGAGAAGGCGGGATGTCTGCACGTTTCGCAGACTGAGGGACATTGGGAACCCCAGCCTTGGGCATCGAAAAAGCGCGCGCGCAACCGGGCGCGAGCGCCTCGCTGTTGGCTCTTGCCGGCTTGGTCTTCGCATCTCGCATTACGCACGGCTTCGCTATTCCCCAGAACCGCGCGATATGCCGGGTAGAGGAGATACCGACGTCCAGCATGAACGGACCCCCAACGCCCAGCGCGGCGTCGCCGGCTGTGTCAAGTGGCGTACCGTGGCCCATTCCGGCGATGCGATATTCCTCGATCAGCTCCTGTCCTTGAGCATTGCACCAGACATACCGTGAATGACCATCCACCATTTCGGATCGGGTCGAACGTGCATCGAGTCCGTGAATGGCCCGCCATTGCTCGACGATGGCATCAGCGTTGGAAGATGATGATCGGCGGAGCCGTGCCAGACCGATATCGTAGGCCAAGGACCTTGGTGCGGCGAGGCATCGCGTAGGGATTTCTGCAATTGCCGACCCGATGGCATGCCATAACCGCGCATGCGGTCGAAGGCGGTCTTTGCGCTCCCGTAGGGCAGGCCGGCGATGATCGCGCCACCGGTAAAAACCTCCGGGTAGCACGCCAGCATCACCGATGCCATGGCGCCTCCCGCGGCGCCCAGGGTCGAGGCCATATTCGACGACAACCGCCTCGATCATCTGCCGGATGGAAAGGGCCTCTCGTTCCGCTTTGTGTCGCTGGGAACGAACCAGTTGAAGCACAGGTTGGGATTGTTGGCGCGTTGCTGCTCGGGAAATAGCAGCGCAAAACCTTCCTGATCGGCAAGTTGCGACCAGCCGGAGCCACTGTCGTAGCCAGCCGCCGTCTGCGTGCAGCCATGCAGCACCACGACGAGAGGCGCCGCTTCGGGCAGACTCATCCGGAACGTAGATCCTGGCACGCAAGGCACCCGGATTGGACCCGAAATCGCCAGATCCGATAACCGATCGCGGCATTGGTCTGAAAACCCGGCCCGGCGCGGAATGCGGCGAGGCGGGTGATGGTGTCGGAGATTTTTCGCAAATCAGTATTCCTTGTCGTCGGCCGTTAAGATGGCCACGACGCTGCGCAGAACGCGGATGCAGCAGTATCGTTGCTGCACTGCACAATAACAAGGTTCATTTGAACTGTTGCGGAGGGCCTCCAGGTCACCTCCCGCTCCAAACGGGGCTGGCGTAGTTCGCCTCGCCTAGAAGCCAATACGTCGGCCAAGGGCCAAATTGGCGCTCATACAAAGAAAAAGCCCACTGCCGGAGGAGGTGGCAGTGGGCTCGATTTGAAATGCAGCGCGGGAGGAGGTGCACCGCATTCAGCGTCGGCATCGCATCTGTGAGGAGTAGATGGCCGACAACAGGATCATATCGATCGCCGCATATATTGCAATGCACAAATTGCATATCGCATGTGCGAAAGCGAGACGTGGGTAAGCATCGACATGGTCTCGAAAGGATCCACTCTCAAAATCGTTGCCATAGCTGGCGGCTGTAGAGATTAATAGAGCTGGTCATTTGCTCTCCTTTCCGCTGTCGCAAGGAGGGCAGATCTGCGCCTCGATCAATACGTCGAGCGCTGGCGCTCGTCGGCGACAAGCAGATCCGGCTGCAGCATGAGCGCGCGCGCGTGCCAAGCCGATGCGCTGCCTTTGGCCTCCCGAAAAAGCGTGCGGGCATCGATCGGCCGCACTGCAGCTAAGCCCGGCGCGAACAAGAAGCCGGAACATACGCTCCTCGGGCCTTTCGCGCGAGAGGCCGCTGACGATTGCGGCTTCCGTCGAGATGCGGCGAACGCGATGGCGCGGATTGAGGGAGACGAAGGGATAGCGAACTCGGCCGCGTAGGCGCTGGCCGCGTCAATCGTGCTGATGTCGCCAGGCGTAGCTTCTTCACAAGACGGCGCACATGATGTCGATGTTCAGCTGGAGTACGCGGTGACGGAACCGATTAGCCTTGCTTGCAGCTTCATGCCGGGCTGCGGCGCGATCCGCCACTGATATGGTGGTGGCGTGCCATGGACTGCGTAGTCGCCAACGATGCGATCCTTGAGATGCGTGGGTTGTGCGACGACTGGCTGAAATTTTCTCCTGCGTCCCGGCAAGAGCGAATGAGCGCCGGGTAAGGCGTGGTTTGGTCCCCCCTTTTCCTATTCTGCGCAGATCATGCCGATAGCAGCCGCGCGCTCCCGCACGACCCTCGAGAGATAAGTCAAGCTGCGACCTTCTTGCCGGTCCGCTTCGCCGGCGCCGGCGTTTCCGACTCTTTCGGTTTGCGGCCGAGACCCATGGTCTTGGCCAAGGCCGAGCGCGCAGCGGCGTAATTCGGCGCGACCATGGGATAGTCCGCCGGCAGGCCCCATTTGGCGCGATATTCGTCCGGCGTGAGGCCATAGTGGGTCGACAGATGGCGCTTCAGCGATTTGAAGTTCTTTCCATCCTCAAGGCAGATGATGTAGTCCGCCATCACCGACTTCTTGATCGGGACAGCAGGCTTGAGAGCCTGCGGCTGTTCTGCGGAAACGCTGACGGAGGTTCCTTTCAGTGCCGCATGTACTTGGCCGATCAGGGCGGGGAGATCGCCCACTGGGACCGGATTGTTCGAGACATAGGCTGAGACGACGTCGGCGGTAAGCTCGATGAGGGCGTCGAGATTGTGATCGGCTTCTTCTGTCATGAAATTCTCCGGGTGGCTTGAAGACAGCAGGCGAAGTCTCGCTACATAGTGATGGTTGTGGCTGAAGGCAATAAATGTCTCGGCAGCATAATTATCGCCATAAAGCCATTGCTAATAGGCGTTCGCCCCGGAAATCGTTTCGGCTGCCAGGCGCCGGAACCGATATGCAGCCATGCCGTCTTGAGCTCTTGTAATTCCAAAAAAAACGTGACGAAATTCCGCGCTACACGAAAATACGGCCAGGTGAACGAAACCTGGCATTCGTCTTTCGTCAGTGACATTGGCCCAACGGGGCCGGTCTATTCCCGGCGACTTCTACGGATGACTGTTTGTTTTTTTGCGAGCTGATCGGCCTTTCGCCGGAGCTTGGTCCGAGAATGAAGTCAAACACGGGTTGGGGCTGACCGAGCGCTGTCGCCTGCAAGGCTGCCGGAATCCGTGCCGCGGCTTCTGCGTATTCGGCGAGCGCTGCAGGTGACATGCCGAGCGCACGCTCGAAGGTATGATCCGCCGTGTTCAGCCGACGAAGGAGCGCCGCGGCGCGTCCGGCATGACGCATCGCCGCCGCCTGCTTGCCCTCGCGGATCTTCACGCCGGCCGCCGAAAACAGGATCAATCCCTTGAAGAGCGTCCGAAGCGGAGCGCCTCGGTCTGCAACTTGCCACAGACCCTCCCACGCCTCATGGGCTTCCCAGTAATACCCATGGTTGAAGAGGTCGAGACCCCAAAGGAATATGTCTGAGTCCAGCGACGCCTCTGCCGCCAACGGCATGGCTTCGCTATTGTAGCTATGTCCCGCGGGGTCGCGCACGGGATGCGGTTGCCTGCCCGGCAGATACGCATACGATGGAAAGCTCTTTTCCGGCAGCCAGCGCCGGCGCAACATCGAACCAATAGTCATCAAAGCCGTATAGCACACCCGTGGCCCTGAACAGATGCTCAGTTCCGTGCATAGCCGCCGCATCAGGAATGTCTTGGCAAATAGTTGTCAGCCGGTCAGATCTCACGAACCTGCGAGGTTGCGTCGGCGGTCATCGGGCAGTTCATGCGGGCCCTCACTTCGTAGGCGGTCATATTGTGGCTCGGCAGTTAAACGGGGCCTTTCAATTTTGTGTGGTTCATACGCCGTTAGAGAATGACGGCACCCGGGGGGTATGTTCTCCTCAGATCAGGCCAGGAAGGAAGATAGATGCCTGAGCAGGTTTCGCCGGACTTCGCGGTGATGCGCAGCCGAACTGCTTACCGAGGATGCAGATCACGCATCCTCTTGAATCGTCATCGCCCTGACAGCACATTTCTGCAATGGTCGGCGGGCGTCGATGCGGCCCGGGTCGTGCAAATTGGCTATGGAGCAGGTGGAGGGGAACGAATGAACGCTGAGGCTTTTAGCAGCCCCATTTTCGTGAAGCGAGCCAGCTATATCGTGCAAGAGATTGCCAGTCTTGCGGACGCTATCGATTTTCTCAATGAGTGGCCCGAGGATCGCAGAGACCTGACCTACGAGACCGCCCTGAGGGCATGTTGTGATGCATATGCCGGGCACATACCGGTAGACGCTGCCAGCAATGCCTTTGTCGGCTTTGCAAAGCGAGTTGCGATATCGGAAGACCCAACCTCCGCCATGCAGTGGATCGCTGCGTGCAAGGCGGGCAGCGGAAAGGTGCAGGCGTAGGCTTGCACCAACTGTGCGACACTGGCGCAAGGCGACATTGTCGAGATTGAGCTAGCCAATCCGCGCCACCCCGACATGAACCAGACAGCGCTCATGACGATCTCTTGGACGCCAGCGACCAAGTTTAGCTGCGAGGGTGCAGCCGAATATTTCGGTAAGGAAATAAATGCGAGCGAGGCTGTCGCCGCTGGGTGTAGAGGGGGGGTGATGACCGGCTCGAGCAGATTTGAAAGGCCAGTCGTTGTTCAAGTCAGCCGTCACAGTTCGGAGCGTGTCGTGTTCGATGTCAATGACGCGTCCAACATCCTGCTGCGGCATCTCCATCGTCAGACCGCGAAGCGCAAGGCAGCAATGGACGCCTGTCTGCAGGTGTTGCGAGGTGAGGCTCATCCACCAGTCGCTCGGCGTGCTTTTGTGGCAGCCGCGCTCGAAGCAAAGCTTCTGCGCAGCGATTGAGAGCTTGGACGCGCGCTCATGAATTTCGTTCATCTCGGACAGAGTGGTCCAGGCGTCTAGCGATTATTCAGCGTTTGTTCATTATGATAGCGCACGATCATAACTGGACATGCTGGTAGCTCGTACATGCCTGAAGGCCCTGCGCGCCGACCCAGCGCCGGGGCCTTTTTACTTCCGCAAAATCGATTCTCCAGCAACGCGGGCACTTCGCAGGATGTCGCAATCCCGCGCTTGCGATGATACGCAGTACAGCGAATTGCGCGAGTCAAACGAATATGGGTTCCTCAAAATAAAGACTCGTCGACACCGATCCTGATGGATCGAGCCTCGACGACGAAATCAACCATCTTCAAACGGAATTGTTCAACGTTGCCGAGAGCCCGGTGTGCCGTCGAAGCCGACATTCGCGAGGTCGGCGGTCAACAACGATCATGGTGATCGCCAGCATATTTCGTATTCACATAACCGCCGTCGGCCGCATCGGTGCCGAGACCAGAAGTCGCTGATCGTATATGTCAGTTTTCGCAGCGGACGTACGCCATGATGTGAGTCTTGTCTTCCAAGCGCCGATGTGGCCGGGTAGGGTTTGCAAGGGGGGCGAACAACCGGATGAACGAACGGAATGATACTGGAAAAACTGCGCGCCTGTTGGGCGTTTAGCCCGACCGTCGATAGGAATGTCGCCCTGGTCGAAGGTTTTCTGAAGGGCAAGAGTTTCGCCGACCTAGCGCAAGAACATAGCCCGTCGAAATTGAGGGTGCGCCAAATCATCGAGAAGGCTGATCGGCTCGTGGGCGGCGGCATCCTGACCAAGGCTGAACCGTCCAAGGCCTCGCCTCGATCCGATTTCATGGTCGACTATCCATATGTGTGGAACCTGGCCGAGATGCACCGGCTCGGTAGCGTCACGCCGCATCATTTCTTTGCGGAGCTGGAACGCGCAGGATCGCTGGAGCGGCTGGTTGACAAGATGAAGCGGTTGCCGTGGCGCGCACCAACGACAGGTGAGCTGGCGCGCCTCGTGTGGCTAAGGGGGAGGGGCGAGAGCCCATGGCCTGCAATGAAGCGATCGAGCGTTGCGATCGTGGAACCAAGCTGCCCGGTCGACCATCCGGATCGCGGCCTTCAATGCCAGCTCGCCTTGGAACCCGCCTTCCAGCAATTGGCTGAGCGGGCAGCAGAATCCGGCTGGACCGAGAACGAGATAGCCTACGCGCTCCTCGAACTCGCCGGCGCGCGCCTCAAGAGCAACTCCGCCAATTGTGAGACTGAGAGGGCGAATGCTGCCGCCGCTCCACACAAAGTGAGGAAGAACCGTTTTGCGTGCAAAGGGCGACGTCGGACTCGTCCAAGAACCTAGCTGCGGCTTTCGCAAAAAATTTAGCCAGCTACCGACAATACGGGCTAAGGTCTCAGCGAAATGGATGGCCGGGCCTTTGAAGAAAAAGAAGCTGGGGAAGCGAGCGCGCCGTGGTAAGCCCATCGCACAGGTTGCCGCTTTGCCTTATCGCCGCGCTGCAGACGGAGACACTGAAATCTTGCTGCTAACGTCTCGGCAAACGGGCCGCTTCATCTTGCCCAAGGGGTGGCCGATGAAGGGTCGAACAGACCGCGAGGCTGCAGCTCAAGAGGCGGGTGAGGAAGCCGGAGTAGTGGGCACTTTGCATGAGCAATCTGTTGGCAGCTTCCATTTATTGCAAGCGATTGAAGGACACGTTTGTCCCGATAACCGTCAAAGTATACCCGCTTCACGTGCAGCAGGAGCTGGATGAATGGAAGGAGCAGAAGAATCGAAGACGGGCCTGGCTTAAGCCGGATCAAGCGGCACTCCTGGTCGATGAACCTAAGTTGGCTGCCCTACTGGAATCTATAGCACCTGAACTGGCTCGTTTCTGAAACGCTACAGGATAAAACATGCTCAATTGGTTTCGTGCGCTGTTGCCCCGCGAGGACAAGTTCTTCGACCTCTTCGAGCGCCATTCCCGCATCCTGGTCGCCGGCGCCGAGGCGCTACAGAAGCTGCTCGATGGCGGTGAGGGCTTCGAGCGCCATTGCCGTGAGATCGTCGAGCTCGAGGACCAGGCCGACGTGGTCACCCGCGAGGTGCTGCTCGCCGTGCGCAAGAGCTTCATCACCCTTTTGACCGTGGCGACATCAAGGACCTGATCCAGTCGATGGATGACGCCATCGACATGATGCACAAGGTGGTCAAGATGGTGAGGCTGTTCGAGCAAACGAGCTTCGAGCCGCGTATGCGCGAGATGGGCGCCGTCATTGTCGAGGCCGCGCATCTGACCGCCGAGGCGATCCCGCTGCTGGAAAAAGTCGGCGCCAATGTCACACGGCTCGGCGCACTTGCCGAGGAGATCACCAAGGTCGAGGAGCGCGCCGACGGGCTACACGACGCAGGCCTGAAGGAACTGTTCCAGCGCCACGGCAGGACCGACGCCATGGCGTGGATCGTCGGCAGCGAGCTCTATGGCCAGCTGGAAAAGGTGGTCGACCGCTTCGAGGACGTCGCCAACGAGATCAGCGGCATCGTGATCGAGAACGTTTGAGCGGATGGACCCCACTCTCGCCTTTCCGCTTCTCGTCGGCCTTATCGGCGTCGCTCTGTTCTTCGATTTCCTGAACGGCCTGCATGACGCTGCGAACTCCATCGCCACCATCGTCTCAACGCGTGTGCTGCGCCCGCAATATGCGGTCTTCTGGGCTGCCTTCTTCAATTTTATAGCCTTCATATTCTTCGGTCTCCACGTCGCCGAGACCATCGGCAGGGGCATCGTCAGCGCCGACATCGTGACGCCGCAGGTCGTGTTCGCGGCGCTCGTCGGCGCAATCGCCTGGAACATCATCACCTGGCTCTACGGCATACCCTCGTCGAGCTCGCATGCGCTGATCGGCGGGCTGGTCGGCGGGGCTGTCGCCAAGGCGGGAAGCGTCGCCATCGTCTGGTCGGGCCTGCTGAAGACGGTCGCGGCCATCGTGCTGTCGCCGCTCACCGGCTTCGTGCTGGCTCTGGTGCTGATACTCACCGTCTCCTGGATTTTCGTCCGCCAGACGCCGTTCGCGGTCGACAATACCTTCCGCACCCTGCAATTCGTCTCAGCCTCGCTCTATTCGCTCGGCCATGGCGGCAATGATGCGCAAAAGACGATGGGCATCATCGCGGTGCTGCTCTACTCGCAGGGCATGCTCGGGGGCGAGTTCTACGTGCCCTTCTGGGTGGTGATCACCTGCCAGGCAATGCTGGCGCTAGGCACGCTGTTTGGCGGCTGGCGTATCGTCCACACGATGGGCTCGAAGATCACTCGGCTCAATCCGATGCAGGGTTTCTGCGCCGAGACCGGCGGCGCGATCACGTTGTTCGGCGCGACCTGGCTCGGGATCCCGGTCTCCACCACGCACACTATCACCGGCGCGATCGTCGGCGTCGGAGCGGCACGGCGCATCTCTGCCGTCCGCTGGGGCATAGCCGGCTCGATCGTGATCGCCTGGGTCATCACCATGCCCTCTACGGCGCTGATTGCTGCCTGCTGTTATGGAATCGTGGCACTCTTCAGTTAATGCGGAGCCCGGAAGTTTGACTGACGATCGCGAAGGTCGACTGCTGCCGCTGCGCGAAGATCAGCTTTGGAGAGCGGCCAGAATGTCGCGAAATGGCGCGACCGAGCCGGCCGAAGGATTCGTTCTGCCGTACAGCCGCGGAGCGTTCTTCGTCGCGGTTGGGCGGCGAGCCGACTTTTCTGCCGCAGACCGGTCAGACCGGTTGACGTTGGAAAGCGGACATTCCTTCTGTTTCCGATCAAGTAGGGCTCACAAGAAGCTATCCAACTGGACTCTGGCTCAATCTGCTGTTCATTGTAACGCATGGGCAACCGAAAATCCTCGGGGGAAAGCAGGCCACCCCCGTTGTACAATCTCGGTTCAACTGGCCTTGCCGAAGCGATCTTGCAGACCATGGATCAGCCGCTGCTGGTCCTAAGATACGACCTTACGGTCGAGGAAGCCAATTCGGCGTTCTATAGGCTGTTCAAGGTCGACACCGAAGAGACCCGCGGGCGCCTGCTCTACGAACTCGGCAATGGCCAGTGGAATATCCCCGAGCTCCGTCGGCTCCTGGAAGAGATCCTGCCGCAGCAGTCGGTAGTGGAGCACTACCGGCTAGAGCATAAGTTCCCGGAGATCGGCAAAAGGATCATGATCCTGAACGCGAGGCGGCTGCCGCCCGAGGGCGACCGCCCTGAACTGATCCTTTTGGTCATCTCAGATCGCACCGAGACCGAACAGGCCCGGTTCGAACTCGAAGGCCACGTCGAGTTCGGGGAAAAGCTGATCGACAGTATCCGGGAGGCGCTGCTGGTGCTCGATTGGGATCTGAAGGTGGTTCGCGCCAACCAGCCCTTCTACGACGCCTTCCAGGTGTCTCCTGCCGACACTAAGGGGCGGCTTATCTACGAGCTCGGCAATCGGCAATGGGATATCCCGCGTCTGAGAGAGCTGCTTGAGAACGTCCTGCCCGACAACAACGCCTTCGATGATGTGGAAGTGGAGCATGATTTTGAGCACGTTGGCCGCCGCATCATGCTCATCAACGGCCGACGCCTCGACCATCTGGACCTCATCTTGCTGGCGATCCGCGACGTCACCGAGCAGCGCCGCATGGAGAAGGAGCGGGAAACGCGGGTGGGCGAGCTCCATCACCGGATAAAGAACGTCCTAACCACCGTCGATGCGCTGGTAAGACGAACGCTGCGCGACAGTGGTTCGCTTGAGGAATTCGGCCACGCCTTCGAGAGCAGGCTCGGTGCCATGGCACGCACGCAGGATCTGTTGGTGCGCGCGCCGAAAGGAAGTGTTGATATGTCCGAAATTCTGCGGCTGGAGCTGCAGGCGCATGGCGGACGGGAAGGTGGGAATTTCAATCTCGACGGCCCCGCAATCGCGCTACCGCAAGATGCGGTCCAGGCATTCGCAATGGCCGTTCACGAACTCACCACCAACGCAGTCAAGCATGGCGCGTTTGCTTCGCATGAGGGGCGAGTTGAGATTAGATGGACGTTGGAGGCGGGCGAAGAGGGCGCGACGCTTGTAATGTTTCGCTGGCGGGAACGCTGCCCGATCAAAATCAGCCCCAGCCGCACCGGCTACGGCACGAGCGTCCTGGAGGCCGCGTTCCGCCATACCCTGAAGGGCAGCTCCCGGCTTACGCTGCATCCTGATGGAGCTGAATTTTCGGCTGAGTTCCAGGTCTAATACCCCGCGGACATGTCGAGGCTGCGAGGACTGCCGCCAAATCCCGTATCCACATGATAGTGTCAGGCTGCGGTTCTGCATGCTGGCACAGCAACCGGTCTGGATCGAACGGGTTCTCCCATGGCCCGAAACGACCGCTGCCGAGGGTTCCGCAGTCATTCCTCCCATCGCCCCGGCGTCTCGAATGGGTCGCGTCAAGTCATAGCGCGAACGGCAGGTTTGTAGATGCGCCATGAAGGTCAGCAAAGGGCGCTCCTTGCTCCTTCCGGTGGTCGACACAGTTGATGCGAGCAGACCCGGGACAGTCCTTCAAAACGAGCACCCAAGAAAATCACCGTTTGTTCTCCCTTAGCGTTGTTTGGCGTACTTTCAACGCGTTGCCCTCTTCCTGCGCTTCGCTCCGTGCAGACCGGGGAGACCCCTCCGCCCCCCGGGACTTGCCCCCTCTCTCCCCGCTGCTCGCCGCGAGGCAAGGGTTCAGGGAGGCCTGAACCGTCAGGTCAACCTGAAACTAACAAGGAGCAAGACCATGAACATGAATGAAATCACTATCCCGCTCGGCAAGCTGGTGCCGAGCAGGGCCAACGTCCGTATGCCGACCTTACTCTTCCGCCAGATCATGGATCTGCTGCGGGGAGGCGAGTTCTCCCGGATACTTGCCCTCTGTCATCGCCATTACGCTAAGTCCACCCGATATGGTCTTACTTAGAAAGCCGCAGAAACAGATCGAAGTAGAACCGGTATTCGGCATCTTCCGGATTGCCAGACACTTCCAGGGCGCAATACATAGGCGACCGACGTGCAAGGGTCTTTGCCATGCCTTTCGATCGCGGCTTCTATGCCCCGTCCTCAGCTAGGAGTTCCCAATCTTCAACAACGCGATCTTGGTTACGCCTAGGCACCCCGACGCCTCCCAACCTTCAACACAATGACAACGGCCATGACCAACACCGACGCCGCCAAGACGCCGTAAAACCCTTCGGCCGTTATCGCAAAACCCCAGAAGTCGATTGTGATCTTGTCCATTTCTTCGGTAGCCTTTGGCTGGTGCCAGATTCAAACGACAGACTGCACTGTCTGCACTGTCAGCACTGGTGTTGCGTTTTACGGCGCAAGCATGAGGCACCCTTGCAGGCGTCAATTGCAAAAGGACCCTTTTAGAAATTGTACTACAAACCGCGTTGTTTCAGTTGCCAACCAGGCCGCAATCGTGCCCTTGTCGAACTGGACGCGTGGCCGCTCTACGGGTCAATTGCTGTTTTTCAGGTGGTCTGCAGCCTCAACCCAATTTTTTCAGCTCGGCAAGGTAACGATTGTGCTCCTCCAAAGCTTTCAGCAAAGATCCCGTGGCAGACGATTCCGTCATGCGCTTCAATTCTCGCTGAATGGACGATTCGTGAAGACCCAGCGCTGTCCTCTGCGCCAGTGAGTCCAAGACACCCTGCACCTCTCTCTGGAGCGGCGTATCGAGGTATCCAGCCGCAGCGTTTTGGAGGGCAGCTACTTCCGAAAAATTGTACATGCTCGCCGTCTCTTTGGCTTTCCTCATTAGGTAGGCGCTAGCCGAGCCGGAGATGGGTGAAGTTGCGGGCGAGGCCGCTCGCGCAGCTCTCTTGGCTACGGCTTTGTCCATGAACTTCTGTCCGTTCAGCCTCCAACGGCCCTGCCATCGACGGATCAATGTCACATCTGTCTCCCGACGCGAGCCGGGCATGTCACCGAGGACCCGTCTCATGGCGGTAGTCGCTTTCATGCCTGGATTGTCCAGCAAAATACCGGCAACTTTGGTAAGGGCCTGATCGTCGTCCTTGACGCCGCTGCCGATTGGGCGGCCGACGCGGCGCGTCACAGATTTTTCCATTGCTTCGCCTCCAAGTTGGTGTCGTCTGCCCGCTTCCTCTGATATTCTAGCAACGGGTGAATTTCTCAAGCGATTTAAATGCCTTCGGTCAGTTTAAAAGCGCGGAAAATCGGCGTTCGTGAATCCAAAAGCGCGGAAAATTCAACAGCCGATAATTTTCCGCGCTTTTACGGCCATACACACGAGGCTGAGCGCGGAAAATTGCCCGCCGGCGGGCCGTTGTCGGCAATCGCCCCATCAGCATCCAGGAACAGAGGGGATCCTGCGTCAAAGGAAATTGATAGTTGTTCGATATTCGAGGGGCCCGCACCCCTGCCTGACCGGCGAGGTTCCGGGGTTGCGCAGGCAAGAGGGGTTGGGTGCGGCCGCAGGCGAAGCCGAGGCTCGGCCCTCTTGACGGCGCGAGGGGAAGCGCCCCTTAGCCTAGTCGACGGGTGTCAGAAGCAACTGCCCGAGCCTTCATCATCGATGGCGATTCCAGCCACGATCCCGTCGGCGCTCGCTCAGAATGGCCTTTTCAAACCAATCAGGCATCACTTTTCACGTATGGCGCCATCTTGCCAGTTCGGTCGATCATAGGCGGGAATCGAAAGCTTGATGAATTCGGATATGCTGGCGGTGCGACCAAGTTCGACGGAGCGACGCCCCGACCAAGCTAAATACTGTCCCCACCTTCCATTGTGCCCCGCACTCCAGGCCTCGGGATCGTATGCCTCGAAAATTACTTGAGCATTGTGCCGATCAAGATCGGTGATCTGCCCGGGCGGAGCAAGATTCAATTGGTCGAGTCCGTGGCAGATTTCGTGAACCAACATGGGGTCTACGTCAGGAGCGGGCTGCTCAAAATAGTCAGTGTTCAAGAGGAATATGTCAGCACGCACTGGTAGGCGTTTCAACGCCTTCTGGGCTGATATGCGGAATCCGGCATCCGTGTCAAAAAACCGTTCATTGATTATCGCCATTGATCCGGTGTCGATATTTCCCAGCAGGTCGACCAATGTGCGTTGCTGACTATCAATTCCCAGGAGCCAAAATTGATGGGCTCTGTCGGCGGCAATCTTCTTTAGGCTCAGACCAAAAAAGTCCTGAGACAACCCCTTGTGTCTCTAGAATCATGCATGATCGGGTTGGCGGGTGACCCGGGTCATGACCGGATCACCCGCTGCGGCGGAAGCCCGTACACCCCTTGGTATGAGTCCGTGGTTGAGCAAGGAGCTCCGTCGCATCTTCCATAGCCCGAACGGTTGCCAGGGTTCGACCCCGCACCAGCAAGGAAGGGATCAGAGGATGACACAAATTGCGTTTCATGTCGGCATCGATGTGGCCAAGGATCGACTGGACGTGGCCATTCTGGAAACAGGGGAGTTGTTCACAGTCGACAACACCGAAGCCGGTTATGCGGCGTTGGTCGAGCGGCTGTCGGACAACGAGATCGGTGCCATCGGTGTTGAGGCGAGCGGCGGCTATGAACGCGCTGTACTCAAGGCGCTGTGGCAAGCAGGACTTCCGGTGCGTCGCATCAATCCGCACAGGCTGCGCCAGTTCGCGCGTGCAGCCGGCATCAACGCCAAGAACGATCGCATCGATGCCCGTTTGATCGCCCGCTTCCTGGCGACGCTACCGGTGCATCCGGTGGAGCTCGATCCAAGCCTGCAACTGGTGATCGAACTGGTCACGGCACGGCGCCAGCTCCAGGCCGAGCTCAGCCGCGTCAACAATCAGGCCGAGCACGTGCGCGATGCTGCTCTCAAGCGCCTGGCCAAGCGGCGTGCGACCCGGCTCAGTGCCGATATCCTGCTACTCGACAAACGCATTGCCCAAGCAATTGCGGCCGATCCCGCTCTGGCTCAGCGCGACCGCCTGCTGCGTTCCACTCCCAGCGTCGGTCCGGTCCTGAGTGCCACACTGATCGCGCTGCTACCCGAACTGGGTCGCCTGTCCAACCGGCAGATCACCGCCCTGGTCGGGCTCGCCCCCTATGACCATGACAGCGGCAAGCTCAAAGGCAAGCGATGCATTTGGGGTGGCCGCGAGCCTGTCCGCAACGTCCTCTACATGGCCGCGCTCAGTGCCGGAGTTCATAACCCCGTCTTCGCCGCTTTCCGCCAGCGGCTGCGCTCCAACGGCAAGGTAGCAAAGGTCGCCATCGTCGCCGTCATGCGCAAGCTCATCACAACCCTCAACGCTATGGTGCGCACCAACAAACCCTGGAATCCGGCTTCCGTTTGAAGCACGGTTGCTCAATCCTCTCAAGCAGAGGCGACCCAAAAGCCGTCCAATTTGTCGACACCGAACTCTCCACATCTTTTACCAAGGCGTATCACACATAGGCCGCTCGACGAGCATCTGATGCCGCGGTCGACATTCACCACAATGAAAGAGGAGGATCGTCTCGGGTTGGGCGTCCAAGGTGACGGCGCGCAGTGGCTTGCCGAAGCGCGTCAGATGCTCGACTTCAACCTGAAGCGTCTGGGACATAGGGCACGGTCCGGAAAGCTCGAAGGTGTTCGTCTTGAAGCCGGTACCTTGATCGTGACGCCAACGGCTGGCGAGGTTCCGGCGGCGGCCGACGAACTGAATGCCGAGATCAGCGAACTTTTTCCGCTGGTTGAAGTGCCTGACCTCTTGAGGGAGGTGCACGAATGGACCGGCTTCGCGGATTGCTTCACGCATGTTCGCACGGGCGACACTCCGAGGAACGTCACGGCTATGTTGGCCGGCGTGCTGGCCGATGCGACCAATCTCGGTCCGAAACGGATGGCGAGCGCATCCAAGGGCATCAGCGCTCACCAGATCGGCTGGATGCGCACCTTCCACGCCCGGTCGGAGACCTATCGCGCGGCGCAAGCATGTATCACCGATGCGCACACTCGGCATCCGCATTCGCGCCTCTGGGGCAACGGAACCACCTCTTCATCGGATGGCCAATTCTTCCGCGCAAGCGACCGAGCCGCTAAGCGCGGCGACGTCAATCTGCACTACGGCAGCGAGCCGGGTTCGAAGTTCTACAGCCATCTGTCGGATCAGTACGGCTACTTCAGCATTCTGCCCATCAGTCCGACCGAAAGCGAGGCGGCCTATGTGCTCGATGGGCTGTTCGATCAGGACACAATCCTCGACATCCAGGAACACTTCACCGATACGGGCGGTGCGAGTGATCACGTCTTCGGGCTTTTCGCCTTGATCGGCAAACGCTTTGCACCTCGGCTGCGCAACCTCAAGGACCGGAAGTTCCACACATTCGAGAAAGGCGACGCATATCCGGCGTTGTCGAACCACATTGGAGCCCCAATCAACACCACCCTGATCCTCGAGCACTGGGATGATCTGCTCCATCTCGCGGCGTCCATCACGACGCGATCCGTGGTGCCGTCCACGATCCTGAAGAAGCTGTCCGCATCACCGAAGGAAAGCCAGCTCGCAAGGGCGCTGCGCGAACTCGGCCGGATCGAGCGATCGTTGTTCATGATCGAATGGTATTCAAGTTCGGCGCTGCGCCGGCGATGCCAGGCCGCCTCAACAAGGGCGAGGCAGCACATAAGCTGAAGCGCGCCGTCTTCTTCCACGAGCGCGGAGAGATCCGGGACCGATCGTTCGAAAGCCAGGCGTTCCGCGCCTCCGGCCTCAACCTCGTCGTTAGCTCGATCGTGCATTGGAATACGGTCTACATCGAACGGGCCGTCAGCCATTTGCGCAAAATGCATCGCGAGATTCCGGATCATCTGCTCAAGCACGTCTCGCCGCTGAGCTGGGAACACATTAATCTGACCGGCATCTACACCTGGGATGCAGAACATCAGATGCCTGAAGGCTTCCGGTCGCTCAGACTACCGGCTCGGTTACGCCACGCCGCATGACGTTCATGCTCCGTTCGACCTTGGCGTGTCGCTGGGAACAGTTCTTGTTCTGACCCCGGCTTGCGATGATTACCGGCCGATAGGAACGGCCGGGCTCGTAAGGACCGGAAGAGCTGCTGTTTCCTTTTTGGGGGTTTCCCTGAAAAGTCTTCAGCCTAAACCTCATTGTTGTGGTCCAGCCGTCGTATTTTCCAAGGCCATTACACGGTAGAGTCATAGCACTTGCTGCCTGCGCGGCAGAGAAGAGTTAGGCCATGGCAGAGCCGGAACCACCGTAAGACGGCGCAGACCGTCAGGCTCTTCAAAAAACTATTCCGAGGGGATCCTCATCATTGGTCCGGCGATTGGGAGGCTCGGCCGGCTGAAAAGAGGACAATGGCAATGAGGCGGCCACGAGATAGCTGGGGTGATCCACGCCACGCACTTGCACGGATCACCTGCCAAAAATGGCGGACCGGTCCCGGAATCGAGCCGCCGTCGCGGGTTTTTTGCGGCCGTAGCGGCCTCGCTGTCTGCTGTGCGCCTGACGAAGCCCGCAGCAGATGAGAAACCTGCGTGCGTCGCGCTGGCGCTGATAGTGCAGCCGGAGATACGGCTGCTCGACGAGCCGTGAGGGGCTCTCGAGGCCATGAGCCAGATTTCCATACAGGAAGAACTGGCGCGCATCTGAGCGATGAAACGTCATCATGGCGGACACGCGCGTGTCAGCCGGCGCGGGCGTTTCGCGCCTCCAGCGCGGCAATCATCCCTGTGAATCAGGCTTGTTTATATAGTGAAACTTCGACAAAAAGTCGCTCCGACTCGGATCGGGAGAAGGGAGCGGATATGGTCTTTCGATTGAAAGAGCGACTTGGCAAGAAACTTGAGGAAGAAGTGCAATTCTTCAAATGTTGGCAGAAGGATAAGAAAGGTGTGGGCGCACTCATGCCCACATCAATCCATGCGGCGCGCCGCATGGCTAGTGTGGTCAACCCGCATTCTGGATTGCCGGTTTTGGAGCTTGGTGCCGGGACTGGTGTCATCACCAGGGCCATCCTGGAAAGAGGCATCAAACCGCATCGGTTGACTTCGGTCGAATATTCCAAGGATTTTTATGATGGCCTGGTGCGACGCTTTCCGGGAGTGGATTTCCGCTTGGGCAATGCGTTTGCCCTGGAAGAAATTCTGGGGGAGCGCCGGGAAAAGTTCGATTGTGTCATAAGCGCAGTGCCGATGTTGAGCTTTCCGATGCAACAGCGCCTCACACTGCTCGAGGATTTGCTTGCACGAATCCCGGCCGGGCGACCTGTGATCCAAATCACCTACGGTCTTCTGTCACCGGTGCTCAAAATGCCCGACCGTTACATCGTTTCTCACTATGATTTCGTCCTTCGCAATGTTCCCCCCGCACAACTCTGGACCTATCGACGAGCAGTGTGAAACCACAGGGGACGCGAGCGACAGGTGGTTCGGAATCCTGGTACAGGACTGCAAAGCCGATTGAACTTGGTGCTGTGGCCAGCCATTCGCGCCCTGGCTGGACCGTCTTCCCTTCCGCATTTTATGAGGATCGATTTGACCGCAGCAGAGAGATGATGTTCGGCTACAAGCATTGAGAGCGGCGAAGCTTGCGCGAACGCCGATGTTTCTCCGGTATTTCCGGAGATGCATTCCTCGAGACGCGCCAGGCGGGACTTCGCATTGCGAAGTTCATGTCCGGCTTCGAAACGTCGATGGCGTCCTTGAGGTGTGGGCGCTATGAGGTCGCGCTCCAGTTCCGCAATGCGCGCACGCACCTGCCGAGCCTCGTCCTGACGCAACGCCTTGATCCATCCACGCCCGCGCATCGGTCTTCCTGCCAGCAAAAGCCATGCGGGTTTATCCACCGAGACCTTAATTTCCGGCAAGTTCCAAAGGCTGCCGACATCGGGATCTGCCATGGGTCAGGCCTATCGCAATCGGCTATCGAGCTTGCCATTGAAACCGAGCAGTCGCCGCCAGGAAAAAGGGACAGCGCGTCACATTTCTGACAGATCGGTCGACATTGGATGCACTGCTTGGCGCGAGCCCCCGAAAAAGCCTTTGTCGAAGGAACCATGATGTCCGCTTCCATTGCCCCGCAACCATTTAATCAGCGGAAGAGACTTTTGGTCGTCCAGGCCTTGAGCATAGCGGCGATTGGCTCGCTGCTATTCTCTCGCCCCGGTTGGGATGAAGCATCTAGCCTTCACGAGGTCATCGAGATGATCGGTTTTGTTCTGATCCTCGTCTGCATACTCGGGAGGTTGTAAAGCATCCTCTATGTCGGGGGGCGGAAGAACAGCGAGTTGGCAGTCAGCGGGCCGTACTCGATCACTCGCAATCCCCTATATCCGTTTTCGACGATCGGAGCATTCGGCATCGGCCTCATGTTCGGATCGCTCATCGTTGCATCCGCTCTGGGGGGGTGCACCTACGCGGTTTTCGGGATGACTGCCCGAAAGGAAGAGACGTTTCTTCGTGACAAATTTGGTTCGGAGTTCGAAGCATATGTGGCAAGAACGCCGCGGTTCTGGCCCAAGCCGTGGCTGCATCAGGACAAGCATCAGCACACGTTCTCCACGAACGCATTAAGAAGCACATTCTTCGATGCCCTCTATTTTCTGGCGATCTTTCCAGCCATCGAAGGCATCGAATACCTCCAGGTAGCTGGCTACCTGCCCACCTTTTTTTGGCTGTTCTGATCTTAAAGACGGAGCAATAAGCTTTGTAGCGTACCAGAACCGCGCCTGTTGCGATCAAGGCAACCCCTGCCCAGTTCGACAATGACAAGTGTTCCTTGAGGAATGTCACTCCGAACACCGCCACAAGCACGAGGCTCAGTTTGTCGACAGGGGCTACGCGTGCTGCGCCTCCCAAACTGGAGCGCGCGAAAGTAGCAGATCCACGATGCACCCGTCGCCACCCCGGATTGTCCTGCGTCACGTAATCGTCCAGGCACTCGGGAAGCAGTGCCGCTTGCCGGCGATCCTCGCCCTCGACAAACCGCTTCAGCCCGACTCACCTCGCTGATCGGGAATCACGTTATCAAATCAAAGCTTTTCCACGACAGGCTGGACCCGTTCCGGCCATTGCCGTTGCCACCACGAAGGGTCTTGCAAGGGATTGTTAAGGTCCTCACACCTCTTGGCGATCACCGGAGCAGACCTGGCATTCCTAAGACGTTGTGGCACGGTGGCTTTGTTAGCGCACCGGTATGGTGGGTGTGGCCCTGGACGGAGGCGCGCGTCGCTTCGGGTCTGGCAGGCGATGCACACCGAACCGGCCGAGTGCCAGCGTGCCGTTGTCAAGAACACTTGGAATTCGGCGTGAAATGTCGCGCCAGTGCGAGGCATATTGATAGACGGCTACGGTATCTTCGACCGCGTTGTGATCGACGGCGCTTTCAGGTTGCACCTCCCCACCCTTCATCTGGACGATTTGCTTCTTGGGCTCAAGGATCGTCGTGCGGCCATGCATGATCATGGCCACCTTCTGGTAGTTGGAGATGTAGACCGGCCGCTCCGGTTCGTCCGCTTCGATCAGGTCGTCGCCGAAAAAGCGGCTGCGATAGCTAGCCTGCAGCAGGGCAAGCAGCGACGGCGCAATATCCACCTGGCTCGCCAGCCGGTTGATCCGGCGGGGCTCGACAAAGCCCTGCGACCAGATGATGCACGGTATGTGGTATTTGTTCATGTCGAGCTCGACCTTGCCTGCGACGCTCGCCGTATGATCGGCGACAAAGACAAAAACGGTATCCCTGAACCACGGTTTCGCCGATGCCTTCTTGACCAGTTCCCCGATCGCGTAGTCGGAATATTTGACCGCCCCGTCGCGCCCGCCCGGCGATGGGATGTCTATCGCGCCAGCTGGATAGGTAAAGGGCCGGTGGTTTGACGTGTTCATGACGAAGCTGAAGAAGTTCTTGCCGGCTTTCGCCGAGGCGTCGGCTTGGCGGATCACCTCGTCATAGAGATCCTCATCGCTAACGCCCCACGCATTGGCGAAATGCACATCGCCTGCCGCCATCGTAGCGCGGTCGACGATACCGAAGCCGTTACCGGAAAAGAACGCGTTCATGTTGTCGAAATAGCCGTAGCCGCCATAGAGGAAGCGCGTATCGTAGCCCGAATCCTGGAACACCGAGCCAATGGTGAAGAGATTGTCGTTGCCGGGGCGACGCAGGATCGATTGCCCCGGGGTCGGCGGGACTGAAAGCGCGATCGCTTCAAGCCCGCGCACGGTGCGCGTGCCGGTCGCCCGCATTTCCGTGAAAAGCAGGCCTTCAGACGCCAGCCGGTCAAGGTTCGGTGTCAGTCTTTTCGGATTGCCGAATGTGCCCATGAACTCCGCACTCATGCTTTCCATGCCGACCAGGATGACGTTCTTGCGCAGCATCGGCCCCTCGGCTCGAATGTCACGCGTGATGTCGTTTAAATCGGTGCTTTCGAACGGCTCGTGATCTTCCGCTAAAAGGTCGCGTGTCCGTTCGGCCGCCTGTTTCTCGGGTATGGTCCGATAGAAATTCGCGAAATCGATCTCATTCGAGAAGAAGGCGCTAACCAAACCATAGAGTCCGTTGCCCCCGAGTTCGCGGGCGATCGCGCTCGGCATCGGCCGTGTGATCGAATCGGACGTCACCAACACGCCGGCGGCGGCCATCCCCGTTATCGTCGCAAAGACCGCCAGCCGCTTCATGAACGGCGGATGCGGCGCGAAGCCTGCCTTCACCTGGCGGCGGAGCAGATAGGCCCCGCCGACCGCCAACAGGCCGATGCCGGCAAGCAGCGGCACGACCGGATAGCTCTCCATAATGTTCTGGATCACTTCCTGCGTGTACACGAGGTAGTCGACCGCGATGAAATTGAAGCGCGTCGTGAATTCGTCCCAGAAGAAATACTCGCTGACCCCCTGCACGACCATCAGAAACAGGAAGATTGCGAAGCCCGAGAGCCCAACTGCGCGGTCAAACCGCTTTCCGGCCCACGAAACTGGCAGGAGCAGCGGGAATAGGAGAAAGACCACGAGGATTGGAAGCAGCGTGACGATATCGAACCAGAAGCCAGTGAAGAAAGGAACCAGCCAGTCGGCCGGATGGAAAGATAGGTCTTTGGCCGAAACCAGCGTCAGCGCCAGCCTGACCAGGAACTGAGTCAACAGGAAAAGCAGGATGAATGGCTTCAGCCGACGAAAGAACGCACCGACCGATTGAGCAAAAGTCATAGGAAGTCTCCGAAGCAGCTGGATGTCTGGGCAATTATGCCTCGTTTTCGATTTTGGCAACCATCGGGACGAGATCGATCGCATGGTCTGCGATGCCGATCCCCGATTCGGCCCGCGCGAGTCCGAAACTTCATCGACGGTGGTGGTGGCGAGACAATGTGAAAGGTTCGCGGCGAGGTGATTTGTTCCTCACTTTGAAGGCGCTGCATCCCAGTCTCCCCTGTGGGAGAAGGTGGATGGGCACGAAACGCCGAGCCGAATGAGCGACCGTCCTCATGTTGCCGGGCCACTCGAGCATCACCCGAGGATGCAGCCGGGAGACCCGCGGCGGCGGCAGCTTTCGGCGAGATCATGGAACGATTTCTCAATAGTCCGTGACGTGTCTGCAGAGCGAGCCTAGGCGGCGACGCATGCGAGGCTGGCGCGGGGCTGGTCAAGAGGGCATTGTCGACATTCAGGGCAGCGGAACCGGCTCGGCTCGGCAGAGAAGCGAACTGGGCCTCTTGACACATGATCGCCTTTGGGGGGGCGGAGAGATGACCGCCTTGCGGAGATTTGAGAGGCCGGTTGTTGTCCGGGTTGGCCGCCACAGCACCGAGCGTATCGTGTTCGACGTCAATGAGGCGGCCAATATCCTGCTGCGTGATCTACATCGTCAGACCGAGAGACGGAGGGTGGCGATGGACGCCTGTCTGCAGGTATTGCGTGGTGAGGCTCATCCACCAGCTGCTCGAAGAGCTTTTGTGGCAGCCGCGCTCGAACCAAAGATCCTGCGCAGCGATTAAATGCTGGGACGATGGCTCAAGCATTTGTTCATCTTCGCGTCGGGACAGCTCTCGCGCAAACGATGGGCACGGTGTGGTTCACCCTGTTGCCGTGTTCCTTCAGGACTGGGCGCTTGTTTTCATGGACAGGCGAGCGCGCCCCAATTGGTTTCGCTACCGAGCGAAAGTGCAGGGACAAAATCCGGTTGATGAGTTCATCCCGCCAATGCTGATCTTGATAGTCTTCGTCCGCGCATCTGGCCGTTACTGAGCAAAAATCCAATGCTCACGCGAATTCTTTCACCAGAATGATCAGCGGTAAGCGAGAACGTTCCGCCATGCCAGGAGGAATTCGATACTATCCATTTGCGGTAGAAGTATCTCCGCGCCCAGCTCTGACGCGATTTGAAAAGCACCAGCCGTTGGCGGCGACCGCACAAACCGGTGCGCGCAATAATATTCCCACTGGCCGCGAACATTCGGATTTGTTTGACTTTCAAATCCGTGGCTTCGGCGGCATTGCGGACAGCGCAGACTTCCACTCGTTCCAAGGCTTAGCATGAGGTTTCGCCTCTTCGTCCCAATCCTCGCCGGTGCGACGCTACGCGAGCGGCTGCTCGCCTGCATCGGCGCCACTATTAGCATCGCGCTGACCGGCGTGATCAGCGGGCTCGCTATGGGCGGCGGCCCGCATGTGGCGCTGCTGGTGGCCCCGATGGGCGCCTCCGCCGTGCTGCTCTTTGCCGTGCCGTCGAGCCCGCTTGCGCAGCCCTGGTCGATTATCGGCGGCAATTCGATCTCTGCACTGGTCGGCGTGACAGTGGCGCATTTCGTGCCCGATCCGGTGATCGCGTCGGGCCTCGCTGTGGCGCTGGCGATCGCCACTATGTCGTTCACGCGCTGCTTGCATCCGCCGGGCGGTGCCGCGGCGCTGACTGCCGTGCTCGGCGGACCGGCCGTGGTCAGCGCCGGCTTCCTGTTCCCCGTCGTGCCGGTGGCGCTGAATTCGGCCGTACTGGTGGCGCTCGGCTTTATTTTCCACCTTCTGTCACGGCGCAACTATCCGCATGTCCATGCACCCGCCGTCAACAGCCACGGCACCGCCGATCCGCCGGCGGCAAAGCGCGTCGGCTTCCATCCCGAGGATGTCGATGCGGCACTCGCCGCTTTGGACGAAACTTTCGACATTGGCCGCGACGACCTCGAGAGGCTGCTGCGGCAGGTCGAACTGCAGGCGATGGTGCGCTCGCACCGACCGCTGCTTTGCCGGGACATCATGTCCCGCGACGTGATTTCGGTGCCGGAAACTGCCACCGCCGACGAGGCCCGAAAGCAGCTTCTCGACCACAACATCCGCACCTTGCCAGTGGTCGATGCCGAGGCAAAGCTGGTCGGCGCCGTCGGTCTGCGCGAGCTGACGCGAGCGACCGACACGGTCAAGGGGGTGACGTCGAAGGCGGGCACCGCCTCGCCCGACACGCCGGCGATGAGTCTCCTTCCCGTACTTACCGACGGTCGCAGCCATGCCGTCGTCATCGTCGATGCCGAGCAGCGCATCCTCGGCCTGATCACCCAGACCGACCTGCTGGCGGCGGCGGCGCGCCTGCAAACGGCAGACGAGCCGCCGCTCAAAGCAGTGGCATAGCGGCCATTCGAACATCGCAGGTTCAGGAACTTTTTGCCGACAGGCACATCCAATCCACGGGCGAACCCTGTTTGTAGAGATCGGGTCGCGATGAGAAAGCCCGCAATTCCTACCGTCGCGCTTACAACGGCCGATGACGCCATGGCCGTTGAAATGGCGCTGGTGCGCGGCGCTTTTGAGGGTTTGCGCAGATCGTCGTCCCAGAAGGAGAAGAACCGGCAGCGAACGTGCTGCGGGTCAGCGACGTCGTGTTCGCCAGCGCCTATTACCCGCGCACTCTCTAAATGCTCGACAAGGAGGGCTACAAGGTTGTGCTGTTGAATACGGCCGAGACGGATCCCGCACCTTGGCCGTGCGTGTCTTCCGGCCTCGATCATCGGTTTCTTCGACCGGGCATCTCCCGCCACATCTTGAGCAGATGCAGCACGCGCCGATCAACGATCCGGCGCGCCACCGACCTTAATAGCTCGGCATGGGGAATACTTCCGAAGTAAGATCGACGCAGGGCATGCGAAGATGCTCGACGCCGGGCTCTTGCCGGAGGCCGACCATAGTCTTGGGCGCTGGCTCGCGGACGCGGTGCTGGCTCAAAAATTCGCTGGCCAGTCCCGTAGCGTCCTTCGGCGCACATCTTTTTGCCACCAGGCTAGCGGCCGCAAGGGAACGTAGCTGTTGGTGCGCTCGGATTTGCCAACAATCAGTCGGCGCCTTCTTCCTGGTGCGACCTCTCTCTGACCGGGACGTCAGACTACGGCGCCAACAAAAGGCTGATCTTGGTCAATCTCATACGCGCCAATCGCCGCGCCGGATTGTGGAACCTCTCGCGGGTGGTTTCTACGACAAACACCAGGGTCATCAGATCAAGCAGGAAGTCATCGATAGCTTGGGCGAGTGTTTCTGACCTACCATCGAACTGATCCAGCAAAACGCGCGCCTTATCGATCGCATCCACGCTGGCCTCATCGATCAACGTCTCGATCCTCTGGAGACAATGCAATTTCGAAACTCCCTCAAAGCCCTTGCCAGGGTAGTTTTGCAACGAAGGTGGGCGATTTGGATTTAGCCCGACAATGGCGGTCAGGATGGTTTCTCCACATTTCCGCTGTCGAACGCGCGGGGAGGGGCCCTGGTGATCGTCGCATCAGAAAAGCCGGGGATTTCGGCTGGCGATGTCCAGGTTCGGATTGCGCGTTCAGCTTCCTCGTCGACCAGAGTTTCGCCCCGACGGGCTGCACCGCAAGATTGGCGCAAAGGGGAGGGGGAAGACGCCTCTTGCCAGTCATCGCCAAGAAAAAACCGCCGGCAGGGAACCGGCGGGCGAGGCAGGAGGAAACTTTTCGGGCCTGGAATATCAGGCGGCTAGGGCCGTTTTGGGCTCCGCCATTTCGTAGCCGAGCGCTTCGGCGACGGCGCGGTTGGTGATCTTGCCCTTGTGGACGTTGAGGCCATTGCGCAGATGATGATCGTCGAGGATCGCCTTCAGGCCTTTGTCGGCGAGCTGCAGACCGTAATGCAGCGTCGCGTTGTTCAACGCCTGGGCCGAGGTGACCGGCACGGCGCCCGGCATGTTGGCGACGCAATAGTGAATAACGCCGTCGACCTCATAGGTCGGCTCGGCATGAGTTGTGGCGTGCGAGGTCTCGAAGCAACCGCCCTGGTCGATGGCGACGTCGACCAGCACCGAGCCCTTCTTCATTCCCGACAGCATTTCGCGCGAAACGAGTTTTGGCGCGGCGGCACCCGGGATCAGCACGGCGCCGACGACGATGTCGGCCGAAAAACATTCCTCTTCCAGCGCCTCGACCGTCGAGTAGCGGGTGTGGACGCGGCCGCCGAAGATATCATCGAGCTGGCGCAGGCGCGGGATCGAGCGGTCGATGATGGTGACGTCGGCGCCGAGGCCGGCCGCCATCCGCGCGGCGTGCAGGCCGACGACGCCGCCGCCGAGCACAGTGACCTTGCCGGGCAGCACGCCGGGCACGCCGCCGAGCAGAACGCCGCGGCCGCCATTGGCCTTCTGCAGCGCGGTGGCGCCCGCCTGGATCGACAGGCGGCCCGCGACTTCCGACATCGGCGCCAGCAGCGGCAGGCCGCCGCGGTCGTCGGTGACCGTCTCGTAGGCGATGGCCGTCACGCCCGAGGCGAGCAGGCCCTTGGTCTGCTCCGGATCCGGAGCGAGATGGAGATAGGTGTAGAGGATCTGGCCGTCACGGAGGTGGACCCATTCGTTGGGCTGCGGCTCCTTGACCTTGACGATCATGTCGGACTTGGCAAACACGTCGGCGGCCGTCTTGGCGATGGTGGCGCCGGCGGCGCGATAGGCGTTGTCGTCGGCGCCGATGCCGGCGCCGGCGCCGGTCTCGACCAGCACTTCGTGGCCATGCGCGACATATTCGCGGACCGATCCCGGCGTCAGGCCGACGCGGTATTCGTGGTTCTTGATTTCCCGGGGGCAGCCGACGCGCATTCGTTCCTCCTCGAATTCTGATTTTGCGGGGTGGACCATAAAACCATAAATAACGTGGCAAGTGTTTGCGTATCCGGTTGTCGCCGGGTGTGGTAATCGCTATTCCTTGCGCCAAAGTCCGTTCTATTCGCAGGAAGCACGAACAATGTCGCTCGACAGGATCGATATCGCCATTCCCGAGACATTGCAGAAGGATGGGCGGATATTCTAACGATGCGCGCACCCGGATGCAGTCCGGCTTGAAATCGCCATTGCTATGAAAGACGGCTTGGCGAAATATTCCTGCTCGGCGTCGCCGCTCATACTGGGGAAGTGCAGGACGGCGATTTACGGCTTCGGCGGCGGTGGGGTTGCTATCACCAATAAGTCGCCTCCCAAAGCCAACGCCAGACAGTCAGAATCTCTGTGCACTTCCACTTAGCAGAAGGCGGCAGGGGCTATCTGTCCGGCTCCGCGAGGCCTGCTCACGTCGCTTTGCCGACGGCCGCGTCCATTCCCATCTCCTCGGAAATGTCGTCGAACGAAGCGTAGTTCATGTTGTAGAGACGGGCGTAGAGGCCTTTTTTTGCCATCAGCTGTTCGTGGTTGCCGCTTTCGACGATCTCGCCGTTCTGCAGCACGACGATTCGGTCGGCGCCGCGGATGGTGGCCAGGCGATGGGCAATAACCAGCCCTGTCCGGCCTTCCAGCAGTTTTATCAGCGCCTTCTGGATCAGCATCTCCGTATAGGAATCGATGCTGGCCGTGGCTTCGTCGAGCACAAGGATCTTGGCGTCGGCGACCAGCGCCCGCGCGAAACTGATCAGCTGGCGCTGGCCGAGCGAGAGATTGCCGCCACGCTGCTCGAGTTCGGTGTCGTAGCCATCGGGCAAGTTCTCGATGAAGTCGTGCGCGCCGACGGCCAGTGCGGCGCGGACCACCTCCTCGCGGCTGGCGCCGGTCTTATGATAGCGGATGTTGCGAAAACGAGAGCGGGTGATGCAGGGCTTCCGGTCGCCAGGAAGCCTGCAGCGTTTCGTCTCGATCTTCTCGGCTCTGCGCAACCTCTTCGTTCCACCTCGCTCAAAACGCTCCGCTCTCGCCACACATATTCACCGCCTGCAGGCCATGGCGGAATGGAAAGCCGTAACCGTGGTCAGCTGACAACAGCGCCGCAGCTCTCAGCGCGTTCATGGCCAGACAACGTGACATCGCCGCCGAGAGGATCGATGACCCTGCAGTGTCGATACCGGATCAATACTCCCCAGAAGTGCCGTTTGAATCTTCCCCAGTTTAGCGCCGCCGCCGGTCTCCCGGGGCGCGCTCCGGGAGACCGGCGGCGCGTCATCGCCGATATTTCTTCCGATGGTCGGGAGAGAGGTTTCGGTGGTCAAGATCGGGGAGATTGTGATGATATTGGATTTGCATCGGCAGGGCCTGTCGGTGTCGGCAATCGCCAGACAAAGCGGCATCGACCGCAAGACGGTGCGCAAGTACATCGAACGGGGTTTGGAGGCGCCCGTCTACGGGCCTCGCCAGCCGCGCGAGACGGTGATCGATCCCTTCACGGCCTATCTGCGCGAACGGGTGACGCGATATCCCGGCCTCACAAGCAAGCGGCTTTTCCGGGAGTTGAAGGAGCTCGGCTATGGCGGCGGCTATACGGCCGTCACCGACTTCCTGCGCGACGTCCGCCGGCCGCGGCGCAACGCGGCTACGAGGTCCGCTTCGAGACCCCGCCCGGCGAGCAGGCGCAGGTCGACTTCGCCCGCTTTCACGTCGTCTTCACCGACGAGCCAACGACGCCGAGGATCGTGTGGTTGTTTTCCCTCGTGCTCGGCTTCAGCCGCCTCATCTGGGCGCGCTTCGTCGTCCATCAGGATCTTCCGACGGTTTTGCGCTGCCATGCGAGCGCCTTCGAGGCGCTGGGCGGCGTTCCCCGCGAGGTGCTCTATCATCGGATGAAGACCGCCGTCATCGGCGAAGGCGAGGCTGGCGGGATCGTCTACAATCGCGCACTCGTCGACCTCGCCCGCCACTACGGCTTTCATCCGAAGGCCTGTCAGCCCCATCGCGCCAAGACGAAGGGCAAGGTCGAGCGGCCGTTTCGCTATATCCGCGAGGACTTCTTCCTGGCCCGCTCCTTCCGCAATCTCGACGACCTGAACGCGCAGCTGCGCCATTGGCTCGACACGGTGGCGAACCCGCGGGTTCACGCCACCACCAGACGTGTCGTCAACGAAGCCTTCGCCGAAGATCGGGCGGCGCTGCGGCCGCTGCCCCTGGCGCCGTTCCGATCGGTCCTGAAGCTTGAACGGCGCATCAGCAGGGAGGGGATGGTCAGCGTCGGCGGCAATTTCTACAGCGTGCCCGATGCTACAAGGCGGCGGGTCGTGGAGGTGCACACGCTCGCCGACGAGATCCGCATCTTGGAGAACGGCGTGCTGATTGCCACCCATCCCGTTCTCGATGGCCGTCATCAGCGCCACGTCCTGGCCGGTCATCGCGTTGCTCAAGCTCGCCCGCGTCGGCAAAGATCGGAATCCGGGGAGATCATCCTTCACGGCTCCGGCGACAGGGTCGTCCAGCGACCGCTGGCCTTCTACGACGCCGTTGCCAGAGCGATGGCCCGGGAGCAGCGGCCATGACCGGCGCGCTCGACACCACGCCGTCGACGATCGACCGCATCCGCCATGACCTGGTCGGTCTGAAGATGCCGCGCGCGCTGGAAGCGCTCGACCATGTCGTACGCCGTCTCGAGAAGGGCGAGATCGCCGCGCTCGAAGCCATCGACATCCTGCTTTCGGAAGAACTGACCCTGCGCGAGAACAGCCGCATCAAGACGGCGTTGCGCATGGGGCGCCTGGCCACCATCAAGACGCTCGCCGGATTCGACTTCTCCTTCCAGCCCTCGCTCGACCGCGACCGGATCTTCACGCTCGCCCAGCTCGGGTTCGTCGCCGTTGCGAAGTCGTTCACTTCCTCGGACCGCCCGGCACCGGGAAGAGCCATCTCGCCATCGCGCTGGCCGTCGAGGCCGTGAAGGCGGGAAAGAGCGTCTACTTCTGCACGCTGGCCGAACTCATCGCCGCACTGGCACGGGCCGAGCGCGAAGGCCGCCTGCAGGAGCGCATACGCTTCTTCTGCCGGCCCGCCCTCCTGGTCGTCGACGAGATCGGCTACCTCCCCGTCGTCCCCGGCGGCGGCAACCTGTTCTTCCAGCTCGTCAACGCCCGCTACGAAAGAGGCGCCATGATCCTCACCTCGAACCGCGGCTTTGCCGAATGGGGCGAGGTCTTCGGCGATCCCGTCGTCGCCACCGCGCTGCTCGACCGGCTGCTGCACCATGCCGTCGTCGTCCAGATCGAAGGCTCGAGCTACCGGCTCAGGCAGCACGCCGAACTCATGCCGGAACACCTGCGATCCAAAGCCGCCATCACGCCGCCGGCGATCAACCCGGCGCCGCGGCCGCGCGGAAGACCACCGAAAAATCCGCAACTCTCCGCGACGAGCTGAGCGGCCGAACTGGGGAAGTTTACTTCGGCACTTTTGGGGAAAATTCACGCGGCATTGACATGCAGATCGCGTCCGGGCCTTTCGAGCCCTCACGGGAGGCGAGTCGCCGCTTGCGGCCGAGCTAAGACCGCGTCTGAATGTCATTGCGAACGGTTTTGCCGAGCCGGAGGATCGGGCTCGGCCCCTGGCAGCGCTGTTGCCCACTCGGCAATAATCAATGTGAGGCAATGCGCGTCAGCGCCAAACGCGGTCCATTCAAGAGATCGTTCAAGTGGCCCGTTATTTGCTGGGTGATCTCGGATGAAGACCATCCGGCACATCCGGCTTGCGCCGGTCACAAACCAAAGGTGAGAGAAATCATGAGGGATTTTGACGTGCGAGGTAAGGCGCCCATGCCTATCGCCTTGGAAGCTGACATCACAAACGATTCTCCAGCCGAGCCGGTTCTTGAAGTTGAAGGACCGGGCCAATCATCCACTTCTGTGGTGGAGCAGACGCACTTTGAGCCGCAAGCGGCGAGCGGCGCTTCCTCCTCTCGTCGCAGGCAGCACACCAGCAGTCTCCTTTCTCTCCCACAGAACGCGCTCAGTAACATTGCCGACAGGCTCAGGCCAGTGGATGTGCTGAGCTTGGCGTCGTCGAGCCGTGAGCTGCAAACTGCCGTCCAGCAAACTCCGCTCGCTGAAATAAGGCGCCGGACGGCTAGGCGGGTTCAGGCCATCTGGAACGGATTGATCAGATATGACGTCGATAATCCCTTTGCCGCGCTGATGTATCCCGGCGTGACCGAGTCACTCGCGCCGAATTTCGATTGCCTCACCAGGGCGCAGCAGGGGCGTCTCGTCGCGTTCATCGAGGGGCAGCTTGGCCCGGAACGGAACTCGGTACTGGACGGCATCGGAGCGAACTTGGCAGGATTAATGCCCGAGCTCCAGGAGCGCCTAGTCGCGCTGGTCGAGGGGTTACAAGACCCCGAGCATCGCGGCTTGGCCTTGCAGGCCCTCGGAGGTGGCGCACCAGCAGTTGCAGCTGAGCTACAGGAGCGTCTCGTCACGGTCGCCGAGGGACTCGACGGGTACGATCGCTCTTTGGGCGTATGGGGCCTCGGACTCGGCGTGGGACGGCTCTCGCCCGAGTTTCAGGAGCGTCTCGTTGCCCTCGCCGAGCGACTTCATGAAGCTGAGGATCGCGTCTACGCCCTGCGGGGCATCACACTAGCAGGACTTCGCCCCGACCTGCAGCAGCGCCTGTTCGTCCTCGCCAACAGCATCAACGAAGCCGAGCAGCGCGTTTGGGGACTTGCGGCATTCGCACAGGAAGTGGCGTCGCTTGCGCCCGCCCTTCAGCAGGAACTTGTCCGCCTCGCGGAGGGCCTCGGAGAACAAGATCGCGCTTCGGTCCTCAGGGGTTTCGGAGCGGGCGTGGCGTCGCTTGCGCCCGCCCTTCAGCAGGAAGTTGTCCGCCTCGCGGAGCGCCTCGGAGAGCAAAATCGCGCTTCGGTCCTGAGGGATTTCGGAGCGGGCGTGGCAGGGCTTGAGCCGAACCTCCAGAAGCGTCTTGTGGCCATTGCCGAACGGCTGGCATCGGCTGCAGACCGCGCCTCGGCTTTGGAGGGCCTCGGAACCGGCATGGCTAGGCTTGCGGTTGAGGTCCAGGAGCGTCTCGTCGCGCTCGTCGAGCGGCTCGACCAGACCGAACGCGCTGCGGCTCTGCAGGCCCTCGGGGCGGATCTGGGACGGCTTGCCTCCGAGCTCCAGGAGCGTCTCCTCTCAGTTGCCGAGGGAATCCATCACCGTGCAGATCGCGTCCGGGCCTATCGAGCCCTCACGGGAGGCGTGTCGCCGCTTGCGGCCGAGCTAACACCGCGCCTGACTGCTTTTGCGAACAGTCTTGCCGACCCGGAGTATTGGGCTCGCGTCCTGGCAGCGATGCTGCCCACTCGGGAACAATCAAAGTGAGGCAATGCGCGTCAGCGCCAAACGGATCCTATCAACAAGTGGCCCGTCATTTGCTGGGTGATCTCGGACGAATACCATTCGGCAGATCCGGCTTTCGCCTGTCACAAACCAAGTGAGGGAACTCATGAGGGATTTTGACGTGCGAGGTAAGGCGAGACCCGTGCCGGCCGACAGGGACGTATCGCCGACCATCTCACTCGGCTCGACTTCGTCGTGTTCGATGAACTCGGCTATCTTCCCTTCGCCCAGGCCGGCGGGCAGTTGCTCTTCCATCTCGTCTCCAAGCTCTACGAGCGCACCAGCGTCATCATCACCACCAATCTCGCCTTCGGCGAATGGCCGAGCGTCTTCGGTGATGCCAAGATGACCACCGCGCTGCTCGATCGCCTTACGCATCATTGCGAGATCGTCGAGACCGGAAACGACTCCTGGCGCTTCAAGAGCCGCTCTCAAAGCTAAAGCCGAAAAGCCAATCAGCCGCGCCCGATCAGGCTGTGCAACCCCGACCAGCTCCGCCTGATCGGGCGCTCATCGGCGTGCCCTTCACCGCCCCAAAACCGGGGTCCCTTTTGCGCGAAAATGCGGGGTCCCGATTCCACGGTCATTGACAAGCATCGGCCGCACACGGCGCTTGATGCGCCGGTGGTCCTGCTCGATCCTGTGGTTCAAGTATCGACTTTTCCTGACCGTGATCGGTTTCAGCCAGCGCCGGGAACGATCCTGCAATCGATTTGCCGCGTCGCAGGAAGTGATGGCTTCGTGATTGGTCTGGCTGCCGTCGATGACGATGCGATCGGGCCGGCCATGGCGCTCCAGGGCTTTCCTGAAGAAGCGCTTGGCCGCCAGCAGGTCGCGATGCTCGCTGAACCAGAATTCGACCGTGTCGCCGACGCTGTCGATGGCGCGGTAGAGATACATCCACTCACAGCGAACCTTGATGTAGGTTTCGTCGACATGCCATTTGCCGGTGACGGCACGCTTGCGGCGGTTGAAGCGCTCCAGCAACCGCGGCGCGAAATGAATGACCCAGCGATGGATCGTCGAACGATCGACGCCGATGCCGCGTTAGGCCATCATTTCTTTCAAGTCGCGCAGGCTCAGATCGTAGGCCAGATACCAGCGCATCATAACAAGATGACGGACTGGTCGAACTGACGGCCTTTGAACATCTCGAACCTCGCGAAAATTGATGCAGGGTTCTCCCACGCGACCAGTTACCAAAACTTTGCAACACAACCTGGCGGCTGCCATCCAACTGCGGCAGCAGCGACGTCACGGTCCGATCGTTGCGGTAGCGCGCCAGCAGATTGTAGACTTGGCGGGTCGAGAGGCGCAGCTCGGCCGCGGCCCGGTTGATTGCCGCGCGTCTTGGCCCCGAACCGTCGAGAATCCTGTCGAGCTCGCGAGCGAGTCGACGTGCCGCCGACCATGCTTCGTCGGAATGCGACGTGCCGGGTGCGGCTTTGCGGTTGTGCAATCGGTGTGGCAAATCGAGCAGTCAGTGAAATCGTTAGCGAAAAAATCGAGGGCTGTCGTAGCGCCTAACCTAAACAATACCTGACTTTTCCCTGTTTGAAATCGGGAAGTAAAAGCGACAGCCACCGAGGTTTTGGCCCGCCTTGACGAGCGGCTGGCTCGTTCCCCCGTCCGCGACGGTTTTGTCGAGCGCCAGCACTTCGCCGACGCTGCCGGCGCGCTCTGGCTCGAAGGCGAGCTCGTCCACCTCGAGGACCTTGTCCTGCACGACGCCCACATGGACATTCGCACCCTGACCCACGAACTCACCCGCGCGCTCGCGGTGCTGCGTACCCGTCGGCGCATTTTTGTGCAGAAGCCGGACTGGGCGCTCAGTCGCGACGGTTTTGGCTCTGACCGGTCGGGACGGCGCTACGCCTGCGGCGGGACAAAAAAGCCGGGAAGGGGAGGGGGCCAGCCCCATTGAGGCTGATGGTCGGGATGACGCTGACGACGATCTTCTGGCCGAAGAATTTGCCGAGATCGATGCTGTCCTGGCACGCTCGTCAAAGATTCTCAGCGGCGCCGACGTGCCTGGTCGAAAGCATGAAACGTCACGACGTGACCAAAACGGCCTGATCTACGATCTCGACTGGAATGAAGAAGAACGGCTGGCCGAATGGCGGGATGTGATGGCCAAGACCCGCGATCTGCCGGTCGTCCTGCGCGCCGCGGTCCTGCTCGAAGCCTGGTCGGACATCGAGGTGCTGCAGCATGCCACGTGGCTCGGGGCCGCTGTTCGTCGCCGCGCTGCTGCGGCAGGAGGGTCTTACCGCCAACCATCTCGTCAGCCTGCAGCTCGGCGCCAAGAACATTCCACGAGAGCGGCGGCGGGCGCGCAATCGCTCGGATCGGTTGTTGGCTTTTGTCGATGCCATCCACGAGGCAGCGCTCGCCGGGTTGAAAGAGCATGACCGGCTGGTGATGGCGAAAAGCCAGATGGAACGGCGGCTGCGGGAGCGGCGCGTCAGTTCCAAACTTTCCGACCTGATCGAGCTGGTGCTGTCGCGGCCACTTGTCTCGACTGGGATGGTTCAGAAGGGGCTAAAAGTGACAAAACAGGGGGCGCTGAATCTGGTCGGTGAGCTTGGGCTGCGCGAGATGACGGGCAGGGGAAGGTTTCGGGCGTGGGGAATTGTGTGAGCCTCAGTCGGTCACGATAATAATTCCACCGCCTCTACGAAATTATCGAACTTGACGAACTTACGATCGGTAACCATATTGGTGACAGCAGGAGGTTGTCATCATGGCCGCTCCAAAACGCAGCAATCATAGCGGGACCGCATCCCATGCGGGAGTCGCCCTGAGTTTTACCACGAAGTTGCCGGCACAGGCCGATTTCAAAAAGGTGTTGCTCGAACGCTATCAGGAGGCGATCGCACGCAGCCGCAAGATCGGCCATCGCGTATCGTTCCGGGTAGAGGTCGATCCGGCCGCCGGCGCGCAGACGATCACGCCGGTCGAGGAACAGCCGAGCGCTTCAGATGAGATGTTTCCCGTCGAGGATACGGGCAAGGCCGACGCTGAGCTTGAAGCGGCGCTCGCCAAGGCGTGCGAACGCGGTCGCAAGCGTGTTGCCGAAATTGTGGCCGCCGAAGACATGCTAAGTGCCGAAGCTTTTGCCAAGCTGCTCGGCACGTCGCGGGTGACGGTCAACGCTAAGCGGCAGCGCGGGCAGGTGCTCGGGATCGATGGCGCCAAGCGCGGCTTCCGCTTTCCTGTCTGGCAGCTCGACAAGCATGGCCGGCCCTTCGGGGCCTTGCCGACGCTCCATGCGACGTTGGGCAATAATGCCTGGGCGGTCTATCGGTTTCTGGTGTCGCGCCATGGCGCGCTCGATGGGCGGACGGCACTCCGAGCCCTTCAGCAAGGCGATGACGGCTCGGTGTTGGCCGCGGCGGAAGGCATAGCCAGGGGCGATTTCGACTGAAGGCCCGGCGTTCCACCTCCACCCGATTTCGGGCGCGCAAAGCTCGATTCGAGACCATACTGCCGGGGCGGACATTCGGTCGGATCTACTGGAGCACCTATCCTGATCCCCTCGGATACGGGAAGTCGGCGAGCCGTTTCAGCGATCCGCGGCGTCGTGTTGCTGCCAACCGTTTTGGCGTTCTCTACCTCGGCGACTCTCTGAAGGTTTGCTTCCTCGAGACCGTGCTCCGAGATCGGCGCGAAGGACTATTCGACGACCTCCCGATAGCGGAGGTGGAACTGACCCCACGGCGCTATGCGGAGATCACGACTACGGCGGAGCTTCGCCTGATCGATCTCAGGGGCGACAATGCGGTCAGGATGGGTGTTCCCACGGACGTAGTTCGGGCGCAGCGCCAGAACTTGGCTCGCCGATGGTCGGTGGCGTTTCACGAGCACTCGTCTCGGCCCGACGGCATCATTTACCCCTCTCGCCTCAACGGCGCGACCAATCTCGCCATCTACGATCATTCCATTGCAAAGCTTCAGCCGAAGCGCATTTTGGCGCTTCTCGGAGCGCCAGGGCTAGCTCAGGTTCTGGAGGATTTCCGGATCGGCTTGGCGTAAGGAAGCAGCGTCGGTTCGCGGGGTGAGGGATCTTCGGCCTTCAAAGGCCTGCAGATCAGCAACCTCTTACAGTAGCTGTCCCTCATTGGTACGGTGTCGCGATCCATCGTTCACTCCCGAGCGCGGGTCGCACGCTCTCACTTCAGGCGATCGACCTGTTGCTCAAGACCGACCGGGCGCTCCAGAGCTTGAGGCGAAAAGTAATGTACACCCGCATTCCCACCGGGAGGGTTTTATGCCAACTTGCCCAGTGATAGTATGTCATATACTTGGGGGGCACGTTTGGAAAAGTTGTTGCTGGATCTCGAGCATTGCTACGGGATCAAGAAGCTGAAAGCCGATCTGGATTTCAGCAAGAAGAGCGCGATTGCGATCTATGCGCCGATGGTGAAATGAAGTCGTCACTAGCAAAAACGTTCCAAGACATCGCTGATGAGGAGAATAGTGGCGACCGGATCTTCAAAGACCGCATCAACAAGCGAGTAGTCACCGACGAAAAGGGGACAGCGTTACCGCCGGAAAGCGTCATGGTCGTGCTTCCTTACGAGGAAGCGTTCGGTCACAGCGAGAAGACGTCCACTTTGCTGGTGAACAGCAAGCTTCGCGAGGAGTACGAAAAACTCAACCTCGGCTTTGAAGACGCTAGGCAGCGGCTACTCGCCGCCCTGAAACATCACACAGGCTCGAAGAAAGACTTGGGACGCGAGATATCTTCGACCTTCACGCAGGGCGAGGACCAATTCTACAAGGCTCTTTTGCGCGTTCAGGACGAACTCTTGAAGCAGAAGACCGCGCCGTTGACTACGGTCAGATATGACGTCATTTTTGATGACAACGTTTTAGCCTTGCTGGACAACGCAGATTTTAAGGCTAGCATCGAAAATTACATCAAACAGTACAATCAACTAATCGGAAAATCGACGTATTTCAGGAAGGGGAGGTTCACTTACTGTAATGCTTCGGAAATCGCGAAAAACTTAGCTGACAACGGGTTTTTCAAGGCCAAGCACTCTATCAATCTTAACTCAGGGGCGAAGCTGGAGATCACGACCGAGAAGCAGCTGAAGGAGCTGGTGGAAAAGGAAAAGGAGGCGATCAGCAACGATCCAGACCTGCGCAAGAAGTTCGCCGCCGTTGAAAAGCTGATCACCAAAAACGTCAACGTCCGGCAGTTTGAGACCTACCTGACCGACAACGAGGACCTGCTACCCCACTTGGCAAACATGCCGGCGTTCAAGGAAGAGGTCTGGAAGAGTTACCTGTTCGCGTTCCTGGATCTCTACAAGGACGTCATCGAAAGGTACCAGGCTGCGGAGAAGCGCCGCGGCGAGATTGAAGCAGAGGCTGCAAAAGAACGGACGCAGTGGGCGGACGTGATCGAGATATTCAACGACCGCTTCTTCGTGCCGTTCAAGCTGGTGCCTAAGAATTTCAGGGAGGTGGTACTCGGCCAGGAACCAATCCTCAGCGTCGGTTTCACATTTGAGGATGGGGCGGACACTGCGTCGGTAGAGCACGCCGATTTGTTGGCTACGCTCAGCACGGGCGAGAAAAAGGCACTCTACATCCTAAATATCATTTTCGATATCTGGAGTGCCTGCGAACCGGAACGGAATTGGACAGCGGCGGCTGATCGCTACCAACCGCTAGATCACACCACACAAAGCCCACATCCTGGGACTGCATGAAGCCCCATCTTATGCAGCGTCCTTTGCTTAGGCGCGGAACCATACGGAGCGATACGGGAAGACTTCTGATTTTGGCCCGCCAAGACAATGAAATCAAAGCTCTTGATACATCCGGCGACTTTTTTTGAGTACTAGGTAAGCCTGCAAATGGGTGCTTCTCCATGAAGGGTGCCGCTTCATCCGCGGCGTCCGCCGGTACGCCTGAAAGTGGTGGACGGTACCACAGATACGTCGGGGAGGCATCAGGTCTGAGAGGCGGCTTGTACGGTCGGGTCGGCTTCCTCTTCGAGAACGTCGTCGAAGGACGAGTAGTTCAGATTGTAGAGTTTGGAATAGAGCCCACCCATAGCCATCAGTTTGTCGTGGTTACCGGTTTCACTAATTTGGCCATTCTGAAGTACGATGATTCGATCGGCACCGCGGATTGTGGCGAGCCGGTGAGCGATGACAAGCCCAGTGCGCCCTTCCAGGAGTTTTGTCAGAGCCTTCTGGATCAGCATTTCCGTGTAGCTGTCGATGTTGGCGGTGGCCTCGTCAAGAACTAGGATCTTGGCATCGGCAACGAGAGCGCGGGCGAAACTGACAAGCTGACGCTGGCCGAGAGAAAGGTTGCCGCCGCGTTCGCCGAGCTGGGTATCATACCCGTCGGCAAGGCTCATGATGAAGTCGTGGGCGCCCACCACCTTGGCGGCCTCGATCACTTTGTCCCGCGTGGCTTCCCTCTTGTGGTAGCGGATGTTCTCGAAGACCGTCCCGGTGAACAGAAACGGCTCCTGCAGCACCATGGCGATCTGGAGCCCGAGCGATTCCTGGGTGAGATCGCGCACATCATGTCCGCCGACCAGCACTTGGCCTTGCTGAACATCATAAAAGCGGTGGACGAGGGCCATCGCGCTCGATTTGCCAGAGCCGGTCGGCCCGACCAGGGCGACCGTCTCGCCGGGATTGACGCCGAAGGAGACGTTTTTCAGCACCGGATTTTTGGGATCGTAGCCGAACGTGACGTTCCTGAACTCGACCGAGCCGTCCATTTCGGGCGCAAGGACCTTGGCATCCGGTTTGTCCTGGATCTCGATCCTGACGTCGAGCACATCGGTCAGGCGCTTGCCGGAGGCCATGGCGCGCTGCATGACGGAATATTGCAGAGTAAGTGAGCGAATTGGGTCAAAGAAGCGTTGGATATAGAGTATGTAGGCAACCAATACCCCCACATCGACACGGCCATTCACGATCATGGAGCCGCCGACCACAATGACGACGGCCATCGCGAGACCCGTGAGGCCATCAACGATCGGCACCATGACCTGTGCATACCTGGCAGCGACCAGGTGTGTCCTGAGGTCGGCATGTGCCTTGTCGTCATACAGCAGGAAGTTTACCTGCTGGCGGTCCATGGACTGGACGGTGCGCACGCCGTGAATGGCTTCGGCCAACGCGCCGTTGACGACTGAGTTGGTCTCGTGTGCAGCCATGAAGGCCTCGCGGGCACGCGGCAGCCAGACGATGCGGATCATCAACAGGGCCGGCAAGATCGAGAGCGTGAGAAAGCCCAGGCTGAAGTTGACGTACAGCATTACGAAAACGATGCCGAAGAGAAGCGCGATATCGCCTACGGAGTAGATCGAGCTTTCGAGGAATTCGTGTATAGAGTTGACGTCGCCTTGAAGGCGGGACATCAGTCGTCCGACCTCGGTCTTGTCCATGAAGGAGAGCGACACCTTCTGCAGATGGGCAAACATGGCGCGCCGGATGTCGAAGAGGACGTTCTCGGCCATTTTCCCCACCACGGTTTCCTGCGCGTAGGCGGCGCCGAAGTTAACCAGAATGGTGAGCGCAAACGCGCCGGCGGCCGCGAGAACGGCCGAGCGATCAACACCTCCCGGAGTTGTGGCGTGATCGATCGCGTGGCGGATGATCAGCGGGATGAGAAGCTGCGTGCCGGTGAAAACCAGCAATGCGGCAACCGAGACGACTGCCATGGCTCGGTAGGGACGAACGAAGGCCCAGATGCGCCGGATGATTTTCTTGTCGAAAGCCCGGCCGAACATCTCCTCCTCGACGCGGTGGGAGCCGACGACCGCGCGCGGGGGGCGCCTGCCGCTGTCATTGGGTTCGGTTTCGATTTCGCTGGCGTGCACCTTGGCCATCAGGGCGCGCCTCTGGACGTGGTCGCAATGTGATCTTCCGGGCGCAACTGAAGATCATGAAGGGCCTTATAGCGCCCCCGCTTGGCCAAAAGCTCCTGATGGGTGCCGCATTCCACGATCTCGCCATTGTCGACAAACAGGATACGGTCGGCGTGCTTGAGCGAACTGAGCCGGTGGGCGATGATGATCGTCACCCTATCCTGGGCGAAACGTCGTATCGCCGCGCGGATGCGCTGCTCGGTGGCGGCGTCGATCGAGGCCGTTGAGTCGTCGAAAATGACGATTGATGGGCGCAACATCATCGTGCGAGCTATGGTGAGACGCTGGCGCTGGCCGCCAGAGAGAGAGGCGCCACGTTCGCCGACGACCGTCTTGTAGCCCGCGGGGAGGCCAAGAATGTAATTGTGTAACTGGGCGGATTCGCTAGCGCGCGCAATCCGCGGGTCCTTCGCCCAGGGATCGCCATAGGCGATGTTGTTCTCGATCGTGGTAGTGAACAGGAATGCATCCTGTTGTACGACGGCGACCGCCTGGCGAAGCGTGGCGAGGGTAACCTCGCGGATGTCCTGCCCGTCAAGCATGATGGCGCCACCAGTGACATCGTAAAAGCGGGGGATCAGGTGAGCCATTGTCGATTTTCCCGAACCCGGCGGACCCACGATCGCGATCGTCTCGCCCCTACGGGCGCTAAAGGTGATATTCTTCAAAATGGCGCGGTTTCCGGTGCCGGGATATGCAAACGAGACATTGTCGAAGCGCAGAGTGCCTTCACCGATCTCAAGCGGTCTGGCGGTGGAAGCATCCCTGATCGTAATGTCCTGGTCGAGCAGACCGAAGAGGCGCGAACCGCAAGTGTAGGCGCGGGCGAAGCCGTTGACCATCAGACCGATCTGGCGGACGGGCATTTGAAGGATCGTCATGAAGGCCAGGAACATCGTGAGCGTCCCAACGCTGAACTGGCCGGCGATGACCTTGTTGCAACCGATCCAGAGGACCAACCCCATGGCGAAAAAGAAGGCCAGGGTCATTGCCGACGTATTGGGCACGTGGACATCAACCTGCTCGTGGGCGAGTTCGAGCGCGTTTTTCGAGGCGCGGTCGAACTTTACCATTTCATAAGCTTGTGCCGAAAACGCCCGGACAACGCGGATCCCCGCGAGATTTTCCTCCATCACCCGGCCTAGGACGGAAAGCCGCTCCTGCAGGTCAAGCCAGATGACGCGTAGCTTAAGCTGCGTGACCGACGATCTCCAGGCCACGAAAGGCACGAAGCTTAGCGCGATGAGACCGAGCACCGGGTCGGTTGAGATCATCATGTAGGCGCCGATCCCGATCAGCATGGTGAGCAGAAGCAAGCGAACCAGGGCGGTGGAAAAATACATCCGCACGCCGTCGAGATCGAGGATGCCGAGAGTAATCAGGTCGCCTGAATGCACCCGGTCGTGAAAGGAAAAGTTGAGGCGCTGGACCTTGTCGTAACAAGCCAGCCGCAGTTCATACGCGACGTGATGCCCGACGGCTTCGGCAAAATAGTTTTGCGCCATCGTGAAGATGCCGCGCAGCGTACTCGCGGCGAGAAGCAGGAGAGCCAGAGTCAATAGCGCTTGTGCTGCATCCGTCCCAGTGACACTACTCCCGATTGCCGCCTGGGTCTGGTCGACAGCCCTGCCGAGAAGCCGGGGTATTAGCAACTGCAGGATCACGGCTATGATCGTCGCACTGATAGCAAGCGCGACCTGCCACGGGTGCCTCAAATTCATGCGCGTAATGCGCAGCAGAGTGCTCAAGCCTCGGCCCCACCCCGCCGCTTTCACATGCCCGGACGATTTGAGAGAGGTCATGCCAACAGCATCTCTGCTCACGGTGTGTTCCCGACTGAATTTTGCGCCTTCGGAAGCAAGCCGGTCGACTTACATCAAAGGCGCCCTCCAAGTTGATCCTGACCACTATCGGCTCAAGACGCTGACCCGGCGAGCTGCGCCACGGCTTCGCTCGCTGGCATGTCGACCACCGTGATTCCGCTTGCCGCAAGGAAACGGGCTTCGTTTCTGGTCAGCGCTTGCCCATCCATGATCGCGTAACGTGGGCCTTCTGAGCGCTTCATGATCTGCCTGGCGTAAGTACGCAGCATCTGATCGTTGAAGCGGCAGCCGACGAAGAAAAAGCCCCGATTGGTGCGCCGTTGCTTCACCAGATCAGGGATAGGTGTCTGGATATCGATTTCAGTCAGGGCTTCGACATAGTCGGAATCGGCGATGAGAAAATTGGCAGCCGGCCTGATACTGCCATGAGGGGTATAGAGAACCGTCGTTGTCGCTGCTGCGGCGTCGAGTTCCCTTCCGGACAAGTCGTAAGTTCTGGTCCAAATGTTACCGACTTCATTCGCCCGCGTGACGCCTTGAATCTCGATGACGTCGGTTCGGCCGGCCTCTGCTAGCGACGCGCGCATGGCGCCTTCGTACCAGCTGTCGATGATGAGGGAGAGGGGGAGTCTTGCGAGCCAGGCGTGGAGGAGGTTCGGCGCGGCCGGCTCCGCGAATATATCAGTCATCCAAGCTTGAAGCGTGCGGCGGTGCCGGCGCTGTTCGATGAACTGCGCGACTGACCACATATTGGTGCGGATCTTCGAGGGGGCTGGCGCGCGCGTGTTGAGTGCCGCGGCAACTGCTTCGGGGGTACACGGTACAGGCGGCTCCGCAGAGCCGAGCCGGAGGAGACCCGGACCGAGATAAGGGATCACCTGATCGGAGACGAGCGCTTGTCTTGCCAGCTCAAGCAGCTTTCTGGCAAAACTGTCCCGGACGACGACGAGGTGGCCCGAGGTCGGGGTCGTGTTCATGCTCGTTTCCTCTCGATGCCTCTCATAAGGGGCAGCATTAGTCCTCGTCGGAAAGCTTCCTTGCCTCGACGGTGATCGGCAGACGCGTATGTGGCGGAAGATCGGGTAAGAGGAGCCGCCAGCCGTTCCTGAGCGTTACGACCCCGCCCCACAGATCTTGGTTCTCGAATTTGATAATCGGCTCTTCGAGATCCTTCTTGGGGACATACGCTGACAACCCGGCATCGGTCCTGCGGATCATTACTTTCATCCGGACGTTCCTTGTTTCGCGTTTTCTTCGGCACTGCAGGGAGCGTCGGCTTTGTCGAGGCTCATCAATTCACGCGCTCGCATGCCAACGACGGTGCCACGGTCGATCCATTCGACCGCATAGATGAAGAACTGCTGTAGAAAGGTGCCAATGTCCCGCACATAGCCCTCTTCACCCTTGCGCACGAGATTTTCGCCGATCTCCCTGCCAGGATAGGTGCCGTCATTCTTTATGTGACGGATGGCACGGACCCGCTCTCCCGGCCTAAATCGGGGAGGCCTGTGGATTTCGACCTCCTGTTCGCGTGCGAGCCACATGGCGGTTCCTTGTTTCTTTGAGGCTACAGTTGTTGATGTTCGCAGGCTCCCGGAGGCAGCCGCTATGCGGTAGCCTGATTGGGGTCAGGCAGGAACGCAGGTCTTCGGCACCGGACATACCGAGGCACATTGCTGCGTCTCGAAGGCTCCCTCACATTCGGTGCACTTCTGCGGCTCGACCACGTAGCTCTCGCCTTTGAACTTGATCGCACCAGACGGGCATTCGAATTCGCAGGCGCCACATTGCGTGCATTGGGATGCGATGATCTTGAAAGCCATTTTGACTCCTGGTTCGAGTGGAATGAGACGGCTCAGGCGGTCGCCGTGAGTGCCGGGACGCCAGACTCGGCGGCGTAAATGGCGCCGATTGCCGTCTCAATGTAGTCATGACCGTAAGCGTCGGTCGCTCGGATACCGGCGTCCGCGAGCTGATCCTTGGGGCAATTTCCAATCTTGGCGCAAAGCACGAAGTCTATGCCTTCCAGCGCAGCGATGACGCCGTCGAGAGTGGCATTCTCGCCCCAACCGCCAAGGCAATACTGCTCAACCTTGCGGTGCCCGACAAAGTTGATCCCTGTCGGCGAGGCTTCATACACTTGGAATTCTTTGGTATGGCCGAAGTGTTCGTTGACGCGGCCGCCGCCCTTAGTCGCCACCGCGACGAGGAGGGACTTGCCGGAGCTCGCTGTCTTGACCATTCCGATCGCTTCGCTCCTGGCCGCCAGGTGATCGCGACGCTCGTCCGCGACCAGCTCCCGATAGGTTTCGCGCTTGCTGGCATCGTATGTGAGCTCCCTGGGAATCTGATCGAGTGTGAATTCCTGGCCACGATCCTCGCCCAGCAGGCCGACGGCATCTGCCCGGCACTGCCGGCAGTGGCGCATCAACTTGGCGCCGCCTTCAAGACGATCCTGAAGAGCCTTCATCTCCATTGCATTTGGGCCGCGCTGCCCGGTCAGTCCGTAGTGCGTGCCGTGCGCCGGGTCCGAGATCAGAGGCATGACGTTGTGCAGGAACGCGCCTCGTTGCTTGACCCACTTGTTCACCTCAATCAGGTGCTGATCGTTCACGCCAGGGATCATCACCGAATTGATTTTTGTGAGGATGCCGCGCGCGCTCAGCATCTCTAATCCCAGCATCTGCCGCTCGTGCAAAATCCTGGCGGCTTGTGAGCCGACGTAGCGGCGATGGTCGTGAAAGATCCAGGGATAGATCTTTGCGCCGACTTCCGGATCGACCATGTTGATGGTGATCGTCACGTGATCGACATTCATTTCGGCAAGCTCGTCGACGTGGTCTGGCAGCGCGAGCCCGTTGGTAGAGACGCACAGCTTTATGTCGGGGATTTGCCTGGCGACGCGTTCGAACGTTGCCTTCGTCTTCTCCCAGTCGTAACAGGCATCGCCCGGTCCGGCGATGCCAAGCACGGAAAGCTGCGGTACTTCGTTGGCGACCGCGATCACCTTGCGTACCGCCTGGTCGGGCGTCAGCTTTTCCGACACTACCCCGGGCCGGCTTTCGTTGGCGCAGTCATATTTGCGATTGCAGTAGTTGCACTGGACATTGCAGGCCGGTGCGACCGCGACGTGCATGCGCGCGAAATAGTGATGCGCCTCTTCTGAAAAGCACGGGTGATCCTTGATTTTGTCCCAGACAGCCGGATCAACATCGCTGGGCCTTGTCGACGAGCCGCAGGAGGAAGATGCGCAGCCACCCGAATCCGCGCTCGCCAGCAGCTGGTCGGAGAACCTGCCGGTCAGGCTCTCAACCGAAATTACCGGTGCGGACATTGAACGGCTCCGTTGCGGGTTAACGTCGCCGTTCAAAGCGCAAGCGCAATGCCAAACTCAAAAGGTGGCGCTAGATCACGAATTGGCTTTCGCGTCTGATATCGTGGGGTTGCCCCGACATGACTTTGTCGGACCTCCGACAGTGGCTACGCACACAACGTGAGGAAGACGACTCCGGCGGACATGATTCCGAGAGAGAAAGTCGACCCTTTCACCCGTGATCGCCTCGGCACAACGTGCTCGACCGGTCTGCGACGAAGATGTCGGTCTCGGCGACGGCAAACTCGCCCGTGGTGAAGTTATCGCGCGATACTCGCGTCGGCATGGTTCGGATAAGGATTAGTCAGTGCGCCCCCCTACGCTTGTCAAGACGCTGGAAAGGGCCCCGGTGGCGTCACCGCGATGAAGGCGTGACGATCGTCGCACGCTCGCGTAGATTTGGCTCGGGCTCCGACAGGTTCTCGCGAACCTGGCGCATAGTCTTGTTCTCAGGTCACGAGCACGCTAGAATTTCTTCACCTCGATATTGTGTCGGCGCAGAGCGTATCCGACCTGCCGCGGCGTGACGCCGAGGATACGAGCGGCCTTGGCCTGAACCCAGCCGACCTTCTCCATCGCTTCGAGCAGCCGGTCGCGTTCCGTCAGGCGCGGGCCTATTGCAGGAAAAGCGGGATCGTTTGGAGCGTCGGCCGTATGAGGCAATACGCTGTCCTGTGGGTCGCGGAAGCGCCCGGCCGGCATCCGCGATCCAACGGGCGTAATGTTGCTTCGAGCCCGCTCGTCGCCGGTATTGCCGCCGTGCGAACGATCAGCTCTTTTCCAGAGGAGCCAAGACAGGCATTGGTTATTGTAGCAGGCAAAATCCGACGGAGCGATTGTCCTTGAACGCGCTAGCGTCGCCGTCCTTTGCACACAGTTCTCCAACTCGCGGACGTTGCCGGGGAAATAGCATTGCGAGATCAGCTCCAGCGCCGACGGCGCGAAGGCGAGTTCGCGATGGTTGTCCTTGTTAAATCGGTCTAGGAACGCGTTCGCAAGGCGCGGAATATCCCCGGGTCGCTCTCGAAGCGGAGGCAGGATGATTGGCATCACATTGATGCGAAAATAAAGGTCGGCCCTGAAATTCCCGTTTACAGCAGCCGTCTCAAGGTCCCTGTTGGTGGCGCATATGGGCGGACATCCACCTGTAGCGTCTTGGTGCCGCCGACACGCTCTAGAGCACGTCCTGTGATCGATGAATCGATTGTGATGTGACAGCTGCGTCTTGTGCTGATTCAACATCCACCTCGATGGAGGTGGACGATGGGAAGAGCATTGAGCGGGGATCTTCGATCGCGGGTTT
>NZ_SRTG01000139.1:0-412 GCF_004792125.1 Mesorhizobium sp. M5C.F.Ca.ET.164.01.1.1 | reverse complement strand
ATCAAGACCAACATGGCGCCGCTGCGCGGATGGGGGCCGAAGGGCAAACGCCTGCGCGGCTTGGCACCATACGGCCACTGGCGTACGCTGACCTTCCTCGGCGCGCTGCGCTGCGACCGGCTGACTGCACCTTGCGTCTTCGACGGGCCGATCAACGGCCAGTGCTTCCGCGCCTATGTCGAGCAGCAGCTCGTGCCAGTGCTTGAGCCGGGCGACATCGTCGTCATGGACAATCTCGGCTCCCACAAGTCGGCAGCCATCCGGCAGATGATCCGCGCCGCAGGCGCCAGGCTCTGGTACCTGCCGCCCTACTCGCCAGATCTCAACCCGATCGAGCAGGCCTTCGCCAAGATCAAGCACTGGATGCGAGCTGCCCAGAAGCGAACCATCGACGACACCTGGCGACACATCG
>NZ_SRTG01000138.1:0-412 GCF_004792125.1 Mesorhizobium sp. M5C.F.Ca.ET.164.01.1.1 | reverse complement strand
GCGCTTGCTTCGAGGATCGCGCTCTCCAGAATGTCGAGCGCCTCGCCGAAGACGCTGTCCTGGATGGTGATCGGGGCGAGGAAGCGGATGACGTTGCCATGCACGCCGCAGGTCAGCAGGATCAGGCCCTTATCGAGCGCGATCAGCCGCACCTTGTTGGCGAACTCGGCGCTCGGCAGCTTCGTCGTCCTGTCGTTGAACTCGACCGCGTTCATGAAGCCCGGACCGCGGTTATCGACGATCTGCGGCGCCTTCTCGCGCAGCGATTCCAGGCGCTGCTTGAGCCGGTTGCCGAGCTGGTTGGCGCGGCCGCAGAGATCCTCGTCCTCGATGACGTCGAGCACGGCATGGGCGGCCGCGACGCCGATCGGGCTGCCGCCATAGGTGCCGCCCAGCCCGCCCGGTCCCGGTG
>NZ_SRTG01000137.1:0-414 GCF_004792125.1 Mesorhizobium sp. M5C.F.Ca.ET.164.01.1.1 | reverse complement strand
GAGAAGCCGGCGCCGGCTAAGACGGCGATGGCGGCAAGCGTCGACGCCAGGCGGGCCGCGCGCACGGCGGCGCCGAAGGCAACGGAGGGAGCGCAACGGTTCGGCGCCGGCCCGGCGCGGTGGAATTCCAGCCTGGCGGCGTGGATCAGGCGGCACACGCGCTATCCGAGCGCGGCCCGGTCGAGGCGGGCAGAAGGCAACCCGAACGTGACTTTCACGGTCGATTCCTCCGGCCGGGTGGTCTCCGCCCGGCTGGCGCGGTCTTCCGGCGACGCCGACCTCGACCGCGCGGCGCTCGGCGCGCTGCAAGGCGCCTCGGTGCCGGCCCCGCCCCCCGAACTCGGCGCCCGCGTCACCCGCACCGCGCCGTTTGTTTTCAGTCTGCGGAACTAAAGCGTGGAGACTTGTCCCCGC
>NZ_SRTG01000136.1:0-414 GCF_004792125.1 Mesorhizobium sp. M5C.F.Ca.ET.164.01.1.1 | reverse complement strand
CGGCGCCCGCATCGTCGCCTATGGCCCGGGCCTGGTGCCCTTCATCCACAATGGCTTCGATCTCAAGGGCTACATAACCGGCTCCGAGATGGTCAATGCGCTCATCGGCCAGTGCTCATGGTTCATCCATGTCATGCCGGCCATCGCGACGCTGCGGGCCAACAGCCAGCGCGTGACGGAACTGGCCAACGCCATCGAGAACGTGCAGCAGCCGCAGGAATTCTACCGGCAGACCGGCCGCTCCGACTTCAGCTATGCCGGCCAGAATCCCGTCTTCGGCCTGACCATCCAGAAGCTCGAGCTGGCGCATCAGGGCGAGGATGCGACGCCCTTCCTGAGCGCCGCGAACCTTCGCTTCCGGCGCGGCGAGTGGACCTTCCTCAAGGGCGAATCCGGCTGCGGCAAAACCTCGCT
>NZ_SRTG01000135.1:0-414 GCF_004792125.1 Mesorhizobium sp. M5C.F.Ca.ET.164.01.1.1 | reverse complement strand
CTTCTGCAAGGTATTGAAGGCGAGATAGCCGGTGTTGAGGCCCTCCTGCTGCATCAGCCTGATGCCGGGCGCGGCCTTGATCGCCTCGAGGTCGGCCGGATTGGGATAGGGCATGACATCGCACTCGCCGGCGCGCAGCTTTGCCATGCGGATGCTGGCATCGGTGGTGATGGCGAAGACCAGATCGTCGATCTTCGCCCGGCCGCGCCAGTAGTCCGGATTGGCCTTGTAGCGGATGACCGCATCCTGCTGATAGTCGACAAGCTGGAACGGACCGGTTCCGACCGGCCTTGTCGCCAGGTCCAGCGGACGCTTCTCCGCCAGCAGCCTGTCGGCATATTCCTTCGAGACGACCGACGCGAAATCCAGCGCCAGATCGGCCAGCATCGGCGAGTGCGGCGCCTTCAGCGTCAT
>NZ_SRTG01000134.1:0-416 GCF_004792125.1 Mesorhizobium sp. M5C.F.Ca.ET.164.01.1.1 | reverse complement strand
ATCCTCGATAAACCGCCAAGCGGGGAAGGTTTTGCGCGCCTCATGAACGTGCCCAAGCCATGGCGGGACTGATGCTATCGGCGCCCACGCCCCTGGCAGAAAACCACGATCTCGACCTTTTCCAAAGCGGAACAGAAAGTCTCGACCAATGGCTTCGCCGCAGGGCACGGGCCAACCAGGTCAGTGGCGCATCGCGTACTTATGTGGTGGCGGAAGGCTCACGCGTTGTCGCCTACTACTGCTTTTCTTCGGGCGGGCTTGATCTGGCGGAAGCGCCCGGCATTGTTCGCCGCAACATGCCAGATCCCATTCCGATGGTCGTGCTCGGGCGTCTCGCGGTGGATGGAAGCTGGCAAGGGAAGGGGCTGGGCGCGGCGCTTCTGCAAGATGCCGTCCTGCGCGCCGGTCAAGCCGCG
>NZ_SRTG01000133.1:0-416 GCF_004792125.1 Mesorhizobium sp. M5C.F.Ca.ET.164.01.1.1 | reverse complement strand
GTTCGAACAGCGCCTGGCCGAGCTGCTTTTCCGTGCGCTTGATCTGCTGGCTGACGGCGCTGGCCGAGACGTTGAGCTCGCCGGCCGCCGCCGCGAGCGAGCCCAGCCGGGCGACGGTTTCGACGGCGCGCAGGCCGTTCAGATGGACGCGGTTCAGCACAGTCATGTAGATTTTCTAAAACGGCAATCGGGAAATCTCAATTGAAACCCGGCACGAAAAGGCTGATTTTTGGGGCTGAAGCCCGACCATTGGAGGCAATTCGATGAAGATTTTATCATTGCTCAAGGTCTTTTCCGCCGATGACGCACGGCGAAACCGCCATGATGGCGAGATTACCCGCTGGATCGTCGACCCGTTGTCGCATCCTGTATTCGACACCATGTCGGAGCGCGAACTGGGCGATGTCCCCTTCCGG
>NZ_SRTG01000132.1:0-417 GCF_004792125.1 Mesorhizobium sp. M5C.F.Ca.ET.164.01.1.1 | reverse complement strand
GACGCCGATCTGCTCACGCGCGGCATCGACCAGCCTGCCAGGCCAGTCTGGCAAGGCCCGCGGTTTAGCGGCCATGGCGGCGGGCATCGCCGCGCACAAGAGGCCGAGTTGTAGTGCGGTTCGACGGGTGATCGCGATCAACTTTGGCCTCGGCATCGCTGGAGCCAGAAGATTTTCGAAGCCGAATACGTCTTTTTTGATTATTTCTCGTGCAACTTTCATGCACAGGAGGCCTCGCCTGCTCCGTGCAGCGGCGCCAGCACCGCTCGGACCATTTTGTTCAAGATCGCCTTTGGCTGTGATCAAGGTCGCCTTTGGCTGTAAATTTGAGGGAACGGTTAACCGGGAATCCGGTAGCATCCCGACAGACTGGTGAGCTGGGTCTGGGCACATGAAGGGCGGAGGGCTGAAGCTGAC
>NZ_SRTG01000131.1:0-419 GCF_004792125.1 Mesorhizobium sp. M5C.F.Ca.ET.164.01.1.1 | reverse complement strand
GCCATACCCGCGCCGAAGCCCGACGCGGCACCAGTGATGACGGCGACCTTGTTTTCCAGACGCATGGTTTTCCCGTTCATTGAATTTCCGCAGTTTTTGACGTGACTTTTTCCACCTGTCGTCCGCCCACGCCACGCCCGACAATATCTCCCTTAGCTTTCGTCACATTCGCGTTCTATGGTGCAGGTGCGAACGCCGCCGGAAGCCATGGCTTGCCGACAAGCCTGCCGGCGGCGCGAGTGTCGGGAAACATGTGGTCCGATGCAAGCGCAAGCGATTGGTCCTTACATGTGACACCATGGCACTGGAATATTTAAATCGATTAGAATATATCAGCCTCGTACCTGAGCGCGGCGTCAAAACGGACAGACCATGACCAGCCAGATCATCCCCGTCGATCCTTTCGACTTCATCATTTT
>NZ_SRTG01000130.1:0-419 GCF_004792125.1 Mesorhizobium sp. M5C.F.Ca.ET.164.01.1.1 | reverse complement strand
GTTGGCCGCCGAATAATGCGCGCCGCCGGCCATCGCCACGTGCGCCGATACCGACGAGGTGACCAGGATGCGGCCGAAGCCGTTGGCGCGCATCGCCGGGGCCACCGCCTGCGCCAGCCAGAAGCAGGCTTTCAGGTTGACCGCCAGCGCCTCTTCGAGCTTCTCCTCGTCAAGTTCCTCGACCGAGGCCCAGGGACAGCCGCCGGCATTGTGAACGACGATGTCGAGCCGGCCGGATTTGCGCACCACATCGCCGACCAATGCATGCAGCGTGGTGCGATCGAGCCCGGCAAGCGCGACGGCGCGGACGGACAGACCGCGCGCGGACAGCTCGGCCGCAAGCGCCTCAGCGACATCGAGCGAGCGGTTGGCGATAACGACCGAGGCTCCGGCCTCGGCAAATCGTGTGAAGATGGCGG
>NZ_SRTG01000012.1:0-54638 GCF_004792125.1 Mesorhizobium sp. M5C.F.Ca.ET.164.01.1.1 | reverse complement strand
ATCCGATTGAGAACGCCTTCGCCAAACTCAAGGCGCTGCTGCGAGCAAAGGCCGAGAGAACCATCAAGGCTCTGTGGGACGTGGTCGGCGCGGTCGTCGACCTCTTCACCCCAGCCGAATGTGCCAACTACTTCAAAGCCGCAGGATATGAACCGGATTAAACAGGACGTGCTCTAGGTGCCTTCTCGGCGTTTAACCGAACAGATTAACGCCCGCGTCCCGACAACACGCGAGCGCCTTGATCGCCAACCCGCCAGGATGAACAGAGGTTAGTTGCGCCGCGATAAGCACGCAGCGCGGCCTCGACACACGTCCTGCATCTCGGGACAACTAGCCTAGGTAGGACGCGATGACGGCAGGATCGTCCCTTATCTCTGCTGCTGGCCCGGACAGTGCAACGCGCCCCTGCTCAACGACGTAGGCATGTTGTGCATACTCAAGCGCAAGCATGGCGTTCTGTTCCACGATCAGCACACCGATCCCGCTTTCGCGCGAATAGTCGCTGATGGCCGAGATGAGCTGCTCTTCGACCATAGGGGCGAGGCCAATGGACGGCTCGTCAAGCAAAAGCATCTTCGGTTGCGCCATCAGTGCCCGGCCAAAAGCAAGCATCTGCTGTTCACCGCCGCTCATTCGACCTGCTTGTTGTTTTTGACGGTTGGCGAGCACCGGAAAGAGCTCGAAAATCCGCTCCAGCGTCTTGCGCCGCCTTGTGGGATCAGGCCGAACGGTTGCGCCGAGCAAAAGGTTCTCTAGGACCGACAGTTTCGGAAAAAGCTCACGTCCCTCTGGCACAAGAGAGATGCCCTTGCGCACGATGTCATCTGGTGCAAGCCCATTGAGCTTTGCACCGTCCAATCGGATTTCGCCGGAGGCGAGTTTGACGAGACCGCAGATAGCATTCATCAGGGTCGTCTTTCCCGCGCCGTTGCTGCCGACAACCGCGGTCACTTGCTCAGTGCTGGCCGTAAAGCTCATCCCATTGAGCGCGCGGACGCCACCATATTCAAGTACGAGATCTTTCGCCTCAAGCATCACTATTCCTCTTCCGACCAAGATACGCCTTGATCACTTCAGGATGACGTCCGATTTCCTCAGGCGTTCCTTCCGCAATGACGCGGCCAAAATTCAAAACGGTGATCCTGTCACACAGACGCATCACCGATTTCATGTCGTGCTCGACGAGCAAAATCGAGATTCCATCTGCTCGCAGTTGTTCAACCCGTGTCGAGACTTCTGCCTTTTCGGTTGCATGCAGCCCTGCCAACGGTTCGTCCAGGAGCAGTATTCGAGGGCGGGTCGCCAGCGCGGTTGCGATGCTTAGTACGCGCCTCAAACCACCTGGAAGGTTTCCAGCAGGCTCATTGGCGCGTGATGCAAGCCCCATCCGCTCCAGTGCCTCGAACGCAGCAATATTGATCTTCGCGTTCTCTCCGGTCGGTATCCATCTCTTAGGGTTCCACGCTGACCCCTGTGCAGCTCGGACGCCGAGCGCCACGGCTTCAAGCAGGGTTCCTGAAGTGTAGACCCTCGTAAGCTGAAATGTTCGAACCAGGCCCAGCCTGGCAATACGATGCGAGGGGAACCCTTCGACGCGAACACCATCCAGGCTGACGTCACCGGCAGAAGGTTGCAAGCTTCCGCTTATTAAATTCATCGTCGTCGACTTGCCCGAGCCATTCGGCCCGATAAGGCCGCGGATTTCGCCCCGTCCGAGCTTGAGCGACACTCCATCTACCGCTTTCAAGCTGCCGAAGATCTTGCTTAAATTATTGATGTCAAGCATTTTTAGCCCTCCAGACCATGAGGCGGCCACGCGCCCATTGTCCGAAGAGTATTGCGATGATGACAAATACGCCCCAGATCATCGGGACGAATTCAGGGACAAATCTGAAGATTTCTTCGATGAGCGTAAGAAACAGCAGTCCGAGAATTGGACCGGAAAAACGGGTCGTGCCACCGATCACACAGGCCGCGACGACCTTGAACATCAGCATCGCATTTATATCCGATGGCGAGACGATGCCGTTGTAAGTGGCGAACAAACCTCCCGCTATTCCGGCGCCGAATGAGCCAAGTATGAACGCCAAGGCGCGCAACGCCCAGGCATCGATCCCGATCGACGACGATAGTGCCTCGTCCTCGCCGACAGCCTTGATCTTCAAGCCGGCGTCGGAGGCATCCAGTGACGCGTAGAAGATGCCCAACAAGACCAGCACAGCGGCCACCAGGCATAGGAACTCCAGCGTCGACGACGGATTAGGCAGGATTTCAGGCCGCTCGATAAAGGCGATGCCCGATGTGCCGCCAGTGATTTCCCGGAACTGAATGAAGCATTGGCGCAGTGCCTCTCCCGCCGCAAAGGTCGACAGGAAGAAGTAATATTGGCGGGTCCGAAGCACGGGGTAGGACAGCAGCGCTGCAAATAGCGCCGCGAACAATCCTCCTGCGACCGTTGCCACCAGCACCGGCAGGCCGAATGGCGGCTTCGAAAGGATTGCAACGGAGTAGCCGCCGATTCCCATGATGGCGATATGAGCGAACGACCAACCTCCCATTGTCGTGATGGTGCGATACGACAGAACCAGGATGGAAGTCATGCCGAAAAGCACGAGGACACCAAGCATATAGTTACTGCCGACGAAGCCGCCGACGACAAGCGCGGCGCCCAGTGCGCACACGGTCATTAAATCGCGTCGGAACGCACTCATTATTCCTTCTCCCCGAACAGGCCAGATGGCTTAACACTCAGGACGAACAGCATGACGGCCGCGCTCGTGAGAGCGAGAAAACGTCCGGCACCGAACTGAGACATGAGGGTATCGAGGACACCGAAAATAGCAGCGGCAGCAACCGCGCCCCAGATGTTGCCAATACCACCAACGATGATGATGATGAACGCCTTCCATAGCGTACCCGCGCCCATGTAGGGAGAGATCTGGCTGATGGGACCCATGGCCGCACCGCATATGCCCGCAATCGACGATCCGAGGATGAGCGTGAGTCGGCCCACCTTCTCGGTTCGTATACCTTGCAAGAGGGCGCCACGCGGATTTTGAGCCACAGCGCGAATGCGCCGGCCTGCCTCGGACCTCATGAGGAATACCCACAGACCGGCTGCTAGTACGACGGCTACCCCAATGACGACGAGTCTCGATGCCGGAAGAATGGCGCCGCCGAAGTTCACGACGCCTCGCATCGGCGGGGCGATCGAAAGACCAACGGGCCCAAAGATTTGAACGACAATCGTCTGAATGACATACGACAACGCAAGCGTTGATATGAAAATCGCCAAAGGCTTGTCGCCGAGTGGCACGACCATGGTTCTGTGTAGCACCAGGCCGAGCAGCCCGGTCACCGCCGCCGCAACGATTGCACCGATGGCCCATGCGACTGGACCACCCACCTGGGGTGAGAGAGTCGAAATACAGAGATATGTTGCGTATGCGCCGATCATGAAGAATTCGCCATGGGCGAAATTTATGATTCGCATCACGCCGAAAACCAATGCCAGACCGAGGGCGAAGCAAAGGTAAAAGGACGTGAGCGATAGGCAATTCAGTAAGATTTGCATCGGGTCAATCACCTGAGAGAGGTCGGAGTAGCCGCGGCACGTCCGCGGCCACCTATGCCGATAAGCCTCACTTTGCCGAGACTTGACCGCCTTCAGAGAGTGCTGGCAGCGCTGCGTCTTTGTGAGCGTTCCACCAGGCAGCAACATCAACGACGGCGGTAACCTTTACACCACCCTTGTCGTCCGTCACGTAGACCGGGAGTGGAGTCATCAGCCAGTTGTTGGCACCGAAGATTTCCGATCCACCCCAGCGCGAAGGTCCGAAAAGCGGCTGATCCACGGTATCGCTTGCGAAAAGCGCGTCGCGCACGCCTGCGCCGGTGGGATCTGAGGACTTCTGAATCCCCGCCTCGATGGTTGTCATCGCTGCGTAGGCGACCGATGCGAGCGCCGACCATTCCTTCTCGCCGAACTTCTCGACGTAGGTCTTATAGAACGCCGACACGCGCGGGCTGAAGTTCGGCTCGGAAGCATCGACGACATAAGCGCTGAAGATCCGGCCAGCTACTTCTGCAGCCGGGACACGTTCCGTTACCAAGCCCATGGTCCAGCCTTCGCTGCCGTAGAGACCCTTGTAGCCCAACTGCTCCATCGCCTCGACGAACAGGGCCTGCTGTCCAGGTGTGAAGCCCAGCTCGACGATAAGGTCGGGATTGGATGCCATTACCGGCGTGGCCAGGCCGAGCATATCCGACGTTGATGCCGGATCGTAGGGCTGCGAGTAAACGATCTCGGCGCGATCCAGGTAGGGAGCCAGGCCTGCCTTGTAATAAGCAAGCGCCGCCTGGCCGAAAGAGTGGTCTGCCGTTACGATTGCGACACGCTTGATCTCCGGCCGGCTCTCCAGGAGATGGCTGACAAGAAACATGTATGACGCCGGTGAGCCGGTGACCGAACCGATGAGGAACGGGTACTTCGGGCCGAGATAGCCGGCACCATAGCTTGTTGTCAGAACCTTGTTTTCGGTGGTGATCTCGGCGACGGCCTGGCGTGACGCAGGTGTAAAGGTCTGGAGAATGAAGCTCACTTTGTCATCAAGAATTGCACGGCGGAAAGCGTTCAGCTCATCACCGGCTGTGTAGCAATTGTTGTCGTAGCCGGTTACCTCAATCTTATGCTTCTTGCCCGTTGCGTCGGCGATACCGCCGTTCGCGTTGAATTCTTCGGCCCAAATCTGAACACCGCGAGTAATCGGAACGCCCCATTGAGCGCACTCGCCTGCCTGTGGCTGGACCACTCCAACTTTGATCGTATCTTCGGCGGCCGCCGAAGTTCCTAGAGCACCGGCAAGTGCGCCGGCGATCAGCAGTCTTGTAAGCATGTTCATTTCACTTCTCCCTGTGTTGAAGTTCCCCAATTTTTCTACCTGAGTATCTCGGTGTTACCGCACACACCTAATGACTGCCCCGAGATTGATCTGCCTGCATCGGACGCGACGAAAACCGCCAGATCCGCAATTTCCTCAGGTTCGATCATTCGACCCAGTGATATTGTCGCGACTTCCTCGGCCTCGATTTCAGCGAGCCCGCGTCCTGTAAGTTCTGCCCGGGCGGACATCACTCGCTCCATGCGCGGCCCACGGACAGACCCGGGAAGGATTGCGTTCACGCGGATGCCGAACTGGCCGACCTCCATCGCGAGCGATTGGGTAAGGCCGATCACGCCCCATTTGGCCGCCGCGTATGGCGTCCTCATCGGCATGCCGAGTCGTCCGGCCGCTGAGGACATGTTGAGGATAACCCCCGACCGCTGTGTCTTCATCCCGGCCATCACACCGCGAATGAACAAGAACTGGGCGGTGAGATTGACATCTACCGTTCGCGCCCACTCCTCGGGCGAGACGTCCTCGATCGCAAGCGTCGGACCGGCGATGCCGGCATTGTTGAAGAGGATGTCCACTCCGCCACCCAATCCCGCGAGCATCGACTGGAGAGCGGCTGGAACGCTGGCGGGGTCAGCCACATCGCATACGACTGCAGTGGCTTCGGGATATTCCGAGGAGAACGAGCTTACCGAAGCGGGATCAATGTCACAGACTGCGACCCGCGCACCGGCTTCAATCATTTTCTTCGCGACGACCCTGCCAATACCACTGGCACCGGCAGTGATGATTGCGCGCTTGCCAGAAAGAGGGCTCATGCTGCTGCTCCCAATCCAAGGCGATCGCGGGTCGCGGCGGATGACATAATCCGCACACCCATGCGTTCGACGATTTCGCGCGCGCGCTGCACAAGCGCGACATTCGTCGCCGGAACAGCCCGGTCGAGCCAGATATTGTCTTCGAGACCGACACGCACGTTCCCACCAAGCAGAACAGCTTGGGCGACCATCGGCATCTGCATGCGGCCAACACCGAAAGCGGACCAGACAACGTCGGCGCCGCGGGCTGCATCCGCCATACCCTTCATTGCCGTCGTGGTGGCCGGAGCGCCCCAATTCACGCCTAGGCAAAATTGGATCATTGCAGGGCCGGCGAACGCGCCTTCGCCGATGAGCTTCATGACGAAGTCAAGGTGGCCGAGGTCGAATACCTCGAGCTCGGGCTTTACACCGTAACCCCGGATCATTGCCGCACCTTCGCGAATTTGCTCGGGCGTGGAAATGTAGACCAGATTGCCTTCACCGACGTTGTATGAGCCGCAGTCGAGCGTGCAGACGTCGGGTCGCAGCGCCTCGACGTGGAGGAGCCGGGTCTTCTGGTTGACGAGATCTGTGCCAGCGACAGCCTGGGTCGGATACTCGGCGTCGAGAACGAGGTCGCCGCCCATGCCCGCCGTCATGTTGACGATGATGTCCTTGTTGCGGTCACGAACGCGCTCAAGCACTTCTGCATAAAGTTTGACATCGCGACTCCCGTCCGTCGTCTCCGGATCGCGAACATGGACATGGGCGATCGCGGCACCGGCTTCGGCGACGGCCAGAACGTCGGCGGCGATCTGTTCAGGCGTCACGGGGACATGCGGGTTCTTCTTGGGGCCTGCTCCGGCGCCGGTCACGGCACAGGTGATAAAGATTTCGTTGTTCATGCTTGTTGTCTCAGCTTGGAGGTTTCGTCTGAAAGAATTTCAAGAGTTTTGGGGTCGATCGCCACGCCGTAATCCCGGCGTGCGGCTTCCGCCGAAATGTAGCCGTCGATCACGTCTTCGCGGACACGCTCAGGATTACGGGAGCGCGCAACGCCCCAGCCGCCGCCACCTGTAGACAGGAATTCGAATGCTTCGTTCGGCCCGAATTTGTGGGATGACAGAAGCGGAGAGCGCCAGGTGCCATCCGGCCTCGGGCCACCGATGATCTCGCGGCGCCCATCGCCATATTCCTGCACCAGCACCTGAACGGGACTCATGCTGCCGCCGTTTACGCCGGGGCTTCCCTCGATGGTTCTGGATGTCTCGATCGAAAGCTCGCCGCCATTGAGAAAGCGGAACTTGAACCGCGCGCCCAGACCCCCTCGGTTTTCGCCCGGGCCGCCGGAATCCTGGCGAAGGTCGAAGGCTTCGACGACGACCGGGTAGAGCAGTTCGGCCGCTTCCGCTGGCATGTTGGTGCAGTTGCCCAACGGATCCAGCGTCACGTTCAGCCCATCATTGTATGGCGTTCCGCCCCAGCCGCCCGCCGGGATATCCGAGAAGACATCGATGCGCCCGCCGGCACCGCGAACCGCAGCAACGAACCAGTTTGCATCGGCGCATGTAGGAGCGATCGCAAGATCGGGGATGGCCTTTGCCACGGCCTGCCAGATCGCGCTCTGTACTTTTCCGGACGTTACGGTGGTGCAGCCGACGACAGGAGCGGGCCAGCGCGCATTAAGCCAGCAGTCATCCGGAAGGCTCAACGTGATTGGCGCAAACATGCCTGCGTTCGGCGGCGCGTCGGGCGCCAGGAAGAACTGCAGAGCGGTGTATACGGCGGCGGTCGTGTTCGCGAAGGGCGAATTGATCGCACCGGCCACCTGGGGATCGCTTCCCGCGAAATCCACGTGCAGGTTTGAGCCCGAGACGGTCAGCTTGACCCGCGCCCAGACCTTGGCATCGGTGATGCCATCGGAATCCGCGTAGTCGGCGCCTTCGTAGACACCATCCGGTATGTTTTCGATTTCTGCGCGAACGATCCGTTCGGTGTAACGGATCATGTCGTCCATTCCCTGGAGCAGGGTCGCGCGGCCGTATTTGCGCGCCGTAGCCTGGAGTTCATCCTCGGCAGCCAGCAGAGCGCCCATATGGGCTTGCAGGTCGCCGCGGATGTAATGCGGTGTGCGCGTGTTTCGCAGCAGGATTTCGAGAAGGTCCGGATCGACCTCATAGTTGCGATAGAGCTTCAGTGGGGGAAGCCGAAGCCCTTCACCGGCGACGTGCGTTCCGAAGCCCTGGCCACCGGGGCCGCCACCCCCAAGATCCATCCAGTGACCCCGGCTTACCGCGAAACCGATAAGCATGTCTTCATGGAAGACAGGCATGGTCAGCGTCACATCGTTGATGTGGGTGCCGCCGTCATAGGGGTCATTCAGCACCACCACATCACCCGGCCGAAGCGTCTCGATGCCGAACTTCCGCGCCACGGCCTGGACGCTGAAATGCATCGCCGCCAGATGAACGGGGCAGTTTGCAGTCTGACCGACCAGACGCAGCGCGGGGTCATAGATCGCGTTCGAAAAGTCGAGATTTTCCGAAAGGATCGGCGAGAAGGATGACTTCTGCAGAATCACCGTCATGCGGCGGCAGACATGCTCGAACGTGTTGCGAAGCACTTCGAACGTGATTGGGTCGATTGAGGTAACCATTATGACCTCTCCAAGATGCAGTTGCGGGCGGAGTCAAAGCGTGCCGCCCAACCCGGTGGGATGACGATGCTGGTGTGCGGATCTTCAATGAGAGCGGGGCCGCTGACCTCAACCGCGCCGGCGGCGTCGTGAACCAGGCTGTCGGTCCAGCCGCCAAACCAGACCTTGCGTTCAGCCTGACGTGGCGAGCCGATCGCGGAACTCGTGCTAGATTGCAGAATGCCAGCGGGTGATGGCGCTTCCGCCGTGACTGCCAGTGCGACAATCTCAACGGGGAAATCGTCCGACCGGACACCGAACTCTCTCTTGTGCGCACCGTGAAAGGCCTCAGCCAGGCGATCGAGGTCGCGTCGCTCGATAACACCCCGGTCCTGCACGACGTCCACTTCGAAAGTCTGACCCGCATACCGCATGCGCATCACGAAGCTAACCTGCACGCTGTCTGCGCTGGCGCCCTGCCCAAGAAGGGCTTCGACGGCTGCGGCACCGAGGTTCTTCAAGCGAAGGCCGATTTCATCGAGCTCCTTGGCGACGAGCGGGGCGTAATAGAAAACTTCTTCGTCGTGCTTGATTGCCAGTCGCAGCGCTCCATAAGCAGAGGCAACACCGGAGTATCTGGGAACGATGACCGTTGGCGTGCCGAGCGCCTCGGCGACTGCGCACGCGTGCAGCGGTCCTGCTCCGCCAAAACTCGCAAGCGCGAAATCGCGAGGATCGCGGCCGCGAGATGCAAGGACAAGCTTGACGGCTTGTGCCATAGCCTCGGTCGCGATCCGCAGCATGCCTTCGGCACATTCCTCGATGCTAAGTTTCAACTGAGACGAAACGGTCTCCACGGCTGCGCGGGCCGCTGCGCCATCCAGTTTAAATTTACCCGAAAGGTCCGGACTAATCCTGCCGAGCACCAGATTTGCATCCGTGATCGTCGGCCGCGTTCCACCTCGCCCATAGCAGGCAGGCCCGGGAACCGAACTTGCGGACATGGGGCCGACGCGGAGTGAGCCACCGCTGTCGATCCAGCCGATCGACCCCCCGCCGGCGCCGATTGAACGGATGTCGAGCATCGGCACTGCGACCGGTATGTCAAACTCAATTTCATATTCGCGGGTGATGAGGCCCTCGCCATCCTCGACGATGGATGCGTCGAAGCTTGTTCCGCCCATATCGGTATGAATGATGTTTACCGAGCTGGCCGTACGCGCGATCTCGGACGCATATCCGACGCCGCCTGCGGGCCCCGACTCCACCAGTTCCTCGACACGCAGACGCGCCTGGTTGACGGACATCATCCCGCCATTGCTTTTCAGGATCATGAGATTGCCGGTAAACTCCGCTTCACGGAGCCGGGCCTCAAGACGCTCAAAATAGTCGGCCATCACCGGCAGGATCGTGGCTCTCACCGAAGCCAACGTGAAGCGCGTGTGCTCTCGGAACACCGGCTTGACATCCGCCGAGGAAATTGCCCGCACGCCGGGCAATGCGGCTGTGATGATTTCGGCGACCTTGCGCTCGTTTGCCGGGTTCGCGTAGGAGTTGATCAGGCAGATAGCCACGGATTTGATACCAGCTGCTGCGACGGCCTCGATAATGGGCTGAAGCTCTGCAGCATCAATCTCCTTCTCAACCTTCCCGAACGCAGTGGTTCTTTCGTTGATCGTGTAGCGATGCCGACGACGGATCAGGGGCTCAGGCTTGGTTTGATAGGGCCGATAAAGATGTTCGCGGTGCATTCGGCCGATTTCGAGCACGTCGCGAAAGCCCTCCGTGGTGATCATCGCAGCATCCGGGAAGGTGCGCTCGATCAGTGCGTTGGTCGCCGTCGTGGTGCCGTGGACAAGCAGCTCAATCTCGTTCGGTGCGATGCTGGCGTTTGCAATGGCGTTCAAGACGCCACGCGACCTTTCCTCAGGGGTCGTCAGAACTTTACCGGTTCGCTCCTCGCCGGTCGCACTGTTGACCGCGAAGAGGTCCGTGAAAGTCCCTCCCACATCAATACCAACTTTCCACATACCAGTTACCCTTTTATTGATCGTTGATCAAAGAATTGCCGGCAAAACAGATTTGTGTCAACCCCCGTGTTCACTTGATATCCACCACACAGAGCCTAACCGTTTTTGATCGTTGATCAAATAAAATAATTTCGCTATGCTCACGTCCGTGTCAGGCAGATCAGGAGTGAAAATGCCAGCGACCAAATTTCCCGTGCTTCGGCCGCGGCCAAGAAACTCAGATTTGGAACATGTTTATGCGGAGCTAACTCGTTCAATCATGATGGCCGAGTTTGCACCTGGTCAGAAGTTGAAGCTCGACGACTTGGCCACCGCATTCGGCACAAGTCATATGCCGGTTCGAGAGGCCCTCAATAGACTTGTCATGGCTCGCGCGCTGCAGTCCGAAACGAGGCGAACTCCCTTCATTCCCGAAGCGAGCGTTGGGCGCCTTCGCAATCTACTTACCCTTCGAACAGATCTTGAAGGCAAGGCGGTGGCGATGACGGTCGAACGCGGCGAGAACGGGCTTGCCGATCAGCTGGCCCAAATAAATGCCCGGATGGATATTGAAGCGGAGCGTGGCGCATTAGGAACGCGGGCGTATTTACAACTAAATCATAAGTTTCATTTTTCGCTGTATGAACGATGCGGAAATCCTGAACTTGTGAATCTTATTGAATTGCTGTGGATGCGTTATGGGCCGTTGTTGAGCCTGTTGAAGGCGACTCCAATGTCGTTTTCAGGGCATCGGCATCACGCAGACATAATTGCCGCCGTGAGATCGGGCGACAGCGCTACAGCTGTTCAGAGCCTGGTCGCCGACCTGCAGGAAGCTGGAGACGCTATCGCGACAGCTTTGTCTACAAAAATACAGAAAGCGCACAGCTCTAGCTCGAGCGCGCCATGACACTCGAACCGCAATTCCTGGGCTGCGCATTGATTTCCAAATGGACGAAACGAAGATGGCAGAATTTGAAAGCGACTCGCGCGTTGCGAGGGCGGTGCTTGGTGGTGGAATGATATGGATCGAAGCTATTAGCGAGCGACCCGCAGCCTCGGCGTCGGGCGCCTCTAAGTTGGGGCCCAGGCATTCCGATGCGCGCCGTCGCTCATTTGGCCTCGCGAGGTTCCTTTCACGATCCCTGCTGCCGCTGCTTCGGTTGGGCATTGCTTCTCGGGTAACTTGGAGCGGGTAGCTCCAAAAGGGTGAGTGGGCGCGATTGAAATTGAAACTAGCGTCTTCGCGGCCCATAACCATGCAGTTGTGTCGAAGTGAATGCCCAAGCATGGGTTATCCCGACAATGCGACACTTTCCGCCAACTCTTAGTGAGGTATATTTTGACTGACGAGATCGATAGTTTTATTGGCGTCGCGCAGCCATGGATGTGCGACGAGTTTGGTCATATGAACCGCCGATTTTACGCGGCCATGTTTGACGACGCTACATTGGTCGTCCTGCGGTTCTTGGATGTGGATGACCGCCAAGACTCCCTTGGATGGGCAGATGTCAGGACCGAGACCGATTTTCGCGCGGAGGTAAGTGCGGGGACCATTCTTAAAATCCGATCCTCCGTCACAAAGATCGGCAAAAGTTCGCTTGCCATCCGGCATGTCATGGTGAATTCGTCCAACGGTGAGACCGCTGCCGTGGAGAGCTGCGTATCAGTTCGATTCGACCTTCAACAGCGCAGGTCAAGCGAGCTCGGTAAGGCAGTTATCGCGCGAGCAGAGTCGGTATTTGCCGCTTAGTCGGCTACGCTGCGCAAAAAATAACGGTCTGGCCCCGACGTCCAGCGTCTCTACTGCAATTGGTTGGTTCAAACTGTCCTCAATGTCATAAAATTTGCATTTCATAACATTGCTCGATCAAGCGTGGCGCGCCAGTCCTCGAACCGGGTTTGCTCGTCCCAATCCGGGTCCTAGATCAGCGGATCCCGCTGCTCGGTAAGGCAGTTATCGCACGAGCAGAGTCGGTATTTGCCGCTCAGTCGGCTACGCTGCGCAAAAATAACGGTCTGGCCCGACGTCTCCTACTGCTAACTGGTGGGTTCAAACTATTCCTCAATGTCATAAAATTTGCATTCCATGACATTGCTCGATCAAGCGTGGCGCGCCAATCCTCGACCGGGTTCGCTCGTCCCAATCCGGGTCGTAGATCAGCGGATCCCGATCGGGCGCCGCTTCCGATCGAGGTAGCCGTTCGACTACCACACCTTCGAGGACCGCATTCGCGCGCGCATGCAAGGCGTCGATCGCCGCGAACCCTTCGGGCAGCGGATCCGGCTCGTCCGCCTCGATTGGCTCATCCGGGTCCAGTTCCGGCGCGGACGTCCCCACGACGCCATCATCGACGCCGCCTGCGAGGCTTGGCAGAAGCTCATGGCCCCGAAACAATCACATCAACGAAATGCGAGAGTGGGTTCACGTCGGTCGAGCTTCATGACCGTTGGTATAAATCCCCAATAGGATGCGCAACCTATCCAGCATCATCCGTTCGTTCATCCGGTTGTTCGCCCCCCTTGCAAACCCTACCCAGCCAACTCGGTGCTTGGAAGACCCACCACACGCACGTCCTGGCCGGGGCGCATCCTGCGAATGGCGCAAGCCCTCGGCTTCGCCACCTAAACGTACAACTCTAGCTTAATGAATTCGTAATATAAATTAACAAACTCAAACTCGTTCCCCAGAAAACATCATGATAGAAATGCGACCTGGGTTAGGGGAGGCGACAGGATATGACCGCTTTTTCCGATCTCGAACTTATCGCTCTATCTGCTCGTTCACGTGGATTTTTCACCGATGTTGAGTTACATGTCCCCGGGCTCCCCAATGCGATCTTGGTGCGCGGCAGGTTTGATCTCGAGAGCTATACGGATGACCTGTTCAACCTGCTGGCGTTACACTGCCCTGCCAATCTGTCCGCAGCGGTGGCCATACGCCGTGCTGAGTTTTTAGCCGGGCGAGCGATGGCACACGCGGCATTGCGGGCGCTGGGTCAAGCCGCTAGTGAGATTCCAATCGGTCTAGGCGGGGCTCCACTCTGGCCTTCCTCTTCCGCTGGATCGATAAGCCATACGCGTGGGCATTGCGCTTGTTTCGCCATCGCCAATGCGAACTGGCGGGCAGGTGTCGACGTTGAGGCGCTGGCCAGCGGTCATGCTCTGGATGCGATCCTAAACATGACCATCAATGAGGATGAGCGCGCCTTGATCGCTCGGCAAGTGGTCCTCTCTTCAGACGGGCTGGCGAGCCTAGTTTTTTCGGCCAAAGAGACACTTTTCAAAGCGCTCTATCCTGTGGCAAGGCGCTTTTTCGGATTCGACTGTGCAGAGTTACGAACGACGCCTAGAAACGGGCAACTACGACTGCATCTGACAAAAACTATCTGTCCAGAATTGCTCGAGGGCCAGCACTACGACATTCGCTTTAGCATCGCTGCTGGCCATGTGTTGACCTGGTTGGCAGTAACACCCCAGCATATGTCAATGTAGCGGCTCCGGCTGATACATCGTTAAGGCTGCCGAAGCTTCGGAACCAGGGCGCTGGAGATGGCGGCTGCCCTGGGTCGTCGTGGCCGGAAATCTCGGCGGCAGGTGCACTGCCAAGTGGTTTGCGATGCGCCGCACTTCAGGCGTGGACCAGCGGATCAGGGCTCGGGCGGGCTGGTGCCCCGCCGTTTTCATGCAGCGTGAGACGTGTTCACAGGGCGTTCGAGGCGCCGGTTTTGGAGATCATGCCAAATGGCGACAAAAGGCCCGAAGTACGAAATACCACCATTGAAGGCTTCCCCAAGTTCGACGATTGAGCATGTCTATGCCGAACTGAAGGACGCACTGATGTCCGGGGAATTTTCGCCCGGGCAGCCGATGCGTCTCAAGGAACTGGCTGTCGCATTCGGCACCAGCCATATGCCAATCCGCGAGTCGCTCAACCGGCTTAGCGGCATCGACATACTCGAACGGGCGCCGCGTCAGTCCGCGCGCGTTCCAATGATCACTGCTGAAGGCCTCCGCGATCTTCTGGAAGTGCGCCTTCTGAATGAACGGCAGGCCATAGTCTGGGGTGTGAAGAAATCTGCCGGGAAGAGCCTAAACTATCTCAGAGAAATCAATGAAAAGATGGAACTGCTCAATATGGAGAAGAACGCTGACGTGAAAAAGTATCTGAAGCTGAATCAACTGTTTCATTTCGCAGTTTACAATCTCTCTGAAAACAAGGTCTTGATGAACACAATCGAGGCGCATTGGCTACAGGCGGGCCGAGTCCTCGGCCTCAGGCGAAAGGAAACGAGAGTTGTTCCGGGCCACCATAATCATCGCGAAATCATTGACCAGTTGGAGAAGGGCAATGGCTTGGCAGCCGCCGACGCCCTCGAACGCGACATCATGGAAGCGCATGAGCAGATTTTTGCGATTCTTGAAAAGTCCGACCTGACGGATCGTGCGGGAAATCGGGTCCCTGCCTAGGAACGCGGAATCGTGCCCCAGGATGGCAACAAGCTTGTATCCCTTGCCCATATGTAGCGCCAGGAGACCCGTGCGCGGGTGACTGGATCGGTGAGAATATCTGGGATTCTATCAATCCGAACATTGGATGAGGGGGGACGCGGTGGGCGGCAGCGCATTGGAAAGGAGCGGTCGGTTTTGCAGTTGATGGCGCTAACAGTCATCGCTGGATGAGATTACGAAGCTGATCGACCAGATGGCGTTGCTCGCTCTCTCGAGCGATCCTGCCTGGCCGCCGTTGTCGTTATTCGAGGCCAGCCGCGCAGCCGCACCGACGTGGGGCAAAGCCGAATACCCCATCTAAACATCTAGGGGATCGGCACTGTATCTGGCGATGCCCGCACACCTCGGTCGAAATATTAAGAACATGTGAAATTTAATTGACTGGATTGACTGTGAGCTTACCACGGATACAGTAAAAATGTATTTAGCAATGTCCGGCATTCTGAGGGAAGTCATGCAGAGTTTAAACAACGCCTCAGGCCCTTCAGAGCGGACCATTGCAGCGTCCGTGCTTTGGTATGCATCCGAATTTCCTCGTCGTCCGGCTGTCGTTTTCGGAACAGAAACGATCAACTACATGGATTTGTGGCTGCGAGCCTGTGAGATAGCTCGCGCCCTAAAAACTGGACGTGAAGCGGGTTTGGACCGCGTCGCAATTCATTTGCCCATCGGTGTTGACCGGATCGCGGCGATCCTGGGCTGTCAAATCCTGGGTGTTTCCTACGTTCCCGTGGAACCAAATCTTCCAGAGAGTCGCATTCGCGAGATGCTTGCGCAAGTGGACCCGAGCGTGCTCCTCAGTTCATCGGCCGTCTATTCGGCGATCCTCAAGGATGTTTCGTCGGGCTCGGCGGTGATGGTCGAGGAAATTGGAGTGGGCGCAGCCGGTGCTGGATCGTCCGACCGAGATGTGGCGCTGTCGCCGAATTGCAGTGGCTACGTTATCTTTACCTCGGGTTCGACTGGCAAACCGAAGGCAGTCGACATGGGAGGAGCAGCGCTTCAAAACCTCGTGAACTGGCAGATCGAACTTTCGAGCCTGTCAGGCAATGGGGCAACGGCTCAGTTCGCCCCCATTTCATTTGATGTATCGTTTCAGGAGATCTTCTCCACGCTCTGCTCAGGTGGCCGTATCGTCATCCTAACGAATGAACAGCGGATCGACCCCGATTTGCTTTCGGACGAGATACAGCGTGCCCAGGTGGAACGATTGTTCCTGCCATTTATCGCCCTCCAACAATTGGCGTCGAATTGCGTGGAGCGCAAACAGTTTCCCGACAGTCTACGGGAAATCCACACCGCCGGGGAACAACTCGTGGTCTCTTCCGCTTTGCGCGAGTTTTTCAGCAAGCTCCCCGAGTGTCGGCTCTTCAATCAGTACGGTCCCTCTGAGACACACGTGGTCACCTGTCACGAGCTTGATAGCAATCCAGCGGAATGGCCTAGGTTACCGCCCATCGGTCGGGTTCTGCCGAATGTCGAACTCTTTATTTTAGATGAAGACGCGCGACCGGTGAGGTCACGAGAGGTGGGAGAGCTCTATGTCGGTGGCATTTGTCTCGCGCAGGGTTATTTCCAGGATAAGGAGCGAACAGAGGAACGGTTCGTGACTATCGATATTAACGGCACGCCAACGAGATTGTATCGGACCGGCGACTTTGCGACGTCAGATGAAAGTGGTTGTTTTTTCTTCTGTGGTCGCCGTGACCACCAAATCAAGATCGACGGCTATAGGGTTGAACTTGGGGAAATTGAGAGCGTTATAGCTGATCACCCAGACGTGGCCGAAGTCGCCATGGTTTTCGAGCGTGATGCAAATGGAATGGGACGGCTGATCGCCTGCCTAACGAGCAAAGATCAGGCGCCAACCGACTGTCTCGAAACAGTAGTTCGCGCCCATGTCCGTAAGATGCTCCCTAGCTACATGGCGCCGGACCGTGTCCAGATCATGAGCGCGATGCCTAAAACGGCGAGTGGCAAGGTCGATCGCAAATCAATCGCTGAAAAGCTGTTTGCCGAAAAGGTCAAGACCGCGGCACCGCCTGTCGAGAAGGCTGCCAGTGCCACTACAAGCGGATCGACGAAGAGCGGTGACCTGTGCGGCGCGATTACCTCCCACTGGCGGGAGCTTCTGGACCATCCCTCGCTCGCGGATTCGGACAACGTGTTCGATTTCGGCGCGCGTTCGATCATGGTCCCGGAGCTTCAACGCCGCCTTCGCCGCCAGTTCGGGATTAATATATCAGCGATCTTGGTCTTCCGGCATCCTTCGCCGAGGGGGCTCGCAGACTATTTATCGCGAAACTCGGCGAAGGGCGATGCATCGAACACGACGTTGGCTGGACTCGCAACCCGGCGTATGTCGTCCAAAGGACGCGCTTCTCCGCGCTGATCCTGCGCACCGATGACCCGCTCCAGCAGACAACACGCTCCGGGAACCAAAGATCAGAAGGCCGGAGCAGCGACGAGGTGAAAATGAACGGCCCCATTCACAGAGCTACCCCCATCGCGATTATTGGCATGGCCTGCCGGTTCCCCGATGCGGATACGCCCAAGGCGTTCTGGGAAAACATTATTGCCGGACGCGAGAGCGTTCGTCAGTTGTCGGATGTTGAACTCGCCGGCGCGGGCGTCGACCCCGAGCAGTGGGAAGCGGAGGACTATATCCGCCACGGCGCGCCACTTACGGGCCTCAGCTACTTCGACGCTGACTTCTTCAGCATCATGCCTCGTGAAGCGGCTCTCCTCGATCCGCAGCACCGATTATTCCTGGAAAACATTTGGCACGCCATCGAAGATGCTGGCTACGCCGTCCGTTCGACCGAGATGACAACGGGCATTTATGCCGGCTCCGGCCCGAACACTTATTTCGCCAGGAGCGTAGCCGGCTCGCACGATTTCAGCAAGGAAGGCATGCTCGACACCATGACCGGCTTCCAGGCCATGCTGGGAAACGATAAGGATTACTTAGCGACTCGGGCGGCCCATCGCCTCAACCTCATCGGCCCCGCCATCAGCGTCCAGACAGCTTGTTCGACCTCACTCGTAAGTCTCCATCTGGCCTGCAGCGGTCTGCAGAACGGCGAATGCGACATGGCGCTGGCGGGCGGTGTCACTGCAATCATTCCCGACCGTGCGGGCTATCGCTATCAAGAGGGCATGATCTTGTCCCGCGACGGCCACTGCCGTCCGTTCGATGCCGAGGCCAGCGGCACGGTGTTTTCGAGTGGCGTCGGCGTGGTTGCGCTTCGACGTCTCGATGACGCGCTTGCCGAAGGTGACACCATCCACGCTGTTATTCGCGGATCGGCGATCAACAATGACGGAAACGACAAGATCAGCTTCTCGGCGCCGAGCATCGAGGGCCAATCGAGCGTCGTCGCAAGAGCACTCATGAACAGCTCGCTCGCGCCGGAAACGATCTCCTACTTGGAAACGCACGGAACGGGCACGAAACTGGGTGATCCGATCGAAATCGAAGCCCTCAGCGAAGTGTTCGCCGGTTTGCCGGCGGATGTCGCGCCGATTACCCTTGGTTCGGTGAAGGCTAATATCGGCCATACGATCGCCGCTTCCGGCATCGCGGGTGTAATCAAGACGGTCATGGCACTGAAGTCGCGAACCTTGCCGCCGGCGGTCAATTTCAAGACGCCCAATCCGGAGATCAACTTCGATCGCCTTCCCTTCGCCGTGCCGACTAGCGCTGTGCCCTGGACGTCCAAGGGTCCACGACGCGCGGGCATCAGTTCGTTCGGCGTGGGCGGAACGAATGCCCATGTCATTTTGGAGGAAGCACCGAGCGAGACGAACGGTTTATCTCAGCCGAATGATGCGCCGCACCACCCGGACCTTCCTCGTACGCTGAACATTTCGGCACGCACGCCACAGGCCCTGGGCGCCATGGCCAAGAGTTTTGCCTTGCGACTCGATACGGCAGAGCCCAACGAGCGCGACGCCATCTGCTTTACTGCGAACACCGCCCGCCGCGCTTTTGAGTATCGGAGTTTCGCGACCGGTCGGACAACCAGAGGGCTGGCCGAGAGTCTTCGCGCAAACGATTATGCCCGTGTCGATCTCTCCAAACATGTGGTTCCCGCCGCTCTGTTCACCGGACAGGGCGGCCAGGGCGAAGGTATGGGGCGCGGACTCTACGAGAGTGATCCGATCTTCCGCGAAGCCTTCGACGCCTGTGACGCGGTGGTCGCACGGATTCGCAAGCACGGATTGAGCGACATCCTATACGGTGACGGGACGCTCGCCCATTTCGTTCACGATACCGAATATACCCAGCCCGCCCTGTTCGCGATCGAATTTGCACTCGCCCGAGTTCTCGAGGCCAGGGGCTTCGTCCCAGAGATCGTCATGGGCCACAGCATCGGAGAATACGTGGCGGCCCATCTTGCCGGCGTGTTCTCACTCGAGGACGGGCTGCAGCTGATCACCAAGCGCGGCGAACTGATGGGTCGGCTTCCACGTAATGGCGGCATGGTCGTCCTGACAGCTGATCCGGACACAGCCCATCAGATGATCCGGGACTCCGAAGTTGAGCTCGCCATCGCGGCCGAGAACGGACCAGCCAGCACGGTGGTCGCGGGCGAGACGGACGCACTTGAAACGCTGATCAAGGTCGCCAAGGAAAAAGGCATCCGCACGACGCAGTTGAAGGTCTCGCACGCCTTTCATTCGCATCTCATGGATCCGATCCTCGAACAGTTTCAGGCGTTCGCGAGCACCCTCGATTTCGCCAAGCCCGATGGCCGACTGGTCAGTGCGAAGACGGGTAAGGTCGCCGGCGACGAAGTCGCTGACGCGCGCTACTGGACCGACCACGTTCGCCAGCCCGTCCTGTTCCATCGGGGCATAATGACGGCGCAAGAAATTGGGGCGAATCTCTTCCTGGAAATCGGACCGCATCCGGTCCTCACTCCGATGGCGCAGGCGGCCCTAGATGGCATTGCCTCGCCCTCGCAATTCGTCTCGAGCCTCAATCGCACCCGCAATGACGAAGAGGTTCTCGCCGAGACCGCGGGCCGCCTTTTCGTCGCCGGCCTTGCGATCAATACGCTCACCGATCTGCCGGATAATGAACGCCGGCTCGTCGATCTTCCGCTCTATCCCTTCGAGCGTCAGCATCACTGGATCGACACGAAAGCGAGCGACCGGCTGGCATGGCACTGCCGCCGCGAATGGCACGTGGAAAAGCAGTCAGCGCCGCAACTGCCGAAAGACAAGGCCCTCTGGATTATCCTGGGCAATGCCCTCGGTCTCGCCGGACGTTTGGCTCAGGCGATCGAGGCGAAGCGGGAAGGGCCCAAGCAGACAGCGGTCGTTCTTTCGAATGTCGAAACAGGTCTATCTGGCGGTGTGCTCGACGAGTATGTCGCGGGGATCATCGTCACTCCTGAGAGCGCGGAAGGCGCGTCAAGTGGACAGATCGTCGAGGCGGCGCACAGCCACGCCGCCACCCTCATGCAGTTCGTCCAGACGGTTCAGGCAGCGACCAAGCATGGCAATCTGACGAAGGCGAAGATATGGGTCGTCGGCCAGTCCGGCCGTGCCGTGCCGCAAACAGACACACCAATTCAGGACGCCGCTCGTCCAGCCTCATTGGTCAGCGCCTCACTACATGGCATGGCGATGGTGCTCGCGAGCGAACATCCCGATCTGTGGGGGGGTGACATCGATCTCGGCGCGGAGCCGAGCGACGCAGAAATCGCGGTCGCGATCGGCATTCTTTTCGGTGGCTCTGGGTCGGAGACCGCCTACGCCGTGCGCGGCGAGGAACGCTATGTCCTGCGCCTCAGCGAAAGCCGCAATGTCGGTACGGATTGCGCGGTCGATCCGCAGAAGACCTATCTCGTCACCGGCGGGCTTGGCGCTCTCGGATCGCTAATGGCCGAATGGCTGATAAATCGCGGTGCGCGCCGCCTCGTGCTTCTCAACAGGGCCGTCGCGGACGGCACCAAACGGGAACGGCTCGAAGCCCTGCGCCGTTCCGGCGCTGAGATCGCGGCGCATGCGGTTGACATCGCCGACCAGGTCGGAGTCGAGCGAATCCTGGGCGATCTCTCGGAGGCGGGCCATCAACTCGGCGGGATCATTCACACCGCCGGAATCGTTCAGGACGCCACGCTCGGATCGATCGAGGAGGCGAGCGAACTCGAACGCGCACTTCGGGCCAAACTCCAGGGTACGCTCGTTCTCGATAACGCGAGCCGTCGCTTCTCACCCGACTTCTTCGTCTGCTTCTCCTCGGTTAGCGCGCTTCTCGGTATGAAGGGCCAAGCGGCTTACGTGGCCGCCAATGCCGCCATGAACCGCATTGTCGAGGGCCGCAACGCCGAGGGTCTGCCAGGTGTCAGCATCGAATGGGGTCCGTGGGCGGAAACCGGCATGGCATCCGGACTCGACGAGCGCCTGCGCAAGCGCCTGACCGATTTCGGCCTGCTCGCGATCCGCAACCGGGAGGCGCTCGAGCGGCTGGAGGGCCTGTTCGCCTCAACTGGCACGCTCACCGCAGCGCCGATCCTGTGGCGACGTTTCGCCAAGAAGCAGTACGGGGAAACGCCTGCTTGGCTCACGCCTCTGTCGAATGTGCACAAGAATCGGCAGGCGACCAATGACGACGAGGCGACAGATCCACTTGCGCGGCTCTTCGGCTCGGTAGCGCCGAGCGAACGCGGTCAGGCGATCGAAAGCTTCCTGCGCGGAGAAGTCGCCCGTGTGCTCGGCATCGCCGATCCGGACAGCCTGCCGATGGACGAAGCGCTCAACCAAATGGGATTCGACTCCTTGGCTACGATTGAGTTCCGCAACAAACTCGCCAAGAGCGGCATCAAGGTTTCGCTCCAGAAGCTCGTGATGGGTGCCTCAATCGCGGAGATCGCGGCCGATACTGAGACGCAGGTGACCGCCACTCTTGGGGGTATTGCGGACAGCGAGGCGGTACCGACAGCGCCGGTCCTGGCCGACAGCGCCCAGAGCTACGACAAGAGCGCGGTGGTCATTCCGCGTCCGAAGCCCGACGCGCCGATCCGCCTGATCGGCTTTCCCTATGCCGGCGGCGGCCCGCTCGTATTCCAGCACTGGATCGACAAGATGCCGGATCACATCGAGCTCGGCATCCTGCAGATGCCAGGCCGCAGCGCGCGCCTTGAAGAGGGCTTCTGGCTGCGGATGGAGGACATGGTCGACGGCATCGTGCCGGAGATGCTGCCCTTCCTTAAGGACAAACCGTTCGCGTTCTTCGGGTTTTGCTATGGCGGTGTCCAGGCCTTCGAGATTGCCCATCGGGTACGCCGCGATCACGGGCTGCAGCCGGAATACTTCTTTGTGGCCGGTGGTCGCTCGCCACAGATCTACAATGACGACCAGTTAGCCATTGACGTCCAGCAGTTCAATCACGGGACCGGCAAGGCCGAACACGAACTCGACGAGAGCGAGTTCGTCGAGATGCTAAAGGAGGTAAATTTCGCCAACAACAAGGCCCTGTTCGAAGATCCCGAAATGCACGCGATGATGCTTCCGATTATCCAGGCGGACTACGCGATGAACAATGCCTATCGCTACGGTTCCCATCCTCCGCTCGACGCTCCAATCACTGCGATAGGCGGCCGCGTCGACCCATATGTTACAGGCAACCACATTATCGGCTGGAAAGAGCATACCACGAAGCAGTTCAAGGCCCATTTTTGCGCCGGCGACCATTTTTTCATGGAACATCAGATCGAACTCCTTACGCGAATCGCGATCGAAGACCTTGAGCCCGTCGTCCAGCGGTTGGCCGCAGATGGCAAGCGCCACAGCTGGCGGTGATGACCTGACCACCGGCTTCAGTCAGTACCAACAGTCGACCCGTCCTGCCGCCTTCAACTGCAAGCCTGCGGTGGCATGAGAAACATCGAATTGCGGCAGCGGTTCCGCCGTAAAGTTTTGTCTGGTCAGAGAATTTGCCAGAGCGTTGGCAACCTCATGCGGCAGCGAGGATTTCGAACTGAGAGACGGGTTCGGATTGAAGGCGTACCGCGCCTGTCATTCGGAGCGACGTATTGGTGGTAGAAATCCCACCGCCGCCGAAGCCGTAAATCGCCGTCCTGCACTTCGCCAGCATGAGCGGCGACGCCGAGCAGGAATATTTCGCGAAGCCGTCTTTCATAGCAATGGCGATTCAAGCCAGACTGCATCCGGGTGCGCGCATCGTTAGAATATCCGCCCATCCTTCTGCAATGTCTCGAGAATGGCGATATCGATCCTGTCGAGCGACATTGTTCATGCTTCATGCGAATAGAACGGATTTTGGCGCAAGGAATAGCGATTGCCGCGCCCGGCAACAACCGGATACGCAAACACTTGCCGCGCTATTTATGGTTTTATGGTCCACCCCGCAAAATCAGAAATTCGAGGAGGAGCGAATGCGCGTCGGCTGCCCCCGGGAAATCAAGAACCACGAATACCGCGTCGGCCTGACGCCGGGATCGGTCCGCGAATATGTCACGCATGGCCACGAAGTGCTGGTCGAGACCGGCGCCGGCATCGGCGCCGACGACAACGCCTATCGCGGCGCCGGCGCCACCATCGCCAAGACGGCCGCCGACGTGTTTGCCAAGTCTGACATGATCGTCAAGGTCAAGGAGCCGCAGCCCAACGAATAGGTCCAGCTCCGTGACGGCCAGATCCTCTACACCTATCTCCATCTCGCTCCGGATCCGGAGCAGACCAAGGGTCTGCTGGCCTCGGGCGTGACGGCCATCGCCTATGAGACGGTCACCGAAGACCGCGGCGGCCTGCCGCTGCTGGCTGTCGGAAGTCGCGGGCCGCCTGTCGATCCAGGCCGGCGCGACTGCGCTGCAGAGGGCCAATGGCGGTCGCGGCGTGCCGCTCGGCAGCGTACCCGGCGTGCTGCCCGGCAAGGTCACTGTGCTCGGCGGCGGCGTCGTCGGCCTGCATGCCGCGCAGATGGCGGCCGGCCTTGGCGCCGACGTCACCATCATCGACCGCTCGATCCCGCGGCTGCGCCAGCTCGACGACATCTTCAACGGCCGGGTCCACACCCGCTATTCGACCGTCGAGGCGCTCGAGGACGAATGCTTCTCGGCCGACATCGTCGTCGGCGCGGTGCTGATCCCGGGTGCGGCGGCTCCCAAGCTGGTGACGCGCGAAATGCTGTCTGGCATGAATAAGGACGCGGTACTGGTCGACGTCGCGATCGACCAGGGTGGCTGCTTCGAATACGTCGCACGCCACCACGCATGCCGAGCCGACCTATGAGAAGTATGGCGCGACCATTCGCAACTCGCCCGCGGCCGGGCGCGGCGGTTGGCGGTGCAGCTTCTCGGCCGCGCACGATATGTTGACTGGAGCTTAGCGCCGCCGGCCCATGAACTCCAGATTGCCGTCCGCCAGATAACGCGCCAGGTCGCCGGTCCGGTAGACCGTGACGCGTGCCTCGTCGCTGAACCGGTCGGCCAGAAACCGCTCCGCCCTCAGCTCGGGACGCTCGGTCGTTCCCAGGAGCACAGGCTACGCAGGTAGCGGCCAAGCGCATTTATCTACCGATGGCCCATCAACGCGTGTTGTGCCTGTAAAGCGGACCGCCGATTTGCGTCATGCCTCCCCGAAGCATCTGATCGCGCCAAGTAGCCCAGTGGGGACCGTCGTCCAGTGCATGGGGTAGACAAGCCAGCGCCCTGCGGCCCGTCATACCGTCGATGTTGTGCCAAGTGAAACCTCGTCGAGGTCCTCTTCGATTACCCCGGCCGCGTACAACTGATCGAGCATGTCTGCGACAGCAAGGGCGCTTGCGCCGTCCGTCGTGACGCGCATAATCAGCTCCGAGGCTGTACAATTGCCGCACGCGATTAGATCGCCAACGGAAATCGGAACGACATCGTCGAGCACCCGGTATTCAATGTTGCGTGACCGGAGATGGAAGTACCGGTACCCAGCCTCGTATTGCAGGCCTCCGCGGAAGCGGATCGGTAGGTTGGGAGGTGGGCTTTCGAGCATATGCTCGTCGATGATGCTCTGGAGCCCCTCCCGGAACTCGTCGGGCGTCCTGAAGAAACGTTGACCCACAATTCGGTACCCGAGAGGCCAGCGTTCGCTACCCGGTACCGGCGTTACCAGTTGCAAACGTCCCTGCCGCATATTTACGAGGAAGCCGGAAACACAAGCGATCGTCGTGGGATAACCCTCGGGTAATGCGGTTGCGTCATCTTTACTGGCTACCTTGAATTTTTCTTTCCGCGCGCGTGCGCGCCCGACGAAAGCCTTAGCGGTCGGCGCCGCCTTGCCCTGCAGGATGAGTTCGACCCCGATCAGGTCCTCGGGCGAAAACGCCGCGTGAATCTGATTGAGATGCTTCGTACTTAGCACGGAAAAACGATTCGTCACGCCACCGAAGCGTTTGAACAGTTCGAGCACGCGCCTGGTGAGTGCCTCATCCTTGAGCGGTGCGGCCGTCGTCGTCTGTGGCAAAGCACCCGTGATTTGATGGTAGTCTAGCAGAAAACGGTCGTAGTCCGGGTTGTCGATCGGATCTGTGGCCCAGTAGCAGAAGCCAGTGCGGGCCGCCGAACCAAACATCTCGCTCGCGACGCCGACTACGCCGCGCCAGAGCTCTGCATGCTCCTCGCTATATTCAAAGTAACCCTTGAAGCGGTCCGCCGAGAGGCCACAGAACCAGCAACCGACGGTGCAGCCTTCGCTTAGCTCGAAAGCGATGATGGGGTGCGTGATTGACGGCGCCAATTCGCCCAATTCGTCGTTACAGCGCCGAATTTGGCGCTCGCGCCAGGCATGAAAGCGATGGTCGATCATCGACATTTCGCCTTGGTCGCGCAGGAGGTCGCGATGGTGCGATATCTCGCGCATATATTCGTCCCACAACATAGCCAGCGGCCACGAAGCAGACTCCGGCTTGAAGCGGAACTTCAGGTAGTCACCGCACCAGAGCGGCAGCATCTCCAATGGGTCAACTTCAATGCCGTAGCGCTCTGTTAACGCTCGAGGGGCGTCGAGGTTCTCCGCGAGTGCCGTGCGGAATTTCCCGTCACCGGCCAGCCGCTCCATGAAGCGCTTGACGTGGGACAACGTGCGCCGTTCCTCCGGCGTGCGCCGGTTGAGAATTTGTCGCCAGTGTTCGGCCAAAGGGTACAGGTGAGCCCCTGAAGCTGCCCCTTGTAGGCCTGATAGCATGATCTCATCCTGGGCAGTTTCTTCAGACCGGCTCGTCGGAGCCAATGCGCTCAGAGCTAACATTTGCATTAGGTCGCGACCACAACAACAATTACAATAACTACAACAACCGCGGCGACTGTAGCCTTTTCCCCGATTATCACAGAACTCATGGGTACAGCCGAAGCGTAATTAGTCAACGCAGTGGTCTGCACAAGGTTGTTTAAGCCAGAAACGCTGGAATCACGCGTGCGGCTCGCAATCGCGCTGAGCTTCTTGCTACTCGACTTCTGTCGAATGTTCGATCGAATGTAACTTTTAACCTGATCAAGCGTGATATTGTAGTCGAGGCTCTTTCCAATCGCTACAATCGATGCAAGGCCTCCAAATCGTGGTTTGAGCTTTTCAAGCGGACTGCCTTTTTTCCCTAAATCGTTGACGAATCGCTCTACGTCAGTTCGCGGCATAGCTAGTTCCCGCCTTCCTCAATATTGCCAACCTATCCGTCTCGCTCTCACAAGCGATCGGACGATGAGGTTGTTCACACGCAAGCGGCGTACCAACTCAAATGTCTGATTTTGTGCATTGTCTGACCACACGCATTGTCAAATTGCCGACATTTTGGGTTCCGAACTCGACAATTGGCCCGCTGCAGAAGCAGGCAACCGCAAATTCTTCGCTCAGCCAGTGCTCTGCGGCTCTCCGACGCCACTCTCCTCTTTGGCCATTCGTGCCTTCTTGACGTTATGACCGTGGTCTGAGCGGCGGCCCGTCCTTAGTCTTTGCAGCTGTACGCAAACGGGGTTGCTTCTCTATTCGGCGTGTTGAAGTCAAGCGCGTTTCGAGCCTTCCGCTTCGGCCGGCGTTGCGCATCTTTCCGGAAACATCGAACGCACCGGCTTGACTCAGACGGACCCGCGGCAAGAAGCGGTGGCAGAAAGATGGGCATTTGCCGCGAGGTGAACGATGGAACTGCCATGGGTGCTGCGGCAGAGCCGACATCACCCGATAGACGACGTTATCAGGATTGAATCTGCCCTTGTCGAACTATCCGATGGCGGGAAAAATCTCTTCTTTGGCGGCAGTCCCAACGAGGTAACTTCGGAAGCGTACAAGGTGGAGTCGTCAGCCGGTTCTATTGGACGGATGCCAACGAGGATGTTCTGTTGATCAATGGTGATAGTCGCCATCCTATCTGGTCCCTTTGAGCTTTTCGAATGAGAAGCTTCATCCAATGCAGCTTGGCTTTGGAATTGCTCGACTCGGTCGTCAATCGGCAGCGGCGGCAGACCCCATATGCTTCCCATCTTTGGATCACCGAGCCAGAACTCTCCGACATTTGGGGATTGTCGCGATCCGAGACTGAACTCGTTGGGTGCCAGAACCTTCGGTGCAGTTCGCACTTTGTCACGTTTGCAGGTAGCGTAACGTCGATGAGAGCGATGAACACACAGCGTCATCGAGACTCAGCAAGCGCTGGGCGATTGCGTAAGCCAGGATTCCGCCTGATGAGTATCCAGCGAAGCGATATGGACCCTGCGGTTGAATTTCTTTGATCGCGAGGATGACCTGATCAGCTATCGCTTCAAGGGTCAGTGGACGAACTTCATCGAAAGACGGCCATGGTAAAGCGTAGACGGGACAGTCTATGTCCATTTCGTTCGCCAAACCGAGGGCATAGGAACAATCGCCCGAACCTGTGGGAACAAAGAAGAGCGGTGGCTGCGATCCGGTTGCTTGTACGGAAATCACGCCCGGACCACAGGGCTGTGGCTCCAAATGAATGTTCGATGCAAGTTCCTTCAGAACAGGGGCTTGGAAGAGGTCGGCGGCGTTAAAGTTCAACCCAAGATACAATACTCGACTGAGCAACTGGCACCGCCAGGAGCGAATGGCCGCCCAGTTCGAAGAAGTTGTCGTGGCGTCCGACCCGCTCGACCCCGAGAAGCTCCGCCCAGATCTGCGCCAGCGCCGTCTCGACCGCGCCGCGCGGCGCCTCATAGGCCGTCCGCGCATAGGCGCCGGCCGGCGCCGGCAGTGCCTTGCGGTCGAGCTTGCCGTTCGGCGTCAGCGGCAGCGCCGCGAGCTGCACGAACGCAGCCGGCACCATGTAGTCGGGCAGCCGCCCGCTCACATGCGCGCGCAAGGCGCCGGCAAGCCCGCCGCCATCCTCGTCGTCCGAGCCGGCCTCGGGCGCACACACCACATACGCGACAAGGTGCTTGTCGCCGGCCCGGTCCTGGCGCGCCACCACCACCGCCTCACGCACCCAGGCGTGCTCGCAAAGCCGCGCCGCGATCTCGCCCGGCTCGATGCGGAAGCCGCGGATCTTCACCTGGTCGTCGTTGCGGCCCAGAAACTCAAGATTGCCGTCCGGCAGATAACGCGCCAGGTCGCCGGTCTTATACAGCCGATCGCCTTCCACAAAGGGACTGGCGATGAATCGCTCCGCCGTCAGCTCGGGCCGGTTCAGGTGGCCACGCGCAACGCCTGCCCCGCCAATGTAAAGCTCGCCCACCGCCCCGAACGGCACGGGCCCACCATGCCCGTCCAGCAGATACACCCGCGTGTTCGCAATCGGACGCCCGATCGGAACAACTGGCCCATCAAAATCATCGGGACAACTCCAAACCGTCGCGCAGACCGCTGCTTCGGTCGGGCCATAGGCGTTGACGATAGATGCCGAGGCTAGACTTCGGACGAGTTCAGCCTTCGGCAGTTCGCCAGCAAGAATGAGAACTTGCGATGCCAAACATCCGGGCTCCCTGCTTGCCTGAAGCAAGGCTGGAGGTAACGTCGCATGGGTTATGGCTTCGCGTCGCAGGTAGTCCGATAGTTTGTTACTCGCCTGGCGGAACTCGTCCGCGGGCAAGTGCAATGCGGCGCCTGCGCCAAACGCCATGACAAGCTCCCAAGCACTTGCATCAAAACCGAAGGAGGCGAACTGCACGACACGGCTATTTGAACAGACGCCAAAAAGCACGAGCTGAGCCAACCCTAGATTGACGAGGCTGTGGTGCTCGACCATGACGCCCTTTGGCGTTCCGGTTGAGCCGGAGGTGTAGATGACATAGGCGAGATGGCGCGCGGTGAGGCCAAGCGCGCGCGGCTCGGGATCCGAAGCGGACAGTTCGGCCCAGGCTGGTGTCGCCGTCTCCAGATCGACCACGCTCACATCGACAAGGGCCTCGGGGCCGAGCGCGGCGCGGCCGGCCGCATCGGCCAGCAGCAGCCGCGGCGCGGCATCGCCGAGAACCTGCCGCAGCCGCGCGCAGGGATAGGCCGGGTCCAGCGGCAGATAGGCGCCGCCCGCCTTGAGAATCGCCAAAAGCCCGACCACCATCGCCGGGCTGCGCTCGACGCAGATCGCCACCGGCTGGTCCGGCCTCACCCCGAGCGCGGCGCCGGCGCCGCAACGCCGCTGCAGCGTTGCACCAGCGCCAGCGCCAGCGAGGCATGCTCGTGCGCCAGCAGCTCGGAAAGGTCCGGTGATGCTCGATCAAGTCAGGGCAACGGCGGAGCTGCTTTCGGCCGAGCCCGCCATTATGGTCGTCGGCCCGCCGCTGGGGGCAAAGGATGAGCCCGGCACCCATTTCCTTCTCCCTTTTCTCGGGGAGTGAAATCCGGTTCGGTGTGGAAAGGGAATTTTTCTAAAGGCCGGCGGAGCTGTTTTTCGCGGGCGTTGCGAAGCACGTGCCGGTTCAGTCGGCCGATCCGCCGGATCGTGGACTACCCCGCTCATGAGCGCGACGCCGGCAGCATTCCCATCTCCTGGAGCAACCAGCCAGCGCCGTCAATCTTGTCCATGGTCCAAAGCATGAAGCGACTGTCGACATGGATGGTTCGACTGCGGTCTGCGGCATATGCCCAATCGGAGATCACTCCATCGAGCGTGCCATCGAAGGCGAGACCGACGAACTCGCCGCGCCCATTCAGCGTTGCCGAGCCGCTATTGCCGTTGGTAATGTCGACCGTGGACATGAAGTCGACCGGCAAAGTGCCCAGCTCCGGCGCGACAAAGGGGCCATAATCCTTGGCCCGGATCGCGGCGACGGCGGCGGCCGGCGCATCGAACTCGCCCTTGCCAGTGTGCTTGGCCAGAAGTCCCTCGGCCGTGGTGAATGGCGTCCAGATCTGCCCGTCGCGCGTTCGTCCCGACACCTTGCCCCAGGTGATGCGCAGCGATCCATTCGCGTCGGGATACACCGGCCGGCCGATCGCCTGCCGGTAGGCGCGCAGGCCCTGCATATAGGTCGCGCGCGCCGCCTGCGCTCGGCCAGCGCGGTCCTTCGCCGCGCGCTCCGCAGCTATGTCGCCGGGATAGAGCGCGACCGCCAGCTTGATGAAAGGATCGTCCGACGCCTCGAAGGCAGCAGCCGGCTTGTCGAGCCAGCCGAGCCGCGTGGCCGTGTCGGCGAGTTTGGTTTCTGCATAAAGTCGGTCAAGGCCGATTTGGTCCAGAGCGGTTTCGAACGCAGTATCGCGGTCCTTTGCGTCCAGCCTGCGATATTCATCGAGCGCGGCCTCGAATAGCTTGCGATCGATGTCGGGCAGGTAACCGCGTTCGATCTGCGTCAGTTGATCCACGGTCTGGTTACGGTCACGATCCTGAAAGCCTTGTTCGCGGTCTTCATCGAGCTTCTCGTGCTCCTTGGCCCAGCGATACAGAGTGCGCGCGGATGAGAGCATTTGCGCGCGGTTCAGCAGCGCCTGGCGCAGCCCCTTGAGCGAGGCCCGGCTATTCTCGGCCACCATGGCACCCAGTTCGCCGATCGCAGCGCCATAGCGCGCCTGCCGCGCGGGATCGTCGGCGACCCAGTCGCGATAAGCTTTCTCCTCGATAGCCTTGCGCGCGTCGAGCCCGATCGCATTGGCCCCGGCGAGATCGCCCGCCAGCTTCTTCTTGTAATTTTCCACGCCTTGCAGGATGGAGGCGTAGCGGATCTGCGCTTCTCGATTGCCTGCCGTGGCTTGGTTTATCTGGGCCGCTTGATCCGACAGCAAATGCTGCAACAGCGGTTCGTAGTGCGCGAAGTTGAACCGGACTTCATCCGCGGTGAGGAACCGATTGGTTGCCCCGGGAAAGCCGGCGACCATCACGAAATCGCCTTCTTGCACGCCTTTAGAGGCGATGCGCAGCCAGTCCTTCGGCCGGTAGGGCACGTTGTCGCGCGCATAAGGCCGGGATGAACCATCAGGGGCGACATAGGCGCGATAAAAGCCAAAGTCGCCTGTGTGGCGCGGCCACATCCAATTGTCCGTTTCGCCGCCGAAGTTACCTATGCCGAGCCCGGGCGCATAGACGAGGCGCACGTCCTGAATTTCGAGCTTCTGCTGGAGATAGTAGGAGGCGCCGCCATAATAGGACCCTACGCCGCAGCGGCGATTGGGCTGTTCTTCACATGCGGCGATCAGCGCCTTGCGGTTCGTGTCGAGCCGCTCATAGCGGGCAAAGCCGTTCAGCTTGTCCGATACGCCCTTGAGCATGTCGGCGGTCACATTCCGCATATCCTCGATCACATAGATGCGGCTGCCGGGCACCGCGGGTAATTCCTCACCCAGGCTCTTCGCCAGAAAGCCGTTGGTGAGATAGTCTTGACTCTCCTTGCTGTTGTACTGGATGGATTCCAGCACGCAGTGATGATTGGTCGCGACCAATCCTTGCGGGCTGACGAAGGAGGCGGAGCATCCGCCCAGTGATACGATCGCGTTAAGCGGGGCAGCGTCCAGTCGGCTCAGCTGCGCGGGATCGATCTGGAGCCCATCCGCGCGCATGGCCGCGCCCACTTCCGCAGTCTGGCCCGGCATCCACATACCTTCGTGCGCCGACGTAGCGGTGACCGTCCAGAGCAAGCTCATAGCGGTTGCTTGAGCCAAACGATTCAAATTCGAGTTCATGCTGATCTCGTTCCCATTCTGTTTGTTGTTCTCCGCTGATCTGGATCGATGAGCTATCGGCTGACCGGCGTCCGCAAGCGCCTGCGCGGCAGCCACTGGGTGAAGACTGAGTGGACGGTCAACACAAAAATCTGAATGACGCTCCCCTCACATTGTATCGGTGCAACGTTTGCGGATCATCCGTTGCACTAATCGTGCCAAAGGAATAAAGCTTTCAATCGTCTGCGTGGTAAGCTGCCTTGCGTGTCCGACCTCCGACATTTGGTTGTAGACCCGACACTCTCGTCCTCGCTCGGGACGAAGCCCACTGCCGAACAGCCGTCCCCTGGCCATTAGTTGGGTTCTTCCGCAATTTGTGTGGCGCGGTGGCAGTCTCAGCAGTTCGGGGCCTGCCCTGCCGTACATTGCGCGCTTGAGGGTCTTGAGGCGGTTGATCGACCTTCGGCCTGTCCATTGCTCCAGGGCAGCTCGATGGCGCCGATGACGTTCCTTCGATGGCGATCAGCTTGGGACCCGTTCGAGATCTGGATACCGGCCACGCGATTTCGCCAGTTGTTGCCGCGGCGCTGTGCATAAAGCCAAGAGGCCTGCTGACGCCTATTCCGATCATGCGATTCGCCCGTGTTTTGCGCAGAGACATCGATGCCGTCAACAACGCGCACTCTTTCGGCCCGCCGCCAAGCTCCCAGCAGTCGCTCCAGATTGGAGAAGCTGCCGGTGTAGCCGAGTTGCTGGATGTCATGAAAAGATGCCGTCCGCAGCGGTTCCTTCCTTCCAGCATTGGGCAAGGAACGTTTCAAAGCACGATGGTGATGTGGGGTTCAATGCTGCTCGCCGCCTATCTGGCGGGCCTTGAACTTGAGCCACTTCGCTACGCTGCGACGCTCATACCGGTCCTGTCGGGCGACCTCGCTGTAGGATAGACCGTCCTGGCGTAAGGCGTAGAGCATCTCGAATATATCTTGGCGAGACTGCCTATGCGCGAGACGGGGAAGCAGGGCTATCATGGGAAGATCACAACTCAGTTGATCGGATCTGTAAAATTGACGGTTTTCGGCTTGAGCACGAGAGCAGCGCCACCGGCCGTCTTCCCGAAGAGCCTCTTTGTCTTCCTAATTGGCGGATGTTAAATTTAGAGGGGTTCGGCTTGCGGGAAATTAGGGTCCCAGTGAGATACCAGGCTCCTTGTAGGAGTGCTTGCAGGAAGACCGCGCGATGCGGGGGCGTGGATGGATCAAGGCGTTGCGTCAGGACGAGGCGCGGCAGGTGCGTGCGCGCATTGCCGAACTGGAACGCGACCTCATGGCGACCACACCTATGGGGCGCCATCGACGTTTCGAAGCCGGACATGAACTTCGCAATGCGAAGTTCCGCCTGGAGCGTCTCGAGGAATGCATCGCAGAAATGCCAAGAAATGTTGCGGCTCGGTCAGACTGACGCGTCGGAGGAAAATCAGCGACCGAGTTGTTGAAGGATGGAGAAGGGCTACCATGCTTGGCGCATGTCGCTTCCAGGAGAAATGGGGAACCGGAATGATCGCAGGCATAAAGAGACGGCTTTGGGGCCGGAAGCTTCGGGCCTGGAACCAGACCCCAGTTGGGCGCAAGCATCGTGGCCTCTGCCCGGTCAGGCATTCACCGGCTCGGGAAATGCCAATTGATTCTGCTCAACCGCGGCATGCCCTAGATAGCCACCTGCGTTCCGATCTCGACCACACGTCCGGTCGGGATCTGGAAATACTCGGTCGCATCGGCTGCCGTGCGCGCCAACCCGATGAACAGCTTGTCCTGCCACACCGGCATGCCGGAATTGGGCGACGCCTTGAGCGAGCGCCGCGACAGGAAGAAGGAGGTCGTCATGATGTCGAACTTCCAGCCCTGCTTGCGGCAGATCGCCAGCGCACGCGGAATGTTGGGCTGTTCCATGTAGCCGAAGGTCAGCGTCACCCGCATGAACAGCTCATTGATCGTTTCCATCTTGACGCGGTCACTGTCGGGCACGACGGGCTGCTGCGCCGTCACCACCGAGAGGATGACATTCTGTTCATGCAGGACCTTGTAGTGCTTGAGGCTGTGCATCAGCGCCGTCGGCGCGCTCAGCGGATCGCTGGTCAGGAACACCGCGGTGCCCGATACCAGATGCGGCTTCTTCTTCAGCAGATTGCCGGCGAGGAAATCGAGAGGGATCTCGTTCCGGCGCGTCTTTTCGAACAAATAGCGGCTGCCGCGGATCCAGGTCCACATCGCCAGCACGATGGTGAAGGCCACCGCTAGCGAAGCCCAGCCACCTTCGAATACTTTGACGATGTTCGAGGCAAAGAAGCCGACATCGATAAACGCGAATACCACCGTCAGGGAGATGGCCAGCCAGAGCTGCCATTTCCAGATGCGGCTCATGATCACATAGAGCAGCACCGTCGTCACCAGCATGTTGCCGGTCACCGAAATGCCGTACGCCGAGGCAAGCTTGCTGGATTCGCCAAAGCCGACCACCAGCAGCATCACCACCAGCGCCAGCAGCATGTTGACGCGCGGCATGTAGATCTGGCCGGACTGTCTTTCCGACGTATGCAGGATTTCCAGGCGCGGCAGCATGTTGAGCTGCACTGCTTGCCTGGTTAGCGAGAAAGCGCCGGAGATCACCGCCTGGCTGGCGATGACGGTCGCAGCGGTGGCCAGGACGACCATCGGAATAAGCGTCCAGCCTTCGTTCATCTCGAAGAAGGGATGACCGACCACTCCGTTTTTCGCCAGCACGAATGCGCCCTGCCCGGCATAATTGAGCAACAGGCAAGGGAACACGATTGCCAGCCAGGCGAGCACGATCGGCTTACGGCCGAAATGGCCGAGATCGGCATAGAGCGCCTCGGCGCCGGTGACGGCGAGGAAGATGGCGCCGATCGTTACGAAGGCGACGTCTGGTGAATTGATCAGGAACGCGACGATGTAATGCGGGCTGACTGCCAGCAGGATCTCCGGGTCGGCGATGATGTGGTTGAGACCGGAAAGGCCGATGGCCAGGAACCAGACCGCCGTGATCGGGCCGAAGATCAGGGCGACGCCGCCGGTTCCAAACCTCTGTGCCGAAAACAGGATCGCCAGGATGGCGAGCGTCAACGGCACCACATAGGGCTGGAAGGTCGGCGTGACGACGTTCATGCCTTCGACCGCCGACAGCACCGATATCGCCGGCGTGATGACGGCGTCACCGAAAAAGAGCGAGGCGCCGACGATGCCGATGCCGAGGATCACCGCCGAGCGGGTCGGGAAACTGTTGCGCGCCAGTGCCATCAGCGACAGCACCCCGCCCTCGCCGCGATTATCGGCCCTGAGCACGAACATGATATATTTGATGGTGACGATGATCGTCAGCGACCAGATGATCAGCGACTGCACGCCGAGGATGTCGCCACGGTTGGCGACTTCGCCCCCCGACGATGCCACCAATGCCTCGCGGAAAGCATAGATCGGGCTGGTGCCGATATCACCGTAAACCACGCCGAGTGGGCCCAGCATCAGCACCTTGGTGCTGTGCTGCTCGACCTCAGAATGGCTCGATTGTTCGACGGGTTCTGCCTCGTTACCAGCATTGGTAAGGTCCATGGACGACACTCCGATAAGCGCGCGGTGCCCTACGCTTGCTGCGCTGCAATATCAAGTGCCGTCACGTAATGGCTGCGGGCATCGCCTGTCGTTGCTCGCCTTGGCAGACTCGCCAGCCCCGAAGGCCTACCGACGAGCAATAGCGCACCGGCAGAACCCTCAAGCGCCCAGATCAATGAATGGTTCTCGGCCACAGTGCCCCCGCGATGCGACCGATGGCGACCAGGGTGTCGGGGCGCACAAGGATGACGGTTTCCTGACGCCATTGCTCCAGGATGACAACAAGGGGCTGCAGGTCGACTATGATGGAAGGTGGGTGGATGTGGGTCCGATAGCTCGGAACGCTCCTCGTCAACATCGGCGAATTGGTCGAACTGCCTGGAACGGCTATTTGCACGCGACCGTGCATCGCCGCCCACCGGCGTCGAGCGTATTTCGATGCCGATCTTCTTCAGCGCCAGGCTCGATGCGACGATCCCCTTGCTTGGAATTGGCGGCGCAAGTGCGCGGGCTGGCCAGCGATCCGGACAACCCGCTGCTCCGCGATGTCGGAACCAATGTGCTCGCCGAGTGCGTTCACATCCTGACGTCGCCCGGCGCCATCACGCGGACCTGCTGGACCCGGAAAGCCGGCCCGGCTGAGGTGCCCAGTTTAAAAGACGAATTTTTTTCATTGGAGCCATTCTTTGGAATTTGATGTGTCGCTGGGACTGCGAGATGGGCTCAAAAAGGTAAAGTCGTTCAGCGTTCTCCTCCCAAGCCACTGAACGGTGTCTCTATGAAGGTGTGAACCTTCTTCTGGCCGGGCCGCATTCGAGCCCGGCCAATTTTTTGCCGGCAGGTCTCTTGCCGGTCGCGACGGGCATCCATCGCTCCCAGAAACCAGGAAACGAGCTGGACCGCATTCGCCGCGATGCGCCCTTTTGGGAGCAATCTGCTTTCCCAGTGGCCAAAAAATGGATTGCCATTCCTTAGCCTCCAAAAATTATAGAATTAACTTTGCGGCGGTCGGGCAGAGCGGGGGAAGTTCCGCCAGCGGCTGATGACAAAAATCGCACGAGTGCCTGACATGACAATGACAACCCGGTCCGGTGCCGGTTGGAGGACGGTACTGGCAACAACGCTCATGGTGGCAGTGGGACTGTTCTCGACATCCACCTACGCCGGCCCGACCCTCGACAGGATCAAGGCTCGTGGCACGATCAAGGTTGGCGTGGGCACGATACCCGGCTTCTTCTCACCGGACAGCAACGGTCGCTGGCAAGGCTTCTTCGCCGACTATGGTCGCGCCCTGGCGATCACCGTTTTTGGCGATCCGGAGAAGGTGGAGTTCACCAACTCCTCGCCGCAGCAACGCCTGCCGGTGCTGCAATCCGGTGAGTTCGACATTCTGCTTTCCGGCGTGACGGGTGACGATCACGCGCGCCTTGCAGCTCGGCTTCCATTTCGGCCCGCCCGTTTTCTATGATGGCCAGGGCAGGCTTGTTCGCAAGGACCTCGGCGTGACCAAGGCAGCCGACCTCGATGGCGCGACGATCGGCGTGCAGAGCGGCACGACCGGCGAGTTGAACTTCGCCGATCTCTTCCGCAAGACCGGCAAGAAGTTCACGCCGGTGACGATCGAGGACACCGGCCAGTTCATCAACGCGCTGGAGACCGGTCGCGTCGACGCGATCACGCAGGACTCGTCCGATCTTGTCGGCAAGCGGACTCAGCTAAAGAAGCCCGACGATTACATCATCTTACCGGAGCGGCTGTCGAAGGAGCCGCTGGCGCCGGCGGCGACGATCGCTGGCTGGAGATCGTCAACTGGACGGTCAACGCAACTATCCAGGCCGAGGAATGGCATCACCAGCAAGAATGTCGACGATTTCCTGGAATCGCCGGACCCAGCCATACAGCGCTTCCTCGGCGTTGATCCATCGCTGGCGCACGCAATCGGCCTCAATCCAACATGGGCCTACAACATCATCAAGACCGTCGGCAATCTGAGGCCGCTCGGCTGGGAGCGCGGTTACAACAGCCTGTGGACCAACGGGCGGTCTGCTATATTCGCCGCCGTTCCGCTAACAAGCTCGTTCTACCAATGGCATTGACGCTCGAACCTGTGCCGGGTCGCTACGGCGAGGCGGCCGATGAAATCCCACACTAGCGGCCGATCGTATCGCTGCGATTGCGGCGGCGTCGCCGCTCGCAGGCCGGGGCGGCGGCGGTGTCCTTGAGCATGGACGCAAGCAGCTTCGTGCGAGAGGGGTCGTCGGCGTGATTGCTGCCGAAGGCTGTGCGATGGAAATCTTGCCCAAGATCGACTTTCCAGGCGAGGATGGGGCCGAGATGACCGGCAGCATCCGCCGTCGTCTCGTCCACATGCTCGCCGTCGCACTAGACCTGAAGATCGATGCGGGCCAGGTCACAACGCTAGACTGGCAGCGAGAGACGCTGCTCGAAATATTGATCGGGTTGTTTTCCGAGAAGTTGGTCGATTCTGTCCGGCAGGGTATGCCGCGGCGCTATGTCGAACACGCCAATGACCTGCCCTTGCTGCGCGGACAGCTCGACGTGACGCGGCAGTTCACGATCCTCGCCGCCAAACCATCGCGGCTGGCTTGTCGCTATGACTCCCTGACCGCCGATACTGCCCTCAACCGGATCATGAAGGCTGTTGCCCGGCTCGTTCGCATCCCACGGACCGCCGACAACCAGCGCCGACTGCGCGAGTTGGCATTCGCCTATGCCGATATCGCGGATGTGCCTAGGTCGGTCCTACGCTGGGACGAGGTCGTGCCTGATAGGACCAATGGCCGCTGGCGCGAGTTGCTCAATCTCGCTCGCCTCCTGCTTGGTGAGCGGTTCCAGACGACCTCTGCCGGTTGCAGCGACGGCTTCTCTCTGCTGTTCGAGATGAACACCCTGTTCGAGGAATATGTCGCTCGAATGTTGAAGCGTGTGCTGGTGGATACAGATCTCCGTGTCGTCAGCCAAGGTGGACGGCTCTACTGCCTCGAAACCGAAGATCGACGTGCCCTGTTCCAGACGCGGCTGGACATCCTGGTCAAGCGCGGCGACGAGGTCGTGCAGATTATCGACACGAAATGGAAGCGGATCGCCGCCCGTATGGAGGATGCCAAGCAAGGCGTGTCGCAGGGTGACGTGTAGCAAATGATGGCGTATGGCCAGCTTTACAAATGTGATCGGCTCCACTCCTCTACCCTCATCACGTCGCTGATAAAAACAGCGGAGGAGTGCACACAGTGCACCAAGTCACCGGAGCTGCAATTGGCTGCAAACCGTTACAATCGACATTGGTTGAAGCGAAATGTTCAGCAAGCGGCTGAGGGCAATTACCGGCTTCCAGCGGGAACGCTTGACGGCTATCGGCGTGACAGTCGGCCGGATTGAACCCATTGTCGCCCACCCTAGTACTCAGACGCGGCAAGCCTTGGCCCAGGCGCCTGAAGTGAGCATTGCGCAAGGAAGACGGGAAGAGGTCGCGTAATCCTGTGTGGTCGGGCGACAATCATTTGGGAAGGGCATATTGCCGATCCGTACCGTTGCATGCACTTCTTTGTATTGCCGGTTTTGAACTGTGACAGCTCATCAATGCTACAGAAGAGTGCGAGGGACAAAATGGAAGACATCATTGCTCGCATTCGCCGTACATCCAAGCTTGGTAGGCTCGGAGAAATCCTTGCTGCGGAAGCGCTTGCCCTAAATGGTTTTTCAGGAATCCGTGATTTGAACGGCGACATACACAACCACCCGTTCGCGACCTTCTTGCTGAAAAGTCAGGCAAACGTTACTTCATCGGGGTGAAGACGCGAAACGAGGACAGAGACATTAGGGGATTGAATGAGTCCTACAATTGCGTGCTCGTGCCTGATCCCGTGAACAAAAGGCTGAAGCTGGGTGGCGCGAGTGTCGACCAGATAACAGCAATGGCTCTTCGCCAGGTCCATGCCCTCGCAGCGTGTTTAATCCCAGCTTGGGTCACGTTGCCGATGCGCCCGGTGCAGGGAACATACGCAGCCTATTTTGGGCTGTTGACTGCGTTGGGTAACAAACGTTCGATACCTGTCACTTGGCACTTAGTTATGAGAATGCCATACAAACGATTCCAGATGCTTAGGCCGGCACTTAATTTGAGAATTAGCAGTTAATTTGATAATCGCTCTTGGCGCTTACCACTTAATGTGAGAATAGGGCTCTCGGAGTTTTTCACTGGTGAGCCTCCATGAGCGACCCATTTCCCGACGAAATTGATGAGGCGCTTTGGGACGAAGCGTGCCGGCGTGCGGATTCGATCCGCGGCTTTCTAAGGCGCCACTCCGGCCGTACTACGGCCGGAAATGTTGCGGGGCTAGCGGCCGAGCTCGGCCTTAGCCAAGCTACAGCTTACCGCCTGGTCAAGCTGTTCCGCGCCGGCGGAACCGTCCTGTCGCTTGTGGACCGCAAACGCGGGCGGCCGGAGGGTCATCGCACACTGGATGAGAAGCGTGAGGAAATTGTCCGGAGGACCATCAGCACGTTCTATCTGAAGCGGACACGACCGACGGTCTCGCAGTTGGTCCGGGACGTGCAGACGAACTGCATGTCGGCAGGACTGAAGCCGCCGCATCGCAGAACGATCGTCGCTCGCCTTGAGGACATAGACCTCCAGAAGCGTGCCAGGCGACGTGGCGAACAGAAGATCGTGAAGGCGACAACGGCCGTTCCCGGAGCGTTCGGTGCCTCCCGCCCCCTCGAGGTGGTCCAGATCGACCATACCAAAGCCCGATGTATTCGTTGTTGACGAGGAGACCCGGCAGCCGATCGGCCGGCCGTGGCTGACCTTGGCGATGGACATCTGCAGTCGGATGGTCACCGGGTTCTATCTCACTATGGAGGCCCCGTCGCGGTTGTCGACCAGCCTGTGCCTCTTGCATTCCGTCTTCGACAAGTCGGTATGGTTGAGAGAACGTGAGATCAGGGAGCCGTGGCCCGTAGCTGGCCTGCCGACCACGGTACATGTCGACAACGGATCCGACTTCCGAAGTCGAGCATTCAAGAGAGGTTGTGAGGATGCCGGTATGGCAATCGATGGCGGCCGCCGGGCGAGCCGCGCTTCGGCGGTCACATCGAGCGTCTGATCGGCACGCAGATGGGAAAGCTGCACCTGCTGCCCGGGACAACATTCAGCAACGAACAGGAGTTCGGCGAATACAACTCCAAGCGGCACGCAGCGCTGACTTTGAGGGAACTCGAGCGCTACATCGCCCTCGATATCGTCGGCTCCTATCATCAGTCGATCCACAGCTCCCTGGGCCGCCCGCCGATTGCGGTCTGGCGGAGCACGAGGGCGAGATCCCGCTTCGACTGCCACAGGATCGGCTCCGCTTCTGGCTGACCTTCCTGCCTGAGCAGGAGCGCACCTTGCGGCCGACCGGGATTCATCTGTTCGGCCTGCGCTACTGGTCGGCGGCGCTCAGCGCCGACGTCGGACGTTCTGACCGCCGCCTGCTTGTGAAGTACGATCCGCGCGACTTAGCGCGCATTTTCGTTCGACGGCCATCAGGGAACTTTGTGGAAGCCCGTTATGCCGACGTGACCCTGCCCTCGATAACCCTGCACGAGGCGCTGACCGCCCGACGCACTCTGCTGGCGAAAGGCCGCCGTGAAGTCGACACCCGCGCCATCGTCCGCACCGCGATGGCGCAGCGAGAACTGGTCGACGCGGCGACCAGAAAGACAGCGAGGTTGTCACCTGTCGCGGACGAACTGCTGTCATCCTGGATCGGCCGGCATGCCGCCTTTTACTCGGTTCCACCGCTGGTCATGCTTCGGCATTGCCTGCCGGAGGCCTCGGCGTTGCGCGCGGCCGATCTCCATCTGAGCAGTGATCGGAAATCCGCCTGGCCAAGATGTTCGCCACCGAGCCGGCCGCAGTGCGCCGAATGACCTTCGCAAATGTCGCGCAACCATCGCGTCGGTTCATCGCCACGCGGCCAACGCAGGTCTGCACCAGCTGCAGCCCGGGACATACGGAGCCGGAGCCGATCCTGCGAAGCCAGCTTCTGGGGTGGCGCATTACGTGCCCTTTGTGCGGAGACCACCTCCGGGATGCCGGCGGTCGCGAACTCGCCTCCCCTTTCCGGCAATATCGGACTGCCGCTCTTCGTGACGAAAAGCTGCTCGACGATGAAGTCGAACGTGGTATCGGAACCTGGACATCGCCAGCCGAAATTGCCCGGCTTCTCCTGATGCGACGCATTCCAAGACCTATACCACGCGAGAGCGACCTTTGGCGCTTCCGGGTGCTCGGCGCAATCATCCCCGATCTCGACCGTGTCGTCGGCGCGGAACAGGAGAACCTGCCCACGCCTGCAAAGCCGATCCTGCCGCTTCACATGCGGCCCGCTCTGCTGGCGGGAATCGCCATCGTCGAGCGTGCCGGACCGGAGATGCTCCGAATGCTGCGTGGGCACATGATAGGTGACAACAGGGTGAGATTCACCGACGCCGCCGAGAACATTATAGCCCGAGCGCGCAGGTCGAGAGCCTCTTCTCAAATGCAGTTAATTTGAGAATCAGAAGCCCAAGATTCTCACGATTAAATGCCAATCCTTAACCAAACCGGCGCATTCTTACAATTAAGTGCCAAGCGACAAATGGCCAAGTCCTTGAGACCGGCACTCACGACCAAGATGGCGCTGGGTGGGCTTTATCCCGAACTATACAATCTCAACTACGCCTCCTTCGACGTGTGCCTGAAGAAGCCCTCGAGACGATCCTCAAAGCCGGCTCGCAGACGTGATGTCTGGCGAACGCTTCGAGAAGGTGGATAGCCGCGCAACCTGAGGGAATATGATCGTGACAAGCTGTTGCGCATTGGCCAGTGGTCATGCGGATTTAGATTAGACTGGCTCGGCGCCGGCGCAGTTTGCTCATATGCCAAGGCATATACGTTAATCCCCCGCAACCGTTTCGGAATGAGGAGCAGCGCTGCCGCTCCTCCTCCAATCACGCAACGGATTTCACGATGCGCCAACTCGAGCCATGATTTCGGATCGAATGGTCGATGCGGTGTATAGCGACGCATCCAGCGGCAAATCCCCAAATGCCAGTTGACACAGAAGATAATTAGCACCTGCCTCTTCCAGCTGATCAAGGAGAGCTTGTCGGACAGAAGCTGCCGTTCCCACGACGCACAATTCACTTTCAATTGCTGCATCGAAGTCCAGCGGCAAGTTTGGTGGGGTGGGAATGGCATTAAGTTCGTATAGAAATTTGAAGCTCTTGAGCCATCGTCCATAGGCAGGTGCTGCGAGCAAATACGCATCTGTTTCAGAACGCTCTATCACCACCATTCGGAGCAATCCAAGAAATGGCGCTTGGTGGCCAACGTCAGCATCGTGCATTCGAGCGGCGCGGAATGCGTCGGTAACGCTGCGAACAGAAGTGCAAGGTCCAACGCAGGCGATGTTTGCCCCATTCGCGGCGGCCCAGCTAGCCGGCTCGGGTCGATTGGTGGCGATCCATGTCGGCGGATGGGGATATTGGTGAGGTCTCAACGTCAACGGAACGTCCTTCAACTCAAAGTGGCGGCCCTGATAAGAAAGCGTCCCGCCTTTCATCGCACCCATGAGAATCTCGCTGGCCTCCGCATACTGTTCTGGTGCTGCTTCTACAGCAACCCCGAAGTATCCCAATTCAGTCGGGGCAGAGCCGCGCCCTATGCCGAGTTCGAGCCTGCCGCCGCTCAACTGATCAAGCATGCAGATCTCCTCGAACGCACGCAGCGGATGATAGAGCGCAAGCAGCATTACCATGGGACCAACACGAAGACGGCGGGTTCGCTGGGCGACGCTCGCTAAGAACAAATTCGGTGATGGACCTCTGCCATGCGGCGTACAGTGGTGCTCTGCGAGATGATACGCATAAAAGCCATAGCGATCGCACGCCTCTGCTAGGGTCAGCCGATCTGCATATTGTTGGGCGATATCATCGCAGTTTTCGTCCAGATGATCGAAGATGCCGAAGGTCAAGCCCGAAGGGAAAATTTTCTTCATTAATTCTTCTCCAAATTAGACATAATCTAACCTACTCGTTGGAACACCAGCACTCATAACACATCGACACGTATTACATTATGCACCGCCCATGCAAAGCGAATTCAGACCTTGATGCTTCTGCACACCGCGATTTCCTCCTAAAGCTCACGGAGATGTGTTTGGCGGCAGCAAGGAATTTATCCATCTGCTCTTTGGTGCCAATGCTGACGCGAATGCAGTTCTTCAAATATCTGTCAGGAAAGCTGGCGATAAGTATCTTCTGCTCTTTCAACGCTGCTTGCCAGCATGGGCCCTCCTGTCCCGCCGGCACACGGGCCAGCAAAAAGTTTGCGTGGGAGGGTGTTACGGAAAAGCCAAGTTGCAACAGCGCCAGGGTCACTCGCTGTCGTTCATGCTTGATGTGCTTGTGATTCTCTTCGTAGGCGTGGCGATGCGCAAGGATGCTTTTCCCGACCGCCTGCCCGATCACGTTCATGTTGAACACGTTCTGGATGTTGCGCAGCCTGCCAATGATTTCTGGATGACCGAAACCGAAGCCGACTCGCACGCCAGCGGCAGCATAGCTCTTCGAAAAAGTCCTCAAGATCAAAAGATTCGGATGTTTATTGACGAGGCGCAGGGCATGGTCGGGTGCAAAGTCGACGTAGGCCTCGTCCAAGACGATCAAGCGATCTGCTAGCTCCACAAGGCGTTCGATTTCGGCCACCGGCACGAATGTTCCGGTCGGATTGTTCGGATTAGCCAACAGAATGAACTTCGCGTCTTTTGCGGGGCCGAACAGCAGTTTTTCTATTGGCAAGGAATGAGCTTCGCTCGATGCGATTTCGAGAAACTCAGCACCCTGCAGCATGGCAAGTTTTCGGTTGAACGAGAATCCGGGCGACAGCATCGCCACTCTATCTCCTGGGGCGAGGAACGCTCTGTAGATGAGTCCGAGAAGTTCCGACGAACCGTTGCCGGCAATCACCTGATCTTTGGAAAGTCCGTAAGCGTCGGAGGCAGCTTCCCTTAAGCTGAGGTTGTCGTCTTCCGGATAAAGATACTGGTGTTCGATCGCAGCAATCGCACTTTGCATTACGCTCTTCGGCAACGGAAACGGGTTCTCGTTCGTATTTAGCTTAACGCAATTTGCATCCGTCACTGGTCCGTTGGACGAGAGAGCATCTAACTGTCTGGCCACCTGCGAAAAAAGCGAAAGCACGGTTTTCAGTTTTGCATCGCACATATTCTTCTCCGTTTTTCAGTTCCGCAGGGGCATGCAGCATGAGGCAATCGTCGATCGTGACTTGATCGACGTTCGGCTATGTCAGCGCTGCCTTCCCACCACCTTGGTCGGGAGCGCCGACCACGGCTTGAATTTGCCACCGGGAAGCTGTCGAGAACCTGACGACGACAACGCGTGGCCGACGGCCGATTCGATGCAACAGACGCTGTTTCAACATCGCATCGTCGTCAAAGCCCGCATGCAGGGCCAGCACGTCAGCCCCTCCTCCAGCGCCCGCAGTAAATAGGTGGAAACCGAGGTCTTGCCGAACCTCAGTCGCTCTGCCATCTCGCCCACCGGGAGGCCCAGTTCATGGTCAGGCGCAGGATCGTCCGGATATCCCTCACGCTCGTTCATCTCGCTTGCTTCCGTCTTAGCATGGGCTCTCTCGGTTCGATGATGAGAGAGCCAAAATACCAGAACGGCGCAGCCGAGAACCGAACGTCAAATCCACCCCGGAAACTGTCCGGGGGCTTAGCGGAACCCCTGTCCGCCTTTTGCGAAACGCGCAGGGTAGACCTGGTAGAGCCCGCCACATTTGTGGGCCCGTCGCCGGCCCAACGCCTCGACGTGCGCCAGGAGCGGAGCGCGCCGCTGGTCACCGAGCTCGAGCGCTGGATGATCGAGACGCGCGACAAGCTCTCGCGCGTTCGGACGCCGGCTTCGCTGCGAGAACAGCAAAGAACGCGCCAACGGTCGGATCATTCTCTCCGGATGGTTTCATCATCGGGAAGACGCAAAAATGAGAACCTTGCCGCCACTGACACGATCTCTCGTGATCGTTCGCCAGCTCAGCATGCCGCTCGACTCGCAGAAGCTGAACGGCTGAGTTCAGCGCAACGGACGATAGTGATCGCCCGGCTCGCCAACGTACTGATGGCCGCCGCCGGCGTGGCAACGGAGGAGGAGAGCTGCGATGACGAGCGGTAATCTGATTCCGGCCACCATCCTCAAGCGCAAGGCCGTCTTCTATGCACGTCAGTCCACGCAGGCGCAAGTGCAGCTCAACCTTGAGAGCCAGCGTCGGCAGTATGAGCTTGTCGGCGTCGCGCGGCGTTGGGGATTCCGCAAAGTAGAGGTGATCGACGAGGATCTGGGACGAACCGCAAGCGGGGCTGTGGAGCGTCCCGGTTTCGAGCGCTTGGTCGACGATCTGTGCACCGGCCATGTGGGCGCCGTGCTTTGCCTGGAGGCGATGGCCGCGTTCGCAAGAGCTATGGCCATACAAGCCGGCCAGCGAGTGGGCGGTGGTGCTCAAGGAGCATCACGAAGGCTATATTGGATGGAGCGAGTACGAACGGAACCAGGAATTTCTCGCCGCCAACGCCTATGGCAAAGCCGGCGGCGTCAAGTCGGGCCGCGGCGGTCGCGCGTTGCTCCCGGGTCTTCTCTCCTGTGGTCGATGCGGGCGAAGACTGGTTGTTATGTATGCCGGACGCGGCCAAGGTTATCCGGTATATCGCTGCGAGCGGCAACCTCATGATGGCACAGGCGCGATGCATGTCGTTCAACGGCTTTCGCACCGACGCGGCGGTGACCCGCGAAGCGCTGGAGGCGGTTGCGCCGATGGCGATCGAAGCGGCGTTGGAGGCTGAACGGATGCAGCTGGAGAGCGAAGCCAAGCGGCGGCAGATGATCGAGATGGACCTGCAGCAGGCACGCTATGAGGCATCGCTCGCCGAGCGCCGCTATGCCGCCTGCGACCCGGAGAACCGGCTTATAGCGGCCCAGCTCGAGAGGAACTGGGAAGCTACGCTCAGGCGCGTGGAGACCTGCGAGGCCCGGCTCAGCGAAGTCCAGCGCATGGAGCCTGTCGACGCGATCCCTGACTTCACCGGCCTCGCCCAGGATCTCGAAGCCGGCTGGAATGCGCCGGGTGTCGATATGCGCTGCCGTCAGCAACTGCTGCGCGCGCTCATCAAGGATATCGTGGCGGACGTCGATGACGACGCGCGCGATGTGATCCTGACCATCCATTGGCATGTGAGGCCAATGCGCTCACCTGTTGGCGATGGAACCCGCAGCGTCTCGACCGTGGCCGCCCGCGCGCGAACAAGATCCCGTATGGACTCGTGCCCTTCATCGGGAACCCACACCGCGGTCAGCTCGCCGGCGCGCGTGCAACCACGGTGCGCTCGTGCCCGAGCGACCGGGTCAGGCGATAAAGGCCGTACCCGGTCGGCCCAGCCTCATAGCAGAAATGCACGTAACCAAAGCGGCTGGCGATCCGGCCTATGACCCGCCGCATGCTGGTCGCCGACGCGTCGACCTCACCGAAGAACCGAACCTCTCCTTCCTGACGGCCGCACGGGTTGGGTTGAGGGCGTTGCCGTCATCCGCGTCGGCGGTGCGACCGAAGTGGAAGTCAAGGAAAAGAAGGACCGCGATCTTCTTGCGCAACAACGACTGGCAGTCACGCGCGATCATGGAGGGCTTGGTGACGTGCTTGGTCCCCTTCCTCATTCGGCCCCGTTGATCCATCACTTCGACCGCAGCATGGAGCTCACAGACTGCTTACCTTCAGGCCGGTCTCGGCGTTCAGACATGGTTCTACGATCTGCAGGCGTATACCCTGATTCGACCCTCCGGAAGGGTTTCATTTTTGGCGTTGCTGCTCGGCTCGGCTCAGGAAGCATTCTTATCCTCAAACCTTTTGTGTCGGAAGCTCGACAAGAATGTGAAGACCGACAAAAAAGGGATGAGGGGCCGGGCCGCCGGCATGGAGAATCGGTGCAGCGCAGAGTCCGCCAATTCGGCACGCATTTTGCTTGGATAATTCTGTCACCTGCGGACGCAATCAGATCTCCGATCGGCCCGCGGGACCGGTTTGTGACGAAGCGCTTCTTGCGGCAGCCATGACAGGCGTATCCGCCGGATAGAGACAGTAGCATTGTGGAGGGCATGCTGATGCGCGAGCGTATGTGGGGTTCCGGGGCGCGATGGGTCGAGCTGTGGGAGCGATCGTGACGGCAAGCGCAACCAAGAAATCGGAGTGGCTTCACCACCACCTACAAGCGCACGCGCAGCACGATCCCGATCAGTCCAACTGCCGGCCTTTACATCATGAGCTTCTCAGAAACCGAAGAGCGCTCAAAGCCATCGACCTTCTTACCGAACAATTTGCGACAGAACCCGAGATCGACACCCCGGGGACACAAAGGAGAATTATCTGATGCGGCGACTTTTTTTACAAATGGGGCGCTTTGTGGGCTGACGGCGGGCGCTACCGCTGCCAATGTTCCAGTGATCGCCGATCCGGCAATTGTAGCCGGGGCAGCGGCCCCAGTCTTTTCGTTCGAGAGTGGCAACGCTACTGGTACAGTACCGGCGAAGCATCGAAGGACCTTTACGACGCCAGCGGCACGCGGCTGCTCTCGCGGCTCACTTACGACCATCTCGATGCGCATTCGGGCGAAGTCTTCTTCAAGGCAACCCACAATCCGACTGGCATTTTCGTCAAGGGCCTCCTCGGTGCGGGCGGGGTCACCGAGGGCTCTCTCGTCGACGAGGATTTCCCGCCGTTAACAGAACCTTATTCGAACACGTCGAGCGATCAGCGCGGGGGCGACATCACCTATTTCACCACTGATCTGGGATACTATTTCTGGAACACGCCGCGCTACCGCATCGGTGCTTTGGTCGGCTATAACTTCTGAAACGAGCGCTACGACGCCGTCGGTTGCGCGCAGCAGGCGGCTAACTCGCAGATTTGCGCAGACATGCCGACCAATGTCGGCATCATCAGCCAGGACAACGATTGGCATTCGCTGCGGCTCGGACTGGCCGGGCAGACGCAACTCACCGACCGACTCAGCCTTTCTGGCGACGTGGCGTTCCTTGTTCACGCGGCTCGACGGCAAAGATCGGCACCATCTGCGCCCAGAGATTAATCCCGTTCCTGAAGACGGCGACGGGCATGGGCTCCAACTGGAGGCGGTGTTGAACTACAAGGTCACGGATTTCTTCAACATCGGTGTCGGCGCCCGCTACTGGCGGGTGGCATCTGACGGCAGCGCGCATTTCGAGGACACGCCGTCCAATGGTTCCCCGCAGGTCGATGACTGGAAGGCAGAGCGCTACGGCATGTTCGTGCAGGCGAGCATCAAGTTCGACTGAGAAAGGAAACGCCTAGCGTCCGCTAGCGCGCCTTTCATTTGCCGAGCTTCGCCAGCGGCAGCACGCGTCTGGCGAGCATTGACTCCGAGGATTAGCCCGCTCGAACTGGCGCTCCCGGCGCCCGTGCTCGGGTGCGACCAGACAGACGACGCTTTCGTGCAGGCTGTCGGAGGCTCTGCAACCGCCTGCACGAACAGGACGCACGGACGGTGAAGCGAAAAGCGAATATTTCTTACCTCGCGCCGGATATGCACTCTGCAGTTGGCGCATCGAGTGCAAATCGAGAATCACCTGAGATTGAATGTCAGTAACAAGGGTCCGGCTTTTCAGGCCGGATTCCACACTGCAATCTTATTGCGACTTTGATCCTGCCCCAGGTCGGTCAACCCGGTTCCGAAACAGCACAATGCGCCAGAAGCAGTCGTTTGATCCTTATAGCCAAGAGGCTGCTTAGCTGGTTAGCGGATGTCCGTCGCGCCGTACGCTTACATCGGGGAATTGCCGCACAATCCACATGAGCCGGAATTCTTCGTCCTCTGGCGAGTTTGACCCCAACCAGTCTACCTGCATTTGGCCCCTCAGGATCGCCTAGCAAGACGTCACAGCGACGTTCGCTCTATTTGGATAAGACTGTCTTCTGGCATCAAAGGCGTGGGCATCCCTCAAATGCGCGCTATTCACGCTACGGAGTTCTTATAAATAGAGCGGAGCATGTGTTGGCGGACAATGGCAATAGTACAGGGCGCGTTGGAGCTGGTAGCTGGTCGCTCAAGGGCTTCGACTATCAGGTTGACGTTTCGGTCTGGTTGGCACTAGACCTAATGGTAGCCAACCGGCTCGCCAGCGAGATGATCCTTGAACATGTTAGTGAGGAAGATGTCGAGGCGGACGTCCAGGAATTGGAGCCTGGCACCGTCGCCGAGACGGTCGCTCTGCTGGCTATCGCCTGATCGTTCAGGCCAAACGGCGCACCGGCAACGCATGGACCGAGGCCAGATATATCTCGTTGCTCAAGCATGGCGAACACCGCAAGTCAGCGATCAAGCGGCTCGAACAGGATCCGAATGCCCGCTACCTCCTCGTTACCAGCGCAGCACTCAATGATCCTGTGAGCTATCTGGGTGTGAGACACGCCGGGACCTGGCCCGCAGCTAGCAAAGTGCCACAGAAAATCGCAACGGCAGGAACCAATATCGCAGGTCGGCTGGCGATCATCGGTGGCGAGGATGATGAACGGCTGAAAACTGACATCAAGACCCTGCTGCTCGAGCGTTTGCGCGTCCCGCGCGCGTGTTGGGAAGACTGCCTTGTGGTACTACGCGAGGCAGCTTGGGACCGGATGGGTGGTTTGGACGACGGGCTGTGGACGCGCGAGCAAGCCGAGCAAGTCATCGCCAAGCACGAGGGCTACCTAGTCAGCGGACAGGACCGAGACGGATAGGTGCAGCCGACCAATTGGGGTGACTTGACTCAGGCGCTGGCCAAGCGTCACGCGATCATGATCATCGGACAGTCAGGCAGCGGAAAGACCGCGACCGCCGAGGCGCTCTGGCTTCACCTCAAGGGCGGCATCCCTGATCTCAAGCGCGTCCACATCACCCATGGCCCGGACCAGCTGCGGACCGACACGACGGTGCCCCCGGTGCTCTACGACATTGAAGATCCTTGGGGGCGCTTCAAGTTTGAGCCGGACAGCCGTCCCTGGAACGATCAGCTCGCTCCGGCCTTTGAGAGCGCACGGCATGACCGGATTTTCATCTTCTGCGCGAACTCAGCCTGCCGCTCGAGCTGCGCAACTTCTTTGACAGCCTCCCTGACCTAGCTTCGGACGAACTCGCCAGGCATCCGCAAGCTGCCCTCGCGACTGCGATCAAACGGGCACATCAGGATTCCATCGAGCGCACCGTCGTCGACCAACTCGAGGCCCGCGACGCGATCAAGCCTGCAGCGATTCTGTGGGCACTCATCAAGCCATACGGTCGTCTGTCAGCCGATGTGCTGCGCGGCCTCGACGATGCACTAGTCGACATCGATTCCAGTCTCGAGGGTAAGATCAGCACGCTTGTAAACAGCTTTGTGACTGGGCGCAATTTGCGTCAAGGTGCCGACGGATCGCTTGCCTACTATCACGGCAAGGTCGAAGCCGGGATAGAAACTGCGCTTGCTGGGCATCCCCAAGCTGTGCGCCTGACCTTGCGCCCGCTGATTGACGCGCTGCTCGCACGTGATGACGATCAGGGCGGCAGTTGGGGCATTGAAACCGCCGCCGAGATCATACGTCTCTCACAACGCATCGCAGATGCAACGCCGCGACCATCGCGCGCGAGCCAGGACCGGCTCAACCGCTTGGTCGAGAATAAACTCAAGGCAACTGGCCGCGATCTCGAAAACGCTCTGCGCCTGGCGGCAGCGGTCGGATCTTCAATCAGCAATCTGTCGGAGGTTGCGCGCTGGCTGGAGTATCGACCCGATCGAAGTTTCCCGGGATTGGTGGACTGGGGCAAACCCGAACGTGACGCAGATTGGTATGCGCGGATGCGCGCAGATCCTGACGTGCGTGAATTGATCGAAAGTTTCGTCTGCACGGTACTGCCCACGGACCAAACCAGCTTCCCGAGAGGCTTTGCTAGCGACCTTGCAGAGCTCGCGGGAGACGTGACAGGTGCTTTCCTGGCAGCCGCCCAAGAGTTCGCGGGCTATGGTCATATTCGTAACACCCAACCTGGTCGAGCAGGCGCGATTGACCGGATCGGCACCGGCCTCGGACGAAAAAGGCGCCTGGCGTCAAGCTGACGAATTGTCGAGAACGGTCAGGGCCGCCGTGCTCGTCAAGGGCGGCCATGCGCAAGGAAGCCGTTGCATCGATGTGCTGTTGCAGCCAAACCTCCCCTCGGTTCGATTCGATGCGCCCCGCTGGCCGCGTGGGATGCGCGGTACTGGCTGCATGCTGTCCAGCGCAGTCGCCAGCTCGCTTGCTCATGGAGCATCGCTGGAAGCGAGCGTCAGCCGCGCCAGGCAATATGTTTTCGATGCGCTTGCCAGATCGAAGGACATCGAGCCGAAAAGCTGATTGGGCCCAATGTATCAAAGCTCCGGTCGAGTCTGGGAGGCAATCGCTTTGGTCTACCCCCCAGGACGTGAAAGGCCCTATTCGAGGGCTGGGAATGCGGCATACGCGATCGCGACCCTATGAACAACACGCCGCTTTGAGGAGGAAGCCGGGATGCCACTGTGCCAACCGTCGATGCGCGACCTGAACGGCGCTATTGACCGCTTGCCGTGCATCACGCCAACGACACGATTTACGGGCTAGCCGCTATTTCTGCGCTTCCAACCTGAAGCGTGTCTGGCGTGTGGCGCCACCTCTTTGACGGGCAGCCCCAACACGGCGGCGACATATCCGAGCGCTAGCATATCACTCTCCATTCGATTGCATCTAATTTGAATCCGAACTTCGATATTCTGAAATTATATGCCAGTCCTGGTCGAGACGACTGCATTTCCCAGTTAAATGCCAAACGATACATAATTTACCAAATACATTTTCTGATTGAGTTAGTACATATTATGTTTACAATTTGTAGAAAAGATATAAACCGTCACAATTTTTTATGAACTGAGTGTTTCAGACGTATGAAAAGCAAGTAACCCTTTTCCGATTCTGATCCTGATAATGGAATGGAACAACAGAAGCAGGCGCGATCTCATCTGGCGTGGCATGAGATGATGGGCGAGAGATGATGACACTGAAGGAGCCGGGGAAGCTTACGGCGTCAATTTCTATGTCTGCGCCTATGTCTGATGACAGAAGTCTGCATGTTCTTGAGGCGGCTCCGAACCGGCTGGACCGACGATGACGTCGGCACCGTCGACATGATCCGGCAGGCCGGCAAGTCCAAGAGCTGCATATGGCGTTGGCAGAGCGCTTCGCCGCCGAAGGCTTCAAGGGGTGTTGCGACAAGACGCGGCCCTCGCGTATTGCGGCGCTCGGGCCCGAAGCCCTGCCGAGCGCGGTTCTGATACGCCGTGAGAGGAATGGGATGACGGGCCAGAATTGTGAAATATATTGCGGAATTATGCGATTTTAGACATTTCAGTAACAAATAAAGTTAACATTCTTTCACTTGAATTTTGGGGCTTGTTATTCAATTAACTAGGGCGCCCGAACCCGGCAAGGTCAAGCGGGTTAGTCGAAATCCAATTTTGCTGGTTCTTGTTGAGGGATGAGACGTTACGCATCTTGCGCGAAGCTGCAAATGATTTTGTAACTTTATACATAATGGTTCTTTAAGGAGTTGTTGGCATGCGCGTAGAAAACGATCATTGCGATGTGATCGGTGTGTCGGTCGCTCCCACGCAACTTGATAGTCTGTCTGCTGCGATTCTGCAGCAGGGGGGGATGGCGCGAGTGTCGCTGTCAGGCAATGTGGTGACCTGGGCGGCAGGCCGTCACCAGACGCTCAGGCGGATGCTTTCCGACCAGCGTTTCAACAGGGACTGGCGACAGTGGCGGGCGCTGCAGGACGGCGAGATTCCCGAGGATCATCCGCTGATCGGGATGTGCAAAGTGGACAACATGGTCACGGCGCATGGCGCCGATCACCGGCGCTTGCGCGGCCTGCTGTCCAGGAGCTTCGCGCCCAGTCGTATCGCCTTGCTGGCGCCACGGATCGAACAATGCGTCGATCGACTCCTGGCCGAGATGGCGCAGCGCGGCGGCAGTGCCGATCTGATGTGCGAGTTCGCCGTTCCGCTGCCCACCAACGTGATCGCCGAACTGTTCGGTTTGCCGGACGAACAGCGCGAGGAGCTCGTCGCGCTTACCTACAGCCGGGCCAACACCTCCGCCACAGCCGCAGAGGTGCGACAGACGCGGCAGCGCATCCCGGAGTTCTTCCGTCGCCTGATCGCGCTCAAGCGGGGCCAGCTCGGCGACGATCTGGCTTCGGCCCTGATCGTCGCGCGCGACAACGGCGAGCTCGTTTCCGACACCGAGCTCATCGACATGCTGTTCATGGTGCTCTCTGCGGGCTTCGTGACCACCACCGGCGTCATCGGCAATGGCGTGCTGGCATTGCTGACGCATCCGCAGCAACTGCACCTGGTGCGCAGCGGCCAAGTTCCGTGGTCACAGGCGATCGAGGAGATCCTGCGCTGGGGCAGCGCAGTGGCCAATCTGCCTTTCCGCTATGCCACCCAGGACGTGGAGATCGACGGATGCATGGTCCGCCGCGGCGACGCCGTCCTGATGGCGTTCCATGCGGCGAACCGGGACGAAAAGGCCTTCGGTCCCGGCGCCGACAGGTTCGATGTCACCCGGCGGCATAACCCTCATCTGTCGTTCGGCGAGGGGCCGCATTCCTGCCTGGGCGCTGCGCTGGCGCGCCTGGAATTGCGCTACGCCTTCCCCGCGCTGTTCGGGCGGCTGGAGGATCTGGCGCTGACCATCGCCGCGGAGGAGGTCATCTACATGCCGTCTTACGTCATTCGCTGCCCGCAGCGCCTGCCGGTCACCTTCCGCCCGTCCATCGCTTAGAGAGTGAAGTGCCACCATGTGCGAACAACCCCTGCCGACGCTGCCGATGTGGCGCGTCGATCACATCGAGCCCTCGCCCGAGATGTTGGCGCTACGCGCCAACGGTCCGATCCACCGCGTGCGCTTCCCGTCCGGGCACGAAGGCTGG
>NZ_SRTG01000129.1:0-420 GCF_004792125.1 Mesorhizobium sp. M5C.F.Ca.ET.164.01.1.1 | reverse complement strand
ATGCCGGCAAGGAGGAGTTCGCCAAGGCGCTCGGCCTGATCAAGGATGGCAAGCCGATCCGTTACGAAGGCGTCATCGGCCCTGTCGCCTTCGACCAGTTCGGCGACATCACCGGCCCGTTCCGGCTGTGGAAGATCGTCGACGGCAAGGTGACCACCGACGGTGAAATGACCAGCGACGATGTCAACGCCCTGCAGGCCAAGCTTCGGTGAGCTGGACAGTACTTCCGGCATCAACCGCGTTTCTTCGCGATTGATGCCGGCATCGCCTGGCCAATATCGCTTGCACGGCGCGCCATCACGAATAGGATCGGCCGGCTGCAATTGAAGGATGCGAGCGTGTTGGACAAGGGTACCCATCGGGCCGTCCGGTCGGTGTATCCGGATGACGCGTTTTGCCACACGGGCGCCTGAGCCCGAT
>NZ_SRTG01000128.1:0-420 GCF_004792125.1 Mesorhizobium sp. M5C.F.Ca.ET.164.01.1.1 | reverse complement strand
CTGGTGGAAGGAGAAGCCTTACCTGGAACGCGTCGACGCTCTGGCTCGGTACGCCCTGATTGTGACGATTCGGGCGCCTGGGGTCGATGTTGACATCTTCACACCCGTCGAAGCAGCCCTGACTGTCGAGACGTCGGTCGAGACCTGATGCAGCACTGTCCAAACCGGCCAACAACGGAGGTTTGACCAGCCTCTGGTGCCATGGCGGCTGGTGCTGGATCATCACGTCGGCACGGGATCATGCGCGGAGGACGATAGGCCGGCAAAGGAGCGGGCCAAGCGTGTCATAATGGCGCCCATGGTCACGCCCACAAGCCGCGCCCCCTGCGTCTACGGAGAGGTGCGCGTCTGCTTAGGCGGCCGAGACATCGCTTACCTGATCAACGCGCTCCGTATTTGCGCCTGTAAGCGGCAATGAAA
>NZ_SRTG01000127.1:0-421 GCF_004792125.1 Mesorhizobium sp. M5C.F.Ca.ET.164.01.1.1 | reverse complement strand
GAAAATCAGCGAGATCGATTTTATGACGGGCGAAACGCGAAACCCATGGCCAGATGGCGATATCGGCTATTGAAAAATCGCCGGCGACGAACCCGCGCTCTGCCAAGCGGTCATTCAGCATCCGGTAGAGGCGTTCGGTATCCGAGGCGAAACGTGTCTCGGCGAAGGGTGCCTTTCCTGTATTGTACGTCAGGAAATAATGGGCGTAACCGAGTGTCGGGCCGAAGTTGGCGGCCTGCCACATCAGCCACTCGGTGACTGTCAGCCGTGCCGCGGCAGAGACGGGCATGAGCCGTCCGGCTTTTTCCGCGAGATAGATCAAGATTGCGTTGGACTCTGTTAAAACTGTGCCATTGTCTTGATCGACGATTGCGGGGATTTTGGAGCCAGGGTTGATGCGAATGTACTCGGCCGAGAACTG
>NZ_SRTG01000126.1:0-422 GCF_004792125.1 Mesorhizobium sp. M5C.F.Ca.ET.164.01.1.1 | reverse complement strand
TGGCGATTACCAAAGCGAGCAGCACCGGCGGCACCATCAGCAGGATGTTGACCAGCCCGTCGAGGATGAAATTCAGGCCATTCGAGAACGCCCTGAACACAGTGTCGAAATGGTCGGTGAGGAACCCGAAGAAAGCCTTGCCCCAGGGCCCGATGGGAATCTTGTAATCGATCAGGAATTTGGAAATCGGATCCATCTTGCCCCTCTCTGGCTGCGCCGTCCTTGCCGGACAGTCATCTTGTCACAGGATATGAAAAAGGGCAGCCTTTTCCATGGTGGCTGCCCTTGCTCCGGTCATGCCGGATTCATGGTCGGCTCAGCCTCCGAGCGCGGTCTTGACTGCCGCGGCGGCATCGCCGCCGTCGAAGGTGGTGACGCCGGCGATCCAGGGCGCGACCGCGTCCGGATGCTTCTTCAGCCAG
>NZ_SRTG01000125.1:0-424 GCF_004792125.1 Mesorhizobium sp. M5C.F.Ca.ET.164.01.1.1 | reverse complement strand
CAGCACCTGGCCGATCAGGCGATGCGTGCCGGGGCACATCTCGGAGGCCTTGAGCACCACCGTGTTACCGCAGGCGAGCGGCATCGCCAGCGCGCGGGTGCCGAGAATGACGGGTGCGTTCCAGGGCGCGATGCCGAGGCAGACGCCGGCCGGCTGGCGGATCGCCATGGCAAGCGTGCCCGGCTTGTCCGAGGGGATGATCTCGCCCGAGATCTGCGTCGTCATGGCGGCTGCCTCGCGCAGCATGTTGGCGGCCAGCATGACGTTGAAGCCGGCCCATGGCCCGGTCGCTCCGGTCTCCTCCATCATCAGCCTGGTGAATTCGCCGACCTTGGAGGCCATCACCTCGGCGGCCTTGGAAAGCAAAGCGCGGCGCTCGCCTGGGCCCGTCCGCGACCATGCCGGGAAAGCCGCGGCAGCTGCG
>NZ_SRTG01000124.1:0-424 GCF_004792125.1 Mesorhizobium sp. M5C.F.Ca.ET.164.01.1.1 | reverse complement strand
GCGGCCTCACGGCAACCGGCGATATAGATCTGCTCTTCGATTCACGCCGTCGCATCAGCTTCGTGACGGCCGAGAAGATAACCCAGTCGGGTTTGATAGGCGTGCTGCGAAAGGTGGACAGATCCTTCAAGCCACTGCAGCCCAGGTCCTTCAGGGCAACGAACCGTGATGGCTATCTAGTTGTGGAGCCTCAACAGGTTGTCCTCGGTTAGAGCGAGGCGACTGATAGGTGTTTTGGACTTTAGGCTCCCGTGGGGACGGTGCCAATTGTATCTGTGCAGCCAGACCGGCAACTCTGCGGCGCGGTGATCTGAAGTCGGATAAGCGATGGCATAAGCCCATTCGCGCAGTGCTGTCTGGATGAAGCGCTCGGCCTTGCCATTGGTCTTGGGTGTATAGGGTCTTGTCCTGACGTGCTTGAGGC
>NZ_SRTG01000123.1:0-425 GCF_004792125.1 Mesorhizobium sp. M5C.F.Ca.ET.164.01.1.1 | reverse complement strand
CGCTTCTTCGAGACGCGGAAGCGCTTGGCGTCGAGGGCGGCATCCTCGCCCACCACCAGCCCTTCCGGGATGCGCACGCCATGGTCGATGACGACGCGCTTCAGCCTGGCGTTACGGCCGACATGCACGTCCGGCAGCATGACGACTTCTTCGAGCGTCGAATAGGAATTGATGCGCGCGCCGGTGAAGATCAGGCTGCGGCGCAGCGAGGCGCCTGAGACGATGCAGTCGCCGGAGACCAGCGAGGAGATCGCCTCGCCGCGACGGCCGTCCTCGTCATGCACGAACTTTGCCGGCGGCTTCAATTCGGCATAGGTCCAGATCGGCCAGTCGCGATCGTAGAGGTCAAGCTCGGGCGTGACGTCGGTGAGATCGATATTGGCCTCCCAATAGGCGTCGACGGTTCCGACGTCGCGCCAGTATGG
>NZ_SRTG01000122.1:0-425 GCF_004792125.1 Mesorhizobium sp. M5C.F.Ca.ET.164.01.1.1 | reverse complement strand
GACAGGGCTCTGGCACCTGCCCCCGCACCGGGTTGACGTCGTCGACTCGACCGGCGCCGGTGACTGCTTTCATGGCGCCTATGCCCATGCATTGACGCGCGGGGCCGACACCGCAGGCCGGGTCGCGTTCGCGGCCGCGGCCGCAGCCCTGTCCGTAACGGGACGTGGCGGGCGCGAAGCGCTGCCCACCAACGACCAGGTCACGAAACTTCTGACCTCTGCGAACGCTCCGTCAGCGGTCGAACTGAGACTTGTGGAGGAGGAAGATGGCAGAAGTCATTCTTGAGAATATCTGCAAGACCTACGGGAACAATTTTCACGCCATCGACCAATTGAACCTGTCGGTCGAGGACGGCGAGTTCCTGATCCTCGTCGGCCCGTCCGGCTGCGGTAAATCCACCGCGTTGCGAATGATCGCGGGGCTG
>NZ_SRTG01000121.1:0-425 GCF_004792125.1 Mesorhizobium sp. M5C.F.Ca.ET.164.01.1.1 | reverse complement strand
CCGGAAATAGCGCGAGATGGTATAGGGGCTGTTCCACAGCGACTTCACCAGCCACCACAGGATCATCACCGCGGCGACGACCGCGACCACCGCCACCGCCGCCACCATCAGGCTGACCTGATACTGATAGCCGTTGAAGGTGACGACCATGTCGCCGGGACGATCGGCCAGCCAGGCGAAGCCGAGCCCGAGCGCGAAGACGACGGCGAGGAAGATGAGGATGCGGATCATCTGGTCTCCCTCACGCCTTCATCGCGCCGGCAATCGACGAATCGATCAGCTTTTCGACCTCCAGTCGCGCCTTCAGCTTGCCGGCAAAATCCGCGCCGGCGGCCTTCACCGCTTCCGGCAGCGTGTCGTACTCGCTGAGCGCCTTGGCGTAGTCGCCCTGGTTGACCGCCACCTCCATGCGCGCCACGGTTTCC
>NZ_SRTG01000120.1:0-426 GCF_004792125.1 Mesorhizobium sp. M5C.F.Ca.ET.164.01.1.1 | reverse complement strand
GGGGGCCTGAGGTCGGAGATAAGGCGCCTCGTCAATCATAGGAAAGGAAGCTCCACCAGCCGCGCGGCCATCGAACCGTTCGCGCGATTGACGGTGACTGTCGCTCCGGCGTTCACCTCGGCCGATATCAAGGCATATCCGATGTTGGCCTTCATTCGGGGCGACCATGTGCAATGCGTCATCACGCCAACCTTGGTGCCGTCGAAGGTGATGTCCTCACGCTTGGCGCCAAACGGCACCGGCATTGAGGCATCGAAGATGAGACCCAGTTGATGCCGCTTCGGTCCCTCGGCTCCAATCTTTCGAAGTGCTCCGATCCCAACAACATCGTCGGGAACGCCGAGATCGACATACTTGCCGAGCCGAACTTCGAAAGGATTGGTTTCGTCGTCGGTGTCGCCTCCCACCGACACGAGTCCGCTCTCG
>NZ_SRTG01000011.1:0-64239 GCF_004792125.1 Mesorhizobium sp. M5C.F.Ca.ET.164.01.1.1 | reverse complement strand
AACCTAACCCGAGAATCAGCCAAGGACTGACAAATCCCAGACCCACAGAAATCATCAGCGTCGTCGACGCCGATGCTATCAGGCAGTGTCCCGCAAACATCACCCACCGGCGGCTGAAGTTGTCGGCGATGGCTCCAGCGAGGATCGAAAGGAAGAACACCGTAATGTGGATGCAGCCTGGACGAGTGCAACCATCAGATCGGACGCTGAAATGGTTGCCATCAGCCAGCTGATGGCAACCGTTTGCACGAGCCACCCGAGGCTGGATATTTGGGTGGCCGTCCAGATCGAGCAAAACACTTGGTTTCGAAATGGAGCGAGCGTCGCTGAGATGGGCAGATGAGCGTTTGTTTCGGACTGCATGACGATCGCTTGCCTTCGAGGGGCCGGTTATTCAATTCACGGCTGCCACTACCGCCGTTACGATGTTGATCAATTGATTGGTAGGGGCAGACTTCTCGATTTAGGATGACAACATCGCAATGAAGAAGCCGTGCATGAGCTCGGTCACCTCCGCTCCGCTAGATCGGCCGACCAGTTCCTCGCGCCCCAGCAAGGTAGCCATGCCGATCGTCCTGCTCGAAAATAATCGCCGGCAAGGTCATCGCTCTCGCGTCACCGAACCAGCACCCATGGGGCTTGCCGGCGACTGATTTTTCGCATTGGGCCGGTTTTGCTAATGTCATTCGTGACCAATCCTGTTCATGGCCGTCGTACGGCTAAATTCCAATGACGAGGGCGCCTCCGCTGAGACCGGCACCCGCCGCCGAAAGGAGAATCTTTTCGCCGGGCCGAAACGCCTGCGCCCGATGGGCGAGCGACAATGAGAGCGGGATCGTCGCGGCGGAAGAGTTGCCGTATTCGGCGATTGTCTTGACGACAGCACCGTCGGCGATACCAATGTAGCGCCCGACGGCATCGAAAATGCGGGTATTAGCCTGGTGTGGCACGAACCGATCGATGTCTTGTGACTACATTCGGGCAGCAGAGAGCGCGTCCTGCGAGCAGCGAGACATCATCTCCACGGGCTTGGCGAAGGCTGGCGCACCGGGCGAGCGCGGTGTCGGTCGCCGCGGTTCGGCTTACGCCTACAACGTGAAGGAGTTGCGAAACAGCGAGAAAGCCGCGGCCGAGAATGCCGAGCGTGCCTACGAGCTGATGGTTCGGCATTGGCGGCCACGCGGGTCGAAGCGGCGCACGGACGCCACAAAAGAGGAACGTCTACAACGGCTGCGTGGCGGGCACTCTCATCCTCTCGCACCACTCTTTGCCACGTGGTCGTCCGTGCCGGGACAAATATAGCATAAGGAATGTGCGGGCACGACCGACGCCTCGGTCCGCTCTAGACTGGCGCCGTGCTCGACGCCGTCAAGGCGTGGCCTGGAAACCTTGCAGCCGGCCGTGCCGCCATCGCACCGGCCAGCCTTGACTGCGTCTCGACACGCTCGCACGGGAAATCCTGTAGATCGCGGCGAAGAACAGCTCACCTGAAGCCGAACAAAGAAACGCAAAGGAATCGAAAAAGCGAAATCACGCTTGTCGATGTCATCCGTCGAGTGCCGCTTGGCGCGGGGCTCCTTGGGGAAAGTCATGTAGGCAAGCACGTCGGGCTCGGCGTCGTCCATGATTGTCGCCAGCTTCGGTACCTTCGGCCGGATCTGGTCGGCGACGGCGCGCCATTGCGTGCTTGCGGCCTCGGGCGTTTCCTGGACGAAGGCGGTGGCGAAGAGCGGAGACGACGCGGCGCCCGCTCTTGCCGGCATGGGCCAGCACGTTCCTCATGAAGTGGACGCGGCACCTCTGCATGTCGCGCACAGCACCTTGGTGACGGCCGCCTTGATGCCTTCATGGGCATCGGAGACGACGAGCTTGACGTCGCGCAGGCCGCGGCGGGTCAGCTTGCGCAAGAACTCCGTCCAGATCGGCTCGGCCTCAGACGTGCCGACCTCCATTCCCAGCACCGCGCCGGCCGTCCGCGTTGACGCCGACAGCGATGATGACGGCGACCGACGCGGCCGCCGCGGCGCACCTTCAGGTAGGTGGCGCCGATCCACAGCAACTTAGATCGCCTTGAGATTGCCGGCAGACGATTTTCCGGTGCGCCGGTCCTGTTCGACCTCATAGCTGACCTTTTGGCCATCAGCGAGGGCCCTCAACCCGGCACGTTCAACGGCAGAAATATGAACGAAAACGTCCGCACCGCCGGAGTCGGGTTGGATGAACCCAAAGCCTTTTGTCCCATTAAACCACTTTACCGTACCTGTAGCCACGCGCCTATTTCCTCATCTTGGTAAAGGCGGGCAATCTCCACCCGCGCGGAGGCAATCTAGCCATGGCCCTGAGCACGTCAATGACGATTGTCGTCCTCAACCCCTAGCCTTTGCCTTCCACCTCTCAGCCGTAAGCTGAGGCAGAGTCTATCAGCGAGCTCGAAACCGACGCGGGCTTCGATCACGGGCGCGGCGTTGCAAAGGTGCCTCGCTCTTCAATCGCTCCGTGCGATGGAAACCCGGTGCTACGCGTGAGACTTGCCAGTCTCGTACACATGATTGAGCCGACCACCGGCCATTAAGCGGGAGCGGCCGGGCGCGTTCGTCAAGAACGTCTTCAGTTGCCGGCTGCCCGGTCTCAGGTCGAAACAGCTCGTTGCGCCAGTATCGGCTGCTGGGACGCGAAGTCACTGTTCGCTGTGCCAAAAAAGGCAGAAAGGAAGGTCACCTTGGAGCTCAGGTCAGTCGACCCTCGGGCTTTCTGCCTATGGCGGCAAAGGGCTCAAGCAAGCCCGAGCTTTTTCCTGAGCTCGGCGTTTTCTTTCCGGAGCCGGTCAGCGAGGAGCTTCTTCAGACGGGCGTTCTCTTCTTCAAGCTTCACAAGATCCTTGAGCTCATCGCTCTGTGTTGTCTGACCAGCAGCCCTTTTCCAGTGATAGTACGTCTGTTCCGATATTCCAGCGTTCTGAACGGCTGCCTTGATACTATCTCCCCGTCCGATCTGCTTCTCGATCTCGCCGAGCTTCTGGGCACGCTCTTTCTCAGAGTAATTTCTCCGCGCTGCCCGGACTGTAGGCGAAGCGATCGCTTTAGATGAAGACGCCTGGAGAGCCGAGCTGGCGGCTCTGGTTCGTATAGCACCTGCGCGCTGCGCGGTCCGCTTCCGCGTCTTCGGCGCTTTTATGTCAGGTGTCTGTTCCTTCACGGGCACCTCGCCTGCTGCCTGGGTTGCCTCAGTTTCCTTAAGGTCGGCCATCAGAAACTCCCTGCGAGTTCAAAGATCTATTCTAGCACGCAGCATCTAGAACTTATGGGCTTTGTCAACTGCGGCCACAAAACCGTGCTCGCCAATGTCGCCGTCAGACGCGTTAACATGATGCCAGTAACTGCGGCAATGCAATGGGTTCGCAATCCGCAACATAGAGTATCGGCTGGATGTGCACGACGCCCCAGTCTCTGAAACAGCGTAGCCGCCCGGTAAGAGCCGCTTTCTGTCTGCCTTAGAAACAAGGTGGTCGGTCGCAACTCCCGCGCATACTATCCGTCTACTCTTGCTCCTCGCGCGGCGCCAGGTCCTCATCATCGATGCCGGCCGCTTAGCCAGCCACTCGCATTGCCCCCTGGCAGGATGGTGCCGATCCTGCTGAGCGCATGCTGGCGCGAAGTTGCTTTGCGGCCACCGTCGCACGGGCCCGTGAACTGTTCGCGCCTGTGCTCATGCTCGCCCTTTGACACCCTCGACGGGTCCATCCGGGATGGTCAGCCATCCGGAACATAGCGGGCAGGCGGGCATCTTCACCAGCAGTCTCTGTGTCGCTCTCGTGGCCGCAAACAAGATCTAGGCTGGCGGGGTGATGATCAACGGTCCTCGTATCATCGATTTTGATCGCGGTGGCCCTTCGGTGCGTTCGAGCACGAGGCGCCGGTTAGACGGCACCGCCGCATCACAGCGAAGTGCCATGCAGGACGACTCCCTGCAGCATCGTCTCGCGCAGCCAAACACTTGCCGGATCACTGTTGTGAACGGCCGGGCGTTTGACGGCCTGCGACGCGAAAAGGCAGCGGAAGATCTAGCATATATGGGGGAAATGTATTTCCGGAGTGCTTGACCAGCAGGAAGGGCATGACTGCCTATCGCCCGACCCGGCAAGGCCGCACTCATGACCGGCTGGGCTCGGTTAATCCTGCATGCCGCGCCCATGAGGTTACTTGTCGGGAGTGCGTCGAGCACAACGACGAGATGTAGTTCACGACCTTTGAAACGCGTGGTCAACTATCCAAAGTGTGGAAGCCTTTCATCTAAACAAACGATTTCATCAATGTTCTGGAATCCTGCATGGGCAGAAGCACCTGACGCACACCGATGCCCCACTGCCTCATGGCGTGGCGAGCGTCTTAAGAACTGCCCGAGGGGAGAACTTTCATGCGCTCTACCGGGCAGTGGAGTGCTGGGAAAGGGAGTTGCAACTGACCGGCCATGTCAAACTCTCCGACTTCTTCCGAGCCTATGGACGGACTGGGAACCTTCCACGCAAAGCTATTCGAAAGCGGCCGCAGTTGGGCCGGCGCGAGACCGGAAGCCCGCGCAATCGGCTACGACGCGCACGGTGTAGCGGCTCACATCGGCATACCGCGCCTACGCCACACACCGGCCGGACCTGATCCGGCTTTTATGAGCATTGGGCTTTGTCAGTCGCACAAGCGTGGTGGCTATTTCGCGACGCGGCGCGCCTCAGGAACTGAGCCGCGTCGAAGTCGAAACGCTGGAAGAAAGATAGGAAACAGAATGGCCGATCAATTCGCAACGGACGTCATTGCCCTGATCAAGAAACGCGCCGAGTCGGAGAGCGGTGAGGGAATGCCTGCGTCATTCGTCGGCGAGATAACAATCGCCACGGAACTGGACGCGCTCGGGTTCGATTCGCTGGGTTTGGCGGACATTCTCTGGGATGTGGAACAGGCCTACGGCATCAAGATCGACATGAACACGGCCGATGCCTGGTCGAATCTCAAGAATGTCGGCGACGTCGTGGACGCCGTCCGCGGCTTGCTTGCGAAGGAGGCTTGAATGGACAGGCGCGTCGTCATCACCGGAGTGGGCGGCCTGTGCGGACTGGGCACCGACGCCACCTCTATGTGGAAAGAGATGCGCGAAGGCCGCTCCGCCATCGGCCCGATCGCCAATTCCGAGCTTCATGACCTGGATGGCATGACGGGCGCTGAGATCAAGGCGCTGCCCGAGCACGACATTAACCGGGGGCATCTCATCTCCATGGACCGCTTCAGCTTGCTCGCCGTGCTTGCAGCGCGCGAAGCCATGCGGCAGGCCGGACTTTCCTGCGACGAAGGGAATGCCCATCGCTTCGGCGCGACAGTGGGCGTCGGATTTACCGGTTCATACGCAACAGAACAAACTTACCGCTCACTGCTTTTGGGTAGCGCAATCCGTGCTGAACTCTTCACTGGAGTAAAGGTGATGCCCAGCGCCGCTTCCGTCCATCTTAGCTTGAGCCTCGGCTTGCGCGGGCCGGTCTTCGGGGTGACTTCCGCATGTGCCTCGGCCAACCATGCGATCGCCTCGGCGGTGGATCAGATCAAGCTGGGCCGGGCCGACGTAATGGTTTCCGGGGGCAGCGACTCGCCGTTTGCATGGGGAGTGCTGAAAGCATGGGAAGCAATGCGCGTGCTTTCACCCGATACCTGCCGGCCCTTCTCCGCCGATAGGAAGGGCCTGGTGCTGGGCGAGGGTGCGGGCATGGCCGTGCTGGAAAGCTACGAGCATGCCACGGCGCGCGGTGCCACAATCCTTGCCGAGATCGCCGGCGTCGGCCTTTCCGCCGATGCCTTCCACATTGCCGCGCCATCTCTCGAGGGGCTAGCATCGGCGATGCGCGCCTGCCTTGCCGATGCCGGGCTAAATGCCGAGGACGTCGACTACCTCAACGCGCACGGCACCGGTACCAAGAGCAATGATCAGACTGAAACGGCGGCGATCAAGCGTGTGTTTGGAGACCACGCTTATTCGATGTCCATCTCTTCCACCAAGTCCACGCACGCGCATTGCCTCGGCGCAGCGAGCGCGCTTGAAATGATCGCCTGCGTGATGGCAATCCAAGAGGACGTCGTGCCGCCGACCGCCAACTATCGCGAGCCAGATCCCGCTTGCGACCTCGACATCACACCCAATGTGCCGCGCGAGCGCAAGGTGCGCGTCGCCATGAGCAACGCCTTCGCCATGGGCGGCACGAACGCAGTTCTGGCATTCAGGCAGGTGTAGAAGCCATGCAACACGCCTCATTTGAGGTCACCTGTCGTATCTAGCTGCTTGCCGGACCACTATGTGAAGTGAGCGCTATTGGCTGCCTCTGGGATGCCGGAATTGGCGGCGGAAGTCTCACCATCAAACAGGCATCTGCTTGTAGAATTCTTTTAATCGTGAAGCGGCGCGAGTGCGCTATCCGTTGAGGTAAGCAAGGCCTGCGCCCTGGGTGAGCGCTGGTGTCGGGTGGTGGAAAGTACAGGGGGAGCTGTGTGGCCCCCCTCTTTCTCGGCCTCGACGATGTGCGAAGGAGCCTGTGCGGCGAAACGGGCCGACGCCCCCAAGCCCAGAACTTGGGCGAAACCAACTCCCACCAAAGGACAGCCAGAGCTGGATACACGAAAGAGATACTGAACCCGCGAATCAGACGCTGATCAATCGTCGTTTCTGAGCTCCGCTCGGCTCTTACGGAGATAATCGCGCGGCCCGGCAACGACCGCACTTACCGGCAGGGATAAGTTGATCCTGCGTGCCGCGGGCGTGAGCTTTGCGCTTCGTTTGAAGTGCCTCGAGCGTGATGACGATAATTGACAAGTCATATGGAACGCATTCGCGCACCTATCCAAAGCGTGGATACCTTTCATCTAAACAAAGGATTTTGCCGTTTTTGCTGCAGGTCCCATAGAAGCGCTTCAAGTTGGAAAGAAGGTAATTCCGATGGTTGCGTTGGCTCCGAGGAGCATCATCTGGTGTGCAGGGCGCACAAAGTCAGTCGCATCTGCATTGCGGCTTGGTCTTTCGGCGGTCTGCACAAGTTACGCCGCGTTCGCACGACGCCAATTATGCTTGGACATTTATCTCAACCAGACAGCTACAAGGTGAGGTCTTCCATGCGCCCGAATGTCGAGTGGAAGTTGTGCTGGGAAAATGAGTTGCAACTGGCCGACCATGTCGAACTCTCCGACTTTTTCCGAAAGACCTATGGACGGACTGGCGCCTTTAACGCAGAGCCATTCGAAGGCGGTCGCAGTTGGGCCGGCGCGAGGCCGGAATTCCGCGCAATCGGCTACGACGCGCAAGGGGTAGCGGCTCACATCGGCATGCTGCGGCGCTTCATCAGGGTTGGCGAGGTCGATTTGGTCGTCGCTGAATTGGGCTTGTACGCGGTTCGTCCGAATCTTGAGGGACTCGGAATCAGTTTTTCAATGCGCGTTGCGTACCCCGTGCTCCAGCAAATGGGTGTTCCATTCGCTTTCGGCACGGTTCGGCACGCGCTGCGAAACCATGTCGAAAGATTCTGCAGAGCCGGCCTCGCCAACATTGTGTCGGGCGTTCGCGTACGGTCGACCCGTCCAGACGTGCATCCCGACCTGCCGCCCACACGCCTGGAAGACGTACTCGTGTTGGTTTCGCCGATCGGACGCTCGATGGACGAGTGGCCGTCGGGTACCCTGATCGACCGGAACGGTCCGGAACTATGAAGCCTCTGGACTACATATGCCAAGGGCAGAGTGACGCCGATGGCATTGCAGAGCGCAGCGTCTATCTGACGTTTGACGACGGTCCCAATTCATTTTTCACACCGCAGATACTCAATGTGCTGGCGCAACATCAGGTGCCGGCGACCTTCTTCGTTGTTGGGGCCTACGCGGCCGATGAGCCGGAACTCGTTCGCCGAATTATTACAGACGGGCACGGTATAGCCAACCACACAATGACTCATCCGGACCTGGCTAAATGCGGGCCCGTCGAAGTCGACCGCCAGATAGTTGAGGCAAACAGAGTCATCGGGATGGCTTGCCCGCAGGCCATGGTTCGGTACTTTCGTGCACCGTATGGCATCTGGACCGAAGAAGTAATCGCTGCATCAGCGGGTGCGGCATTGGCGCCCGTCCATTGGTCCATTGATCCACGCGACTGGTCTCGCCCCGGCGTTGACGCCATCGTCGACAGAGTGCTCGCCGATATCCGGCCGGGCGCAATCGTGCTGTTGCACGACGGGTGCGCTCCCGACGAATTGCAACCAGGCAATCAAGCCAGTCTGCGCGACCAGACGGTGACAGCGTTGTCACGCCTCATTCCAGAATTGCACGGCCGCGGATTTGTAATCCGATCACTTCCTCAACATCCCTGAACAAACAGAGATCCTATGGACCTTCTCACCACAGCCAGTACTGTTGCCGTTTCGTCTTATGCGGTGCTCTCAACTGTTTACAGAGGCATGCAAGCGGTCTACTCCCAACCGGAAAATGTTACGCCGCCGTCGGAAAGCTTGTTCGGATCCGACCGTTGGCCGAGCGTGGATGTCATTATCCCCTGCTACAATGAGGACCCGCGCACACTCGCGGCGTGTTTAGCTTCCATTGCAAATCAAGATTACGCCGGAACATTTCAGGTCTATGTGGTTGACGACGGTTCTGGAAATCGTAATGCCGTCATCCCGGTACACCACGCCTACGAGGGCGACCCGAGGTTCAATTTCATTCTGCTCCGCGAGAATGTTGGCAAACGCAAGGCGCAGATCGCCGCCATCCGCCGCTCATCTGGAGATTTCGTGCTCAGCGTCGACTCTGACACGATACTTGCGTCCGAAGTCATCACGAAGCTTGCAGTAAAAATGCGGGATCCCATGGTCGGAGCGGCCATGGGCCAGCTGACGGCATACAACCGCAGCGACACTTGGTTGACCCGGTTGATCGATATGGAATACTGGCTGGCTTGCAATGAGGAGCGCGCGGCGCAAGGTCGCTTTGGTGCGGTCATGTGCTGCTGCGGCCCATGTGCAATGTACCGCCGGTCTTGTCTCCTTTCTCTGCTGGATCAATACGAGACGCAGCTGTTCAGGGGGAAACCAAGCGACTTCGGTGAAGACCGTCATCTTACGATCCTCATGCTGAAAGCAGGCTTTCGAACCGAGTACGTTCCAGGTGCCGTCGCGGCGACAGTCGTTCCGGACAAGCTGGGACCTTATTTGCGCCAACAACTCCGCTGGGCACGGAGCACTTTTCGGGACACGATGCTTGCGCGAGGTCTACTGCGTGGCCTGGATCGCTATCTAACGTTGGATGTGATGGGAGAGAATCTCGGCCCATTGTTGCTCGGCATCGCGGTAGTAACGGCGCTCGGTGAGCTACTAGTTTTACATACAGTAAATTGGTGGACGGTGCTGGCTATTGTCACCATGACCACAATCAGATCTACGGTGCTATCTTTCCGGACTCGGCAGCTTCGATTCATCGGCTATTCAATGCACGCGTTCATCAGGATATTCCTGTTGATCCCCTTGAAGGCTTACGCCTTGTGTACATTGAGCAATAGCGATTGGCTGTCGCGTAAAAGTGTTCCCCTGCCCAACAGGAACAAAAAGGAAATCACAAGCGCAATGCCGCTTGCCGGAGCAAATGCTGCGGACGATTCTGGAATTGCGGAGTCACTTCATACTGCAGATCTTTCGCTCACGGCTGGTGAAGTCTGACGGCCCTGCAGCGCCGAGTGACCGAGTAAGTTGTGTCAGTCGACACGTGGTGAAGCTTGTCGAGTTACACCTATGGTCAGAACGGGAACTATCTGGAAGCGACACGTGGCATCTTGACGTTAATTCTTTGGCGGAAGCGATACACGCGTCGCTCCGGCCGCGACTTTCCAAAGGTGCCATCTCAAGGCGGTGGCCTGCTCTGAACCAGAATTCGTAAGTAAGCTGCCGGTGGCCAATCGGACTCATTCCGCTTGAGATAAACGCATGTCCAATGTAGCAATCGACCTTACCGGCGTAACCAAATTATTCGGAAACAAGCTCGTTGTGGACGGGCTGTCCTTCACCGTTGCATCGGGAGAGTGCTTCGGTCTGCTGGGGCCGAACGGCGCAGGCAAGAGCACGATTGCGCGTATGCTCCTCGGTATGACCCGGCCTGACGCGGGTGATATAACAGTCCTCGGTTTGCCGGCACGCAGCCGCTTGGCCCGCAAGGGCATAGGCGTGGTCCCGCAGTTCGACAATCTCGACCTGGAATTTACGGTACGTGAGAACCTGTTGGTGTTCGGGCGCTACTTCGGCATGAGTACAAGAGAGATCAACGCCGTCATCCCACGGCTCCTCGAGTTCGCTCGCCTTGAGAGCAAGGCGGATTCACGTGTCGGCCTGCTATCCGGCGGGATGAAGCGGCGCCTGACGCTGGCACGTGCTCTGATCAACGACCCCCAGTTGCTTGTGATGGATGAGCCCACGACCGGCCTCGACCCGCATGCCCGCCATCTGATCTGGGAGCGACTTCGTTTCCTGCTGGCGAGCGGAAAAACGATCATTTTGACCACCCATTTCATGGAAGAGGCTGAGCGGCTTTGTGATCGGCTGTGTGTTCTCGAGCGGGGACGCAAGATCGCCGAGGGCAGTCCTCATGCGCTGATCGACGAGTACATTGGGTGCAACGTGATCGAGATCTTCGGCGGCAATCCACAGGAGCTGATTTCGCTGATCAGGCCGTACGTTCAGCGTATCGAGGTAAGCGGCGAGACGCTCTTTTGCTATGCGCCTGATCCGGAGCAGGTGCGTGTCCAGCTTCGCGGTCGCGCGGGTCTGCGTCTTCTGGAACGACCACCTAGTCTGGAGGACGTTTTCTTGCGGCTAACCGGACGTGAGATGGAGAAGTGAACAATGGGTGAAGGTTTTACAGCGGCTCTACCCGCCAACGCGTGGAACTGGATCGCGGTATGGCGCCGCAACCATATGGCATGGAAGAAGGTCGCATTTGCTTCAATTCTCGGTACCCTTGCCGATCCTATAATTTACCTTTTCGGGCTCGGCACTGGCCTTGGACTTTTGGTAGGCCGCGTTGAAGGTGCCTCCTACATTGCATTTTTGGCAGCCGGCATGGTCGCGACAAGCGCGATGACCGCATCGACCTTCGAAACAACTTACGCGGTTTTCGGTCGCATGCGCGATCAGGGCACTTGGGAAGCAATCCTGCATACACAACTTACCCTCGGCGACATCATTCTCGGTGAATTGGCGTGGGCAGCCACCAAGGCCTTTCTGGCCGGTACGGCAATTACTGTTGTTGCCGCCACGCTGAGCTATGCCGCGTGGACGTCCGTTCTCTACGTGCTGCCGGTCATCGCTCTCACCGGGTTCGCCTTTGCGAGCCTGGCGATGGTCGTCATCGCGCTCGCGCCTAGTTACCACTATTTTATATTCTATCAGACGCTGGTCATCACACCCATGCTGTTCCTGTCAGGCGCGGTTTTTCCAGTCAGCCAATTGCCAGGCGCCTTTCAGCAGGTAGCGGCTTTCTCGCCGCTGGCGAATTCTATCGACCTAATTCGTCCGGTGATGCTTGGCCGCGTGGGCGACAATGTCGGGCTGCATATCGGCGCACTTTGCATATACGCGGTATTGCCGTTTTTCCTGTCGGCTGGACTGTTTCGTCGACGCCTGATGCGTTGACGCTACTTACGACCAGCACGAGAAGGAGGTCCGCAATGCTGCATCGCGAACTGGCCACGGCGGCCTGGAGGCAAGCGTGCTTGGCCTAGGAATCGTGAGTGGTACAGCAACACCGAAGCTGAGGCGCCGCCCATCTTCGCGACCAAACCTCAAGCTGCGGTCCAGTGGCGTGGAGCGCGGATCTATCCGTCGCGTCTCAAGATATAGCAGCCAGGCTTCTTGTGCTGGGCGTCCCCTAAACCGTCGCGCCATTATTTTAATTGGAAACATATGCAATGACCCACAACGTACCAACGCCTGAGCCTTTTGTGATTCTTGCTATGCCAAGAACCGGCACGCACTATTTAGAAGAATTGATAAACGAGCATCCGACCGTACTGAGTAACGGTGAGTTGCTCAACGAATACGATCCCAATTGGCCCGGCAAGGATCGCCTGCTACGCACCGATCGCGAGCTTCTCGAGCTTGCCTATTTGCGCTGCCCCATGCGGGACGTCAAGAATGTGACGCACCTTGGCTGCAAGATCAATGAACCTCAGTTTCACGAACGTCCGGCATTTTTTGCTGAACTGGCTCGTTGGCCAGCACTCAAGGTCATCCTCGTAATTCGCAGAAACATGTTGGAATCGCTCCGATCCTTTGTGCAGGCGAGGCAAAGCGGTCAATGGCTAAAGTTCAGTTCGGATGCCGCTCGGCCGCCGAGCGTCAGATTGTCAATCGCTGACTGCGAGGCTTACTTCAAAGCCGCCGACGATTTTCACACTCGCGTCGCGCACTCCTTCACGTTGAGCAACCTGCTTGTAGTGGAATACGAGAGCCTTCTTCACGAACCCGCCCGATGCTTGGGAACGGTTTGGGATTTCCTAGGCGTTCCAGCGCGTCCGCCATCAGATCACGCCATCCTGCAGCGCCAGGAAACGCGCCCGCTGGACCAAACGGTGCAGAATTTTGATGAGTTGCGGATTCACTTCGCACGCGGACCTTATTCAAGATTTTTTGACCTCGGAAATTCCAGGCGCTCGTCCACTTAATCGCGTGTCCCGCGTGCTCTGATGGTTGTGTAGGGTATGCTACGCATTCTGTCGCAAAGACGACAAAACCAGGGGCGCACCAAGGCGCCAGAGATATCGGCGGGCAGCCGATCTGCAGCAAAAATCAAAGGGGATGTCGCAAGGCAGCCTAGTCAATTCTCCTCTACTACCGAAGCACTTTGTCAGTACCCGCCCATTGGCGAGCCTTGGCTGCGAGATTCCGCCAACGGTAGAAGGCAGCCAGTGCGAAACCCGCACCAACCTCGCTGGCTGGGACAGGTCTCCCAGTTGGCACGGCGCTTGCGCCGAGATGACAGCAGCGCCCGACCGGAGCGCCGCGACGGGAGAAGCTGGGAAGGGAGACCCCCGAGCCGGTCTGGGAGAGAAACGGTGTTGGTTCCAAAAATCCGCCGCGCGAACGCAGCGCCTCGCAAGCCCCTTTTTGCCCACGCCTACGTACAGGTGCTTGCCGGCATCGCCCTGGGGGCTGCAATTGGCTATTTCTATCCGGAGACCGGCGAGAGCCTGAAGCCGCTCGGCGATGCTTTCATCAAGGTCGTGAAGATGATCATCGCACCTGTCGTCTTCCTGACCATTGCGACCGGCATCGCCGCGAACGATCTTCACAAGGTCGGCCGCGTTGCCGGCAAGGCGATGATCTATTTCGTCACCTTCTCAACGCTCGCACTTGTCGTCGGACTTATCGTCGCAAATGTCGTTCAGCCTGGCGCTGGCCTCAACATCGATCCGGCTTCGCTCGATCTCCAGGCCGTGAAGGGCTTTGTGGCCAAGGCCCACGAGCAGTCCGTGACCGGTTTCCTGATGAACATCATCCCGTCAACCATTCCCGGTGCCTTCGCGGACGGCGACATCCTGCAAGTCCTGTTCTTCTCGGTCCTGTTCGGCATCGCTCTGGCGACGGCCGGAGAGACGGGGAAACCGGTCGTTTCCTTTCTCCAGGCGCTTACCGCCCCCATTTTCAAGCTCGTCGGCATCCTGATGAGGGCCGCACCGATCGGCGCCTTCGGCGCAATGGCCTTCACGATCGGCAAATATGGAATCGGTTCGGTGGCTAATCTCGCGATGCTGGTCGGAACCTTCTATCTCACCGCCTTCCTCTTCGTGTTCGGGGTTCTCGGCGCGGTCTGCCGCTACAACGGCTTCTCGATCTTTTCTCTGGTCCGCTATATCAAGGACGAGCTGCTGCTTGTCCTGGCAACGTCCTCCTCGGAGGCCGCGCTGCCCTCGCTCATGGAGAAGATGGAGAAGGCCGGCGCCACGCGTTCGGTCGTGGGTCTCGTCATCCCGACTGGATATTCATTCAATCTGGACGGTACCAATATCTACATGACGCTCGCGGCCCTCTTCATCGCCCAGGCGACGAACACTGATTTGTCAATTGGCGACCAGATCCTCCTGCTACTGATTGCGATGCTTTCCTCGAAGGGTGCGGCAGGCGTCACCGGCGCTGGCTTCATCACTTTGGCCGCTACGCTCTCTGTCGTACCGAGTGTTCCCGTTGCTGGAATGGCTCTAATACTCGGCGTGGACCGCTTCATGTCGGAATGCCGCGCGCTGACGAATTTAGTCGGCAACGCGGTGGCATCGCTCGTTGTCGCCCGCTGGGAAGGCGAATTGGACCAGTCGCGGATGGAAGCCGCCTTCCGCGGTTAGGGCTTTCCGCGATTTCAAACTGGCCACCCCGCCGACCAAGGTTGCAGCAGCGCCACCTGTATCGAGGGGTTTGGCCACAACAATCGAATCGCCAGGCTCCAAAGAGTGCTCAGCGGGAAATAAAAGCACTAACGCGGTGAGTAATACAAACAATATGGACGACCTAAGCAAACGAACGGTTCACGGATACGCATCTGGTTGCACTTGGAGCGCTGTTCGTCGAATCCACTGTCGAGCGCGGGGTGTGGGAATTACTTCACCTTGCCGCCCCAAGCCGTCGCCGGGGCGCACCGGATGACGGAGAACCGGCCGATCAGAATCGCCAGCGGCAAGCGCGTCACAATTGCCGATCTAGCCCGCGAAGCCGGAGTCAGCGTGGCAACAGTCGATCGGGTTCTGAACGTACGCCTTCCGGTGCGGGAGGAGACCGCCCGGCGGGTCCATGCGGCCGCGCACGCGATCGGCTATCATGCTGCCGGCCTCATCAAACAGCGCTTGCAGCAGCACCTGCCGCACTACAAGCTGGGCTTCATCTTGAGAAAACCTGCCCACCATTTTTACCAAGATTTCGCTCGCGAGATCGAAGCGTCGGTCAGTTTGGCCCAATCCTTTCACGGCCTTCCGGTCATCGAGTTCGCGCAGTCACATTTGCCGCGTGACCTGCTCCCGCTTCTTAAGGACCTTGGAAGCCGCTGCCAGGCGATCGCCATGGTGGCGGCCGATCACCCGAAGATCACAGCATCAGTCGAGGAGCTCAAAGCGAAAGGTATCCCGGTTTTTTCGCTGCTGTCTGACTTCGCCGACGGCGTGCGCGAGGGCTATATCGGCCTCAACAACCGCAAGGTCGGACGGACTGCCGCTTGGGTGTTTTCCAAGGCCGCAAAACGGCCCGGCAAGGTGGCGGTGTTTGTCGGAAGCCACCGTTTCCAGGCCCATGCGCTCCGGGAAATCGCCTTTCGTTCGTATTTTCGTGAGAACGCGCCAAAATTCGAGGTGCTTGATACGCTCGTGAACCTTGATAAACGGCAGCTCACTTACGAAAAATTGCTGGATCTTATGCACCGGGAACCAGAGCTCGTCGGCTTCTATATGGCCGGCGGGGGGATAGAGGGGGCAATTTCCGCGCTCCGAGAAGAGGGGAGCGGTCAGGATCTCGTCGCGATCGTGAGTGAAATCACGCCGCAGTCACGTGGGGCGCTTGCGGATGACATCTTGACGATGGCGGTCGGCACGCCAATGCGCCGACTTTGCCAGGAGCTGATAATGGCAATGGAGCGGGCCATCAAAGCCGGCGTCGCGGAGAGCCCGGGGCAGACATTTCTGCCGTTCGACATCTATCTTCCAGAAAATGTTTGAGCTTGATGGATTTCTATCATGAGCGCCCAGTTTCTTTCACCGATGAAAGGAAAGCTCGATTGACTAGGCGGTCTCTGTCCGATCTGTGAACCGGCGTGGTTCCGTCTTGAAAGAAGCCGGATGCCGATATGGCGGCCGCGCTTCATGGAAGGAAAGTCAAGCAATGCGCCAGGTATCGCCCCGCTTTGAACTCGATCACATGGCGGCGCCCCGCCTTGACGTCAGTGCGCTTTTCGCGCTTGCCCGTGACCAAGGCCTGACCGACGTCCAAATCCGTTACCCTCATTTCAGCAATCCTGTCGCACGCGGCATTCCGGCTGCGGACGTCCGGTTTGCCGCTACCGAAGCGGGCGTCACGATCATCTCTGTCAACGCCTTGCAGCGCTTCGACGACTGGACTCCAACGCGTCAGGCCGAGGCAAGCAACCTCGCCGATTATGCGACGGCGTGCGGGGCGGAGACGCTCGTGCTGGTGCCGGCCAACCGCAGCTCGTGGCCCGCCAATGGCGAGCGCCAGGACAATCTTCGTTTCGCTCTAAACGAGATCAAGCCAATCCTCCAGTCGCGGGGTCTGATCGGTCTCATCGAGCCGCTGGGTTTCCGAACCTGCTCGCTTCGATCAAAGAAGGAAGCGGCCGAGGCCGTTGCCGCGGTTGATGGCCAGTCCGTCTTTCGCCTCGTGCACGACACGTTCCACCACACCCTGGCCGGGGAGACATGCCTGTTCTGCGAGCTTACTGGCCTGGTGCACATTTCAAGCGTAAATGACCCGACCTTCTGGATTTACCCCGATCGCTTTCTTGGAGGTTCCGACAATGGCAGCCAGATTCAGGCGCTGCTGGATGGCGGCTACGCGGGACCTTTCTCGTTCGAGCTGGTCGAGGAAGTCCATTCTCTGGACGATCTCGCAGGCGCACTTGCCGCCAGCATCGACTTTATCCAGCGAGGGCTATTGTCGTCAGAGTAGATGGTGACAGGAGTAGTGAATATAGGTGCGCCTGAATTTTCCGTGGGTTCACAGCGGGGCAGCCATCCGAGATGCCTCCTGCATCATTATCTCCCGCATCCAGATGCTTGCCGGATCGCTATTGTGGAGGGCCGGCCATTGGAGGGTCTCGGTGAATGTGGGAAATGGCAGCGGAAGTTCGATGACCCGCAGGGGGAACGTTTTTTCGAAATGCCTGACCAGCCGCAAGGGCATGGTCGCTATACGAGCTGTGCCGGACACCATAGGTGGGATCATGCTGAAGCCCTGCACGGCGACCTCGACACGTCTCTTAAGGCCATGCTCAAGCAAAAACCATTCCTCGATAGACGGCTTCATCGTACGCCCGAACCTGACCGCGACGTGCCTCATCGACATGTATCTCTCGAATGTAAGCTGCTGTGGCAGCTGCTTGTTTGTCGGACAGCCTACGCACACGAGCTTCTCGTCAAACAGCGCAACGCTTGAATGCACACTCGACGTGAACATATCCGGTAGAATTAGAAAATCGACGTCACCGCGCCGGAGAAGCTCATCGGGGCTATCGTCGACAGGCAGCAGTTCGAAGCTGACGGCGGGGGCTTCCCGTGAAATACGCTCCACAAGCTTTTCGAAAAACACGAGCGTGACGAAATCGGAAAGAATGATCCTGAAGAGGCGATCGGATCGAGCTGGGTTAAACGGATCCGAAGAAATAATCGAGCACTGGATGTGCTGGAGAGCGTCGCGAACTGCAGGGGCAAATGCTGCCGCACGCGGAGTTAGAAAACGTTCGCGGCCTCTTATCGTAAATAGTTCATCGCGGAAATAATCGCGCAGTCGGGCGACGGCCGCACTCATGGCGGGCTGACTCAGGTTGATCCTGCGTGCCGCCGCCGAGAGATTACGCTCCGTCAGCAGTGCGTCGAGCACAACGAGGAGATTTAGATCAAGCCCTTTGAAACGCATGTCATCAGCCATCCATCGGATGGATGCCTTTAACTGAAACAAACGACTTTAACAATATAACCTTCTTGCAATCTTTTGTCGCAAAAAGTTTACGATGGATGACGTTAAGGTCCGACATGTCAACGGCGTGATCTGCCGAAGCGAGCAATCGTACGGTAGTGTGCAGGCTGCCGTGAGGCCTGTGCCAATTCTATCGGCGAAGCCAATGCAGCAGTTCGGCAGCGTTCTTGAGAGCTGTTGTAGGCTCGGCCTAAGCCCATTGGCGCAAGCCTGTCTGAACGAAGCGCCTAGCCTTGTCGTTGGCTTGGGCGTTTACGGCCGGGTGAAGACTTTGCAGGTGGCCCGGAAAGCGTTTGACTGTAGCAGAAGCAATTGTCGGTCATTACGCGCTCGACCCGGGTGCCCAGCTTGGCATAAGGGCTACGGCGGCCTCCACGAAGGCACCGGCACTCGTCTTGCGCTCATCCGGCATGACGTCCTGCGATGCCCCCGAGCGGATGAGTTCGCCCGGATGCTCCCGGTCACGACGCACGGGTTCGGGTTCCAAGCCGCTCAGTTTGTTCAGGCCCAATCGGTGTAGGACGCGGCAGAAATACGAGCGTGACGAAATCGGAAAGAATGATCCTGAAGCGGCGATTGGGTAGAGCCGGGTCAACTATCCGACGAAATAAACGAGCACTGGATGGGCAGGAGAGCGTCGCGAACTGGAGGGCAAGAGCTTTCGGACGCAGCGTTAATTTTGAATACGTCCGCGGCCATGGTCGCGAGCTCGTCGCGCAAATAATCGAGCAGCCGAGCGCTGGCCGCACTCATGACCGGCTGGGCCCGGTTGATCCTGCATGCCGCGCCCATGAGGTTGCGCTCTGTCGGGAGCGCGTCGAGTTCAACGAGGAGATGTTAGTTCACGACCTTTGAAACGCGTGGTCAACTATCCAAAGTGTGGATGCCTTTCATTGAAACAAACGATTTTATCAATGCTCTGGAATCTTGCATGGGCAGAAGCAGCCTCGCTCGACGAGCCGCCGCCTCTACTGGCAGCGGCATCACGCTGTTGAAGCGAGCAGCGCAGCGGCTACTGTTTCCGCACAACTCGGATGGCAATTGGGGCAAGTCCGCACATGTCGTCACGTACGCTGAACGCCGCAGGTACAGCCAAATTGTGGGCGGGGCGTTTCTCCCGTTTTGATAGAACTCTATCAAGCTGACAATTTTCCTCGCACAAATGCAAGGAGAGCTCGATTGACTACCCTCCCTCTCTTGCGTCAACGATGGGTTTGCAGGTTGCGGTGCGGCAGAGGCCGGACAGAACGGCGACCGGTCGAGTAAAGGCCTGCGCAAACAAGCCCGCATATTGCGGGCGCCCGACGAGGAGAAGAAGGCGCTCGTCCTGGTGATAGGCAACGATGGCTCAGGCGCCATTGCCATTTGCCGAGGGCGTCCGCGCGCCGGAAAGCTTCGAGGCAACGAAGGCGCGAGATCGGAGGGTGACAATGATGAAATGCAACGTAGCTCACCGTTCCGTGAAGTTCTGTCGGCGGATGGCGGAGTGGGACGGGCTGCCAAATGGAGCGTAAGAAAGTTATCAAGGAGATGATTGGCGACAGTCCGGCGCTGCGCAAGCTGCGTGAGGAGATCGGCAAGGTGGCCAAGACGAAGACTACGGTCCTGGTGCGAGGTGAATCCGGAACCGGGAAGGAGCTGGTTGCCAAGGCCATTCACGAGCTCTCGCCCCGTGCCAAGCAGCCCTTCATCAAGGTCAATTGCGCGGCGCTCACCGAGACGCTTCTGGAATCTGAATTGTTCGGTCATGAGAAGGGTGCCTTCACCAGCGCATTCAATTCACGCAAGGGGCGCTTTGAGGCTGCCGATAAAGGCACATTGTTTCTGGACGAGATTGGCGAAATATCGGCCTCGTTCCAGGCTAAGCTACTGCGTGTCCTGCAGGAGCAGGAGTTTGAGCGTCTCGGGAGCAACCACACCATTAAAGTCGATGTTCGCGTGATCACCGCAACGAACAGGGACTTGGAAAAGGCGGTTCGATCCAATGAGTTCCGGGAGGACCTCTATTATCGCATCAACGTCGTCCCTTTGCGCGTGCCGGCATTGCGCGAAAGACGAGGTGATATTCCGCTCTTGGCCGCTGAGTTTCTCAAAAATTTCAATGCTGAGAATGATCGCACGCTGACCTTCACTCCCGAAGCGATTGAGGCGCTTATGAACTGCGATTTTCCAGGCAACATCCGAGAGCTCGAAAACTGCGTTCACCGGACAGCGGTTCTGGCGACGGGTCCATCAATCCTCAGAACTCACCTTGCCTGTTGCGTCGGTCAATGCTTCGCTAAGGCGCTTTGGAAGGACGGACCGTGTAAGATCGCGCAACAGCCGGAGCCGACGCCATCGACCGAGGCTTCGGCCGCCGTTGCCGTCCCGCCCGTCGGCAGCGGGCAAGCGCCGGTAGGGCCTGCCGCGGCAGCCCACTTGAATGGTCGGAGGGTGCCCGATGCCGATACGGTCATTGCAGCAATGGAAAAGTGTGGCTGGGTGCAGGCAAAGGCGGCGCGCCTGCTTGGTTTGACTCCGCGCCAGATTGGCTACGTGCTGAGGAAATACGGCGTCAAGATCAAGCGTCTCTGAAACAAACCGCCGAGCGAGAGTTGGATGTCCGCAGGGCAGGAACTGGTCGCTACATACGCCGGTCGCTTACCGCTCGATATCGCGCGCCAATCTGAGATGGGCAGGAAAGTGAGTTCGACCGCTGGACAGTTGCCGACTTGGTCAGGTAATGGCGCCTGCGACCGGTTGATCTGCGATATCTCCAACGTCGCACTGGTCGCGACGAGACTATCGCCCCGTTTCGTGACCGCGCGCCGGCAAACCGAGTTACAAAGTGGCCGAGGCAGTTTGATGTGCGTTCCTGCATTACTGCACGGAACACGACCTGACGGGAGACTATATGCGCAGCCAAAAAGAAAAGATGCTCGCAGGCGAGTTTTACAATGCGGCGGATCCGGAGATCCAAGCTGACCTGTTGGCCACCGGGGCTTGGATCAAACGGTACAATGATACGCTAGGCCAGACCCCGGGGCATTGGCATGAGCTTTTGTCCGAGCGGCTAGGAGAGGTTGGGCGCGGAACGGTCATCCGTCCGCCCTTTTTTTGCGACTACGGATTCAATATCCGCATTGGCGCCAATGCCTACATCAACTTCAACTGCGTTATTCTTGACGTGGTAGAGGTCACGATCGGGCAAGGAACGGCAATTGGGCCTGCCGTGCAGATTTATACCGCCGATCATCCACATGATCCCGAGCAGCGGCAGGCCGGCCTGCAGGTCGGGCGTCCTGTCCGCATTGGCAGCCGTGTCTGGATCGGCGGTGGAGCAATCATTCTGCCTGGCGTCACGATTGGCGATAATGCGGTCGTGGGCGCTGGCAGCGTGGTCACGCGAGATGTTCCCGCCGGGGCAAAGGTAGTGGGAATTCCTGCTCGTGTGGCCAACCCAAATAAACAGGCATAATCAACCTCCTTGATCGTGGAGGTGTCTGCGGGCTGTCGAACTGTGCCGAATTTCTTGTCGAAGCAGTTGAGCGTTGCATATTTTGTCGCGGTCGGCTCGGGCCGCTTCGGTTCATTTTCCACGGGTCGCGAAATCATACGCCTAATGCGCAGCAGCGTGCTCAAGTCCCGCCCCAGCGCCTTCGTTGTGCTGCCATTAGCATTCTACCCCGACGAGTCGAGCCGCGGCGGCGGACGAGCGCAATATGGAGGACTTCCGGGTAGCCCTCGCATTGTCGCGCATGAATGCGCGCATGTGGAAGAGAATGCCGCCCGGGAACGACAATTTCCTGGCATCCTGCTCGACCAGACGCCTGCGGGGTACGTCCGCCTCCTCGAGCGCCAATTCGCCGAAGCCTTCTGGTGTGAATACGCCGTTTGTCGCGTCTCGCGCGGAACGAGGAACAGCGCTTCCGAGAGAACCTGACTTCCCGCCTGAACGATGCGCGTACGCATGCCCGCGAGGCCATCCGTTCATACCGGACCCATAGAGATGTCGAGCGCGTTTTGCAGGAAGTGGGCGGAGCGGCTCTGGAGCCGCTACGGATAGCGTCATACCTGTTCGGCCATCTCGATGGCACTTCGGACGAAGAATGTGACGTTGCCGCCGAATTGCAGGCCGCCGATCCTATCTTCGTAGCCGCGATCGGGGAACTCGTATCGCAAATGCGCCTGCTGTGGAACCGACGCGGCGCGTGGGAAACCCATGACGACATGTTGGTGCTGGGCCGGACTGCGTTCGCCCTCATCCGGGTGTGTGGCGTGCATGCAATAGCTCAACCGGATGGCAGAGCGTATATCAGCGTCCCATTCACTGCCGACACCAATGTAGCGACTTCGCTCGTCCGCGATGGCGGGAACCGAACTGCGGCGTTCCCCTTACAGGAAGTGGCGGCAGGGGGCGTCATCGTGCTTGGGGGATCGTTTAAGTCGGCGGTCGTGTCTCGACCAGGCGTCGAAATCAATAACCTTTGTCGCTGTTCCCGCTGCTGGGAATAGGATTTGGCGAGCGTTCAGCGCACCTGCTGCGTGCGATGGACCAGGAAGATCGAAACAGCGCAGGCGACGCTGACAACCAGCTCTGCCTCGTCATCGCCGAGTTGCTGTCCCTCCCGAATATGTCTTGCCTTGTCCGAGGCAAAACCCCACAGCTTTTCCACGGCCTCGTCGAGCGGGCGAGGAAGGCCGAGGCGCGGCACCAGTCGTCCAGCGTCAGTCCCGGTTCATTGGCGACGTCGCGTGCAACGCTTTCCAGCGCCGCAACGGAAATGCTGGATAGCTGTTTGATCCCAGGTTTTGATGGGGCAATGCGTCCGGGCAAGACTCGGGAAGGATGCGACACACTCCGGACGAACTGACCGGCTCGAAGCCCCGGCCGCAGCATGCAACCCGGTACTGCCGCGGCAGCAATTGCTGGAGCCGTCGCGAATTCCTCTGGGAATGAGGCCCTTAGATGGGAAAGGCGGGGCTCGTCCCCGCCCTTTGATTCCGCGCAGATTGGCCTACGGCTGCTGCGCTCCCGAACGACTGTTGATACGGATTTAGGCTGCGACCTTCTTGCGGGTCCGTTTCGCCGGCGCCGGCGCCGGGGCTTCCGGCTCTTTCGGTTTGCGGCCGAGTCCCATGGTCTTGGCCAAGGCGGAGCGCGTAGCGGCGTAATTCGGCGCGACCATGGGATAATCCGACGGCAGACCCCATTTGGCGCGATATTCGTCCGGGGTCAGACCATAGTGCGTCGCCAGATGGCGCTTTAGCGATTTGAATTTCTTGCCGTCTTCAAGGCTAATGATGTAGTCCGGTTCGATCGACTTTTTGATCGGGACAGCAGGTTTTTTCACAGGCACGGGCTCTTCTGCCGGTATGAGCCCGGCTGTGCCTTTTAGAGCCCCGTGCACTTGGGCGATCAGGGCAGGAAGCTCCCCCGCCGGGACGGGGTTGTTGGAGACGTAGGCTGACACAACATCGGCAGTGAGCTCGATGAGGATGTCGGTGTTGTAGGCTTCTTCTGTCATAAACTTCTCCGGGCAGCTTGAAACACAGTCGGGCGAAGTGTCGCTACATAGTGGCGGTTGCTGCTGAAAGCAAATGGATCGACGGGTGCGCTGCTCCTCCACCATTGAAGTCTCGGGGACGCATCCCGTCATCGTCCATCGGCCTAGAGGCAGCGTATTGCATTATGGGAGCGGTCGCGCCTGCCGCCTTCTGCCGATTTGACCGAAAACGCCGCTGCATCAACCAGATACTGAGTCGCGAGGATGGCTGGATGCCTGGCCGACGCGATCGCGATTGCCGTATCGTGGCTCAAGGGCAGCAGTTTCGCTAAGACCGCAGCGGGCCTGAGTTTGCCCGGCTCATCGCAGATGATTTGGCGATAAGTCGCAGCGCTCATCAGAACCTGTGCGCGGGCAGCGGATCGCGAACGACATCCATATAGGCTTGGGCTGCGTTGAACAGGATGTTACTTTCGGTGTTGCGCAGGCTTTCGACAGAAGCCTTGACTTGCGATTTGGCTGCGGCGACGCTGTTCTTCGCCTGAAAACCGTCTAACAGCGTCTGATTGATCTCGACTCGATACTTGCCGGAAGTCAAACGCGCGTCATCATTCCTCTCATTGAGGTGGCTGCTTGAGTCATCAACGCTCGCGGACCCTTGATGGTCGGGCGCCACCCCGACTTGGCGATGGCCACGCTCTCGGCGGTGACGCGAACCTTGGCGCGAGACGAATTCAGCGAAGAATTATACTGGTGGCCTTCGACAGGGCGCTCAAAACGGTTTTGGCCGAGGCGCCGCTCGAATATAGCGATACAGCCTAAAAAAACCGGTCTTTTGCTTGGTCTCAAATCATTTCTGCTTTCGTGAACGCTAAAGCTTGACTGCCATGCGGGCGCCAAGCTGCTACACATCACCTCGCGGGCAACCGTGCACCACACGGGAGTCGCCCGAGCGATACATTCGTCACTTGCCGCGTATCAGCGCTGGTGATTGCACTTTGCAGCCTGCCTCCGGGTCCGCAGCGCTCACGCTGTTGGTTTTGCGCCTGTAGGCTTCGGAAGTCGGATTGCCGCAGCTAATTTCGTCACGCGGACGAATTCAACAGTCGATTGTTTGGATCGAGGGCATCCACACCATTGATGCCTCCAGAATAGATCCAGCTACTATCACCGTGCTCTAATGGCAGGGACGGCCAGCACAAGCGCAACACGATCCGGCTGTGGCTGCGAAAATCATTTCGTCTCGCAAGAGCGCCAGTTGATCATCGACACCGCGCGCGGGTCTGTCGCTGCGTTACGTATTCATGCTACTGCATCGCGCGCTCGGTCGACCCCTTTAAGCCAGGTGGCTCGCCGCATTGCGAGACGGTGACGGGCAAGGGAGAGCGTATCTCGCGGGCAACCACGAAGGCGCTGGCAAAGAAGCGAGGCGGATGGCCTTGCGGGTGGCCGAGAGTGATGTCATCCGGCTCTCCTGCCGATCTCTGCCGGCTAGTCTAGATCTGGAGCAACAGCTTTGCGTAGATATGGCTCTCTTCAGAGGCCATCTATGATGGGAGCCGAGCGCGTCTTCGAGCCGGGGAATAGGCTGCACATGCGCTGTGCCCACCTATTGCGATCGTGCTAACCTTGGCTATTCGGACTTGCCGTTAAGGCAAGCGACAGATTGAAGTTATGCTGCACCATCTGATTCCCTGGCTCGGTTTCGAGAGCTCGCCGATACAGGGCCTGTGCCGCGTCGTGCCGCCCCTCAATGTCCAAGATCACGCCCTTCGCATTCAATGCACGTACGTTTGCTGGGGCTGCAACCAAGACGCTGTCGAGCACCTCAACTGCTTCGTGCGGGCGCTTCTGGGCCACCAAGGCTTTTGTAAGCCGTATCGCCGCATCGACATTGTCCGGGTGCTGCTTCACCTCATCCCGCAAAGCCCGCTCTTGAACATCCTGACCAACTTCGCGCAAAATGCGTTCGCGCATAGCCGGATCGATTTGATCGGCGCTGAGCAACTCTGGGGAAGATGTCTCCTGCACGGAAAGAGCGGGCTTTTGCCAGCTGGCGCAACCGCCCAAAGGCAGAATGGCGAGTACGGCAAAAAGAAGTGAGTTCCGGCGCAGAAACATAGGCGATGGAGAAACTGTATTACTAACAAATTTCATATTATCTCTCGGTTATCAGGGAGGCGCGTGGCGTTCAGTTAGGAAAGGTGGAACTACTCTAACAATCCGCTGTTCGATCCGTGCGGGAGTTTGACGGATCCTGCGGGGCGAATTGTAAAGTCGGAGGCGAGGTCTTGATAAGACAGCACGGCGAGATCGATCCCGTTTCGCGTCAGAAAGCCGCGGACGAAACGTCGGACATCCATTGACGTCAACAGAATAGGGCGGGTTTGACCCGGTTCTGTGTTCGAAACGACCTGACGTATCTGTGATAGCATCGCTTCGCTTTGCCGATCCTCCAGTGCGAGATAGGGGCCTGCATCCGAATCTCGAACCGCGCCACGCAACACATCCTCGCTCTCGCGTTCGACGACCAGGGCGGACACGATGCCCTCGGTGTTGGCATAGCGGTGGCAGATCTGTCGCTTCAAACCAGAACGGACATATTCCGTCAGCAGGGCAACGTTTTGCTCACGCTCGCTCCATTCGGCCAATGCCTCCAAGACGAGACGGGTGTGGCGGATTGGTATACCTTCCTCCAGGAGGCGGCGCAGAACATCGGCAATCCGAGGAATCGGCGTCGTGCGCAGCACCTCTTTCACAAGCTCAGAATATTCCTGCTCCATTCGGCCCAGGAAATGTCGCGTCTCTTGGATGCCCACCAATCGCGGTGCGTAGCGGGTCAACGCTGCATGGACGCGCAAGGCGAGGAGTTCGCCGGGAGCCCGATGCTCCGTGCCGGCGCCCGTAAGGGCCTGTGCAGGGGTATGTTCCACCGGGAGTCTGTCCGTTTTCGGCTCACGTCTAAGGGGGATACCGCTCGAGTCGACGTGCGCTACATCGGCTCGGAGCGTCATCTGGCTTGGATCTATCGCGTCCTGTTCGACTGGCACGCCCTCGACATCTATCCGGAATTGCGATGCAGGCAGCTGCTCGTCAACCAAGACAGGGATGCGGGGAACGATAATGCCCAGATCGGCTGTGACCAGGAGCGAGACGCGCCCAATATGTTTTTGCAATTCGGCTTGATCGATCGCCTGCATAAGATTTGGCGCCAGAAAAAATGCGATCGGGAATTCCTTCGCAGGCGCGGCTTGCTTAGGCTCCGCTGCAGTTCCATCTTTCGCATCGGCAGTGCCGGCGCCCAGCACATCAGCCTTGACAATGCTTACCGCAGCGAACACTGCGGCCAGCATCAGAAAGACGGGGAGGGGAAACCCAGGAACGAACCCCATCACAACCAGGACGCCGGCCGCCAGCCGCAAGGCTCGAGTACTGGCCGTGAGCTGACTGACCATTTCGGTACCGAGGTTGATCCTCGCCGTCCCAGTCACACGGGTGACGATGGTCGCCGCAGTAATGGAGAGCAGAAGGGCCGGAATCTGCGATATCAATGCATCGCCTATCGTCAGCAGAGTATAGTGATGCAGCACCTCGCCGAAGGACATGCCCTTGGAGAGCAGGCCGATCGAAATTCCACCCAGCATGTTGATGCAGATAACCACCAGCCCGGCGATGGAATCGCCCTTCACAAATTTCATCGCGCCGTCCATCGCGCCATATAGTTGGCTTTCCTTCTCCAATTCGGCGCGCCGCCGGCGGGATTCGTTGGCATCGATGTGGCCGTTGCGTAGCTCTGCGTCGACCGCCATTTGCTTGCCTGGCAGAGCATCCAGCGTGAAACGCGCCGCCACTTCTGCCACCCGTTCGGCACCCTTCGCGAGGACCATGAATTGCACCATGGTGACGACCAGAAATATGACGAAACCCACCACGATATTGCCTGAGATGACGAAATCGCCAAAGGTATGAATAATGCTGCCGGCCTCCCCCTCGGCCAGGATCAGTCGCGTCGTTGCGACCGTGAGCGCGAGACGGAATACAGTGGAAATCAAAATAACGCCGGGCAAAGAGGAAAAATCAAGTGGAGTACTGACATACAGGGCAACCATCATCAGCAGTATGGCCAACCCCATATTGAATCCTATCAGTGCGTCAACCACCACGACCGGGATAGGCATGACCATCATCGCGACAGCCAGAAGCAGCATCAACGCAACCATTAAATCCGGGCTGGCCGGCGCACGCTTGATGAAGTCACGCAGGACGTTGGCCATCGAGACACCTTTGCAATCGGTTGAGACTTACTCTGCTGTTACGCCCTGAAACGTAGCTTTCGAACTCCGAAAGCGCCTCGGCCTTGGCCAGCGCGTGTCCCTGCATGAGAGCCACAGACAGGCGCGAAATGGCTGGGCAGCAAATGTTTCCAACGCAGCCAGCTTGTCAGCACAGAGCGCGACAGGATGTTTGGCTGGCCATAGAGTGTTGCTTGATGGGGCCTGCGAGCTTTCAATATGGGAGAGCAGCAATGCGGCCATTCCTGCTCAGCAGCACACGGCTGTCCTCAATACGATCGACTACCCATCCATCAGCCAAAATGGCGCCGACAAAATACTTCTCGCTGTCGATGACAAGATACGGTTGGGCCCCATGCCACACAGCTTCGACCGCGATTGCGGATGGCGCCTTCTCCTCTTTCATGAGCACTCCGTTCACCAGTGTTAGAGTACCCTTGGTGCGACGATCGAACGATTGCTGAAGCTTCTGCCAGCTGATGACCGATTCAGACGTGACGGTGCCCTCGGCGGTCACAACACCCTTTGCGGAGCCAATCTTGACGTCGAGAAGACCCGCTCGATCGACTTCCTCCTGCAGCTCTTTGGCCGCTGCCTCCGTAAGTTCATTGTCAGCGCGGTGACTGATCGTTCTGGACGCGACTTCAGCCCGAAGTGAATTGGGGCTCGATCCACTTGCATTGCCAAGATAGGAGAACATGCCCGAAAGCGCGCCGATCCCGAGTGAGCTGATTATGACCATGGCGAGCACACCGATCGGGAGGCGTGGTATGCCGGTCGAACCAGGCGGCTCTGCATCCTGCACGGACCAAGCAATGGACATCTCGCCTACGAGCAGGACGGCAGGAAGGGGCACAACAACGGACTGGCCTGCGGCGATATTCCGGTTGCCCTCGATACTGAGTCCGGGTGCAAGCGCCTCGAGTTCGATCGACTTGCCAAGAAGAGTTACACGAAGATGATGCGGTGCCAGTCCTTGCTCGACAAAGACCAAATCGGCATCGAAGCCGCTGCCGATTAAACACGTTTGAAGATCCGTCTTGCCGGTCAGTCCGCAATAGAGCCCCGAAAGCACTTCGAAACGGAGGGAAACGGCGTCATCCACAGAGCATCTCTCAAACAGGATAGAAGCCGCACGGCAATTGCCATGCGGCTCATTTCGGGACTACGTCGCGTCAGTAAGGAAACGCGCTAGGGGCAGTCTAAAAGCCGCTTCCGACATTACGAAACGCGTTCGTCGGCGGCCTTCTTGATGGTCTGGAGATTGGTCGTTAGAGTGCGCAACTGGACACTCCTTTTCGTCGCCTCCAAGCTAACATTGGTTAGTTCTTGCACCTGCGCCTGAAAAGCAGTAGCATCAGCTCCGCTTGTATTGCCGGGAGTGCTACCGGTAGTTTTATCGGTGTTGCCAGTGCTATTGGTGTTGGTATTGCCTGATTTTTTATTATTATCAACTGCAGCCATGATCATTCCTTTTTCTGTTGGAGTTGTGCCGTCGATAACGGCCTGTATGACCTCACGCCGGATTTTCCCGCGTCAGGCATCTTCTGTGTCATCCAAAGCTTCATCGGCCTCAGCCATCGCATCGCTCGCGAATTGGCACGCGAACGATCGCAGGATACTTTGGAAGGCTTCACTTTGTGCTGCAGACTGTGAGTTGTCTTGAAGTTGATCATTTGAAACGGTCCGGTTATCCGCCCGGTCGTTCCCGCCAGCCGGCTTGCCATCATTCCCGCCAGCCGGCTTGCCGTCATTCCCACCAGCCGGCTTACCATCACTAGGATGCTCGGATTTCGAATCTCCATGGCCCTTTCGGATCAAGGAAGTCCCGAAGTTGCTAACTCCACTCCCAATTGCTGCGATCATCAGGTACTCCGGCATTTGCCATTGGCGGCGACGTGTTAAAGATCAATCTCGATCAAGCTAAGAGCGGGAGCTTTCGAGAACCTGACGGCTTTCGACAAAAACCGGCCAGCGCAAAAATGTATGCTCTGCAGGATGTTGCTCTCGCATCGAACAGTCGACGAAGATCTCGGCTGTTCGGCCAATCCCGACGTCCACGCGTGCCGCGACCGAATGGCAGCCGCAGCAGCTCGTTTGCACCCTCGATGCTGTGGTGTCGAACAGGAGACACGGTCCACGTGCTGCATGACCGCAATGACCGTATTCTTGCTGGCTCCACGGGCGCACGCAACGAGCAGGAACTCGGTCTTGTGCATCACCATTCTCTCGCCTGCACATCACGGCCCGGCGCGGTGAGCTCATTGGCTTCGAGAAGGTCGGCGACCGTACGAACATGGGATGGTCTGCCGGCTTTGGGAGGCCGGTGCGGATCCTCTTCTCACCATATCGAAAGCTTGAAGCGGTCGGATTTTCTTGCCCTGTTCGTGAGAAGTCCCATCGTCAGCTAATCGTCAGCCAAGCGGTCTATCTAGGCCGGCCGTGCCTGACCTTCGGATCCAAAGGTCCCATCGCGACACGTTTTTATAACTATAGATCGAAATGGTTTCCCGCGCGACACGCAACGCATACGCTTCTCTGAAGCAAACGTGTGACTTTGTCGGTGGCAAACGAGAGGAGTGACGCACTAATCAATCCTCCGACACGTGTCTAGAAAGGGGATCTAGCCGAGTTAGTTTGATTTCGTTCACTGTTCCTGTAAATCGACGGACTGAAATCGCTGATAATCTCATGACATCAATTGCAACGTTGCGAAAGTCCTGTGAGCTCGGGCCAATCTTGGCCTGCTACTGAGAAGCGCTTTGGGGGGAACATTACGCCGTCGCGGGTCTGGCTGACCGTGACGTTAACGAAAGATGCCGCTGGTCTCGTCAGCCGCCAGCACAATAGCAGCACATTCTCGCCTATTACGGAGACGCAATATGAAGGGCATTGGCCGACCACGGAAATCGCAGGCTGAAACTGGAGCCAGCCGCGCGGGGCGGGCGAGCAGTTCCCTTTCGCAATCAAGTCTTGCCGCGGGAGAAGGTGGACAGTCATTCGATTCCGTCGTGGAGCAGATGCGCTCTGGGGACGCCGATAGGAGGCCCTCCTCCGTTCCCGTTGCGCGCGGTCCAGGCGATGCCCGCGAAAGTCTGCCAGGCGCCTCGATTGGCGAAGATCAAATCCTGAACGCACCGCCACGTGGAGCCGCTGCGCCACCACGCGGAACCGTAGCGCCACGTGGCGCAGCCGCAAGGCGGCGCGGTTCTCCCTCCATGTCTGAGGGTGAAGCAATGGCGCCGGTCGGTAGCCAACTATCAACCGCGCAGGTGGAAGGCACCAGCTCATCGTCAAATGAAGATATCAGTCCGACACAGCTCAGAATGAACAGTCTTGTTCAACAACTGACTGATTGCGAGGCTGCGGCCAGGAAAACCGATGTCCCCGAGGAGGGGGTGGAGCTGATCAGTCGGGTCGTCGATGCAGCCTCAGCAATTCTGGAGTACCGCGCTAGCCTGCCTGCGGCTGAGGCGCAGACAATTATGCCAGACGACAAGGTGCGTAGATGTTGCCAGATCGTGTGCGACGCCGCGAATGAAGTAGACAAACTTGGCCTGTCGACGATCACGAAATTGGACGAAAAGACAAAGAAAGCGAAACATATGGTCGAGACACTCTACTCCCACGCCCAGGCGGACCGGCAGGAGCTGTTGATTTTAAATGTGGAGAACCACCATACGGCGGCAATTAAGTGGTGGGAAAAAAAGGCATGGCGCTCCGAACGGCAGCGATCCGCCTGCGCTGCCACCGCTAGCCTATCCAGTGGAACGCCCGTGATGCGGGAAGCCGAGCGGTGCGCACTGCGGCTGCGTGCCGGCTCGGTACTGAGTGTCAGGATCTGGCTGGTCCGTGAGCGGATCGGTCTTGCGCGGGCCAAGATTGAACTGCGGGCGAGCAGGTTCGAGCCAGATTTGAAGGAACTCCTCGTCGGTCGAAATGGAGTGGTGCAGCTGATGGCAAGCGCCGTTCAAGAAGCTCTTCGCGCCCTCTCTTTGGCGAAGGGCATAATGGATGATGGCAAAGCACTCAACGCTCATGATTGCGCGGTTGTAGAAAGAATCATGGAGCGGCTTTCGGATTTTGGATTGGCGTTGCATGAGGTGCATACCAAGCTAAGCCATACCTACCCAGATGCCGGCCTCCCATTGAAACTGTTCGCACGGATCGTGGACGATGCATGGATCACTGCGCACGATGCCATGCAATTGTTGAACCTGCAGTCTCCGCCGTCAGCCATCATGGCGCCACAGGCCCAGGCGGGCGCTGCGATGCCGGCCAGGGCAGGCGCTGCGATACCGGCTGACACTGCTGGTACGGCTGCAGTGTCAGAAGGCACTACAGCGCGAAGGAAAGGGAAGTCAAAGCATAAGTCGGCAGCTCGCGCCGGGACTTCTGCCGCCGGGCAGCCATCAACACCAGTCGCTGCGAACGCCGGCACAGTGCCAGCAGCCAAGGTTCTCGCGCGCTCGGATCAAGTTGCGAGTACACAGGTGAGAGCGCAAGAGGTGGGTGCGAGTTCGTCGGGGGCAGGCTCGACAATCGGGAGCGCCGCGTTGTCAATGGAGGTATTGACGGAGCGGCTCAAACGATTGGACGAACTTTTGCAGTTCGATCTGGCCGGTCAGCAAAGCGTCGTCTCCCAAGTGCGCCAGATGAAGCCTGAGGAGGCCGGTAAGGTCGTGGACGATGTGGCCCAGTACCTGCGAGCCCAGGCCGTTGAGATGCAAACCTGTCTCGCCGGGTTGCAGGGGCGTAATGTACGCCTGCTACTCACCTCCACCCAGCTACCCAAAGTGCACGAACGCACAGACCAGCTCAAAGGGTTGCTGAACATGGTGCTGGGACAGGCCAACGCATTGAATGAAGGAAAAGCCGGCATTACGACTGATTGCATGAAGACCTACGCATTTCCGGCGCAAAAATACCTGGAACATTTGTGCAATGCCGACGAATTGATGCCGCCGGAGGCACCGGTCGCGCTGCGTGGCGAGCCAGGAAAGCTGTTTGAGATGAAGCTGCAGCCCAAGATGCTGGTCAATGGTGCGATGCCGAGCCCGATGTGGGTGCACATCCACACGAGTCGCCCCGTCATGGCCAGAAACTTGGAAGGGCTGGCTGATTCCGAATTCACCGCTTGCCACGTTAAATCCAACGAACAGCGCGGCTACAATCGAGAGCGAGAGGAAGCCGATGCTAGGTCCGGTCGCGAGAAGGTCATAATTCATCGCGGCAAACTCACCCCCGCTTTCTGTAAGTCCTTGTTGACCTCGGGGCTTGGCCGCCAACCACGCCATTCGCGTGCCGAGCTCCCGTCGGCGCAGGCTGCATGACAGGGCACGTACTTTGGGGTCTAGGGCAGAATGCGGCCGGCCACGCTGTGAGTCAGCGAGCATTTCTCCTGGCCAAACCGCGAATGCCGCTGCGCGAGTTGCGGTCCGGCGATTGGAGTCGATCGGCTACCGTCAGGGCCGATTTGCGATGTCGCGTTACCTGCTGTTGACGTGGCGGCGTATCTTGCCTCCCATCCAACTTATCGCCGAGATCGCGCCGCCAAGATCGAGGCGGAAGGTCTTCCTGCGAGCGCGGAGCAGGCATAGCCGATCCGATCGGGATCGGCGCATCGCAACGACCCAACGGTGTGGTGGAGAAAATTGGATTCGGGAGAGCTCGTATCCAAGAGGCGGAGTTCCGGCCCGAATACAATCCGCTCGCCCGCTGCACCCACGATGCGCATCCGCAGTTAATTGTCTGGGAGATGGGCTGGATTGCTCGGCGGCGCTGGCGCTAAGGCGGGGCTGATCGCCGGACAATCAGCATTCACTGCCAACAGCCTTGCAACCGTCACCAGTTGCAAGGCTCGGCGGCGGGTCGACAAATCACATGAAATCGTCGTCGGACCCGCTATCGCTGCTGTCGCTGTCCTCGGTTTTGTGGAGATAGAGTGGAGGTTTGCCTGCACGCTGCCACTCACCGGCACTGTTCTTCGTCCATTTGTCGGGATGCTGCGTAGGGTCAAGCACCAGGTCGCCATGATCCACTTCAACAAACCCCATCGTCTGCGCGCGCGCTTGTGCTTCCGGATTAGCCGCACGCCAATTCAGCAACGGTCGGTCGCCGTCTATCCGAAGTTGATGCTCCAGCAGAATATCGCCCGCATTTTCGACGAGCGGATGGGCGACTTGAAGATCCACTATGGAAGTGACCTCAGTTCGACCAGGAAATTGTTCCCGCCAACTTTCCGATTCGAACTCGTTCATGCTGAATCCGCCTTCCATTCTCAGCAGTCCGGCACTCCGGTCTCCCAATTGGTAACTGAAATATCGCGCGTGCTCCGTATCTCGACGGATGCCATATTGCTGAGCAACGTCCGCGGTGCGCCTGGCTCGTGACGATACGAACTCCGAATACTCTTGAGGATTGTCGGCGATGTGCGTGATTTCATCACCATGAAATTGCCTCACCTGTCTCCTGAAGGAAGTCCTATTGATCTCCACCACAGGAGGTCGGGAATTGAGGGAGTATGCTTGGGGAGCCGCCGATGATGAGGCGCCGCTACCTTCCGATCCGGATAAGTGCATTCGGGCAAATGTGTCCGCGAACCCTTCGCTTCCTGCATCCGATTGCTCGCCGGCATTATGCGCGCGGTAACTATCGGATGAGCCACCAATTCGACCATACATGACGATTCGTACTCCTATGTTTCGCAACCGAGCTCAAGTTAGCACGGCTGTTCAACATAGGGCGCTTAGTTGACGACTAGCTGACGAGGGCATTCCAACGGCTGCACCAATCAAATCCGCACTGCCGGCCTCAAAACCTCGGACTGCGCCACGCACCGGCCAGCAGAGGCTGCAAGGTCATGCCCGGAGGACTTGCCGTAGTTGCTGGGTGGCAGATCCGAGGGGAGTGATTGCCCCAGGCCCGCGGTTGCGCGGTTGGCCTGACAGAGACACTGGGGCACGGATGGCCAGCCGACATTTGCCACTAGCATGGAGCCAGGTCAGTTTTGAACTGGGCAGTCGTGGACTTCCAATGACTAGGCCAAGCCTGCGGCAAAGAATGCTTTCGCGACAGGCTGGAAATATTGCATAGGAACCGCGTGGCCGAGTTTTGTAGTGCTTATCAGCTGACGCGCTAAGACATGGTCATGGACGATCGTCAGGCGTAGTGCCCGCGCCTCACTCAGCACATGTGAAACGCGCTCACCTTCGGCACGGCAAACTAAGAACGGCACCCCGGTTTCACCGCGAACGTAACGCAGACCGATCAGGACCGCCCTTCCTGTTAAGACCAGCGTGGCGCGATGCACGCCAAGCGCAGGCTCGTCGGCCGCCTCCTCGCGGATGCGACGCTGTTCACCTTTCAACTCTGGCGCTCCTTGCTGATCCTTCGACTCGCGCGTCACTTCGGTATTGGTCATGCGCATTTCGCGCAGATACAACGCGCGCTGGAGCAGGAGATCGATCAGTCCGCCGACCAGCAGTGCGCCGGCGCCAATTCCCATCAGCAATTTTGTCTCCATAAAGATGAGGCCAACACAGCCCATGCCGCAGATCGGCAGAGGGACCATTGTCTTCCACATCCCGAGAAGGACAATGGAAAAGGTTGCGCTGAGAACCAATACCTTGAACATGGTCTTGCAGACTTCGACCATGGAACGAGCAGACCCCAAGCGCTTCAGCCCTTCAAAGGGGTCAATTTTCTTAAAGCTGAGCTTCATCGGCTCCAGAGAGAAGACAAATCCACCATTGGCTAGCAGGCTGGCCAAAATCACCGCGGCGACGAGGGTTCCAAGCAGCGGGCCAACAGCCGCGACGGTGAGTTGGACGAGCACAACCAATGCCTGCGGCACCGCGGTATCGAAAGGTAGGCTCTGCAACTTGGTGGCTAATAGGAGCGCTTCCCGGCATTTGTCCTCGATCACGCTGCCTCTTAGCCAAAGGTAGCCGAGCCCAGCGCAAGTCCCGACCGCGCGGACGAAATCGGAGCTACGTGGCAGCTGTCCTTTTTTGCGCGCTTCACTTAACTTCTTCGGGCTGGCGGCGTGTGTCTTCTCTTCACTTGTGTCGCTCATGGCAGCAATTTGTCGAACCACTCCAGCACGCCGTTGGCACGTGTGACCTCCAGTTTCATGCTCTCCACCAGATAGGCAGCGTAGGTGACCATGAGAACTGGAAAGACAATGTTCTTGATTGCCGGAGACAGTTGGCTCGCCTTAAATTGCGGGGCAAAGCGACGCAGCAGCATCATCGATATATCAATCAGTATCAGGAAGAACACGACAGGCCCCGATACCAATAATGCCGTGCGCATTATGCTGTCGAGAAGCCCCAACAACTCCATTGCTCCTGGCCCGCTCAGTGTCGGGTGAAACTGATACACCGGCCAAATCAAGTAGCTGCGGTACAGGACACTGATCAAAGTTTCCAGGCCTCCTGATCCGACGAATATGGCAATCGCAGTGATCCCCAGAAAAACGCCCATCGCGGAAGCCTGACTGTTCGTCGCGGGATCGGCCGAAGCGGTCGGGCTGCTGATGCCGCGTTGGTTGTCGATAAGCTCCCCGGCAGCCTGAAGGCCCCAAAGCGGAATGCCAAGAAAAGTGCCAAGGAGTACACCGACAAAAACTTCCTTGAATCCGAGCAGGGTTAGCTGGATCAGGCGCGTATCAGGATCCAGCGCCGGCAATCCGCCGCTGACGTGTGCCAGGCATGGTAGTGCGAAGCCAACAGCCAAACAGCCCCGGATCAGCCCACTGATCTGCGAGCGTGTGAATACGGGAAAGATCAGCATGATGCCCATCGCGCGGGCTGCCCCAAGACCTGCCGCAACGACGAGTTCGAGAGCCGTCTGGATCAGAATTTGAATATCGGCCGATGGCGCGTCCATGGGGCGGACTAGTAGCTAAGTGTCATTGCGGGAAACTCGGTGAAGATCTGATCGGCTAGCTCTATGAGCGGGGCGCTTAGCACAGGAGCAAACAGCCCAATCACCGCGACAACGACCAGAAGCTTCACGGTGAGCGGCAAGCTTTCATCCTGGATCTGCGTCGCCGCCTGGAGGATGCCGATGACGAGGCCGACAACCACTGATGCAATGAGCGGCGGTAGAATCCAGATCATGAAAACCACCAGTGATTGGCTCATAAGAGTAATGATGCTGGATTCAGTGATGATCAGCCTCCCGGTAACGTATAACTCAGCACAAGCCCATGCATCAATTTTGACCAACCATCAATGGCAACAAACAAAAAGATCTTGAACGGGACAGATATAACAGTTGGTGAGACCATCGACATACCCATTGCCATCAAGATAGTTGTCACTATCAGATCTATAACAATAAAAGGCAGATAAAGTAGAAATCCCATCTCAAATCCGCGCTTCAATTCTGATAGCAAGAAAGATGGCACAAGTATTGCAAAGTCATCAGGCGTGGCTGCAGCGTGCATTTCCTCTGGCCAGACCTTTTCTGTCGAAGATAGGAAAAATCGCCGCTGCTCTTCATTTGTGAATTTCTTGAGATGCTCGCGCAAGGGCTCACTTCCGGCTTTAGCGGCGCTTACCCAGTCGTCGAATGTCTGATAGTGGAGCTTGGGATCCGACATGCGGTCATAGGTCTGCTCAGCAACGGGCGCACTAACGAACATAGTGAGGATCATCGCCGCGGCGTACAGCACCACATTGGGTGGTATGGTCTGGGTCCCGAGCGCATTGCGGACGAGGAAAAGAACAATTGATACCTTTACAAAGGCCGTTGTCGTGGCAACTGCTAAAACCAGCAGACCGAGTCCGGCGGTAACCGCAAGAAGCGCCAGGATTGTCGGCTGAGCTTCACTCATTGCATGCAAACCCGCCACGGAGCCTGATGCCCAGCTCTTCTCCGATGCGGACAATGTCGCCACGCCCGATACGCTGACCATTGGCCACTATGTCGATCGGGCCGTCGATCGGCCATCCAAGTTCAAAAATATGCCCTTCGCCGGCACTTCTTAATTCCCCAAGAGAAATAGGCCAGCGGCCGCATTCAAAGACAAGCACGATCTCGACATCGTCGAGATCCTTAGTAAGCTCCAGTTGCGATCCGGGTTGTGTCATATGCGCATTCTCCAAAGGACACGGTCGCGGGCGGAAAGGCCCCCGCAAGATTAATTCATCGCCGTCAAGATCCGCCCCGGCGCACAACTGGCCGACAGCTAGGGTGATCTGGCCGCGGCCGAACGGCGCAATATCGGGCAACAATGCATCACCGACACATGCGCTTCGAAGAAGCGCCGCAGGAAGGCGAAGCGTGCCGACCTCTCCTGCAACAATGAGCGAGAGCTCTGGAGGCAGCCCGCCCAGCTGCCGCGGCAACTGGGCAAGCAGTTCGCCTAGCGCGCGAAACGCAGGCGGTACTAAGCCGTCAAGAGGCGTGAACAGGAATAGACGGCCCTTGCCCTTGACCGCGCCGAAAATGATGTCGAGTTCAAGATGAGGAGCCAGCATCGTGGCTTCGCATACGCGCACGAGTTGCACGTTCAGACGCGTCGTCTCCTCCAGTCGAGTGACAAGCGGCTCAAGAGCGAGTTCGAGAATAAGCGAAGCAGTTGGCTCGGAAGGGAAGGCCAAGCCGTTCTGCACTGTCGTGATGAACTCCTCTACGAGCGGGCGCGACAGCGACAAGATGACCGTTTCGGCTCCCACTCTCCAGACGCAGTCAAGCATCGGAATGGCAGCAGGTTCCTGCTGCCAGACAAGCCCTGCCGTTCGCACCGATAGCGGCACCTCGTTGATCCGGCTTTGAAACGGCGTGCGGGGCGCTGCTGTATCATTGAGCCACGAGACAACCGTGCGGGACAGTTTCAGAACTGGTTCGAACATGGCGGGTGTGACCGCAGCGGCTATCAAAGACTGCACGGTCGTGTCATTCGGACGACCTCTTGCGACTGTCGGATCCGGTTGCGCGGCATTTAGGCAAGCGACCCCCTCGCATATTTCAGCAGTATCTCGTCGTCGGCCTCGATCTCGGCTGCGGCCTCCGAATGAGTCTCGACGGCGCGCCGCACGTCGTCCTCGATTTGTTGCCATTTGTCCCTTGCCGCCGAACATATGACCCATAGCTCCCTCGTCCTGGACGCCGCCATCTCAGCCTCCTCTTGAGCGATTTGGGCATCATCAAGCATCTGCCGTCTGGAAGTGATCTCAGCGGCAAGCTGTTCAGTGTGAAGGCGGTGACGGTCGAGCGCTGCGCTAGACAAGTTGTCGAGTGACATCAGATGCTGATAGAGCGCTGCTTCTGTTCTTGAACAATGTTGCTGTATCATTGCAAGCTCCCTAGCGGCATTTTGTACGGCTGAGGCGGCCACATCGCGCTGGGCTTCCTTCTTGGACAGCTCGCCAAGGGCACGACGCTCTTGCATTTCCTTCAGAAGCCGTAACCTCGAAGACTGAACCCAGTTCACGCGGTCAGACGCGACATCCATGCGACCGTCTCCTCGAAATCTGACGCGTCATCTTCGCTCTGGCGCAGAAACTCCCTCAGTTCGTCGATTGACGCGACGGCCCGGTCAGTCAGGGGATCTCCACCTGGCTTGTATTCGCCAACATTGATCAAGAACTCGGTCTCGGCATAGCGCGATAGGAGCTCGCGGAAAATGGATGCTGCCTTGCGATGTGTCCCCGAAACGACTGCATCCATGACGCGGCTGCGACTCTGCAGCACATCAATAGCGGGGAAATGCGATCGCGCCGCAATAGCGCGTGAGAGGATGACATGGCCATCGAGAATACCACGCGATTCCTCGGCGATTGGATCACCTGTGCCATCACCCTCTACAAGCACCGTATAGAAGGCCGTGATTGAGCCCCGCTCACCCATGCCGGCGCGCTCGAGCAGGCCTGGCAGCATGCCAAAAACGGAAGGAGGAAAGCCCCGTCGCGTCGGCGGCTCACCCGCAGCAAGGCCTATTTCGCGCATAGCGCGGCAGAAGCGCGTCAGCGAATCCAGCATGAGAGCAACGCGTAGGCCCTGATCGCGAAAATATTCCGCGAGCGCAGTCGCCATTGGAGCGCATTGCGCACGCTCCACCGCCGAGCGGTCGGAGGTTTCAACCACGACGACCGTACGGAGAAGGCCCTCTTCACCAAGATTCCTTTCGATGAATTCACGAACTTCCCGTCCACGTTCGCCTATGAGCGCCACTATGACGACGTCAGCGGCGGCACCCTTTACGATCTGTGACAACAGCGTCGACTTGCCACCACCTGGCTCGCCATAAATCCCGATCCGCTGGCCCTCGCCGCACGTCAGCAGACCATCGAGGACACGGACCCCAAGCGGGAATGGCCGCTCAATCATGCGCCTCGTCATCGGATTGGGGGCTCTGCCATGCAGTGGCCGAGTTTCGACGGTCTTGATTTCGCCTTTGCCGTCCAATGGGCGGCAACGACTGTCGATCACGCGACCGAGCAAATCGCCGCCGACGGGCACCTCACGCATTCGGCCAGTGGCCACGACCTCTGCGCGGCTGGATAGGCCCACCAAGTCCCCGATCGGTGTCAGCAATACACCATCACCCGACAGGCCGATCACCTCGGCCTCGAGCGACAGCCCGGTTCGCGGGTCCTCTAGGAGGCAAAGTTCCCCAATACGAGTGTCTGGCAAGACGGCATGAACCAGTGTGCCGATAGCCCGCGTGATCCGACCCCGCACCGCACGCGTGTCAATTCGCTTGGCCGCAGCCCTCAACGACGAGATTGCTGGAACGAGAGCTCGAGTGTCGGCGTCAGCGTTATGTTCTGGGACGGGCTTTCTCATAGCTCGCCTTTTTCACAGAGCGTCCCGAAACCAAGGCGCAGCGCGCGCATCTGGGCGTCAAGTCCTAGGTCGACATTGCCGTACTCGCTCCACAGCACGCAGCGTTGCGGCGACAACGTCGGGTCGGGCTCGATCCGCACCCTTGGTCGACCATCCTGGCCGTCGCATCGAGCAAACTCTCGTGCAAGCATGTCGACTTGCATGGGAGAAACATGAAGGCAAACTTCGGCGCCGCTGTATTGACACTCTATGGCGTGACGAACAGCCCTCACCAATAGCTCGCCCGGATCGAAAGCGCCGATAAGATCGCTCAATATTTCCATCACGAGCTGCGGCAATTCCTGCTCCAGAGCCGCCTTTCGTCGCGCGATTTCGGAGATTGTCTCCGCAATCAGCCCTGCCATCTCCTCGGTGCCTGCATTCGAGCCCTCCATGTGGCCGCGCGCCCACGCCCGCTGGTAAACGGCGCGTGCCCAGTTTCGAACGCGCTGCCGATGCCGTTCTGCCGCGGCAAGGGCTTGCGCGGCGCTGTGCCAGGTTTCGAGCTCGCTCGCGGGTATCAGTGGTCCGACTGGACGCATCTGCGGCGCTATTGGCCCCTCGGAAAGTTCGACTGTCATTTCACCGGGGTCTCTGTCTCAAAATGAGCTACTACAAGTGAAAGCAATTGGCCGGCGGCGGTCCAATGCTCAGGTGCTGGAGTCTCCGCGGCAGTCCCCTCGGGCAATCGAAGAAGCACGCGGTTACGCTCGGTCGCTGAACTGTCCTGGAGCCAAGCCCCAAGACATGCGTGTCCATCGTATTCGATTTGCTGAGCGAGTTTTTCTGGGTCCGCGATCAGTCTTTTGTCAACAGCATGCAGCAGGTGTCGGATTCCGAATGCGTGTGCATCCACGCCGATGCGTTTAACAAGGATGGCAAGCTCAGGCTGAGAGACAAACGCGACCAGCGAACGGGCATGCCAGATACTACCAGCAAGAAGGGCAGCTCGATATGGATCGTGCCCGCGTAGAAGGTCCGGCCTGCAGCCGATGTGGTTCAGATCCACGTCATAGTTGCCCAGCAATTCTGCCAGCCTTGGATGCAGTCTGGAACACTTCTGCAACTTCACTAACGTTTCTGCCGATAACGCTGGATCAAGACGCGCCGCTAGACGGGTCGGATGGGCCGAAGCCGCAAGCTCGCTCGCGCCCGGAAAACGCAATTGGTGCGGACCATCAGGTCGGGCGGTCTGTATAGGCATTTGCAATGAGATGTCACCCACGTCCAATTGCAGGCATTCTTTTGCGAATGGCCTCGACAGCAGAAGCATCCCGGCGCCCCTCGACCTTGGAAACGCCGGTTGATTGCTTGCGCCGACGCGTAACAACGCTGATCAAGAGATAACAGGCCACGGCGAATACGGCTGCGGCAAAACCTGTTACGGTCGCCAGAAGTGGCGCAGGAAGAGGTAGTGATGCTTGTGGCAAAACAGCAGTCGGATCGGGCCGTTGCTCGTGTGCGGACCGTTCTACCGGCACCAAAACCACTTCCACCTTATCGTAGGACAGGCCTTCGATGCTGTCGGCTACAAGCATCTTTATCTTTGGCAGCAGAGCCGCGACATTTGTTTTTGCGTCGTGCCTGATAAACACCGAGGCCGAGGATGGCGTGGCACCGGCTCGCACAAGGTCGTTATGCGGCAGCACGACGTGAACACGTACAGAAAAAACGCCATCGATATCGCTGATCGTCCGCGACAACTCTTCGCTCAGGGCATACACGTAACGGGCACGCTCTTCGGTCGGCGAGGCAATCAGGCCTGATCCTTGGAATATCTCACCGAGGTTCTTGAAGGATTGGCGCGGCAACCCCTTGGCGTTCAGAAGGTTGATTGAGAAGGCGAGCAGCTTTTCGTCAACCTGGATCGTGCTGGTTCCATCCTTGGCGACCACCCGGATCGCGGCGACCCCGTTGTCTTCAAGAAGTGCGAGCATTTCATTTGCCTCACGCTCTTGCAATTGCGTGTAGAGGTCGGCTTTGCAAGCAGTGAGGGCGACGAGAACTGGCAGCATGACAAGTCTAACCGACCGCCACCCTGACAGCCCACGCATGATTTCGCCCTCGGCCAAGCCAATCATGCGCGCGGTTCAACCTTCCTTCAAAAGTTTATTCACGGATGATGTGACGCCGCTGACGCCTTTGGAGATAAGCGCCACCTGGGTGACGCCGTTGTAAACATCCCGAAGACCAGCCATCATCATTTCGAAGTCTTGCCCTTGTTGAGGAATGCCCGAGATTCCGGTTCCCGCCTCACCTGGGACGGGAAGCTTCTGCGCCGGTCCCGGTAGAGCGCCCTTCGAAAGGGCTATGTCATGGTCGAGCGCGGGGAAGGAAACAGTGTTGTGTGGATATAGGGAGGAAATCGTCTGCAACACGCGATCGCCCATGCCGCTCGTCGGCGCAGCCGCGCGCTGAACATCCATCGCCGCAGCAACTGGCGCCGCACTCGCTGGCCCCGCGGCGGGATCGTTTTTCAGCGAGTCGGCTGCATGCCCTAAGGCGCGCTCAAACTGGGCCTGCTCGACAATCGACGGTGATCCGACCCTGGGGAGGCCAGCCGTTAGAGTGGCAGAGATCGACGTGACAGGCATCATCATGTAAGGACTCGGTTGCTCTCTCTGACCGGGCGAGCCCCGCCCATTCATCACCCGGTGTCGGCGCAACACTCCTAGGGGGGCAAGCTGACAACAAGCTGACTAACGGCGGCGTCATTTCGACATCTAAAATCTCTTCGGCAATTTAGTCACTTGTGATGATTTCAGCGTTTGGTTTATCAGTGCGACATGCCGAGAACGCTTATCCAACCCGTCACCCTGCATGTTTTGAGACTTCTCTGTGCCGGGTTTTTTCTGTCCACCGGGATTCACCCGGCGCACGCAGTCCCGCTGTCCCTTCCGGCGACACCCTATAGATACACGGTTCTGGATCAGGAACTCGCTGCAGCGTTGCAGGAATTCGGCAACAACCTGAATATCAGGGTCAACATCAGTCCTGCGGTGAAGGGGCGAATTCGCGGACGTATGCCTGATTTGCCACCGCGCGCGTTCCTCGACCGCTTGACGAACCTTTACGGTCTCCAATGGTACTATGACGGCCTTGTGCTCTATGTGTCTGCTGCACAAGAATCGCAAACTCGAATGCTTTTGATGACGTCGATTCGCTTCGATGCGTTCAAGGGGGCTCTCGACAAGCTTGATATCTCCGACGAGCGCTATGTGGTCAAACCCGTGCCAGGCAATGGCCTCGTCTTCGTTTCCGGTCCACCGCGCTTCGTCGCACTCGTGGAGCAGACCTTTAACGGCTTGGTGGCGGAGGCGCAGGCGCAGACTCACATAGCGGCCACGCCAAAGGAATCAGTGCTGATCTTGTTTCGCGGCTCCTCCACTACGGTCGTTCGCGACGGACGACCGGATGCTTCTTATTCTTCTGACATCCCACAACAGGATAGCGTTGGCGGGAAGCCTGAGCTGGGCAAGAAATGAACATTGAGGATTTGCCGCAGCTCTGAAGAACATGACTGCGGCTACCCCTTTGTGAACTCTTCGCAAACTCGTCAGTTTCTCGAAAGCTAATCCGCTCATGATGAGTCCCGGCAGCTCTCGCGGTGACTCCGGCCATTGTGTTGGACCGAACCTTGGAGCCGGCCCGGAACACAGCAATTGAAGGCAGGGCAGGCGCATTCGTGACCTGCCGACGCTTGGAATTGTCGAATTTTGTGAAACGCAAGGGATCTTCTGTCGGGGTCTCTTGTGGGGATTTCAACGTCACGTCTGAGGATGCACAATGTCGGCCAGCAATCTTTCAACTTTCTACCGCTCAAATTCGCTACAGTCCGCAAGGGGTTGGCCGGGCCTGAAAGTTTCCCATTTTGCGACCCAGCATCAGCAAAGTGCATCGTGCTTCGAAGCGATGCTGTCCACTTGTGTGCTGGCAAACAAGCCCGGCTCTTTCGCGCAAGGGGATCTGCCAACGTCGAATCTTGATTCGACAATGGATAAATTGCGGCAGGACCCTTTGGGCCATCTGGCACCGGATGTCGAATCGACATTGAAGGGCTTGGAGCAACACCCACTGGATCTGCTGCCGCCACATATGAGGGCGGCTCTCAAGGAGGACCAATCGCAACGCTCCAAGGCGACTGAAGCCCAACATCTGCTCCGCGTCACCCCGAAGATCGAGCCGGCTCCCAGGCCGAGCCCCGGAATCACGTGGAACGGTGGGTCGCTGACCACGGCTGAGTTGCAGATTGTTGCGGTACTCAACCGTCACAAGGACCAATGCCCGCTTAGTTGGAAGTCGTTGACCGAGAAAGCCAATGATCCCTCTACGCCACCGGATCTGAAAGCGGCGATCAAGGGACTGCAGCAGGATTCGGGACTTTTTTATGCGATTGGCTCGCAGGGCGACGGCCGCTGTGGAGGCAAGATCAACGCCAAGGACTTGGCCGGATTTTCAAACCACCACCCACAAGTTGCTGCATTTCAGGAAGCCCAAGCGCAAAGCTACGAGCAGAACTACATACCATCCGACGGCAGCGGAGGTTTGCAGCCTTCGGTCATGACCTTGAGCGATGCCTTGCGGGAGTTTTACCGGTACTCCGAAAATCTGTCCAAGGACCTGAGTCTGGATGAGTTCAAGAAAATGGTCGGCGGCGAATCGAAAAACGGCAAATTTCCGCCCCAGGTCATTGCGGCGGCGCAATATTTCCTCGATCACCCCGATGCTTGGAACCAGTTGTGCGGTGGCTCGAAAGGGAAGATGCACAAAGAGGATTTCCTGCAAGTCGCCTCATCGTCGATGAGCCTCACGCAAACTGAGCTGAATACGGTCGAGATGATCAAGGACCATCAGGACACGTTCTTTGGAAGCGGTGTTCTGACTCGCGACAAACTGGCGAAAATGAAAGACGACAAGAGCCTTGATCCGAAAGTGCGGGAAGCAGCCTCTCAGCTCCTTTCAGATCCTCTTTTGTTTGGCCTCCTGAACAATTCGATCACGGGCTATAAGACCCATCATAAATTCTTCGACTTTGGCGGCGGGCATACGGTTGATTCCGGCAATATCAGCAAAAAAGACTTTGCCCATTTTTGCACAAACATGTCGTCTGCGAACCGCAACGTTCAGCAGCCAATCACCCACGGCGCCCAAACCGCAGAAGAGCAGAATGCCGTCGCGGACATGAAGATGGGCCTGATGGACCAGCCTGACATTAAGTCAGCCAAAAAGAACGGCGGGGCCGTCATGCACGTCGTCGACTCCGTGCTCAAAATCGAGACGAAAGTGCTCGACTTGGCGGCAACGGCGGTGGGACTGCTCAGCTTCATTCCGGGCCTCGGACAAGTAGCCGATCTTGCCTCGATGGTTCTCGAGGCTGAGTCGCAAGCAGCCAATCTCCTGCGTACGGCCATTAACGGAGGCGATATGAAGCGAGCGCTGGAGGAAGCTGGCCTCAATATGGCCGCGCAGGCGATCGGCCTTATCGCAGGCCCCGAGGTCAAACTGGCCATTCGAAATGGGCTCGTAAAGCAACTGATGGAAGAGGCCTTGGCGGCAGGCATTGATCTTTCGGTCTCGACGGCGCAGGACTACGCAGAAGGCTATGTGAACAACCTCCAAGCACGCCTTGCAGGCGGCCCTGAGCAAAACCTCGGCCTTCCGAGCATGCCATCATTCCAGAGTGTGGCAAGCAATGTGCCCTTCGTCGGCATTGCCTTATCCTAGCCGTCGCCTTGCGCGGAAGCTTTGCTTGCGCGCTGAGATAAGGGTCATTGTGGCACACGCAGGGGTTCATCCGGATCAACGCAAGCGGTGTTCCTGACGCCATCTGGATCGGGCTGTGAGGGGGATGTCCGAAGTCTGTGAAGGCTTCGGTATATGACGACTTCAGAGTTACGCTGAGCCCAGCTATCTCGAGCCGGTGCGCCGGGTCGAGGTTTTCACGGGCGCCGGACGGCAGCGGGAATGGTCTCCGGAAGGCACGGCGCGGATGGTGGCGGAGCTGCGCAGCCGAAGGGACGGCTGTCGCGCGCCCACGGCGGCCTCCCGAACAGCCAGACGATGATCTCCTGCCTTGGGCCTATATCCTTGTGCCCACGCTCAAGGCAGTCGGCTGAAAACAGCGCTGATTTAAAACAGCATTATCCTGCACTGCACCCTCGATCCTTGCGCTCACCGATCGCTTGTCGGCACGCACGCGGTCAAGTCATTATCGCGCGCTATGCCGATGGGCTTCGAGAGCAAGGTGGACGCAGAGAGGTGCGTCAGCCTCAGGTGGCCAGCTTTGGGTCTCACGCTCTATGACGGCAACACCCGGCTGATCCACTTGGCCTGTTCGCGGCTCCCGCAGCGGCGCGGAAGCCACGGTCCGCCTTCCTCGGCTTCAGGCCAAAGACACCGCAGCATGCTCCAGAGCTATGTCAGCCGCCTTCGCCCCATCGTCGCGGTCATGTGGAAAGGACAAGCAGGCTACGCACCCCATAATCCCATCGGGCAGGATTCGACAGTCGACGGCGAGACATTCGCCAAACCTCGTCCTTGCTTTCTCAGCAACTTTAAAAAAAATTCACATAATGTTCGTGAGCGTAGTCTCCTGTCAGGTGGTACATTCGCCACAATATCTGACGTCTTAGTGGTAGAAAGGACTGTGATCCATCTTCCATTAGCACCAATACCAGCGGATTTACAGCAAATGACGAGAAGAGATCTCATGCGGATTGATGGGGATAGAAGGGCTAGCGGCTTCCTGCATCCCGTCCGGGTTGATGCCAACCAATGTTGACACTGGTAAATCGCCTAAGGAGGGCAGCGCATCTTGATCGCCTTCGAATCCTGGGCCTTTGCGCGCATGCGGATCTAACCGTCGGCGAGCTGGCCGATATTACCAGTCTGCCTCGCGAGCAGGTTCGACGCCACGTCCGGCGGCTGGTCAGAGCCAACTTTCTTTGCTGCAACGAACAACGTCCGCAGTCTTCGTACCATATGCAAGCAGGAGGCAAGGATGGCGGGCTGGCTCAATTGTTGGTCGATCTCCTGCCCCACGAGGCCATCATAAAAGAGATCTACAACGCCTCGAAGCAATACAAGACGCGCGGTTGAAGGGACCGCCTGCTTGATCGTGAAATAGATCAGTCCAAATGGAGCGCGACTACCATGGATAACTCCGCCGGCGGCGCCATCGCGCAGCCCGACACTTACGGGCGGCCTCACTTAGCCGCCGTCGACTCCCGCGTTCACGAACTGCTTCTAAGACAGGAGCGCCAGGAGCGGACAACTCTCAAACTGATCGCCTCCGAGAACTTTGCCTCCTCGGCGGTGTTGGAAGCGACCGGGTCGATTTTCACCAACAAGTATGCCGAGGGATACCCCGGTGCGCGCTACTACGCCGGAAACGAGATCGTCGATGAGCTTGAGACCCTCGCGATCGAGCGCCTGAAAGCGCTATTTGGCAGTGAGCACGCCAACGTCCAGCCTTATTCAGGCTCGCCAGCCAACCAGGCTGTCTATCGCGCGCTTTTGAGCCCCCGTGACAAAGTCATGGGCTTGCCTTTACCCGAAGGCGGCCATCTGACTCACGGTTGGTCCGTCAATTTTTCCGGCAGCGATTATCAGCGCGTCCCGTACAGGCTGCACGAAAAGACACAGCAAATTGACTATGACCACTTGCGCGAGACCGCCAAGCGGGAACGCCCGAAGCTAATTTGGGTCGGCGGAACTGCTTATCCGCGTATTTTTGACTACGCGGCAATGGCCGAAATTGCTTCGGAGGTGAACTCGTATCTGGTGGCTGACATCGCCCACATCAGCGGCCTGGTTGTCGCAGGAGTGCATCCGAACCCCGTGCCCCATTGCGATGTAGTCACCAGCACCTCTCACAAGTCGATCCGCGGTCCCCGGGGTGGCTTCATTTTATCAAGGAATGAAGACCGTTATCAGCCCCTCCACATCCGAAGAGCAAACACAGTCTGGCCAAACGTATAGACCGCGCCGTGTTCCCTCTTCTGCAAGGCGTACCGCATATGAATACTATCGCCGCGCTTGCCGTCGCTTTGCAGGAAGCAGCGAACTCGTCCTTTCGTGTCTACGGTCAGCAGATCGTCCACAACGCCAAGGCTCTGGCCCAGGCGCTTCTGGAGCGAGGTTATGAACTCGTCACCGGGGGCACTGACAATCACATGCTGATCCTTGATCTTCGGGACAGGCCGCTGTCAGGCAAAGCCTATGCGGAGCGCTTATCGCGTGCAGGTATCATTGCGAATTTCAATATGGTCCCGGGCGACCGGCGGCATCCTGCGCTGACAAGCGGCATCCGCTTAGGGACACCAGCGGTGACGTCCATGGGCATGCGCGAGACGGAGATGGTGCAGATCGCCGCTTTCATCGACTCGGTCTGCCGCCAGCCCGATGACCAGGAAGTTCATGCGAGCGTACGAAGAGACGCTGCCGACTTCTGCACTGCGTTCGATGTTCCCGGCATCCCCGACCGATAAGCCACCCCAATCCAGAAACTCCTCACCTAACTCCAGCACTTGAAGCGAGGGCATTTTTATGACCAGGCAGTTCGTGTTCACTTCCGAATCCGTCGGCGCGGGACACCCCGATAAGATGGCAGACAACATCTCCGATGCCATTCTCGATGCGGTCCTGCGCACCGATCCGAAGGCGCGCGTCGCCTGTGAAGTGTTGGTGAAGACGGGGATGGTCGTTGTGGCTGGCGAGATCACCAGCCATGCCCAGATCGATTACAGCCAAGTCGCCCGCGATACGATACTCGATATTGGCTACGACGACGATGCGATCGGCTTTGATGGTCGACGTTGCGCCGTCGTTCTGGCCCTCACCGAGCAGTCGCCCGACATAAGCCAGGGCGTTGATGAAGGACGAGGGCAGGATCTCGAGCAGGGGGCGGGGGATCAGGGCATCATGTTTGGATTCGCATGCAACGAGACGGATACATTGATGCCCCTGCCGATCCAACTCGCTCACCATTTGACGAAAAGACAGGCCGAGGTCCGGAAAGCGGGACAGCTTGGCTGGCTGCGTCCGGACGTGAAATCTCAAGTGTCCGTACGCTACGAAGGGCTCCGCCCGGTGGCGCTGGATACCATAGTCCTGTCGACGCAGCATGACGAGGCGGTCTCACAAGCCACGGTCCGCGAAGGCGTCATTGAGGAGATCATAAAACCGGTCCTGCCGACCCACCTGGATACTTCGGGGATCAGATTTCTGGTCAACCCAACAGGGCGGTTCGTGGTCGGTGGGCCTGCCGGCGACTGCGGCCTCACTGGACGGAAGATCATCGTCGATTCCTATGGTGGAACCGGGCGTCACGGCGGCGGTGCCTTTTCGGGCAAGGACCCATCCAAGGTTGACCGCTCGGCGGCCTATGCCGCCCGGTATGTCGCGAAGAACATCGTTGCCAGCGGCCTTGCGGAGGTCTGCGAGGTTCAGCTTGCCTACGCGATCGGCGTGGCCAGTCCGGTTTCTGTCATGGTCAATACCTTCGGAACCGCAAGGATCGAGGAAAAAAGGATCGAGCGCCTTGTTCTCGAGGTTTTCGATCTCCGACCGAAAGGCATCATCAAGATGCTTGATCTCTTACGCCCGATATACCGCAAGACGGCGACATACGGACACTTCGGGCGTGAAGAGCCTGAGTTCACCTGGGAGAAGACGGACAAAGCTGACGACTTGCTGCGTGAAGCAGGACCGGCAGCTGCGTGAGGGCGGCTGGATCAAGCGCATGCGGCAACACATTTCAACTCGCGAGACCCACGCCCGGCCGGCATAGCAGAAAGCCGGTGACTCGTTGGCGGAGACATTGATGCCGGATTATGGCGTGCTTTGCATCGGCAATGCCATTGTCGACATCATCACCCAGTGCGAGGAGGAATTCCTCGAAACCAACGGCATCATCAGGGCGCGATGAACCTCATCGATACCCAGCGCGCCAAACTGCTGTACAGCCGCATGGGCCCGGCGATCGAAGCCTCCGGCGGCAGCGCCGGCAACACGGCGGCCGGCGTCGCCTCCTTCGGCGGCCGTGCCGCCTTCTTCGGCAAGGTTTCAAACGATGCGCTGGGCGAAATCTACGCGCACGACATCCATGCCCAGGGCGTCGCCTTCGACACCAAGCCGCTCAAGGGCGGGCCGCCGACGGCGCGCTCGATGATCTTCGTCACCCCCGATGGCGAGCGCTCGATGAACACCTATCTCGGCGCCTGTGTCGAGCTCGGGCCGGAGGACGTCGAGGCCGACAAGGCCTCTGGCGCCAAGGTCACCTATTTCGAGGGTTATCTGTGGGACCCGCCGCGCGCCAAGGAAGCGATCCGGCAGACGGCGAAACTGGCGCACGCGGCAGGCCGCGAAGTGTCGATGACGTTGTCGGATTCGTTCTGCGTCGACCGTTACCGCGACGAATTCCTCGAGCTGATGCGCTCGGGCACCGTCGACATCGTCTTTGCCAACAGCCACGAGATCAAGGCGCTCTACCAGACATCGTCGTTCGACGAGGCGCTCGCGCAGATCCGCAAGGATTGCCGGATCGCCGCCGTGACGCGGTCCGAGAAAGGCTCCGTCATCGTGCGCGGCGACGAGACCGTGGTCATCAAGGCCACCGCCATCGAGGAACTGGTCGACACGACCGGCGCCGGCGACCTCTACGCCGCCGGTTTCCTGCATGGCTACACGCAGGGTCGCGATCTCAAGACCTGCGGTGATCTTGGCTCACTTGCCGCCGGCCTGGTGATCCAGCAGATCGGGCCAAGGCCAAGGCAGAATTTGCGCCGCGAGGCCGAGCAGGCGGGGCTGACCATTCCGGACGTTCAAACGAGTAGTGGCCTACCTTCCCGTTGTGCAGGCTATCTCGCCAGAAGCGCAATCACGGAATAGGGAGATCCTGATGTCGAACATGATGAAGGCGCTGGTCAAGGCCAGGGCCGAGCCGGGCATCTGGATGGAAGAGGTGCCGGTACCGGAGATCGGCCCCAACGACGTGCTGATCAAGATCAAGAAAACCGCGATCTGTGGCACCGACGTTCATATCTACAATTGGGACCAGTGGGCGCAGAAGACCGTGCCGGTGCCGATGGTGACCGGCCATGAATTCGTCGGCACCGTCGCCGATTTCGGCGCCGCGGTCAGCGAATACAAGGTCGGCCAGCGCGTCTCCGGCGAAGGCCATATCGTCTGCGGCCATTGCCGTAACTGCCGTGCCGGCAGGGGCCACCTATGCCGCAACACGCTCGGCGTCGGCGTCAACCGTCCCGGCGCCTTCGGCGAGTATCTGGCGATCCCGCAGCACAATGTGGTGCCGATCCCCGACGATGTGCCCGACGAGGTCGCCGCGATCTTCGATCCCCTGGGCAATGCCGTCCATACCGCATTGTCCTTCGACCTTGTCGGCGAGGACGTGCTGGTCACCGGCGCCGGGCCGATCGGCATCATGGGCGCGCTCGTTGCCCAATGCGTCGGCGCGCGAAAAGTGGTGATCACCGACATCAATCCGGTGCGGCTGGCTTTGGCGAAAAAGCTCGGCGTCCAGCATGTCGTCGATGCGTCGAAGGAAAAGCTGCGCGATGTCATGCCGGCGCTCGGCATGACCGAGGGTTTTGACGTCGGCCTCGAAATGTCGGGTGCGGCGCCCGCCTTCCGCGACATGATCGACACCATGAACAATGGTGGCAAGATCGCCATCCTCGGCATCGCGCCGACCGGCTTCGAGATCGACTGGAACAAGGTCATCTTCAAGATGCTGCACTTGAAGGGCATCTACGGCCGCGAGATGTTCGAGACCTGGTACAAGATGATCGCGCTGGTGCAAGGTCCGCTCGATGTCAGCGGCCTGATCACCCACCGCATCGGCATCGACGACTTTCAGACTGGGTTCGATGCAATGCGCAGCGGCAGTTCCGGCAAGGTGGTGATGGACTGGTAGGGATTGCCTTGGCCGCTCTTCAGGAAAAGCTGACGGGACAGCACCCTCTGGTCCGCCGGACATCTTCCAACGAGGGGAACATGGCTGGGCGGAGAGCTATGGCTCCGCTACGTGCGCCCGCTAATCATGATACGGCGACGTATCGCGGCCCATCCGATGACGGTCGATGGGGCAATTCGCTTCAGTCGATGACGGAAACCCGGTGAACGGATGCTCAGGCCCCGACGCGATCGTCTATTTCCTATGATCTGCGATTGAGGTCGAGGTGTTGCCGCCGTTTCAGCGGGTAAGATGCGATAGACGACTTCCGGTACCTTTCCGGTCAGCGAAAAGGAAGGCAACGAGCCGCATTGCCTCAAGCAAAATGTTACCAATAGTGTCCCTGTTCCAAAAGGGATGGACAGGTCGTGCCATTCCGGTTCGGGAGAAGGATGGCGCGGCTCAGCATGGCGACACGGTGAAGCGGCGATCGTGGAGCGTTATCGCGGCGTTGACAAGCGGCGCATTCTGGATGAGTTCAAGGCGGTAACCGGCTATTATCGCAAGCGCGCGATCCGTCTTATGAACCGTCGTGAGCAGAGGCCGTCTTCGGGCAAGAGCCGCAGCCGCTGTTACGGCAGCGATGTCCGCGAGGCGCTCATCGTGTTGTGGGAGGCTTCGGAGCGGCTGAGGTCCGCATCGTCGCTCGCGGCGGCCAGCGCCGCCGGGCAGGAATGAGTTCGGCAGTTCGCCGCTCGGTGCCAGCCCGCACCTTCGGCGATTGGAAAGATCCGCCGCCCGGCTTTGTTGAGCGCATTCGGGCACGTCTTCGTCAGGGAGCTTCGTGCAGACGATGGTGCTGACCGAGATTGCCGCCGGCTGGACCGAATGCATTCCGGTCCGCACGCGCGACAGCGGCAATGTGATCATGGCGATCATGCAGGCCCGCTCGCGGTTTCCCTGACCCTGTGCTGCTGTTTGCCGGCATCCGCCCACACAGGAAGAGCTTGGAAAGCGGTTGGTCGTGGCCTGAATGCGGAAATCGAGGAGCCGTTGGTCGTCGATCTCCAGCCTGAACGCGGTCGTTTCCTGGTGCCGCAAATCGGCTGTTGCATGCACATCCCTGTCAGACGTCAGTTTTCCTCGCCCATTTTGGTGTCGAGCGCGAAGTGCTCTTTAGGACCAGCAAGGCTTTTTGGAAATCTGAGAGCGGCTTTCCGCGGGGCGCTCCATTTTTGAGCATCAAGCTACCACAGCCAATGACGCGCAGGTTCCACCAGACTCGCCAGCCTTGAAGGACAGCGAAAATAGCAGAGCACGACAGACACAACAATCCATCAGGAAGCCGCAGTCGTTGAAGATGCGGCGCTGCATCCATACCGTGGATGCATTCGATCCAAATAATCGATTTGTTCAATCAGTTTCTCGAAAGCTAACCCTACCCTCTGTGGGAATCGGGCTCTGGGCCGCGACGCTGCCTTGCGAACGCAGGGGCTGCACGTAGGAGAGATGATGCAACGAGAAATCGCACGCGGGTTGCTGGCGTCGTGGGTTCGCCGACCGGCGTATTTGAGCCCGTCAGTTGGTCCTCACCCGCGCCTATTGCCACCGAGCGACTTGCATGTCCCTCCAACTCGGACCTGTTCCGAGAGATGCGACGAGTTGCGCGCCGTGTGCTCCGATCAGATGGCCGCCGGTGACGCGTCTCTCTTCGATAGGAGATGAAATGCGAACGCTGCTCGTGGATCATCATGCGGATCTTGCGCGCGCCATGCGACTTGCGCTCGGGGATGGCGGCTTCGTCGTTGATGTCGTTGGTACTCTGGAACTGGCCTCGAGTGCATTTTCTTGCGCTAGCTATGAAATTCTCCTGCTGGAATTGGCTCTGCCAGATGGCGATGGCTTGGGTTGGCTGAGGCAGTTGAGGACCCACGGGCATTCAGTTCCTGCCGTCATTATGAGCAGCCTTAACGATCTCGATAAGCGAATTGCGATCTTCAACGGTGGTGCGGACGACTTTCTGCTCAAACCCGTCTCTACCGATGAGCTTATCGCCAGAATGAGAGCCATTCTGCGCCGGGCGTCACAGATGACCGACCTGAGGCTCGTATTTGGCAATCTCAACTTCGATCCGGTCGCCCGGCAGGTTTTCGTTGCTGAGCACCCAATGATGATCGCACGTCGCGAACTCTGTATTCTAGAGCATCTGCTTAACCGGGCAGGCCGCATCGTGCCCCGTGCGCAGTTGGAAGATCACCTCTATTCGTTCAACGACGACGTGTCTGCCAACGCGCTTGAAGTCGGAATCTATCGTTTACGTGGACATCTGACCAGATCAGGTGCAACGCCACGGATCAAGACCATCCGTGGCATTGGATACATTCTAGAATTGACTGACGCGTCATCCGCATAGTTTGTCGAACCGAAAGAAGATCTATTTTGCTGATCCTTCAACATCCTTGCCCTGCGCTCAATTGGCGGGCGATCGCCATCAAGGTTCCGAGACCTGCAGTGCCCCGTTACCTGGGCCATCTCCTCTGCGCGCTTATTGTGACTTTCCCACTTGGTGTCGCGGCGCAAAACAAGCAGGACAAAGGCGCGCCGCGTGCGGCTTCGAATAGCATCAACGCCACGCTGACCCTTTCCTCTTCGCTCGGGGAGACCGTTCATCTGCCCGCGCCAGCCACGACCATCTTTGTTGCTGACCCGACGATCGCGGATTTTCAGGCACCATCGAGCAAAACAATCTTCGTCTTTGGCAAGAAATCGGGGCGGACCAGCCTATTCGCCTTGGACGGCAACGGCGAACCTCTCGCCGAATTGCGTATCGTTGTCACGCAACCGATCGGGGATTTACGCGCCATGTTGCGGGAGCAGGTCGGCGACTATCCCATCCGCGTCAACTATACGCCGCGCGGCGCAATCCTTAGCGGGACGGCGCCCGACGCAGAGGTCGCCGACACCGCAAAAAGAGTCACTGAGCAATATCTGGGCGACGGAGCGCAAGTCGTCAACAACATCAAGGTCGCTGGATCCCTGCAAGTTAACCTCAGCGTGCGCGTAGCCGAAGTCTCACGCAGCGCCATGAAGTCACTTGGCGTCAACCTGTCCGCCTTCGGTCAAATCGGCAATTTCAAAGTGGGCGTTCTAAGCGGAAGCGGTGCAAGCGCTGGATCTGGTTCAACCCAGGGTGGCGGTACAGCAGAAATCGGATTCGACAACGGTGCCGTCAACGTCAGCGCGGTTCTCGACGCGCTCGCCAAGGAGCATATAGCTTCCGTCCTGGCTGAGCCGAACCTCACCGCTATGTCGGGTGAAAAAGCCAGCTTTCTCGCTGGCGGCGAATTTCCCATTCCTGTCCTGCAGGAAAACAGGCAGGTATCGGTTGAATTCCGTCACTTCGGCGTCAGTCTGGAATTTGTGCCGACAGTTCTCAGCAACAATCAAATCAACATTCACGTAACGCCCGAAGTCAGTGAACTGTCGACGCAAGGTGCCGTGCAAATCAACGGAATTTCCGTGCCGGCAGTTTCCACGCGCCGAGCCGATACGGTCGTCGAACTCGCCAGTGGGCAGAGCTTCGCAATCGGCGGTCTAATCAGGCGGAACGTCAACAATGATGTCAGGGCCTTTCCCTGGCTCGGAGAAATGCCGATCCTGGGACCGCTTTTTCGCTCGTCCTCGTTTCAAAAAGAGGAGTCAGAACTGGTCATTCTAGTTACGCCTTACATTGTAAGACCAGGCTCCAACCCAAACCAGATGAGCGCACCTACGGAGCGGGCGGCACCGGCTTTGAACGGAGGGGGCGCTCCGACGAATTCCGTGGCAAGTCCCCCGCGAGACCGCGCTGCTATCCGTGCGGGCGCGCCAAGCGCCCAGGGCGGTCTCGGCTTCATCATCGAATAGTGTCGTCCAATGATGTTGCGTTTTATAGTCCTCTTTGTCGCTCTGGCACCAAGCGTAAGTGGCTGCACAAGCACTACGCCAGTTCATGTCGAACCATCGGCATCAATGCTTGTCCGAGAGGAGACCACCCTCCTGACGTTGCAAAGCCTGCGCGCTTCCGAACGGCAGCGTTTGCGTGATTTCCTAAACAAGGCCAGTCGCGGCCGATTCGATGCCCTCCACCTCCTCATCAGCGGTTCGCCCCAGCTCAGCGCAGGGGTAGCCCATCAGGCCAGGCAGTTGGCAATCGAAGCAGACAACATTCAATTGCTCGATCAACACGACGCCGGCTCAGTGCGAATTGAGGCGATTGTCTATCACGCCCGTCCGCCGGTCTGTCCCTCATATGGTGCCTTACCCAATGAAGAATCCTTCAAACAGCCGCTTGGTTGTTCGACAGGATTTAACCTGGCCGTGATGGTCAACGATCCGCGCGATCTGCTCGACAATCAGGCCGTCAAGTCCGGCGATGGCGATCGTGCTTCTGTACCAGTTGCCACTTACAGAACATTCGGGACGGATAAAGGTGGCTAATACCGGCCCTTATCTTGGCAGCACTCCTACCGGAGATTGAAAGCTTCCAATCTCGTCCTGATCTAAAATCAAAGGAACCGCTGGATGCAATATAGGCGCGATATCGCGGGCCTTAGGGCTGTTGCTGTACTTCCGGTCGTACTCTTTCATTTCGGAATTTCGGCGATCCCGGGTGGCTTTAGCGGGGTCGATATCTTCTTCGTCATCTCCGGCTACCTGATCAGCGGAAGCCTCTTGGATGACCTTGAACGCGGCCAATTTTCGATCGTCAACTTCTACTGGCGCCGTGCCCGGCGCATTCTGCCGGCTCTCGTCTTTGTGATGCTTCTCACCTGCATTGCCGCATTGTTCATTCTTCTGCCATCGGATCTGCGCGAATTCGGTCTTAGCATCATAGCTGCCTCGACCTTCTGGTCGAACGTTTTTTTCTGGAAAACGTCAAGTTACTTCTCGATCGATGCCGCGCTTCGACCACTGTTGCACACCTGGTCGCTTTCCGTAGAGGAGCAGTACTACATCTTCGCCCCAATCCTGATGTTCCTAATCTATCGCTACATCGGGAAGCGCTGGCTGACGACACTTCTTCCGATAATTCTCTGCAGCTTCGTAATGGCGGTGATGGCGACATCGCTGGCGCCCACCGCCGGATTCTATCTGCTGCCGACCCGAATCTGGGAACTCATGTTGGGCGCCCTGCTCATGCTCAAACGCCCCCCGCCGTTGGGCAACCGATTCCTGATGGAGTCGGTGGGGTTGGCCGGATTTGGCCTTCTCGCCATCGGGTTCTTCGCGCTTTCGGAGAGCGACCCGTTCCCAGGCTACAACGCCTTGTATCCATGCATCGGAACGGCCCTTCTGATCTATGTTGGCCAAAATTCCCCCTCGACGGTCGCCAGCCGCATGCTCGAAGTCCGGCCGCTGGTCTGGATTGGGCTCATCTCGTATTCTTTGTATCTTGTTCACTGGCCGCTCAATGCGTTCGCGCATTATCTTTCGTTCCAAAAACTCGATCCTTTGATGACCGGTGCGATGTTGGTAGCAAGCCTCGCATTGGCTGCATTCTCCTGGAAGTTTGTAGAGCAGCCGTTTCGACAGAAGAGGGCCTTCACCGCCCCGGGGCCTATCTTCGCCTTTTCAGCGCTCGCGATCGTTGTTCTTTGTGCCGGCGGAGCGGCGGGGGCGCTCGGCAACGGCTTTCCGCAACGGTTTCCGGACTATGTCCAGCGGCGCATTTCCGTCGGGGACTGGAGGAATGGCATCTGTTTCAACGAGGGCACCAGCCGGATCGAAAGCTGGAATATGGAGGATTGCACGCGCACTCGCGGTTTTCCAACAACGGTTTTTTTGTGGGGCGACTCCTTCGCCGCGCACTATGTTTCCGGCCTGGGTGCTAACATAAATCGGTTGCAGGCGAACATCGTGGAATATACGTACGCCGGCTGCCCGCCGATACTCTCTTACTACTCTTACGCTCGTCTTGATTGTGTCCGGTTCAATCGCAAGGCCTTGGACATCATCTTGGAAGCGGACATCAAGACGGTTATCCTCAGCGGTAAATGGAGTGACTATGAGGTCAGAGGCTTCGACGGTCTTCAGCAAACAATCGATACGCTTCGTGCCCTGGGCGTGCGCGTGTTTGTCATCGGCCAGTCTCCGCAGTTCCCAACTGACGTCCGGAAAATTGCGTTCTTCGCCAAGCGCCAAAATCTGGACGATACGTCCTGGCCGATGGCGATGGACCCCGGCATCAACGAACGTGTGCGCTCATTTACCAAAGGCGCCACATTCATCGATCCGCTGAAATTCCTGTGCAGCGCAGGACGCTGCCCCTATTCCGACAGAGGAGAGTTTATGTATTTCGACTATGGTCATTTCTCTTCAGCCGGCGCCACACTGGCAATCTCGAAATACTGGCCGGCTTTTGGCAAAGACAATGCTCTTCCTAAGACGAAGTAGCGGGTCAGATGGCTGACAAGCACCAGTGCGGGTCCCTGTGATTGCTCCTGCTTCGGCAGCAGCCGCGACGATGGAGCTGTTCAGGTTTAAGGCCACCCGATAGCGACCTAGGATGGGTGCTGCCACGCGGATCGGACTAAGCGTGCATTATCACGTAAATGTTGAGAGAATGAATGGCGCCGCGAAGGGCAATTCCAGCCATCCACAGCGACAGGCGTGTCGCGGTCCCGACATAGCAGTGGCACTTACCTGACACGGCCTCACACTGCCCTCTAAACGGCCCCGAATTTGAACTGACCACCCCTGGCCGGTTCATTGGGCAGGTCAAGGGCTAGGCTGTATTACACAGGGCTCACCCCTTTCAGTCTCAAGTTGGTACGATGGGCCGTGGACGGTCGATGCAGACTTCAAGGATGGCGAAAGAAGCTCTCTATGCGTGCGTTGTCGAGGCAAGTGCCTTTGCCAGAGATGCTCGCGGCTGGAGAGATTTCAAAATGAGCGTTGGAAGCGGAGAATGCCGCCGACGCTGTTCGGCTTGCTCGTGCCCTTGACCGTGGTAGGGTCGGCAGGGCCGACGCCAAAGTTGCCGTAGTGGTCGTAATCGACCTCGGCTGTGACCGTGAAGCCAGGAACGACCATATAGACGACGTTTGCAGCCAAACCAGAATTCTTGAGCTGATCACTCGAGACCTGAAAGTTGAACGAAGTTTTCTCGTCAAACTCGTAGGTGGCGCCCGCCCAGAAAGCCCACTGGCCGTTCCAGATTTTGTACGAGCCGCGCACATGATTGGCGATTGCGCCGTTTGAGTCCTCGTTGAGACTGCCATTGGAACCGTAGCCGAACAGTCCAAACAGCGACAGCTGGTTTGTGACAGCGACGTCGACACGGATCTTGCCGGCCAAAGCTTCGTAGTTGCTGTCATAAGCCGCGACGCCGGTGATCGAGCCCCAGCCTTGCGTGTATTTCAAGCCGGCGACAACGTGCGGAATATAGCTGTCGATAGTACCGGCTGAGCCCGATCCTTGTTCGAGCGAAATCACGGTCGAAATGCCGTTGCCGGCGTCGAAGTAGTACTGAGCCACGTTGGTGTCGAAGCCGGCCGACCGAATGAGCATACTATCGAGAACGTTGCCAGCGTAGCTTACAAACGTATCGAAGGCCGACCCGTCCTTGCCAACTCGCAAGCCCCCCAGCTCGACCCAGGCAGAAGCCAGTGCGAGGCCGCTGTTGAAATCATAGTTCTGAGGACTGTCACGCGAGTTAGCGCTATTGCCAAAATTCACATGGGTTTCGGTATAGGTCGTCAACGCGCCGAGCTCGGTATGCTGGCCGGTCCAAGTTTTGAACGTGAAGCGTGTGTTGTTTCGCCAAGTGCCTTGGTCCTCGCCAGTTCTCACATCCGAGGTTCTTGCGCTGTCATACGATCGGACATCACGAGGCCGATATCATAACGGACATAGCCGCCGATGCGCAGGCAGGTGTCGGTGTTGAGAATATAGGAATAACCCGAGCCGAGGACGTCGCAGATCTTGATGTACTCGGCCGGTTCCCGCTCGGCGCCAGCTGCTCGAACGACGGAAGCGGCCATCAGAGCAGTTAAGCCGAGAAGAGGACTCTTGATGTACATGTCTAGATCTCCATGAAGGATTAAAAAGGATGGAGGCGTAAGAGAAAGCTTTCCTCTAAATTTTGTGCGTGTTATCTCCAATGTGTGGACGCCCAAGCGCTTGACACGAGAGGTTAGCCAGCGTAAAAGCCAAATGTACTTAGAATAGTGTTTTCTGCTAGGAGATTCATTATCGTTTATATGTGAAACACTCCGGTCAGACCGCTGCAGCCTCCGAATAGAGCAGCAAGCGACATGCCAACCTGAAGCGTAGATGCGGCTGACACTAAAATTGGGCCGACGCGCCTTCGTCTCGCTGGAATCACTTTTTTTGAGGGTCACTGCGAAAAGCAATGTGCGACACGGTTCGCCATGTTCGATATGTGACAGTCTCGTTAAACAGCGACGGCTTCCCGTCTGACCGCAACGGAGGCCGGTTCATGCGCTACCGAGAAGGATTACTGCGCGCATGCGGTCCGCAAGGGCTGCGCCACGGACAGAGGGCGTCCACGTCCGATGCGTCGCATGGTGGCCGCAGCACCTTTTCGCCGCTGTAAGTTCGCCGTGCAGGTACATTGCGCGGCCGGAAGCGAGGAGGGAGCGCACCCTGAAACGGTTGCCTACGGCTCGCCTCGAGTAATTGGCGATGAACAGCATTCTCGAGAACTTAGTCTCGACGGAAAGAGCAACGAAAGGAAGCCGCTTGGACGAGCACGATCCGAAGGAAGAACTGATCGAGACCATTTTCCGCAACGGCACAATCACTGCCGTGGGTATCCTGCTTGCCTTTTCGCTCGGCTTCCTCACTCATTGGGCGGCGAACCCCTTGCCATGGCAACTCTACGATCTGTTCGCCGTAGTGCCGATCCTGCTCGGCATCGCACTGCAGATGAGAGCGCTGTCCATGCTGCTCGACATGAGTTCCTTGCGCCGCCCCATCTACGAACGCGCCAATCGCATTTTCATGGTCGGCCTCATCCAGACCGCGTGTGGCGTCGGGATGGCCATCTTGCTCGATCTTTTCGGGATATCGGTAGGGGGCACGGTGCCCGGCGCTTGACGACAAGCCACACCGCCGCTCATCGCTCGAAGCGACGTCAAGTCCGGGAGCCTTGTGCACCCCCTAGCGGCCTTCCTTCTATCAAATGAGCGGACGTCAGCTTTAGAGCGTCTCGGTGGCTAAAGCCGGTATGGTTTTTCGGCCGGCAGGGAAGACCGCTGGCTGGATCTGGATGGATCAGGCGTTTGCGTCTGAACGAGGCTTGACAGGTGCGTTGCGACGTTTGGCGTCGGACATGAATTTCGCATTGCAAAGTTCTTCCGCAGACGCCTCAAGTACACTGCACTGGCGTCACGTACTCAAACGTGAATGCGGCACCGCACCATCACCTCAGGCGGAACCATGGCACGCGCACTCCCCGGCGTGGTTGATACCGTCCTGTCCAACCGAGACTGCGACATCGCCGCCTCCGCCTTGAAAACGCGGAGAAAGCGGGACGCACTGACTTAGGTCAGAGACAGGACGAGCGCGCAACGAAACAATGATGGATCAGCGACGTGGGACGACAGCTCCTTGCACGCCTCAATCCTGACAAAGTACCGGGACCGCCGGCCGCCTTGGTATACCATCTATCCGACTGTGCCAGACTTCTCTGCGGCGGTTGGTGCTGACGATTATGAGGAATGGCTGAGGGGCCTCCCGGCCGACGAATCGGTGTCGCTCTATTTCCACATTCCGTTTTGCCGATCCATGTGCTGGTATTGCGGCTTCCCTACCGCGGTCACCCGTCGCAACGGCCCGATCCTTAATTATTTGGCGGTGCTGCGTCAGGAGATCAGTTTGGTGTCGGAGCAAGTGCGGCAAGGGCTGCCGGTGAGCGATGTGCATTTCGGCGGCGGAACGCCTCACCTTATCGGGCCAGCCGAGCACTTGGCGCTGATGGAATTTCTACGCCGCCACTTCGCTTTCAGCAAAACTGCTGCGATCGCCGTGGAGATCGATCCCCGAACGTTCACACCGGAAATGGCCGAAGCCTTGGCAGCTACCGGTGTCAACCGCGCGAGCATCGGCGTGCAGAGCTTTGATCCCGATGTGCAAAAGGCGATCAATCGGATCCAGAGTAAGGTGCAGACGGCCGCTGCCGTCGAAAATCTCCGCCGGCATGGCGTTGGCCATATCAACTTCGATCTCATCTTCGGTCTCCCGAAACAGACTGTGCAGTCCTGCATCCAGACCGCGATGGCTGCGGTCGCCATGCGCCCCAACCGGTTTGCGGTGTTCGGCTACGCGCATATTCCTTCCGTGATAAAGAATCAGCGCCTAATCGAGCAGGCAGGTCTACCGGACGGCGATGTTCGCGCCGAACAGGCTGCAGCTGTCGCCGAGACACTGGTTGGCGCCGGCTACCGGGAGATCGGGCTCGATCATTTCGCTTTGCCGGACGACGAACTCGCGCTAGCGCAGAAGACCGGGCGCCTGCGGCGTAATTCGCTGGGATACTCGGCCGATACTTGCAAAACCGTGATCGGCTTCGGCGCGTCGGCTATTGGCCGAGTCGGCGAGGGGTACGTTCAGAACGAAGTAACACGGGATTCTTACGCCCGGCACATCGCAAGTGGACGTCTGGCGACATCAAAGGGCTATCGTCTCACCGACGAAGATCGCGTGCGAGCCGCAATCATCGAGCGGCTGATGTGCGATTTGGAGGCCGACGTGCCGACCATCTGTGCCGCCCACGAAATCGAACCAGCTCGTTTTCTCGATTCAGTTGAGCGTTTGGTGACGCTGGCTGAGGAGGGGATCGTGGACGTCGAAAACGGCTTCATCCGCGTGCGGCCGGAGCACCGCTTTGTTGTTCGCGCCGTTGCTGCTGCATTCGATGCTTTTCTCGCGAATCGATGAGTTGAGGCCACGACTCGGAAGGCATCAGACCTTGTTTGGCGCTCGTCGGCATGGGCTCTCGCAGAAGACTCCGCAAGCGCATGCAGGGGACTTCCACTTGACGCCGCGTTTCCCATCATCTCGCCTGGGTGCGCTCGAAAGTCACAACTCGGAGCACGCTGCTCTCGGTGTGAGGCTGTGCTCTGCAAAGCACCGGTGATCCACCCTGTCCTTGGATAGCAGCTTGCTGGCGTCATCTTGGAGGACGAGAAAAGATTGTCGAGGTACGGGTACGAATTGCCTCGGTCGTTCGTTCAATCGAAAGCACTGTCTGCGGAGGCAGCTCTCCTTCATGCAGTGACAGGAGATGCTGGCCGACTTCCTTATCTGCTGCGGTGAGTCGATGATTTAGGCGGAGAAAGTCCATCCAGGTGGGGGTGCGGAATGTCTCCGTCCAAAGTGACGGTGTTTGCAGATTTCGCTGGAGCGTCCAGTTTCGTGCACCGGCACGGCTCTGGACGTGTCGCCGCGTGCGCATGTAGCCCAGAAAGGCCTCGATATTTTCCTCCGATATCAAATACTCGACCTTGGCCACGATAGGGCCACTTCTGGGTTTCAGATCGAGAGCCACGTCCGGCGGATGAAAAACTGAACTTTCTTGATCCGTTTCTTCCCAGGGACGGACCGGCAACACGATCCCCGCTGCTGCAACCAGCAACAGAGCGCCCGCGGCGCCCTCCAATGCTGAGGTCAAGGAATAGTTTTGCGCGACAGAACCCCAGATCCAGCTGCCAGCAGCCATACCGCCTGCGCTCAAGGCGTAGTAAATGGAGAGCGTGCGGCCTACAACCCACCTTGGGCTTGCCAACTGCACCGACACGTCAATGCCCGTCCAGGTGATAAGCCAACCCGCCCCGCCGAGCGCCAGCGAAATGGCCGCCACAGGAACCGACGATGTCAGGGCAAGGGAGAGGCAACAGACTGCACAAGCCACAGAGGCGAAGGCCACCAGCCTGTTTTGAGACGTGACCTTCCTCAAGA
>NZ_SRTG01000119.1:0-427 GCF_004792125.1 Mesorhizobium sp. M5C.F.Ca.ET.164.01.1.1 | reverse complement strand
GGAAAAGATCTTCGCCGATTTCGAAGCCAAGATCGTGCCGGGCATGACGCATTGGCAGCATCCGCGCTTCTTCGCCTATTTCCCCGCCAATGCGGCGCCGGTCTCGGTCGTGGCGGAATATCTGGTCTCGGCGATGGCCGCGCAATGCATGCTGTGGCAGACCTCGCCGGCGGCGACCGAACTCGAGATGCGCATCGTCGACTGGATGCGCCAGGCGCTCGGCCTGCCGGAAGGCTTTTCCGGCGTCATCCAGGATTCGGCTTCGTCGGCGACGCTTGCCGCGGTGCTTACCATGCGGGAGCGGGCGCTCGACTGGCAGGGCAACAAAAAGGGCCTGGTCGGGCAGGGCAAGCTGCGCGTCTATTCCTCAGACCAGGTCCATACCTCGATCGACCGCGCCATCTGGGTTTCCGGCATCGGCGAGGAC
>NZ_SRTG01000118.1:0-427 GCF_004792125.1 Mesorhizobium sp. M5C.F.Ca.ET.164.01.1.1 | reverse complement strand
CCTGATTTTGCCGTCCGGCGCGATATCGATGCCACGCAATCGGTCGTGTCTATGTGTTTCCAGCGGCTGCCAGCCCGTACCCACCAACCGGTGAATGGTGCCCATCTCGCCGCAGGCGTAGATGCCATGCTTGGGATGTCCATGGACATCCAGATATTCATTGGAGCCTAGTGGACTGATGGGCAGCCATTGCTGCCCAACCATTCGATAGGCCACGCCCTCAGTGCCAACAGTGATCACCCCACCGGCATCCTCTGCCCAAACCTGCCTGAGGCTCTTTTCGCTGACCTTGTCCCGCGTCCAATTGGTGCCGGCGTAGCGCCAGATCCAGGTGGTGGCCTCGAGCGCAAACATTTCGCCCGAAGGCGCGGCCGAGAGCGCCATCAGCCATTCGGACGTCACCAGGGCGCCACGAGCTTTCTTAGGG
>NZ_SRTG01000117.1:0-432 GCF_004792125.1 Mesorhizobium sp. M5C.F.Ca.ET.164.01.1.1 | reverse complement strand
CCGAGCGCAGGTGCAGCCTTCATCAGGCTGGGCGCGTGATGCAGCGGAAGCCGAGGTGACAGGTCGATGTGTCCACCGACTGCGCCATGCGAGCGGCCGGGCGGTAGCGCCGGCAGTAGCTGGGGGCGCATAGGAAGGACCCGCCCTTGGTGACCTTGCGCGGAATCCTGATGTCGGGCGTCAGCGGATCGTAACTTGCCTCACGCTCGGCACCGTGCGGGTTGGCCATCGTGCAACAAGGGCTGTCGATGCGGCGGTGCTCCTGGTACCAGTCAGTTGTCCACTGCCAGACATTGCCGGCCATGTCATGGAGCCCATAGCCGTTTGCCGGAAACGAGCCGACCGGAGACGTCCATTCGTAGCCGTCCTCGCAATCGTTGCGGAACGGGAACTCGCCTTGGTAGGTGTTGGCCATATGCTGGCCACCCGGGG
>NZ_SRTG01000116.1:0-432 GCF_004792125.1 Mesorhizobium sp. M5C.F.Ca.ET.164.01.1.1 | reverse complement strand
GCCGCCTCATAGGCGATCGCCGAGGCAGCGCCGGGCGAACCGGCGCCCTTGATCAGCCGCAGACTGCAATCGGCGAGGTGGTCGATGGTCGCCGGCTGCAGCCGGAACACGGGACCTGAGACGCTGAGGATCGACTTGTGGACGCGGAGCGCCTCCTCGCCGTTCATCGATATCCAGAAATATTCCCAGCGGTCGCCCTTGGCCAGCCAGTAACGATGGTTGTGCGGCACCAGCACCAGCAGCGTGTCGTTGGCCTGCAGACGGTAGTTGCGGTTGTCGTAGCGCAGTTGGCCGGTGCCGCTGATCGTATGCTGGAGCACCGTGAACGGAGTCTGGCCACGCTTCCTGCCGTCCCAGTCGTAGGTTTCGTCCTCACGCACCTCATAGCCGGTGCTTGTCGGCATGGCATGCAGCCGCTGACGGCCGCGCGGC
>NZ_SRTG01000115.1:0-436 GCF_004792125.1 Mesorhizobium sp. M5C.F.Ca.ET.164.01.1.1 | reverse complement strand
GCGGCGCCTGAAACCTGGATGCGCAACGCGCAGGCCTATGCCTCATTCCTGGCCCGCAAGGGCGACAAGGCCAAGGCGATCTCGGTGCTCGACCAGGCCGAGGCGTTTTCGCCGGGCAAGCTGGAAATCGTCGCCTTACGCGCCAGGATAAGCAAGGGCGACAAGATCGCGCCCTTCGTGTCCGGTCCGTCCGACGGTGCTTCCGAAATCCTGCTCGATCTTGCCACCGCGCTCAACCGTGGCGGCGGCGAGCCATTCGTGCGCCTCTATTTGCAATATGCCTTGGCCCTGAAGCCGGACAGCGACGCGGCCCTCGTGCAGCTCGCCGCCGTCGCCGAACAGTTGAAGGACGGCGAAGGCGCCATCGCGCTCTATCGGCGTATCCCCGACTCTTCGCCGCTGAAGGAGATTTCGGACCTGCAGCTTGGCCTCAACC
>NZ_SRTG01000114.1:0-437 GCF_004792125.1 Mesorhizobium sp. M5C.F.Ca.ET.164.01.1.1 | reverse complement strand
CACCCACGACTTCGCCACGGTGCGCGCTATCGCTGATGAGGTGGTGGTGATGCAGAATGGAAGGGTGGTTGAGCAGAGCCCAAAGGACCAGCTCTTCCAGCGGCCGCTCGATCCGTACACTAAGCTCCTATTGTCCTCGGTCCCGGAAATGGACCCCGACTGGCTGGCGCGCCGGATAAATCACGACCATTCGCTCACCGGAAGCAGAGAATGACTCGGCCATATTCACTTCAGCTAGTGTGAGGCTCGCATGACCGGAGGTACGGCCCAATGGCCATGACACGTTTGATGTGGCAAAATTTGAGAAGGATTTGTTTGGTGGGAGACCCCGGGCGCGGCTTTGCTCAATTTGGTACAAGAGGTTAGAATGCGCAGCGTCGATGAGTTCCGAGATATTCATGATGAGGCTATGGCTTGGCGCCATCACCTCCACCAGA
>NZ_SRTG01000113.1:0-439 GCF_004792125.1 Mesorhizobium sp. M5C.F.Ca.ET.164.01.1.1 | reverse complement strand
ATCGAAAGCTGCGCGCTCGACGGGCAGAACTGGGCGTTGCCGGCCTTGGCCTCGCCGCGGATGAAGCGCCGGATGGCGGCCTCGACGTCTTGAAGTTCGGCATCCTGCACGGCGGCGAGATAGCCGCGCAGCTGCATCTCGGCGTCAGCGAGGGCGGATTGCGGGAAGCAGGAGAACAGTGCCGCCAGCGCCTTCGCCGCCTGCTGCAATTCGGCCGTGGTCATATCCGCGGATCTCCTCGATGATGGCGTTGGCGGCGTCGCTGTGGGTTTTCGGCCTGATCCAGCCCTGCGGTTTTTTGCGCTGGCCCGGGCCGCGCGATCCCGAAGCCGCCTCACGGCCCCCGATCGAAATCCCCGGTCCTTCGCGCGCCCCGCGCGCTGAAAAAGCGGAAGCTTTTTCCATCTGGTTTCTGGACTCTGGAGAATGCCGCGCCAAA
>NZ_SRTG01000112.1:0-441 GCF_004792125.1 Mesorhizobium sp. M5C.F.Ca.ET.164.01.1.1 | reverse complement strand
GGATACCTTCGAAGGAAGCTTTGCGAGGTTCGAGGAAGAGAGTTTCACGGTCATCTTGCTTACCCTTCGGCCGATATGCAGCCCGACAATTCCGCCTGCGTTGGGTGAGCGGTGAGGGACGGCATCCGCTTTGCAGTGTGCTGTCCCTCACTTGCCCCGCGGCGCGTTCTCCCCGGAGGAAGGGATACGCGCCTTCCCCCTCAACTCATCCATTGGCCGCCGTCGACATTGTAGGTCTGGGCGACAATGTATTCGGCCTCGTCGCTGGCCAGGAACACGGCCATGCCGGCGAGGTCTTCCGGCTTGCCCATGCGCCCGTAGGGTACGCCCTCGCCGACCAGCCGCTTCTTCTCGCCCTTCGGCCGGTTCTCGTATCTGGCGAACAGCGCATCGACGTGGTCCCACATGTCGCTGTCGACGACGCCGGGAGCGATGCCGTTG
>NZ_SRTG01000111.1:0-444 GCF_004792125.1 Mesorhizobium sp. M5C.F.Ca.ET.164.01.1.1 | reverse complement strand
CGGAGGCGGATTCGGCTTCGGCGCCACGGGCGGCCAGCCGGACGAAGGCAAGCACAGCCAACGTCGCGGCATCGATGATCCGGAGGGCCGACAGGTTCGCGGGGGGCGTGTTGGCCATGTAGAGGATGGTCCACAGGCCGGTGCCGACGAAGGCCGCCGCCACCAGCGCCTTCCAGTCGCGCAGGCGGGCAATCGCCGCGGTGGCGGCAAGCAGGATCGCCAGATAGACGAACAGCGCCCAGGGATTGGGCGCCTGCGGGGAGACGAGCGCCGGCGTCGCCATGGCGCCGATCAGGCCGATGCCGGCTAGCGCCAGGCCATGGACCAGGCTCGCCGCGATCGTCGCCACGCCAATGACGCCGAGCAGCGTGAAGGCCAGCGCCGGACCGATGAAGCCGTAAATGCCATAAGCGGCATAGACGGTGCCGAACAGGATGAAGGCGC
>NZ_SRTG01000110.1:0-444 GCF_004792125.1 Mesorhizobium sp. M5C.F.Ca.ET.164.01.1.1 | reverse complement strand
CTTATCCTTCTCCTGAACCCAAGGCTGCGCGTAGCGAGCGGCAAGAACTGAGCCGGGGAGATCGGTCCATGTGCACCTCTGTCCTGCGCCTTACGCTGGCGAAGCCCGCCGCCCGCATCGCCCTGGTCCTGGTCCTGATTATCGTCGCCCTTGCAACGCTTGGACCCTATTTCAGCCCCTACGCTTTTGATGAAATTGTCGGCGCTCCGTTCGCGCCCATAACTCAAGAGCATTGGCTCGGAACCGATTTCCTCGGTCGCGACACTTTCAGCCGTTTCCTCTATGGCGGCAGGACGGTTCTGGTTGTCGCGCTGAGCGCGACGGTCGCGGCCTATTTCGTGGCCGTGCCCTTGGGCATCTATTCCGGGCTGCGGCGAGGGCCTCTCGATGTCGTGCTGATCGCAATATCCGATGTCATCTACGCCTTGCCGCCGGCCATCTTCC
>NZ_SRTG01000010.1:0-70563 GCF_004792125.1 Mesorhizobium sp. M5C.F.Ca.ET.164.01.1.1 | reverse complement strand
ATCCGATTGAGAACGCCTTCGCCAAACTCAAGGCGCTGCTGCGAGCAAAGGCCGAGAGAACCATCAAGGCTCTGTGGGACGTGGTCGGCGCGGTCGTCGACCTCTTCACCCCAGCCGAATGTGCCAACTACTTCAAAGCCGCAGGATATGAACCGGATTAAACAGGACGTGCTCTAGTTCGCCTTCCTGCAAGACGCGCAACAGCTTGGCTTGAAGGGCAGGCGAAATCTCGCCGACCTCGTCCAGTAGCAGCGTTCCGCCATTTGCCAATTCAAAACGGCCGGCGCGCTGCGAGATGGCCCCTGTGAAGGCACCTTTTTCATGCCCGAACAGCTCCGACTCCAGAACGCTTTCAGACAGTGCGGCGCAGTTCAATTTGACGAAAGGCTTCTTCCTCCGACGTGAGAGCTTATGGATCGCCTGCGCAAAAAATTCCTTGCCCGTGCCGCTTTCGCCCCGCAGAAGCACGGTAGAATTCGTCCTTGCAATTATGGATACGGTTTCGAGCACCTGCTTGAGTGCGGGACTTTCCCCGATGATCCCCTCCATTTTGACAGGCGGATGCGGGATGGAGTCGGTCCTGTCCTCATCGGACGAATTCTCCAGTGTCCATTGCGAATCGACGCGCCGCTCACGATCCGTAGTCAGGGCGCGATGGAGGCGAACAGTTCGGCCGACGAGGTCGGCGACCATCGTCAGGAACACTATGTCCTCATCGTAGAGGGAGCCGGTGGGGCTGTCCCTTGCGCGGTCGAGCGACAACACTCCAAGGATCTTATGCTCAGCCTTCACCGGGATGCCAATAAGGCAATTGGGAGGGAATTGCCGCTGTGATATGTTTCAGGGTCAGCCTGAAATAGCTCGGACGTGCTGACGTCCGGTATCATGAGCTTTGTCCCCGTAGCGACGATGTGCTCTATCACGGCCCGTGGTACGATGGGGTGTGTGCCTGATCGGGCGGTATCGGCGTCGCCAGCACTCGCGGCAATCTCCGGATCACCTTCAGCGTCCAGTACAACGATTGCTCCGTGACGCATTTGCACAAACGATGGGAGTATATTCGCGACATTGGCAAGCGTAATCTCCAGCCGCGCCGGAGCGGTCAGGGCTTTCGATATCTCGTAGATTCCCCTGACCCGGAGATCTGCATGGGACAGCGCATCGCTGCCCGGTTCGCGGCGGGTGTCTCGAGGTCCTACTTCGTTAACGCGATCCGGCGGTATGTCAGCCATGGAAACACCTCAGGAGTTGTGGTCCCGAATGCTCCTCCCAAGCGCCTTTTGCATTTCAAGCACAGTGTTCACCCGCTCCCCCTTTTGCGAGATGGTGCCAGGAAGGGTCGGCGCTTGGTCGTAACTTCAGGAGTGCACAGGTGCGTACCCATCAAACGGTGCGGACGCCGATCATCCGAACTTGAAGAGTACACCGAAGCCACCGCGCGGATAGTTCCATTCGATCTCACCGCTGGTCTCGCACAAGATCCGGCAGGTGCCGCACTCCATGCAGCCATCAGCGGTGATTTCAACCTGACCTTTGTCGTTCAACTCGTAGCATTTCGCTGGACAGACACGGGTCAGCGCGAGCAGATTCGCGCTTGGTTGCTCGTGCGGTCGCACCTTTATATGCGGACGGCCGGAGTCCACCAGATAGCGGTTCTGGTAAAGCTTGTCCTCGACCCGAAATTTCGTCACTGGATTTGTCATGTCGTCAGTGCCTCACCGCCACGCCAATGCCAGGCGGATCGCGTCGCTGACCAGCCCCAACCGCGATCGCGCCTTGATGAAGGCTGCCGTGGTCGCCTTTTCCTTATCGATCTTTGGCGTGCCGTCGACACGCATGAAGTTCTGCGCGGCTTGCGACATCAACTTCGGGTAAGTCGTGAAGAAATTGCCGGCGTTATTATGGAGTAGGGATGGCATGTCTTTGTATTTCCGCAGGTCCTTCACCACGAAGGATTCATCCAGCATCGTTTTGTATAGGGCGAGGTTCCGTTTGGTCATAGGATCGTTGCGTCTCTTGACCTGGATGATAGCCTCAGCCGCAATCCGACCGGAGGTCATGGCGAGGTTCGAACCCTCGCGGTGAATGGCGTTGTTCAATTGCGCAGCATCGCCAACAACGACCCAACCGTCGCCAAAGAGCTGCGGAATTGCCTTGTAGCCACCTTCAGGAATGAGATGCGCCGCGTATTCTTTCACCTCCGAACCGGCGATCAGCGGCCGGATCGAAGGATGGTGTTTTAGCGCGTCCAGGAGGGTGTAAGGGCTCTCCATCTTCGCGGTGAAATCCGAAACGAGGCAGCCGATCCCCAGTGAGATCGATTCCTTGTTGGTGTAGAGGAACCCGAGCCCGGCCATTCCGTGGGATATCGTGCCGACTGCCTCGATCACGCAGCCTTCACTCCCTTTGACGCCGAACCGCTGCTCAATGATCTCTTCGGGCAGGAAATGCATTTCCTTGACGGCCAGCGCCACGGCTTCCGGCTTCAGCATCTTTCGCAGGCCGCCTCGCGTGCCAAGCAGCCCGCAGACACCTTCTGCAAGAACCACGACGTCCGCGTAGATCGCTCCGCCGGCCCGATCTGTCCGGACCCCGATTACCTTGCCATTGCCATCACGGACGAGTTCCGTCACGGTCGTCTCGCACAGAACCGTCGCGCCGGCCTCGCGCACCTTGCGCGAAAACCATTTATCGAACTGGGCACGGATGATCGTATAGCGATTGGGCTTCACTTCATTGAAATCCTCCGACCGATAGTGAATCCCGGTGTGGGAGGTCTCGTCCATCACCCATAGGCGTTGTTCGACCAGATGCCGCTCGAGCGGTGCATCATCCCGGAAGTCCGGGACGATCTTCTCCAACATGTTCGCGTACATGATGGCGCCTTGGACATTCTTGGAGCCCGGATATTCACCTCGCTCCAACTGGAGTACCTTCAAGCCGTCGCTTGCCATGGTGTAAGCAGCTGCGTTCCCGGACATGCCGGCCCCGATGACAATGGCGTCAAACTCTTCGTTGATCATCTCCATCTCCCTTAGCTCGCAAGCTTGTCGCGACTGTGCGGTGACAGCCGCCGGGTGAAGGCCTCGGTCAGCGCGGGCAGGAAGCGGACCGCATCAGTTACGATCCCGAGGTGAGCGAAATCGAAAATCGGAGCGTTCGGGTCGGTGTTGATGGCCACGATGAGATCGGCTGCCTCAACTCCGACGCGGTGCTGGATCGCGCCGGAAATACCAGCGGCTATGTAAAGCTTCGGCCGGATTGTCTTGCCAGTCTGGCCGATCTGCCGATCGGCCGGCATCCAGCCCTTTTGGACCAGCGGCCGCGAACAGCCAAATTCGGCGCCGATCGCTCGCGCGAGACTCTTCACAAGCTGCAGGTTCTCCGCCCCGCCGAGACCGAGCCCTCCCGCAACGACCACATCGGCATAGGCGAGATTGGCCGTGCCCGACTGGCTATCCGGCAGGAAGCCAAGGACTTTGGTGACGATTTCATCCTCGGCCAGCGACAACTTGTGCGTGACGACACGCCCGATCCCTCTGTCCGCCCGGTGCGGCATGGGCATGACTCTCGGTCGCACCGTCGCCATCTGTGGCCTGTAGTTGAGCGTGTAGATCGTGCATAGCAGGGATCCCCCAAAAGTCGGACGGGTCGCTGCGAGCGAACCATCGGCATCAACGTCCAGTTCGGTGCAGTCGGCAGTGAGTCCTGTCAGCAAGGTCGTCGCGACTGACCCGGCGAGATCCCTGCCGAGCGTGGTCGCACCGAGAAGCAGGATCTCGGGTTTGTAAGTGTCAACCAGATCGGTCATCGCCTTGGTGAAAGGCTCATTCCGATAGTCGGCGAGCAGCGGCGCCTCGACGAAGTAGACAAGGTCGGCGCCATAGGCGAAGGCTTCGGCGACTGCGTTCTGGGTGGCTTCTTCCGGCGGTCCGAGCACAACGCCCGCGAGCTGGACACCAAGTTTATCTGCTAGCTTGCGGCCCTCACCGAGCAATTCCAAGGATACGGGGTGGACCTGGCCGCGTTCGAGCTCGATGAAAACCCAAACGTGCCGGTAGGCCCTGAAACGCTCGGGCAGCTCCTTCTTCATCCCGGCACGGCCGGCGGGCGGGCGGGGAGTGTCTGGGTTCGCGCTCGACATATGGTCTGCTCCTTGCCGTCAGGCGCCGTCGAAGGCGAGTTCCGGTTCCAGTGCCGGTTGGCGGGTGAAAATTGCAACAATCAGTTCGTCGGCGAGATCGCGCAGCGTCTTCTCGGCCGTGTCAATTTGCGCCGCCTTTTCCGACCGCGCGGTAGGGGCGAAAACGCGTTTGACGACCGTCGGCGAGCCACGCAAGCCGCACTTGGTGAGGTCCTCAATGCCGGCCTCGGCCGCACTCCATTTCACAATCCGGCTGCGCGCGGCGCACAATGCGTCTTCGATCGAGCCCCGACGCATCTCGTTTGTGCCTTCCAGCATGGTGATGAGGCAGGGCAGGCTGCTCTTCAGCTTCTGGGTGCCGCCCTCGCAACGGCGCTCGACCGTGATCTCGCGCGCAGCAAGATCAATGGAGGCAATTTTCGCGACGTAGGTGAGTTGCACAAGATCGAGACGCTTGGCTATGCCGGGCCCGACTTGGGCGGTGTCGCCGTCGATCGTCTGTTTGCCCGTGAAGACCACGTCCGGCGGGCCGAACGTCTCGCCAATCTTCGCGATTGCGTGGGAAAGAGCAAAGGAGGTCGCCAGTGTGTCGGAACCGGCAAAATAGCGGTCGGTCAAAAGCACCGCGCGATCAGCGCCGTAGCCGAGCGCCTTGCGCAGGGAGTCCTCCGCCATGGGTGGACCCATAGTGAGCACTGTGACCTCCCCACCATAAGCGTCGCGTAGCCTAAGTGCTTCTTCGAGAGCGAATAGGTCATAAGGGTTGATGATGGTCGGCACACCCTGGCGCATGATGGTGTTCGTCACCGGATGGACCCGGATCTGAGCCGAGTCCGGCACCTGCTTGATGCTGACGACGATGTGCATTGGCGTTTCTCTACGCTGTTATCCGATGCGGAATGGCGGTGCGAGTTCTTGGCTGCATCATTCGTGCCAGTGTTTTGAAGCTCGAATTCCATGGAAACTCGGCTGGTCATTTTGGGAGGCGTGGTTGCGATGCCCGAATTGTCGGCTTCTTGACATTGTCTCGTCGCAACTATGTCGCGCTTATTCCCTGCCGAACCGCTTCAGGACTGAATCGAAAGGAACAAAGGTGCTGCCTTGCGTGCAAGGCCTGTCCGGATCGTGATCTTTGAGCACCTTAAAGACCCGGTGCGTGAGCGGCGAGGAAACCGCGAAGTCCTCGTAGGCGCGTTCCAGCATGGCGCGTACGCGCGCGGCGATCACCTGGTCGGGCAGACCGGAGAAATCTTCCTCGGCAAGGTATTGGCCCACGCGCTTCATGATATGGAGCCGTGAGACATTGAGCACCTTCGGATCATATGAGACGCCAAGGACAGCAAAGAACTCCTCCGCCGCCGACAGGCCTTTCAGTCGCGCGAGGACGTCGGTGACATCGATGGGACGGCCGTCAGCGGAACAAGTCATTGCATTCTCCCTTGTCGGAAAACTGTGGGGCCAGATCGAGTGGGGCGGAGCCAGCGAGGCAATCGCTTCGTCGACAAGGCTGTGCATCCGGTGGCCGGGTGTGGCGCACGGGCGTGCATGGCCGCAGTACGGTGCAGAGGGAATGGGGGACTATCTCCGCATTGGGCCTCGACCTGGGTCGGCTCCGACCGAGCTGGGACCACCGTCTTGTCGGCAGCACCAATGAGGACACCGGCCGGCTACGGCCATATCCCGCGCCTTGGTCTCCGCAATGTTTGGACGTCATAGCCGATGGGACGGCCGAACGTCTTCTGCGTCGCGCCGCGTGGCTGCTTTTCCGATTTGAGATGATGGCGAGGACAGCCGACATCACCACCTTCACCCAAATCCAAGATCTCTGCCGACCGCATCGCTGCACATTTTGTCGTAGAGATCGACCAGTTGAATCGCTGTGATGCTCGATTTGATCTCGGCCGCCTTGCGACGGACGCAGGCAAGCATCGCGGGTGCCAGATCGGGGTCAAGATCGCGGCCGCTTTCGATCAGCACATGGGCAACCGCGGTGGCGCCAGAATGCTTGCCGATGACGATACGTCGGCAGCGGCCCACGAGAACTGGATCGAGCCCCTGATATGTACGCGGGTCCTTCAGCAGCCCTGCGACGTGAATTCCTGATTCATGGGCAAAAACATCAGCCCCGACGATCGGCTTAGTGGCGGCTATCGGTCGGCGGGCTGCCTGCGCGACCTCGGCTGCCAGTGCGGGCAGTGCGGTCAGGTCGATGCCGGTATCTGCGCCCTGGAGCACGGCCATCGCGGCGGCCACCTCTTCCAGCGCGGCATTGCCCGCGCGCTCGCCGAGTCCAAGGACGGTGACCGAGGCATGGCGCGCGCCGGCGCGGATCGCAGCCAGCGTGTTGGCGGTAGCGAGGCCGAGATCGTTGTGCGCATGGAATTCAAGGTCGACGGGAGACTGCGCTGCGAGCTGGGTGACAAGTTCGAAGGTCGAAAAGGGGTCGAGGACGCCGACCGTGTCGGCCAGCCTGACACGGCTCGCGCCGGCGCGCGCCGCCGTCTCAATAACGCGGGCTAGATGATCCCGCTCGGCCCGCGAAGCATCCTCGCAGCCCACCGCGACGAAGAAGCCGCTGGCGACTGCGCGCCCGACCATACGCTCGATGAGCCGGAGCGCTCCTGCCTGATCGAGGCCGAGCTTGGCGGCAAGTTGCATGTCCGACGCAGGCAACGACAGATTGACGGCGGGGACGCCGCTCTCGACCGCTGCATCCAAATCCTGCGAGGTCATCCGGCACCAGGCCGTGAGCCGCACCGGGAGACCCCGTGCGACCGCAGCGCGAATTGTGTCGATTTCGTCGGCGCCCATAACCGGCGTGCCGATCTCGATCTCCGGAACGCCGGCTGCCGCAAGCGACTCGGCGATCTCAAGCTTTTCCGCCACCGTAAAGGCAACGCCGGGTGCCTGCTCGCCGTCACGCAGGGTCGTATCGTTGAGAAAGATCCGACTGCTCATGAATGGTCGCCGGTTCTTCTGGCGCTGAGACCTGCAACGCATTGAAGGTCTTCGGTAATCCGCCTATCCGGCCCAGAAACGGGGGCGTCGCGCAGCTTCTCCACGATTGCCGGCAAGACCTCGAGCACCCGGTCCACGTCTTCTTGGTCGTTGTCACGCGCGAAAGAGAAGCGGACCGCCCCATGTGGTATTTTCATCGCACTCAGGACATGGCTCGGCTCCGAACAGCCGGAGGTGCAGGCGGATCCGTACGAACAGGCGATCCCCTCGCGGTCGAGGAGTTTCAGGATACCATTGCCTTGGATAAATTCGAAGGTGATGTTTGTGGTGTTTGGCAAGCGCTCCAGCGGGTCGCCGTTGACGAAGGTGTTTGGCACACGCTGGAGAAGCCCTTTCTCCAGCCGGTCCCGGAGCCGCTTTATCCGTCTGGTCTCGCCATCCATGAATTTCAAGGCGAGTTCGGCTGCCATGCCGAGCCCGACGATGCCGGGCGTGTTTTCGGTGCCCGCACGCCGGTCGCTCTCTTGGTGACCCCCCTTGATCAGCGAGTGGAAGCGCACAGTGCGCTTGACGAAAAGTGCGCCGGCCCCTTTCGGTCCATGTAATTTATGGCTGGAGAGCGACAGCATATCGATTGCGGTCGATTTCAGGTCAATCGGGAGCTTGCCGACTGCCTGCACGGCATCAGTGTGGAAAAGAGCGCCGACTTCCTTGGCCAATTCGGCGAGCTTGGCGACAGGGAAGATCGTACCGGTCTCGTTGTTGGCCCACATGATCGAGACGATTGCCACGTTCGGGCTGAGAGCAGCCCGGTAAGCGTCAACGTCGAGCCGGCCGTGGCTATCTACCGGGATCCTGTGCACCCTGACGCGGCGCGTCTCCTCAAGATGCGCGCAGAGCGTCAGCACGGCCGGATGTTCGACGGCGGAAGTCACGATCTCTGTCCGGTCGGGCATCACCTCGAGCGCCGAAAGAATGGCCGCATTGTCGCTTTCCGTTCCACCCGAGGTGAAGGTGATCTCGTCGTCGAACTCCGCGCCGATCAGCGCCTGCAACTGCCCCCGCGCGTTTTTCAACGCGGCGCCGGCAAGGGCGCCAAAACCGTGCGCCGACGAAGGATTGCCGAATTGATGCGTAAGCAACGGCAGCATCGCTTCAACGACTTCGGGATCAACCCGTGTCGTTGCGTTGTTGTCGAGATAGACAACTTTCATGGGCTGTGGTCCTCAATGGATTGGAATGACGTGAAGGCGCAACCCGGTTTCACTGAGCCTTGCGCATTGCTGGCGGAGACGATCTAGAGCCGGTGCAGGTGCCCCACATGTTAGCGTAGACTGGGCCGCCATCGCACCGACAAGCTCACCTCAGGCGCCCTCTCTTCTTCGGCAATCAACTAAAGGACTTGCCGCAGGAGCACTTCCCGCTCGCATTCGGATTGTCGAAGACAAAGCCGGAGGTTTCGAGACCCGTGACGAAGTCGACGGCCATGCCGCCGACATGAGACTGGGAGCCGGCGTCTATGAACACCTTGATCCCATCGGCCTCGATGATCGCGTCGCCCTCGCGCGAGAAGCTCTCCAAGCCCATTGAGTATTTGAAGCCGGAGCAGCCGCCGGGCTCGACCATGATGCGAAAGCCTTCTGCCGGCTCACTAGCGGCGGAAAGAGCGGTCTTAACGGCGGCAACGGCCTTCTCGGTGAGTGTAATCATTGCTCCCTTTCTCCTCGGTGCGTGACGGTTTGGGCATCACCGCGCATGAACCGTGCCAACGGAAAAACCCGTTTCCGAACAGTGGAACTTCGCTAGACGGCCACGATTCTGGTTCGGCTATTGTCGCTAAGGCGTCGGCTTTCGACACGTGTTGTCGGATTTGTCGAGACCGCCACAGAGGGTTGGACCGGAGTTTCCGCTGAACGGGCACGTAGGCCAGGTTTTCGAGATCCTTCGAGCAGTTGGTACGAGTTTTGAGGCTCTCTTTTGGCGAGGGCTAAGGCTCCCGACCGACAATGCGCAAGCAGGTAACACATGCACCAGCCAGAGAAACCTTCGCCGGAGAGAATTCGGCGGGCACGGGAAGACAGTCCCAAAATCCGCGGCCGGGATCTCGCTGCCCGATTGGGTATTTCGGAAGCGGAGCTCGTCGCGGCACATTGTGGTTTTGGCACGGTGCGCATCGAGCCGCGTGTGAATGACGTGTTAACCGGCCTCGGCGCGGTTGGCGAGGTCATGGCGCTGACCCGCAATGACAGTGCCGTGCATGAGAAGATAGGGATCTACGATAGGGTATTCACGGGCAAGCATCACGCTATCGTGCTCGGCAATGACATCGATCTGCGCATCTTCCTGAAGGTGTGGGCGCATGGCTTTGCCGTCGAGACATGCGATGGCGGGGAGATCTGCCGCTGCCTGCAATTCTTCGACGCCGCCGGCGAGGCAGTGCACAAGGTGCATCTGAGGCCGTCCTCCAACCTCTACGCCTATCAAAAACTGACAGACGAGCTCCAATCCTCAAACCAGGAACCGATCCTGTCGGTTAAGCAGAGGTCAGCCGAAAATATCGCAAAGATTCCGGACCAAGCCGCTATCGTCGACGACCTACGGGAGCACTGGAGCCGGCTGATCGACGTGCATCAGTTCTTCGACATGCTGAAGGCGCTGAACCTCAGCCGCCGCCAGGCGGTGCGCATCGTCGGCCAGGATTACGCCTGGCTGCTCGACAACGATGCCGTCAGCGCCATGTTCCATCATGCGGCCGAGGACGAGATGCCGATCATGTGCTTCGTCGGCAATCGTGGCTGCATCCAGATCCATTCCGGCCCTATCAAGTCGGTCAAGCAGATCGGGCCTTGGATCAACGTGCTCGACGAGACTTTCCACCTGCATCTCAGGACCCACCACATCCGCGAGGTTTGGGCCGTGCGCAAGCCGACCAAGGACGGCCATGTCACGTCTCTCGAAGCATATGGCGCCGACGGCAAGATGATCATCCAGTTTTTCGGGACGCGCAAGGAAGGCGAACCCGAGCGCGACGATTGGCGGTTACTGACCGAGAACCTGCCGCGCATTGCCAGTTCATCCGCCGCTTCAGGCAACACCGATGCATATTGATTTCCGTGTTCGCTCGGTGTCCGCGTCGCTACCCTGGATTCTCGTGATCACCGCTCTGCCTGCCGGGGCCAACGAAAGCACAGCTGTCTTTTGCGGCCCGCCGCGGATCGCCTCGATCGGAGGCTCCTTCCCGAGAGCGCCTTCGCGCTTGGCGAGGACCGCCATCATTGCTCCCGTTGCGATGAGCCACAACCGGAACCCCGCGGTCAAGCTGCCCAATGTAGGCAAAATGCGTCAGCTACCTGCGAAGGAGTGTGCTGTCGGTCAATGTCCAACCCCAGCCCTGTACGGCAGCTGGCGGGAGGAATTGGTCGAGGTGAAGTCGATTGGTCCCTCCGTCAAGTTTCCAGAGGACGGCCTCCACAAAGGCATCCTCGAATACTCCTTCGCCGGCAAGGGCCTTCGGGTCTAGATCTAATGCCAAGCTCGAAAAGCTAGCGTCCGAGACGGATGCAAAGCTGAAAGCCGCCAAAAAAAGCAGACCGCATCATCAAAGAACGCCACGCATCCTGTTCGTGCTATCGGCGCAGGGCAGCTAGATTCTTGCCACCAGCAGCGACACAGCAGTGAACGGCCGGCTTGCCGGTGCGGCCAGTGCGGTCGAGGATTTCTCGGGCTAGCAGGGGACGTCCGACGATGGCGATCGTTACCGCCAGGCCGATGTGATCCTGACGTAGAAGAATGCGGGCTGCGATCTCGGAAGTGCGCTATTTGCGGGCGCTGTGATGGGCCTAGGCGCCGGCGGGCGTAGGCCTTCTTCTTGCCACAGGCGGGGCCGGTGGCGGCCCCAACCTCCAGCGCCATCAGCCGCTCGGCGGCAAAGCCAATCATCTCGCGCAGGAGATCGGAATCCGGAGTCTTCTCCACGAGCGCGCGCAGGTTCATCATGTCGTCGGTCATCGATGGTTCCTTCGAATCAGGTTGGTGTCAGCAACCCGACCTTACCGGCGAACTGTCGAGATCACCGCAAAGCCGCTCGCACGCTTGTATGGGCTAATCTTTGTAAGGTGATCTTTCAGTCGTTCCGTCTCCTTGTTCCTTGTTCAGCCGTGGCGCCCATTTGTTCCTGCTTTGGCTTCGGGGTTCATTGTCATTGGGCGCCGCGCGCAGTGACGGTCAAGGGTGGGCCTTTGGCCATCGCGAAGCGACTTGCCCTTGATGGTCACGAGCACGGCGGGCAGCGTTACATTGAGCCGGCAGGTGCTGTTCGTAGAGGTCTTCAACTTGCAAACCGAGGGGAGCTCGCCATCAGGCGCCGTAAACGCGCCGAAAGCTTGTATGTGGTTGATCCTGGCGGATCGAAAACCATGATGCAGCCATACGCATCGGCGGCGAAGCTCCGGGCGGTGGGCCCATTCTACAGCGCGGCGTAGTAAGCCATGTGAGCGACCGGGATCACCACCACCTCGGATCGTTATCGGCAGACTATTGCAGCTGCCAAACTTCAATGCTCGTCCTGTCGAACGTTCCTCCAAGCCTTATGCCTGGCGCAGGGCTACTCCCTTCGGGATCTCGCCGGTCGTGACAAGTCGCCAGAATGCAATCAGCAGCTTGCGCGCCAAAGCCACGATCATTGTCTTGCGCGTTCCGCCACGGCCATCGGCCGTCCTCACGCAAAACCAGTGCGCGAGCGCGCTGTCCTTTTGGTATTGGAGGAACCGCCGAGCCAACAGGATCATGCCATAGCGGGGGCGAGCATTGCCGGCCCGCGCAAGACCTTTCTCGCGCCTGCGTTGGCCGCTCTCATTCGGCGCCCCGGTAAAGGGGGCGCTCCTTAGATAGCTGATCAACAGCGCGGAGGGTGCCACACGCTCGCCGCCGCCCATAGCATCTACAGCGCAGTCGACGGCGCGCTCGCGAGCGGCTTCGCTACCGCCGAGCTACACCTGCTCTGGCAGGTGACCTCGTTCGATGCTTAGCCACTTTCACTCGGCCCCTCGGAAAGCCTTCGATGCGCAATCTTGTCGTGTCTGGAAACGGACAAGAATGTCGAAGCCCTACCAAAGGGTAGCCTCTACGGGCAGATACTACGGAGAGATGAGTAGCGCCAACGGTGCGCCGATTCGGCACGCAATTTGCTTGATCTGACATCGGAGGCGATGTCGGAGAGCGATGTGGAGCTCAGCGGGCTCTGATGAACAGCCTTGCGATCCAAGTTGAGCGCGTCAGCGTCTGAGCGCGGGAGAAACCATATGGCGACCAAACCGGTTCCAGATCATGTCCCGCCGGAAATGGTGGGCGACTTCAGTCTTTTTACGTCACCAGGCATGTCCCCGACGCCCAATGGCGACCCGCACGCAGCAGTCGCTTGCGTGCATGCCGGACCGTCTATCTTTTATTCGCCGTGGAACACGCGCACCGGGCTGGGTACTTGGGTCATCACTCGCGCCGCAGATCAGCGGCGTGTGCTCCAGGAGACCGAAGCATTTTCCAGTCATCGCAGCATTTTCGCATCCGCACTGGGCGAAGACTGGCCCATGATCCCGCTCGAACTCGATCCACCGTCCCACGGAGTCTTTCGCTCACTGCTCAATCCGCTGCTTTCGCCAAAGCGGGTAACGGAATTGGAACCGACTATCCGCGAGCGAGCGGCAACGCTCATCGACAGGATCGCCTCGTCGGGCACAAGCTGCGACGTGATGAAGGATTTCGCCTTTCCTTTCGCGGTCAACATCTTCCTTCGCTTTCTCGGACTGCCGGATCACCGTCTCGATACATTTGTCGGCTGGGCGAAAGATCTGCTCCACGGCGACGATGTGAGACGGCCGGCGGCGGCTCGGACGATCGTGTCGTTCATTGACGAACTGGCGGCGATGCGCCGCAAAAAGCCCGTCGACGATTTCATGAGCTTCATCGTGCAGGCACAGGTCGAGGGTCGCGGCCTGACAGACGAGGAGGTCCGGGGCATTGGCGTGCTTATCTTCGTGGCGGGGCTCGACACGGTCGCTGCAGCCATAGGCTTTGACTTGGCCTATCTCGCGCGCAACCTGAAAGATCAGGAATTGCTGCGCAACGAACCGGACCGGATCGTGCTCGCAGCCGAAGAATTGCTGCGCGCCTATCCAAGCGTTCAGATGATCCGCGTGGCAAGGAAAGATGTCGATTTCGAAGGCGCGCCGATCCGCAAGGGAGACTATGTTTCCTGCGCCACGATGATTGCAAATCGTGATCCGACGGAATTCCAATCCCCCAATACGGTCGATCTGACGCGAGAGGACAACCGCCACGCCGCCTTTGGCTATGGTCCCCACCGTTGCCTTGGCTCACACCTTGCCCGGCGGGAGATTGTCATTGGCCTGGAGGAGTGGCTGGCGCGCATACCGCCCTTTCGGATCAAGGAGGGAACAGCACCCATCACCCATGGCGGCCATGTGTTCGGGATCGAAAATCTGGTCCTGGACTGGGCTTGAGTAACCCCCCGCCCTGAGCCGGGCCACAGACGTTGGAGGTAGCTGTGCGCATTATCGTTCACAAAGCCAGATGCGAGGGTCATACGCGATGCGCGGCGCGAGCACCGGCAGTCTTCAGGCTCGATGAGACGGGCTACATCTTACCAGGTAACATTGATGTTGCGGATGGGGAGCAACTGCTGGCCTCAGATGGCGTGCGATCCTGCCCCGAACTTGCGCTGGAACTCGATGATCCACCCGCCGCGCGAATCCTATCGGAGGCCACCCGCAAACCGACGGCCGGCGTCCCGGAGCACCTCAGAACCACGGAAGAGCCGATGGACCAAGCGAAAATTACCGAATTACTCAACCGTGAGGCGATCCGTGACTGCCTTTATCGGTACAGCCGCGGGATAGACCGCGCCGATGAGGCGGCACTGCGCAGCGCGTACTGGCCTGATGCGCATGACAGTCATGGGGCCTATCGCGGCTCAGCCGAGGGCTTCGTTCGGTTTGCGCTCGGTGTCTTCAAGACCGGACTGCGCAACGTCCATCAAATCACGAACATCCTGATTGAATTTATCAACCCGGCAGAAGCTGCTGTCGAGAGCTATTTCTCCGCGCTCCAGCGCGGGCCAGACAATGACGGAGAAGTACGCCAGATGCTGCTATGCGGCCGTTACTGCGATCTGTTTCAGAAGAGGGAAGGGGAGTGGCGGATTGCCGAACGGACGGTGGTCTACGATTGGGTCGAGGAGCAGATCCCACCGGCGGTACTTGAGACAGAACGGTTCGGGCCGCGACAGCCCATTGGAGCACCGCACCCGGACGATCCGGTCTACGCGCTCGGGAAGCGTCGCATTGCTTCCCGCGACGATGCCTTGTCAGCTTCCGAACGGGAGATACGCATCAGTGGGGACGACGGGCTATGACAACTTTGCAACGCCAAAGCGGTCCCCAAGACCAACCCTGCCCGGTGAAAGATGCGGCCGGCAGGGTTGCCTTTCCGCCCGCGACAGCGTGACCGCGACAGCGATCCGCTCTACCGCCACGAGCGCGCCGAGGACGTCGGTCTGCCTCGATTGGCTGGACCTAGGCAGCGCCGCTCATCGAGGTAAGCGTCTGTACCTCGAGGGGCCCCTTATCACTTTCGGCTATCCAACCGGGAGTTGGACTGCAGCCGAAGCGGACGACCTCTATCCGGTAACGCAACCGACCGTCACCAGCACATATTGCTCTACTGCGGCGCATCGATCCGCACGCACAACATCGAGGGCAGAGATTCTGAGCCTCCTGGAGAAAGTTCTCATGACGCAGGCAGGACGCATCGTCATCGTAACAGGCGCCGCTGGCGGGATCGGCCGTGCCCTGGTCAATATTCTTGCCGCAGACACTGTTATTGCGGTGGACCTCCCGGGGAGCGGCGTGGTTGAACTGGCCCGTGGTCTCGGCGAGCCGCATCTCGGCCTCGAGTGCGATGTCTCGCGAGAGGAAGATATCGTCGCGCTCTATGGCCGGGTCGAAGCACAGTTGGGGCAAATCAGCGTCCTCATCAACAACGCCGGAGTGGGACCCACTATGGCCGCCACTGTCGACACCGATGTCGATGACTTCCGACGCGGCTTGGCGGTAAACCTGATTGGGCCGTTCCTCATGGCGCGCGGAGGGGCGAGACGCATGAGGCCGGGCGGTGCCATCGTGAAGCGCAATGCGTACGCAGCCTCGAAAGCGGGCCTGATCTCGTTGACGAAGTCGCTTGCATGCGAGTGGGCTTCTCGCGGTATCCGGGTGGCTGCGGTAGCGCCGGGCTGCGTGCGCACGCCGATGATTGCAGAACTGGGCCGAGCGGGCAAAATTGACCTCGCGGCGATGCGCCGTCGTGTGCCGATGGGGCGCCTGGCTCGTCCCGACGAAATCGCAAGGGTTGTGAGTTTTCTGGCCAGCGTGCAGGCATGCTACGTCACTGGATCGGTGCTGGCGGTCGACGGCGGCTGGATGTCATTCAACCAACCCGGGGATGCCAGCCCTGAGGTGGAAGGAGCCCTCAGAACCGAACTCTCCCGTCCGGACGAACGCACCGACGCGCGAGTCGTGCTCGTCACGTGCGGCGCAAACGGTATAGGCGCCGCTGTTGCTCTCCGTTTTGCCGCGAACGGTGACACTGTCGTGATCGCCGATAAAGATAGCGCCGCAGCGACACTCCTGGCTGCATTGCTCGGCGGAAAGAACACAGCGAAATCCGTCGATGTGGCGATCGAGAGCGAGGTGGTGGCTCTGTTTGAGGGGCTGCGGGGGCGCTTCGGCCGCCTTGATATCCTTGTCAACGGTGCTTCTATCGACGCTTTTGCGGCGGGCGTCGAACAAATGCCTGCAGAGATCGAACGTGTCCTGCATGTCAATCTCACCGGCGCCTTCACTTGCGCGCGTGAAGCGATCAAGATGATGCGCCCCGGCGGCGTGATCCTCAACCTAGGATCGATCAACAGCTTTCCGCCCTTCGCATGCCTATGGCGCCTCGAAGGCGGGGATGGACATGCTGACCCGCTGCATGGCGGCCGAACTGGGGCCAATCGGCATTCGCACAGCCACCGTCGCTCCCGGCTACATCCGCACGCCTGCCATTCGTGAGTTGGCGAAGGCCCGCCGCATCGACACGAAAACGATCGGACAGCAGATCCCCTTGGGTAGGATGGGACGGCCGGAAGGTGTTGCAGATGCTGCTTTTTTCCTGGCTTCGTCCGACGCCTCATACATCAACGGCTCGATCCTCTATGTGGACGGCGGCTGGACCGCGTTCGGTGACGCAGGAAGCGCCAGCCAACTCTACGACGAATGCTTTGCGGAGGCCGCTGGTTGAACATCGACCATTCGCCAGGCGACCGGGTGCCGTTCATGAAAGCGGAGGCCCCGGCTTGGGGGCGCCCGCAGCGCGGCCCCAATCGAAGATGTCGGCGGGGCAACGTCCCTCGGGATGGGGACAAGCTCTCCGGGCGTGCCCGCAACCGCGAATCGCACAGGGGCCTAGAGCAACGCGGTGCTCTGCCAGGCGCCTGATCCGAGGCAATCGGTGTCTCGGACGAGCGCATTTCCAGATCCGCCAACCAGCAGCAAACAAGGAAACACAGTGGAATTCGCCACCTTCATCCTGGCCGCCCAACGTGGCTATCATCAATCCCCCGACATCGTCATCCGAAACTCCATCGAACAGGCCGTCGTTTCGGAGCAGGCCGGCTTCGGCACAACCTGGTTCGCAGAACACCACTTCAACAATTACAGCCTGATTCCGTCGCCTTTGATGATGGTGGCGCACTGCGCCGGCGTGACGAGCACCATTCGCCTCGGCACTGCCGTCTGCGTGCTGCCGCTCTACAAACCGCAGCGCCTGCTCTCCGAGATCGGCTTCGCCGGTATCGTTGCGAACGGTCGCCGGGATCTCGGCGTCGGCTCGGGATACCAGCAGTTCGAGTTTGAGCGCTTCGGCGTCAATATCGATGAGGCGCCGGCCATCTTTTCGGAATACTTGGACATCCTTCTGAAGGGTCTCAACCACAATATCTTCGAGCACGATGGCCCCTACGAGAAGATACCTCCGACGGCGATTTCGGTACGCACCGTCCAAAGGCCTGCCCCGCCGATCTGGATGGCCGGCGGGCCGGCCCCATGAAACGGGCCTACCGCGAGGGCCACAATTACTTTGTCACGGCATTCCACGACGGCCTGGAGACTTTGAGAACGTTGCGCGGAGCGATCGAGAAGGCAGCGGCTTCCGAGGAGCGGAATGTCGCAGATGCCAAGGTATCGCTGCTGCGTTGCTGCTATGCCAGCGACAACGAGGAGGAGATCAACAGCTATCTCGACAACGCCCGTTTCCAGCGCCGCCTGTCGGAGGCGCTGCATCAGCGCCGCCAGCAGAGCCATGACGGCTATCTCCTGCGGGAAACGCCCACCCAGCAGGATCTATCGCTCGAGGCAATGCGCAAGAACCTGCCGATCGGCAGTGTGAATCGCGTGATTGATCGCTTGCTGGAAGAGATCGACATTCTGAAAACGGATCAGATCGCAGTCCAGACCCAGTTGGGAGATTTCGACCAGAAGACAATGCTGCGCCAGCTCGAACTTTGGGGAGACAAGATCATTCCCGCGATCAACAAGGCGATGGGTAATGCGCGGGTTTGAATTCGCGATGGGTTATGCTCCTTGCCCGCAGCTGTTAGTCGTTCAGGTGGCATAACGCACGTTCAACGGCCGGCTCATGAATGGAACTTGTATGCTTTCGATGAGTAGCGCTTTCGTTACCCTGGACGGCTCCAGGTGGTGCCCGAATATCTCACCTTTCGAGGGCTCCGCTTGTCCGGGCTAAGGCCGCTCTGCTGGAAAGTCTGCTCGCGCGCAGCGCTTTCACGGCGTCGTTTTTCTGGTGAAATCCTCGCACTTGCGACGGGTAGCGCGGTGACTTCGAAGGCGAGCTAAATCGCATAATTATGGCGCCGACCCCGTCGGCCGCTGCACTGGGGTTGAGCCTGCGCAGCGTGTGCCCGAAAGACTGCCAGACCATGTTGCTGCTGGCAGAGCCGCTGTGGACGAGACAAACCAGGAGAACGGGACCATGTCCGCTCAAAACGATGTGTGTGTCGGCGCCGGCCAACGGCCTGCGATCGGGCCGGAGAAGGGGTTCGACGAGCATGTGCTTGCCTGCGTCCTCTCGTGTGCGCTCAAGGAGGTCGAGGCCGGCGAGGCGACAGCGACGGAGTCAACCGGCCTTTCCCTTACCGAGCTGCGCGAGATCCTGCCCCGCAGTTTCCCCGCTGCCGCTATGGCAGCCTTGGCCTTCAAAGACGTCAGCGACCCTGAGCCGCTTATGGAGGAAGAACTTCTGCGCGGCCTGCTGCTGGCGCATGCCCGGCCAAGCGACCCGGCGAGCGCCCGCTTCGCTAAGATCCTCGCCCGGCGCGCTATGCGCAATGGCCATCTGTGGCAAGACCTTGGGCTTCTCAACCGGGCCGAGCTCAACCGCCTGCTTGCTATGCATTTTCCGACGCTAGCGGCGGGCAACGCCCAAAACATGAAATGGAAGAAGTACTTTTATCGCAAACTCTGCGAGGCCGAAGGGTTCTCGCTATGCGCTGCGCCCAATTGCCGCGAATGCAGTGATTTCGAAAGTTGCTTCGGCCCGGAGGAAGGCGAATGCGAAGAACGCGTCACATTGATTTAAGGGCCGCTTTCGTCACGAGGCCTTGAGGCCTCGATCGCCGTCGCGCCACAAGCGCTTTTCCCTGCGCCGCTGTATGGAGGAGGGGATATTCATCGCCTCGCGATATTTAGTGACGGTGCGGCGAGCGAGATGGATGCCGCATTCCTTGAGCCGGTCAGCGATGTCATCGTCCGAAAGCACGTTATCAAGGGATTCTTCGGCGACCATCGCTTTGATCCGATGGCGGACGGCTTCGGCGGAGTGCGCGTCACCGCCTTCGCAGGAGGCGATCGCGACAGTGAAAAAGTACTTAAGTTCGAACACCCCGCGTGGGGTAACCATGTACTTGTTCGACGTCACCCGGCTTACAGTCGACTCGTGCATGTTGATCGCGTCAGCGACCGTCCTGAGATTGAGGGGTCGTAGGTGGGCGACGCCATATTCCAGAAAGGCCTCCTGCTGGCGCACGATTTCGGTCGCGACCTTAAGGATGGTCTTGGCTCGCTGATCGAGGCTGCGGATTAACCAGTTCGCGTTTTGCAAGCATTCGTTGATAAATGTCATGTCTTTCGATTTTTTGGCGGCTCGGCATGAAACCTCCGCGACATAGCTTTGGTTGATCAGCACCCTGGGCAGCGTGTTCGGATCGAGCTCGATCTGCCATCCACCTCCGGGCGAGGGCGTGACCCAGACGTCCGGTACAACGCATTCCGGCGCGCCCGATTGGAATGCGTTTCCAGGCTTGGGATCGAGCGCACGGATTTCCTGCAGCATATCGAGAAGATCCTCTTCATCGACGCCGCAACGCTGCTTCAACGTCTGAAAATCGCGTTGCGCAAGCATCTCAAGGTTGGCAATCAAAACCGCCATCGCCGGGTCGAACCGGTTTCGCTGGCGCAGCTGTATCTCAAGACATTCGCCGAGAGTTCGTGCGAAAATTCCCGGCGGATCGAAGTGCTGCAAGGTACCTAGAACCCGTTCCACATCGGCCGGAGGAATGTTCTTGTACCCAGCCAGGTCCGAAGGACTTGCCTGAAGATAGCCAGTGTCATCCAGATGACCGGCAAGCTGACTAGCAATCAGCCGCTCGTGCGGTGTGAAGGCAGTGAGGGAGATCTGACGAGCGACATGGTCGTGCAAAGTTTCGGCTAAGGCGACAAACTCCTCGAAGGCAGGACGATCACCAGGCGCGGTGTTGGTCTCGTTCGGCTGGGATTTCCCTTGCCGGGGATGGTCCGGGGGCCCGCTCCAGGTCGGTCCTGCAGCCTCGCCAGACAGCCCGTCGTCGTTTGGCGCATGCTCCAGAAGCGGATTCTTCTCGAGCTCCTGGTCCACGAACTGATGCAGTTCGGCATGCGTCAGTTGCAGCAAGCGAATCGACTCGATGAGTTGAGGCGATGCTGCAAGAGACTGTTTCTGAAGTAGGCCAAACGATGATTTCATGGTCAGCTCGGTATTCCTGTCAAAGAAGCTCTTGGCCGCGGCTAATTGGATCTCTCACAGGTCGACGCTTCTGACGCGCGTCACGTTTGGACACCTCACGGGACGCGCCTTAGAGTTTCGCCTTTTGTGCTCGGTCTCGTCCAAGACACCGCTGCACATGGTCGATGTACACCAGGTCATGCAGCGGTCTTCAATTTGTGAAGGACGTTCTGCGGGGATGAGACGCCATAGGGATCGGTCTCGCAGTTGTCGGAGAAACCTTCCTCCTCAAACCACTGCTCCACCACGCCATCATTGACCAGAGCCGCGTAGCGCCAGGAGCGCATACCGAAGCCGAGATTGTCCTTGGCAACCAGCATGCCCATTTTGCGCGTGAACTCGCCTGAACCGTCCGGGATCAACTCGACCTTCTGCAGCCCCAAGGACTTCCCCCATGCATTCATGACAAAAGCATCGTTGACGGAGAGGCAATAGACCGCGTCAACTCCTTCCTTCTTAAATTCCTCATAGAGATCTTCGAAATTTGGCAGCTGGTAGGTCGAGCAGGTCGGGGTGAAAGCGCCAGGGAGCGAGAACAGGATGACGCGCTTGCCGGCGAAGTAGTCGTCGGATGTTCTTTCCTCCCAGCGGTATGGATTTGGCCCCTGGACTGAATCATCGCGAACACGCGTGAGAAACGTGACGAAGGGAACCTTCTTTTGACCGGTCATCAACTTGCTCCTTTAGAAAAAACTGGCGCACCGGATTTTGGCTGAGGCTGGCGCCACCGCGCCAGGGCCCGCATGCCGGTCACGAGGTGAGATCCTCGCGGCTCCAAATCTCACTTCCCCATCCGGGTGTATGAGAACGGCCCGGCTCACCAGCCATCCGCAAAGCAGGTACCAACAACTGACCACGCAACAGACCGGCGCGACTGAACTGGTTCAGCGCAATTGTCTGGACTTTTGCCGCTGCCCCTTGCTCGGCCTCGGGCGATCGTAGAGAGCTTCGTGTGTCAGCCATGGTTCGGCAAATAGCTTTCTTGTGATTTGATGGGCTCTAGCCACGAGCAGCAAGCGGCATGCCATTTCCAATGAAGCTGCTCCCGCACCAACGCTTTCGCTTCAGGACGACGTCTTCGCCAAGCCGGATACGCGCTATAACCGTCGCGTCATCACACTGAACAAAAGTCCTGTGTAACGCGGATACTCACGCTCCGCACCGGCTGGCAAAGGACGGACCAGACAGCGCAAGCCGATGCAATACCGCACACCGGCGGGCACTGCAGCAACTGCATAGTGTCTGCCCCGGCGTGTTTTTGTGCGACTAACGCCAACGCAGGCCCGGGGCAGCAAGCCGTGGGCATCGGGGATCGCCCTGGTCCAGAGTCGATGAGGATCGAATTCGAATCGGATACGATTTTTACATGCTTGGCGTTCCAATTAGTCTCGCCGAGCGTCTCTATCGAAACCTCTCGTGTCGGAAACTCGACAAGAATTGTCGCAACCGACCGAAAGGTCGCCAAGCCGCTGGTTAGCGGGAAGCGGTGGAACGCAACGGAGCGCCAACCGGGCACGCAAATTGCTCCGATGATCTTATCGGTGGGACGTCCGCAATTCGAGGGAGATCGGCGGCGCCGCAACGACGCTCGATGCAGGAGCGCATTGATCTCCCGCTCAACTCGACCCGCAGAGGATTCTGCTGTGACCGATATCGATCGCTTTGCCTGGCAGGCGGCTCGGCGACCCAAGTCTGTGGTTTCCGTAGGCTATAGCCTTGAAACAAAACACAAATTTCTGTCGCCGGCTCGACTGCCAGATTGGCACGAGCTTTGCTCCCTTCGGGGCGAGACGACGGCAGCAGCCGACCGGCCCTCCTGTCGCGGGTCCCGCGATAGACAGATGGAAGGAACCCACCATGGCACGGCCGCACCGCACCCTCCACAATGGGTTGCGAGATGGGTGGGCTGCAGCTCGGCCGGTCAGCATCGACCTTGCTCGCGGCTTGGCTGTCTTCGGCATGTTTGCCGTGCATGTCGGTCCCGACAGCGGCGAAGGACTGGTCGGGCGTGTGATGGAATTCGCCTATGGGCGCTCGTCCGTCCTGTTTGCCGTGTTAACGGGTTTTTCGCTCATCTTGATTACCGGCCGCAACGCGCCGAAATCGGGGGTAGCCAGTAGACAGGCCATTGCCAAAGTCGCAGTTCGTGCCCTTATTCTGCTCGCCCTTGGCTCAACCCTGAAATACCTCGATGTGGCGTACGAGCCCATCCTGGCATACTACGGGGTCTGCTTCATGTTGGTCCTGCCGCTCTATCGGCTCAGCGCACAGCAACTCGGTTTGCTCGCCGCGGCGACAGCATTGGTTCTCCCGCAAGTGCGCTTCCTGCTTCTCCCAATGTTTGGCTCCGAGAGCTCGGCCCCCGAGGTGTTCAAGCTCTTGGTCAGCGGCGACTATCCCGCGTTGACCTGGGTTCCTTTTTTGATCGCAGGCATGGCCATTGCGCGCTTTGACCTTCGCAAGCGCGCAATGCATTGGTGCCTTGGTCTAGCTGGCGTCGCGCTGGCCGTGTTAGGCTTTGGGGGATTCTCGCTCGCGCTGCATTTGCTGCCTGGTGTAAGCGCCGATGGCCGATTTGCAGGAACTTGGCCTGGCTCCCGACTTCTGGTGGCAGCACCTGCACGCTCTCAAAGCGAGTTGGCTATGGCATGCCTCACCTCATAGCGACCCGACGTTCTGGATCCTTGGCAGCACCGGTTGCGCAATGTTCGTCTTGGCGGCTTGCTCGCTCGCTATGGAAGCGCTCCCGCTTGTGCGAAAGCTGGTCTCGCCAATAGTCGCGGTAGGCTCGATGCCTTTACGGCCTATCTCCTGCACTTTCAGGGAATCTACCTGCTCGGAGAACCTCACTCGCTGTCCGCGCTCCTTGGCTTTATCGTGGTTGTAAGCGCTTTTGCGGTGCTTTGGCTGCGCTTCTTCCAGCGAGGACCGATGGAAGCGCTGGTGGGTAGGATCGCAAATCTGGCGCGTCACTCCCCTGAGCCCCACGTCGCCCCCGACCTCCGGATCGCAGTGACGCTCGCCAAAGAAAGCGCCTGACCGAGGTCCGACATAGCTGATAATACAATGTCGCGCTTCGTCGGTATCATCCTGGGTGCCACCGCCGAGCCTTGCGACCATTGCCGTTCGCGCGGCTTTTGAGGACACGAAATCCGAGTACTCTGGCGGCGATGTATTTGATTTCATCGCCATAAAGTCCCTTACTTTCCGTCCGAACGCAGACCTGTCGATCTCCACGATGGGAGGCTGTGAAACTAGCGAGCACGGCCGTGCCGACGCTGAAGACGAACTCGCATTGAGATCAGGCTGCGCCATGTGCGCAAGTGCTTGCCAAAGCCGTCGCTGTCCTTTGACCGCACCCGCGTCATTAGCTTGGCTGAGCTTGCGGATGAGCCACCGATCCGATCCGTACATGGCATTCGTTCCCTTCTTTGGCGGAAGTCTTTCGACATGAGTTTGACCTTATTAGATCGCTCTCGAGGAGAGGTACTCGAACGAGCTGACAGAGAGCTGAGGCGCCGTAAGTTCGTTCCGGCGGGCGACGCGCATTTTGCGTGCGCTTTTTCCCTCAGGGCCGTCGAATTCCTTGGTCTTCAGCACTCGCGGCACATCGCGGGTTGGAAAACTTTCGGGTGATGCAGGCGTACTGTCGGGAATGCCGCCCTCTCAGCGACTACGCACGTTGATGGTGGCGGGTGGCCGGCCCGGCGTTTCTCGGGGCGGGATTTCCAATCGAGACTAGAACAAGTCGACGCTCCAAGAACGGCGCCCGGTCACCCATCAGCTGCCAAGCGCGATCCGAGCTCGCCCGGGATGCGTAACCTGACCAACTCCGCCCGGCCCGCTCCCTGTAGAATCAGCGCTGAGCTGAAGGCCCCCGTCAGGAGATCAGGTTTGCGCGTTTCGGGCCGAGTAGGAACACTGTGAGGGCGGCGAGGAACGTGGCACCCGCGCTGTAGGCAAGGACACTCGTGACGCCGGCATTTTTCACAAGCAGTCCGCCAAAAATCGCGCCGGCTGCGATGGCAACCTGGAACGTTGAGGTCATTAGCACACCGGCGCTTTCGGCCTGCTCGGGAACAGCGCGCAGCACCGTCCACGTCTGTAGCCCCACCGGTACCGCGCCGAAGGCAAAGCTCCATATGACAATCGCAATCGCCCAGGCCCAGGCCGATGGTCCCAGCATCAGCAACGAGATAGCGGCTATCGCCATGAGCAGGGATGGCAGGGCCGCGACTGCCTTGAGGCTGTGTGGGGCCAGGAATGCGCCGGCTAAATTGCCGAAGAAGCCGCCTATGCCAGAAACGAGCAACAGTAGCGAGATCATCTCGATATTCAACGCGGGAACCTTCTCGAGGAAGGCCCGGATATAGGTGAAGCTGGCGAAGTGCCCAGAAGCGACCAGGACTATGACTAAAAGGGCGACCTTGATGGTCGGCTTTTTGGCCACATCTAGCAGACTTCGGCAATCCAGCCATTTCAACCGGAGGCATCGTTACGAGTTGCACCAGCAGTGTAATGGCATTGACGACCGCAGTGATCATGAAGGGCGTTCGCCATCCCCAGATGTCGCCGACATAGGCGCCGATTGGAGGCGCGCATACGACAGCGACCGAAACGCCGGTGAGGATGATTGACATGGCGCGCGGCAGAAGGTGATTTGGAACGAGCCGCATCGCCAGCGATGCCGAAATCGACCAGAAGCCTCCGAGCGCAATGCCGAGCACGACACGTGCCGCCAGGAAGACCGGAAGCGACCACGCGACTTCCGCCAGAAGGTTGGACAGGATCTGAAGCAGCATCATCGCACACAGGACGATCCTGCGGTCCAGGCGCTTTGTGATGATGGCCATCGTCGGCGCCGAGATCGCCGCAGCAATCGCCGTCGCTGTCATCGTCTGTCCAGCGGCGCCCTCTGTGATACCGAGATCATGCGCGAGCGGCGTCAGCACGCTGGCAGGCAGAAACTCTGCCGTCACCAGCCCGAAGGTGCCCAAGGCAAGCGAAATGACCGCACCCCATGCGGGACGAGACCGTTGATCCGGCTTTTCTGGGTCGTGCTGAACAGCACCCATGAAGCCTGTCGCGGATCCGGTCATGAATAAGCCCCGCCAGTTTGGGTGCCCTGCAACATGGGTTGGCTGCGTTGACCCGCGTTAAAGACAGAGGGGCCGCCGTTGCCGGCGGCGTTGCACGAAGATGAATGTTCATCGCTGCCCGACACGTTGTAATAGTGCGGCGTGCAACATTGGTGCCGGTTACTCCGAGCCGGATGAGGATGTCATCGTCGGAGGCATCCCATCAGGCTAATCCATCCGACTTCGCCGGTCGGTCTCGAACCAGGCACGCGCAAAGCAGCTACCGAGCACCGACGTCTGATGTACGGCGGCGGGAACAGGCAGGGTGTCCTCAAACGCCTCTGCGGCAAAGCGGCGGGAGGTCAGGGTCGCCCCACTCCCCTCGTTCAGGTCACCCGCACCTTAGCCTGGGTCGTGTCGGCGAGAACCCGCTCCAGCCATTCCAATGCGACGCGCGCCCTCCAGGGCGGGATCGGCTCCGCAAAGTCGTTCGTTGATGAGGGCGCTATATTCAGCGTCCTACCGTGGAAGCCGCCGCAAATCGATCGCTGGCCAGAGTAGTGTCGTGGATCCTTTGGAGCAGGGCTACTTCTCGCAAATGACCGGTAGCGTTGCTAAGGCGCTGGGGCTGCGAGGCACCGCGGCCGTAGCCGGAGCACACCAGCTCCGCGAGCCATTGCTCAACCCGAAATAGTGCCGACAGCGGATGTGAAGGGTAACCGACTCCTCAATTAGCGCTCATGCAAATAGCGGCACATTCTTTCGACGCCGTTCGGTGGCGGCCCGTGTTTAATCTACCGCTCAGATGGATACCAGCTGCTGCACGGACTGCAGGGCCGATTCCCCTGTAGCCGTTTCCCTACCAAGTCGCCTCGGCGCTGCCCCATTAGTCAGCCGTAGCGGCCTCGAGGATCGCTATCCGACGCTTTGTGTCGGGCATTGTCGGGTCCGCTACACGGCTTGTTCCGACAATCACCTATTCTGGCAGCAAGCACTTGTTAGAGCTCAAGCTAACTCGCGGAAGAGAAAAGACAAAAATTCTTGTTGGCTATCAATCGGTCAAGTTGGCACGGGTCTTGAGACCCTTCGGTGTGAGGCGGCAAGAGCTGCCCATCGGCATTCATGTCGCGGGCAGCCGTGACGGATGGAACGAAGGAAGGAAAGCTATAATGTCAGGTCTGCGTCAGATCGCCTTTTACGGCAAGGGCGGCATCGGCAAGTCCACCACCTCCCAAAATACGCTCGCCGCCCTTGTCGACCTCGGGCAGAGAATCCTCATCGTCGGCTGCGACCCCAAAGCCGACTCCACCCGCCTGATCCTGAACTCGAAGGCTCAGGATACGGTCCTGCATCTCGCGGCACAGGAAGGTTCGGTCGAAGACCTCGAGCTCCAGGACGTGCTCAAGGTTGGCTATAGAGGCATCAAATGCGTGGAATCCGGCGGCCCGGAGCCGGGTGTTGGCTGCGCCGGTCGCGGCGTTATCACCTCGATCAACTTCCTTGAGGAGAACGGCGCCTATGACGATGTCGACTATGTCTCCTACGACGTGCTCGGGGACGTGGTGTGCGGCGGTTTCGCGATGCCGATCCGCGAGGGCAAGGCGCAGGAAATCTACATCGTCATGTCCGGGGAGATGATGGCGCTCTATGCCGCCAACAACATCGCCAAGGGCATCCTGAAATATGCCCATTCGGGCGGCGTGCGGCTCGGCGGACTGATCTGCAACGAGCGTCAGACCGACCGTGAGCTCGACCTGGCCGAAGCACTGGCTTCCAGGCTCAATTCCAAGCTCATCCACTTCGTGCCGCGCGACAACATCGTCCAGCACGCCGAACTCAGAAAGATGTCAGTGATCCAATATGCGCCCGACTCCAAGCAGGCCGGCGAGTATCGCGCGCTGGCCGAAAAGATCCATGCCAATTCGGGCCAGGGCACCATCCCGACACCGATCACCATGGAGGAGCTCGAGGAAATGCTCCTCGACTTCGGCATCATGAAGACCGACGAGCAGATGCTTGCCGAGCTTCAGGCCAAGGAAGCGGCGAAGGCGGCCGCCCAGTAACGACGATATTGGGCGCCTCCTTGAGTTGGCGCGCCTTGCAAAAAACGGCGCCTCGTCGGTGAGGCGTCACCAGACACCTTGAAAGGGGTCCCATGAGCCTGGAATACGAGAATGATGGTGCTCTCCATGCGAAGCTTATTGAGGATGTACTATCGCAATATCCCGACAAAGCGGCGAAGCGCCGCAAAAAGCATCTCAGCGTCGCAAAGAGCGGAGACGAGGCTGGCGAGGAAAGTGAAGTCATTTCCGAATGCGACGTCAAATCGAACATCAAGTCCATTCCTGGTGTGATGACCATACGCGGCTGCGCCTATGCCGGCTCAAAGGGCGTGGTTTGGGGCCCAGTCAAGGACATGGTCCATATCTCGCACGGGCCCGTCGGTTGCGGCCAATATTCCTGGTCACAGCGCCGCAACTACTACGTCGGCACAACGGGCATCGACACGTTCGGGACAATGCAGTTCACCTCCGATTTCCAGGAGAAGGACATTGTCTTCGGCGGCGACAAGAAACTGGAACAGATCATCGATGAGATCGAGGTACTGTTTCCGTTGAACAAGGGCATCACCGTGCAATCCGAATGCCCGATTGGTCTCATTGGCGATGACACCGAGGCAGTTTCTCGCAAAAAGGCCAAGGAGCACGAAAAGACTATCGTGCCAGTGCGCTGCGAGGGCTTCCGCGGCGTTTCGCAATCACTCGGCCACCACATCGCCAATGACTCGATCCGCGACTGGGTCTTCGACAAGAAGGACGTCGAGTTCGAGGCTGGTGCCTATGACGTGAACGTGATCGGCGACTACAATATTGGCGGCGACGCCTGGGCCTCGCGCATCTTGCTTGAGGAGATAGGATTGCGCGTGGTCGGCAACTGGTCGGGCGACGCCACACTCGCCGAGATCGAGCGCGCACCAAAGGCTAAGCTCAATCTCATCCACTGCTACCGGTCGATGAACTACATCTGCCGGCACATGGAGGAAAAGTATGGCGTCGCCTGGATGGAGTACAATTTCTTCGGACCGTCCCAGATCGAAGCTTCCCTCCGCAACATCGCCAAGCATTTCGGGCCGGAAATCGAGGAGAAGGCCGAGAAGGTCATCGCCAAGTACAGACCGCTTGTTGACGCGGTCATCTCCAAGTACCGACCGCGCCTCGAAGGCAACACCGTCATGCTCTACGTCGGCGGCCTGCGCCCCCGTCACGTCATCACAGCTTACGAGGACCTCGGCATGGTCATTGTCGGCACCGGCTACGAGTTCGCCCATAACGACGACTATCAGCGCACCGGCCATTACGTAAAGAACGGCACACTGATTTATGACGACGTTACCGGCTACGAGTTGGAGAAGTTCATCGAGGGAGTTCGCCCCAACCTCGTTGGCTCTGGCATCAAGGAAAAATACCCGGTGCAGAAGATGGGCATTCCGTTCCGCCAGATGCACTCGTGGGACTATTCGGGACCTTATCACGGCTATGACGGCTTTGCCATTTTCGCGCGCGACGTGGATCTTGCCATCAACAATCCGGTCTGGGGCCTCTACCAGGCGCCTTGGAAAGAAAGCCCGCCCCATGGGCAGGCGATAGCTGCCGAATAGACGCCCGTCCCCTGGCCTATTCTCCCCCCAGAGAGACGATGAACCCCCGCGGCTTGTGAGCCTCGGGAAACCGCAAACGTCTCGACGTACCTGAGCTGCCGTATGGCGCGGCCAGATGTAAAAGAGGTAACACCAATGCCGCAGTCGGCTGAAGAGATTCTCGACCACGCTCCCCTGTTCCGCGAGCCGGAATACAGGCAGATGCTTGCCGAGAAGAAGCTGAATTTCGAATGTCCGCACCCGGATCAGATCGTTACCGATCAAGGCGAATTCACCAAGACCTGGGAATACCGCGAAAAGAACCTCGCCCGAGAAGCGCTTGTGATAAATCCCGCCAAGGCCTGCCAGCCGCTCGGCGCGGTGTTCGCGGCCGCGGGCTTCGAGCGGACCATGTCCTTCGTCCACGGCAGCCAGGGCTGCGTAGCCTACTACCGCTCGCACCTGTCGCGCCATTTCAAGGAGCCTGCTTCGGCGGTTTCCTCCTCGATGACCGAGGACGCGGCGGTATTCGGCGGCCTGAAGAACCTGGTAGACGGGCTCGCCAACACCTACCAACTTTACGACCCGAAGATGATCGCAGTCTCGACGACTTGTATGGCGGAAGTCATCGGCGACGACCTGCACAGCTTCATCGAGAACGCCAAGGACGAAAATTCGGTCCCGCGCGATTTTGACGTGCCCTTTGCCCACACGCCGGCCTTCGTCGGTAGCCATGTCGATGGCTATGACGGCATGCTCAAAGGCATTCTGGAGCACTTCTGGAAAGGCCAGCAGCGCACGGAAGCCAAGGGAACCATCAACGTCATTCCGGGCTTCGACGGCTTCTGCGTTGGCAACAACCGGGAACTCAAACGCCTGCTCGATGTGATGGGCGTGTCCTACACCTTCATCCAGGACGCGTCTGACCAGTTCGACACGCCATCGGACGGGGAATACCGCATGTATGACGGTGGCACGAAGATCGAAGAGGTGAAGGGAGCACTCGACGCCGAGGCGACGCTTTCACTGCAGCACTACAACACCCGAAAAACCCTGGACTACTGCCAGCAAGTCGGGCAGGCCACGGCTTCGTTCCATTATCCGCTCGGCGTCCAGGCGACTGACGAATTCCTGATGAAGGTCTCGGCCCTTTCCGGGAAGGAAATCCCCGAGGCAATCCGCCTGGAGCGCGGCCGACTGGTTGATGCCATGGCGGACAGCCAGTCCTGGCTGCACGGGAAGAAATACGCGATCTACGGCGATCCGGATTTCGTGTACGCCATGGCCCGCTTCGTCATGGAAACCGGCGGCGAGCCGACACATTGCCTCGCCACCAACGGCACCTCGGCGTGGGAAGCCGAGTTGAAGGAATTGCTTGCATCGTCGCCCTTCGGCAAGGACGCTCAGGTCTGGCCGGGCAAGGACCTTTGGGCGATGCGGTCGCTGCTCTTCACCGAGCCAGTGGACCTGCTGATCGGCAATTCCTATGGCAAGTATCTGGAGCGCGACACCGGCACGCCGCTGGTCCGGCTGACGTTTCCAATCTTCGACCGGCACCACCACCATCGCTTTGCGCTCATGGGCTACCAGGGCGGGTTACGCGTGCTGACGACGATCCTCGACAAGATCTTCGACAAGCTCGATCGCGAGACGAGCCAGACGGGTGTGACGGACTATTCTTATGACCTCACCCGCTAGAAGACACTGCCGGCTATTCGCCCAGGTCCGTTCATTGCCGAATGGACTTTGGGGACTGACCCAATGACCTCGCTAAGTGCCAAGATCCAGGACGTTTTCGACGAGCCCGCCTGCGATAAGAACCGTGGCAAGGATGCTAAGGCGCGTAAGGAAGGCTGCGCACGGCCGCTGACGCCGGGAGCGGCAGCGGGCGGTTGCGCCTTCGACGGGGCCAAGATCGTCCTGCAGCCGATCACTGACGTTGCGCACCTGGTCCATGCGCCGCTCGCCTGCGAAGGCAATTCCTGGGACAACCGCGGTGCAGCTTCGTCCGGGCCAACCTTGTGGCGCACAAGCTTCACGACCGACCTTACCGAACTCGACGTGGTGATGGGGCAGGGCGAGCGGAAGCTCTTCAAGGCGATCCGCGAAATCAAGGAAACTTATGCGCCGCCGGCGGTCTTCGTCTATTCGACCTGCGTGACGGCGCTCATCGGCGACGATATCGAGGCCGTCTGCAAACGCGCCGCCGAAAAATTCGGCTTGGCCGTGGTTCCGGTCAATGCGCCGGGACTGGCCGGCTCCAAGAACCTTGGCAACAAGCTCGCCGCCGAGGCGTTGCTCGACCACGTCATCGGCACGGTGGAACCCGACGACACCGGGCCGTACGACATCAACGTCCTTGGAGAGTTCAACCTTTCCGGCGAATTCTGGCTGATAAAGCCGCTCCTTGATCGGCTCGGGATCCGGGTGCGCGCCTGCATTCCGGGCGACGCGCGCTATCTCGACGTTGCTTCCGCGCACCGCGCCCGGGCGGCTATGGTGGTGTGCTCGACGGCCCTCATTAATCTGGCCCGCAAGATGGACGAGCGCTGGGACATCCCTTTCTTTGAGGGCTCCTTCTACGGCATCTCGGACACGTCGCAAGCACTCCGAAGCATTGCTCAGCTGCTGGTGAGGAAGGGCGCCGATCCGGAGATCCTAGACCGCACAGAGACGCTGATCGTCGAGCAGGAGGCGGTGGCATGGAAAAAGCTCGAAGCCTACCGGCGGGGGCTGCAAGGCAAGCGCGTGCTGCTCAACACGGGCGGTGTGAAGTCCTGGTCGGTCGTCCATGCGCTGATGGAGATCGGCATGGAGATCGTGGGCACCTCGGTCAAGAAATCCACGGTCGAAGACAAGGAGCGGATCAAACAGATCCTAAAGGACGACAACCACATGTTCGAGCAGATGGCAGCGCGCGACCTTTACGCCATGCTCTCAGAAGGCAAGGCCGATATCTTGCTGTCGGGTGGGCGCACGCAATTCGTCGCGCTCAAGGCCAAGACGCCCTGGCTCGACATCAACCAGGAGCGCCAACACCCTTACGCCGGTTATGACGGCATGGTGGAACTCGTACGCCAGATCGACCTCGCCATTCACAACCCGATCTGGTGCCAGGTGCGCGAGCGGCCCCCGTGGGATTGCCAGCCCAATGGGAAGGACGAATTGCCGAGCACCAAGAATGACACGACGACAATGCGCGCTGTCCAGGAATTCGCGGGCACGATGCCGACGATTTCGGCTGGTGTTGAGGAAATTCGATGACCCGCATCCTTTCCCAGACCAAATCAGCCTCGGTAAACCCACTGAAATCATCACAGCCGCTGGGTGCCGCCCTGGCATTCCTCGGAGTCGAGGGCGCAGTGCCGCTGCTCCACGGCAGCCAGGGCTGCACCAGCTTCGCGCTCGTGCTCTTAGTGCGGCATTTCAAGGAAACGATCTCCCTACAGACCACCGCGATGGATGAAGTGGCGACCATCCTCGGCGGGGCGGACAATCTGGAAGAGGCGATCATGAATCTCAAGACTCGCACGAAGCCAAAGCTGATCGGGGTCTGCACGACGGCCCTGGTGGAAACCCGTGGCGAGGATTCCGCAGGCGACATCGCCGACATCAGGCTGAAACGGGCGGAAGAACTCGCGGGTACTGAGATCGTGCTGGCCAACACGCCGGATTTCAGCGGCGCCCTCGAAGAGGGCTGGGCTACCGCTGTCACCGCGATGATCGAAGGCATTACACGGCCAGGCGAGCGGGCGCGGCAGTCAAAGACGATCGCGATCCTGCCCGGCTGGAATCTCACCGTGGCTGACGTCGAGCATTTGCGTGAGATGGTTGAAGGCTTTGGGCTGCAACCGGTGATTTTGCCGGACGTCTCAGGCTCGCTCGACGGCACTGTGCCCGATCACTGGGTGACGACTACCTATGGAGGGACGAGCGTCGAGGACATCCGCGAGCTCGGCGCGGTCGAGCACTGCATCGCCATCGGCGAGCATATGCGCCGCCCGGCCGAGGTTCTGCATAAGGTGACCGGCGTCCCTTACGTGCTCTTCGAGACGCTGACCGGATTGAAGAGCGCCGATCAGTTCTTTTCCCTGCTGTCAGGGATTTCTGGCGAGCCTGTGCCGACAGGCGTGTGCCGTCGACGGGCGCAATTGCAGGATGCGTTGCTGGACGGACATTTCCATTTCGGAGGCAAGAAAATTGCGATCGCTGCTGAACCAGACCAACTCTATCAATTCGCAACCTTCTTCGTGGATATGGGGTCGGAAATCGCGGCGGCAGTCACGACGACCGATATGTCGCAAATTCTGCAAGAGGTACCGGCGGAGTCGATTCAGATCGGCGATCTCGGCGATTTGGAAGCGCTTGCCGGCGGCGCTGATCTTCTGGTCACGCATTCACATGGACGCCAAGCGTCGCAACGACTTGGCATTCCCCTCATGCGCGTCGGCTTCCCCGTCTTCGACCGGCTCGGCAGCCAGCACAAGCTCTCAATCCTCTATCAAGGGACCCGTGATCTGGTTTTCGAGGTTGCCAACATGCTCCAAGCCAACCGGCATGCGCCGACGCCTCAGGAACTTGATCCATTCCGCAAGCGCGAAACGCCGGGTGCTCCCCGTGCGTCGCCTCTCACTCGTCACTGACGAGGTTCATGGTCCGATGCGTGAACGACGAGCAGGCGCTTTGCGCGTGGCAATCGCAACCCAAGACATGAGGGAACTCAACGCGCATTTCGGGTCGGCCAGGCGCTTTGTCATCTACGATGTGACGCGCGAAAAGTGGAAACTCGTGGAAGCCGTGGCCTTCGACGACGTTTCCGACGAAAGGGGGAAACATCGGACCGGGGGCGATGACCGTATCACACCGAAGGTGGAAGCGCTGAAGGGCTGCCACCTCCTGTTTTGCCTGGCGATCGGCGGACCTTCGGCAGCCAAGCTTGTTTCGGCAAAAATTCATCCGATCAAGGTGCGGCAGCCTCAGAGCATCCAAGAGGTGCTGTTGCGCACGCAGATGATGCTCAGGACGAGTCCTCCCCCCTGGTTGCGCAAGGTGCTGGCTGAGGCAGGCGTCGCGGAGAAGAAACGGTCCTTCGAGGACGAGTGACTGAAAGAGGAGAAGGCGAAATGTCTGGCCCTGCGGTTAGCCCTGCTGTCGCTGAGGACGAGGTGGCACTTGCCAACCCGTTCCTCAAATGCCTCGTACGGCTGATCCGTGCTCAGGATTCCTACGGGGGGTGGGAAGGCAAAGCGGACGCCGAGCTGCTGGCCGCCTTCATCATCACTAAGGAACAGCGCCGTGCAATCCCAATCATCGGCGATCCCGATCCGGACGTGCTGTGGAGACTTGATATGTTTTACACCGCCGTTGGGCTTGCGATCGAGGAGCGCTGCGGCCTGATGGCGTCGCCGATGATAGAGCTGAGCCATGAAGGCTTTGGGCGCGTGCTTTTCACGGCGGGGCGGTTGGTCGCTCTGTCGAAGACGCTGCGCGACGTCCACCGGTTCGGCTTCGAGACGCTCCGCAAGCTCGCCGAGGCCGGCACGAAACTGGTCGGCGACGCAATCGCAGCCATCGAAACCTATCCCGAGGTAGCGCGCGCGTGATGGGAGCAGGTGTCGAGCAAAGGGGGCATGACAGGTCTTGAGCGAGCGCGATAGCCAGCCCACGCAGGCCGAGGCGGACCAGGCCGGTGATGGGCTCTTGGGGTAGCGCTGATGAAGCCACTCGTCCTGATCTGCTCGCAAGATGCCGAGTTCTATCTGTTCCTCAGCCACATACTCGAGGTGGACGGCTTTGCCACTGAGCCGGCAGGCGGCGCTAAGGAAGCGCTTGCATTGGCCGACGAACGGGAATTCCGTGCCGTGGTGCTGGACTGCGGGCCAGCGAGCATAACCGGGTCCCCTATCTGCGCCCGGCTCAAGCGGCAGCCCCGGACCGGCGGGCTGCCCATTATTGCCCTGATCGCGCCCGGCGCCGAGAACCAGCACCTCGATCTCCTGAAGGCTGGCATTGACGAGAGCTTTGTGCGGCCGATCGCCCCGGCCAAGCTGCTCGACTGTCTACGGGCGAGACTGGCGCTGACGAAGCGGGGTGCAAATGGTCTTGAAAACGGCGGCTGGCTCACCTGCGGCGGCCTCGAGATGAAGCTCGACGCCCACCGGGTTCGCGGCAATGGCCACGACATCCACCTCGGACCCATCGAGTTCAACGTGCTGCGGCTTCTGATTGAAGCTCCCGGGAAGGTCTTTAGCCGGGACGAGCTTATCGGAGCGGCCTGGCCGGCCAACATCCATGTCGGTGCACGCACGGTCGATGTCCATATCAGCCGGATCAGAAAAGCCCTGAAGACAGCTTCGCCCGGCAGCGTCATTCGTACCGTCAGGTCGGCCGGCTATTCGCTCGAGAAGCCGGACGGCTGAACCAAGTGCCGGGTGTGGCGCCACTCCCTTTCCCTTGCGCTGTGAGCCGGTCTTGCGGCCTGAAACGCCCCTAAACGAATACTCAGAAGAAGCAGGCAAATGGGCTTTAAAAGCGTACTCTGTGTGACCGATGCTGACCATTCCGATCAGGACGTCAGAACTGCTGCCACCTTATGTGTCGAAGTCGGCGCGCACCTTTCCGTACTGATTACACCGCCTCAGATGCTCGTTATGTCACCTCTGCCGATTGGAGATTGTGTCCCCGAGTGGCATGTAGGAAGTTCACAGGCAATTGCCAAATTGAACAATCGGTTTCGGCAAATCGACAGATTCACACAGGACGTGGCCAGACAGGAAAAACGCTCTCAGGATATCCAGAAACTGCTGAGGGCCATGTGCCTTTCCTATGACGTCGATACGGATTATTGCGATGCGACCCGCGTAGGTGAGGTTGTGCGACAGCGGGCGCTCTGCGCCGACCTGACAATTGTCGGCCCCGCACTTCTCAACGACAGTATTGTCGGACCTCTCGTCATCAACGGCAGCTTATTCGATACGGGAAAGCCGGTGCTTATTGTGCCGGACGGCGCTGAGCCGACGCTGTGGCCAAGGCGCGTCCTGGTCGGTTGGGATTCACGACTGGAGGCGAGCCGTGCGGTTCGGGAAGCTCTCGGTCTCCTTTGCGCTGCTCAGGAGGTTTGTGTCGCCCTGGTCGATCCGAAGGCGTACAACGCGAACGGCACGGAGCCTGGAGCCGACATCGCTGCCTATCTCACTCGGCACGGTGCTCGGGTGTCGATTGACCTACTGCCAAGTGCCGGCAAATCGGCTGCCACGGTGCTTGCGCAGCACGCAATCGACACGTCTGCCGAAATGATAGTAATGGGCGCTTACGGCAGCCGTCGGCTGCGTGAGCGGCTGTTTGGCGGCGTCACGAGGTGGATTTTCGAGAAGCCCACATTGCCGCTGTTTTTGGCTCGCTGACTGGTTGCGGAGCCGCACCGATGCTGTTCGAGGGTACGGCGATGCCCGCATTCATACCGTGGATGCGCTCCATCGAAACAATCGATTTTACGGAGAATAACGTACATGAAAAAGCGTTGCTCGGGAGGCGACGCCCACCGGAAATCTCTCCAGTCATGCGCAAGGCGGAAGGTGGAACGGAGTCCTCCCAGTTCTTCTGATGCCCAAGGTACACCACTCAATTTAGTCGCTCACTTTCCTGGCGCATCCTGCAGCACCACGAGCCTGACGATTGTGCTTGCGACCGCGAGACGCATTCGGTCCGCAGCTTTGTCGAGGCTTGCCTTGCGGCGTGTCGGGAGGGAGATCGTCTGGAAGGGGGAAAGCATTGATGAGCTAGGCCGCTAACGCAGGAGTAACCATGCGCTGATCCGGATAGACAAGCGGTTATTTCAGTCCGACTGGACCTACCGATTGGCGACGCCTGCTAAGGCGGCCACCAAGCTCGGTTGGAAGCCAAAGAACACTTTCGATGAGCTCGTCAAATGGTCGAGGCCGATCGTCGGGCCTACAGAATCACGCTCGAATTAAAGTGAAATGATCTCGCTGGAGGGCAAACGCGTCTGGTCTCCGGCCACGCCGGCATGGTTGGGGTGCGCAGTGGTGCGCGGCTGTCCGGCACGCCCGAGGCGAAGGCCCTACGGTGGACAGTCGTTATCGGACCTATTCCCGGTAGCGTTGAATTGCCAGCGCACTTTCGCGAGTGAGGTCTATGGAAAACAGACGCTATTGCCCCCCATAGCGTCCGATGAGCAGGAAAGTATGGGGGATCGATGGTCTCGAAAAAGCTAATCGCCAATGCCGAATCAGCGGCTGCGTTTCTGGCGCTGATGGGCAACGAGAAACGACTGTTGATCATGAACTATCTTGCTGAGGGTGAAATGTCGGTCGGCGCTCTCGCCGAGAAGGTTCTGCTCAGCCAATCGGCCCTGTCACAGCATCTGGCCAAACTGCGGGCGCTCGATCTCGTCGAGACCCGGCGCGACCGGCAGATGAGATACTATTCCAGCAAATCCGATGCCGTACGCGAACTTCTCAACATGCTGGACGGGATTTTCGGCGAGGGGGAGCTATGGCAGATGGCATACCGCCCGCGTCGCTCCGGCACTTGACGGCCAGCGCATGTCGCCCAAAGCCTGCCCTTGGGCCTGACCCGAGGGAGCAAAGCGGTTTTGGGTAACGACATGCATGCAAGAACTGGCTGGGTCGCTAACGATTCTTAGTTTAAAACCGCGCAGCGACGACTGTCTGGTCCGGGCGAACGTTCCGACGTGGTTTCGTGGCTGCCCCAAGTCGGAGGCATCCCAGAACAATGTCACGATCGAGCCGCTTTTTCGCGGTTCAAATGTCCATCGTACCGGAGCGATCGGCGCGGTGTGGTGACCTCTCCGTTTCGGATACTCCGCAAACGCTTCCATTAAAGTCGCTTCGTGCCCGAGAGGCGCCGTCAATCATGAATCACAGAGGCCGCTATGCGATGGCAGTAAGGGACCCCCACTCCCACATCATCAAAGCCGGCAGTAGGGCGGGCGCGCCTTACCGTCATTTCGCGCGTGCTGGCGGCTTCAACGCAATCGCTGCTCGATCGGTTCAAGCCGCTTTCGGGTTCCACTGTGATCGACGCCGGCTGCGCGGGCGGAATGTAAGCATCGAGTTGGCGCCGGGGGCGGGACTAATGGCCGCGTCGTCGGCATTGACCTCGACGAAAGCAAGCTAGTGCTGGCGCGAAGATGCCGCTGCGCGAGGGATCGGCAGACGCGGACAAACTCCATCCCTGGCCGGCAGACAAAGCCGCGCTGGTTTACGCCGCTTCGTGCTCACGCATCTTGCAGACCTGAGCGACTTCTCGAACGGGCATGGGACCGGCTCCTGCCAGGCGGTGCTATCGTTACTGAGGACATCGATTACGGCAGTCAGTTCTGCGATCCACCCGGCCCGGCTTCGACCGCTACGCCTGCTCTATGTCGAAGCAGCCCGTCGGCGCGGCGCCGATCCTTTCATCGGGCGCAGCCTTGGTGCCTCGGTCGCCCCAACCCGCGTGCAGACCTGAGCGGTGGCACACCCACAACTTTCGGCAATACCTGGTCCAAGGGTGGCCTTGCCGTTGTAAAACCAGCTCGCCGGATAGCCGGACACTAGGCTGGCGTTGTCGACGAAGTTCGGCCAAAACCGTTTCATAGAACCCCACCGTATGAAAGATGAAGGTATCTCGTTCGATATCGACGAGAGCGATGATGTGCGGCTTCCACCCGAACCTCGGGTCGAAGCCGCTCATGCGATCCTGGAGCCGTGTGTCAACGCCCGCGGTCAGATAATCCTTGCTGCTTCCAGCGTAGAGAACATCTGCGCCGGATCCGCAGAGCTTGTCATTGTCCCTCCCAAAAATGCGCGGTTCGTCGCGGCCATTGTCACCGGAGAGTTCGTCCCATGCCTTCTCGCCGCAGGATCCGTGATCGCTCTCCCGGGTCCAAGATTGGTCGTCGCCTCCGCAATCGGCGATCCGGTCGATCCATTAGAACCCAAGCTAACATCGTGAACGCTCGTTGCCGAAGGTTTCGGAAGCTGGTTGACCGCAAGAAACCAGCTGCACTGCGGCGGCCCCACTGGGGGGCCAATCATCTGAACATTCGACATGCCGAACCTCCAACCGTGAGGTGGTCATGTATCTCGGCCACATCGTCGAGCAGGGCACCACAGACCAGATATTCTCGCCGCCGTACCACCCCTATACCGAGGCACTTTTCCCGGCCATCCCGATTCCCGACACCTGTGTCGTCAAGAAACCACATTGTGCTCGAAGGCGACATTTCCCCGGCGAGGGGTCCGCCGAGCGGCTGCCCCTTCCAGACGCGCTGTCCGCGCAAGAATCTGGTTCCCAGAGGAATTTGTGAGCGCGAGGTTCCGCCGTCCGCCCATCCGAAAGCCGGACGCGGTCTTCGCAGTGATTGAGCCGGTCATCAAACTCAAGCCTTAGCCCGAAGAGGAGGCGGAGTGAGAGAGGCGGGATCGGGATAGGATCAATTCGCGGCCGTGTGTGCGGAGCCGCTGTGCGGCCGTGTCGACGTCTCTGCAGCCTCCATCGCTGTTAGATTAGGTCGACATGGCTAGGCGCCCTGCCGTTGCCCCTCCTCACCGGCAGGGGCCCCTTTCAACCAAACCAATGACCGAGACGAATTTCCCGAAGGCCCCCACGGGATCTTCTTGGGTAAGGATCGCCGGAAGGCGGCTTGGCGCCGAAGACAACGGCGTCGGCAACGCACGCCGACGCCAGGAACAAAGGATTGAGGGGGAACGGCAAAAAAATTCAGACAGCCGTTCGATCACTTTTCTCCAATGGTGCTGATCCGGGACATCCCGTCCCGTTGCACATCGTCGGCAATCCCTCCGAGCATTAGGGTAGGCTAACCCTTGGCACAGGAAATGCTGATTTTCGCATTTGGGTCCATTTAGTATCGAGAATCAGACCGCCGCCGCATTCGCAGAGAACTGGGTAGGAAGAACAGGACGCAAATATGACTCTTGAAAAAGTGGAGACGCTTGTCGTTGGCGGCGGCCAAGCGGGAGTGGCTATGAGCGAGCACCTGAGCAAGTGCGGGGTGCCTCATCTAATTCTTGAACGCGGCCGGATTGCCGAACGCTGGCGCTCGCAGCGGTGGGACTCCCTCGTTGCCAATGGCCTGGCCTGGCATGACAGGTTCCCGGGCATGGAGTTTCCGCGGACCGGTCCCGATGACTTTGCCTCCAAGGAGGAGGTCGCCGACTATTTTGTCGCTTATGCAAAGCAAATCAATGCGCCGATCCGCTGCGGCGTGGAGGTCAAGCTCGGGCAAAGAAATGTCGGGCGGCCCGGATTCCGCGTCGAGACGTCGGACGGCGTGGTCGAAACCAACAGCATCGTCGCCGCGACCGGACCTTTCCAGATCCCCGTCATTCCGCCCGTCGTCCCTGGGGATGCGGGCATGCTGCAAATCCATTCCAGCGCGTACCGCAACCCTGAGCAACTGCCGAAAGGCGCGGTGCTGGTGGTCGGCGCGGGATCCTCGGGTGTGCAGATCGCGGACGACTCCAGCGCGCTGGCAAGCGCGTCTACCTTTCGGTGGGCCCTCACGATCGCCCGCCGCGGGCCTATCGCGGGCGCGACGTCTGCTGGTGGCTGGGCGTCCTCGGCAAGTGGGACGCCGAGACCCCGGGATCCGGCACCGAACACGTCACAGTCGCGGTGAGCGGCGCGCGCGGCGGCGAGACGATCGATTTCCGTCGTCTGGCCGCGCAGGGGCTTACGCTCCTCGGTATGACAAGCACGTACCAGGACGGCGTGATGAGCTTCGCGCCCGATCTGGCGAAAAACATTGCCCGTGGCGACGCAAGCTTGATGTCGTTGCTGGATGAAGCCGACGCCTATGTCGCTCGCGACCGTCTCGACCTCTCGGAAGAGCCCGCGGCCCGTCGGATCCACCCGGATCCGGAATGCGTGACCAATCCGATCCGCGAGCTCGACCTGTCCGAGGCCGGGATAGCGGCGATCGTCTGGGCGACAGGCTTTGCTGTCGACTACAGCTGGCTGAAGGTCGACGCCTTCGACGAGAAGGGCCGGCCAAGGCACCCCCGTGGCGTCTCGAGCGAGCCCGGGCTCTATTTCCTGGGTTTACCTTGGCAGTCGCAAAGAGGATCCAGCTTCATTGGGGCGTCTGGCATGATGCCAAACACGTGGCCGACCGTGGTTCGATGAAGCGAAAATATCTGGCCTACCATGCTGCCGCGAAGGGCCAGCCCCGTGGATGCCTGACCTGATCCTGCCCGGCCCGCGGTGTGGAATGGTCACTGCCGCGAGCATCCATCTGCCCGCATCCTCGGTCCATGCGCCGGCACGCCGCTGGCGATCGATGACGCATTGCCGACGAGGCTGCTCGTTCCACGAAAAAAGCGATAAGCGTTAATGGGCAACCTCGTCGGGACCGAAAAGAGCGCTAAACCGGGTTGCTAGATCAATCCAGGGTGCCGCGTCGCCGCTCTCTGAAGCTATTCGAACGACCGCCGCCAGATAATCGGTGAAAGCCTTCAGTCTTATGGCGCCTTGCTCTGAGAGGTAGTCAACGGCGTCAAGCCGCTGGTGAACGGCAGCGAGCATATGTTGCACCAAAAGCAGGGAGGATGGGCAAGGGCAATCGCTCTCACTCGCGAGGCGCCTGCACTCGCTGCAAAGCGGCGGAATGTCCTCTAAGGCTAGGTCGCCGGAAAGACGTTGTATGAGATTGTCAGTGGCGTTCCACAAATTCGCTCGCATGCAGTACGGAGTGCAGCGTGACGCCATGTTGGGCTAGCAGCGCCGTTGCTCCCTCGTCACGGTCCACAAGGCAAGCAGCGTCACCCACAATGCCGCCGACGCGGCGAACCTCTTCAATCGCCTTCAATATCGACTTGCCGCTTGTGGCAACGTCGTCAACGATCAGGACCACTTTTCCCTCGAGATCTTCTTTAGGCCCAAGACCTTCAATTACGTCCCTTGTGCCATGGGGCTTTGAAGCCTTGCGAACGAAGATCGTGTTTATGGGTTTGTTCATCACCGAGCTGACGGCCGCCATCGATCCGATTACGGGGACCGCTCCCATTTCAAGGCCGCCGACGTACTCTGCTTTCACTTGCTCAGCTATTTTTAGGAACTCAAGAGCGGCAAGTTGCGCGCCTCGCGCCACCATCATGGTAGGCTTCATATTGAAATAGATGTCGCTCTCTACGCCCGACGAGAGCGTGTAGCGTCCGAATCGAAAAGAGCGCTCACGGACAATCTCGCGGAGTTCGTCCTTGTCGTGTTGGCCGGAATCAACTGGTCTGAATTTCGCCAGTGCCGCCATAGATCAGACCTCGCCCCTAGGAAAAAATTGGGTGCGGCATGCACCTAGTCACTACCGCTATGTGGCTTATGCAAGTGTTCGCGGGGTGTGTCAATTAATGTCAATACCGGTGCGACCGTTTCGCGCAGATTTTTCCATTATCGTTATTCGTTGCCTAAAGCGTGATCACGGGCTTCGCTACGGCTTGGTAGCCTTGGCTACCGGCCCTTGCCCGTCTCGGCCAGACACGGGTTTTCTCGACGAGGGCCGTCTCTGAGCGTTCATCTTGGTCCGCTCGAGTTCCGCCTCGCTCGGCCCCGTTTGCGCCAGCTTCTTAACCAGGTTGCGCATGAGGTGAGCGTTTCGGCCGCCCTCGCGAGGTCGGCGGTGCTTGTAGCCCATGGTACCCGTCGCGATGCGGGCCGGCGCGTAAATCCACCGTGCCAACAAGGGGTGTAGCAGGAAGGCCTGCGACGCCACCAAACCTCTATCGCGAAAATATGGAGGTGGCGCGGTATCCGCCGTCTAGCGAAACAGCATACGCAGCATCCGGCAGCACGCACTCGACGGCCTGGCCTCATCGCCGGCTTCAGGAGAAAAGATCAGCTATGAGCCGGCAGGCAATCGCTGCACGCGGCGGTCAGGTCGTGTAGATCTTCCGCGCACACAGCCGGCACTGAAATAATGCTAGATGATGAGCCGACGCCAACATTACCGCAGGGGAGACAGCCAACTCTGTCCTCGAGCGTTTGACGATAAGTGATGCATGTCCAAAAGCTGAACAGCGACAAAACATGTCTGGTCCAAAACAACGGCCGCCTTGAGGATTCTCGAAGCTTATTCATGCAATTGTTGCGGCTAAGCGCCGGCACGGCCTTTGCTGGAGATGCGGCAATAGTGTCTGCTACGCCATCTCGGCGGCGCGCCCGCTCAATGGTCACGGCTACACCTTTGGCAATGGCTGACACGCGACATTGCGGTTGCGCCGCCCTGCCGCGCCGATGCGCCCAAAGTTCGTTGATAGTTCGCTCGGCAGATTGAGGAAGCCGGCTGTTGACTGCTGCCCAGGCGGAGATGGCTGGGTTCATTCGGAACGTACTGACCGCCGGTGTCATGAAGCCAAAGACACCATGCTGGACCTTATGCATGATCAGACGAGTGGGAGTCCTAACGAATGATTTTACCGGAACTGCGCTCTGCTATCCCAGCCGGCAGAGTTTTAGAGATAACGACGACCACAGGATGCATCGTGGGATGTTCATATTGTCCGCAGGACAAGTTCGCTGACCGGCAAAGAAAATTATCTGATACGAAGCATCTTAGTCTTGGAGATTTCAAGCGCTGTCTGGCGCGCGTACCAACCTCCGTCGACATTAGTTTTGCGGGGTATTCTGAGCCATGGCTCAATCCGGATTGCACCGAAATGGTCGAGCACGCTTCCGCCAAAGGCCACGGCATCAGGATTTTCACGACGCTTGTGGGAATGAAGGGGCGGGATCTACAACGCTTGCAGGCGCTGCGGTTGGGGGTATTCGTGGTTCATGTTTTTGATGATGGCGCTTACATGAATAGCCACCTTGTCGGAGACAAGTATCGCGATTTGGTTGGTCAACTCGTCGACGCCGACATCCCATCAATTCGATTCGTGGTTTTGGGCGAGGCCCATCCCGATATCGCGGACATTATCCCTGCCGAAGCCCTAATTCGCGCGCGACCGGTGAGCAGCAGGGGTGGAAGCGTAGATCCTAAGATTGTAAAACCACGGCAGCCAGTCGTTGGAGCGCTGATATGCGTGGACGAACGACAGTATCGGAATGTTCTCCTTCCAAACGGCGAGGTTACTCTCTGCTCCATGGATTTTGAGCGGCGTCACGTACTGGGCAACCTTCTATGCGACGAATACGGCGATCTCTTTAAAAGCCCAGTTTTTTGCGAAATCGTCGATCGCATGAACGGAGCGGATGGTTTCTGCTCTGTAGGATGTGTGAATTTGCCGATCCGAACGACCGGGTGTTGACTGGGTGCCGGTCGCCCCCCTGAGAGAGGCGGGCCGGCGAATGCTGCTTTGGACTGCAAATGTCCGGCGAAATCATTGCGTTTTTCGCGTCACGCGAGCGTGATCCCGTACGCGCGGGAGTTGCCCTCGATCATTTACGAGGCGAGCTCATCGAAAGTGGTCGTCGGCTTCCAATCGAGCTTGATGGCCGCCTTGGAGGCATCACCGATCAGCAGGTCAACCCCGATCGGCCCGAAACAACGTTCGTCTATTTGGATCAGCGCCTGGTTATTCCTGCGTTCGCGGCCCAACTCGTCAACACCTTCGCCTTCCCAGAATATCTCCTTCCCGACCCGCCTGAAGGCCTGAAGGCAGCCTCGACAAAGCTGCGGACCGAATGGGTCTCGCCGGTCGCGAGCACTGTCAGGCTTGTGGTGCTGGGGCACACGGCCTCACATAGCTGTGTGACCGTCTTTAGCTGGATTCTGCGTCTCAAGGGATGTGAAGAAGTATCCGGATCTCGCCTCCATCTTCCGCAAGAAGACGGGAGAGACCTACTGGAGGCCCTGGCTTCCGAAGTCGTCGTTTCAGATTCGCGCCGAGAGAAGGTGGCAAGAGCCTCTTTCCGCGCCACAGTCCATAAACCTGGGTTGCTGGCCGTCCTAAGAGAAAATTCCGATGCGGAGCTGCCCTATTTTTATCGACTATCGGCAAGAGGACGGCGACGCGCAAATCGGCCGCCGGCGCAATGTTTCGCCCCTCATTGTCGGATACCCGACAGGATCACAAACCCGCTAACCATTGCTTTCATGATAATTTCCGTCTGGCACGTTCGATGCAGGGCATCTTCCGAACACATCAGCGGATGTCCTCCTATGGTCAGGCTCACGGAAAAATGCTGTCGCCGCATTCGAGACTGCGCCCTCGCTGATCCCCAAGCCGGTCAAAGGTCGGCGCATCGTGTTGGAGGCAGGCGACTGCGCCCGATTAAAACACGGAATAAGGTTGGAAAGCATCTCGCTGAAAGAGACGCGACCATGGAAGCGGGCGGAGATACGTCGATCCCGCCCACGCCCCACAAGTCGCCGAAATGAGTGTCGATCTCATCACTTGGCTGGGATCCATGGGCTTCACAACCGACCACACGAAAGCGGGGACAAAATCTAGCAAATCCAGCGGCACCGAAGTCGAGAATGCCCGGGTGGAGCGTGAAGCCTATGGCCATGCCGATATTCCCCGCGAACGTAGCCTAATTTGGAAGCACCTATAGGAGCAAGATAAGTGGAGCTCTCTTGCATTGGAGTGGGTGCTGGGCCGTCTAATTTGAGTCTTGCGTGTCAGATACACGAGCAAATTGGGCAAGGGGCCCTGTTCTTGGATCGGCAAGTCGACTTCCGCTGGCACCCAGGCAGCGCATTCGATTCCTCGGAGCTCCAGGTCAGCCACTTCAAGGATCTGGTCACGCTGGTGAATCCGCGATCAGCCTACACTTTCGTAAACTACTTGCACGAGAACGGGCGTCTGTACCACTTCCTGAATGCACAGTTCGAGGCTGTGCTCAGAACTGAGTTCGAGCAATACCTGAACTGGGCCTTCCACAGGAACCCGCTTGTCCGCGGCGGCGAAGCGGTGCGCGAAATCCGCTTTGACGGCGAGTTTCGGGTGCACACCGATAACGCGGTTCTCGGCTCCAGAAACGTCGTGGTCGGTATTGGCAAGCAGGCGCATATTCCGCCTCAGTTTCAGGGCTGGACTGGACGCAACCTGTTCCACTCATCTGAATTGCTGCACATTCATCCTGAGGTGCACAAAAAGCATGTCTGCGTGGTCGGTGGGGGACAGTCCGGAGCCGAGGTGCTGTTGCACCTTGTTGGGCGGACGAAAGGCCGGCGGCCTCGATCGATCACTTGGGTTTCGCAGCGCGAAAACTACCTGCCGATCGACAACAGCCCGTTCACAAACGAGTTGTTCATGCCCTGCTTCTCGGATCGTTTCGCGGCAATGAGCGAGTCGCAGCGCAAGCTGTTCCTGCGGCGTTTCGTGCTTGCTTCGGACGGCATTTCGGAAAGCACGTTGCGCGCGATCTATCAGGCGCTATACCGCCACGCGTTTCTAGAGCCAAACCGATGCGAAATCAAACTGCGGCCGGGCTGCACCGTCTCGCACTGCATCAACGCCGGCGCGGGCCACAGACTCACCCTGCAGCACGGCATGGAGGAGGTCGAAGAAGTCACGGCCGACATCGTCATCCTGGCCACCGGTTACGAGAACGCGGTGCCAGGCTTCTTGGAACCGATGGCGGACCGGCTGGAAAAGATCGACAACGAATTGGCTATTCGCGAAGATTTTTCGGTGTGCTGGGACGGACCGCGTGACAGACGCATCTTCGTACAGAACGCGAGCCTAGGACAGCGTGGGCTGGCTGATCCGAATCTAAGCCTGCTGGCCTGGCGAGCGCGTCGCATCCTCGACAGCCTTCTGGGGCGCGCGCCGCGCGCCAACCCCGAGCATCCCGGCTTCATCAGCCCTTCCTCTGTCGAGAGCTGGTCCGACACCGTCGCAGAAGAAATGGGCAGCGGGATATGACCGGCCGACTACTGATCATTGGCGGTGGCATCCAAGGAATGATTCCGCCTTCACTGCAACGGAGGCCGGAGAGCGAGACGCACTTAGCGTCGTCCGATATGCCGTGGAGTACTGTTTCCGTCGACCCACAACCTGACCAGCGCCCGATTGCCCTAACCGGAATGTTCGACCAACCAGTCTTTCCAACAGGAGGCTTTTCGCATGTTGACTGATGCACAAAGAGAAAAGTGGCAGAAAGACGGATATGTCAGGCTCGAAAGGTTCTTCGATCCCGGAGCTCTGGAACGCATCTCCAGCTTTGTTGAAGATGTATCACGCTGGGATGTCAGCGATGATAAATGGCTCATGTGGTTCGAGAAAACGACGGACAATCGAAAGATCACCTCTAAGGTCGAGAATTTTCTGGACTTCCATGATCCATTGCGTCGTTTGCTCCTAGAAGATCGGCGCATACAGTCTGCGGTCGAGGATTTGCTTGGCGAAGAGTCGCGCAGGCTCAAGGAGTTGCTGATTTTCCACTATCCCGACAGCGGCGGCTATCGCCCGCATCAGGACATTTACCACATTCCACACAGACTGCCCGACCGGATGGTCCATGCGGTCGTTGCGATTGGCATTGACGACTCCGACCCGGACAACGGCGGGCTTTTCTTCAGCGCCGGCAACCACAAAAAGGGGGTATTTCCCATGGATGCCGGCGGGGTGATCGATCCTGAAGTCGCCGAAATGTTTTCCTGAGAACCCGTAGTATGGAAGGCTGGCGACATCTTCATCTTCGACGATTACGCACCACATTACTCAAAACCGAACAAAAGCAATCGTTCGCGGCGGACACTCTACTTGGTGTTCCAGCGTGCTTCAACCGGTGGACCGACCCGCGCTGAATATAACGTGCTTAAGCGCGCCCTCAACCCTCCCGAGGGCAAAGTGGCCGATCTCAACAAACTCAAGCCCCCAAATGGAATTTTCTATCGTGATTGAGCTCACGGTGCCAAACGAGGCATGCACACGGAACTGATCGACCGCAAAAAAATGCGCGGGAGCATGGGTTCTGATTGCCGGCTAATTGAGCATCACCCGCAGCCCGTTACGACGCTTGGGCATGTCGATTGTGAGGTGGTCGCCGGGTGGTCTTCTGTGACGCGTACAGCCCTACTGGCGCACCCGTCGTCGGCCCCCTGGGTTCAGAGCCGGATTATTCTGGCCGGGGCCGCCAACGGGTCGAGCTACCGCCTCTCTTCGCAACTTGCAGCAGAGGCTGTTGCGTTGGCAGCCGAAGAAACCACTGCTTCAACAGTTGAGGTTCGTCATGCGCAAATCCACGTTTTCTCGAACGGAGCTGTCGCGGGCGTTCGGTATCGACATGGCCACGCTTGGAACGGGAAGCGCTGGCACGGGGTTTTCATTCGGAAAGGTTGGACCGGGCGTCACATCCGAGCCCCATCGCCACGACGAAATCGAGGCCTTCGTGGTCCTGTCTGGCGCGGGCAAGGTCAGGACCGACCTTGGAGAAATCCCGGTCGAGGCCGGCGATGTCGTTCTGTTCCACCCTTTTGAAGCGCATGTGCTGCGCAACGATGGGGACGAAGACCTAAATTTCCTCGATGTCTGCTGGCGTGACGGCAAGGCTGCCCTCGATGCCGCTGCAAAGGTCGCGGCTCCCCGCCGGCCGATCTTCGTCTTCTCCACGCCGCCGACGCCTAATGGCGATCTGCATCTAGGGCATCTTTCTGGCCCTTATTTAGGCGCCGATGTCTACACGCGTTTCCTGCGCATGAAAGGGGTCGAAGCCTATCACCTGACTGGAAGCGACGATTACCAGAGCTACGTCGCCACGCGTGCCGATGCCGATGAATCGACACCTGCAAAGGTAGCGCGCCACTATGCGAACGAGATTCGCACCACGCTTGCACTTCTTGACTGCGAGGTCCACAGCTTCCTACCCACGTTGGGCGATGACGCTTATGCAGAGTTTCAGGCCGCGTGTTTCCGTAGTCTTCTGAGCAGCACGGCGGTAGATCTGCGCCAGAGCCCTGCGCTTTTCGATGCAGTGACAGGCGATTACCTTTACGAACCGGATGTAAGCGGCCTCTGCCCCGATTGCGGCGGCTCCACTAGCGGCAACATCTGTGAGGAATGCGGCTCGCCGAACCTATGCCACGATTTGCGCGCAGCCCGGTCACGTCATTCGGCCGAGGCGCCGGTGGTCGGCTCCGTGCTCCGTGCCGAACTTGCGCTGGAACGATGCTACGACAATATCGACCGGCATTTAAAGGCGTCGGGAGCCCCCGTTCGGATCATGGACCTGTTCGCGCGTCTACGCCAACGCGGCGACTTTTCCGTGCCCGTTACCCACCCCTCGGAATGGGGCCTGCCGGCCGAAGGGCTCCCGGGGCAAGTGATCTGGGTTTGGCCGGAGATGGCCTTCGGTTTTCTTTACAACATCCAGGCGCTAGCTCGCTTGCTTGGTCGCGACTGGAATGCGGCGATGCCCAGCAATGACTGGCAGATTGTCCATTTCTTCGGCTTCGACAATTCCTTCTATCACGCGCTACTCTACCCCGCGATTTATGCCGAGGTGTTCTCTCATTGGACGCCGCGCATCCGCTATCATGTGAACGAGTTCTACCTGCTGGATGGCCAGAAATTCTCGACCAGCCGCGGCCATGCGGTCTGGGGCAAGGAGATTCTTGGCCCGAAGACAGTCGACATCGTGCGTCTTCATTTGGGCCTGACACGCCCGGAAGGTGAGCGGACGAACTTCACGCTGGACGCGCTACGTCGCACCGAGAAAGAGATATTCCAACGGATATGGCTGAATTGGCTTGATGAGCTGGACCAGGAAATCAAGCAAGACTTTGATGGCCGTGTGCCCGACGCAGGCGACTGGGCTCCGGCCGACCGCGATTTTTTTACTCGGATAGAGATCCATCGCGCGGCGATCGAACGCGCCTATTCGGACGATGGCTTCTCGGTCCGGCGCGCGGCCGCACAGGCATGCGATTTCGTGCGCGATTGCGTGATCTACCGTCAGGCGCAAGACTATGCAGCGGCGCGACGTCTCTATCCCGCCAGCACCCGGACTTCGCTCGCGCTTCAGGCTACGGCCGCTGCGATCCTGGCGCAGACACTCGCACCGCTGACGCCCCGATTTGCCAGCACGCTGGCGCGAGGCATCGATGGCGTCTCAACCGAAACATGGCCCACGTCCGTCCGGCGCCTTGCGCCGGGGGCGATCTTTGATCTCGGACCCGTGCTAGGGTTCTACGCCAAATCCGACAATTCTATTCTCAAGCATCAGGAAACGATATGAACACCTGGCATCCGGGTTGTGAGCTATGTCTACGAGGCTAGCAAACCACCATACGCGGCGGCGGCCGCGCTTCTGGACAGCTTTGACCCAGGCGGCAAGGTTCACGCCCGCTCTGGCCAATGACTAGGGCAAGCGCGGTCTTGGAAACGTCGGAAAATCCATGGTGCGTTCCGCTTTCGCCTGATCCTTATGTCGTGGCCGGCCTCCATCTGTCTAATACCCGCAACCGGTTCAAGGAGCGGAAAGTAAGCTCCGTGAGCGATGATGCGAGCGCTTGCGCGCGCGAAGGAATAATGGATACTTATGCCCGGGCGAGAATTGCTTGCTTTGCTCAGCTGATCTTTAACCAGAGGATCTGTGAGTCCTCATACCGGACAAGCTCATTCAGCGGACTGGCCGGACGCCCAGGCGGCAGCTGAGACAATCGCGTTGGATGGAGACGCAGACCCTCCGCAGTGCGAGCCGCTAGGTTCGGCGAGATCACGTCCGCAGACGGAGCAAAGCTCTCCACAAAGCACCCGCCTTTGGCATGAGGAAAGCAGTTGATCGCTCGCCCGCAAGGAGGAGCGCCGGATCGAGATGGCCAGCAAGATCGCCCATTTTCCCACCGTGCGCGATCTTAGCGGCTTCGACTTCTCAGCCCAGCCCTCGCTCGATCCCGGGCAGATTCGTGATCTGGCGGTCTGTCGCTGGATCGCGCACGGCGACACGCTGCTGCTGCTCGGTCCACCCGGTGTGGGCAAGACGCCTCTGGCCATTGCGCTCGGCCGCGAAGCCATCCGCGAAGGATACTCGGTGCTGTTCGTCGCCGCCCCGGCCTTGGTCGCCGCCCTCGGCAAGGCTCATCAGGAGGGCCGCTTCGAAGAGCGCTTGGCGTTCTATGCAAAGCCCAAGCTGCTGATCGTCGACGAACTCGGGTATTTGCCGTTCGACCCCAACGCGGCGCACCTGTTTCTTCCAGCTCGTCTCCAGACGTTACGAGCGCGGCAGTCTGCTCATCACCTCGAACCGGTCCGTCGGCGAATGGGGCGAGATGTTCGGCGATCCGGTCGTGGCCCCAGCCTCGACCGGTTGCTCCATCACAGCCATGTCATCACCATCCGCGGCGACAGCTACCGCCTGCGCGAGAAGCGCTGTGCCGGTATTTTCAACTCAGCCAACCTCAACCTGGAGAAGCTCATAACGCACGATAGCCGACAGATTTGCGCCCCGGCGTGCCGGCACCTGTGGGCCCACAGGTACCTCCCGCGCTCCGCTCCGCCAGCCGCGTGGAGGCGCTCCGCTACGCGCGGGTCCCTCCTGTGGACTCCGGCACCGAGCCACACTCCATCAACCAAAGGGGGGCGGTTTTACCGAGGGGTCACTTCCGGATGTCGCTTGATACGCATGGGCCGGGCGAGATCCAAGGGACTCCTCGACGGCAATAGCAGGGAAAAGCAGGCTGGGCCGCATCATCATCGTCGGGCTTACCCCTCATGGCGACGGCGGCATCCGCTTCGCCCACGAGCGGAGCAGATGCTAAGCCGAGCACCGCAGTGGTGGAACCTGCATTGCTTCGTAAGCTAAGGTCTGTGGCGAAAAATCAGATCGCGAATGCTGGTTCTGCGTTCAGCGAAACAGCATACGCAGTATCCGGCTCGCACCCGACGCGCTGGGCTTATCAACTCGGGTCTAGGAGAAAAGATCAGCCATGGCGGGGGGGGCATTCGGTGCACGCGGGAACCAGTCGTCCGCGCACTTTCGAGGGGCGCCGAAGTGCTCCTGCTTTACGAGCCGGTGCCAATCTCACCGTGCGCAAGATGGCCAAGCTCTTCGCTGTCCGAGGCGACTGACGCATGAGCGATGCGTGTCCAGAACTCGACAGCGGCAGAAAACATGTCGGGTTCAAGACAACCGGGCCCTTGGACCTTTTTCCAAGCCCGATCATATACTTGCGGCGCGCTAAGCGCGCTGGCATGGCCTTTGCTGGTTGAGATGCGGCAATAATGGTGAGGGCTGACCGCATTTCGAACGGGCAAGACGAACGATGGTCTTCCTAACCGGTGTATTCCGTCTCTTAGAGAAAAGCCAACTCGCGCATAAACGCCAGAAAAGGCGTGGGGAATGGAGCTTTGGAGAACAACATGGTGTTGCGTATGGAGTCCCCGGCTCCTCCGATCAAAGTGGACGACTGGCTGCGTGGCGAGCCCCTAGCCAACTTTCAGCCCGGCAAGGTGTACCTTGTTGAATTCTGGGCGACTTGGTGCGGACCCTGTGTGGCTGCCATGCCGCATTTGGTGGAACTGAAAGAGAAATATAACGACCGCGGGTTTGAGGTCGTTGGAGTCGCAGCTAGCGAACAGGCTCCAACGGCGGACGAGGCGCGGACCAAGTTGGATGCGTGGCTGACCGAGAGGTTCCCGAATCTGAATTATCGGATCGCGTTCGATTACACAGGCGAAATGAACAGACTATGGATGGAAGCCAGTTCTTCTCTCGGGATTCCCACCTCGTTCGTGGTCGATCGCGACGGCCACATCGCTTTCATCGGACACCCGTCGGAACTCGATGACATTTTACCGAATGTTCTCAACGGCAGCTGGCGCAGCAGCGATGAAGCCAAAGCCGCCGATATTGGCCGGATCGCTAGTAACCAACGCACAGCGCGCGAACTATCGGTGACCAAGCCGATATACGCCAAACTTCAGCCGGCGATGCAGGCCGAGGATTGGACGGCAGCACTCTCGGCCATGGACGAAGGCCTCGCATTGATGCCCGATTATATCGGGTTCCGGGAAACTCATGTGGACCTACTGCTTCACAAGCTGCGCGACATGCAGACCGGCTTGCCAGCTATGCGACAGTTAGTCGAGGACGCGATCGACAAAAAGTTCGAGGCCGTGTCTTGGATGGTCATGGCCCTGAACCAACTCTTCGATCCCGCGAAGGACAACTCCCATCTACCCCGTGCTGAGCGCATTGCAATGGGCGACAAGCTCTCGCAACAGATCCTGACACTAAATCCTCCGCAAGGCGACGGACCCCTTAAATTCCGTTGGTACGTCCCGGTCGCTCAATATTATTACGAGAGCGGCAACAAAGATCGCGCGATCGAGTTGATCGAGGTGGCACTGAAATCTCTGGGTGATCCGGAGACGATGCCGGACCACATCAAACAGTATTACCTTACCCCATTGCTCCAAGCCCTGGCCAACTACACGGGTGAGAAGGCCTGCTACGCGCAGCTTTGCGTGGTTCCGCAAAACAAGGCTCCTGAAAATCAAAGCACAATCGCCTGATGAGCAAAGATCGCAAAGGCATCACATGTGGAATGGAACCCTGGTCAATTCACCAGTTCTGCGGCGTGCCCGCTGTAAGTGTGTCCATGCAGCACAGGGTGGATCGATCGCTGCAGGTCAAGGCTCGGGTCTTAGTGACCGTCAACCGGATCGCCGCGGGCGCGATGTTCGACGCGAATTTGGCCCGTCGTGGAAGACGTCACAGTCCAGGACTTGCTCATGGTCGGCCAAAAGGACGGCATTTACGTGGAAACGGCCCGGCCAAGCCGGACGTCGGCTGCGCAAGCGGACCCGAAGTACGCGTACCCGAAAGCACAAATCGTCTTTCGATGACGAGCACTGAAATTGAGGAAAGCGAAATGTCTCACACCGCGTCTGGCCCTGCCGTCAACAAGGACGGCGAGGCCCTTGCCCGTCCGTTTGGCAAACATCTCTTGCCGCAGGCCGGGGCTCAGGACTTCCATGACTCGTGCCGGGGGAAATCGGACACCGAGCTGCTCGCCTACTTCATCATCACGAAGGAACTCCGCCGGAAGACCCGATCCTTGGCGATCCGGATCCGGACGTGCTGTGGAGGCTCGACTCCTTTTACGCCGCAGTGGGGTTCCGATCGAGGAGCGGCCCGGCGTGATGGCATCGCCAACACCAGAGATGAACCAATGGAGCAACGGGCGCGTGCTTTTTACGGTCGGCAGTTGGTCGTTTGTCGAGACGTCCACCAGTTCGGCTCCGAGACTAACCGGAAACTCGCGGATGCCGGTACGAAACTGGTCGACGATGCGACTGCTGCTACAGCCGACCTGGCGCGGGCGTGGAAGAAACCGATTTTGAGGGAGGATCATGTCGAACCTGGATGAGATGGTGAAGAAAGTCCGAAAGCTTCAGCTGCGCGCGGCAATTGCTAAAACGAACTTGCGCGACCTTGCTGAGAGTCTCCCGGTCAAATGGACTGAGATAGAGGAGGTCGCCGAGAAAACGCACGCCGTTTATGCCGAGTTGGATGGCGCCAGGAGAGAGCTCGCTACAATGAAGAAATTAGGATGAAGAGCACATTCATCAGCCGCGACGGCTCCGTATGGGTGCCGGACTATCTGACCGCCATTGATGGCAAGCTCTGTATCGGCTGCGGCCGCTGTTTCAAGGTCTGCTCGCGCGAGGTCATGCATCTTTACGGAGTCGACGACGCGGGTGAAATCCTCTGCGCATGCGACGGCGGTGACGACGAGTTCGATAGTGAGCTCAATCGCATGATCATGGTCGTCGACTATGCAGGCCGATGCATTGGTTGCGGAGCCTGCGGGCGCGTCTGCCCTAAGAACTGCCAGACCCATGTCGCGGCCGACCAGATCCGAGCATGAGCAGCATGACTTTGACGGCACAAAACCAGGAGAACGGAGTTGCCCTTCATGATCTTTTGTCGGCTCTTAGGTCTGGTCCTTTGCGGCAACGCGATGATTGTTTACTTAGCTTCGCATTCGATCCATCTAGCAGTCGTCGCGACGCTGGCCTGCTCGCTGCTGCTTCAGGTGGTCTATTTCGGCAGCGTGCTCTTTTTGATCTGGCGGTCCAGCTGTGCTTGTCGAGCAGGTGAAAGGGCGGACCATTTCGGTAGGGCACGGAAGTTGGATAGCAGCCAACAGATCTTCATAAAAAGCCCCTTCTCATTTGCTGAAATGCTCGGATGGCCGTTCGTGTAGTGTTCGCCGAAGGACCGATACCCCCCAGTTCAGCACCCGCTGCGGTAGGAAATCTGATTGTCGAATCGCCGCGTTCGCATAGCCGCGTTTACTTCAGCCCAGTCCGGTATTCTCCCGGCGGTGAACGGTATGAACAAGCTCTTCAGCTCCTGGCGACCTATTTTCACATTGACACAGCAAGCTGCCAAGTGGTCGAACGGTGGACGGCATTTCGCTAACATCCGCGAATATGAGTGCCTGCAACGGGCCGCGCGCGGCAACGTGCGAGTAGACGTATTCTGGTGTGGACGCCGGGGTTTATACGTTTGCCAGCAGTTGCTCAACGGGCTTCATCGCCGGCGAGCTCGTCGCCCGTTGTCGATGACGAGGACGGCGCGCCGTCAACGGCGCTGCCATGCCTTGCAAAGGTCCTGTTGGCGGGCACGCTATCTGTGTTCCGGTGCCACAGTGGAAACTAGTAGCGTCGGCATTGCCGGCGCTTACATTCCTGTTTGTGGCGAGGAAGGCTCTTAGTCGCCTTTGATTAAGCGCGGGACATCATGAAATAGCCCCGAATGACTCGGACACGGATCTCCATCTTGATAAGGGATAGGAAGTAATGTCGTGTGAGCATGGACGCCCTCCGTCACCGCGTTCAATCTCGTGAGAGATGCTCGCTTTTGTCGAGGATTTAATGGAAAACGTCACGACGGTCGGGTTGGATTTGGCCAAGCACCTATTTCAGGCTCACGGGGCAGGACTGCTGCGCGGTGGCTTTTCGAGAGAAACTGCGCCGTGACCATGTCCCTCATCGACATACGCAGCAACCCGCCTGCGCAAGTCAATTGGTAGACTTGCCGATCGCGGTTTCCTTTCAATCGCAATGAATCACGAGCTCGATTCAAGCGAATCTGGAGGCTTCTGTGAGGTCAGCATGCTCGACGGAGCGGGCCGGCTGGTTGTCGGACCTCAATGCAAGCTGGATTGAACGAAGCCGCGGTACGGCCTGGCGCTATGGGGATTGTAGCCGGGAAGGAAGTTCGGGATCGTCTTCGCCAGGCTGATCAAAGGCGTTCACGACGCGACCACAGCGAAGGATGGTACGATGGAAGGCGTGACCGCGATGTCGGAAGCCGTCGAATAACCTGTAGTGCTATGCCGAAATACACCGCGGCCGGGCTGCACTGGCTCGCACTGCATCAACGCCGGCGCGGGTCACAGACTGACCCTCATGGCATGGAGGAGGTCGAGAACTCACGGCACAGAGGCGGCTGTCGTCATTCGAGGTTCCGCGCTCTCATGTTCAGCTGTGTTCAATTGAAGGACGTCTATGTGCGACTCGATACACTGAGGGCGCAAGTATTCCGCCAGCGCAAGGCGAAACACACCGGCTTTTCTCCCTCTGTTCGCACAACCACTTCGGTGGCACGCCGATTGCATGGGACTCTGTGTAAGCGCGCGGGGTCCTGACGAGCTGTTCCCGAGAAGGGACCAAATCCGCGAATGAACGTGACAGCAGGCAAACATTAAAGGAGTAGCTCATGCGGGTAGCGGTCGTGTGGAACGGTGATTTAACGGGCGTGATTAACCGGTTCGGTCTGCCCCCGGAGCCTCCGCAGCCTTGGCCTTATTACGCCGAGACAGTCGAAAGCGTAGTGGTGGCACTGCAAGAAGGCGGCCATGAGACGCTGCTGTGCGAAGGCGATAAAGGATTGCTTGCTGCGCTCGAGAAGTTCATGCCACCCGATCCGCAAGCTCGCCCTTCGGGCATGGTCTTCAACTTGGGAGAGGGAATTCAGGGCGAGTTCCGTTTCACCCACGTTGCGGCCATGCTCGAGATGGCCGGTGTTCCATACACCGGATCGAGCCCACTGGGACATGGGCTGACGAACGACAAAGTCACTACAAAAAGGGTCATCCGCGATCAGGGCCTGCCGACGCCGAACTTCCGCGTGATGCGGCGCGGCACAGAGAGTTCCGGCGACATGCGATTCCCAGTGGTGGTGAAGCCGCGTCACGAGGATTGCAGCCTCGGGTTGCAGCTGGTACATGAGCCCGTTCAACTGAGAGAGGCAGTGGAAATGATCGTCACGCAGTTTGCGCAGGATGCACTCGTGGAAGAATACATCGAGGGGCGAGAAATCAATGTCGCGCTGCTGGGAAACGGAGAATTCGAGGTGTTGCCTCCGGTGGAGTATGATTTCAGCGGCCGCCAAACGCGTCTTCTGACTTGGGAAGTGAAGTACACGGCGGTCGCGGCGGTGCCGAAGATTTGTCCGGCGCAAATCGGGAGTAGGCTTGCGAGGAAGATCCAGGATATTTCGGTTGCGACCTTCCGTGCCTGCCAGTGCCGGGACTATGCCCGCGTCGACCTTCGGATCGATCGCTCCGGCCAGCCCTTTGTCCTGGAGATCAACTCCATGCCGGGGCTTGGTATGCGCGGCGCTTCCGCCTTAGCCGCGAAGACTGCCGGACACAGCTACTCGAGCTGGATCAATCGCATCCTCGATGTCGCCCACACCCGGTACTTCGGAATCGGCATCTCCTAGTCCCTATGATTGGTGGGCCTGAGGGTGGCCCGTCATCCGATATGCAACGGTACGAGGGTTAAGCCGGCTGGCCGGCGCAGAGCCTCATGCATAGGAGACGGGCCCTATGGAGCATATCAGATTTGTCGGTTTGGATATTCACAAGGAGCGGATTTCGATCGCGGTGGCAGAGAGCGGACGCGGCGAGTCGGTGGAATATTTCGGCGAGATTGCCAATGACCCTGATGCCACCAAAAAGCTATGCGACCGTCCGGGGCGTTCCCGCAGGCCGCTGGCGTTTTGCTATGAGGCCGGCCCGTGCGGTTATGGCGTTTATCGCCAACTCACAAGCCTGGGCCATCGCTGCGACGTGGTGGCGCCATCGCTGATTCCGAGGAAGCCTGGCGATCGGGTGAAGACGAACCGTCGCGACGCCACCATGCTCGCCCGCCTCACTAGGGCCGGAGAGTTGACTCCCGTCTGGGTGCCCGATACCGATCACAAAGCCATGCGCGACCTGATCCGGCTGCGCAGCGTCGTGCGCCAGGTGGTGACGCGAGCGCGTCGACATCTTCCGGGATTTCTGCTGCGTCACGGGCATAAGCACGAGCGTGGGACGGCCTGGCGAATGGCTTACCGGCGATGGCTTTCGACATTGGCCTTCGAACATCCCGCTCAGCAGATCGCATTTCAGGATTACGTCGATGCCGTCATGGATGCTACGGCGCCTGCAGCAGGTCGAGGAACAGATACTCAGCCTGCTCCCGGAATGGAACGAGCGCCCGGTGGGTTGACGCCTTGCAGGCAATGCGCGGCATCGCGCTGATCAATGCCGTGGTGCTGGTCGCGGAGGTCGGCGACTTCAACGCTTCTCCAATCCACGCCAGCTCATGGCCTTTTGCGGCCTGGTCCCTGGCGAGCAATCGAGTGGCTAGACCGTCTGGCGCGGCGGCATTACCAAGACCGGCAACACCCATGCCCGGCGCGCGCTGGTCGAGGGCGCCTGGGCATACAGGATAAGGCCGCGCATCGGCCGGCACAAGGTCGACCGGATCGAGGTGCTGCCAAAAGTCGTTCGCGATATCGGGTGGAAGGCGCAGGTTCGGCTTTGCACCCGATACCGCCGTTTGAGCGCGCGCGGCAAGAACGCCAACGTCGTCAACGTCGCCATCGCACGCGAGATGGTAGGCTTCATCTGGTCGATCGCCTGCACGGTTCAATCCGCGCCAAAGGCGGCGTCACCGGGATGAAAGACAGCCAGCACAGGAGACCGCAAACCCATTATCAGCCTCGGCGCGATATGCGGTGCTAGAGGCGAGACAATGCCGGGGAGCCCTCGACTCCACTATGAGCCGCGATGCTCGCCACCTAGACAGAGGCAGCCCCAAACGAAACAAGGTCATGCGGCCCCCACCCGCGGATGAGAGATTGTTGACCGACGTTCAAGTCCCGCCTCTTGCACGCGTACAAGTGCCTCGACCGCCGATCGGGTCGGCGGGCAAGTTTCTACGCCAAAGGCCGTTGTCAGCAATTGAGAGTGGAAGGAATCTAACGCTTGGTGCCCGCGTTTGACGGCAGCGATGATTTTGTCCGGATCGGCGGTCCAGGTGAAGGGTTTGGGGTGATCGCTGCGCTAGGCGAGGAAGCGGTTGATGGCAGCCTGGAGATCAACGACCGAATGGAAGACGCCGCGCTTGAGGCGGCGTTTGGCGAGTCTGGCGAAGAAGCCTTCCACCGCGTTGAGCCACGAACACGAGGTCGGTGTGAAGTGGAAGGTGAAGCGCTGATGCCGGTCGAGCCAAGGCGCGCACTTTCGGGGGGACTTGTGAGCACCGTAGTTGTCGAGAATGACGTGGACGGCCTTGCAGTCCGGCACTTCGGCGTTGATGGCATGAGGAAGCGAATGAACTCCTGGTGGAGGTGCCGCTGCAATGTTGCGGCCGATGATGGAGCCGTCGAGCACGTTGAGCGCGGCAAAGAGCGTGGTGGTGCCGTGCCGCTTGTAGTCGTCATGGTGCCCAGCCGTCCCCGCTTCATGGGCAGGCCAGGCTGGGTCCGGTCCAGCGCCTAGATCTGCGATTTTTCATCAACCGACAGTACGATGGCGTGGGCCGGCGGATCAACGTAAAGCCCGACGACATCGCGCAGTTTATCGACGAACTTTCGGATCGTTGGAGAGCTTGAACTGCCGCCAGCGGTGGGGCTGAAGCCCGTGCGCATTCCAGATGCGCCGGACGGCGCTGGCTGATGTCGGCTACCTTCGCCATCATGTCGGCCGTCCAGTGCGTCGTATCGGCGGGTGGGTTTTCGAGCGTGAGCGCCACCACGCGTTCGGCGACATCCGGGACGAGCGGCGGAATGCGCGAGGGCCGCGTCTTGTCGCGCAGCAGCCCTTCAAAGCCTTCCTGGACTGTCAGGAATTTCGTGTCTGAGGCCATGATGATGGAAAGGAGAATCATCACATGGCCATTGAGAAAGAACCTTTGGACCAATTGCTTGCTGGGCGCGCGCGGGACGAAGTCTTTGCCAAGGAGGGTTTGCTCGACGAATTGAAGAAGGCGCTTTCGGAGCGCATTCTGAACGCCGAGTTGGATGAGCATCTGGACGCTGAGCGTGAGGCCGGCGGCCCTACCAACCGGCGCAACGGCGTGTCGAAGAAGTCGGTCCTGACCGGAACGTCGAAGATGAAACTGACGATCCCGCGCGACCGGGCTGGCACCTTCGACCCGAAGCTGATCGCCAGATATCAGCCGCTCTTTCCTGATTTCGACGAGAAGATCATCTCCATGTACGCGCGGGGCATGAGTGTGCGCGAGATCCGCGGGCATCTCGAAGAGCTCTACGGCATCGACATGTCGCCGGACCTGATCTCGGCGGTGACCGACGCCGTCCTGGAGGAAGTTGGCGAATGGCAGAACCGGCCGCTGGAGGCCTGCTATGCGCTCGTCATCTTCGACGCCATCCGGGTCAAGATCAGGGACGAGGGCTTTGTCCGCAACAAGGGCGTCTACGTCGCGCTCGGCATTCTGGCCGATGGCACCAAGAAGGTTCTCGGCATCTGGATCGAGCAGATGGAAGGCGCCAAATTCTGGCTGCGCGTCATGAACGAGCTGAAGAACCGCGGCGTTGGCGACATCCTGATCGCCGTGGCCGACGGCCTGAAGGGCTTTCCCGAGGCGATCAACGTCGTCTCCCCACAAACCGTCGTCCAGACCTGCATCGTGCATCTCATCCGTCATTCGCTGGCGTTCGTGTCCTGGAAGAACCGCGGTGATGCCGGCGCTCAGGGCCACTACGGGCCAGTGACGCCGAGGCCGGCATGAAGGCGCTGGAGGAATTCGAGGCCGGTTATTGGGGGCAGCGCTATCCGGCCATCACGCAGAGCTGGCGACGCAATTGGGAGCACGTCGTGCCCTTCTTCGCCTTCCCCGAGAGCGTGCGCCGGATCATCTATACCAGGATGACATCGACAAGTCTGACGTTGGCTCATTCGTTTCTTTGTTGTTCCGGTGAGCCCGTTTCTTCGTCCCGGCCGACGCATCGCCATCGGCTCCCGCGTCGAGACGCGGTCAAGGCTGGCCGTCGCACTGACGGTTCGGCACGTCACGACGCTTCGAGCAGGGCTCCGAATCCAGGTTAACGGCATAGCTCTCCCAGGGTTGCGGCGAGGTAGTTCGGATCTCAGCCGGCCTTTTCGCGTCTGAGTTTGAGGAGTGCCTGTCGCTGACGGCTCTGACAAGGTTGAGAGCGAAATGGCGCACGATGGCCATGTTGAGAGCGCCGTGGCCTTTTCTGAGACGCGACTGGTCGTCGTTGAAGACGACGTCGAGGGTCCAGTGCAGAGCGTTCTCGACAAGCCAGTGGCCGCGCACGGCATGAGCGGCCCGTTCGGCCGTCAGTTCGGCGGAGGCGATAAAGTATCGCGTGTCGAAGCGGCTTTTGTCCTTCAGCCCGGTGCGCGAGCTGACGGCGATGGTTGTTGCGGCTGGCAGGCGCAGTTCGCCGGGAAAGCGGAGTTGGCCTTCGAGCCAGCCAGTCTCGCGAGAGACGGTGACGGTGCGCTCCATCGATGCAGCCATGGGCCTTGTCGAGATCGACGAAGCTGTCGAGGCAATCGGCGGGATGCTCGATTTCGGCTCTGAGCGTCGGCTGGTTGGCCTTGACGGCGAGCAGGTAGGAGGCGCCGGCATTCCTGATGGTGGTAGCAATGGCGGCATTGGTGGCGATGGCGTCGGTCCAGACGAGCGAGCCCTTGATGCCGTCATTTGCCGCCAGGCGCTCGACAAGCACCGGAATCGCGGTCGTCTCATTGCTCTTGTCACTGACGGCCTCCTAGCCGAGCACGAGACGGGCATTGGTGGCGATGGCGTCGATCGAAGACGAGCGTGCCCTTGAGGCCGTCATTTTGCCGCCAGGCGCTCGACAAGCACCGGAATCGCGGCCGTCTCATTGCTCTTGTCACTGACGGCCTCCTGGCCGAGCACTAGACGCGCGGTGGTGGCGAAGGCCGAGAGAGATGCAGTGCGGCCTTGCCGGCGCCGCGATCGTGGCTGCGCCGTGACGTTTTGCCGTCGATGGCGACGAAGTCCGGCTTGTCGGGCCATGTCTGGGGCACCCATGCGGTGAAGGCCGCCGAGAACAGGCCGGGATCGATGCGGTTCATCAGCATGGTCAGCCAGCGCCCGGCACGTCGTGATGATAGGGCAAGTAGCGGCGCAGAAAGTCGAGACGCGTCGCGCCCCAGTCGGCAATCAGATCATAGTCGTCGCAGTCGCAGATGGTGCCGCACACAACCAGAAGCACGACTTCCGGCAGCGGATGCGCCACCCCCCATGGCGCGCGGGTCTTCGATCGCGGCGAAATGCTCCAGCAGCGCCTTAAGGTGTGGCTTTTCAAATCCTTCGAGGGCGGCAATCGTCATGACAGGGGCTCCGAATCATCGAAGCCCCCATGGAATCAGATCAACCGCAATGCGTGTTAACCCGAGTTCGTTGCCCTGACTCTTCGAGGCCATGCCTTGACGGCGTCCAGCACGGCCAGTCTGGAGCAGACCGTGTCGGCGATTGTCGTGACGGCACATTCTTTGTGCTAATGATCGCCCAGCACGGACGACTACGTGGCGAAGAGTGGTGCGAGAGGATGAGAGCGTCGCCGCGCATCCTATAGTCGCTCCTCCTTTGTGGCGTCCGTGCGCCGCTTCGGCCCTCGTGATCGCCAGTGCCGGACCATCAGCTCGTAGGCACGCTCGCATTTTCGGCTGCGGCCTTCTCCCGGTTGCGCAACTCCTTGACATTGTAGGCGTAGGCCGCACCGCGCTCGTTCGGCGCGCCGGCCATGAGGGCGAGTTGCCGTTGCTTCGCCGCCACCAGCGCAGGGCGGACCCAGAAGTAGTCCTGCTCCTTGGTCAGCAAGTGCCAGATCAGCACAGCGAGCTTGCGGGCAACGGCGACCGCCGCGACCTGATGGCGACGTTTGCTGCGGATGCGCAGGAAGAAGGCTCTGAGTGGGCCGGGCGCCTAAGCGATGCCAAGGCCGGATTGGCGGACACGCGTGAGGCCAAAGTAGCTCACCAGTTTCTGTGGCTTGTTGAACCGCCGGATGCCGCCGATGGCGGCGGTGATACCGGTTGCCACGTTGGCATTTGTGGCGATCTCATTGATCACGTTCTCACATCTTCACAGGAGCAGCCGCCCTCAATCTGGGCACCAGCGATGAGTTTCGGCAGCCGCACCAGATTGGCGGGGCGGCAGCGAAGGTGAAGGCCCATCCGAGACGATCGTGGCCGCGGAACCTGGTCTTGTGCTGGCCGGTCACGGCCTTGATCCAACCGAATGCCTCTTAGATGCGCTTCCTGATGCGCTGACGACCGGATATCCGCCGTGCCGGGTGGTGCGCCCGTCGATGGCCGAACTACGTCCGCTGGTGTTCTGCGATACATGCGGTCTCACCCTCATCGAGCCCAGCGCGTCGTAGGCTTTGTCCAAGCCGGTGATCGCCAGTGGCTGCTCCGCGCGAGGTTCGATCATGTGCAGTGCGGCCGCCCGCTCAGTATGTCGGTCGGCCAGTATCAGGCAGGCGTCGGCCAGCAGGCCGTGGCCGTTCTGCATCAGGCCATGCCCCATAAAGCCTAGCTTGGCCTCCTTGCCTTTGCCCTTGCGATGGAGCCAGACATTCGGATAGGTGGTCGAGGTATGCGTATCGTTCGACCGCTTTTGGCCATGGAAGTCCGCTTCCGCGTTTCGTCGGCCGCCCTGTGGATCACCCTACCTACTGATCCGGCCGAGGCGGTCCTTGCCGCTCGATGAATTTCTGCCGCGGCACAAGAGCTTCCCACGCCGCCAATTGTCGGCTGGATCTGAACAGCGACGCGTCTCTCACCGTCGTGCGGCGATCGCGCTGGCGGTGATCGGACCAATTCCGGGGATCGTCTCCAGACGTCGCTAAGCTCATTCGAGCGATGCCAGGCGTGAAGCTGACGATCCAGCTCACTAACCTGCTTGTGCGCCACCCGTAGCGGCTCGACCAAGGGAGCAGCCCGGGCAAGCCGCGGGCTCGCTGTCCCGGTCTTCAACGAGCCAGATCAGCATCCCCACGCCGACAATGCACTGACGCGCACGACCCCACTCGGCCAGATGGCCGCACAAAGCGTTGACCAGCATGATCCGCTGCCGCATCAGGAGCTCACGGACTCGATGCGGCATCAGCACACTCTGCTGCTACTCGATCTTCACCGGAACGAAGCGCATCAATGGCCGCGTCACCGCTCCGCAGATCGCCTCGGCATCGGTCGCATCATTTTTCTGTTACGGCTGTAACGTACGATGCTGGCATCAGTCGGACCTCATGACCCAGCCGCATTAGAACACGGCCCGTGCCCCACCGCGCATGCCGATGCCAATCAGGCAAGAGGGCAAGGCCTCGAAAATCGGGCGACATCATCGCGCCGTAGCTTCCGGCGAATGACAACTCCACCACCGGAGTCGAGGCCATGAACCTGCTCGGCAATAATCCAGACTGATTCTAGTAATCTTCTCCATGGACGGCTCTCCCCGATGTGACTTGCGACGGCCACACTTAGCACTTCGATGCCGGAACGGAGGCCGTCCATCGCATCAGGTCACCGCCAATCACTTCTCCGAACGCCGGCCGAAGGGAAGGCAGTTTGTCATGGTTATCGATTATCGGAATATATAAACTGATTAATCGATTTTTATTGTGGACCTCAATGAGCCGCCTGTGAATGATGAGACAGATGGTAATTTCGTATGGAGGGCTTCGATGAGTCCAACGTCCGCCGCGTGGCCGTGGTAGCCAGTCCGATTATCTAGTTCGATCTCGGCTCCAGAAACCCTGTCGCGCACGATGAAGAAGAGTTCGAAGGCCTCCTGTGCAAGCTAATCAGGCAGCTGGACCGAAGACCGGGTGGCTTGAGCACATACAAGCGACACGCGCCAAAGTCGCGCAGCTATTCAATGCCGCCCGAGGAGATCGCCTTCACCAAGACTGCGCCGGAAAGCATGAACATCGAAGCTCAGGCGCTACTCTCGCATTTCGGCCGCCTGACTGCAGGCTCGAACATAACAAGCTAGATATTGAAGCTCAGCGCCAATTCGCCAAGGGAGTATAAAATGGAGTCGTACGCCGGAAAATCCTTGTTCTTGCCACGGGGGGCTCCATAGCACAAACATCACCAAAGGATCCGACCTTGCTTGGCGACGCCTTGATTGATGCCGTGCCGCAGCTCAGGGATATGGCCAACATCTCGGTGGAGCAGATCGCTCAGGTGTCAAGTCCCGACATCTCTATTGATAATTGGCTGAGACTGGCACGCCGCATCAATTCGGCCCTGGTGGAAGATCACGTCCAAGGTATGGTGATTACGCATGGCACGGACCATTGGAAGAAACAGCATACTTCCTCAATCTCGTCGCCAAAAGCGAAAAGCCGGTCATTGTGGTGAGAGCCATGCGCCGCCCTTATTCCCTGGTGCAGACGGGCCGGTGCTGTGGCCAATCGCTATCAACCCCGAGGCGAAGGGAAAGGGTGTGCTGGTGAGCTGAACGCTGAAATTTGGTTCGTCGCGTGACGTCACAAGTCCACATTCAATTTGGACGCGCTCAAGGCGCCGGATTTCGGCCCCCTTGGCTACGTTAGGCATGGAAAGCCGCATTTTTGTCGTTGGTCGAAACGCAAACACACAATAGAGATCGAGTTCCACCTCAATGCTGAATGTTTCGCTCGTGTTGCAATCCTACAGCCACGTCGGCGTGACGCCTGATATACTCGAAGTCGTGGCGGCGTCCGGTTTACAAGGGTGTCGTTTGGGGCGGGACCGGCAACGGCAACCTTCCAGAGGTGATCCGGCCTGCAGCTAGTGAAGCTGTGAAGAGGGATTGGTGTTTGTCCGCTCCTCGCCCGCCATTGCGGCATTGTCGCGCGAAACGACGAGCTTGATGATGACGCACTTGGCTTCGTCACCGCAAACTCGCTTAATTCAGAAAAAGCTCGCATCCTGCTGATGCTGGCGCTTACCCAAACCTCTGATCCAGCGAAAATTCAGGAAGTATTTGACGCCCACTGATTTGACAGTCGTCACACTCCAGCCCCGAGGCGATACCATTTGGGAGGTCTGACCATCTTTACGTCAAAGCCACAGCGGCATTGGCCACTCCGCTGCGTACCATCTCACCATCGAGATTGGTGATCCAAGAGAGGTTCATAGATCGCTACATCAGCAGCGGATGTCGGCTACTGATTGCAATTTGAAGTAACCAACATGCTATGGCGGGCATCGCTCCCGGCAATGAAAGGAATGTAATATGTTATTGGAGGAAAAACCTGACGTGGGGGTTAGCCACGGAGTACCCCAGCAACTTGTCGTAAAGGTCTTGGCACACGCGGACGCCAATCTGAATGATAGCCTTGATAGGCTGTTCCAATTCCTACGAATACCTTCTATCTCATGCGACGCATCGTACGCACCACAATGTCGCCAGGCGGCTTCCTGGATTGCAGATGAGCTGTCAGGCATAGGATTCTCTGCGTCCGTAAGAGCCACTATAGGAAATCCGATAGTGGTCGCGCACAGCAAGGAAGCGAACGGCCCGCATGTCTTGTTCTACGGCCACTACGACGTTCAACCAGTAGAGCCTCTTGAGGCGTGGAACTCCGATCCGTTCGAGCCGAGCCTCAAGGAGCAGCCCAGCGGCGAAACCCATATTGTTGCCCGTGGTGCATCGGACGATAAAGGCCAGCTTCTAACCTTCATTGAAGCGTGCCGCTCATGGAAGGCGGTGACAGGACATTTACCAATAAACGTGTCCATGTTCTTCGAAGGAGAGGAAGAAAGCGGTAGTCCAAGTATGGAGACATTCTTGGACGAGGCCGGTGAGGAAATGACCGTTGACGTCATGCTGCTTTGCGATACCTATCTGTGGAGAGATACGGTACCGGCGATCACTGTAATGTTTCGCGGCATTTTGGAAGAAGAGATCGAAGTAAGCTGTGCTAGCCGGGACTTGCATTCAGGTGCGTATGGCAACGCTGCACGCAATCCGATCCAGGTCCTAGCCGAGCTTATCGCCAGCCTAAGAGGTGCAAATGGTGAAGTAGCAGTCGACGGTTTCTACGACGATATACAGGGCTTAGACGAAGAAATCAAAGAAGATATATTGAAACTTGATTTCGACGCGGATGCATTCCTGAGAAGTGCGGGGCTTTCTCAATCATCCGGAGATAATGCCTATTCCGTTCTAGAGCAGATTTGGACGCGTCCGTCCTGCGAAATTAACGGAATTTCAGGGGGGTACTACGGGGAGGGTCTGAAAACGATCATCCCATCCAGCGCTCTGGCTAAGATATCCTTCAGGTTGGTCGCCGGTCAAGATCCAGAAAAGGTTCGATCCAAGTTTCGTGATCACATTCGTGCCAGAACACCTGCCGACTGCAAAGTGAAGTTTACCGGTTTCGGTGGCAGCCCTGCATCCCTCATCTCGTCGAGGAGCGAATATCTTGCCTGTGCACGCGCTGCGCTGAAGCAGGAATGGAACTGTGAACCTGTGCTGATCGGAAGTGGCGGGTCGATTCCCATTGTTGGCGTGGTTAAGCGTCGACTGGGCCTTGATTCCCTGCCTGTTGGTTTCGCGCGGTCTGATAACCGGCACCACAGCCCGAACGAAAAATATGATCTGTCTAGCTTCCACAAGGGAATTCGTTCGTGGATCCGGGTGCTCGCCGAGCTATCTCGCTGCGCAGCCGAACGTTCGTAGCAAAAGAATGCCGCAAAGTCACGCACACTTAAAAGGCACGGTTCGGCAATTCGCCCAGTTCCTGACCTACACGCCTGAGATGGTGTCGAACTGCATGTCCGGTTGGTGCCAACTCGATGACGCAGGATGCGAAAGCGTCTGCCATCGACCAACGTGTAGGAGACAAGTCGCGGCTCCGGCGCGAGCTCGGGTTCTGGGGATCGCCATCGTCGCCGCGTAACCAAGGCTCGCTTGCCGCCTCCTGTTAACCGTGAGCCGTTCCTGGCAATAGAGCCGAAAAGCCCATCGTTGGGATGACGCAGCAGGTTGACGGCTGCGTGATCGCGTCATTGAGTGGCGGCGTGACCAATGCCGGAGCATCTTACGATCGACACCGACAACAGGCGCGCCCGCCACTCCGGCAGGCCTTCCACGGCCCTCATATTTGAGACAGTTTCCCCTTGCAGATCGTCACATTGAGCTGGCAATACCGCCGCCGGGCGATGAGGATGAAGAGGCCCGTCACTCGGCTAACTAGCCCGTCCTATTCATGAGCCTTCTGGTTCGAGCGCCGCTGAGCGTTCGATCATGCAGGTAGGAGGCGTCTTTCTCACCGCAGCTGGAACTGGACTTTGGAACGCGCTGGACGATCAAGGTTTGGGTTTCGGCGGGGCCTTGATGCCCCGGCGCTTATGGTGCTCCGGGCTGCAGCGTGAGAGCGATTTGTCGGAACAGGCTGGCCTCGGGACAGGCGGCGCGAAGGCCAGGCGGATGCGCGAGACGTTTTCGATGACGCGGGCGCCGAGCTTGAGGAGTTTGAGCCGCAGCGTGGCGAACTCGGCGTTGCTGAGATGATTGGTTTTGGGCACCGCCTCGCGCAGGGTGATCAGCCAGTATGCGGCGGTGTGCAGGACGAGGCGCACCTGGTTGGCAAAGGTGAGCGGCAGCTGCTGCGGTCGGAGGCAAGCTGGCTCTTGTGCACTTGATCAGCTTTTCGGCCTGGCCACGGGCGCGCAGTAGATCACCTCTTAGCATTTCGAGCGTCACGCTTTTGGGCGGAGCGGCATAACCTCGCCGCGACTGGAAGTCCGTCGCCGTGATCCTGCGTCCTGGCAAGACCCCCAACCGGCAAGGAGATTCGCGGCCATTCGCGCCGGCTTGTCTGGCGCATCCGCGCTCGCAGAAGCCGGTGCTGCGCGGTTATTCCGAGACCCGATACGAAGCGAAATCCTGGAAGACGCAACTTCGCGTCTGCGCCCGCATCGAGGCAACCATCCGCGGCCTCGACGTGCGCTTCGTCGTCCCCAACCTCGGCAAAGGCTCCGCGGCGAATGGTGTCATAGATGTGGACGGTAGGAAGCAGCGCTCGTCATAATGGGCGTTGACGAGCGAGAGCTGCTGATGGCCATGTTCGACATCAAGCGTGTCGTCGAAGCATGTCCAGTGTCCGAACGGTGCGTCGGGCGAATTGAGAAAACTGCCCCCTATCGCCTCACCGGAGAATGTTACCGAGCGTGGTGCTGCCGACCCGCGCGATTGATCCAGTCGCCGTCGCGGATGATCCGCTCCGCCGTTTCCACGCGCCATGCCTCCACAGCCAGTGCACTATCCGCAGCTCTTCTTCGTGAAGCGCGACGGATCGGCAGTCATGAGGCGCTGGAGCACCGTGACTGCCGAAAGTGATGGCTCGGCCGCATGCGCCAGCACGTTCCTCATGAAATGGACGCGGGGGGCTGTTGAAGAAGTCTCCTCCTGCTGATTCAATTGTGAAATCGTTGATTCTCTGGAGGGGTTCGCGATGCTGGGACGGAAGGAGCGCGATCAGCTTGAGCTATTCATGACTGGCTCGCTGCGACAGCTTATCCCTGATGATCATATTCTCGCGCGGGTCGATCGTGTGCTGGATCTGTCCTGGCTGCGCGACGAGGTGGCGAACCTCTACTGCACCGACAATGGCCGCCCCGGCATCGATCCCGAGGTGGCTGTACGCCTGATCCTCGCGGGTTTCCTGCTTGGAATTGTGCATGATCGCCGGCTGATGCGGGAGGCGCAGGTCAACATCGCGATCCGGTGGTTTGTCGGCTACGGCCTCCATGAGGCATTGCCCGATCATTCTTCGTTGACGAGAATCCGCCGGCGCTGGGGTGAAGAACGGTTCCACCGGATCTTTGAGAGCACTGTACAAGCCTGTATCGACGCCAAAATCGCCAAGGGCGAAGTCATTCATGTCGATGCTTCGCTAATCCGCGCCGACGTCAGCTGGGATAGCTTGGCGCTGCGCCACCTTGAGGCGGTGAGCGCGGCGAATGCAGATGAGGAGGCAGCGATCAGAAAAAGCCGCAAGACAGGAAAGTTCAAAAAAGTCTGCATCACGGATCCCGATGCGAGCATGGCGACAAACGCCCGCAACCGCCGTCTTGAGCCCGCCTACAAACAGCAGACCATCGTCGATGATCTGCGCGGGGTAGTTCTCGATGTTGCCGTGACCACGGGGGAGATCAACGAGGGACAGATGATCGTCGAACGGATCGAAGCCGCCATGGTGTCGACCGGGTTATCTGTTAGCACCGTCACTGCCGATGCCGGCTATGCCTACGCGAAAGTGTTCGGGGCGCTCGAGCGTCGCGGCATTGATGCGTTGATTCCGGCCAAGGCAGAGCCGATCCGTAGCCCGGTCCC
>NZ_SRTG01000109.1:0-445 GCF_004792125.1 Mesorhizobium sp. M5C.F.Ca.ET.164.01.1.1 | reverse complement strand
GTCGACCGTAGCCTTGAAAGCCAGCGCAACGACAGGTCCGACACCAGGGACGGTCATCAACCGTCTGCAAACCGTGTCACCCTTCACGATCGACAACAGCCTTTCATGCAGTACCGTGAACTGCTCGCGAAGTTTCTGCCGAGCGGCGAGCAACACCTCCATAATGTCACGTAGCTCCGGAATGTCGCCGGAAAGGTCCTGGATGCGATCCGCAAATTTGGCAGCGCCGACAATGCCAACCTTGATACCGAAGTTACGCAACAGGCCTCGAATGTCGTTCTCAATTGCGATGGCCTTTTCCTGCAGCAACTTGCGGGCTGTCAACAGGCGCCCGACGTTCCTGCTCATCAGCGTCTTGACGTGCATCGGCCGGAACACAATTAACCCGCATCATCTGCGCGATGCCGCGCGCATCGTTGCGGTCGCTCTTGTTGACCTGCGCCTT
>NZ_SRTG01000108.1:0-445 GCF_004792125.1 Mesorhizobium sp. M5C.F.Ca.ET.164.01.1.1 | reverse complement strand
CTCGATCCGGCAACGATGGTCGGCGCGCAGGCTTCGTCCGAGCAATTGGAAAAGATCCTGTCCTACATCGACATAGGCCGGCAGGAAGGAGCGGAAGTGCTGACCGGCGGCGCCCGCAATCTTTTGCCCGGTGATCTGGCGGGCGGCTATTACGTCAAGCCGACGGTGTTCAAGGGTCACAACAAGATGCGCATCTTCCAGGAGGAAATATTTGGGCCGGTGGTATCGGTCACGACCTTCAAGGACGACGACGAAGCCCTCAGCATTGCCAACGATACGCTCTACGGTCTGGGCGCAGGCGTCTGGACACGCGATGCCAACCGCGCCTACCGCTTCGGCCGGGCAATCCAGGCTGGCCGCGTCTGGACCAATTGCTACCATGCCTACCCCGCGCATGCGGCCTTCGGCGGCTACAAGCAGTCCGGCATTGGCCGGGAGACCCACA
>NZ_SRTG01000107.1:0-446 GCF_004792125.1 Mesorhizobium sp. M5C.F.Ca.ET.164.01.1.1 | reverse complement strand
GGCAACAAGTGCCAATAGCCCTCCTGATTTCCCCATAACCCAAGCACAAGCTTATGCGATTCAAGAACTTATGCGAAGGCGGAAATCGCCGGAGTGAAGCACTTCATGCCGCTTTGCTGGTGCCGTCCCTAAAAAGTCAGGGCGTTTTACGAGATAACGCGCTAACCGACCGGTCTCATCCGCGCGGCGAAGAAGCCGTCCAGACCGGAAATCCCGGGCGATTCCAGCGCCAGGTCGGCCGGCGTGGTGCGCAAAGTGCCCGCAGATGTAAGGAACGGATCGACGTCGGCGAACTCGCGGGGGCGGATCGGGTCGTCGATCACCCCTGGGCTTTCGGCAAGGAAGGTGCGGTAAAGTTCCTCGCCTTCGATCGGGTCGAGCGAGCAGTTGGAAAAGACGATGCGGCCGCCGGGCCTGACCAGCGTGACGGCGTGGGCAAGCAGCTT
>NZ_SRTG01000106.1:0-446 GCF_004792125.1 Mesorhizobium sp. M5C.F.Ca.ET.164.01.1.1 | reverse complement strand
CGCATGAAGCCTTCATCGTCGGGCTGATCGAGGAACGCAAGGACATCACGCTGAACGAGATGGTGGAGCGGCTGGTCGCCGAGCAGTCGGTGCGGATCAGCCGCAGCGCCTTGAGCGCCTGGCTTCGGGGCCACGGCTGGACATTCAAAAAAAGTCCGCGCACGCACTGGAGCAGGATCGCCCCGACGTGCTGAAGCGGCGCCGGGACTGGTTCGACGGCCAGCTCGATCTCGATCCGGCGAAGCTCGTGTTCATCGACGAGACCGGCCTCTCCACAAAGATGGCCCGCCTGCGTGGAAGAGCGCCGCGCGGCGAGCGTTGCCGGGCCGGCGTGCCGCATGGCCACTGGAAGACCACGACCTTCACCGGAGCACTGCGGCTGACGGGCATGACTGCGCCCTTCGTCTACGACGGCGCTATGAACGGCAACGTGTTCCTGGCCTATG
>NZ_SRTG01000105.1:0-447 GCF_004792125.1 Mesorhizobium sp. M5C.F.Ca.ET.164.01.1.1 | reverse complement strand
GGCGCGCCGCTGGAAAGCTTTCCCTACCACGCCTGGGCCAAGGTGTTCGGCGTCAATGTCACCGCCGTCTTCCATCTGACCCGCGAATTGCTGCCGCTGCTCGATGCTGCTGCCAGCGACGCCGATCCGGCCAGGGTGATCAATCTGGGCTCGGTGATGGGCACGCAGCCGCTGGCCGACGACGCCTATTCCTACACCGCCTCCAAGGCTGCCGTGCATCACCTGACGCGCACGCTGGCACTCGAATTCGCCGGCCGCCGCATCACCGTCAACGCCTTTGCCCCAGGCCCCTTCCAGAGCCGCATGACGGCATTCGCCACCGGCACGGACGAACAGGCCAGGCATGTCGGCAGCCATGTCCCGATCGGCCGCATCGGCACACCGGATGACATTGCCGGCGCAACGCTCTATTTGTGCAGCCGTGCAGGCAGCTATGTCACCGGCGCC
>NZ_SRTG01000104.1:0-447 GCF_004792125.1 Mesorhizobium sp. M5C.F.Ca.ET.164.01.1.1 | reverse complement strand
CAACTTTTGTCTTGGCGGTCGTGGTGTTTTTCTCGACCCACGCTTTCGCCGATCCTGTTCAGAAATCAGAAGACATTGTCAAGTTCTTTGCCGGCGCGGCCGATCTCGGCAAGTCGCGGGGAATTTGCGTCGGCACCGAGGAGGAGTGCAAGAGCAAGACCAAGACCAAGGCAAAAGAAGCGCCGGGAGAGAAATCGAGTCTCGATATGCTGATCAATTTCGGCCTAGATTCGGCCGCACTCGACACCACTGCGCGCTCTGAACTCGACGAGTTCGCCAAGGCGCTGAAGGACAGCCGGCTGAGCACGTTCAGCTTCGTCGTCGAGGGTCATACCGACGCGACCGGCACGGACAGCTACAATCAGGGCCTGTCGCAGAGAAGGGCGCAATCGGTGGCAGCCTTCCTGACGGCGAACGGCGTCCAAGCCACGCGGCTAGATCGAGAGA
>NZ_SRTG01000103.1:0-429 GCF_004792125.1 Mesorhizobium sp. M5C.F.Ca.ET.164.01.1.1 | reverse complement strand
GTTTAGGATGGCGATGACGGGCTTGCCGTCGAAGTCATCGCTCGCATAGCCCATCTGCTTCATCCGGGCGCGATGGCTAAGCGTGCGCATATCGTCCGGTCCAAACCAACGCGCGCTTCGCAGATTAGAGGGATCACGTGCGGCCATAGGCACCTCCGCTGGGACTAGTTCGCGACAATCGTCACCCGATCGAGAGTTCAATCACGAACGGCACGTCGCTCTTGAAGCTCTGCTTCATCAGGTCACCGCAACGCTCCAGAGTATCAGCGCGCGCCCCGTCAACACCCATGCCATTGGCGATCTTGACCCAGTCGATCTCAGGGTTGGACAGATCGAGCATGTTCATGGCTGTAGGCCCGGGGGTTGCGCCGACGCCCTGATATTCGTCGATAAGGATCTTGTACTTACGATTGGATAGGATGATGGTTG
>NZ_SRTG01000102.1:0-451 GCF_004792125.1 Mesorhizobium sp. M5C.F.Ca.ET.164.01.1.1 | reverse complement strand
CCAAATGGTGCCTGCACCATTTGGCCATGATCGAGCCGCCGCGCGAGACGATGCCCGTGACCCGGTCGACGGTCAGCGGTATGTAGTGCAGCCGCACGCCGGCGTGGATGGTGAAATAGTCGACGCCTTGCTCGGCCTGCTCGATCAGCGTGTCGCGGTAGACCTCCCAGTTGAGGTCCTCGGCGATGCCGTTGACCTTTTCCAGCGCCTGATAGAGCGGCACCGTACCGATCGGCACCGACGCATTGCGCACGATCCAGTCGCGGATGTTGTGGATGTTGCGGCCCGTCGACAGGTCCATCACCGTGTCGGCGCCCCAGCGGATCGCCCACACCATCTTCTCGACCTCTTCGGCCATCGACGAGATGACAGCGGAGTTGCCGATATTGGCGTTGATCTTGACCAGGAAATTGCGCCCGATGATCATCGGCTCGCTCTCGGGATGATTGAT
>NZ_SRTG01000101.1:0-451 GCF_004792125.1 Mesorhizobium sp. M5C.F.Ca.ET.164.01.1.1 | reverse complement strand
CACCAATGACCGCGTCTCTTCGGCGGCGTTGCCGTCGCGCGAAAGGTCGCTGGTCATTGCGCTCGCCATGGGCGAGCGCAAATTGCCCGGCATCCTCGCCGCCGTGAACCGGCGTCTGGTCAACGGCCTCATCACCGACGAGCGAACCGCGACAGCCTTGCTTGGCGTATGATCTGCGCCTCGGGTTCGGAGCCGTTCATGCGCCAAGCCAGCAGGCGCTCCGATCTCCGATAAAATCAGCAGGGCCTAATTGTAGGGATCGAAATTGCCGTTGCCGTCCAGCAAGCCCATGTCGCGCTGCAGGTGCGGTGACAGCTCCCTGATGTCGAGATAGGCCCGCCGCTTCGCCTGATGGTGCGCAAATCCACGCACAAGCCATGAAAACCAAGCCTGGCCTGGAACGAGAAGCAGTTTTTCCTGTACCGTGGTCATGATCGTCAGCCTTCGCTAT
>NZ_SRTG01000100.1:0-452 GCF_004792125.1 Mesorhizobium sp. M5C.F.Ca.ET.164.01.1.1 | reverse complement strand
GTCGAATTTCGGCTTGCCGGGCTTTTTCGCCCAGGGCTTGGTCTCCGTCGCGCCGGTGCGTTCGGGCTGCGCGCGTTTTTCGAATTTCGGCTTGTGAGCACCTTGGGGCGCGTTCGCTTCGAAGGGCCGCTTGCCACGATGCGGCTTCTTGTCGGGTTTCGGTGGCTGGTAGCCGGCCGGCGACAGGTCGGGCGTGCCGTCGAGCCGCTTGACCGCGATGTTGTTCTGCAATTTGCGGTCGGGGCCAATTGCGGCGAGGAAGCGGTCGGCCCAGTCGGCGGCGATCTGCACGAAGGTCTCTTCCGGCTGCATCTTGATGGCGCCGATCTCGCGCTTGGACATGCCCGCGGTGCGGCACAGCATCGGGATCAGCCACCGCGGCTCGGCGCTCTGGCGGCGGCCGACCGAAAGCGAGAACCAGACGCTGTAGCCGAAATCCTCCCGGCGTCCCG